>NZ_JBVAXU010000002.1:0-1176411 GCF_055419505.1 Mycobacterium sp. IDUB_9 | reverse complement strand
CCGCCTTCTTGGCGGGAGCCTTCTTGACAGCCGCCTTCTTGGCGGGCGCCTTGGTCGCGGCCTTCTTGGCCGGAGCCTTGGTCGCCGCCTTCTTGGCGGGAGCCTTCTTGACAGCCGCCTTCTTGGCGGGCGCCTTGGTCGCGGCCTTCTTGGCCGGAGCCGCCTTCTTGACAGCCGCCTTCTTGGCCGGCGCCTTCTTGGCGACGGTCTTCTTTGCGGCGGTCCGCTTGGCCGGGCCCGCGGTGACGCCGCGCTTGACGGCCGGACCGTCAGCCGGGAGGCGCTGCGCCCCAGCGACAACCGCCTTGAACTGAGCGCCCGGACGGAATGCCGGCACCGAGGTGGGCTTGACCTTCACCGTCTCGCCGGTGCGCGGGTTACGTGCCACACGGGCAGCGCGACGGCGCTGCTCGAAAACACCGAAGCCGGTGATCGTGACGCTTTCGCCCTTGTGCACCGCGCGGACGATGGTGTCCACAACGTTCTCCACCGCGGCGGTAGCCTGCCGACGATCGGTGCCCAGTTTGGTTGTGAGTACGTCGATGAGCTCCGCTTTGTTCATCCAAAACCTCCGAAACCAGTGGTCCTCCTTGGACCGACTAGAGGACACGGTAAACCCTGTGACCACTGATTTCCAAGAGCCACGCGCAATTTCAGGCGTAGCTAGCGAACAATCCGGCAATCCGCTTGCCCCACTTGGACTCCGCTCGGTCGGGTCCAGAACCGGTTTGGCAGGCGGCGATTTCGGGCGCCGAAGCGCCCGTACAGGGCCCCCGATCAGGCCGGCAGAGTATGCGGCTTCCAGGTCGGACGGCGCTTCTCGTAATCCTCGATCGAAGAGAGTTTCCGCAGCGTAAGGCCTATATCGTCGAGTCCCTCGAGCAGCCGCCAGGCCGTGTAGTCGTCAATTCTGAACGGCAACACAACCGTTCCGGCGACGACATTTCGATCTTGAAGATTCACAGTGATTTCCAGGCCCGGATTCTGCTCGATGAGCTTCCATAAGAGCTCGACATCGTCTTGGGCGACTTCGGCGGCCAATAGCCCGGCCTTACCGGCGTTGCCGCGGAAAATATCGGCGAATCGGGATGAGATAACCACCCGGAAGCCATAGTCCATGAGCGCCCAGACGGCATGTTCGCGTGACGATCCGGTGCCGAAATCTGGTCCCGCGACCAACACCGAGCCTTTGTCGAATGGCGGGAGATTCAGAATGAATGACGGGTCTGTGCGCCAGGCGGCGAATAATCCGTCTTCGAAACCTGTTCGGGTTACCCGCTTCAAATAGACCGCGGGGATGATCTGGTCGGTGTCGACATTGGACCGCCGCAGCGGGACGCCGATACCGGTATGAGTGCTAAAAGCCTCCATCAGGCTTCTCCTTCTGGTTTTCTTAGCGGGTCGCGGCGGGCAGATCGGCAGGGGACGCCAGCTTTCCGCGTACGGCGGTGGCTGCGGCGACAGCCGGCGAGACGAGGTGCGTACGGCCCCCCTTACCCTGTCGGCCTTCGAAATTCCGGTTTGAAGTCGAGGCGCAGCGCTGGCCAGGGGACAGTTGATCAGGGTTCATGCCCAGACACATCGAGCAGCCCGCCTGACGCCATTCCGCGCCCGCGGCAGTGAATATCCCGTCGAGACCTTCCGATTCGGCCTGGGCCCGGACCCGCATCGAACCCGGTACCACCAGCATCCGCACTCCGTCGGCGACCTTGCGATCGCGCAGCACGTCGGCGACCACTCGCAGATCCTCGATCCGGCCGTTGGTGCAGGACCCGACGAAGACGGTGTCCACGGCGATATCGCGCATGGCCATCCCGGGCCGAAGATCCATGTAGGCCAAAGCCTTCTCCGCCGACTGACGCTCTCCGTCGTCGCCGATCAACTCCGGATCGGGAACCGACGCGGACAGCGGAACGCCCTGGCCCGGGTTGGTTCCCCACGTCACGAACGGGCTCAACGTGGCGGCATCCAAGTAGACCTCGGTGTCGAATTCGGCACCCTCGTCGGTACGCAACTGGCTCCATGCGGCCAGAGCAGCGTCCCAGTCGGCCCCCTGGGGCGCGTTCGGGCGGCCCTTGAGGAATTCGAAGGTGGTCTCGTCAGGGGCGACCATGCCGGCCCGGGCCCCGGCCTCGATGCTCATGTTGCAGATCGTCATCCGGCCTTCCATGGACAGCGCCTCGATGGCACTGCCCCGGTATTCGATGACGTGCCCCTGGCCGCCGCCGGTGCCGATCTTGGCGATCACGGCCAGGATGATGTCCTTGGCGCTCACCCCGGGCGGCAGTACGCCGTCCACGTTGACCGCCATGGTCTTGAACGGCTTGAGCGCCAGTGTCTGCGTGGCCATCACGTGCTCGACCTCGGAGGTGCCGATGCCCATGGCGATGGCGCCGAACGCACCGTGGGTCGAGGTGTGGCTGTCCCCACACACGACGGTCATGCCCGGCTGCGTCAGCCCCAGCTGCGGTCCGATGATGTGCACGATGCCCTGTTCGGCATCCCCCATCGAATGCAGCCGGATGCCGAATTCCTCGCAGTTGCGCCGCAATGTCTCGACCTGGGTGCGCGAAACCGGGTCCGCGATCGGCTTGTCGATGTCGACCGTGGGCACGTTGTGGTCCTCGGTGGCGATCGTCAGGTCGGGACGTCGCACCGGCCGGCCCGCCAATCGCAGGCCGTCGAATGCCTGCGGGCTGGTGACCTCGTGGACAAGATGCAGGTCGATGTAGATCAGGTCGGGCTCTTGGGCCGCGCCCTCTCCCTGACCGCGCGCCACGACGTGGTCGTCCCAAACCTTTTCGGCCAGGGTGCGCGGCTTCACTGATATCTGTGTCGATTGGTCCATCGCTACTTCTCGATTCGATTAACGGCAACGCGGGCTTGCATCAAGAGTCCGCCAGGGCTGGGAGTTACTGTCGCCATCTCGCCTGTCATCTCACAATGCGAGACGCTAGTATCTCTCTGTGAGAAATGATAGCGGCATCGGCGTTCTCGACAAAGCCGTGGGTGTGCTGCACACCGTGGCCGAGTCACCTTGCGGGCTGGCCGAACTCTGCGAACGGACCGGGCTGCCGCGGGCGACCGCGCACCGGCTGGCCGCCGGGCTCGAAACCCACCGGCTGCTGACCCGTGACGGCGACGGACGCTGGCGACTCGGCCCGGCACTGACCGAATTGGCCTCCCACGTCAACGATCCGCTCCTGGCGGCCGGGGCCGCGGTACTGCCTCGCCTCCGCGAAATAACGGGCGAGAGCGTGCAGCTGTACCGGCGCGAGGGGCAATCGCGCGTCTGCGTAGTGGCATTGGAGCCCCCGGCCGGGCTTCGCGACACCGTGCCGGTGGGCACCCACCTACCGATGACCGCCGGCTCGGGAGCCAAAGTTCTACTCGCCTACGCCGACCCGGCCACCCAACAGTCCGTGCTGCCGGCGGCCAAGTTCACCGACCGCACGCTGGCCGAGGTCCGCAAGCGTGGCTGGGCACAGAGCGCCGCCGAGCGTGAGCCCGGAGTGGCCAGCGTCTCGGCGCCCGTCCGCGACGGCCGGGGCGCGGTGATCGCCGCGGTGTCGGTGTCCGGACCGATCGACCGCATGGGCCGTCGGCCGGGGGCCCGCTGGGCTGCCGATCTTCTCGCCGCAGCCGACGCGCTGACCCGCCGACTGTGAGGCGAATCTCAATATTCTCGTGACGCCTCGGCGTGGCCGGGCCGAGCTTTGTCACGACGGCGCGGCCGTCGGGGGCCGACGCTACTCCAGCGTGATGTTCGACACCCGGAGCCACTCTGGCGTGACAAAGCGGTTGCGGACACCAAGCCCGCACAACGCAAAAGCACCCAGTTCGTGAGAACTGGGTGCTCTTACTTGTTGTACCCCCGATGGGATTCGAACCCACGCTACCGCCGTGAGAGGGCGGCGTCCTAGGCCGCTAGACGACGGGGGCTAGAACTTCCGGATGGTCAGCATAGCTCAGGCGATCTCACTGACCTAATCCGCTAGTTGGCTGGGGTACCAGGACTCGAACCTAGAATGGCGGTACCAGAAACCGCTGTGTTGCCAATTACACCATACCCCATTAATTGCCCATCACCGCAGGTCACAGGCAATTTCGATCCGATCGGCTCAGCGGGGGCTTCCCCGTTTTGCTTTTCGGGCCGACGAGCAGACTACCAAAGATCTCGGACGGTTTTTCACACCCTGCCCCGGGCGGCCCGCAACCGCTGAAGGCTGCGGTCGGCGCCCAGCAGTTCCATCGACTCGAACAGCGGCGGGCTGATCGTCGCACCGGTGACAGCGACGCGGATCGGTCCGAACGCCTTACGGGGCTTCAGCTCCAGGCCCTCCAGGAGCGCCGCCTTGAGCGCAGCCTCGATGTTGGCGGTGTTCCACTCAGAGACCCCCTCCAAGGCGCTCAGCGCGGCGTCCAGGACCGGTGCGGCTTCCTCGCGGAGTTCTTTGGCGGCGGACTTCTCGTCGATCTCGTAGGAGCCGTCGTCCAAGAACTTCAGGAGGCCCCACGCATCGCCGAGTACGACGATGCGGGTCTGGATCAGTGCGGCCGCTTCGGCGAATGCGGTGTCGTCCAAACCGGTGTCGTGACCGTGGGCGTCGAGATATGCGCGCAGCCGTGCGGTGAAATCTTCGGGCGTCAGCTGCCGGATGTGCTCGGCGTTGATCGCGTCGGCCTTCTTCTGGTCGAACCGCGCCGGGTTGGAGTTGACGTCGGCCACATCGAATGCGGCCACCATCTCGTCGAGGCTGAACACGTCGTGATCGTCGGCGATCCCCCAGCCAAGCAGCGCCAGATAGTTCAGCAGGCCCTCCGGCAGGAAGCCTCGGTCGCGGTGCAGGAACAGGTTCGACTGCGGATCGCGCTTGGACAGCTTCTTGTTGCCCTCACCGAGAACACTTGGCAAATGGGCGAACTGAGGCACCTGCTCGGCCACACCGATCCGCATCAGGGCCTGGTAGAGCGCGATCTGGCGCGGCGTCGAGGGCATGATGTCCTCGCCACGGAGCACGTGGGTGATCTTCATCAGCGCGTCGTCGACCGGGTTGACCAAGGTGTACAACGGATCTCCGTTGGCACGAGTGATCGCGAAATCCGGCACCGACCCCGCCGGAAAACTCACCGGCCCGCGCACCAGATCGGTCCAGCCGAGGTCCTCGTCGGGCATGCGCAAGCGCAGGACGGGCTTGCGGCCCTCGTCGGCAAAGGCCTTGCGCTGCTCGTCGGTGAGGTCGCGGTCGTAATTGTCGTACCCGAGTTTGGGATTGCGCCCGGCCGCCAGATGGCGCGCCTCGACCTCCTCTGGCGTCGAGTACGCCTCGTAGACCTCGCCGGCATCGAGCAGACGGGCGATCACGTCACGGTAGATCTCGCTGCGCTGCGACTGTCGGTACGGCTCGTACGGGCCGCCGGCGTCGGGGCCCTCATCCCAGTCCAGGCCCAGCCACCGCAGTGCGTCGAGGATCGCGGCGTAGCTCTCGTCGCTGTCGCGAGCAGCGTCGGTGTCCTCGATACGGAACACGAACGTCCCGCCGGTATGCCGGGCGTAGGCCCAGTTGAACAGAGCCGTGCGCACCAACCCGACGTGCGGGGTGCCGGTCGGCGACGGGCAGAACCGCACCCTGACCGGATCAGAGGGAGATGTCATCACTTACCTCTACTTCTGCTTGCGTACAACGGGATTGGTGAGAGTGCCGATGCCTTCGACGGTGACACTGACGGTGTCCCCGTCTTCGATCGGACCGACTCCCTCTGGCGTTCCGGTCAGGATCAGGTCGCCCGGCAGCAGCGTCATCACGGCCGAGACCCACTCGACGATGGCACCGATGTCGTGGATCATCAGCGAGGTTCGGCTGCGTTGGCGCACTTTCCCGTTCACCTCGGTGCGGATCTCCAGATCGGACGGATCGAGGTCCTTGACGATCCACGGGCCCACGGGGCAGAAGGTGTCGTGCCCCTTGGCCCGCATCCACTGGCCGTCCTTGGCCTGCTGGTCGCGCGCCGAGATGTCGTTGGCAATGGTGTAGCCCAGGATGTTCTCGGCAGCGCGCGCGGCGGGCACGTCCTTGCAGGGCCGCCCGATGACGATCGCCAGCTCACCCTCGTGGTGAACGGGATGGGCGTCGGCCGGCAGCTGAATCGGCACGCCTGGCCCGACGATCGCGGTGTTGGGTTTGAGGAAGATCACCGGATCCTCCGGAGCCACCCCACCCATCTCC
Organism: Mycobacterium sp. IDUB_9; assembly: GCF_055419505.1. NCBI lineage: Bacteria > Bacillati > Actinomycetota > Actinomycetes > Mycobacteriales > Mycobacteriaceae > Mycobacterium > Mycobacterium sp. IDUB_9. Next base: position 1,170,184 of record NZ_JBVAXU010000002.1, on the reverse strand, counting down.
TGGGCGTGGGCCTCATAGTTCTTCCCCATACAGATGACCTTGCTGGCCAGGATGGGTGCGAGCAGCCGGACGTCGGCCAGCGGCCAGCTCCGTCCGGTGAAGTTCGGGTTGCCGAACGGATGCTCGGCGATCTCTTTGCAGACGGCATCGGCACCGTCGCCTTCGACACTGACGAAAGCGACGCCGTCGGGACTGGCGATTCGACCTAAGTGCATTTTGACCAGGGTAGTGCTCGGCGTCGGCCGCAACGCCTCCAGTCGGACTTCGTCAACGCCCGTCGAACACCGCGGCGAGGAACGGTGTCGAATCCGGAACCGAGGCCATCACAGTCCCGGAGTGATCCTCGTCGGGATAGACCTTGAGTGTGACGTCCTGCCCGTTGGCGCGTAGCTGGTCGGCAAGCTGTTGCGACATGTTGGGCGGGACATCGCGGTCCAGCAGCCCGACGCCGAGGAAGATCGGCCGGTCGTAGCCACTGGTCGGCGTGCCCAGGTAGGTGTCGAGCGCTTCGGTCAGCCCGGGCAGCGTGGCCAGCGGCGCGCGGAAGTACGCGGTCGGCGTCATACCGGTGAGATGCTGGTCGAGTTGCGGCTTGCACAGCATCTCCGCCCTGGCGACCGCGTCGAGCCCAGCCGGGGTGAGCACGCTGTCAATGTCGAGATCAGGCCGAGCCTCCCGCAACCCGGCAAGGATGTACCCGGTGTAGCTGTTGACCGCGGGCCCGGCGTTCGGCGGCAGAACCATGTCCGGCCCGGCCTGCTGGACGACGCCCTCGACATTGAAGGGTGTCCCGGTCGCCACCACGCCGCGGTAGTCCAGACCGGCGCCTCGGCTGAATTCGGTGGCCCGGCGGGCGCTGTTGATCGCAGCCCCGCCGCCCTGCGACTGGCCCACGATGGCCCACTTGTTCGACAACGGCAGATCCATGTGGTGCATGGCGATCACCGAATCGACGACGCTGTGCGCGGTGGCGACGCTGTTGAGGTAACTCATCAGGCCGGGAGTGCCCAACCCGGCATAGTCCGAGCCGACAACGGCATAGCCCTGGCCGAGCCAGTGCGTCAGATATTCATCGTCCCGGGCACTGCGCGGTTGTGCCGAGGGAGCGCAATCGTCGCCGAGTCCCACGGTGCCGTGTGCCCACGCGATCGTCGGCCAGCCACCCTCGGGCGCCTGGCCGTGCGGAATGAACACCGCCGCGGTGCTGACTGCCGGTGAATCATGTTGATCGACAGTTGAATAGAGGATGCGGTAGGCGCTCTCCGCACCCGGCACGGACAACGCCTGATCCAGTGGGACCGTCTCGATCAGGCTGCCGGGCGCGGGAATCGGAGCGTCGTAGTGGCGGACATCCAGGCCCGACCAGTCCGGGACCGCCGCCACCGCGGTCGGCGCTGTCAGAAGTCCACACGTCAACAGGGCGGTAGCCGCAAACCACATCTTCACCGCCACAGCGTATTGCAGGTTTAGCGAGTCTCATATAATGAGACGCAAGTTCAATATTTTGAGACAGCATGAAACGATGCACCCATGTCTGTTTCGTCGATCAGCACGTTCCGCCGGTGGTCGATGTTGGCGATTGCACTGAGTGCCACCACCTGCGCCAACGTGTTCATCAACGGCGCGGCGTTCCTCATTCCGACCCTGCACGCCGAGCGCGGTCTGGATCTGGCCAAAGCGGGTCTGCTGTCGTCGATGCCGAGCTTCGGGCTCGTGGTCACCCTGATCGCGTGGGGCTACGTCGTCGACCGGGTGGGCGAGCGGATCGTGTTGACGGTGGGCTCGGCACTGACCGCGGCTGCGGCGTTCGGCGCGGCCGCTGCACATTCCCTGGTGATGGTCGGGGTGTTTCTGCTGTTGGGCGGAATGGCTGCGGCCAGCAGTAATTCGGCAAGCGGACGGGTCGTGGTGGGTTGGTTCCCCCCCGAACAGCGGGGCCTGGCCATGGGAATCCGCCAGACGGCAACACCTCTGGGAGTTGGACTGGGAGCGTTGGTCATTCCGCGCCTCGCCGAATCCCACGGTGTGGCAACCGCATTGTTGTTCCCGGCGATCGTTTGCGTGCTGGCGTCGGTGATCTGCGCTGTGGGCGTACTGGATCCGCCACGCCCGCCCCGGCACGAGGCGCCGGCCGAGCACCTGGCCAACCCGTACCGCGGCTCAAACGTGTTGTGGCGCATCCACGCCGTCTCGGTACTGCTGGTGGTGCCCCAGGGCCTGGTCTGGACGTTCACTCTGGTGTGGCTGATGAGCGATCGGGGCTGGTCTGCGGCGTCGGCCGGCACGCTGGTGACAGTCGCTCAATTGCTGGGCGCGGCAGGCCGGATCGCCGCGGGCCGCTGGTCCGATGTGGTCGGGCAGCGGCTGCGCCCGATTCGCACCATCGCGTTGGCGGCCGCGGCGACGATGGGCCTGCTGGCGCTCACCGATTGGCTGGGCTCCCCGATCAGTGTCGCCCTGATCGTGATCGCCTCGGTGATCACGGTGTCCGACAACGGTTTGGCATTCACGGCGATCGCCGAGATCGCCGGCCCGTTCTGGAGCGGACGCGCACTGGGTACCCAGAACACCAGCCAGCACCTGGCCACCGCCAGCTCGGCGCCGTTGTTCGGTGCGCTGATCGGGGTGGCGGGCTTCCCGGCGGCTTTCGCGGTGTGTGCGTTGTTGCCGTTGTTGGCGGTCCCCCTCATCCCAGCTGATCCTGTGAACGCCGAGCCATAAGCTCGCGGCGCCTGCGCGAACCGGACCAGGCGGTCTACTGCACTTCGCTCATATCCCCCGTCCCCGGGGTGCCTTCGGCCAGCCCGTAACGCAGGTACACGATGCCGTTGGGACTGGCGACCGGCGGTTCCAGCATGGTGATGTTCGTGGGCACCGCGCCTCCGTCGAACACCTTCTTCCCGGCGCCCAGCATGATCGGATGTATCCAGAGGTCGAGTCGGTCGAAGAGCTTCTCGCGCAGCAGCGTCTGCACCAGGTTCAGGCTTCCGACGACCTTCACATGCTCGTGCTTGTCGCGGATCTCGCGCACTGCAGCGGCCAGATCCGGGCCGAGCTGTGTGGAGCCGGACCACGAGAGATCCGGCTTGCCGCGGGAGGCCACGTATTTCGGGATGCTGTTGAAAAGCGTCCCGAATTCGTCGTCCTGCTGCGGCCAGTGCGCGGCGAAGATGTCGTACGTCCGCCGGCCGAGCAGGAGTGCATCGGTGCCCTCGTACGCGGTGCCGACCTGTGCGCCGGAAACATCGTCGATCAGCGGGGCCTGCCAGCCGCCGAACGAGAACCCCTCGGGATCCTCGTCAGGGCCACCCGGCGCCTGCGCGACGAGGTCCAGGGTTGCGAACATTTCGATCTCGATGAGTCCCATGCCCATACAGACCCGTGGGCGTCGGCAGACTCATCGCGGCCCTGTGCTGGGCAAGCGACTAGCAGTTCGTCGACTCTGCGGTGAGGGCGCAAAAGTGCGAGAGATGCACGCCCTCAGCGCAGAGTCGACGGCAAAGAACTACAGCAGCGAAAGGATCCGCTCGCCGACCTCGCTGGTCGAGAGCTTCGCATCGCCACGGGTGGCCAGGTGCTCGCTGACGGCCTTGTCGACCCGCGCCGCCGCGTCGGTTTCGCCGATATGGGTCAGCAGCAGCGCCACGCTCATCACCGCGGCGGTCGGATCGGCGATCCCCTGCCCGGCGATGTCGGGTGCGCTTCCGTGCACGGGCTCGAACATCGACGGGTTGGTGCCCGTCGCATCGATATTGCCCGAGGCGGCCAGGCCGATTCCGCCGGAGACCGCGGCGGCCAGGTCGGTGATGATGTCGCCGAACAGGTTGTCGGTGACGATCACGTCGAACCGGCCGGGGTCGGTGACCATGTGGATGGTGGCGGCATCGATGTGCTGGTAAGCAGTTTCGACATCCGGGTAGTCCGCACCGATCTCGTCGACGGTGCGCTTCCACAGCGAGCCGGCAAACGCCAGCACGTTGTTCTTGTGCACCAGGGTGAGGTGTTTACGCCGTGCGCGGGCTTTCTCGAACGCATAACGCACCACTCGCTCCACACCGAACCGGGTGTTGGTGGACACCTCGGTGGCGACCTCATGCGGGGTGCCCACCCGGATCGCGCCACCGGTGCCGGTGTAGGGACCTTCGGTGCCCTCACGCACCACCACGAAGTCGATCTCCGGGTTGCCGGCAAGCGGGCTGGAAACCCCGCCGAACAACTTCGACGGCCGCAGGTTCACGTGGTGGTCCAACGCGAACCGCATGTTGAGCAGCAGCCCACGTTCGAGCACACCACTCGGTACAGAAGGATCGCCGATGGCGCCCAACAGGATCGCGTCGTAGCCCTTGAGCTCCTCGACGAATCCCTCCGGCAGGGTCTCCCCCGTCGCGTGGTACCGACGCGCACCCAGGTCGTATTCCGTCCGGTCCACGCCGGGCAGGACCGCGTCGAGCACCTTCAGTGCCTCGGCGATGACCTCCGGGCCGATGCCGTCACCGGCGATTACAGCGAGTTTCATGACAGGTCCACCACTTCCAGCGTCGTGGCGTCAACCGCGGCAGAGATTGCGGAGCGCACATCCTCGGGCACATCGGTGTCCAGACGCAGCATCACGATGGCGCTGTCACCGTCGACGTCCTGGCTCAGCTGCGCAGCCAGGATGTTGACGTTGGCCCCACCCAGCAGGGTGCCGATCTTGCCCAGGGCGCCCGGCTGATCGTTGTAGTTGACGACGAGGTTGTAACCCTCGGCGCGAAGGTCGAAGTTGCGTCCGTTGATCTGGACGATCTTTTCGACCAGCTGCGGCCCGGACAGAGTGCCGGCCACATTCAGCGAGCTGCCGTCGGCGTGTACGACGCGGACGTCGACCACGCTGCGGTGGTTGGGGCTCTCGGTGGCGGTGCTGATCTCGGAGGCCACGCCACGGTCGGCGGCCAGCGTCGGCGCGTTGACGAACGTCACCTGCTCGTCGACCACCGCGGAGAACAATCCGCGCAGCGCTGACAGCTTCAGGATCTCGACGTCCTCGGAAGCCAGCTCGCCGCGCGCCTGGACGGTCAGCGACACCGGAGCCGCATCGGACAGGGCACCGGCCAGCAGGCCCAGTTTGCGTACCAGGTCCAGCCAGGGCGCCACTTCCTCGCCGACGGCCCCGCCGCCCACGTTGACCGCGTCCGGCACGAATTCGCCCGCCAACGCCAGCTTCACGCTGGCGGCCACATCGGTACCGGCCCGGTCCTGCGCCTCAGCGGTCGAGGCTCCCAGGTGCGGGGTCACGACCACCTGGGGCAGCTCGAACAGCGGGCTGTCGGTGCACGGTTCGGTGGAGAAGACGTCCAGGCCGGCGGCCCGCACATGGCCGCTGTTGATCGCATCGGCCAGGGCCTGCTCGTCGATCAGGCCACCGCGGGCGGCGTTGACGATGATGACGCCCGGCTTGGTCTTGGCCAGGTTCTCCTTGCCCAGCAGGCCGGCGGTCTCCTTGGTCTTGGGCAGGTGCACCGAGATGAAGTCGGCGCGGCCGAGCAGCTCGTCGAGCGGCAGCAACTCAATGCCGAGTTGAGCGGCGCGGGCCTGCGAGACGTAGGGGTCGTACGCCACGATGTGCGCCCCGAAGGCGGCCAGGCGCTGGGCGACCAGCTGCCCGATGCGGCCCAGGCCGACGACGCCGACGGTCTTGTCGAAGATCTCGACACCCGAGAATGACGACCGCTTCCACGTGTGTTCGCGCAGGGTCGCGTCGGCTGCGGGGATCTGGCGGGCCGTGGAAAGCAGCAGGGCCAGAGCGTGCTCAGCGGCGCTGTGGATGTTGGAGGTCGGCGCGTTGACCACGAGCACCCCGCGGGCCGTCGCTGCGTCGACGTCGACGTTGTCCAGGCCGACGCCGGCGCGGGCGACGATCTTGAGTTTGGGTGCCGCGGCGATGACCTCGGCGTCCACCGTGGTGGCGGAACGCACCAGAAGCGCGTCGGCTTCGGGTACGGCAGCGAGCAGCTTCTCGCGGTCCGGACCGTCGACCCACCTGACCTCTACCTGGTCGCCGAGGGCGGCGACGGTCGATTCCGCGAGCTTGTCGGCAATCAAAACAACGGGGAGACTCACGCGGACAGCCTAATGTGTGGGCCCTACCACAGCCGAACCGCGTGCGGTGTACTGATGGGCGTGGACGTCACAATTGTCGGCAGCGGCCCCAACGGCCTGTCTGCCGCAGTCATCTTGGCGCGGGCCGGGCTGGCCGTACGCGTCATCGAAGCCCAGTCGACCCCGGGTGGCGGCGCGCGCACGCTGCCCGACCCGGATTTTCCCGGCGTCAGCCATGACATCTGTTCGGCGGTCCACCCGCTGGCGTTGGCCTCGCCGTTCTTCGCCGCCTACGACCTGACCGCCCGTGGGGTGCAACTGGCCGTCCCCGAAATCTCCTACGCCAGCCCGCTACAGCACCGCCCGGCGGCGATCGGTTACCGCGACATCGCCCGCACGTGCGCCGAGTTGGACTCTGGAGACTCGTGGCGACGGCTGCTCGGTCCGCTGGCGGCTGACTGTGATGACGTGGTCGGTCTCATCCTCGGCGACAAGCGGTCGCTACCCCCGTCGTTGGGCGCGGCCGCGCGCGTCGCACCCCGGCTCCTGGCCCAAGGCACCCCGTTGTGGCGGTCACTCAAGGGGGAGGACGCCCGCGCACTGTTCAGTGGGGTTGCCGCACATACGATTTCAACTATGCCATCGCTGGTCTCAGGCGGCGCCGGGCTGATGCTGGCCACTCTTGGGCATGCGGTCGGATGGCCCATTCCGATCGGTGGATCACAGGCCATCCCCGACGCATTGATCGCCGATCTCACTGCGCACGGCGGCGACCTGGTCCTCGGACACGAGGTCACCGAGCCACCGTCCGGCGTGGTCATCTACGACACCGCACCGACCGCTCTGCTGTCGATCTACGGCAAGGCCCTGCCGCCTCGCTACGCCCGTGCGTTGAGCCGCTACACCTATGGCCCCGGCGTGGCGAAGGTCGATTTCGTGCTGAGTGGCGAGATCCCTTGGCGTGACCAACGTCTGGCCCAGGCCCCGACGCTGCATCTGGGCGGCAGCCGGGCACAGATGGCGTTCGCCGAGTCCGAGATCGCCGCGGGCCGCCACGCGGAGTGGCCCATGGTGCTGGCCGCACTCCCCCATGTCGCCGATCCCTCCCGCATCGATGACGCCGGCCGCCGCCCGTTGTGGACCTACGTCCACGTACCCAACAACTCCACCCTGGACCTGGCCGAGACGGTGACGGAGATCTTCGAGCGGTTCGCCCCGGGTTTCAGGGATCTGGTGGTCGCGGTCCGCAGCGTGCCCGCGTCGCGGATGGACGAGCACAACGCCAATCTGGTGGGCGGCGATATCGGCGTCGGCGGCAACAACATGGCCAGTGCGCTGCTGGGCCCCACGCCCCGGTTCGATCCCTGGACCACGCCGATTCCGAAGGCCTACCTCTGCTCGTCGGCCACCCCGCCCGGCGGTGGCGTGCACGGGATGGCCGGGTTCTATGCAGCCCGCACCGTACTGAAACGCGAGTTCGGCATCACGGATCTACCTAAGCTGGCGCCATGACCAACCCTGCACCCAAGGTCGCCGTCATCTACTACTCGGCGACAGGCCACGGCACCACCATGGCCCAACGTGTCACTGCCGCCGCCGAGTCGGCGGGGGCCGAGGTCCGACTGCGCCCCGTCGCCGAGACCGCCGATCCCGAATCGTTCGCCCACAATCCGGCGTGGACCGCCAATTATGAAGCCACCAAAGATCAACCGACCGCCACCGGCGACGACATCGTGTGGGCGGATGCGGTGATCTTCGGATCCCCCACCCGATTCGGTTCCGTCGCTTCGCAATTGCGCGGCTTTCTGGACTCGCTCGGCGGCCTGTGGTCGCAGGGCAAGCTCGCCGACAAGGTCTATGCCGGGTTCACCTCAACCAACACCGCGCACGGTGGTCAGGAGACCACGCTCCTGACGCTTTACGTCACGCTCATGCACTGGGGCGGGATCATCGTGCCACCCGGGTACACCGACCCGCTCAAGTTCGTCGACGGCAATCCGTACGGCGCGAGCCTGATCGCCAATCACGACAACATCGGCGAATTCGACGACGCCACCAACGACGCTCTGGATCACCTGGCCCGTCGGGTGGTCAGTGTGGCTGCGCGCCTGGGTTCGTAGCGAGGAGGAAACGAGATGACGACTCGATACCTACAGCAAGTGGCCGCCGCCTGCGGTGCGACCGTCGTATCGGCGGTGGTCGTGTCATGCGGCTCGGGGACACCTGTACCGAACATCGAAGAAGACGTAACGATCCCGCAGATGACGATCGGCGAGACGATAACGGGTGAGCCAAAAGGACCGGCCGGTGACACCGCAACCCCGACCACTCCGCCGACGACGCCCGAAATCCCGAAGGCCACCCCGCCGTTCACCACCCCGCCGCAGGTCGCTGTCCCGCACTGACCGCGGACAGACGATTTGGTGCCGCCGCTCCCCTGGGCCGGCACTTAGATTTGAGCGGTGAAAAGTGGCATCGCGCGGCTGGTGGGTTCGGTCCCCCACACTGATCCGATCATGAAGTTGTTCGCGGTGGGCGACATGGACCTCTATCACGTGAGCCCCCCGTTGCACGGCTACAACGTCGTCGCCGCTTCCCAGCAGCTGTGGGCCATGCGCGCGCAGTGCATCTATCCCGACGGCCGGATCGAGCCGCCCGAGCCCGACGACCCGGTGTCGACCGAGCTCTACGGCGTGCTCAGTGAAGGCCTGCAGATCGACAGCACCGAGAAGCTTCCGGGCAGCGCCGACGGCAGAAGTGTGGCCCGCACGCTGGCCGCCATGGGCTACACGATCATTTAGAAAAGCCGAAGGCCAGTTATCACACGCATTTTCGTAGCTTGCGTGCGATAACTGGCCAGTCGGTGCGAAAAATCAGGCCGTTTCGGTGATCGGCCGGTCGACCCAGCTCATCAGGTCGCGCAGCTGCTTGCCGGTGACCTCGATCGGGTGCTCGGCGTTCGCCTTGCGAAGCGCCTCGAGCTCCTTGTTGCCGCCCTCGACGTTGGCGACCAGACGCTTGACGAAGGTGCCGTCCTGGATGTCGGTCAGGATGTCCCGCATGCGCTGCTTGGTGTCGGCGTCGATGACGCGCGGACCCGACAGGTAGCCACCGAACTCCGCGGTGTCGGACACCGAGTAGTTCATGCGGGCGATGCCGCCCTCGTACATCAGGTCGACGATGAGCTTGAGCTCGTGCAGCACCTCGAAGTAGGCCATCTCCGGCGCGTAACCGGCCTCGACCATGACCTCGAAGCCCGCCTTGACCAGCTCTTCGGTGCCGCCGCACAGCACGGCCTGCTCACCGAACAGGTCGGTCTCGGTCTCTTCCTTGAAGGTGGTCTTGATGACGCCGGCGCGGGCACCACCGATCGCGGCGGCATAGGACAGCGCCAGGGCCTGACCCTCGCCCTTGGGGTCCTGGTCGACGGCGATCAGGCAGGGCACACCCTTGCCATCGACGAACTGGCGACGCACCAGGTGGCCGGGGCCCTTGGGGGCGACCATGCCGACCGTGACGTTGGCCGGGGCCTTGATCAGACCGAAGTGGATGTTGAGGCCGTGGCCGAAGAACAGCGCGTTGCCGTCCTGCAGGTTGGGCTCGATGTCGTTCTTGAAGATCTCGGCCTGCGCGGTATCGGGCGCGAGCACCATGATGACGTCGGCCCACTTGGCGACCTCGGCCGGGGTGTCGACCTCGAGGCCCTGCTCCTCGACCTTGACGCGGGACTTCGAGCCCTCTTTCAGGCCGACCTTGACCTGCACGCCCGAATCGCGCAGCGACAGCGAATGCGCGTGCCCCTGGCTGCCGTAGCCGATGACGGCGACCTTGCGACCCTGGATGATCGACAGGTCCGCGTCGGCGTCGTAAAACATCTCAACTGCCATGCGAAATTTTCCTTCTCTTTCTAGCTCTACAGCCGACTAACGCTACTTGACGTGCTTACTTCACTGCGCTGATACCACGGGGTCCCCGCGAGACCGACACCATCCCGGACTGTGCGATCTCACGGATACCGTAGGGCTCGAGGACCCGCAGCAGGGCCTCCAGCTTCTCCGAAGTGCCCGTCGCCTCGACCGTCAGGGACTCGGTCGAAACATCAACGACCTTGGCGCGGAACAGGTTCACCGCTTCGATGACCTGGCCGCGGTTGGATGCATCGGCGCGGACCTTGATCAGCGCGAGCTCGCGGGAGACCGAGTTGTCGTCCTCCTGCTCGACGATCTTGATCACGTTGATCAGCTTGTTGAGCTGCTTGGTGATCTGTTCCAGCGGCGATTCCTCGACACTGACCACGATCGTCATCCGGGACATGTGCTTCTGTTCGGTGGCACCCACAGCCAGGGACTGGATGTTGTAGCCACGGCGGGAGAACAGCGTGGCCACCCGGGCGAGAACGCCGGGTTTGTCCTCGACCAGCACCGAAAGCGTGTGGGTGGGGGTGGTGTTGCTCATCAGGCATGCCCCTCGTTGTCGTTCTCGTCGAACAGCGGCCGGATGTCGCGGGCCGCCATGATCTCGTCGTTGCTGGTACCGGCGGCGACCATCGGCCACACCTGCGCGTCGGCACCGACGACGAAGTCGATGACCACGGGGCGGTCGTTGATGGCCCGCGCCTGGTTGATGACATCTTCGACGTCCTCGGCCCGCTCGCACCGCAGCCCCACACAACCCAGTGCCTCCGCCAGCTTGACGAAGTCCGGGATCCTGCGGCTGTGTGTCGCCAGATCGGTCTGGCTGTAACGCTTTTCGTAGAACAGCGTCTGCCACTGCCGCACCATGCCCAGGTTGCCGTTGTTGATCAATGCCACCTTGATCGGCGCGCCCTCGATGGCACAGGTGGCCAGCTCCTGGTTGGTCATCTGGAAGCAGCCGTCGCCGTCGATGGCCCACACCTCGGCCTCGGGGCGGGCGAACTTGGCGCCCATGGCCGCCGGCACGGCGTAGCCCATGGTGCCCAGTCCACCCGAGTTCAGCCACGTCTTGGGGTTCTCGTACTTGACGAACTGCGCGGCCCACATCTGGTGCTGGCCCACTCCGGCGACATAGATCGCCTCGGGTCCGGCGATCTGACCGAGCTTCTCGATGACGTACTCGGGACTCAGGCTGCCGTCGCTCTGCGGGCCGTAGCTCAGCGGGAAGGTCGTCTTCAGGCCGGACAGGTACTCCCACCAGCTGTCCAATTTCAGTGCGGCACTGGTCGTTCCGTCACGGCGCAGCACCTCGATCAGATCGGTGATGACCGCTTTCACGTCACCCACGATGGGCACGTCGGCGTGCCGGTTCTTGCCGATCTCCGCGGGGTCGATGTCGGCATGGATCACCTTCGCCTCAGGGGCGAACGAGGACAGCTGACCGGTGACCCGGTCGTCGAACCGCGTGCCCAGGGCGATCAGCAGGTCGCTCTTCTGCAACGCACCCACCGCGGCCACGGTGCCGTGCATGCCCGGCATACCCAGGTGTTGCGGGTGGCTGTCCGGGAAAGCGCCGCGGGCCATGAGTGTGGTGACGACCGGGATGCCGGTCAGCTCGGCCAGCTCGAGCAGTTCGGCACTGGCCTCTCCACGGATCACCCCACCACCGACGTAGAGCACCGGCTTGTGCGCCGCGGCGATCAACTTGGCGGCCTCACGCACCTGACGGCTGTGCGGCTTGGTGTTCGGCTTGTACCCGGGCAGGTCCATCTGCGGGGGCCAGGAGAAGGTGCACTGGCCCTGCAGGATGTCCTTGGGAACATCGACGAGCACCGCGCCCGGGCGCCCCGAGCTGGCGATGTGGAAGGCCTCGGCCATCACCTGGGCGATGTCGTCGCCGTTGCGCACCAGGAAGTTGTGCTTGGTGATCGGCATGGTCATGCCGGTGATGTCGGCTTCCTGGAAGGCGTCGGTGCCGATCAGGCTGCGACCCACCTGCCCGGTGATGGCCACCACAGGGATGGAGTCCATCTGGGCGTCGGCCAGCGGAGTGATCAGGTTGGTCGCGCCGGGGCCGGACGTCGCCATCATCACGCCGACCTTGCCGGTGGCATGCGCATAGCCGCTCGCGGCGTGGCCGGCGCCCTGCTCATGCCGGACCAGCACGTGCCGAAGCTTCTGCGAGTCGAACAGCGGGTCGTAGACCGGCAGCACGGCGCCACCGGGGATGCCGAAGACGACGTCGACGCCGAGCTCTTCCAGCGACCGGACGACCGCCTGGGCGCCGGTGATCTGCTCGGGTGCCACTCGCTTGGGCTGTCCCGAATCTGATTTGGCGTTGGCTGCGCCGTTGGCAGGCGCGGTTCCCGACCGGGCTGGCGGTCGCGTTGTCGGTGCGCTCACGATGTCCTCTTCACGGTCTGCGTCACATTCCACTTGGAAATTTCAATTTTTCAATGGTTCCGGCGCGCTTGTCGGGCAAATAAAAAACCCCCGCCAGCCGGTAGCTGTACGAGGGTGGCGCGTCGATGCGGTTGCTATGCCCGGCAGAGGGCCAGCGCGGCATCAACGCGCCAACCAATTACTACGAGCAATCCGGGGGTCTGCATAGCACCTGACGGTAGCTGCCGTACAGGTTAAAGGTCAAATTGGTTCGGCACGGACCGGACGCCCGGTGACGCCGGCGGGGCGGTCCCCTGGGTGGTGCAAGGATGAACACGTGAGCGCACGATCGGCAACCGCCCCTGTCGTCATCCGGATATCGCCCATGGCGCACCTGGCAGTCGGATTCCTGACGCTGGGCCTGCTGACGCTGGTCCTGAGCAATCCGACCTGGTTCTCGGTGCTACTGGTGATCCCCATCGCGCTGTCGACGGCAATCATCCGGTACCGCACGACCGCTGATACCGACACCGTCACCGCGCGGTCGCTGACGCGCAGCCGCACAGTGTCGTGGACCGATATCAAGGGACTGCGTTTCGACCGGTCATCCTGGGCGATTGCCGATGTGAACGACGGGACCGACCTGCGCCTACCTGCGGTGACGTTCGCAACACTGCCGTTGCTCACCGAGGTGAGCGGCGGCCGCGTACCGAATCCGTACGCCTGAGATCAGTGGCCGTTCAGCACCGATTCAGCCGAGTGGGTTGCCGCCGTTGAGCAGTACCCAGATGGCGATGCCGCCGGCCACGCCGAGCACCAGGGCCACGAAGGATCCGACGAAGGGACGTCGGGCCCAGCCGCGGCCGGCGTCGAATCCGTAGCGACCTGGACCGGTCAGGATGATCGCGGCCGCGGCGACGACGACGATCAGTCGGTACTCGGTGCCGTCGGTGATGACTTCGGAGAGCCGGGCCTGTTCGTGGGCAGCCATGGCCGTGGCCAGCACCCCGTTGATCAGGTAGGCCAGCGCACCGGCGGCCGCGATCGGGGTGAACAACCCGAGGACCAGCAGCACGCCGGCGGCGATCTGCCCTCCGGTGGCCGCGTAGGTCAGGATGTCGGCGTTCCTGAAGCCCATCTCGTCCAGCGATGAGTTGAACCCGTCCAGCCCTGGGCCACCCCACCAGCCGAAGGCCTTCTGCAAGCCGTGGATGATCATCAGTCCGCCGAGCGCTACGCGCAGGATCAGCAGGCCGAGGTCCTGGGTGCCGCGCCGGCCGGCTGCCCGGACACGGTCATCAACGAACTCGTCGCGCTCGATCTCGGCCGGTTCGGCCGAGAAGGGCCCCATCGGGGCGGGACCGCCGGTTTGTACGTACGGCAGTGGCTCCGGGTCAGCGACCAGGCTGAACGCCGATTGGTCGCCGGTTTTCGAGTCGTAGCGGGGAATCGCGGTGGTCTCGAAGTCGCCGCCATAGTTTTCCGACGGCAGGTCGTCTTCGGGATCGACCAGGCTGGCCCCGGCCGGCCTGGCGGAATCGTCCGAGTAACCCGGTCGTTGCCAGGCTTGTGGGTCCTGTGGGTGGCTGGTCACAGCTGCCAGGGTAAGTGCAAGTCCGGTCCGATCCGAGCATTTACCCCGGCGCTTCCGCCTGGTATCGGGCTGCTACCGGTACGACGCGCGGTCCCGACGTGGCGCGCACTGCCGAGCGATCCGTAATCTGGCGGGCATGAAATCGCGCCGGCGGATGACGGGGGTGGCCGCCGTTCTGTGTGCCGCGATGCTTGTCGGGTCGGGCTGCGCCCGATTCGACGCGGCCCAGTCCGAGCCCTTCACCACTGCACCCAAGATGGAACCGGGGCCGACGACGACACCGCCGCCGCCGCCACCGCTGCCGGCCAAGCCGTTCCCCAAGGAATGCAAGGCAACGGGTGTGATGCAGGGCTGCCTGGACAGCACCAGCGGATTGATCATGCTGCCTGACAGCCAGTCCGCGCTGGTCGCCGAACGGCTCACCGGTGCGGTCAAGCAGGTGTCGGTGAAGGCCGAACCGAAGGTCAAAGTGATGATCCCGGTGGATCCGTCGGGCGACGGCGGACTGATGGACATCGTCTTGTCGCCGACCTACGGCCAGGACCGGCTGATGTACGCCTACGTCAGCACACCCACCGACAACCGGGTGATCCGGATCGCCGACGGCGACGTACCGAAGCCGATCCTGACCGGCATCCCCAAGGGCGCTACCGGCAATACCGGGTCGCTGACGTTCACCAGCAAGACCACCCTGCTGGTGCAGACAGGCGATGCGGGCGACCCGGCACTGGCCGCCGATCCCGGATCTCTGGCCGGCAAGGTGTTGCGCATCGAGCAGCCCACCACGGTCAACCAGGCCCCGGTCACCACGGCCCTGAGCGATTTGGGTGCCGGCGGAGGCATGTGCGTCGATTCATCGGACGGCTCGCTCTACGTCACCGACCGCACTCCCAGCGCCGACCGGTTGCAGCGGATCACCAAGGACTCGAAGGTGTCCACGGTGTGGACCTGGCCGGACCGGCCCGGTGTCGCCGGCTGCGCCGCACTGGAGGGCACAGTGTTGGTGAATCTGGTCAATCCCAAGAAGACCGTCGCAGTGCGACTGGCGCCCGATACGGGCGCGGTCACCGGAGACCCGGAGGTGGTCCGCGAGAACGTGCGCGGGCATGCGTGGGCCCTGCAGCTCTCTCCAGACGGCAACGTGTGGGGGGCGACGGTGAACCGGACTGCCGGAGATGCCGAGAACTTCGACGACGTCGTCTTCCCCCTCTTCCCGCAGGGCGGCGGCTTCCCACGGAGCAACGCCGATAACACCTGAGGCACAAGACATTTCGGCATACAACGACTCTTTGAGCCTGACCTGAGCGGCCGGCGTCAAGCGGTCGGCATGAATACAACGCGCATAATGCGCCCTTAGAAATGGTTCGCCTATCACGTACCATTACCCGGGTGCCTGACCGCCAGCGCCGCAGATATGCACCGCGGCTACCGCGTGAAAAACGGCGCGAGCAACTGCTGGACGCAGCTTTGACCGTGCTCCACGATTGCCCCCTGCACGAGCTGACGATGGAGGCAGTCGCCGAGGCCGGCGGCGTAGGCAAACCCGTCCTCTATACCGCGTTCCGGACCCGCACCGAGTTGGTGGCCGCGTTGCTCGTCCGCGAGCATCAGCTCGGACTGAGCCAGGTCCTGACCACCCTGCCCAAGAATCTGTCGGTAACCGGACCGGCAGATGCGTACACCGCTACCGTCACCGGTTTCCTGCGCTGCGTGTTGGAGAACCCCGCGCGCTGGCGGCTCATTCTCACGGTGCCCGACAGCGCTCCGCGGGACTTTCACGCGGCGGTCCGCAACGCTCGCAACGAGATCCTCACGCAGGTCGAGCAAATGGCAAAAGCGGGCATAGCGGTGGATCCCCGGTTTTCCGAATTGGATCCCGAGCTTCTCGGCCACACCTTGCTGTCGTTCGCCGAGATGTTGGGCCGCCTGGCCGTGCACGACCCGGACAGCTATCCGCGCGAACGGCTCGAGCAATATGCCACTGCGGCGATGACGATGTTCGCCCGCACGGTGAGCTGACGGGCGGGCTTACCCGCTCTGACCGCAGGCGGCCAGCACCAACTCGCGAACCCGGGCCGCGTCGGCCGAGCCCTTGGTCGCCTTCATCACCGCGCCGACGATCGCCCCGGCGGCCTGGATCTTGCCGCCACGGATCTTCTCCACGACATCGGGCTGAGCCTCGAGCGCTTTATCAATGGCAGCCTGGATCACCGAGTCGTCGCGCATGAGCGCCAAACCCCGGTCGGTCATCACCTGCTCGGGTTCGCCCTCGCCTGCCAGCACTCCCTCAATGACCTGGCGGGCCAGCTTGTTGGACAGCTTGCCCTCGTCGACGAGCTTGACCACGGTGGCCACCTGGGTCGGCGTGATCGGAAGGTCGGACACGGACACTTCGGTTTCGTTGGCCTTCTGCACCAGGAAGTTGCCCCACCAGGCGCGGGCAGCCTCACTGGAGGCGCCTTGCTCGACGGTGGCGGCCACCAGTTCCACCGCACCGGAGTTGACCAGATCGCGCATCACCTCGTCGGAGATGCCCCAATCCTGCTGAATCCGCTTGCGCGACAACCACGGAAGCTCAGGGATGGTCTGGCGGAGGCGTTCGATGAGCTCTGCGGCGGGGGCGACAGGCTCAAGGTCGGGCTCGGGAAAGTACCGGTAGTCCTCCGCGGTCTCCTTGCTGCGACCGGGCGATGTAAAGCCGTCCTCGTGGAAATGCCGCGTCTCCTGGGTGACCGTGCCGCCGGAGTTGAGAACTGCCGCCTGACGGCGCATTTCGTACCGGACCGCCACCTCGACGCTCTTGAGTGAGTTCACATTCTTGGTCTCGGTGCGGGTGCCGAACTCGGCAGCCCCGACCGGCTTGAGGGACAGGTTCGAGTCACACCGCATCGACCCCTGGTCCATCCGCACATCCGATACACCCAAGCCGCGCAGTAGGTCTCGCAGTGCCGTGACATAGGCACGGGCGATCTCCGGTGCGCGCGCCCCGGTTCCCTCGATGGTCCTGGTGACGATCTCGACGAGCGGGACGCCGGCACGGTTGAAATCAGCGAGGGAGGTCGTCGCGCCCGCGATGCGGCCGGTGTCGCTGCCCAGGTGGGTCAGCTTGCCGGTGTCCTCCTCCATGTGCGCACGCTCGATCTCGACGCGGAACGTGGTGCCATCGTCGAGCGGCACGTCGAGATAGCCGTTGACGGCGATCGGCTCGTCGTACTGCGAGATCTGGTAGTTCTTCGGCTGGTCGGGGTAGAAGTAGTTCTTCCGGGCGAACCGGCCCCACGGCGCGATGTCGCAGTTGAGCGCCAGGCCGATGCGGATCGCCGACTCGACCGCCGCCTCGTTGAGCACCGGCAGCGAACCGGGCAACCCGAGGCACACCGGGCAGACGAGCGTGTTGGGCTCGGCACCGAACCGGTTGGCGCAGCCGCAGAACATCTTGGTGGCTGTTGACAGCTCGACGTGCACCTCCATGCCCATCACGGGCTCATAGGCGGCGATGACGTCGTCGTAGTCAACGAGTTCAGCGGTAGCGACAGACATGCCGTCGATCCTAGTGGGGCCGTGTTTCAGGCCAGTCCGGGGTGGACGCCGGGGATCAGGCCTGCGGCGGCCGACAGCCGCCGCAGTGTGTGCCGCAGGACTGCGCGTTCCTCGTCGGACAGCGACGCGGTCAGCTCGTCCTCAAGCCCGCGACCCGCCTCGTCGAGCGCCGGGACCAGCTCGCGCGCCCGCTCTGTCAGTGACACCGCGAATGCTCGCCGGTCCTCGGGATGTGGCCGGCGTTCGACGAGCCCCTCGGTTTCCAGGGTGTCGATCAGCGTGACCATGACGTTGCGGTGCAGACCGAGACGCTCGCACAGTTCGCGCTGTGACTGTCCATCGACTCCGGCCAGCGCCAGCAGGACCGCGGTGGCCCGAGGATGCAGGCCCAGCGGTTCCAGCCTGGCCTTGAAGCCCTCGGCCACATACGCGCCAAGTTGGGACAGCAGGAACGGTATGCGCTCGTCGAGAGCGGACACACCGGTCGGTTCCTGGGCCACGATCCGAACACTAGCACTACCAGTGATTGTCATATAGCGTGATTGTCACTATTAGTGACTAATTGGGAGGCAACATGCGACTCGTCATCTTCGGCGCCAACGGGGCAACCGGACGTCTGCTCACCCGCCGAGCCCTCGACGCCGGCCACGGTGTCGTGGCGGTCACCCGCCACCCCGAGGCGTTCCCCATCACCGGGGCGGCACTCACCGTGGCCGAGGCCGACGTGCGTGACGCGGCGGCGGTCACCACCGCAGTCGACGGCGCCGACGCGGTGCTGTCCACCCTGGGCGTCACTTTCACCATGGATCCCGTCGACACGTACTCCGTCGGCGTGGGCAACATCGTCGCGGCGATGCGCGCGACCGCAGTGGAGAAGCTGGCCGTCGTGAGTTCCACCGCGATCGCCGATTACCCCGGCCGCACCGAAACCCCGTTCGCGCTGCGCCTGGTCCAACCGGTGATCAGCCGGATCTTCGGCAAGACCCTCTATGCCGACATGCGCCGCATGGAGGACATCGTGACCGACAGCGGCCTGAATTGGACGATCGTGCGCCCCTCCGGGCTGTTCGACCTGCCGGACGTCACCGAATACGTTGCCGGACAGTGCGATCCGGTGGGTGCGTTCACCTCCCGCACCGACCTCGCCGACTATCTGCTGACGCTGGCCGAATCTCCGGAAACCGGTGCCACCGTGACGGTTTCGACGACCGCGAACACCCCTTCGATGTGGCAGCTGCTACGCCGCGAAGCGCTCAAGAGTGCATGATTTTTCCGGCAACAGGGACTAGCCGAAGAACTCGGCGGCGTCGTCATAGCGGGACTGCGGCACCAGTTTGAGGTGTCGGGTCGCATCGGCCAGGGACACCCGGCCGATGTCCTGTCCCTGCAGCGACACCATCATCCCGAACTCACCGGCATGCGCGGCATCGGCCGCGTTCACGCCGAACCGGGTGGCCAGAACCCGGTCGTACGCCGTCGGGGTACCACCGCGCTGGACGTGTCCCAGCACGGTGACCCGGACGTCCTTCTTGATCCGCTTTTCCACCTCGAGCGCCAATTGCTGTGCCACACCGGTGAATTTCTCGTGCCCGAACTCGTCCATGCCGCCCTGGCGCAGTTGCATGGTGCCCTCTGCGGGCTTCGCTCCCTCGGCCACCACACAGATGAAGTGTGACGATCCGTGCTGGAACCGCTTCTTGACCAGCCGGCACACGTCCTCGACGTCGAAGGGCTGCTCGGGGATCAACGTCATGTGCGCACCCGAGGCCAGGCCGGCGTTCAGCGCGATCCACCCGGCATGCCGGCCCATCACCTCGACCAGCATGACCCGCTGGTGCGACTCGGCGGTGCTGTGCAGCCGGTCGATGGCTTCGGTGGCCACCTGCAGGGCCGTGTCGTGGCCGAAAGTCACGTCCGTGCAATCGATGTCGTTGTCGATGGTCTTGGGCACCCCGACCACCGGCACGTTCTCCTCGGACAACCAGTGCGCGGCAGTCAGTGTGCCCTCACCGCCGATCGGGATCAACACGTCGATCCCGTTGTCTTCGAGGGTCTGCTTGATCTGGTCCAGGCCCGCCCGCAGCTTGTCCGGGTTGACCCGCGCGGTGCCCAGCACGGTTCCGCCCTTGGCCAGCAGCCGATCATTGCGATCATCGTTGGCCAGCTGGATACGGCGATCCTCCAACAGGCCACGCCAGCCGTCGAGAAATCCGACCACCGACGAGCCGTAGCGCTGGTCGCAGGTACGCACCACCGCCCGGATCACCGCGTTCAGGCCAGGACAATCACCGCCGCCGGTGAGAACTCCGATGCGCATGGGCACCATCTTGCCCCGACTGACACGACCGCGCCGGGGATAGAGGGCGTGCCGCCTACAACGCGCTGGGCAACGGGCCGCGGGCAGCCTCGTAGGCCGCGCCGACCCGGTACAGCCGGTCATCGGCCAGGGCCGGCGCCATGATCTGCAGTCCGACGGGCAGGCCGTCGTCGGGCGAGAGACCCGACGGCACGGACATGCCGCAGTGCCCGGCCAGGTTCAGCGGCAGCGTGCACAGGTCGAACAGGTACATGGCCAGCGGATCGTCGACCTTCTCCCCCAACCGGAACGCCGTCGTCGGGGTCGCCGGGGAGATCAGCACGTCGACGTTCTGATAGGCCTGGTCGAGGTCGCGGGCGATCAGGGTCCGCACCTTCTGCGCCTGGTTGTAGTAAGCGTCGTAGTAGCCCGCCGACAACGCATAGGTGCCGATCATGATCCGGCGCTTGACCTCCGGCCCGAATCCGGCGGCTCGGGTCAACGCCATGACCTCCTCGGCGCTGTGCGTGCCGTCATCGCCGACGCGCAGTCCGAACCGCATCGCGTCGAAGCGGGCCAGGTTGCTCGACACCTCCGAGGGCAGGATCAGGTAGTAAGCATCCATCGCATGGTCGAAGTGCGGGCAATCGACCTCGGTGACTTCGGCTCCGAGCGCGGTCAGCTGGGCGACCGCGGCGTTGAACGACTCCAGCACGCCGGGCTGGTATCCGTCGCCGCGCAGCTGCTTGACCACACCGACCCGTACGCCCTTGAGATCGCCCTGCGCACCCGCCCGGGCCGCACCGACGACGTCGGGCACCGGGGCATCCACGGAGGTGGAATCGCGCGGGTCGTGGCCGGCGATCACCTGGTGCAGCAGTGCGGTGTCGAGCACCGTGCGGGCACACGGACCGCCCTGGTCCAGCGAAGACGCGCAGGCGATCAGGCCGTAGCGCGAGACCGTGCCGTATGTCGGTTTGACGCCGACCGTCGCGGTGAGCGCGGCCGGCTGACGGATCGACCCGCCGGTGTCGGTGCCGATGGCCAGCGGAGCCTGATAGGCGGCGAGCGCTGCGGCGCTACCGCCGCCTGATCCGCCGGGCACCCGCTCGGTGTTCCACGGGTTGCGGGTCGGGCCGTAGGCCGAGTTCTCCGTCGACGACCCCATGGCGAATTCGTCCATGTT
Source organism: Mycobacterium sp. IDUB_9 (assembly GCF_055419505.1). Lineage (NCBI taxonomy): Bacteria > Bacillati > Actinomycetota > Actinomycetes > Mycobacteriales > Mycobacteriaceae > Mycobacterium > Mycobacterium sp. IDUB_9. The sequence goes on along the minus strand of NZ_JBVAXU010000002.1, from coordinate 1,149,194 downwards.
GGTCTTGCCCAGGATCGGGATGCCCGCGGCGCGCAGCTTGGCGGTGACGGTCGCGTCGTACGGCGCGCGCCAGCCTTCGAGGATCTTGGACCCCGCCGTGGTCGGCATGTCAGTGGCGGTGAAGACGTCCTTGAGCGCCAGCGGCACCCCGGCCAGCGGCGAAGGCAGCGTCTCACCGGCCGCCACGGCGGCATCGATCCGGGCCGCGTCGGCCAGCGCGGAATCTGCCGCCACGTGCAGGAAGGCATTGAAGCGTTCGTCGGTGTCCGCGATCTGGTCCAAATGGGCCTGCGTCACCTCGGTCGAGGAGACTTCCTTGGCCGCGATCTGGGCACCCAGGGTCGCCGCATCGCGACGGATCAGCTCACTCATACTCGTCATTCACCCTCTCCGAGAATCCGCGGCACGGCGAAGCGCCCGTCTTCGGCGCGCGGCGCGGCGGCCAGCGCTTCCTCCTGCGTCAGGCACGGCTGGACAACGTCAGGCCGGCTGACGTTGACGTCCTTCAGCGGATTGTCCGTCGCTTCCACACCGGTGACGTCGACGGACTGGATCTGGCTGACATGGCCGAGGATGGCATCCAGCTGTCCGGCGAAACTGTCCAGTTCGTCATCGGTCAGCGCCAGACGCGCCAGACGCGCCAGATGGGCAACCTCGTCTCGGGAGATCTTCGACACGACAAAGCAGCCTAGTCAAAGCACAGGAACTACCACACAGCGGCAGCACACCCGCCGCGGCGCAGCGCTACAGCGTGCGCTTGACCGCCACGACTTTGAACGTCGCCGACTTCATTTTTTCGGCAGTCGATTTGTCGCGTACCGACCCGAACGCCGTTCTTTTCTGGATGGCATGCGGCCCGAGGAGAGCTCCTGCGCCTGAGTCGGTGGCGAGCTGGACGCCACTGCTGTCGAATGCCCCCAGCGTGACGAAGAAGCTTCGTACCGTGTCGGTTTTGTTGGTCAGCGTGATGGGCAGTTCGGCGGTTCCCGACGGGCTGATGGTGACCTCGCCGAAATCCACCTGCAGTTCATTCGCGAGGACGTCCTCGACATCCTCATTGAAAAACTCCTCATCGCTGTCTGCCGAGGAACCCGCAGAATCCGGACCTGTTGTCGGGGTCGCGAGTGCCGGCACCACAAGCATCACAACGCTGACGGCGACCGCCAGTGCGGATATCACCGTCCCCACTACAGCCGGTAGTGGGTGTGCCGCGGCAGTGCGGAGCAGAGCCACGATGCCTGTGGCGACGCCGATGCCGGCTACCACGGTGGCCGCCGGAACCAGTGAGAACAGCGCCAGCGCCATGCCGATCAATCCCGCGATGATCGCGGCAGCCGACCACAGATACGGTGTGCTGCCACCGGGATTCGGTCCTGCCGGCGCAGCTTGAATCGGAGTCGGGGTGTACATCGTCTACCTCTCAGACTCTCAGTTACTTGGTGCCCGGATACCAATGACCCGGAAGTTGGCGCCCTTGAGTTTTTCGGCTCGTTCCTTGTTCACCGGCCCGGTGAACATCTCGATGTCCTGCGAGGCGCCCGGAACCATATCCATAACAGTCCGGTCGGCCTGGATCTGGTTGTCGGATTTGCCCTCATAGGCTCCGATCGACAACGAGAATTGTCCGCCGGTTGCCGACTTACTCGTCACCTTCACCTTCAATCGGTTGTTCACGACTCGATCCGCGTAGCCGTCGGAGGCGGGTTGGAAATCAAACTCATAGTTACCAATTTCGACGTCAAGGCCGTTGCCGGCCGCTGATACGACCTCGGACCCGCCGTAGACGAACCCCATACCGATCACGATGGCGATGGCGATGGCGGACAAAGCGCCGCCGAGAACCGCTGGAAGCACCGATTCATCGTGTACGCGTTCCCGCCGCAGCCATCCGATGGCGGCGGCAATGATCCCGAAGACACCGGCAACCACACCCACCCAGCCTGCCGGTGGCGGTGCGAAGGCCAGTCCTATTCCGCATGCGCCGACCACCAGGGAGACCAGCGGCCACCTTCGCCGCCAACCGGTCCCACCGCTCCGCGCATGGGGCAGTGAAGGGTACCCGGCCATCGGGACTCCGTAATCCGGGGCCAACTGCGGTGCCCCACCGCCGTACATCGGTGGGGGTGCGGCGTAACCCCACGATGGACCGCCACCGGGATTCGGGGCCCCGGAGGTGGGTGGGAACTGTTGCCCGCCAAAGCCGCCCGCTGGCGGCGGATAGTCAGGCGGGGTGCCCCACGGATCTGGTCCGGTCATCGGATCGGCTCCCCACTTTGCATGAACATCTCGTCGCGGCTATTTCGGTTCACGGGAACTCGCCTCGATCGCTCGGAAGGTCGCGTTCTTGATCTGGTCGTAGTCCACGGGACTGTTGGAACCGTCAAAAGCCTTGGCTTTCTTCGTCTGTCCAGCGTTCAGCGTTTCCTCGACCGAAGACGTCGCCAACTGGGTGTTTCCTTCGAAGGCCCCGATCAGCACATAGAATGTCCGTGCTTCCGTCAGGCGATTCTTCACGGTGACCGACAACTCACCGGATTTCTCGGCCGACATCACGAAGTCCCCTACTGTCACCTCGAGCTGGTCGGCGAGCACCTTCTGTGTGTTCGCTCGTCCTGCTAGCGGGGCCGCTGTCTGCGCGGGGGGCGTCTCGACCGCATCGCCCGAACCTGAGTAGACGATGGTCATGACGATGCCCATGATGAGGGCAAGTGCTGAGGTGACAGTGCCGATCGCGGCAAGACTCGGCCCGTCGGTCCCCCGACGCACCAGAGCAACGATTCCGACCGTCAGTCCGGCGATACCGGCCATCGCCGCAACCAACCCGACGTAATAGGGCACAAACGCCAGCAGAAGTGCACCGACACCGACGAACACGGAAATGATCGCCGGCGTCGAGCTGGCACCGTGGGTTCGCGGTGGCGGTGACTCTGTTTGTCTGTGCGGCACGGGTGGATAGGCGCCGAAGCCGCTTCCGAATTCAGGCGGCTGCCCGCCGAATGGTCCTGTCACATCAGACCTCCGAACTCCGGGCCGCGACCACCTTGAACTCTGCCGATTTGAGCTTCTGGGCCACTGCAACGTCTTCCTCGAAGGTGAAATAGTCCACGGTGGTGGTGGCGTTGGCTTCCAATGTCCCCGGACTACCGCCCCGGCCGAAGAATTTGCCACCAATCTGGGTGCGCTCATCGGCGAATGCTGCGATGTCAACTGAGAAGTTGCGAGCGGTGTTCAGCTTGTTGTGGAACGTGACCGGCATTCGGGTGCTCCACACCTTGCTACCGAAGCCGTCGAGCGTGTACTCGAACGCCCCGAACGTGACTTCGAGTTCGTCGCGCAAGATTCTCTTGGTCGCGTCGCTGTCAGCGGCCGCCGTCGACGCGCCGGGTGAGCTCCCGGTGTGCGAATTGACCTGGATCAGAACCGAACTCACCGTGAGGACGACGGCAACACCGGCTGCCACCGCACCGGAAATCGCCAGTGCCGGAACCTCTTCTCGATCACGACGTGCCTGGCGAATGCCGACGATCCCAGCGGCAAGACCTGTCAAGCCGATGACGGCCCCGATCAGGCCGAGCCAGAACGGTGCGCCGCTGTAGAACGGGATCAATACGAGTGCAACACCGATGATTCCGATCACCACGGACAGGATCGGCCACAGCGCACCGCCCGAGTTGGCTCGCGGCGGCAACGGCTGACCGACCGGCGGCGGTGCCGCCGACCCGGCATCGGGATATCCGCCCTGATATCCCGGGCCAGGACCACCCGCCCCGAACGGATCACCGAACGGCGAGCCGAGCCCGCCGCCGGGCGGTTCCTGCCCGAAACTCGTCATCACGCGTCCCTTCGCATCTTCGTCATCACGAGCAACTGGCCTTGGTCACTTCAAATCTCCCGTTTCGCAACCGATCTGCCTCGCTGCGCGGGATGCTGCCCGGGTACGAGAATCCGAAGACGTTCTGGCGCGCCGTTGCGCCGGGGTTGAGAGTCACCTGCACTCCGAGCCCGGGATAGACCTCGGCTCCTGCGCTGTCGAGGGCTCGGACGGTGAAGATGCAGAAGCGGGTGATGTCCCGTTTGCTGACCATCGTCATCTCTGCCACCGGATGCTGCGCATCGAGGGCGCCGCCGTCGTCACTGTATGGACCGAAACTGACCATGACCTCGTCCCTGAGGATCGATTCGGTGTCATGGTTGTTCTCGGGGATCGCCGTCGAGGGTCCCAACTTCTTCGATGTCACGGTCGCGGGGGCTGACGGAGCCGGCTCGGGTGCCGGTGCCCGGTAGACGACGAAGAACATCACCGCGGCCAGGGCCATCGCCAGTACCGACACCACGATTCCGGTGATCGCGCTACCCGCGCCGCGCCCCTCGCGCTGTCCTGCCTGCAGCCCCAAGACGCCCGCCACGATGCCGAAGATCCCGACCGGTATTGCTACGAATCCGATACCGGCAGGAAAGAGCGCGACGGCCAAGGCACAGATCCCGACGACCAACGCGATCAAGGGCCATCGGGACCCCGCCGTTGGTGGTGGCGGCGCGGTACCCGGCGGGGTACCGAAAGGCTGCAAAGGGCTTCCGAATGTGCCGTTGTCAGAGGGCCAACCGCTTCCCCACTGCGTCATCGCGCGACGAGCCCCCCGATCACGGTAAAAGTACCTGTGAACACCCCTGCGCGAGCATCGTAACCGGCTCTGGCCTGGGGAGCTGACACCAATTTCCCCCTCGGCTCGGCCCGCGTAGCGACGTCGCCCAGCGGTGCACCGGCAGTCCTCCTGTGCAACAGTGATGCGCGTGCCTTCGTATCTGCTGCGGGTCCAGCTCGAGGACCGACCAGGCAGCCTCGGCTCGCTCGCCGTAGCCCTCGGCTCGGTCGGAGCCGACATCCTGTCCCTCGACGTCGTCGAGCGCGGAGCCGGCTACGCCATCGATGATCTGGTCGTCGAGCTGCCGCTGGGCTCGATGCCCGACACCTTGATCACCGCCGCCGAGAGTCTTTCCGGCGTCTATGTCGACAGCATCCGCCCGCATACCGGGCTGCTCGAGGCGCACCGCGAACTCGAGTTGATCGACCACGTGGCGGCGGCGCGGTCGAGGGCCGGCCGGCTGAAGGTGCTGGCCGAAGAGGCGCCCCGGGTGCTGCGCGTCAGCTGGTGCACCGTGGTCCGGTCCACCGGTAGCGGCGTGGAACGTGTCGCGGCAAGCCATGGCGCACCCGAGACCCAGGCCCAATCGGCGCCGTGGTTGCCGTTGCCGACAGCCACCGCACTCGACGGCACCCAGGACTGGGTGCCGCAGGTGTGGCGCGACATGGACACCACGCTGGCCGCCGCGCCGTTGGGCGACCACGACACCGCGATCTTGCTGGGCCGCCCAGGGGGCCCAGGGTTCCGGCCGTCAGAGGTGGCGCGACTCGGCTACCTGGCCGGGATCGTCGCCACGATTCTGCGCTGAGACGCGGCTACTCCTCGTCCGCCGTCACTCGTGGGCCGTCGGCGAGCAGAGCGCGAAAGCCGTCCTCGTCGAGAATGGGGACACCGAGCTCCACCGCCTTGTCGTACTTGGAGCCAGGCGCATCGCCGGCGACCACGTAGGCGGTCTTCTTCGACACCGAGCTGGCGGCTTTGCCGCCGCGGCTGATGATGGCCTCCTTGGCCTGGTCGCGGGAGAACCCGGGCAGGGATCCGGTCACCACGATGGACAGACCTTCCAGCGTGCGCTCGATGCTCGCGTCGCGTTCGTCGGCCATCCGGACTCCGGCGGCGCGCCATTTGTCCACGATCCGGCGGTGCCAGTCGACGGTGAACCAGTCGATGACCGCGGCAGCGATCGTCGGGCCCACTCCTTCCACGGCGGCCAGCTGTTCCTCTGAGGCCGCGACAATGGCGTCGAGGCTGGCGAACTCGGTGGCCAGCGCCCGAGCGGCCGTGGGGCCCACGTGGCGGATCGACAACGCCACCAGGACCCGCCACAGCGGCTGAGCCTTGGCCTTGTCCAGATTGGCCAGCAGCCGTTTGCCGTTGGCGGACAGTTCGCCGGCCTTGGTGGTGAAAAGGTCGGTGCGCAACAGCTGGTCGGCGGTCAGGGTGAACAGATCACCTTCGTCGGCGATCACTCCGGCCTGCAGCAGCGCGGTGGCGGCCTCGTAGCCCAGACCCTCGATGTCGAACGCGCCGCGGCCGGCGACGTGAAACACCCTCTCCCGCAACTGCGCCGGGCAACTGCGGGTGTTCGGGCACCGGATGTCGGCGTCCCCCTCCTTGGCGGGGGCCAGCAAGGTGCCGCACTCGGGGCAGTGGGTCGGCATGACGAACGCATGCTCGGATCCGTCCCGCAGATCGACCACCGGACCGAGCACCTCGGGGATGACGTCACCGGCTTTGCGGATCACCACGGTGTCGCCGATCAGCACCCCCTTGCGCTGCACTTCGGTCGCGTTGTGCAGGGTGGCCAGACCGACGGTCGAGCCCGCCACCTTGACCGGCTCCATGTACGCGAACGGGGTGACCCGTCCGGTCCGCCCGACACTCACCCGGATGTCGAGCAGCTTCGTAGTGGCCTCTTCCGGCGGGTACTTGTATGCCACCGCCCAGCGCGGGGCGCGCGACGTCGCCCCGAGCCGACGCTGCAGCGCCACCTCGTCCACCTTGACCACGAGGCCGTCGATCTCGTGCTCGACGTCATGGCGGTGCTCACCCCAGTAGGCGATGCGCTCGGCGACCGCGGCCACGCCGGAAACCTTTGCCGTGTGCGCGGATACCGGCAGACCCCATTCACCCAGCGCCCGGTAGGCGTCATGCAGCGATTTGAACGGGAAACCCCCAGCGCTTTCTATATGGCCGAGGCCGTGGCAGATCATCCGTAATCGGCGGCGCGCGGTGACCGCTGGATTCTTCTGGCGCAGTGAGCCGGCCGCGCTGTTGCGGGGATTGGCGAACGGTGGCTTGCCCTCGGCGACGAGCCCGGCGTTGAGTTCCTCGAAGTCGGCAACACGGAAGAACACCTCGCCGCGCACTTCCAGCACGTCGGGCACCGGAAACTCGTCGGAGGCCGTCAACTGCTCCGGGATGTCGGAGATGGTGCGGGCGTTCAGCGTCACGTCTTCACCGCTACGTCCGTCCCCACGCGTCGCCGCCCGAACCAGCCGCCCGTTGCGGTAGACGAGCGCCAGGGCGACACCGTCGATCTTGAGCTCGCACAGATAGTGCGCGGCATCGCCCGTCTCCACGCTGATCCGGGTCGCCCAGGCCGACAGCTCCTCGGCATCGAAAACGTTGTCCAGCGACAACATCCGTTCGAGATGCTCGGCAGGGGAAAATTCGGTGGCGAACCCGGCGCCCCCGACGAGCTGTGTCGGGGAATCCGGGGTCCGCAGCTCGGGATACTCCTCCTCGAGCGCCTGCAGCTGCCGCAGCAGCACGTCGAAATCGGCATCGGAGATGATCGGCGCGTCTTTGACGTAGTACCGGAACTGATGGCCCCGCACTTCTTCGGCGAGTTCCTGCCAACGTCGCCGCACGTCGGAATCGGGCTGTTCGGGCAGTACGGCCTCAGCATCTCCGGTTGGCTTCTCGCTCACCCTGGCAGGCTATCGGAGCGGGATGACACCCCCACTAATCTGGGAGGATGCCGCATCCCATCATGTTCAGCGACGACGACCTGGGCCTGGCCGAATTGCGCACCGTTGCGCTGGGATTTCCCGAGGCCTTCGAGAAGATCTCGTGGGGCCGACCGGTCTTCTGCGCGCCGAAGATGTTCGCGATGTACGGCGGCAACGTCAAACCCGAGAGCCGCGGCGAGATGGTGCCCTATCCGCATTCGCTGTTGATCAAGGTCGACGAGAGCGACCGCCGGGCACTCGAACAGGACAGCCGCTTCTTCTTCCCTGCCTACATGGGCCCTTTCGGCTGGCTCGGTCTGGACTTCACCGCCGCGAAAGTAGATTGGGGCGAGGTTCGCGAACTCGTCGACGCCTCGTTCCGCCTGGTCGCCGCACGCCGCCTCATCAAACAACTCGACGAGAACTGATCGGAAACAGCCATGAGTTTTGCCAGCCCCTTCCCCGACGTCGACCTACCCGCCGTCAGCGTCTACGACTATCTGTTCGCCGGCATGTCGGCGGACGATTTCGACCGGATCGCCCTGGTTGACGCCAAGTCCGGTACCGAGACCAGCTACGGCGATCTGGTGCGCCGGATCGACACGTTCGCCGGTGGGCTGGCGGCACGCGGGATCGGTGTCGGCGACGTGGTTGCCCTGTTGTCCCCCAACAGTTCAGGTTTTGCGATCGCGTTCCACGGGATCCTGCGCGCAGGCGCCACGGCCACCACGGTCAATGCGCTGTTCACCGCGCGGGACATCACCAAGCAACTGCAGGATTCGAAGGCCCGCCTGCTGGTCACGGTGAATGCGCTGCTGCCGCAGGCCTTGGCGGGAGCGGCAGGCGCCGGCCTCGGCGAGGATCAGGTGGTCGTGCTCGACGGCGAGGGCCTCGGCGCCGAGCGCCCGGCACCCGATGTGAGCTTCGATCCGGCGCGCCACCTGGCCGCCCTTCCGTACAGCTCGGGCACCACCGCCAATCCCAAGGGCGTCATGCTCACCCACGCGAATCTGACGGCCAACGTGGCCCAGATCCGCCCACTGCAGGGCCTGACCGCCGACGACCGACTGTTGGCCGTGCTGCCGTTTTTCCACATCTACGGCATGACGGTGCTGCTCAACGCCGCCCTGCATGCCCGCGCCCGGCTGGTCATCATGCCGTCGTTCGATCTCGGTGAGTTCCTGGACAACATCGCGACCCACCGGTGCACGTTCGTCTACATCGCCCCGCCGGTGGCCGTCGCCCTGGCCAAGCACCCCATGGTCGACTCGTATGACCTGTCGTCGCTGCGGGCCGTGTTGTCCGGCGCGGCATCACTCGATGCCGACCTTGGCCGTGCCGTGGCGGATCGGTTGAGCTGCACTGTCTCTCAGGGCTACGGCATGAGCGAGCTGAGCCCGGTCAGTCACATCACCCCGCATGACGGCGGGCTGGCCACGGTCGGCACGGCCGCGCCGCTGGACTCGTGCGGCTGGACCGTCCCCAACAGCGTGAGCAAGCTGGTCGATCCCGACACCGGCGACGAGATCGACATCCCGGCAGAGGGTTTGAGCGCGACCGGCGAACTCTGGTTCAAGGGACCCAACGTGATGGCCGGCTACCTCAACAATGAGGCAGCCACACAGGAGACCATCGACGCCGACGGGTTCCTGCACACCGGGGATCTGGCCCAGGTGGATTCCAGCGGCTGCGTCTACGTTGTCGACCGGCTGAAGGAACTCATCAAATACAAGGGCTACCAGGTGCCACCAGCCGAGTTGGAATCCGTCCTGCTGGGCCACCCCGGCATCGCCGACGCCGCGGTGATCGGGGTGCAGGACAAGGAATCCGGTGAGGAAGTGCCGAAAGCCTTTGTGGTCAAACAGCCTTCATCTGACTTGAGCGGCGAAGAAGTGATGGCGTTCGTGGCCGGCCTGGTAGCGCCCTACAAGAAGGTGCGCCAGGTCGAGTTCATCGACGCAATCCCCAAGTCTTCGGCGGGCAAGATCCTGCGCCGGGAGCTGCGGGGCAACTAGTCCTCGATGTAGGCCCGCAGCCGGTCGATCGCACTGTCCCAGCGCCGCGACAGCGCCGTCAGGTAGTCGCCGGCCTGCACCAGCGGCTCGGGCTGGATCCGCCAGATCCGTTCGCGGCCCTTGCGATCACTGGTCACCAGACCCACCGCCTCCAGCAGCAGCAAGTGCTTGGTGGCGGCTTGACGTGTCACCGGAATCACCTGCGTCAGTTGCACCGTCGAACACGGGCCACCCTCACAGAGCCGGGTCACGATGCGTAACCGGTTGGGATCGCCGAGCGCGTCAAACAGTGGTGCGCGCTCGGCGACGGCGGTCGTCACTCCGTCTCGCCGAGCGCGAGGTACTTGCGCACCAGCTCGGTCTGGATGGCCCAGCCCTCGCTGTTGGACTCGTACGCCGCGCCGCGCCGCGAGGCCGGGATCGCGTCGAATCCAGACTCGACGATCCGGAGCAGCACTCCATCGGCAGCCTCGGTCAAGGTGAACTCCACCAGCGTGGTGGGCTCGGCCGAGTAGTCGGTGTCGGGATCCACGGCGTAGGGATGCCAGCGGTAGGCCAGCCGGTGCGGCGGTTCCAATGCGACGATGTGCCACTTGTCCGCCTCGCCCGCGTACGGCTTCTGGGATGCCGCCACGTCCCGGTCGACCTCGGTCGGCGTGATCACCCCGTTGACGGTTTCACCGGCGACGAACGGCCCGTCGAACCGGACCCCGAACCAGCGGCCGAATTCCTCGGAGTCGCCGATGGCCCGCCACACGCGATCCAAAGACGCCTTGAGCAGAACCTCTTTCTCGATCCGATCAGTACTCATATGCAACCTTTCAGTTGCCCTTCAGCCTACGACCACGCACAGCCAAGCGCAACCTTTTGGTTGCTTTTACTAGATCGCGTCCGGATCTTCGGCGAAGGCGTCGGCAACCTTCTGCGCGAGTTCCACCGCGGCGCGCGCCCACTGCGAGTTAGCGCCGGCCAGCCCGCACGCCGGCGTGATGCCGATGCGGTCACGCAGGACGGCCCGGGCGAACCCGAGTCGGTCTGTCAGCGCCACCGCACTCTTGGCGACCTCTTCTACCGAGGGCACGCCGTCGGGCGCCGTCGAGGGCACCAGGCCGAGCAGCACGGTGCGTCCCGAGTCGACGAACTCCCCGACACCGTCCAGATCCGCGGGCGTCAATGTCGAAACGTCGATCGACACGGCCTGGACAGCACTGCGCAACAGGGCCTTCCACGGCAGTTCGGGTGCACAGCTGTGCAGCGCAACCTCGGTGCCGGTCGCTGCGACACAAGCGTCGATCAGGTTCATCGCCAACGGCTCGTCCACCGGATGCACCGGGGTGAAACTGGTGACCCCGGACAGCCGGCCGGCCAGCGCGGCAGGCAGCGACGGTTCATCGAGCTGGACCACCACGGGGGTCTCCAACCGCCGCGCCACCTCGGCCCGGTGGATCGCCAGCCCTTCGGCCAGGGAAGCCGAAAGATCCCGCAGCGCACCGTGATCGGTGATGGCGCGATGCCCGTTGGGCAATTCCAGTTGCGATGCGAGTGTGATGGGGCCGGGTGCCTGCACCTTGACGGCACGCCCACTGCCCCGCAGCCCGGCGCGCTCCCAGGCTTCTTCCAGCGCGTCGATGTCCTCGCCGAGCAGGCTCGCCGCCCGGCGCCGCGCAGCGCTACGCCCCGCGGCCATGCGGTATCCGCGCGGCACGGTGTCGATCCCGATGTCGACCAGCAGCGCCCCGGCGCGCCCGATGAGATCGGCGCCGATCCCGCGGGCGGGCAGCTCCGCGAGATGCGAGAGGGTGTGCAGTTCACCGACGACGACTTCTGCTGCGGCCCGTGGGTCGGTGCCCGGCCAGGATCCGATCCCGGTGGCTGTCGCGAAGACACTCATGCGAAAACGCTCACGTGCGTGCGATAGTCGCGCTGGCGATGACCTCGTCGCCCTCGGCGTCGGGGCGGTACAGCACCATGGTCTGGCCGGGCGCCACCCCACGCAATGGTGCCCGCAGGGACACCACCAACCTGCCGTCGCTCAGCTCAGCCACCGCGTCGGTGATGCCGCCATGCGCGCGCACCTGAATCTGGCATTCCACCGGCCCCTGCAGCGCGGCGCCACTGGTGAACACCGGCTTGTCGCCGAACAGCTCCCGCACCTCGAGGTCCTCGGCGGGTCCGACCCGCACGGTGCCCGTCTCGGCGTCGATCGCGGTGACGTAGCGCGGCCGGCCATCGGCCCCCGGTCCCGGGATACCCAGGCCCTTGCGTTGCCCGATCGTGAAGCCGTGCACGCCTTCGTGTTCGGCGAGAACGGTGCCATCGTTGTCGAGCACCGCGCCGGGCCGAATGCCGATGCGGGCGCCCAGGAACGCCTGGGTGTCCCCCGACGGGATGAAGCAGATGTCATGGCTGTCGGGCTTTTTCGCGACTGCCAGGCCACGCTCGGCGGCCTCGGCCCGGATCTGGGGCTTGGGCGTGTCACCGATCGGGAAGATCGCATGAGCGAGCTGCTCGGCCGTCAGCACACCCAGCACGTAGGACTGGTCCTTGTCGGCGTCGACGGCGCGGCGCAACCGGCCATCGGCCAGCCGCGCGTAGTGACCGGTGGCCACCGCATCGAAACCGAGCGCGAGCGCCCGTGCCGCGAGCGCGGAGAACTTGATGCGCTCATTGCACCGCACACAGGGGTTCGGGGTCTCGCCGCGGGCGTAGGACTCGACGAAGTCGTCGATCACGTCATCTTTGAACCGGTCGGCGAAATCCCATACATAGAACGGGATGTCGAGAATATCGGCTACCCGGCGGGCGTCACCCGCGTCTTCCTTGGAGCAGCATCCCCGTGATCCGGTGCGCAACGTACCGGGCGCCGACGAGAGCGCCATGTGCACTCCGACGACATCGTGACCGGCGTCGACCATCCGGGCGGCAGCCACCGAGGAATCCACGCCCCCGCTCATCGCGACCAGGACTCTCATGAGAACGTCCTCCCGGCACTGGCCAGCGCCGCCTGCCGGGCCCGCTCGACCGCAGCGGGCAGCACCTCGAGCACGGCGTCGACATCGGCGTCGGTACTGGTGTGCCCCAGCGAGAATCGCAGTGATCCGCGTGCGGTGGCCGGGTCGGCGCCCATGGCGATCAGGACGTGTGACGGCTGCGCCACGCCGGCCGTACACGCCGAGCCGGTGGAGCATTCGACACCCTTGGCATCGAGCAACATCAGAAGCGAATCACCTTCGCAGCCACGGAAAGTGAAGTGCGTGTTGGCAGGCAACCGGCCGGCTCCCCGTGGGCCGTTCAGGTGGGCGTCCTCGATCGTGGACAACACACCGTCGATCAACCTGTCCCGCAACGCCTGGACTCTGGAACTGTGCTCGGCGAGCCCACCGATGGCCACTTCGGCGGCCGCGGCCATCGCCACTGCGCCGGCCACATCGGGCGTGCCGGAACGGACGTCGCGTTCCTGACCGCCGCCGTGCAGCAGGGGCACACAGGCAGTGTCACGCCGCAACACCAGCGCGCCGACGCCCATCGGGCCGCCGAACTTGTGCGCCGCGACGCTCATGGCCGACAGCCCGGTCGCGGCGAAATCGACGGGGACCTGGCCGACAGCCTGGATGGCGTCGCTGTGCATCGGGATGTCGAACTCGGCCGCGACGGCGGCCAGCTCGGCGATCGGCATGATCGAGCCGACCTCGTTGTTGGCCCACATGATGCTGACCAGGGCTACCTCACCGGCACCGCCGGATCCGCCCTCCCCCTCGAGCGCCGAACGCAGGGACCCGGGTGTGACGACGCCCTCTGCGTCGACCGGCAGCCAGGTCACCTCGGCGTCCTCGTGGTCGACCAACCACTGCACGGCATCGAGAACCGCGTGATGCTCGACGGCGGTGGTGATGATCCGGCGCCGCTTCGGTTCGGCATCGCGGCGGGCCCAGTAGATGCCCTTGACGGCGAGATTGTCGCTCTCGGTGCCACCGGCGGTGAAGATCACTTCTGAGGGGCGGCAGCCCAGCAGACGGGCCAGGGTCTCGCGCGCCTCCTCCATCCGGCGCCGGGCCAGGCGCCCCGAACCGTGCAGCGAGGAGGCGTTGCCCACGCTGGTCAGCGCAGCCGTCATCGCTTCAACGGCGGCTGGGTGCATCGGTGTGGTGGCGGCGTGATCGAGATAGACCGGCCTGCCCGCGGAGGAGCTCATAACCTCTCCAGGATAGCCGCTGGCAGGCGACCCGCTCTCCAGCCGCCTTCAGGCCACCAGGACGTGCGCGGGAGCGCCAGGCAGCTCCTGGTGGTCGCGCACCACCGCCTCGCAGCGTCCGGCCAGCGCCCGCCGGTCGTCTCCGGGCAGCTGCAACGACCCGACATGCACGTGGCACACCGTGCGACGTGCGGTGATCACCCGTCGTATCGACCGAAGCAGCGTGTCCTCTCCCACGAACGACGGGATGGTCGACGGTCGGCCGTCTCGGTGCCGGTAGTTCAGGCGCAACGGCTGCACCGGCCGGGCGGCGTCGATCGCGGCCTGGAACATCGCCGGCCGGAACGGTCCGTAGGCCAGCCCGCACCAGGTGGTTCCCTCCGGGAAGGCCACCACGGTGTGCCCGGCGCGGAGCCGCTCGGCGACGGTGTTGACCACCGCGGGCAGCCGGCGCAGGCTGCCCCGATCGATCGGGATCACTTTCATCACCCGGGCCAGCCGGCCCACCGCGGGCCACTCCACCAGGTCGGCACGGGCCACGAACGAACCGGGCAGCACCGCACCGATCGTGAAGATATCCAGCCATGACACGTGGCCGCTGACGACGAGTACGCCCTGCAGGTTGCGAATAGGTCCGCCCGACAACGCGATTCGGACTCCGAAGCAACGCAGCATCAACCGGCAGTAGAACCGCTGCACGTGGGAGCGGCCCGGCATCGGCACCGCCAGCAGCGGCACCCCGGGGGCCAGCAGAACGGCCATCACCACCCGCACCGTGGTGCGGATCCAGACCACGAGCCGGCGGCCGGCGTCGGCGCCACCGGCATTCACGCAACTGCCGTCACACGATGCCCTGGGCAGCCAGGAATGCTCACAACTGGCGGTGGTCATGACGCGCCCCCGGCCGTCCCGTCGGCCATATCGGCTGCCGCCGAGACCGAGCGGAGGCGCTTGAGATAGCGGACGTCCGCGCGGCGTTTGTCCAGCAGGGCCGGAAAGTCCCCCACCCCGAAGTCGGGGTCGTGGGCCGGTTCCCCACACACCTGCGCACCGAGGCGCAGGTAGCCGCGCATCAGCGGCGGCACCGTGGTCCGTGACGGCGGGTCGATGTCATCGAGGTCTCTGCCGTCCAGCACCACCGGCCGGTACGGGTACACCGTGTGTTCGGCGGGCGCCGCGTGGCGGCGCCGCACGAAGTCACGGACCCCGCGGATCTGGGTTCCCGGCGGGCCGTCGGCGTTCCCTGCGACCGGCACGGAGACACAGCCCGTCACATAGTCGTATCCCGAGCGGTCGAGGTAGGCCAGGATGCCCGCCCACATCAACAGGACGACGGCTCCGTTGCGGTGATCGGACCGCACCACCGCACGGCCCATCTCGACCAGAGACGGCCGTAGCGCGTCGAGACCGCGTACATCGAACTCGGTGGCGGTGTACAGCCCGCCCGCGGCGATGGCGCCCGGCGGCGGCAGCATCCGGTAGCAACCCACCAGCTCACCGGTGCGGTCCTCGCGAACCAGCAGATGGTCGCAGTGCTCGTCGAACCGGTCGGCATCCAGACCAGCCGAGCGTCCGTCGACGTTCTCGCTGAGCGCGAATCCAGGTTCGGAGGTGAACACGTCGTGCCGGAGCCGCTGGGCGGCTTCGATGAGCTCGTGGTCGGCGGCCCGCGCACGCGAGGAGCGAAATGGATGAAGCAGGAGGGTGTAGCGGGGCGCATCGGGCGCCGCGCTGTCGGTGTGATCAGCGGCGATGAGTACAGATGCAGTGCTCATAACCAGCACGGTCGCCCAGTCGGGTCTCCATACGGCATCGCCCGCATGACGTGTCCGTGAGCGCCAGGTGACGTTTTGTGCCGCCGACTCAGTCGTCGAGGAACACCACGTTGTCACTGATCGGATTGCGCGGTGTATCCAGGTTGTTGGCGGGAAATGCCGGGTCGGCGTAACCGATCGACAGGCCACAGAGGATCTTCAGGTCTTCTGGGATCCCGAGTTGTTCACGCAGCACATCGGGATAGAACGAAATCGACACCTGCACGCAACTGCCGATACCCCGCTCGTTCAACGCCAGCAGCAGAGTCTGGAGGAACATCCCGACTCCCAGCGCGTCGACGTTCGTGAAATCGCGATGCATGCAGACCACCCCGGCGACGGGCGCGTGGAAGAACCCCCAATTGCGCAGTTGGGCTGCCCAGCGGCCCTCGGCGTCGTCGCGGGCGATCCCCATCGCTCCGTAGACCAGGGCGCCGCTTTCCCTGCGCCGGTGAGCGAACTGCGGCGGCAGGCCCGCGGAGCCGATCGCCGGCGGTGCGGCCTCGACCGCGGCGAGCAGCGCGTCGACCAATCTGACGCGCCGCTCTCCGGTGGCGAAGAAGACGTGCCAGGGCTGCGTGTTCGAGTTCGAGGGCGCCCGGATCGCCAAGGCGAGTGCCTCATCGAGCAGTTCTCGCGGAACGGGTTTGTCCGGCAAGAACATCCGCGATGACCGCCGCGACCGGACGACGTCCCCGAACTCGCCCATCAGCTGACTCGCCCGTCCTTGCGGGCCTCCAGTTCGTCGTCCTCGACGATGACGAGCATCGGTTGGCCGGGGACACACAGCATGTTGACGAGGAAGCGCAGGGGAACGTCGTCGCGATTGTTGGCATCCGAGTAGTGGATGACGTCACCGCCCGGTTCCCAGAAGGCCTCCCCCGCCTTGACCACCCGCGGCGCCTCACCCTCCAATTCGAAGAGCATCTCGCCCTCAAGCACATAGCCGAAGGCTGGTCCGGCCGGATGCCGGTGTGGCGGTGCCCCGGGCGACCCGGCGGGCCACTCGATGATCGTCGTCATCACCTCGGCATTGGGCGGGATGAACGGCGGTGTCGCGGTGGCGATCACGGTCATTGCGTCGTGGAGCGCCTGTTCGCGCTCAGCCGAGATCGGCATGTCAGCGAACCGCGATCCAGTCGGCCCAACGGGTTTCACCGAGGACCCCGTCATCGCCGGTGACCAGGCTGTTGTCGTCGACAGCGGTACCGAAGTACGTCGCCTGCGGATCGATCACGACGGGCTTGTCGTCACCTTGCCGGGCGAGCACCGCGCGGGCCATGTCGGCAAACGAGAACTTGTCGGGCCCACCGATGTTGACGATGCCGCCCAGCGGCGCGGCCTGCGCCACCTTGGCCACCTCGGCGGCGACGTCGTCGACAGAGATCAGCTGGATCCGTGCGTCGGGGACGCGTACCTCGTCTCCCACCACCAGCGACGCGGTGATGGCCTCGGCGAATTCCTGGAACTGAGTGGCCCGCACGATCGTGTACGGCAGCCCGGAGTCGGTGATGTTCTTCTCCTGGGCGACCTTGGCCCGCATGTAGCCACTGTCCGGCAAGCCGTCGTCGCCCACGATCGACAACGCGACGTAGTGCCCGACACCGGCCTCCTTGGCGGCGGCCGCCAGATTGCGCGAGGACGTGGTGAAGAAGTCCATCACCGGACCGTCCTCGAACGAGGGCGAGTTGACCACGTCGACCAACGCCTCTGCGCCGCTCAGTGCGTCTGCAAGACCTTCACCGGTGAGGACGTTGGCACCCGACGAAAGGGAGGCAGCCACCACGTCGTGCCCGGCGTCGGTGAGCAACCGCACTACCCGCGAACCGATCTGGCCGCTGGCACCTATGACTGTGATTTTCATTGTGCGAATACCTTTCTCTGTCGTGCTGACAGGACCAACACTGGCACCGCATGCCGAGATCCAAACCCTGGAAAGTCCGTGGTCTGCCCGCTCACCACACATGCCCAGCAGACACAAAACTGCCCCTTTTCCGAGGAAAAGGGGCAGTTTTGTGTGTGTTCGCGAGGGAAATTAACCCTTGCGGGCCTTGACGGCCTCGGTGAGCTGCGGGCTGACCTTGAACAGGTCACCGACGATGCCGAGGTCGGCGATCTCGAAGATCGGAGCTTCCTCGTCCTTGTTCACCGCGATGATCGTCTTCGACGTCTGCATGCCGGCGCGGTGCTGGATCGCGCCGGAGATGCCCAGGGCGATGTACAGCTGCGGCGACACGGTCTTGCCGGTCTGGCCGACCTGGAACTGGCCCGGGTAGTAACCCGAGTCGACCGCGGCGCGGGAGGCACCGACGGCACCGCCCAGCGAGTCGGCCAGCTCCTCGACGACCGAGAAGCTCTCGGCGCTGCCGACACCACGGCCACCGGCGACCACGACACTGGCCTCGGTGAGCTCGGGGCGGTCACCGGCAACGACGGGCTCGCGCTTGGTGATCTTGGTCGCGTTCTCGGCCTGGGCCGGGACCTCGACGTTGACGACCTCGCCGGCACCGTCGGCCGGGGCGGCCTCGATGGCACCCGGGCGCACGGTGATCACCGGGGTGTCACTGGTGACCTGGGCTTCGACGGTGAAGGCACCACCGAAGATCGAATGGATACCGACTGCGCCTTCGCGGACCTCGACCGCGTCGATCAGCAGGCCCGAGCCGATACGCGCGGCCAGGCGGGCGGCAACTTCCTTGCCGTCAGCGGTGGCAGCGACGATCACACCGGCGGGGGCAGCCGACTCGGCCAGTCCGGCCAGCACGTCGACGACGGGGGTTACCAGGTAGCTCTCCGCGTCGTCAGACTCGGCGACGTAGATCTTGGCCGCGCCGGCGGCCTTCAGGCCGTCGACCAGCGGGGCCGCGGTGCCCGGCTTGCCCACCACGACAGCGGCAGGCTCGCCCAGCACGCGGGCGGCGGTGATGAGCTCGGCGCTGACCTTCTTCAATGCGCCTTCGGAGTGCTCAGCGAGCACAAGTACTTCAGCCATGAGTTCTCGTTATGTCTTTCTGCTAGATCAGCTTTTGCGCGACCAGGTACTCGGCGATCTTCGTGCCGCCGTCGCCTTCGTCGGTCACCTTCTCGCCGGCGGTCTTCGGCGGCTTCGGGGTCGAAGACAGCACCTTGGAACCGGCATTGGCGACGCCGACCTCATCGGCTTCCACGCCGATCTCGGCGAGGGTGAGCACGGTGACTTCCTTCTTCTTCGCGGCCATGATGCCCTTGAAGGAGGGGAAGCGGGGCTCGTTGATCTTCTCGTTGACGCTGACCACGGCCGGCAGAGCGGCCTCGAGGCTGAACACGCCCTCGTCGGTCTCACGCTCGGCGGTGACCTTGCCGCCCTCGACGGTCAGCTTGCGCACGTGGGTGAGCTGCGGCAGGCCGAGGTACTCGGCGATCACGGCGGGAACAGCGCCGCCGACGCCGTCGGTGGCCTCGTTACCGGCGATGACCAGCTCGGTGCCCTCGATGGTGCCCAGCGCGCGGGCCAGTGCCCAACCCGTCTGGATCACGTCGGAGCCGTGCAGGCCGTCGTCCTTGAGGTGCACGGCCTTGTCGGCACCCATGGACAGCGCCTTGCGGATCGCCTCGGTGGCACGCTCGGGGCCGGCGGTCAGCACGGTGACAGTGCTGTCGCCGCCGTCGCGCTCCTTGATCAACAGCGCCTCTTCGACGGCGCGCTCGTTGATCTCGTCGAGCACGGCGTCGGCAGCCTCGCGGTCGAGGGTGAAATCGCCGTCGGACAGCTTGCGCTCCGACCAAGTGTCTGGGACCTGTTTGATCAGGACCACGATGTTCGTCATGACTCTGGTTCGTCCTCCTCGATGAGACCGGTGGTCCGGGCTCATATCACGTTCTAGGCAACTAGCATCATGTTACCGGTCGGTAACTTTTGATGGTTCGCAGGAACACCATAGCTGGTCGGAGTTTGTATTCCGGCCTCCCCTACCACACCCCTGAGGTATGGGAACCGTTGGTTGATTCGCCACCGACCCCTTCAACCTGGGTAAGCCTGGGTTAGCCTGCCTTCCAATGAGCACTATCGTGGACGACCCGGACGGCGTCGAATCTCGGGCCCTACCCCTGACCGGCGAGCGGACCATCCCCGGCCTGGCCGAGGAGAATTACTGGTTTCGTCGTCATGAGGTGGTGTATCGGCGATTGGCCGGCCGGTGCGCCGATCGTGAGGTCCTCGAGGCCGGCTGCGGTGAGGGCTACGGCGCCGACCTGATCGCCGACGTCGCGCGTCGCGTCGTCGCGCTGGATTACGACGAGGCGACGGTCGCACACGTGCGGGCCCGCTACCCGAGGGTGGACATCAAGCACGGCAACCTCGCCGAGCTGCCCCTGGCCGACCAGTCGGTCGACGTCGTGGTCAACTTCCAGGTCATCGAACATCTTTGGGATCAGGGCCAGTTCGTCTCAGAGTGCTACCGGGTGCTGCGGCCCGGCGGGGTATTCCTGGTCTCGACACCCAACCGCATCACCTTCTCCCCGGGCCTGGACACTCCGCTCAACCCGTTCCACACCCGTGAACTCAACGGCGCCGAGTTGACCGAGCTGCTGCACGATGCGGGATTCACCGTCGAGTCGATGCTCGGGGTCTTTCACGGCGCCGGACTCGCGGAGCTCGATGCCCGGCACGGCGGCTCGATCATCGAGGCGCAGGTACAGCGCGCCGTGGCCGACGCGCCGTGGCCCGAGCAACTGCTCGCCGACGTCGCGGCGGTCAGCATCGACGACTTCGACCTCACCCCGGCCGACGAGCGCGACATTGACGACAGCCTGGATCTGGTGGCGATCGCGGTGCGGCCGTGACACCGTCCGCCGGCGATCCGGCTCCCCGGCCCGATGTCGCCGGCGATCCGGCTCCCCGGCCCGATGTCGCCGGCGATCCGGCTCCGGGACTGTTCACGCTCGTCCTACACACCCACCTGCCCTGGCTGGCCCATCACGGCCGCTGGCCGGTCGGCGAGGAATGGCTCTACCAGTCCTGGGCCGCGGCGTACCTGCCGTTGATGCGTGTGCTGCGCGGCCTCGCTGCCGAGGATCGCAGCCACCTGATCACCCTCGGTATGACGCCGGTGGTCACCGCTCAGCTCGATGACCCCTACTGCCTCACGGGGATGCACCACTGGCTGGCCAACTGGCAGCTGCGCGCCCAGGAGGCGACGACGCTGCGTGAGCCAGAAAGCTTGCGGCAGTTCGGAATTCGCGAGTACGCCGAGGCCGGCGCGGCAATCGAGGAGTTCACCACCCACTGGCGCCACGGCGCCAGTGGGTTACTGCGCCGGCTGATCGACGCCGAAACCATCGAGCTGCTCGGCGGCCCGCTGGCGCACCCCTTTCAGCCGCTGCTCAACCCGCGCCTGCGCGAGTTCGCGCTGCGCGAAGGCCTGGCCGATGCCCAGCAGCGGTTCGGGCACACCCCCGTCGGCATCTGGGCACCCGAGTGCGCGTACGCGCCCGGCATGGAAACCGGTTACGCCGCGGCCGGTGTCGGCCATTTCATGGTGGACGGCCCGTCCCTGCACGGCGACACCGCGTTGGGCCGGCCCGTCGGCGAGTCCGACGTGGTGGCCTTCGGCCGCGATCTTCAGGTCAGCTACCGCGTGTGGTCGCCCAAGTCGGGCTATCCCGGTCACGCCGCCTACCGGGACTTCCACACCTACGACCACACCACCGGGCTCAAGCCGTCCCGGGTCACCGGTCGCAATGTCCCGTCCGAGGAGAAGGCGCCCTACGATCCGCAGCGCGCCGACCGCGCGATCGACGAGCACGTCGCCGACTTCGTCGCGGTCGTCCGCCGCCGCCTGGTCAGCGAGAGTGAGCGGATCGGCCGCCCGGCCCATGTGGTGGCCGCTTTCGACACCGAGCTGTTCGGGCACTGGTGGTACGAGGGCCCGGAGTGGCTGGGCCGAGTGCTGCGGGCACTGCCCGAGGCGGGCGTGCGAGTAGGCACTCTCGCGGACGCCAAGGCCCAGGGTTTCGTCGGTGCTCCCGTCGAATTGCCGCCCAGTTCATGGGGTTCGGGCAAGAACTGGCAAGTGTGGAACGGCGAGAAGGTGGCCGATCTGGTGGCGCTCAACAGCGAGGTGGCCGACGGCGCCCTGAGCACCGTGGACAAGGCGCTCACCCAGCACGCCTCGGTCGGTGCACCAACCCCGCGCGACCGGGTGGCCGATCAGATCCTGCGGGAGACCCTGTTGACGGTGTCCAGTGACTGGCCGTTCATGGTGAGCAAGGATTCGGCCGCGGAATACGCTCGGTACCGCGCTCACCTGCACGCCCACGCGACCCGCGAGATCTCCGATGCGCTGGCCTCGGGCCGACGCGACCATGCCGAGCGCCTCGCGGACGGCTGGAACAAGGCCGACGGGCTGTTCGGCGCCCTCGACGCCCGGCGTCTGCCAAAATGATCACCAGCACGAGCGTGCGAGTCTGCCGCTCGACACCCAGCCAATCCCCAGCATTGTGCGCACGGTCGCACCGGTACGAAGGCACGCAGTCATGAAGATCCTGATGGTGTCATGGGAGTACCCGCCCGTCGTCGTGGGCGGCCTGGGCCGACACGTGCATCACCTGGCCACCGCGCTGGCCGAAGCCGGCCACGACGTCGTGGTCCTCAGCCGCAGGCCCACCGACACCGATCCGAGCACCCACCCCTCGACCGACGAGGTCAGTGAGGGCGTACGGGTGGTAGCCGCCGCGCAGGACCCACACGAGTTCGAGTTCGGCACGGACATGATGGCCTGGACGCTGGCCATGGGGCACGCGATGGTGCGTACCGGCCTCTCCGTCAAAGATTATTCGGGTGACCGCTGGGTGCCCGACATCGTGCATGCCCACGACTGGCTGGTCGCCCACCCCGCCATCGCCCTGGCCGAATATTTCGATGTGCCACTGGTTTCCACCATCCACGCCACCGAGGCTGGGCGGCACTCCGGATGGGTCTCCGGACCGATCAGCCGCCAGGTACACGCCGTGGAGTCCTGGCTGGTGCGCGAATCCGATTCGCTGATCACATGTTCGGCGTCGATGAGCGATGAGATCACCGAACTGTTCGGACCCGAGCTGTCCGAGATCAGGGTGATCCGCAACGGGATCGATGCCGATCTCTGGCCGTTTGCGCCGCGGCGTCCCCGCACGGGCTCACCCGAGTTGCTCTACCTTGGCCGTCTGGAATACGAGAAGGGTGTGCACGATGCGATCGCGGCGCTACCCCGTATCCGCCGCGCTCATCCGGGCACCACGCTGACCATCGCCGGCGACGGCACCCAGCAGCAGTGGCTCATCGAGCAGGCGCGAAAGCACAAGGTGCTCAAGGCAACCCGATTTGTCGGACGGCTCGGCCACGAGGATTTGCTGGCGGCCCTGCAGGCGGCCGATGCCGCTGTGCTGCCCAGCCATTACGAGCCGTTCGGCATCGTGGCGCTCGAGGCGGCAGCCACCGGGACGCCGCTGGTGACCTCCAATGTGGGCGGCCTGGGCGAAGCTGTGATCGACGGCCAGACCGGAATGTCCTTCGCACCAAGGGATGTGGCGGGGTTGGCTGCGGCGGTCCGCGCCGTACTCGATGATCCCGAAGCAGCGCAGCGCCGGGCGATCGCCGCGCGCGAGCGCCTGAGCTCCGACTTCGACTGGCACACCGTGGCCGCCGAAACCAGCCAGGTGTATCTGGCCGCCAAACGTGCCGAGCGGGAACCGCACCCGCGCCGGCCGATCGTCGAGCACGCACTGCCCGACCGCTGATTCGACGGGCGTCGAACCAATCCGCACCTAACGTGCGGGTATGGCACCCAAACGTTCTGCCGCGATAACGCTGATCGCCGCATACCTCGGGTTGTTCATCGGCCTGGTCGACGCGAATGCCGTCAACCTGGCGCTACCGGCGATCGCCGGTGACCTGGGCGGCGGCGTGGCCGGTGCGCAATGGACCATCGACGCCTACAACGTGACGTTCTCGGCGTTTCTGCTGACCGCGGGATCCCTCGGTGACCGGTTCAGCCGGCGCCGCATGCTGCGGGTCGGGTTGGTGACGTTCGTCGGGGCCTCGATCGCTTGTGCGGTGGCGCAGTCACTGACCCTGTTGCTGGTGGCGCGGGCGGTTCAGGGTATCGGGGCGGCGATGATGCTGCCGCAGGGCCTGGCCATCGCCGCAGCGGCATTTCCGGACCCGCGTGGGCGGGCCCGTGCAACCGCGGCATGGGCGATGGCCGCGGCGAGCAGCACCGCGCTGGGGCCGCTACTGGGCGGGGCGCTGACCGAAACCGTGGGCTGGCGTTGGATCTTCTGGGTCAACGTGCCGGTAGGCCTGCTGGCGTTGGCGGCCAGCGCGACGCATCTGCCCGATTCGCGCGATCCGGGCGCCGCGCGCATCGACCTTCCGGGTCAGTGCCTGGCCATCCTGGCGCTCGGGGCGACGACGCTGGTGCTGGTCGAGGGACACGATTGGCGTTGGCCGCAGACCGTGACGATCGGGGCAACGGCCCTGGCCGCGTTCGTCGCATTCCTGGTCTCGCAGTACCGCGACCCGCACCCCATGCTGCCGCTGGACCTGTTCGGTAGTCGCAACTTGGTCGGGGCTCTGCTTGCGACCTTCACCATGACTTTCGGCATCTATGGCCTGCTCCTTGTGAACAGCTTTGCCTTCCAACAACTCCGGGGCTACAGCGCGTTGATGACCGCCATGTGGTTCCTGCCGATGCCGGTCGTCTACCTGGTGTTGATTCCGGTGGTCAACAGGGTGGCCCGCCACACCGGCCCACGCCCACCGATGACGGCTGGACTGGTGTTGATGGCGGTGGGGTCGCTGCTCTACGCCGCGGCCGGGCCGCTGGGCGCCATCGAATGGCTGGAACTCTCATTCGTGCTGGCGGGCGCCGGGCTGGCGCTCAACACCGGCCCGGCGGTGATGCTGGCCATGGAAGTGATCCCGCCGGCACGGGCGGGGCTGGCCTCGGGTGTGGTGAATCTGGCGCGTCTGCTGGGTATCACTGTCGGCGTCGCGGTGTTGGGTAGTGCCATGACGGGCGTCGGCGGGGCCGCCGGGGTGCGCGCCGCACTGCTCATGGGCGCCGCGTGCCAGTTGGTGGGCGCGGTGCTGGCGCTACGGCTGACGCGACGCACCCGGGCCCCCGCAGAAACGGGTAACCACACCACGGCCGGAAAGGAGTCATGCCATGCGTGAGGCACAGGAACTGGCCTCGACAACCGAGGTGGACATCGCCGCGGTCGCGACGCTGCTGGCCGACCCCGCGCGCTGCAAGGTGCTGCTGGCGCTCGATGACGGCCGTTCCCTGCCGGCCAGTGTGCTGGCCGAGGAAGCCGGTATCAGCCGTCCGACGGCCAGCAGTCACCTGGCCAAGCTGACCGATGCCGGCCTGCTCGCGGTCCGCACACAGGGCCGCCACCGCTACTACCGGCTGGCCGGACCTGAGGTCGGCGCGCTCATCGAGCAGCTCGGCCGGCTGGCGCCGGCCCGCCCGGTCACCTCGCTACGGGAGGGAACCCGCGCGGCGCGCCTACGCTCCGCCCGCACTTGTTACGACCACATCGCCGGTCGGCTAGGTGTGCAGCTCATGGGCAGCCTGCTCGATCGCGGCGTACTCACCGGCGGTGACGGCTGGTTTCACCCCGGCGGGACCGACCGGCTGAGCAGCCCGGGCCACGACGTGCCCTATCGGCTCACCGACGGCGGACACGACCTGCTCCATCAACTGGGAATCGAATTACCCAGCGGCCCAAGGCCAGTGGTGCGGTACTGCGTGGACTGGACCGAGCAGCGTCACCACGTCGCCGGCGGGTTGGGCCGAGCGCTTCTCGACCATTTCCTGGCCGCCGAGTGGCTGCGCCGCACCCCACGTCACCGTGCGCTGACCGTGACCGATTCCGGCCGCGCCGCCCTGAGCGACCGATTCGGCATCGACTGGACGGGTTGACGCACGCGTTCAAGAATTGCCGAACGCCTGTCGGCTGCGGTGTCCACCAAGCACAATCGAGCCGTGACCTGGACCCGCAGACATCTACGCAAGACTTGCGCTGCGCTCGTCGGCGCAACCGTCTCACTCGGCCTCGCCGCACCGGCCACCGCTGAACCGGGCGGCGCCACGCCGAGCTTGCCCGCGTTCGTGCCCCACCCTTCGGACTGGTCGCCGAACTACACGGTGTTCCCCTACAACCTGTGGCAGGTGCGCGTCACTCCCGAACAGATCGACGCGCAGCGGGAGTCCTGCCAGTGGTTCAACGCCCAGTACGGCACGCTGATGACTCAGATCGTGGGCTTCCAGAGTTTCCTGGGCGAGCGTCACGACTATTGGTCTGCGCCCGGCGTGCAGGCCGCGGGCGATGCCGTGAAGGCCAACGTCGATCAGTCGGCGGCGTTCCTGGATCCCCGCGCCCACACCCTCTACATCACCAATTATCCGGACCAGAGCGAGTATTCACCGCTGTACAACGGTGATTCGATCTATCACTTGTGGTATCAGCTGACCCAGATCAGCGACAAGATCCAGCAGCAACAGCCGTCCGGAGTGATCAACGCCAACATCGCCACCGCCAACGTCTACGGGAACGTGATCCGCGACTCCGGGGTGTGCAACGGGGCGTAAGCGCCCTCAGTGGCTGTTGGCGGCCTTCTTGCGCTCGATATCGGCCAGGGCCGCGGCGAGTTCGGCGCGCTCGGCGGCCGACGTCTCCCAATCCAGCTTGCGGTTCTTGACCACCTTGGCCGGCGCCCCCACGGCGATCGAGAAATCGGGGATCTCCCCTTTGACCACGGCATGTGCGCCCAGCACACAGCCACGGCCGACGGAGGTGTTGCGCAGGATGGTGACCTTCGCGGCGACCCAGGTGTCCGGACCGATCCGCACCGGGCCCTTGACGATCCCCTGGTCCTTGATGGGCATGTCGATGTTGTCCATCTTGTGGTCGAAGTCGCACACGTAGCACCAATCGGCCATCAGCGCGGAGTCGCCGAGCTCGATGTCGAGGTAGGTGTTGATCACGTTGTCGCGGCCGAGCACCACCTTGTCGCCGATGCGCAGCGAGCCCTCGTGGCAGCGGATGGTGTTCTTGTCACCGATGTGCACCCAGCGGCCGATCTCCATCTGCGCCAGTTCCGGGGTGCACTGGATCTCCACGCCCTTGCCCAGGAACACCATGCCGCGGGTGATGATGTGCGGGTTGGCCAGCTTGAACTTCAGCAGCCGCCAGTACCGCACCAGATACCACGGGGTGTACGCGCGATTGTCGATCACCCATCGGAGCGAGGCCTTCGTCAGGAAATCCGCCTGGCGCGGATCACGCAGCCGCGAGCCCCGCCACCGCTTGTGGATCGGGGCACCCCACATCGTCGTCATGGCCGGACAGCCTACGCGAGCACTTTCGACGGCTTCCGGGTCCTGCGCCGCAACGCGGCCGCGTTACCCTCACCAGGGTCACAATTACGAGCGCCCTGCGTATTCGGCGACGAAAGGACATCGTGTTCCGGCGATACCTTGTACTGGCGGTCACGGTGCTGTTCACGGGCCTGCTCGCCGGTTGTGAGAACACCGATTCATGGGTGGACGCACACGCCGCACAGGGTTGGTCAGCGCAATACGGAGACGCTGCCAACAGCAGTTTCATCCGGTCCCGTGGTCCCGAGGCTCTCCGGCTGGAATGGAGCCGGTCGGTCAAGGGTGAGCTGGCGGCCCAGGTGGCGCTGAGCACGAACAACCGTCTGGCCGTCAACGCGCAGACCGCTGGAGGTTGTTCGTTGATGGTGTGGGAGGCCGACAACAACGCCCGCCAGCGCTGGTGTACGCGATTGGTCCTGGGCGGCGGCTGGTCCAGTCCCCTGTTCGACGGGTTCGACAATGTCTATGTCGGCCAGCCCGGCACCATCTTGTCCTTCCCGCCGACACAGTGGATCCGCTGGCGTCAGCCGGTGATCGGCATGCCGACCACGCCCAGGCTTCTCGATGACGGTCAGCTGCTGGTGGCCACCCATCTGGGTCAGGTGCTCGTGTTCAACGCGCATCGCGGCACGGTCGAGGGCACGCCGCTGGATCTGGTCTCCGGCGTGGACCCGACCGATTCCCAGCGCGGTCTCGGCGACTGCCAGCCGGCCCGGTCACGGTGCCCGGTGGCGGCCGCACCGGCGTTCTCGCATCAGGCGGGGCTCGTGGTGCTGAGTGTGTGGCAGCCCGGCACCGACGCGCCCGTGCTGATGGGACTGCGTTATCACCCCGGCGGGAAGACGCCGCTGACGCAGGAATGGACGAGCACCGCGGTGGACCGCGGGCCGCTGGCCAGCCCGGTGCTGTCGGCCGACGGTTCGACGGTGTATGTCAATGGCCGCGATCAGAAACTGTGGGCGCTCAACTCCGCCGACGGCTCGCCGAAATGGTCGGTGCCGCTGGACTATCTGGCCCAGACCCCGCCGTCGGTGTCACCGGACGGGCTGATCGTGGCCGGTGGTGGGCCGGAGGCCAAGCTGACCGCGGTGCGCGACGCCGGCGACCACGGCGAGGTGGCCTGGACCCGTGACGACGTCGTACCGCTGACCACGTCGAGCCGCGCTGACGGTGTGGGTTACACGGTTGCCCGCGAGGGCGGGCACGGCCAGGCGCTGTTGGTCTTCGACAGCGGCGACGGGCACACCCTCAACAGCTATCCCGTACCTGAGGCCACCGGCTGGCCGGTCGGGGTTTCGATCGGGAATGACCACCGGATCGTCACCGCCACCAGTGACGGCCAGGTGTACGGGTTCGCGCCGGCCTGATCGGCGCTCAGGCCAGCAGCGCCGCCACGGCGGACCGCGGGACGTTGGCCTGGCTGGCTCCGGCGGCCTCGGGCAACAGTTCACCCTGGCCGAAGAAGAAGATCACCGAGTCGTCGGTGATCGCGAAATTCTGATAGTGCGTGGGGTCCAGGCCGACGGCCGGCGTGATGGCCTGTTCGATGCCCGACTGCTTCTGTAATTCGCGCTGCACAATCGGGAAGACCACGTCCAGCGGCCTGGTTCCCGGCTTGAACAGGGTGTCGAAGGTGATCGGCGCCCGGGTGGCCACGTTGTAGTTGAACGTCTTGTACCAGGTCTGTGGGTGGGCACCGCCGACGTTCTGATACACCTCGAACACCAGACTCTGGGTGTGCGGTGGTGTCCCGGAGTTGTAGGCCGTGCCCTTGGCATCCAGGACGTAGGGCTGGTCGCGTGAGCCGGGCATGCCCGAGACGTTGACGAAGCCGTCACGGGTCTGGATCAGGTAACCGGCGACGGCCTGCTGATCGGGATAGTCGACCGGGAACGTGTAATCCAGTGTGTAGGTGGCATTGGCGGTGTGCACCTGACAGATCTGACCGCCGTCGACGGTGCCGCCGAGGTCGGCACAGGCCGACTGTGCAGCCGCCACGGGCATGCCGAGCCAGCCGAGCAGCGCACCGGCCGCCAGCAGGGCTGTCACAGGGGAAATTCGCATCGTCAGTCGTCCTCGCAGGCGATCAACTCACACCGGTGGATCCACCGGCGTGTTTCGTTCAGGGTACGTGTCAGTTATCGAGACGGGCGACAAATGAATGCCGTTGCCCGACTGGCCGCTCCAGAGCCGAGCCGGGCGATCACCACCGCCAGGCGTTCGCTACCGCGCAGCCGCATCCGCGTCCGCAGCGCATCGGGGTCGATGTCCACGCCACGGATCAGGATTTCCAGCGCTCCTACCGACCGCGCCGCCAGCGCGGACCTGAGCCGACGTTCCTGAAATTGCAGTTGTTCCAGGACCTCGAAACCGCGCATCCCGGCGGGCAACTCGTCACCGGACAGGTAGGCGATGTCGGGGTCGAGCTGCCACAGGCCGTGCCGGGCCGCGTAGTGGCGCACCAGTCCGGCGCGCACCACCGCGCCGTCGGGGTCGACAATCCAGCGGCCTGCCTCGGCGACGGGACAGTCGTCGGGTTCGGCGTCCGTGATCTGTTCGGAGGTTTGGAGCATGCTGGCCCGCCGTCGCACGCCGGGTTCGGTCAGGCCGGGTGACCACAGGCATGCCTCCCGCACGCTGCCGCCCACCGAGGTCACCTCGATCTCGCCGGTGAACCCCATTTTGGTGAGCTCGTCGAAATCTATTCCCGGGGCACACTTCACCACCAGGTCCCGGCCACCGTAGACGTCCAGGACCGCGTCGAGCGCCGGGGTGTAGGCCCGCGGGTCGAAGCGTCGCCGTCCACCGGACCGGCGAGCCGGGTCAATGATCACCACCGTGTTGCGGGTTATCGGCGCCAGTGCGTCGGCCCGGCACAGTGGAACAGCGGTGCCGCCGTCATCAAGATTGTTGGCTGCCATTGCCAACCGCACCGGATCGAGGTCGCTGCCGACCAGCTGAGCAGCGCAATCACGCAGTGCCACAAGCTCAGTGCCGATCGAACAGGTGGCGTCGTGAACCCGGGCCCCGGCCAGCCTGCGGGCCCGGTGCGCAGCCACCGGCGCGGCTGTCGCCTGTTGCAGCGCGTCGTCGGTGAACAGCCACCGGTCCGGGTCGCTGAACTTGCCCTGCGCACGTCTGCGCAGTTGTACGGTCTCCACAAGCACCGCCGCGCGGTCACCGAATTGCGCTCGGGCAGAGGCGATATCGCTGACCAACGACGCTCCGGCCAGCGACATCCCGGCGACCTGAGTCAGTGCCTGCCGTCCCGCATCGGAGCGCAGATACGAGACGTGGGCCAAACCGAAATCTAGGACGGCTTGACCCCGGTGACCATCACGTTGTAGAACCAGCCCTTGGGCACCACGCGGCGCCACACGTTGGCGTCGACCCAGCTCAGCGTGGTCCAGCTGTTGAACGCGAACTTGGCCCAGCCCCAGCCCAGGCGCCCCGGGGGCACCGCCGCTTCGAAGGTGCGCACCGGCCAGCCGAGCATCGCCGCGGTGAATTCCTCGCTGGCGGTACGAACTTCGACGGCACCGGCATTGGAGGCCATGCGCTCCAGATCGGCCGGGTCGAAGGTGTGCAGGTCGACGACCGCTTCCAGCGCCGCGGCGCGGGAGGACTCGTCGAGTTCGTCCTGGGGCCGACGCCATTCGCTCAGCCAGGGCAGCTTGGTCAGGTTGGTGGTGGCGTGCCAGGTGAAGGTGGACAGCTCACGCGCGTACTTGTTGCCGACCGTGGTGGGCTCGCCAGCGAAGACGAAACGGCCCCCCGGCTTGAGCACCCGGACCACCTCGCGCAGCGAGAGTTCGACGTCTGGAATGTGGTGCAGCACCGCGTGCCCGACCACCAGGTCGAAGGTGTTGTCCTCGTACGGGATGCCCTCGGCGTCGGCGACCCGTCCGTCGATGTCCAGGCCGAGTGACTGACCGTTCCGGGTCGCCACCTTGACCATGCCCGGGGACAGGTCGGTGACCGAACCGCGCCGCGCCACCCCGGACTGGACCAGGTTGAGCAGGAAGAAACCGGTACCGCAGCCCAGCTCGAGGGCCCGGTCGTAGGGCAGCTCACGTTGCTGTGCCTCGGGCACGATCGCGTCGAACCGGCCGCGGGCATAGTCGATACACCGCTGGTCGTAGGAGATCGACCACTTCTCGTCGTAGGTTTCGGCTTCCCAGTCGTGGTAGAGCACCTGCGCAAGCTTGCTGTCGTGCATCGCGGCTTCGACCTGCTCGGCCGTGGCGTGCGGATTAGGAGTCGGCATGCCGGCAAGATCTGCGTCGGTGCCGGAATCCTTGATGTCAGTCATGCAGGGCAGCCTAACGGCCCGGGTCAGGTCGGCGTCAGGGCCGGTCCACCACTCCGTCGACGGCAGCCTTCGCCGCGGCCAACACGTCCACCGGATGGTCGACGAATCGCCGTGCCCAGGCCAGCGCCTCGTCGTAGACGTGGTCGGGTGCCACCATCTGGTCGATCAGGCCGAGCTCCAGGGCTTCCTCGGCGCCGACGAATCGTCCGCTGAACACCAGTTCCTTGGCCTTACTGGGTCCGATGGTCTGGGCCAGCCGCGCACCACCACCGGCCCGGGGGGCCAGGCCGGCCAGGATCTCGGTCGCGCCGAACTTGACGTTGTCGCCGCTCACCCGCCAATCGGCGGCCATCGCCAGGGTCATCCCGCTGCCCAGTGCGTAGCCGGTGATGGCGGCGACGGTGGGTTTGGGGATGGCTGCCACCGCTTCGACGCACTGGCGCAGCGCCGTGTCGGCCGCCGCGGCCTCGGCGGTGTTCAGCGTGCGCAGCTCGGGTACGTCGTCGCCCGCGCAGAAGATCTCATGTCCACCGAACAGGATCACCACGGAGATGTCGGTGCGTTCACCCAGCTCATGGGCGGCCGAGAGGATCTCGCGGTACATCTGCCGGGTCAGCGCGTTGGTCGGTGGCCGCGACAGCATCAGGGTGCCGACGCCGTCCAGTTCCGGCGTGACCCCGGTGATCACGCTGACGAACTCGCTCACTGGTCCGATTCCCCGGTCGCTTCGCTCCTGCCCGCCGAAACCGATTCCCCGGTCGCTTCGCTCCTGCCCGCCGAAACCGATTCCCCGGTCGCCGCACCCCGGCCCAGCGGCGCCCGGTGGTTCCTGGCCGCGTTGTACCGGCCACTGTCGAAGAACTCGATCTGCCAGCTCCCTTCACCCAGGGAGAGGTTGGGCTCGGTGGCGACGATCTTGCGCTCGGTCGCCAGCACGTCGGCGACCGAGCGGCCGCTGAGTGAATTGAGCTGGGTCCAGGTCGGCGGGAGCAGGAACGAATTGCCCCGTTCGAAGTCGTCGAGGCCGGCCTGCGGGGTGCTCCAGAACGCACGGTCGGTTTCGGTGTTCTCACCGTCAGCCCGCTGCCCCTCGGGCAGCGCGCCCACGAAGAAGAAGGTGTCGTAGCGACGGGTGCGTTCCTCTTTGGGGGTGATCCAGTTGTCCCACGGCCGCAGCAGGTCGGCACGCAGTACGAGCTTCTCGTCGCGCAGGAAGTCTGCGAACGACAACGAGTGGTTGGCCAGGGCGGCGCGTGCTTCGCCGTAGACGGACGCGTCGGACACGATGCCCGCATCGCCTTTTCCGCTGGCGGGACCGGCGAACAGAACGCCGGACTCCTCGAAGGTCTCCCGGGCCGCGGCGCACACCAGCGCCTCGGCCAGTCCGGTGTCCACCCCGAGGCGCTGGGCCCACCAGTCCGGTTCGGGACCGAACCAGGCGATGTCGGCGTTGCGGTCACGGTCGTCGACTCCGCCGCCAGGGAACACCATCACCCCGGCGACGAACTCCATCGCCGCGTGCCTGCGCATCATGAAGACTTCGATCGCCTCGGCGGCGTCCCGAACGAGCATCACCGTGGCCGCGGGCCGCGGCACCAGTGGATCGTCACTACTCGTCATTCACGCCTCCTATGAGCCGCACGGCTCCTGGTTCGGCGGGCGAAGTAGCGCCCGTCGATGACATCCAGCGCGATCGACTGACCGAACGCCTTGGACAGGTTGTCAGCAGTCAACACCTCGGTCAGTAGACCCGACGCAACCGCGTGCCCTTCTGACAGGATCAGCGCGTGGCTGAATCCGACCGGAATCTCCTCGACATGATGGGTGACCAGCACCATGGCCGGCGCATCGGGGTCGGCTGCCAGGTCCGTCAACCGCGCCACCAGCTCTTCGCGGCCGCCGAGGTCGAGACCGGCTGCGGGCTCGTCGAGCAGCAGGAGTTCGGGGTCGGTCATCAGCGAGCGGGCGATCAGGACCCGTTTGCGTTCGCCTTCCGAGAGCGTCCCGTAGGTGCGTTCGGCGAGGTGTTCGGCGCCCACGCTCTCCAACATGTCGACGGCCTGGGCATAGTCGACGTCCTCGTAGACCTCGCGCCAGCGGCCCAGCACGGCATAGCCGGCCGACACCACGAGATCGCGCACCACCTCGTCATCGGGAATCCGCTGCGACAACGCCGAACTGCTGAGTCCGACGCGGGCCCGCAGCTCGGACATGTCGGCGCGGCCCAGCCGCTCACCGAGCACGTAGGCGGTACCCGACGAGGGGTATTCGGTGGCCGCCGCGATCCGCAGCAGCGAGGTCTTGCCTGCTCCGTTGGGGCCGATCACCACCCAGCGCTCATCGAGCTCGACGCTCCAGGTGATGGGTCCGACCAGGGTGTTGCCGCCCCGGCGCAGGGTCACGCGCGCGAAGTCGATCAACAGGTCGGGGTCGGTTCCGTCTCCGTCATCGCTGATTGTCGAGTCGGTGCGTTCCCCTGAGGCCACTCGCCCATCGTAGTGATCGAATCCTGATCCGCTCGGGCACGCCCGCCGCTGAAATCATGGAACAACACGGATCGTGGGGTCAGCCGCAGGAACAGCTGCACCAGCGGGCCGATCCCGACGGCGTAGACAACGGTGCCGATGCCGACGGTGCCGCCCAGTAGCCAGCCCACCGCCAGCACCGTCGCCTCAATCCCGGTGCGCACCAGGCGGACCGACAGCCCGGTCCGGGCCACGAGTCCGGTCATCAGGCCGTCACGAGGGCCCGGGCCCAGGCCGGCGCCGATGTAGAGCACGGTGCTGATGGCGTTGAGCACCACGGCACCGATCAACATTGCGATGCGCACCGGCAACGCCGACGGTGCCGGCAGGACCGCGAGTGCTGCGTCCACCGTGACGGCGATGACGATGACGTTGGCGACGGTCCCGATGCCGGGCCGGTTGCGCAGCGGGATCCAGGCCAGGAGGACGACGACGCCGACGACGGCCGAGGCCATCCCGAGTGACAGCGGCGTGTGACGGGTGAGGCCCTGATGGAAGACGTCCCATGGATCGAGTCCGAGCCCGGCGCGCACCATCATCGCCATCGACACGCCGTAGCCGCACAGGCCGACCAGGAGCAGCGTGCCGCGTTGGAATGCGGACCTCATGCGTGGTCGGGGAATCGGACGCGGATCGCGTCGAGCTCGCTGCGCACCCGGCGAGCGTCGGCATCACGGTCATCGGCGTAGTTACCGGCGTCGTACACACGGCGGAGATTCTCCGCCAGTCGGGAAATCCAGTTCCGTGCCATGCATCCATGATCACGACGATGTGGCTTGCTCTTCAATATCCAGTTGGCTCATACTGGCCTCATTATGTCGACGGATATGGCCACCAGAGCCCTCGATGTGGACCTGTTAGCCCGCGAACTGGGCAACTGGCGTACCTCCAGCCAAAGTGGCCCCGCCTACCTGGGCCTGGCCGACGCCATCCGCCTGCTGATTGT
This sequence comes from Mycobacterium sp. IDUB_9, assembly GCF_055419505.1. Classification (NCBI taxonomy): domain Bacteria; kingdom Bacillati; phylum Actinomycetota; class Actinomycetes; order Mycobacteriales; family Mycobacteriaceae; genus Mycobacterium; species Mycobacterium sp. IDUB_9. The sequence continues at coordinate 1,114,391 of NZ_JBVAXU010000002.1, read as the reverse complement.
GGACGGCCGGGTTCCGGTCGGGTCACGCATTCCCAGCGAACGCGCGCTGGCCGAGTCGCTGCGGGTGTCACGCACCACGGTCACCGCGGCCTTCGCCCAACTGCGCGACGACGGTTACCTGCACGCCCGCCGCGGCGCCCGCAGCATCACCGCCCTGCCCGCCGCAGGCCACATCGAGCCCGACGCCACCACGCCGACGGTCAGCCTGGCCGCCGCGGCGCTGTCCGCACCCGGTACCGCCGTGCTGGAAGCCTTCGCCGAAGCCGCCCGCGATATCGCGCCCTATCTGCGCGAGCCGGGCCACGAACTGATGGGCGTCGGCCCGCTGCGTGCAGCCATCGCCGAAAGATATTGCAGCAGAGGCCTACCCACTGATCCGGACCAGATCATGGTGACCAGCGGCGCCCAGCACGCCATCGGACTGATCCTCGTCAGCCACACCCAGCCCGGCGACCGGGTCCTCGTCGAGCAACCCACGTACCACGGGGCGCTGTCGGCGATCTCGACTGCCGGCGCACGAGCGGTCCCGGTCGCGCTCACCGACGACGGCTGGGAGCTCGACGCCGTGCAGGCCGCGCTGCGACAACTCGCGCCGAGCCTGGCCTACCTGGTTCCCGACAGTCACAACCCGACCGGGTTCACCATGCCCGCCGCCGAGCGAAAGCGGTTGGGACAGATCATCTCCGACACGCGAACCCGCACCATCGTCGACGAATCCATCGCCGACATGTGGATCGACGAGGCGCCGCCCGAACCGCTGGCCGCCTCGGTGGCCCGCAACGATCTGGTCCTGACGATCGGCTCGATGTCGAAATCGTTCTGGGGCGGCCTGCGGGTCGGCTGGATCCGCGCCGAGCGCAGCACGCTGGCCACCATCGCGGCGATCCGGCCTTCGGTGGACCTCGGTACCCCGATCCTCGAACAGCTCGCCGCGGCGAAACTGCTCGCGATGCGTGCGGAGGTGCTGCCGGAGCGGCGCGAGATCATCCGCGCCCGTCGGGAGTTTCTGGTGGCCTTGCTGGCCCGCGAGCTGCCGGACTGGCAGCCGGGCCACGGCCGCGGCGGAATGTCGTTGTGGGTGAAGCTGCCCGCGCCCATGAGCACCGCGTTGGCGGCCGCCGCGATGCGGCTGGGTCTGGATGTGCCCGCCGGACCGCGATTCGGGGTGGACGGGACGCTGGAGCGGTTCATCCGGCTGCCTTATGCGCTGCCGGAACCGGAACTGGAAGAGGCGGTGCAACTGTTGGTGCGGGCTTGGCACAGCATCACCGGCACGCTCAGCGCGCAACCTCAGACGCTGGTGGTCTAGGCCCTCGCCGGAGCTACGGCTGCTGCGACATCGCGTAGCAGGTGCTGTAATGCTCGATGGTGCACGGAATTCCGTTCACGGTCGGCAACTGGCCAGGCTTGTTCGTGATGTTGGTTCCGCCGGCAGTGGGCGCCATCACCGGCGGTGCCACCGCGCCCATTCCGCCGCCGGACGAACCGGCCACGCACACGCCCTCGAACTTTGTCTGCACCGTTCCCGACGGGCATCGCTTGGCCTCGGCCGGGGCCGCGACAGCCAGCTGTCCCAGAACTGCCGCAACGGCGAACACGCCAACCACGACCGTGTGCTTCAAGTTCGCCATGCCCCTACCCTACGGCAGGGGCGACCTGGCGCGCTGTCAGTCCTCGGGGATCTCGACGCGGCGCAACACGCCGTCCTGGGCGTCGGCGGCCTCGATCTCGCCGCGGGTGACGCCGAGGATGAACAGCACGGTGTCCAGGTAGGGATGGCTCAGCGACGCATCGGCGACCTCACGCAACGCGGGTTTCGCGTTGAACGCGACGCCGAGCCCGGCGGCTGCCAGCATGTCGATGTCGTTGGCCCCGTCGCCGACGGCGACGGTCTGCTCCATCGGCACGCCGACCTGCTGGGCGAAATCGCGCAGCGCCTTGGCTTTACCGGGCCGGTCGATCACCTGACCGATGACCCGCCCGGTCAGCTTGCCGTCGACGACCTCCAGTTCGTTGGCGGCCACGTAGTCCAGCATGAGTTCGTGGGCGAGCGGTTCGATGACCTGGCGGAAACCGCCTGACACCACACCGCAGTGGAAGCCGAGCCGTCGCAACGTCCGGATCGTGGTTCGGGCGCCCGGTGTCAGCTCGACCTGTTCGGCTACATCGTCGAGCACCGAGGCAGGCAGGCCCGCCAGGGTCGCCACCCGGCGGTGCAGGGATTCGGCGAAATCCAGTTCGCCGCGCATCGCTGCTTCGGTCACGGCGGCCACCTGTGCCTCCATGCCGGCCCGGGCCGCCAGCATCTCGATGACCTCACCCTGGATCAGGGTGGAATCGACATCGAAGACGATGAGACGTTTGGCGCGACGGGACAGGCTGTAATCCTCGAGCGCGATGTCGACGCCTTCGTCGACGGCCACCTGGGCGAGCGCCGACTGCAATTGGCTGTAAGCGGCACCCGCAGGTACCGATACGCGCAGTTCCAGGCCGGTCACCGGGTAGTCGGACACACCGCGGATCGTGTCGATGTTGACTCCCAAGCCCGCCACCGCACGGGCCACCACGCTGAATGCCTCGGCGGTGATCGGACGGCCCAGCACCACGATCGTGTGGGTCGACGGCTCGCGCATGACGGGCATGTCGCCGCTGCGCTCGACGGTCACGTCCAGGCCGAGGCGGTGGATCGCTGTCTCGACGTCACTGCGCAGCGCGTCGGCAACCGTTTCGATCGGTGCCGCGACCAGCACACCCAGGGTGAGCCGGCCGCGGACCACGACCTGTTCGACGTTGCGCAGTTCCACTTGATGGCGGGCGAGCACCTCGAACAGTGCCGACGTGACACCGGGCTGATCGACTCCGGTGACGGTGATCAGAACCGACGAGCGCTCTCGTGGAGCACCGTTCATCGAATCACCTTCGACGTGCTCACCCCCGGATGCTGCCACCCGTCAGCTGGAGCTGTCCGCAGACTCGAGCTCTGGGTGATGTGCACGGCCCACGTGGGCCTCGGCGCGCATCCGCTCGACCATGTGCGGGTAGTGCAGCTCGAACGCCGGGCGCTCCGAACGGATCCGGGGCAGCTCGGTGAAGTTGTGCCGCGGCGGCGGGCAGGAGGTAGCCCACTCCAGCGAGTTGCCGTAACCCCACGGGTCGTCGACCATCACCGGCTCGCCGTAACGCCAGCTCTTGAACACGTTCCACACGAACGGCAGCGTCGAGATGCCCAGGATGAAGGCGCCGATGGTGGAAACGACGTTCAGGGTGGTGAAGCCGTCGGACGGCAGGTAATCGGCGTAGCGACGCGGCATGCCCTCGTCACCGACCCAGTGCTGCACCAGGAAGGTGGTGTGGAAGCCGATGAAAGTCAGCCAGAAGTGCAGCTTGCCCAGGCGTTCGTCCAGCAGGCGTCCGGTCATCTTCGGGAACCAGAAGTAGATGCCCGCGTAGGTGGCGAACACGATGGTGCCGAAGAGCACGTAGTGGAAGTGCGCGATGACGAAGTAGCTGTCGGTGACGTGGAAGTCGATCGGCGGGCTGGCCAGCAGCACGCCGGACAGGCCACCGAGCAGGAAGGTGATCAGGAAGCCGACCGAGAACAGCATCGGCGTCTCGAATGTCAGCTGGCCCTTCCACATCGTGCCGATCCAGTTGAAGAACTTGATGCCGGTCGGGACGGCGATCAGGAACGTCATGAAGGAGAAGAACGGCAGCAGGACGGCGCCGGTGGCGTACATGTGGTGCGCCCACACGGCGACCGACAGGGCCGCGATGCTGATGGTGGCGTAGATCAGGGTGGTGTAACCGAAGATGGGCTTGCGGCTGAACACCGGGAAGATCTCGGAGACGATGCCGAAGAACGGCAGCGCGATGATGTACACCTCGGGATGCCCGAAGAACCAGAACAGGTGCTGCCACAACAGGACACCGCCGTTGGCCGGGTCGTAGATGTGAGCACCCAGGTGGCGGTCGGCAGCCAGGCCGAACAGCGCGGCGGTCAGGATCGGGAAGGCGATCAGCACGAGGATCGAGGTCACCAGGATGTTCCAGGTGAACACCGGCATGCGGAACATCGTCATACCCGGGGCACGCATGCAGACCACGGTCGTGACCATGTTGACGCCACCGAGGATGGTGCCCAGACCACCGACGGCCAGACCCAGGATCCAGAGGTCGCCACCGGCACCCGGCGAGTGGATGGCGTCGGTCAGCGGCGAGTAGGCCGTCCAACCGAAGTCCGCGGCACCACCGGGGGTGATGAAGCCGCCCATGGCGATCAGCGCGCCGAACAGGAACAGCCAGAACGACAGGGCGTTCAGCCGCGGGAACGCCACGTCGGGCGCGCCGATCTGCAGCGGAAGCACCAGGTTGGCGAACCCGAACACGATCGGGGTGGCGTAGAACAGCAGCATCACTGTGCCGTGCATGGTGAACAGCTGGTTGAACTGCTCATTGGACAGGAACTGCAGGCCAGGCATCGCCAGTTCGGTACGCATGAACAGCGCCATCAGCCCGCCGATCGCGAAGAACGCGAAGCAGGCGACGCAGTACATGATGCCGATCAGCTTGTGATCGGTCGTCGTGATGAGCTTGTAGATCAGGTTGCCCTTGGGGCCCATCCGTTCCGGAAAAGGACGACGTGCCTCGAGTTCTCCGATTGGGGGCGCTTCGGCTACCAAGAGATCCTCCAAAGATTCGTCGGGAAATCCCGCATATCGACCTGAATCCTAACGCTCCCGACGGCTTGTGCGCCCGTGGGTCCTACAAACCGTCGTACTGAGTCGCGCCCTGGAGTCACCACTTTCGATGGCGAGGCCCTGACCAGCGACAAAGCTGTGAATGTTACGGTCGGCCGGTGCTGATGAACCGACCCCGCGCCGCAGTCGCGGTGATCGCCGCGGCTGCAACGCTTGCCAGTGGATGCGGTTCGGCGGAGCAGACGCCGCAGTCGCAGACGTCGATCTCCACCAGCGTCACCAAGATCGCCGATTCCGGCGTGTTGGGTAATCAGCGCAAGCCCGACGAATCCTGTGCGGCCGAGCCCGCCGCCGCCGATCAGTCGGCGCGCGAGGTCCGCAACGCACGCGCCGACGGTGCCGATGTTCCGGAGTCCACCGAGGTGCGCGGCGATCCGCAGCGCATCGTTGCACTGTCCGGCGACCAACTGGACGCATTGTGTGCGCTGGGCCTGCAGTCCCGGATCGTCGCGGCCGCGCTTCCGGATGGTTTGTCCGAGCAACCCTCCTATCTCGGTGGGGTCGTGCACGGAGTGGCTCCGGCCGGCAGTCGGGGCGCACCGGACCTGGATGCCGTCAAGGCAGCCAACCCGGAGTTGATCCTGGGTTCGGCGGCGCTGACTCCGGCATCCTTCGGCGCACTGTCGGCGATCGCCCCGACGGTGTTCACCGGTGCGCCCGGTGCCGGCTGGCGTGACACATTGCGGGCGGTGGGTGAGGCGACGGGCCGCAAGGACGCCGCGGCCGACCTGATCGCGAAGTTCGACGACGCCGCCCGCGACACCGGCGCGAAGAACGACGCCCCGCATTTCCAGGCTTCGGTGGTTCAGCTGACCGAAAACACCGTCCGGGTGTACGGGGCCGACACTTTCCCGGGCAGCGTGCTCGCTGCGGTGGGATTGGATCGCCCTGCCGCGCAACGATTCACCGACAAACCCTACGAAGAGCTCGGCACCACCGACGCCGACTACCGCAGCGCGGACGCAGACATCGTCTACGTCTCGTTCGCGTCCGCAGCAGCGCGGGACAACGCGCCGAAGATCCTCCAGAGCCCGGCCTGGCGGGCCTTGTCCGCGGCCAAGGACAACCGGGTGTTCGTGGTGAACAACGAGGTGTGGCAGACCGGGCAGAACATCGTGGCCGCCCGCGGCATCCTCGATGACCTGCGCTGGGTCAACGCCCCGATCAACTGATCCTTCCGTCGACCCCGTGCACGGCCTGCTGGCCGAATTGGCCGGTGGCCAGCGCCCCGTCGGGCAGCACCAGGTCCCCGGCCTGCATGCGCCGACGCAGATACGTGAAGGTCTGCGCGGTCTGGGCGAACAGGTGCTCGCCGGCTCGCAGCGCCGGGCGCTGCGCCCCGTCACCGCTGACGAACCGCGGCAGTGGTTTCACCTCCGTGTGGTAATCGACATTGAAGAACAGCGGGAATGAGTAGCGCTCCTGCGCCACGCGGCGCACCCGGTGGCTCGTGGCCACGAACGCCCCGTTGGTCCACAGTTCGAGCAGATCCCCGATGTTGACGACGAATGTGCCGTCCACCGGCGGCACGTCGATCCACTCGCCGGCGCCGTTGAGTACCTCCAGGCCTGGCGCCGTGGGCTTGAGCAAGGTGAAGCACTCGTAGTCGGTGTGCGCGCCGATGCCCTGTCCGTCCTGCGCGTCGGCGTTGTACGGGTAGTGCATCAACCGCAACTGGCTGGGTGTCTTGGTGGCGTGGCGGGAGAACACCTCGGGGTCCTCCCCCAGCGCCACCGCGAACGCCCACAGCAATTGGCGGCCCACGTCGATCACGGCCTGGTAGTAGGAGGTCACCGCCTCGGCGAATCCGGGTAGGTCGGGCCACGTGTTGGGTCCCAGCATCGGGTTGCCGGCCAGATGGTCCGGGTCGTCGGCCGGCAGGTCCAGTGCGGTGTCGAAGGCTTCCTTCAGATCGGGCGGGCTGTCGGATTCGAGGCCTTCCTCCCCCACTGGGACGTAACCGCGGTGACAGCGTGAGTATCCGATGTAGCTGCGCATCTTGTCCTCGTGCGGCAGCGCGAAGAATTCCTTTGTGGCGGTGAGCATCCGCTCGAACACCGCCTCGTCGACCCCGGAGCCGCTGATGTAGAAGAAGCCGACCTCGCGCGCCGCGGCGCCGATCTCGGCCGCCACTCGCTCCCGCTCGTCGTAGCGGTCCGACCGCAGCCCGCTGATGTCGATGACTGGCACGGCGCTGAAGGCCGCCAACGATGATGCATTGCCACTCACAGTCCCACTGTCCCTTCGGTTCGTTCCACGACCCAGCGCACGCCGTTGGCCTGAATCTCCTTGCCTTCCAGATCGATTGCCAGCGCAGCCCACTGTGGGCCACCCACCGAGTCGATCACCACATCGCCACCGCCCAGCCAGCCGAAGGTCGGCCCGACGCGCACCAGGACGGCCAGGCTGTCGTCAGGCCCCCGTAGGAAGAGCCCACCGTGCGGGGCCGTCGGCCCTGGATCGCGTACCCAGTGTTCGACGTAGTCCTCGTGCACCCCGGTCTCGATCAGGGTGTTTCCATCCCAACGCATCTCACCCTCGTCCGGGACCGGGCCCGAAGGTTGGAGTTCGACGTCGCGCCGCCAGATGAAGACGGTGCCGCGCTGGATCAGCTCACCACCGAAGCCACGGGAGTCGACGTAAGCACTGCCGGCCTGCAGCCACGCGACGCCGCTGTCCGTGTCGCGTGACCCGTCGGCTTCGATCAGCAAGGTGCGCTGCCACAGTCCGGCACATTCCGAGGCCATGACCTGATTCACGAACATTCCTCCCACAGATCCCGGAGCTGCTGCAGCCCTTTGCCGGTCGGTGTGCCCAGGGCCCGCACCCTGGCGATACCACCGTCCGGATAGGCGTTCACGCGTATCGCGGTGACGGCCCGGGCGTCGACGATGAACACCTGCCGGGCGTCGGCGGCCAGGTGCCTGCGCCCTAGCACCGGGATGTCGAACGGTACTGCTGCCCAGCCCTGTTCGATGGACGGTTGGACACGGGCACCGAGTACCGCCACCTCCCGGGAGGCATTGAACACGAAGCAGGACGTGTCGATCTCGATTCGCTTCACATCGGTCGGCACCGTGAACGAGATGACCACCGCGTCATGGGTGTCCGGACCGATATCGCGGCGTCTGCGTGTTTCCCAGCCATCGCCCATGTGGCGTGGCCGGTGGGGTGCGACGAGCGCGCGCGCATCGGAATAGAAAGCGTCGCTGCACCACTCGACGCGTCCGCCCTGTTCCAATCCGGATACCTCGACGGTGACGTCGGACCACAGTGCCGGATCGGGGATCACGTCACCGAACACCCGCAACCGGGCGACACCGCCATCGGTGGTCAGCGACAGCCGCACGTGCGTCCAGCGACGGCCATCGGACACCGTCATCACGTTGTTCGAATCCGGCTTCAGCACAGTGGTTTCCACCACGGTGGTCCATTTGACGGACGGACTCGTCGCATCCGCGTCGGGAGGGAGCACGGCCGCGTCCAGCCGACAGGCCTGAGGATGGTTGCCCGAGAACGACCTGGTGTCAACGTCGATCGTCCGAAGGCGCCCGGGCGCACCCAGCCGGACGATGGCCCAGTCGCCACCGGGCCCGGCGTGACGGCGGGTCTCCCAGCCGTCCACGACCTCACCTCGCAGGTCGTAGGTACCCGGCACGAACGCCGGCTCGGCCGGATCGACCAGTCGCTCCTTGAAGCCGAATGATTCGTCGCTGGCGGCCATCACACTTCCTCCGACGACTCGAGAGGCAAGGTCCACTCCGGGTACCGGGAGAATCATCCGTGCCGCCCCAGAGCGGGCGAGATCGGCCAGGGGCTGCGCGGGTTGTCCGGGCCCGGTGCGTACACCCCCGCCTTGCTGGTCGACAACCCGAGACCGACGACGGCCTGAGCGAGACTGACGGCGGCGGCCACTCCGTCGATGACCGGCACGCCCAGTTTGGCGGCGACCGCGTCGACGATCCCGGACATCCCTGCACACCCCAGGCAGATCACGTCGGCACCGTCTTCGGTGACCGCTCGCGCCGCCTCCTCCATGATGGCCTCGATCGCACCTTCGGGATCGGCATCGACGGTGGCGGTGTCCAGGCCGCACGCCCGTACCGAGCTGCAGTGCGCGGCGAGCCCGGCGAGCTGCAGCCGATCCTCGATGGGCGCGATGGATCGGGCCAGTGTGGTCACCACCGAGAACCTCCTGCCGATCAAGTGGGCGATGTGGGCTGAACATTCGGCGATGTCGAATACCGGCACGGTCAGCATTTCGGCGAGCGCATCCCTGCCGTGCTCACCGAATCCGGCCACCACAACAGCGTCGAAATCGAATTCACCCGCTTCGGTCAGCCTGGCGACCAGGTCCATCATGCCGACTGCAGCCAGGTAGCTCTCGGCAGCCGAGTCGATCGCCGCGCTGCCGAACAGCGGTGCCAGGCAGACGATCTCGGTGCCATCGTGCGCCGCCGCGGTGGCCGCTGTGGCGATCTCGGCGGTCATCGACCCCGAGGTGTTGGGATTGAGCACCAGAATCCTCATGCCGGTTGCCCCACCGCCTCCGATACCGCAACGCCGGACACCCAGGTTTGCACCGCCGCACCCCGGATCGTCATCCCTGCGTATGGACTCACCCGGTGGCGGTGGTGCAGATCGTCAGTGTGCACGCGCGTTTCGGCATCAGGGTCGAAGGCACACAGGTCGGCCCTCAGCCCCGTCGCGATGCGTCCCCGGTCGGTGAGACCAGCCAGCGCAGCAGGCTGCTGCGCCATCCAGCGACTCAGATCGGGCAGTCCGAATCCGCGCTGCGCCGCATGTGCCCACACCGCGCCCGGACCGACCTGAAGTGAGCTGACACCTCCGAAGGCGCTACCGAAATCCCCGTCCGCCTTCAGCTTCGGAGCGCACGGCGAGTGGTCGGAGACCACCATGTCGAGCGTCCCGTCCAGCAGTCCCTCCCACAGTCCGTCACGGTTCCCGGCGTCCCGGACGGGCGGACATGCGGCGAACTCTGTGCCGCCGTCGGGGATCGTCTCCGCTGCGAACGTCAGGTAGTGCGGACACGTCTCGGCTGTCACCGAAACGCCCGACCGTCTGGCATCGGCCAGCATCGGAAGCACGTTCACGCTGGACACATGCACGACGTGGGCACGTGCACCGCTCGCCGCCGCCGTGTCGATCACGAGCCGCACCGCATCCTCTTCGGCGGCGTCGGGGCGGGACCGCAGGAACGACGCATAGCGTCGCCCTCGCGGCGGTGCACTGCCCGCGATCACGCGGTGACTCTCGGCATGCACCAACAGCACCGAGTCGAGTTCGGCGATGCGGCTCATGGCGGTACGGAACTGGGCGGGAGTCAGGTATCCGAAGTCAGGGTTGCCGGAATCGGCGAGAAAGCACTTGAACCCACGCACGCCCGATGCCGCCAACGCTTCCAGCTCACCGAGATTCTCCGGAACCACCCCCGCCCAGAACGCGACGTCGACACGGCAGTTCCCTTGGGCGGCGGCCTGTTTGGTACGCAGTGCCGCGACGCTCGTGGTCACCGGACTGCAATCGAGCGGCATGTCGACGATGGTCGTGATGCCGGCAGCAGCCGCCGCGGCCGTTGCCGTGCCGAAACCCTCCCAGTCGGTGCCGGGGTCGTTGACGTGCACGTGGGTGTCGACGAAACCGGGTAACAGCACGTCATGCGACGGGATCTTCACGTGGTCGTCTGCCGGCACGTGAGCGTCGACCGCACCGATACCGGTGATGATGCCACCGTCGATCACCAGCGACGCCGGCCGTAGCTGACCGTCGAGAAGCACCCGCTCGGCTCGGATCACCAGATCAGCCATGGTGTGTTCCCGAAGTCACCGGCCCGAAGCGCTCGTGAAAGTGATCGGTGAGTCCGGGCCACACCTCCGGGTCGTGACCGGGTATCAATTGATACCCCTTGTCGCGCGCCAGCTTCTTGAGCTTGCGGATCGGCTCGACCGTTTCCTCCGGCTCGACGTCGATGAACCCGCCGATGGGGAGCTCATGCTCGATGTTCTCCGTCAGATCCGCTGCGTCGAACGCGAACACGAAGCCGCCACCGCCCACGGACTCATCGAGCTCCACCGCGAAACTCTGATGTCCGGGAGTGTGTCCGTACGTCGGGATCGCGGTGATTCCGGGCGCGATGGTGGCCTCACCGTCGGCCAGTCGCCAGTCGATGTTCGGATCGTCGAAGTCGACACGGACGATCGCATTGCGTTCCGGCTCTGGGTGATTCGACAGACCGTAGTCGAGCTCGCGGCGCTGGGCATGCACCGGAACCTTGCCGGCGAACAATTTGAGTCCACCGGCATGGTCGTGATGCAGGTGACTCACCGCGACGGTACGGATGTCGTCGAAGGCGACTCCGACCTCGGCGAGCCGCTGTTCGATCGGTTCGCCCGGACCCGGCAGCACCGGCCGATACTCCACCGTCGGGAAGAATCGCCGATACAACGCCGGGTCACGCACCAGCGCGGTGTTGAATCCCGTATCGAGCAGCACCCATCCCCCGTCGGTCTGAAGCAGCACGCCCGGAACGGGTTCGCGCATGCGCTGCTCGGCCGGCGCCCCGTACACCGACACCGATTTGGGCAGTTCCTCCCAGCCCAGCGTGAGCAGGATGATGTGGCGGACTCCGCTTTTGCGGATCAACGTCGCCATCAGCCCACCGACAACGCGGCGAGCCGCAGCGAGTTGGGGTTGGTTACCACGTGCGACTGTTCGACACCCTTGAGCCACGGCTGGGCCACCACGAAGTCGTTGACGTCGGCGATGTTGAGCCAACAGCCGGTCTTGACCGCTTCCAGTCCGGCCCGCGAGAACACGGCGGCATCTCCGGTGGGCAGACCGGTTGCCAGTGCGTCGGTGACCGGCGGCGCCGAGCAGCCCAGATAGTTCAGGCCACCGTCGGCATCCCAGGAGATGTGGCCCCAGGTGTACGGGGACGGGGCGTCGGGCCAGGCCAGGGCGGTGAAGATCTCCGGAGCGGATTGACCGTCGGTGCCGACCCAGCCGTAGATCTCCGAGGTCGGGTAGGCCTGTACCTTCGCCGTCAATCCTGCTGCGGCAAGCTGGGTCTGCAGCAGATTGCTGACCAGTTGATTGTCAGGGTTGCTCGAGTCGTAGCCGATCGTGATGGCCTTCTGGTCGGCGGACAGTCCCCCGGCGATGCCGGTGAGCACCGACGGATCGTGAGCCACCGCCTGTTTGGCGAAGTCCGAGGCCATCATGTTGGGCGGATAGATCTGTCCCGCCACATCTCCCCGTCCGAAGTACGTCTGCTTGACGAGCTCGTCGACGTTGATTGCCTGAAGGACCGCGGTGCGGTTCCGGGCGTCGGTCATCATGCCCTTGTGCGGGTTCACGTAGAGGTAGTTGGACATCATGGTCGGCAGCGAATAGTTGGTGAATGCCTTGTTGTCCAGATAGGACTGGACCGCCGACGAGGGCAGATCGTGCAGGATGGCGGCGAGTTGCCCGTTGTTGAACTGGAGTTGCTGCGCCGAGACGTCGGTGATCACCGGCATCTCGACCTTCTCGAAGTACGGCTTGGGTCCCCAGTACTCCGGGAATGCCGCCAGCGCATAACGGGATCCCACATCGGCCGCGGTGAGTGTGTACGGGCCGGTCCCAAGGTCGTGGCTGGTCAGGTAGCTCTGCGCATGATCGGCTCCCGCATTCTGCTGCAGGCCCGCAGGACTCAGCATCCTGGGCCCGTATGCGCACGCGAGATAGTCGAGAAAGGCCGCGTTGGGGGCCTTCAGGGTGATGGTGACATCGTAATCACCGTGTGCGGTAACTGATTCCACGTCTTTGACCATGTAGGACGGGCCTTGGTCGACGGCCAGGCGGCGATCGAAGGATGCCTTGACGGCCTCCGCGGTGAACGGGGTGCCGTCATGGAACTTCACGCCTTGGCGCAGTTTGAAATCGAACACCTTGTTGTCCGGCGACGCTTTCCACTCGGTGGCCAGTAACGGTTCGAGTTCGGGCTTGTCGGTGCCGGCCTTGTACTGCAGCAGCCCCTCGTAGGTATTGGTGGTCAGCAGCAGGCCCTGGCCGGCGTAGTAGATGTCCGGGTCTGGCGGCTGGCCGGGGTCCTGCAGGAACGACAGATGCAGCACCTTGTCGGTCGGCGCCGCACTGGGCGTGCTGCTTCCCGAATCCGCACCGCCGCAGGCGCTCAGCGTCAACGCTGCCACCGCACTCACGGCGGCCATGGTCTTCCATCGCTTGATCATCGGGCAGCTCCTTCGAGAACAGACGGGGAAGTGGTGAGTTCGGAGAAGGCGGCGAGGATCTCGTCGGAGGTTCGCACCGCACCGGTCTGCAGGTACTCCATGGCATCGAGCGCGGCGTCGTGCCGATACTGCGACGACCCACCGACGCAGTCGGTCACGACGCGGACGTAGAAGTCGCGCTGGTGGGCGTCGGCGAAGGTGTAATGCACACACACGTCGGTGAGTCCGCCGATGAGGATGAGCGTCGACGCCTTGAGGCCGGACAGCACGATCTCGAAATCCGTTCCGATGAAACCGGAGTAGCGCCGCTTCACGATGTGGAACTCGTCGGGCAGTGGCCGCAGGGTCGGTTCCAGGTCGGTACCGGGCTGCCCCTCGACGCAGTGAACACCCTCGGTACCGTCGAGCTCACGCCCGAAGTCGATTCCGCTGGGCCGGTGAACCTCCTGGAAGAACACCACCGGCACGCCCGCCGCACGCGCCGCGGCGAGCAGCTTTTCCGCGACGGCGACGCGCTCGGCGTGACCGGACATCACCGGAATCCCGGCATCCTCGGCCGACATCGCCCCGCCTTCCTGTATGTCGACCACGACAAGAACTGGATTCCCCACGATGAGTGGCTGTTTGGGCACCTAACCTCCTATGACTGCGATACGGGGATCTGCTGCCGCCTGGAGTAGGTCCACGGCGGTGTTGATGACTACATAGAGCGCACCCAACATCAGGGTCACGCCCGCGATGGCCGGGAAGTCGGCGACCGGGATGCTCTGGGCGATGTACTGGCCGATACCCGGCCATCCGAACACCTGCTCGACCACCAGCACGCCCGAAAACATCAGGCCCACTTGCAGTCCGGTCATCGACAACGCCGATCCCACGGAGTTGCGCAGCACGTGGCGCGTCATGATCTTTCCCTCCGACAGACCTTTGGCGCGGGCAGTGCGTGCGTAATCACTGTCGATGTCGGTCATGAGGCTGCTGCGCAACACCCGCCCGATCGCTACGGCCGGCCCGATGGCGATCACGACCGCCGGCAGCATCAGGTGGTGCACCGCGTCGGCCACCACGTCGAACCGGCCGTGAACGAGTCCGTCGACCGTCAGCAGACCGGTCGGCCCGGTGGGCGGGTTCGGCACGGCGATCCGGCCGTTGGCCGGAACCCAACCCAGGTTCTGGTAGAACACGATCAGCCCGAGGATGCCGAGCAGGAACATCGGCGCCGCGGCCCCGGTGAACAGGATTGCCCGGAGCACCTGTGCACCAGGCCATTTCAACGTGGTGCTGAACGCCAGCAGGGCCGCCAGCGCCAGCGCGATCACGATCCCGAAGATCGCCAGTTCCAATGTGGCAGGGAGAAAGCTGCCGAGGTCCGTCAACACCGGGTGCCGGGTGCGGTAGGACGTTCCGAGGTCGCCGGTGACGGCGTTGGTCAGGTAGTGCCAGAACTGCACGAGGACCGGCTGGTTCAAACCGAGTTCCTCGCGCCTGGCGGCGACGGCTTGGGCCGAGGCCTGGGCGCCGAGCTGGGCCTTCACCGGATCCAGCGGCGAGATGTGCTGGAGCACGAACATCACCCCGGTAAGGGCGACCAGGATCGCCACCATCGCGCCCACCCGGGAAGCCACGAAAGTCTTCAACCAAGTACTCCTCTCTTCGCGCAAGCGCTCATCGGCCGTACTCCTCGCTCAACGGTTCTTCATCAGGTTGCGCAGACAATCCCCCGCGATGTTCCCGACGAGAGCGAGCACCAGGACACCGAGACCCGGCATCACCGGAATCCACCACTGCTGCAGGAAATAACTGAGATTGCGGGCCGAGTCCGCACCCAGCTCAGGTGCCGGCGCCGACTGTCCCAGACCGAGGAACGACAGTGCGGCCACGGTGAGGATCAGGGTGCCCAGGTCCAGGCTGGCGGCGACGAAGGCATTCGGTAGCGCGCCGGGCAGCAGGTGCCGGGTGGCGAGCCGGAACCGGCTCACGCCGGCCAGCTTTGCGGCCTCGACGTGAGGTCGAGCGGCCAGGCGGGCGATCTCGCCCCGTATCAGCCTGGCGTAGAACGGCCACCAGACGATCGACACCGCGATCAGTGTGTGCACGAAACTCGGCCCGAGTGCGGCCACGACCGCGATCGCGAGCACGGGCGCGGGCAGTGACAGGAACGCATCCGTGATGCGCATCAGCATCGAGTCGATCCAGCCTCCCGCCGTGCCGGCGATCAAGCCCACCAGCCCGCCGACCGCCAGGCCGACCGCCACCACCACCAGTGCCGCGAACCAGCTCGAACGTGCGCCGTAGAGCACCCGAGACAGAATGTCGCGGCCGACGCTGTCTGAGCCCAGCAGGAAGCCGTTCTTGCCCGGAGCCTGCAGCGGCATACCCACCGGGGTGAGCGGGTCGTGGGGGGCGAGCAGCGGGACCGCGACGACGAGCAGGGTCAGCACGATCACCATCGAGAATCCGGCCCAGTTCACAACGGTGGACCGCGGCCACGACCATGACATCCGGCGTCGGGTACCGGCACGGGCCGGCGTGGGGAATGCGATCGCTATCGCCATCAGACGGCCCGCCTTTCGATACATGCCACGAGATGGGGATTGCCCGGTGTGCCTTCCAGCCGGACGTCGAGTTCGTCACCGCCGCATGCCGGTATCGCGATCGGGCATCGGGGGTGGAAAGCACAGCCGTCCGGGGGCGACAGCGGGCTGGCGGGTTCGCCGGACAGCACGCGTGATTCGCGGCCGAGGTCGGGGATCGCATCGACAAGGGCCCGGGTGTAGGGATGCGCCGGGTCGGCGATCACACGGTCTGCGGGTCCGATCTCGACGATGCGGCCCAGATACATCACGGCGATCCGGTCAGCGACCACCCGGGCAACCGACAGATCGTGGGTCACGAACACGACCGACATGTCCAGGCTGCGGCGTAGATCCCCGATCAGGTTGAGGACCGAAGCGGCCAGTGACACGTCGAGCGCGCTGGTCGGCTCGTCACACAGCAGCACCGAAGGTGGCACGACAGTCGCCCGCGCCAGGGAAACCCGTTGCCGCTGACCGCCAGACAGCTCCCCTGAGCGTGCTCTGGCCACCTCGGCCGGGAGGCCGACCCGGTCGAGCACATCGCTCACCGCGTTTCGGCGCTGAGCCGCCGACATCTTGCTGCCGCGCAGCCGTTCTGCGATCAGCTCACCCACCGACAACCAGGGCGTCAGTGAAGCGCCCGCATCCTGGAAGACCATTTGCGGACGGTGACCGCCGGCGACCTGGACAGAGCCCGAGGTCGGGCTTTCCAGCCCGGCGATGATCCGCAACAGCGTCGACTTGCCCGAACCACTCTCGCCCACCAGCGCCACGGATTCTCCCTGGCGCACACGCATCGTCACGCCTCGCAGGGCGTGCAGCTTTCCGTGATTGTCGGCCGAACGATCGAGCCATCGCCGCGACACCGAGAACGTCTTGGTGATGTTGGCCAGCGCCACGGCCGGCGGCTGCTCACTGCTGCCCTGCTCCTTGGCCGGAAACAGACCCACGGCGCCGGCCGTCGAAGCGCCCGACATCGCGGCGATGTCCGGTATCGGCCGGATGCAGGCGCTGACTCGTTGCGGCGCAACCACAACGGGCTCCGGTAACGATGTGGCACAGTCGCCGACTGCCGCTGCGCACCGCGGCTCGAACGCACATCCGGGCAATGGCGACGCCGGGCTGGGCACCGCGCCGGGCAGCGCCGCGAGCTTCCGGTCACGTGCGGTATCCAGAGTGAGCCGGCTGCCGAGCAGTCCTTTGGTGTAGGGATGGGCGGGGCAGGCCAGTACCTCGGCGGCAGGGCCGATTTCGGCGATGCGACCCGCGTAGAGCACCGCGATGCGGTCGGAGATCTGCGCCGCTACGCCCAGGTCATGGGTGATCAGTACGATGCTGCAACCGATCTCGTCGCGCAGCCGCTGCAACAGCCGCAACACCTGGGCTTGAACGGTGACATCGAGCGCGGTGGTCGGTTCGTCGGCGATGACGAGTTCCGGGTCCCCGGCGACCGCCATGGCGATCATCACCCGCTGGCGCAATCCTCCGGAGAGTTCGTGCGGATATGCCCGCATCCGGCGCTTGGGTTCCGGAATGCCGACCGCGGTGAGCAGTCGCAGTGCCTCGTCCTCGCTGCCGGCGGCCTCCGCGACCTGCTTGCCGATCCGCATGGTCGGGTTGAGCGAGGTCATCGGATCCTGGAACACCGCACCGAGGTCGAGGCGGCGCACCTTGCGCAACGCCCTGGTTCCGCCGCTCACCATGTCGGAGTTCGCCACTCGGACCGCCCCGCCGATCTCGGCGGTCTTGGGCAACAGCCCGAGCATCGTGAATCCCAGAACTGTTTTCCCGGAACCAGATTCACCGACCAGGCCGACTATCTCCCCCGGGGCGATGGCGAGGGAGACCCCACGCAGCGCGTGGATGTTGCGACCGTTGCGACGGAAAGTCACGCGCAGGTTGTCGATGGTCGCGATCGGTTGTGGCGGTGGGAGTGACGTTGTCCCGGCACGCACCACCGATTCGTCCGCCGCGGTGTCTGTCCTGTCGAGGTCCGCGGGAAGGGTGACGTCGATCGTGGCCTCAGCCATCGTGTGCCTCCCAGAAGCGATTTGGCGATTGCGCGTCACCACCGTGTGCCGCAGCCTGTCGAGCGACAGTTTTCACCGGCGGCGGCGTCATCTGGTGTCACAGGCGTTAATGAGGTGTTAAGGAAT
The DNA here is from genome assembly GCF_055419505.1 of Mycobacterium sp. IDUB_9. Taxonomy (NCBI): domain Bacteria; kingdom Bacillati; phylum Actinomycetota; class Actinomycetes; order Mycobacteriales; family Mycobacteriaceae; genus Mycobacterium; species Mycobacterium sp. IDUB_9. Next base: position 1,096,650 of record NZ_JBVAXU010000002.1, on the reverse strand, counting down.
TGACGGGCCCGGTAACTGCCACGTGTCGCGCGTTTCTATCGAGTGACCGGTACCCGTTGCGCTGGCTCTTCGTGGCCGAAGGGCCAACCATGGGCCCTATGGCAGGAAGACCACGGGTGCACGCCCAGCGTCGGCAGGGGCTCACCGCTCGTGACGAAATCCTCGACGCCGCAGGGGAATTGTTCACCACAACCGGCTACGCGGGAACGTCGACCCGAGCGATCGCCGAGGCGGTCGGCGTCCGCCAGGCCTCCCTGTACCACTACTTCAAAACCAAGGACGACATTCTGTGCGCTCTCCTCGAACAGACCGTTGCGCCGACACTCAAGTTCATTCCGAGCCTGCTCGGCGCCGAGTCTGCATTGACCGCCGATGAGCACATGCACGCACTGGCGGCGTTCGACGGCGCCCAACTGATGTCGGGCCGGTGGAACCTCGGTGCGCTGTATCTCCTGCCCGAATTGCGTGAAGCCAAGCTCGAACCGTTCTGGTCGGACCGGGAGCAGCTACGACTGCACTATCTGACTGTGAGTCGCGCGCTGTGCCGGCGGACCGGCGTTCACGAAGCGGCCGCCGACCTCCCGTTCCGGCTCGTCGAGTCGTTGGTCAATGTGTGGTCGATGCCGGTCGGCCCGGAACGTTCCGAGATGCCGTTCCACGTGGCGGACGCCTGTATGCGGGTACTGGGCGTGCCGGACGATGCCGCCTCGGCTCTGCGGGCGTGTAGCCGCCAGGTGATCGACAGACACAACACGAGCACCGTGTCCGCAGCCCCGTAGGGTGCTGTGCATGTTCCACGTGCTCACCACGACCTATGTGCAACCCCTCGATGTCGTCGATCAGACCCGCCCCGCCCACGTCGCGTGGCTCAAGGACGAAGTGGCCGCGGGCCGCATCCTGCTGGCGGGGCGTCTGGAGTCGGCGACGGGCGCCGTGCTGATCACCGGCGATCTCACCGAGGAGGAGGTCGAGGACGTGATCGCCCGCGATCCCTACACCTTGGCCGGGCTGATTCGCTGCGAGCGCACGTCCTTCAACGGGTCGGTCCGCGCGCCTGGGCTGTGACCGCATCCCGGCCTCGATCCGGGATCTATGTCACAGGCAGTAGCGGGATTACTGCTGCCGCCGGCGTCGTTGCAAGTCCTGGACTGCCTCTCAGGCAGTAGTCAGTTAACCGGACTAACCTTTTCTGGGACAAGTAAGACGACGAGCAAAGAGGGCTTTGATGAGCACTGTTTATGCCTATGCCGCGAACTCCGCGACCGAACCGCTGACCAAGACCACCATCACCCGCCGCGAGGTAGGGCCGCATGACGTGGCATTCGACATCCATTTCGCCGGCATCTGCCATTCCGACATTCACACCGTGAAGGCCGAGTGGGGCACCCCGAACTACCCCGTCGTGGCCGGCCACGAGATCGCCGGCGTGGTGACCGAGGTCGGGTCCGAGGTGACCAAGTACAAGGTCGGTGACCATGTCGGCGTCGGCTGTTTCGTCGACTCGTGCCGCGAATGCGACAACTGCAAGGCCGGGCTGGAGCAGTACTGCACCGGCGGCGGCATGATCGGCACCTACAACGCGATCGGTCGCGACGGCACCCCGACCTACGGCGGCTACAGCGGCGCGATCGTCGTCGACGAGAACTATGTCCTGCGCATCCCCGACAGCATCCCGCTGGACAAGGCCGCTCCCCTGCTGTGCGCCGGCGTCACCCTGTTCTCGCCGCTGCGGCACTGGAACGCCGGGCCGGGCAAGAAGATCGCCGTGATCGGTCTCGGCGGCCTGGGCCACATGGGCGTCAAGCTGGCGCACGCGATGGGCGCGCACGTCACCGTGCTGTCGCAGTCGCTGAAGAAGATGGAAGACGGCCTGCGCCTGGGCGCCGACGAGTACTACGCGACCAGCGACCCGGACACGTTCAGCAAGCTGGCCGGCCGCTTCGACCTGATCCTCAACACCGTGTCGGCCAATCTCGACCTCGGCGCCTACCTGGGCCTGCTCAAGACCGACGGAACCCTGGTCGAGCTGGGCGCGCCGGAGAAGCCGCTGGTGGTGCCGTTCTTCCCGCTGGCCGCCTACCGCCGCAACCTGTCCGGTTCGATGATCGGCAGCATCCCGGAGACCCAGGAAATGCTCGACTTCTGCGCCGAGCACGACGTGACCCCGGAGATCGAGGTCATCCAGCCGGATTACATCAACGAGGCCTACGAGCGCGTGCTGGCCAGTGACGTGCGGTACCGCTTCGTGATCGACACCGCCTCGCTGCGCGCCTAGTCGAAAACCACGTCAACGCCGGGGGTTGCAGTCACGTCAGCGACTGCAACCCCCGGCGTTGCGCGTTATGTGCCCTCGGTGTCGGGGGTGGCGTCGGCCTCAAGGTCGACGCCGGCCAGGGGCCAGCCCGCGGCGGCCAGTCTGGCCGCGACCCGGGCAACGTTCTCCGGTCCGGCGTCGTGGTGGGCGACCTCGGCGATGAACTCCGCGATGTCGTCGCGCTCGATCGGATCGTCGATGTCGGCGGGTGCTGCGGCCTCGGCGATATTGCGCACCACCTCGGCCACCTGCTCCTCGGTGAGTGGGGTGGCCCGCAGCAGCGCGAGCAGGGGCACCCGATCGGTGCCCGGGACCCCTTCGGGGTAGCCGGCCCGCAGCCAGTTCAGGACCGAGATCAGCAGCGACTTTGTGGACACCCGGCTAAGTTACGCGGTTGTCCCGCGAACCCTCCACTGGAGGAACCGACAGTTGGGTGGCCATTCATACCTGATTCACCGCCAAAACAATCCCCCTGAGCGCAACCGGTGACTGACCGGTGGCCGCCCGGCATCCTCGGCACAGTGACCCGCGTGATCCGCTTCAATGCCTTCGACATGAACTGTGTCGCCCACCAGTCGCCCGGTTTGTGGCGTCATCCAGAGGACCAGTCATGGCGCTACAAAGACATCACCTACTGGACCGAGCTGGCGAAGTTGTTGGAACGCGGGCGTTTTGACGGCCTGTTCATCGCCGACGTGCTGGGCACCTACGACGTGTACGGGGCCAGCGACGAAGCGGCGATCCGTCAGGCCGCGCAGATACCCGTCGGCGACCCGATGCTGCTGGTGTCGGCGATGGCGCTCGTGACCGAGAACCTCGGCTTCGGCATCACCACCGGGACCGGATTTGAACATCCCTATCCCTTCGCGCGGCGGATGTCGACGCTGGATCATCTGACCAACGGCCGGGTCGGCTGGAACGTCGTCACCGGGTATCTTCCCGCCGCGGCGCGCAACATGGGCCAGACCGACCAGCCCGCGCACGACGCGCGCTACGACCACGCCGACGAGTACCTCGAGGTGCTCTACAAGTTGTGGGAGGGTTCCTGGGAGGACGACGCGGTGGTCCGCGATGCCGCACGCGGCGTCTTCACCGATCCGGCAAAGGTGCACCACATCGGCCATGCCGGAACACATTTCAGCGTCCCGGGGGTACATCTGGCCGAACCGTCGCTGCAGCGCACGCCCGTCATCTACCAGGCCGGCTCGTCGCCGCGCGGGGTGCGTTTCGCCGCGGAGAACGCCGAGGCCATCTTCACCGCCGCCCCCACCAAAGCACTTCTACGCGAGACGGTTTCCACCATCCGCGCTGAACTTGAGCTGGCCGGCCGGGATCCGTACTCGGCCAAGATCTTCAACCTCACCACCATCATCACCGCCGATACCGACGAAGAAGCCCACGCCAGGCACGCCGAGTACCTGGCGTACGGCGATCCCGAGGGTGCGCTGGTGTTCATGTCCGGTTGGATGGGCGTGGACCTGGCCCAGTACGGCCTCGACGAGCCGATCGGCAATGTCGACTCCAATGCAATCCTGTCCGCGGTCAAGGCCTTTCAGTCCGCCTCGGACAAGGGCGGTGAGTGGAATGTCCGCGATATCGCCGAGTGGGGTGAGATCGGCGGCATGGGACCGCGCATCGTCGGGTCCGGCGTGCACGTCGCCGACACCCTGCAGGAGTGGGTCGACGAGACCGACGTCGACGGCTTCAACCTGGCATACGCGATCACCCCTGGCTCCTTCGAAGAGTTCATCGAGCACGTCGTGCCGGTCCTCACCGAGCGCGGCGCCTACCAGACGGCGTACGCACCCGGCAGCCTGCGCAACAAACTGCTGGGGCAAGGCGATCGCCTGGCCGACGAGCACCGAGGGGCCAGTTACCGTGTGGGAGGCCCGAAGTCGACGATCATCGAGCGTCCGTCGACACTGCCATCGTCCTCGGCTTCGACGGCCGCCCAGCCTGCCCGTGGCCGGTAGAATTGCCGAGCAGACATAAAACTGCCCCAAATCCGGTGATTTCAGGCAGGTTTGCGTCTGCTCGCGCGGCGATTCCTAGCGTGGAGCGGCCTGGACGTTCGTGGGTTGCGGACCCAACGTCGATGGCGGCAGTCCGGTCTGTTCCACGCCCGGAGTATCCAATTGCCCGGCCAACCACGGCAGCCCGGCACCGAGTGCATTAGCGGCGAACGCCCAGTCGTGGCGGCCGGGCGCGGTCTGCACCGAGCACGTGATCGCTGCGGCGCGGGCTGCCTCGCACAACGTGGTCGCGGCGACGTCTTGGGCCTCAGGATTGGCGGTGGGGTCATGGGTTACACCACCGTGGTGCGGCACCTCGAACCACGCCGACACATCGGAGTACGGTCCGTGCCGTTGCATGACGGTGACCGGGTCGTACGCCGCCCAGGCATCGGCGTCCCCGCCGAACAGACGGTTGATCGTCTGTGTCTTGTCTCCCGCGTTCGGGCGCAGATCACCGGCGATGTCGATGAACGACCGGAACATGTCGGGATGCATCACCGTGAGGTCCACCGCGCACGTGCCACCCATCGACCAGCCCGCAATCCCCCAACCGTCGCGATCAGCACGCACCCCGAAGTTCGAGATCAGGTACGGGACAACATCCTTGGTCAGGTGGTCGGCGGCATTGCCTCGGGTGCCGTTGACGCACTCGGTGTCGTTGGTGAATGAGCCGGTGGCATCGACGAACACGAACACCGGAGCATTACCGCCGTGCGCAGCCGCGAACCCGTCAAGGATGCCCAGCACATTGCCTGCCCGCAGCCAGTCGGCCGGGGTGTTCAGTTGTGACCCGATCATCATGACCGCCGGAAGTTGCGGCGGCGGGCTGCTCGCGAACCATGCCGGCGGAAGGTAGACGAGTTCACTGCGGTGACTGAAACCGGAAGCCTGCGAATCGATGGTCACCGGCACCAGAACACCACTCGGGGGCTGAAAGTGCGCCAGTTGCATCTTCGTCACGGTCAGCCGGTCGGTCTGTCCCGGCAGCGGACTCGCCGTGAGCTGCTTCCACATGGCGTCCACGGTCGGGAAATACCCCACCCACATGTTGAGCGTCAGACCACAGGCCAGACCACACACCCCGACAGCGGCCACCGACGCGGTGCGCCGCCACCATCGGGCACTCACCCAACCCAGCAACGCCACGCCTACGGCCAGCACGCTCAACGCGATCCAGACCCACAGCTCGAGCGGCCCGGCGTTGCCCGCCACCCCGATCGAATCGATGTACCAGTAGGTCAGGCCCGCCAGCACGGCGGCCGCAGCCACCAGCGCCGGCAGGACCCGCAGCCGCCAGCGTTGCGTGCGCCAGCCCACGGCGGCTCCCAGCAGCAGTGCCGCGATCAGCTGGACGACTACCGGGAACCAGCCGTGGATCAGCGAGATCTGCGCAATGAGCTGGTGCATCGGTTCTTTTGATATCAGTGCCAGCTGTCAGCTCACTGGGCGAACGCTGAGCGGCCGGCCGCGCAACGGCGGTATCTTGCGAGTGATTCAGCGTGCAAGGAAATGGCGCCTTAAGGTGGTCCGATGCGCATGAGGATGCTGGTGGCTGTGATGAGCGTGGCTGTCGGGGCCGGCGCCGGCGTCCCCGGTATGGCAGCAGGCGACCCACCGCCACCTCCACCCCCGCCGCCACTCAATCTCAACGCACTTACGCCCGTGAAGCCGTCAGACTTCGCGATGCAGAACGGCGAGTACTACGCATTCGCGGTGCCGGGCGATATCGCGTGCGCGATCGGCCGCGGATCGGGCAAGTACGGCTGCAGCGGCCCGCTGCCCGCATCACCCGATGGGGCCAACGCGGTCACGGGCGCACAGCAGGGGCTGCCCACGTTTATGAGCGACAACCGGCCGCTGTTCGTGTTCGACGGTTTGCCCAACCGCTTGCCGCCCGGTTCACGCATCAGCTTCCGCAATGTGACGTGTGGCACCGACGGCACGGTGACGATGTGCAGTAATTCCTTTGACGGGGCGGGGTTCGTCCTCAGCCCTGGCGGCAGCCATGTCCTCGATCCGAACAACCCACTGCTGCTCAACACCGGCGAGGGGCGCAACCCGTACGCCAACTAGCTAGAAGTCCCAGCCCAGTCCTCGTCTTCGGTGTTGACGGCCTTGCCGATGACGTAGCTCGAACCCGAGCCCGAGAAGAAGTCGTGGTTCTGCGCGGCCACCTGTTCGGACGATCGACTATGGCGATTACCTGCAAAAATGCCTACCTGTTGATACCTGCAGATACCTGCAGCAGATTGTGGGCAAAATGTGGGCACAGCCCGCGGGTTAACACATGACTCGCGCTGGTGTGGGGTGTGTCGCCGTACATCGTGCCGCCGGTACGGCTGTGCCCTAACGAGAGAGCGCTTGATCTGTGGCTTGCATCAGTGCCCGCTTGTACTCGGGGCATGTGTTTTCAACAGCCATAGCAACAATTCGTCCAGCATCAGCCGCAGGGTGCTGGTACTGAGGATCGTCCATCAGTACGTGGTGAATCTTGGTGACGCTGGGAACTGACACACCGTTGGTATCGAGATCGTTGCAGATGAGTGCGTACACGTCGGCCATGATGACCGGTCGAACACCTTGAGGGTTGGTAATTGTCGGTGCACGGCCCGGCGCTGGGGTCCGCGCCTCCGGCTCGTACGTGTCCCCGTTGCCGTTCTTGCCCGCGTCGAAGGGCCCACCACCCATACAGGCCTGCGTGCCTTCATCGGTGCTCCAGTCACAGCCTGGAGGCAGAGCGGTAGCCGAGGGTGCCGCAATCAACGGTGAAAACACCAGAGCACCGATGACGGCCAAGACAGGGCAAAGTCGGCGGACGGTCATGGGTAGTAACTCCGATACGACTGGTAGATGCCGTTGTACTGGGGGCAGTAGTTGGCGATGGCGTAGCCGATGCCCTGTTGCAGCTGGCCGTAGTTGAGATTCGTCTGCGTCATCCAGACCGACACCATGGCCCAGATCGTGTGGCGCTGAGGGTCTGCGGCCAGCTCGCCGCACACTGCGCCCGAGTAGGCGTCGCCGAATTGCTGGATGCTGGTGAACTTGCCATTGCTGCCGGTACTGGCGGGGAATGGCGCGGGGCAATGCCCCGTCGACGCACCGATACTGTTGATCTCAGCGTTGGACCTGGGATCGCCCGCGTAGTCGATTTGGTTGGTGCACCGGTCGTCAGCTCTGGCGGGCGCAGCCAGCACTAGCGAGCTTGTGAGCAACACAAGCAGTCCGACGGCCCCGCCCCGGTGAGCACCCCGCATGATTGATCTTTACCCCCAGTAAGCAGCTGGTTGGCCGCACCAAAGCAACGTACCCGAACGCACGCCCGTCTGCGGGCCTGTTGCAAACTCAGCTAAGAGGGACGGGACAACCACACACGCTCCCACTAGGAATGACTTCGGCGCGCCCAAAGTCGGTCAGTGTCGCCATGGATGGCGCGCCTAGTTGGGCAGTATGCTCGTCATATGAATTGACGCGCTTTTCGACTTCACGCCAGTGGTTGTACTCACGGGTGGGGCGACAGGCAACGTGTTGGCTCGGCACGCGGCAGTCACGCACCGAATCGGCCATTGAAACGATCGGCCTGCCAAGGCATTCGGCGGTCACGAAGTCTGGCAAACCGAAACGGTCGCCGGGTAGCGCGCACGCGGCGCTGTAGTTTTGTTGTGCTGCAGTAGCGTTGGCAGTCGCCCTATAGATGAAGTGAAAATCACTGAGCCGTATGTTCCGCTGTGATCGATACTTCGAATGGGCAGCGACAGGGACTGCCGCGAGTCAACTGAACTTGGGGCAGTCCCAACAGCTCTGACCACCGGTGGACCTCGCCGCAGAACCGCTCGTACGTCGCGGGCCGTCTCCTTCCAGTCACGACCGGTCAGTGTGAAAACCGCTGCACTGACACGGGAATCGAGGATCAGGCACAGCGGTCCCGGTGCCTCCCGGCCGGAGGTGAGGTACAGGAACTTCGAGAGAAGGCCGGTCACAAACGGGCAACCCTGCCGTGGATCGCCGTGTAGGCAGATCGGATGTCACCGCGGCGGCTCGCGTCGGCGGTGGCTCGCAAGACGTCGTTCAACTGGGCACGATGCAAGGCGTTGGCGGCGCTGGCCACGATCTTCGATGCGTTCCGATAGTCGCCCACCACGTCCCACGCGAGAACGTGCCAGAGGAACGTCACCCAGTCCGGTTCGTCGCTCTCCCAGCGTTGTGCGGCGAGCCCGAACAACGCGGGGCGGTTGAGTTCAGTTGAGCTGAGCTGAGCGTGATTCCGCGATCGGCCCACCAGTTGCTCACTGAGAGCGGCTCTTGTATCCGGTCCACCGGTCCGAACACTGGGGATTTCAACAGATCACCCACCGCCGCGTCTCCCTCCTCCCACATGTCCGCCCCTCTCGATACGGCGGGATACAGGTGTTTCCCCACGCCGCGGAAAGCCTCGCACGACACTGGTGGTCGGGGGATTTTTCGATATCTCGGCAAACTGTTCGCACCCGTCGGCGCCCGGTGAGACGATCGCGCGATGGCAGCAGATACCCGACGGCGACAGCTGGAGCTCATCGCGGACCGGATCAGCGCGTGCCGAGCGTGTCCGGGGATGAACGAGCCGGGCGTCACGGCGTCGGCGCCGGGTTACGGGTCGGCGGAATCTCCGGTGGCCATCGTCGGACAGAGTCTGTGCCGCAAGTGCATGGCGGCCGGCATCCCGTTCACCGGCGGCAGCGGGAAGTACATCGACGACGCCCTGGAAATCGCCGGTCGCGAGAAGCACGAGCTGTTCATCACCAACGTCGTGCACTGCCACCCGCCCGACGACAGGCCCTCGGAGCGGTACGAGATCGACAACTGCCTGCAGTTCCTCCACGAGGAGCTGGTTGTCGTTGCGCCGCGTCTGATCATCGGACTCGGTGAGGACGCGGAGCAGGTGCTCACGACCCGGTACTCCGAGGGCCGACATCTGCCGTGGCCGTTCGCCGAGCCGCGGAGCGTCAAGCCCGACATGACGTACCTACTGTTCCCGGAGCACCCTGGATCGCTGCGGTTCAAGAAGACAGCGGACCGCGCGTATTACTCTCCCGCCCTCGCCCACGCGATCACCTGGGGATTCGAATCCCAGTAGGAGGAGCCGCGATTCACAGCGGTCATCAAGCTCGGGCAGTACGCGACTAGGACAACAGCGGAAGCGCCGCGTCGATGATCGCCTTGCCCGCCTCGGTTCCGGCCGCAGTGGCGATCGCCGTCATCGCCTTCGTGGCCAACTCCTTGAATCGGCCCGGCTTCGACTCCCCCGACTTCGCCTCGGCGCGGATCTCAGACGCCAACTGCTCGGCGTCCGCGCGCAACTGGGCGTCGGTGACGTCGGGCATCGCCTGCTCGATCGCCTCGGCGAGGGCCTGCGCTTGCTCGACCTTCTGCTGGACGTTGACGGTCTGCGTGACGTTGTTGCTGTCGAACGCGACGGCGACGCCGCTGCTGCCCTCGATATGCAGGTAGGGACTATTCACTTCGACGACTCCCGGGAGGTCTCGAACGGATCGGCCGGAGGCGGCGTACTTCTCGCCGTAGGGGGTCAGGCGCGGTCGGATAACGACTCGCTGCATGGTGCCGGTGCCATCGAGGTAGCCCTCCTCCATCAGCCACTCGACCGCGTCGTTGAGCTCGCGGTCGATTACCTCGGTATCGGACCAGGATGTCGCGGCCATAAATGCTCCGGGCTCCGCCGCGGTGATCGTACGTCCGTCAATCCGCAGTTCATACAGCCACGCCAGCACGCCGTCCCGCAGCCGCCCGCCACAAACGCTCCGCCTTGTTCATCCCCGGTTCCTCCTCAGCTTGGTCGCATCAGAGTAGGCCGGGCCTCCGACACCGACGCCTGCTCCAAGCCGTCACTCCACGGCGAGGGCTCGACTGAACGCGGAGGCGAACATCTTCTGCTGCCCGCAGGAGAGGAACGGAACCCGGGGCAAGCAAAAGGGCGGACCGTTTCCAGTCCGCCCTCAGCTAATGATGTCGCTCTGAACAGCTACTTTAGAAGTCCCAGTCCTCGTCTTCGGTGTTGACCGCCTTGCCGATCACGTACGAGGAACCCGAGCCCGAGAAGAAGTCGTGGTTCTCATCGGCGTTCGGTGAGAGCGCGGACAGGATCGCCGGGTTCACGTCGGTCTCGTCCTTGGGGAACAGCGCCTCGTAGCCGAGGTTCATCAGCGCCTTGTTGGCGTTGTAGCGCAAGAACTTCTTGACGTCCTCGGTGAGCCCGACCTCGTCGTAGAGATCCTGGGTGTATTCGACCTCGTTGTCGTAGAGCTCGAACAGCAGCTCGTAGGTGTAATCCTTGAGCTCCGTGCGCCTTTCCTCGTCGAGGAGCGCCAGCCCGCGCTGGTATTTGTAGCCGATGTAGTAACCGTGTACGGCCTCGTCGCGGATGATCAGCCGGATCATGTCGGCGGTGTTGGTCAGCTTGGCCCGGCTGGACCAGTACATCGGCAGGTAGAAGCCCGAGTAGAACAGGAAGCTCTCCAGCAGGGTGGAGGCCACCTTGCGCTTGAGCGGCTCGTCACCCTTGTAGTACTGCATGACGATCTCGGCCTTGCGCTGCAGGTTCGGGTTCTCCTCCGACCAGCGGAACGCGTCGTCGATCTCGGCCGTCGAGCACAGCGTGGAGAAGATGTTGCTGTAGCTGCGCGCGTGCACCGACTCCATGAAGGCGATGTTGGTGTAGACGGCTTCCTCGTGCGGCGTGAGCGCATCGGGGATCAGGCTGACTGCACCGACGGTGCCCTGGATGGTGTCCAGCAGTGTCAGGCCGGTGAACACCCGCATGGTGAGCTGCTTCTCGTGCGCGGTGAGCGTGCCCCACGACGGGATGTCGTTGGACACCGGCACCTTCTCCGGCAACCAGAAATTACCGGTCAGCCGATCCCAGACTTCGGCGTCCTTTTCATCCTGGAGCCGGTTCCAGTTGATCGCTGAGACACGGTCGATCAGCTTCATGCCTTCGCTCACCGGAACCTCATTTCGCCAGGTTGTTGTGTTTGCCGGACAGTATCCACGACACTACCCCTGGGGCTAATGACCCGCGGTGACCGCAACACCTTGTGTTTTCGTGTCGCGCGCCTCATGGATGAAATCGAACTCTTTCGGGTCCAGCTTGCGCGTGGCCAGCCAGTACTGCCAGGTCATGCCGCTCCACAGGGTCCGGTTGACGCCGTGGGCGTCCATGTACCAGCTCCGGCAACCTCCGGTGTTGAACACGGTGTCGGCCAGATCGCGTTGCAGCTCGGCATTGAACTCCGCCTGGGCGCGAGGACTGGGCGACAGCGCGGCAGCTCCGGCGTGGTCGACGGCGGCGATCGCCTGTCCGACATAGCGGATCTGCGATTCGATCATGAACACCACCGAGTTGTGCCCCAGTGCGGTGTTGGGCCCGAGCAGGAAGAACAGATTCGGCATTCCGGAGACCGCGACGCCGCGGTGGGCTGCCATGCCCTCGCGGTTCCAGCGGTCCACCAGGTCCTCACCACCGGCGCCCTTGATGTCGACGTAGGTGTAGGAATCGGTGACATGGAAGCCGGTGGCCCACACGACCACGTCCGCCGGATGCTCGACGCCGTCCGCGGTGACGATGCCGGTCGGCGTCATCCGGGTGATCGCCTCGGTGATTACCTGGGTCTTGGGGTTGGCGATTCCGCGGTAGTACTTGTCGGAGTTGAGGATTCGCTTGCACCCGGCGCGGTAGCTCGGCGTGAGTTTGCGACGCAGTTCTGGGTCTTTGATGCTGCGGTTGATGTTGTAGCGCCCCATCGCCTCGCCGATCTTGAGCAGCCGCGGTTGCTGCGTCATGGCGAAGCCGACACCCTCGTGGATCCAGTAGATGGCGGCACGCATCGCCGCGCGGGTGCCGGGCACATAGCTGAACAAGCGCCGAATCCATTGCGGGAACTTGTTGTTCACTCGTGGCATCACCCAGGCCGGGGTGCGTTGGTAGAGGTGCAGCTCCGCGACGTCTTTGACGATCTCGGGCACGATCTGGATGGCGCTGGCCCCGGTGCCGATCACTGCGACCCGCTTGCCGGTGAGGTCGACGCTGTGGTCCCACTCGGCGGAGTGGAAAGCGGCACCGGCGAAGTCCTCGGCGCCTGGAATCTCGGGGATCTGCGGAATGTGCAGCCCGCCGGCTCCCGACACCAGGAACTGGGAGATGAACTCCTGCCCGGTGTCGCTGAACACATGCCAGCGCAGCTCTTGTTCGTCCCAGTGCGCGCGGTCCACGTGGGTGTTGAACCGGGTGTAGCGGCGCAGCCCGTACTTGGCGGCCACGCCCAGCAGGTAGTCCTGAATCTCGGGCTGGAAGGACCACATGTGGCTCCAGTCCGCCTTGGGCTCGAACGAGAACGAGTACATGTGCGACGGGATGTCGCAGGCACAGCCCGGGTAGGTGTTGTCGCGCCAGGTCCCACCGAATTCGTCGGCCTTCTCCAAGATCAGGAAGTCGACACCTCGGCGTTGCAGCTCGATCGCCATCCCCATCCCCGAGAACCCGCTGCCGATGATCAGGGCGCGGGTGTGGATGGGTTGCTGACCCTGCGGCGAGGGTTGGGCAGCCGTCATAGCTCAGGTCCTTTTCTGGGAACGGCGGTACCGGATATTTCCCAGTCTCCGGACCTGGGACCCGACTGTCAACGAGACGATCAGCTGGCGTGCTGGCGACGCTGGACACCCTCGTGAAGCGGCAGATCCGGGTCGATCCAGATGCCGAGCAGTTCACAGGTGCCGTTGATGGAACCGACCATGATCGTGGTGAGGTGGTTGACGAACTCCTCAGCCGGCATCCGGCGCGGGCTGTCTTCATCAGTGCCCAGCCACCAGTCCGTAGCCGACGCGCACGCACCGAAGGTGGCGAACGCCGCCAGTTCGATGGCAGCCCCGTCCAGTTCCATCTCGCGCAGCTCGTTGGAGAACATGTCGGCCATCGCGAGGGTGATGCCGCGACCTTCGTTGAGCGCACGCATGGTCGACTCGCTCTGTTCGGCGAACCGGCCCTGGATCAAAAACCGCAACACATTTGGGTGTTCGTCGACCAACCGCACGTACTGGTCGACGCTGCGCCGGATGACCTCCCGGGCCGGGTCGGCGCCGAGGTTGATCACCGGGAAGATCGCCGACCACAACATGTCGCGTAGGCGCTCACCGATGGCCTGAAACAGATCGGACTTGTCGGCGAAGTGGCGGTAGATCTTGGGCTTGGCCGTACCGGCCTCTTCGGCGATCTCCCGCAGACTGACCTCGGGGCCCAGGCGGTCGATCGCCCGGAACGAGGCGTCGACGATTTCCGAGCGCACCTTCTTGCGGTGCTCCCGCCAGCGCTCGCTACGAGCATCAACCTTGACGCCCGGGCTATCGCTGGAATGTGATCTCGACGTTCGCCGCACGCGATCACTGTACTCGCCCTGATGGCGCTGACCTGCTCAGACCGCCTCACAACACGCGGTTCTGCCGTTTGACCCGGTCGTTCGCCCGCCAAGCCGCCGACACCTCACTTGGGTAATATCGTTGCCACAGTCAACGGATGAGACGAGGCTCATGACGCAGCGATACGACCTGGTCATAGCAGGTGGCGGCCCCTCGGGGTCGGCCGCGGCGTGGCAGGCCGCCCAGACCGGCGCCAAGGTGTTGGTCCTGGACAAAGCGGATTTCCCCCGCGACAAGCCATGTGGTGACGGACTCACCGCCCGCGCGGTGAGCTACCTGCAGAAGATGGGCTTGGCCGACGAGGTCTCCAAGTTTCATCGGGTCAACAAGGTGACCGTGTTCAGCCCCAGCGAGTGGGAGCTGTCCTTCCCGCGTCGTCCCGGGATGCCGGACCACGGCCACACCGTGAGCCGCACCGAACTGGACACGCTGCTGCTCAAGCATGCCGAGTCAACGGGAGCCGAGGTGCGTCAAGGCGCCGAGGTCGCCGGGCCCGAGTTCGACGCGAAGGGTCGCGTGGTCGGCGTGGTGCTCAAGAGCGGTGAGAAGGTATTCGGGGACGCGGTCATCGCGGCCGACGGTGCCTACTCCCCCATCAAGCGGGCCCTGAAGATCGACTCGGAGTACAACGGCTACTCGGCCATCGCGATCCGGTCCGAGATGCACGCCAACCGTCCCGACTCCGACGCCTTCGAGATCTACCTCAAGCTGTTGTTCCAGGGCGATCAACTGCCCGGCTACGGCTGGGTCTTCCCGATGGGCGGCGGCCGGTTCAACATCGGCCTGGGCTACGTCAACAGCTACAAGAACTGGCAGTCCATCAACGCCACGCAGTTCCTCGGCGACTTCCTGCGGACCCTGCCCGCCGAATGGGAGCTGCCCCCGATCGAGGAGCTCAAGAAGAACAAGAGCGTGCGGGCCTGGCGATTGCCGATGGGCTTCACGGCCTGGCCTCCGTGGCGTCCGGGCGTGCTGTTCGTCGGGGATTCGCTGGGTGCGGGCAAGCCGGTGTCCGGGGCCGGTATCTCCAAGGCACTCGAATCCGGTTTGACCGCAGGCGAATGCGCGATTGCCGCGCTGACGAACGGCGGGCCCGACGACTTCACCAACTACGAGCAGCGGATGCGCGCGGCGTGGGGGCGTGAATACCGACGCGGTCGGTTCTTCAACAAGCTCGCCGGGATGCCCGCCGTCGCGGGCGCGGGTCTCAAGGCGTTGGACAACCACACGTTCCGGGACATGTTGCTCAAGTCGCTGTACAAGAAGGCACAGAGCCCGCAGCACACGTAGGCATTAGACAGCGAGTGTGAGGCCCTTCGCGCGATTCGTCGCTGGGGCCTCACGCTTGCCTGGGCCGACTCAGATCACCGTCGGTGAACCGTGAAACCGCATGTCTGATCGCGGCTACCAGTGCGGGACTTCCGGTGTGCCCGGAGTCCTCGATGACGACAAGTTCGGCCGTTGGCCACACCTGGGCGAGTTCCCACGCAGTGCGCAGTGGAGCGGACAGATCGAGACGGCCGTGAATCAGCACAGCGGGAATCCCGGCCAGGCGGTGGGCATTTCGCAGCAGCTGCCCATCTTCGAGCCAGGCATGTCGGGCGAAATAGTGGGTACAGATGCGCACAAAAGCGTGCTGCGCGGCACCGGACCGCGCGCTGTATTGGCCCGGCGTCCCCTGGGTCTCGTGCGCGATCGCCGCGTCCTCCCACTCGCACCAATCACGCGCCGCCTGTGCACGCACCGCCACGTCGGGGTTTTCCATCAGCACCCGATATGCCTCGACGAGATTGCCGTCGCGCAGATGCTCGGGCACACCAGCCCGGAAACGGGCCCATTCCATCGGCAACAGCAGGCGCAAACCGCGGTAAAGCCAGTCGATTTCATTGGGGCGGGTCATTGTCACCCCGATCAGGATGATGCCTTCCACCCGTTCGGGATACTGCTCGGCGTAGGCCATTATGAGCGTCGACCCCCACGAACCGCCATACAGCAGCCACCGCTGTACTCCCAGATGGATCCGAAGCGCTTCCATATCGGCAACGAGGTGCTGGGTGGTGTTGTGCGCCATGTCGGTAGCCGGGTCAGCGGCACTGGGCAGGCTGTCCCCGCAGCCGCGCTGATCAAACGACACAATGTGAAACACGGTGTGATCGAACGTCCGGTGCGCGCTGTGCGAACGGCCACCACCGGGACCACCGTGCACGATCAGCACCGTGCGGCCCGCAGGATTGCCCCGCGTCTCCCAATACATGCGATTGCCGTCGTCAACATCGAGCATCCCGAAACGTTGCGGCGCCGGGGCGGCCGTCGAATTTCCTTCCCCCATAGATCAGCACGCTAATCGACAGGATCAGCAACTCAACTGCATCATCGCCCCTCCTCCACATCAGATAGCGTGGCAAAGTGCCTTGGCGAGGACGATTCGGCAGGAACTGTGGAACCGCCGTGACACTTGGGGCCCTCGCGTGTGCCACTGCGTGTTCGCACGTCGTCACCGGGCAACCGGTCGCCGGAACCGACGTCCACGACACTCCGGCGCAGAGCTCACCCACCGCGAAGTGGCGAGACCATGTCCTGCCCTCGGATTGTCTACTCAGCGGAGCGCAGATGTCCGCCCTCGCCGGCGTTGGAATCGATGATGGCCTCGACGCCGTAATCAAGAACTCCGATGGGTCCGTCGGGCACAGCTGCAATTACTACGCCACCGCAGGCGGCGTGCTGTCGTTCACGGCCACGATCAAGGTCCAGGCGCCCACCGCCGGAGTGATCACCAAGGAGCTCCTCGCCGATATCGGCCGACCGGGGGCCACTGAGGTTCCCGGCGTCGGGCTACTCATGCTCATCGAACCGCTCACTGCCCCGAGGGATTTCCCTGCGATGCGCGTCGCCACGGACAAGTATCTGGCGAACGTCGTGCTTGTGGGCGGCAACATTCCCGGGCCGCCCGACGTCGCGTCGTGGACACAGGCGGCATCCGAAATCCTGGAATCCCTTCCCACCTGACAATCCAGCACGCGCACACAGCGTGCCACGCTTATCCTTCCGGATAGAAAAGAAACAGCACGCAGCCCTCCGCGGACTGCGGTACATGCCATGATCCGGCCGGGGCGTGCAGGAATGTGCCTGCGGCGTAGTCGTTGACGCCGTCGTTGAAGACACCGGAGACCACATAGACCTCTTCGGGACCGGGGCTGTGTAGGTCTTCACCACCCCAGACCGCTCCCGGCGCGATGGTGGTGATCGCCGCCTTGGCTCCGTTTGCGCCCCGCCAGAGCAGTTGGACGGTAATTCCGGGAAAGACTTCGATCGGGTCGACGTCAGCCGTCGACTTCCAGACGTATCCAGGCGCATTGGGACCGAACGACGCAACGTCACCGCTAGTTGTCATATGGGCACGAACCGTGCGCACCGCTTCGCAAATTCCCCACGTGTCCGGTCCCCGAACGCGTCCGGTGCGTCAGCGCCGACCGCGCTTGGCCGAGTCCGGCTTGCGAGCTACCTTGCCCGCTGCGGCGCGGGCTGCCTGCTTGGCGAGAGTTTTCTCCCGTGCGGTGCGTTTCGGTGCCGCCTCGGCCTGTCCGCGCGACGAACTGGGTTTGCGTCCCCGCACGATGCCGACGAACTCCTCGACCAGCGCCGACTGCGGCCCTTCCGAGAAGGCGAGCGCCACCGGGCAGGTGGGTGCATCGGTGATCGGTCGGTACGTGAGGTCTTTGCGGTGATGCAGCCGCGCCAGCGACTGCGGAACGATGAGCGCTCCCATTCCCGCGGCGACGAGTTCTATTGCATCTGAGGTGGTTTCGGGTCGGTGATCAACGACGGCGCCGGGAGCGCCCGCCCAGGCGACGACATCATCGAGCGGGAGCAGAGTCGGCTCACCGTCGAGGTCTGCGGCGGTGATCTCGTCGACGGCGGTGAGAAGGTGGTCGGTCGGCACCACGGCCACCGTTGTCTCCTCGTAGAGAGGGATGACGGCCAGCCCAGACGCGTCGGCCGATGGCCGGAGTAACGCCACGTCGACGGTGCCGTCCCGCACAGCGGAGGCCGCATCAGCCGCGGCGACGGCGCACAACCGCAGCGATACCCCGGGATGCCGTTCCGCCCAGATCCGCGCCCATTTCGCCGGCGTCCCACCGGGGACGTACCCGAGGGTGAGGGAGCTGGGGGCCACCATCTCAGGCTACCGATACGCTGGTGCCATGAGCAGGCCGAACGCGCAGTCCATGAAACCCGCCACCGCGGCGAAGAAACTGGACGTCTACTTGCCCGCGACACCTGCCGAGTTCCAGGAGAACGCGATTACCCGTGCCGAGCTCGCCGCGCTGCAGGCGGACCCGCCGCAATGGCTCAAGGACCTCCGCAAGAACGGGCCGCATCCCAAGAACCTCGTGGCAGCCAAGCTGGGCATCTCGATCGCCGGTCTGGCGCGTGGCGCTGTCGGGGATGCGCTCACCACCGAGCAGATCGATCATCTGCTCGAGGAGAAGCCGGAGTGGCTGGTCGCCGAACGCGAGAGCTACCAGAACGTTCTGCGCGAGGAGCGCCGCTTGAAGTCGCTACGTGCGGAGCAGACGCGCGAGAGCTGATCCTCAAACCGCTGGCGGACAGCGGTGATCGTTCGATGGGTCAGTGAGGTTCCGGCGTGTCCGCCGGGAGAAGGTGCGCGTACGGATCTTCGTCCGGCCCAACATGTTCGGGCATCGGATAGTAGGTCTTGATCAGCAGATTGCCGGCCTGATCCCAGGCAAAAGTCTCGATGCTGTAGGCCGACTGGACGTCGGGCTCTGTGCCGAAAGAGTTCTCGCAGACCCAGGCCATCTCGTCGCCATTGACCTGCACGGTGATCATCCTGATCTTCAGGATCGACTGGAACATGTCGAACGCGTCGGAGGTGGCCGCAGCGAAGCCGTGCTTCTCCTCGGTACCGACGGGGTCGAACATCCGGACCTCGCCCGGGCAGATGGTGCGCCACGACGCCACCCACTCGTCCTTCTTACCGGCGTTCCACAGCTCAGCGTGCTTTGCCGCGTGCGCCAAGCGCGCGCGCCGACTCGGAACGTTGCTCATCGTCGACTCCCTTCTGTGCACCCAGCCGTGATGCCTGGGTGTCACCCCAATGTCGGTAATTTCGCGACGCAAGAAAAATAACAGATGTAATCTTTTGGCGTGGCCAGCTCCGACGCATCTCCCGATTTGGACGGAAAAGTCGCGATAGTCACTGGTACGAGCCGTGGTGTGGGAGTGGGTATCGCGCACGAACTCCTTCGCGCAGGTGCGACGGTGATCGGCTGCTCTCGTGCACCGTTGGACAGGCTTCCTGGCACCGAGACCAACCCGGACTGGGCTGACCGTTCCGCTCAAATGGTGTGCGACCAAGCGGATTACCGGGCTATCGACGCCTTCGTCTCGCGGGTGTCCGACACCTATGGGCACGTCGACATCCTGGTCAACAATGCCGGCGGCACCGTCCCCTCGCCATCGGTCGATGCAGTGCCCAGCCTGGTGTCGCGCATCCAAGGAGCGCCCGCCAGTGACGACGAGTACGAGCGCAGCGTGCTGTTCCATGCCTTCGCCGTACAGATGAACCTGATCAGTCCGCTGTGGTTCGCCATCCGCGTATATCGGCAGATGAAAACGCAGGACGGCACCGGTTGCATCATCAACATCTCCAGCGGGGCCAGTCATCCGGCAGGCTCCCCCACGCTGGTGTCCTACGGCGCGGCCAAAGCCGGCCTCAATCACATGACACGGTCGCTGGCCCAGGAATGGGGTCCGACGGTGCGGGTGAATTGCGTTGCGCTCGGGCCCACAGTCACCGAGAACTTCCAGTCCTTCGTGCTGCCCAAGGATGACCCGGACGGCGAGAAGTACTTCGCCCCGATCCCCCTCAAACGAGGTGGCGAGCCCGCCGAAGTGGGGCGCACCTGCGTCTTCCTCGCCTCCGGTGCGGCCGACTACATCAACGGCACCACCATCGAGATCGACGGCGGCATGCTCCCCGGAGTCCTCTACGAGGCCGGCCTCAAGACCATCACCGACCTACTCTGAAGGAAAACCATTGACCCGCCGAGTCATTCAATTCTCCACCGGCAACGTCGGTGTCCACGCCCTGCGGACCATCATCGGGCGCCCAGATCTCGAACTCGTCGGTGTGCACGCCGCATCGCCGGACAAAGTCGGGCGTGATGCCGCAGACCTCTGCGGTTTGTCCACTCCCGCCGGAGTGACCACCACGTCGGACATCGAGGAACTCGTCGCGCTGCATGCGGATTGCGTCGTCTACACCTCCCAGGCCGAAACCCGTCCGCATGAGGCCATGGCGGATCTGATCCGCTTCCTGCGTGCGGGGACGAACGTCGTCGGGACATCCTTTGTCTGGTTGGTCGCCCCCGAATTCACCGATGCATGGCTGCGTGAACCGCTGCAGCGCGCGTGCCAGGACGGCAACTCGACGCTCTACGTCAACGGCATCGACCCCGGCTTCTCCGGCGATACCCTCGTCTATTCGGCGCTGAGCCTCGCCGGCCGGGCCACCGCGATCACCGTCCAGGAGATCTGCGAATACGGCAGCTACGACGACGCCGAGTTCACCGGTGTCAGTTTCGGTTTCGGCACCGATCCCGACCACCAGCCCATCCTCTTCGCGCCGGGCGTGCTCGCGTCGATGTGGGGAATCCAAGTGCGCAGCTTGGCCCGCGACCTCGGCGTCACACTCGACGACGTACGCGAGCGACACGAGAAATGGGTGACTCCGGAACCGATCTCCACCACCATGATGGACGTCGCGCCCGGCCAGGTGGCCGCCGTCCGGTTCGCGGTGGAAGGCGTCCGCGACGGCGAGGTGATCATCACCATGGAGCACGTCAACCGACTCACCCCGAATGATGCACCGGACTGGGCCCGTCCCCCAGACGGCAGACCCGGCGTCCACCGCGTCACCGTCGAAGGCGATCCCGGTATCCGAATCGACACCCATGTCGGCGGATCCGGGATCGATCACAACATCGGCGGCGTCGTCGCCACCGCGGCGCGGGCCGTCAACGCGATCGAGGCGGTATGCCGCGCCCCCGCCGGTATCCGCGCTGCCCACGACCTCCGGCCGCTCGACCACCTTGCCGGCACGATGTGGTGACATAGGGCGCATGGCAGGGTCCCCAGTACCCCGGCGGCCGCCCAGCGGCAACCAGGAACGCGCCGAACGCACGCGCCGAACGGTCATCGACGAAACGGTGCGCTACATCCTCGACGAAGGCTTCGCGGCACCCAGCGTGCGGCGCATCACCGAGCGCGCCGGCCTCACCTGGGGCGTGGTGCAGTATCACTTCGGAGACCTCGGCGGACTGCTGATGGCAGTGGTCGACCAGGGAATCGCCGAACTCACCGGGGCACTCGAGAGACTTCGTCACGAGACAGCAAGCCTGCCCACCGATCGCCGCACCGAGGTGGTCGTCGACGCACTGTGGCAGGCGTTCTCAAGCCCGACCTCGATGGCCGCCCTCGAGATCCTCATCTCCACCCGCGCCGCGCGCGACAGCGAGGTCAACGCCCAATTATCCGACACCATGCGGGAATTCACCGAGCTCGGCAGACACCTCGGCGAAGATCTGGACGCACCACAGGCCACCGAGATCGGCAACCTCATCTGGGCGACGTTACGGGGAATCGTTCTCGCCCAAATGGTTTCGCCGCAGCCCCTGGACACCAGCAGAGATCGCCGGACCCTGGTCGACGTGCTCAACACTTATATCCGGGCACAGCGCACGCGCCCCTAGAAAGCCCAACCGGTCAGGAGACGACATGCCTTCTCACAAGGTGACATGCCCGTTGTGTGAAGCGATGTGCGGTTTGCATGTCACGGTGAGTGACGGCCACGTCCAAGGCATTCGCGCCAATCCCGACGATGTGTGGTCCCGCGGGCACATCTGCCCGAAAGGGGTGTCGCTCGGGCACCTTCACGCCGACCCCGACAGGCTGCGCCGGCCGATGGTGCGTCTGCCCGACGGCACTCACGTGGCAGTGTCCTGGGATGACGCGCTCGCCGAGACCGAACGGGTGCTGCGGCCCGTCCTCGATACCGACGGTGCCGGCGCGCTGAGTGTCTACGTCGGGAACCCCGTCGCACACAACAGCCACTTGGCCACCTACATCGGGGCGCTGATCGGCTTCGCCGAGGCGGCCGGCATGAAGGGGTACTACTCGCCGGGCACCGTCGACCAATGGCCGCTGAACGTGGTGAGCACCCTGCTGTTCGGCGGGATGTGGAACGGGCCCATCCCCGACCTCTACCGCGCGGACCACCTGGTGATCCTCGGCGCCAATCCGGCTGCCTCGCAGGGTTCCATGCTGTCGGCGCCCGACATCATGGGCCTGCTGTCCGGTGTGACACAGCGCGGCCGCGTGGTGGTTGTCGACCCGCGCCGCTCTCCGACCGCGCAGCGTGCGAGTGAGTGGGTGCCGATCCAACCCGGCACCGACGCGCTGCTGCTGTTCGCCATTCTGCGCACCCTGGCCGAGAACGGTTGGGTGCGGCGCCCCGAGCATCTGCGCGGCAAGATCACTGGGCTCGATGAGATCATCGCGATGGCCGAGCCTTTCGTGCCCGAGAAAGTTGCTGTCACAACGGGTATCGACGCACGCACGATCCGCCGGCTGGCCGCTGACCTCGCACAGGCCGAACATCCGGTGCTGTACAGCAGAATCGGCGCCTGCACACAGGAATTCGGCACCCTGGCCACCTGGCTGGTATTCGTGATCAATACCGCCCTCGGTGTGCTCGACCGCCCCGGCGGTTCGGTGTTCCCGAAACCGGCGGTCTGGGCGCCGATGTTCGCCAAGCCACCCGACCAGAACGGGCCGGGATGGCAGTTCGGCCGCTATCGCAGCCGCGTCCGGCGAGCGCCCGAGGTGCTCAACAGCTTTCCGGTGGGCTGCCTGGCCGAGGAGATCGACACACCTGGCGAAGGTCGGCTTCGCGCGCTGATCACCGTTGCCGGTAACCCAGCTGTCTCGGCGCCGGGCGCCGGGCGCTTGTCGGCGGCGTTGGGCCGACTCGACGCGTTGATCGCGGTGGACAACTGGCTCAACGAGACCACCCGGCATGCCCATGTGATCCTGCCCGGATCATCCCCTCTGGAACTACCCCACTTCGACGACCTCTACTGGATGTACTCGGTCGCATCCTGCATCAAGTACTCGGAACCGGTCTTCGAACGCGAGCCCCAGCGTCCCCCTGAGTGGGAGTTGCTGCTGCGGCTCGGTGGCGCGATGTTCGGCACGCCGGTTCCCGAGGTCGACGTCGCCGCGCTCGACGACCTCTACGTCGGTGGGATGGTCGCCACCATGTCCGGCATTTCGGGCAACCCGCTGACGGGCCGCGACGCCGGGCAGGTCATGTCCGCTCTGGCCGGCAAGGGGCCAGAACGCTTGATGGATCTGGGTATTCGGGTGGGGCCGTGGGGTGATCAACTGGGCGACCGGCCGGGTGGTCTCACCCTGAGCGAGGTGCGGCGCCATCCCGATGGACTGCGGCTGGCCGAACTCGAAGGGGGACGGCTCGAGACGAGTGTGACGACGCCCTCGGGCAAGGTCGAACTGCTGCACGACCATCTGGTCAGCGATATCCCCCGGCTAATGTCGCGTATGGAGCGCGAGACTCCCGAGCTCGTGCTGATCAGCCGACGGCATCTGCGGTCCAACAACTCCTGGCTGCACAACGTCCCTGCCCTCATGAAGGGACGTGACCGTTGCACCCTGCTCATCCACCCGATCGACGCGGCGCGTGCCGGTGTCGAAAGCGGCGCGATGGCGAACGTCGCCACCTCCGAAGGCACCGTTACGGTGGCTGCCGAGGTCACCGACGAGGTCAAGCCCGGTGTGGTGTCGCTCCCCCACGGCTGGGGGCATGGTCTCGACGGAACGCAGTTGGCCACCGCGAACCGTCATCCGGGAATCAACAACAACCTGCTCAATCCCACCGACATCATCGATGTGCCGAGCAACACCCATGCGATCAATGGCGTTCCCTGCCACGTGAGCCCGGCCTGACATCACCGCGGCATGACTGCTGCCCCCAACGGTTTCATCAATGATCGCGACATTCTTGCGCTGGCCGATAGGCAGGCGTCATGTGGCGCTGCCTTTACTCGGTTCTGGCGGGCAGATTCATTCCAAGGCTGTACAGCGTGCTGGTGACGTACTTGGCCAGCACGCTCTCGCGGATGGGTGCGGGTTCGCGCAGCGTGGTGAGTAAGGCGTAGAGCCCGAGCAGAAAGAAGACGGCCGAGTGGAACGAATCCACATCGGCGCGGGCATCGCCTCGGTTGCGTGCGCGCAGGATCTCCGCTGCCAGGAGCACGATGGTGGGATGGTCGGTCCATGCGTCGTCGTCGGGGCGTGCTGAGGAGAAGTACAAACCCAAAACGTCGCGGAACAGCAGTGGCCCCCAACGGTCTTCAAGGTCCACTACTAGGCGGACGATCTCGTTGAGCACCGTCGGCAGATCGTGTCTGGTCTCCAGGAAACGGCCAAGTTCCTCCGCGACGCGGGCTTCCTCGCGACGGATCAATTCGAGCAACACGTGTTCGCGCGTCGGGAAGTGAAAATTGAAGGTTGACCGCCCCACCCCCGCCGCGTTGACGACGGCGTTGATGTCAGCAGCAGCGGTCCCCACGCGGCTGAATTCCACGATGGCGGCATCAAGTACTCGCTCACGCGTCTGTTGACGCTGCGCCACGCGCTGGTTCGGCACACCTTGCACCCCCGTATTGTGCCTCATTGCGCAAGATTGAATGAAACTGTTCATTGAGTAGATCCCGAAACGAACGGCATATTCGCAGCCTCCACGAGACTATATCCCCGATAAATCGCTACTCGAGGGCACTATTGAGCCTCAGCGCGGGACACGAGCGACTAGCTGGCCCGGGAGTATTTCGTTGACACTCTTCAGCGAAATCGGGTAGGAATAGCACGCCGCTGTGCGGCGGACGACACCTGACTTGCGAGGGGTTCACAGCAATGACCGAACAGCAGACGGACCTGAAACCGGTCGACACCGGGAAGCGAACGGGGGTCGCGATCACGGCGTTGTGGTGGGTGCTGGGCCTCGGTGTTCTGGTGTTCGTCGGCGCGCACGCCAAGCTGGGTGCCGACGAAGCGCGCATCGCCAATCCGCAGCCCTCGGAGGAAGCCTGGCGCGCGGTCGAGGGTCTGCCGAATTGGGCGCCGATGTGCAACATCTGGACGTTGGTGATGATGATCGTCGGCGGAGCGGCGTTCGTCTACGGGTGGCGTAAACATCCCCGCCACCCGTATCTGCTGTTGGTGCTGGCCGGCACGGCGCTGCCGTGGCTGGACCCACAAGCCGACTGGGTGTCGTACTCGGTGTTCAGTCCCGATCTGTGGCACTTCCCGGTCGACTGGCCGTGGGTGTCGATATCTCCTTTGGTCGAGCCGTTCGTGTGCATCGCCTACGCCTCGGTGCTCATCGTGCCGGCATTCGTGGCAATCCCGCTGCTGCGCAAACTGCAGGGCCGCCGCCCGCTCGACAGCTTCGTATGGCGCCACCCGCTGATCACCCTGAGCGCGATCACGTTCGTGATCGGGTTCGCCCTGGACGCGGTGGTCGAGATCGTGTGCATCAGCAAGCGCGTGTACGCCTACTCACAGGTGCCCGAGTTCGGGTCCATCTTCGTCGGCCAGTACAACCAGTTCCCTCTGCTGTGGGAAAGTGGGCTGGCCACCTCGATGATGATCGCCGCCTCGATCATGGTCTACCGCGATGACACCGGCCGGACTCAGGCTGAAAAGCTCGCCCAGCGGCTGCGCCTGTTGCCCACCCGCCCCGCACTCGCGTCGTTCCTGGTGATGTTCATGGCGTTGACCCTGTCCTACCTCGCTGTGTACGGCGGAGGCTTCCTGATCATCCGTGCCGGCAAGCTCTCCACGTCGGTGGCCTGCCCCTGGCCGTTCCCGGAGACGAAAGTGTATGACCCGCAAGGCTTCTACGAGAAAGCCGGCCACCCCGGGCCGTTCTTCGAGGGCAAGTGGAACACCTGGCTCTCCGGGCAACCCGACGGCCGCCCCACCATCGACGGACCGGTGCAGGCAGGGCGCTGCGGCCCGGGCCATGACTAAACCCCACGATGCGGCACCCGCACATGCGAATCCCGTCATGACGCCTGACGAGCAGGCCGCGCGCCGGTTTGACTTGTTCGCCTCCGCTCTGGCCGGCCGCACGCTGCGCGTCGTCTATGGCGAGCGCGGAGAATCGGCATGGACCGACGGCAACACCCTGGTCATCGACCCGGCCAGCAGCGAGCACGACCAGCTCACCGCGGTAACTGTGCAGGCCTGCCTGATCGCTGGCGGCAGCTTGCACCCCGACACCATGCGCGGGCTGCGACGGCGCCCCAAGCTCGCGGCACGCTACCTGGCCCTAGAGGGTCCGCGTGCGCTGTGGGTCAACCAGGCAGTGCTTCCCCCGTCACCGCACCCGGTCATCGACCCTCAGACCGCGCCCCGCAGCACCTCACCCTCAGCATCGTTCACGCTCGCCTCGTCTCGCCAGCCCCTGTCCGCCCCGCCCGCGGCGTTTGGCGTGATCCGCGCCAAACAGGTGTTGGCCGCCCACACCGACAGTTCCCGCGACACCAATGCCGAACCCCAGCATGCGCCGCGGTGCGAGTCCGGGCAGTTGGCCGACCTTGACGACGAAGACGACCTCGACGACGACGGGGCTGGCGCGGGGGCGGACATGTTCTCCGTCGGGGGTACGGCCGGGGCACTGGGCCGACTGCTGCAACGCCTACTCAAATCCGTGCGCAGCGGTGACGGCGAAGGCTCCCCAGGCACCGACGCGGCCACGCACCTCGGCCGTCGCACCACCGCCCGGCGCGGCATTTCCGTGATGTCCTCAGCGGCCGGGGCGGCCGCCGAGGTTACCGGCACACCCAACCCCAGCACCCTGACCTATCCAGAGTGGGATGTCACCGTCAAGCGCTACCGCCCCAACTGGTGCACCGTCAACGAGACCGACCCACCGCTGCGCGACGCCCCGGACATACCGGTCGCGCTCGACGCTGCGCGGCTACGCAAAACCCTTGCCCGACTTACCCTCGGGCTCGATCAATGCCACCGCCAACCCCACGGCGACGACATCGACCTCGACGCCGCGATCGAGGCCCGGGTGCAAGCCCGGGCGTCCTCCACACCGGACGAGAACCTCTACATCGCCAGCCTGCGCCGCCGCCGCGACCTCTCAGTGCTGGTACTACTCGACATCTCCGGCTCAGCCGGCGAACCCGACGGCCGCGGCGTTACCGTGCACGAACGACAACGCAGCGCCGCCGCCGCGATCGCCAGCGCCCTCTATGACCTCGGTGACCGAGTCGGGCTCTACGCCTACAACTCCCACGGCCGCAACGCAGTCAACGTATTCCCGGTCAAACGGTTCAACGACAGATGGAATGCAGCCACCCTGCAACGACTGCACAGCCTCACCCCCGGCGCCTACTCCCGACTAGGGGCGGCGATCCGCCACGGCGCCGCCGTACTGGAGGCCCAAGGCGGCACGATGCGACGGCTACTCATCGTGTTGTCCGACGGACTGGCCTATGACCACGGCTACGACAAGGACTACGGCGCCGCCGACTCCCGCCGAGCCCTCGCAGAAGCCCGCCGTCGCGGCACCGCAGCACTGTGCCTAACCTTCGGCGCCAACACCGACGCCCCCTCTCTCCGGCGAGTATTCGGAACCGCCGCACACGCCACGGTGGCCGACCACACCCAACTCGCACACGCAGTCAACACGCTCGTGCGCACCGCGCTGCGTTCTGCTGACGTCCGCAAAGCGACATAGCCAAGCCCCACGATCCATCACCAGCGGAAGGACACCCATGACCGCCACCGAAGCCCACCGATCAGACCGCGACGCGCCAACCATCTCCGAACGGCCCTTTTACGTCGCCACCGGTGATGAGGAACAAACCTTCACCGCGGCCTACCACCAGCACCTGTCCATCCTGCTCAAAGGACCCACCGGATGCGGGAAAACCCGCTTCGTCGAAGCCATGGCCCACGACCTGGGCCGCCCCCTGATTACAGTCGCCTGCCACGACGACCTGACCACCGCCGACCTCGTCGGCCGCTTCCACCTCCGCGGCGGCGACACCCAATGGGTCGACGGACCCCTAACCCGCGCTGTGCGCGAGGGAGCTATCTGCTACCTCGACGAAATTGTCGAGGCCCGCCAAGACACCACCGTGGTATTGCATCCCCTCGCCGACCACCGACGTCAGCTACCCATCGAACGCCTCGGCGTTACCCTCGACGCCGCCCCGGGGTTCGGACTCGTCGTGTCCTATAACCCCGGCTATCAAAGCGTCCTCAAAGACCTCAAAGACTCCACCCGTCAACGCATGGTCGGCATCGAATTCGACTTCCCCACAGCCGAAACCGAAGAAACAATCCTCACACAAGAAGCAGCCATCACCCTCGACACAGCCAAACACCTCGTCCGACTCGGCCAAGCCATCCGCCGACTCGAAGCACCAGGACTTCGCGAAGTCGCCTCCACCCGCGTGCTCATCGCTGCCGGACGACTCATCGCCAACGGCCTAACACCCCGCAACGCCGCCAAAGCTGCTGTCGCCGCACCCCTCAGCGACGACCCTGCAGTCCAAACAGGACTGCGACAGATGATCGAGACCTACCTGCCGTAGCGGTCCTAGCCTCGCAGTAGCAGGCTCACCGGACGAGACACGATGTACGCCATCTCGGCTCTCCGCCAACGAGGCATAGCCGCTGGCGGCTGATAGAACGGGCTCTCTTCGGAAGTCCTACATAGCGATGCACGACCTCCGACCAAAGCCTGATCCCGTAAATCAGGCCACCGGTCGAAAGCTCGGCTGTCGCAGAATCTGCGCTGTCAGCGACCAGTCGTCACAACATGCAGCTGACGCAGTTTTCAACCTCAGTGCCTTGAAGCGCCATCTGCCGCAACCGGATGTAGTACAGCGTCTTGATTCCCTTGCGCCAGGCGTAGATCTGCGCCTTGTTGACCTCACGGGTGTCGGCGGTGTCCTTGAAGAACAACGTCAGGCTCAGCCCCTGGTCCACATGCTGGGTGGCCGCGGCGTAGGTGTCGATGATCTTCTCGTAGCCGATCTCATACGCATCCTGGTAGTAGTCCAGGTTGTCGTTGGTCAGGTACGGCGCCGGGTAATAGACGCGACCGATCTTGCCTTCCTTGCGGATCTCGATCTTGCTCGCCACCGGGTGGATCGAGGATGTCGAGTGGTTGATGTAGGAGATCGACCCGGTCGGCGGGACGGCCTGGAGGTTCTGGTTGTAGATGCCGTGCTTCTGCACCGACTCCTTCAACTGCTTCCAGTCGTCCTGCGTCGGGATGTGGATCTCCGCGTCGGCGAAGATCTGCCGGACCTTGTCGGTGGCCGGCTCCCACACCTGATCGGTGTACTTGTCGAAGAACTCACCCGATGCGTACTTGGAGTCCTCGAATCCGCCGAAGCGCGTACCACGTTCGATCGCAATGAGATTCGACGCCCGCAGCGCGTGGAACAGCACGGTGTAGAAGTAGATGTTGGTGAAGTCGACGCCCTCTTCGGAGCCGTAGTGGATCCGCTCACGGGCCAGATACCCGTGCAGGTTCATCTGCCCCAGGCCGATCGCGTGCGAGCTGTTGTTGCCCTGTTCGATGGACGGCACCGACCAGATGTGGGTCTGATCGCTCACCGCGGTCAGCGCCCGGATCGACGTCTCGATGGTCTGCGCGAAATCCGGCGAATCCATAGCCTTGGCGATGTTCAGCGAACCGAGGTTGCACGAGATGTCCTTGCCCACTTTGGCGTAGGACAGGTCCTCGTTGAACAGCGACGGCGTGGAGACCTGAAGGATCTCCGAGCACAGGTTCGAGTGGGTGATCTTGCCGGCAATCGGGTTGGCCCGGTTCACCGTGTCCTCGTACATGATGTACGGATAGCCCGACTCGAACTGCAGCTCGGCCAGTGTCTGGAAGAACTCGCGTGCCTTGATCTTGGTCTTGCGGATCCGGCCGTCGTTGACCATCTCGTGGTACTTCTCGGTCACCGAGATGTCGGCGAACGGGACGCCGTAGACCTTCTCGACGTCGTACGGCGAGAAGAGGTACATGTCTTCGTTCTTCTTGGCCAGCTCGAAGGTGATGTCCGGGATCACCACGCCCAGCGAGAGCGTCTTGATCCGGATCTTCTCGTCGGCGTTCTCGCGCTTGGTGTCGAGGAACCGGTAGATGTCGGGGTGATGTGCGTGCAGATACACCGCGCCGGCGCCCTGGCGCGCGCCGAGCTGATTGGCGTAGGAGAACGAGTCCTCCAGCAGCTTCATGATCGGGATGACGCCCGAGCTCTGGTTCTCGATGTTCTTGATCGGCGCGCCGTGCTCACGAATATTGGTCAACAGCAAGGCAACTCCGCCACCGCGCTTGGACAGCTGCAGGGCCGAGTTGATGGAGCGCCCGATGGACTCCATGTTGTCCTCGATGCGGAGCAGGAAGCAGGACACCGGCTCGCCGCGCTGCTTCTTGCCTGAGTTGAGGAATGTGGGGGTGGCCGGCTGGAAGCGACCGTCGATGATCTCGTCGACGAGCTTTTCGGCCAGCACCGTGTCGCCGGCGGCCAGGGTCAGCGCGACCATCACCACACGATCTTCGAAACGCTCGAGATAGCGCTTCCCGTCAAAGGTCTTGAGTGTGTAGGAGGTGTAGTACTTGAACGCGCCCAGGAACGTCGGGAACCGGAACTTCTTGGCGAATGCCCGGTCGAGCAGCTGCTTGACGAAATTGCGGCTGTACTGGTCGAGCACCTCGCGCTCGTAGTACTCCTTCTCGATCAGGTAGTCGAGCTTCTCGTCCTGACTGTGGAAGAACACCGTGTTCTGGTTGACGTGCTGCAGGAAGTACTCCCGTGCGGCGAGCACATCCTTGTCGAACTGAATCTTGCCGTCGGCGTCGTACAGATTCAGCATCGCGTTGAGCGCGTGGTAATCCGTCTCGCCAGGAAGCGCATGCGCGGCGGTGGTTACAGGCTCTGCAGCTGTGACGGTTGGTGGCACGTCTGATCCTTCCAAAAGTCTTTCAAACCCTCGCGGACGGCGTCGACATCGTCCGGGGTACCCATCAGCTCGAAGCGGTACAGGTACGGCACACCGCATTTGCGCGAAATTACATCGCCCGCGTAGGCGAACTCCGCACCGAAATTGTTGTTGCCCGCGGCGATGACGCCGCGGATCAACGACCGATTGTGTTCATTGTTCAAAAAGGCGATGACCTGCTTGGGCACGTAACCACCGTTGTTGACATCGGGAGTGGCACGGCCGCCGCCGTAGGTGGGCAGGATCAGAACGTAGGGCTCATCCACCTCGATGCGGCCGTGCAGCGGGATCCGGGTGACACGGTCTTCGGGCCACCCCAGCTTCTGGACGAAGCGGTGGGTGTTCTCCGAGACGCTGGAGAAGTAGACGAGATGGCTCATCGTGTCCAGCTCCTCTCCCGTGGTGGTGATGCCTTTCGTTACGCCGTCGCCGCGACCGTGCTCAGCGCCTTGATCCGATCGGGACGGAAGCCTGACCAGTGGTCGTTGCCGGCCACCACGACCGGGGCCTGCAGGTAGCCGAGCGCCATGACGTAGTCACGGGCCTCGCTGTCGAGGGTGATGTCGACCTTCTCGAAGGCGATGCCCTGCTTTTCCAACGCCTTGTAGGTGGCGTTGCACTGCACGCATGCGGGCTTGGTGTACACGGTGACGGTCATCTTCGGTACGGCTCCTCTTGCGGAAAGTGAAAAAACTAGACAGGTGACTGGCAACTGATCGGGTCTTACGTTTCGCTTAAGTTCAGCGACCGCCGGGCCGCCAAAATTCCTGCCGGTCGAAGCCGCTCTCCGGCTGGTCTTGAAACCGACTCGGCCGGATTCGCTACGCTCCGGCCGGCTCCCGAACTGTGGTGGCCTGTCGGTCTCACAGACACTACACCTAGTGGCCGACAGTTCGAAGTCATACAACATGTTCTGAATAACATTTCTGAAATTCCCAGGTCGTAAGCTTGCCAGCAACCACACCGACGGCGTGTCGTGCCCGACTTGACAGACCGTGTCGCGCCGCGCCTCTAGATGTACCAGCAGCCACCGACAAGGTGGCCCCACGGACACCGGCGGACCCCCCAATAGCAAAGCCGCCGGCCGGGTCAGGACGACCCAGCCGGCGGCAAGATTTTGCCGGAAAGCGGCGCAAACGGCAAAACGCGAAGACGACCCCTCAGTCGACCTCGACTGTGAGCTTGCCCACAATGTCACGCAGAGCCTCGGCCACCTCGGCGTTCTCCCTCGGATGCTTGCCGTCGAGCGACTTGGCCGGCACCGAAAGCGTCAGATCCTCGACCACGCGGGGTCCGGCGATGCCGAATGATTTCCGCGTCTCGTCGTGCGCCCACACGCCGCCGTACTGCCCGAGCGCCGCCCCGACCACCGCCAGCGGCTTGCCCTTGAGCGCGCCATTGCCGAACGGCCGCGACAGCCAATCGATGGCGTTCTTCAACACCCCCGGGATGCTTCCGTTGTATTCGGGAGTGACCACGAGTGCGGCATCGGCCTCGCCGGCCGCCGCCCGCAGTGCCACCACGGGTTCGGCCACGTCCGCGGTGTCGATGTCCTCGTTATAGAAGGGCAGCTCCCCCAGCCGATCGAAGATCTTCAGCTCTACCCCGTCGGGCGCCTGCTCTACCGCCAACTCGGCGAGTTGACGGTTGATCGACGCCGCCCGCAAGCTTCCCACCAACACCAGCACCTTGACTTCGGCCATATTCACGCTCCTTGTTCGACTCGCCCGATTCTCGCAACAGTCAACCGGACTGTGGTCCGATTAATTCCACCTGAGTTAAAGTGCAGTTGTGGCAGCCTCCGACCGCCCGCCCCGGCTCGCGGGCATCGACCCGGCGCCACCAGAACGCGGCCCAGGCCGTGTTGACGCCGCCCGGAACCGCGCCCTGATCCTCGACGCTGCACGTCGGCTCGTCGCCGAACGCGGCCCCGACGCGGTCAGCACCGACGATATCGCGGTCGAGGCCGGCGTCGGCAAGGGAACTTTGTTCCGAAGATTCGGTAGCCGTGCCGGACTGATGATGGTGCTGCTCGACGAGGACGAGACCGCCGAACAGGACGCCTTCATGTTCGGCCCACCCCCGCTGGGCCCCGGGGCGCCGCCGCTGGAACGGCTGCTGGCCTACGGCGCGGACCGGCTCAGGTTCGTGCACTGCCACCAGGCGCTGCTGTCCGATGCCATCCGGGATTCCGCTCTGCGCTACACCGGCCCGTTCACCCTGCACCGCACGCATGTCCGGATGCTGCTCGAAACTGCCGGCACCACCGGCGATCTCGATGCACAGGCCGATGCCCTGATTGCTCTGCTCGACCCCGACTATGTCGCCCACCAACTGTCCCTCGGCCGGCGCCTCGACGACCTCGCCTCCGCATGGCAGGACACCGCACGCAAGTTGTGCGGCCACTAGCGCCATGACCGCCTGGGTGCTACATGTCGACCTGGATCAGTTCCTGGCCTCGGTCGAGTTGCGGCGCCACCCTGAACTGCAGGGCCTGCCCGTCATCGTCGGCGGCAGCGGTGATCCCACCGAACCGCGCAAGGTGGTCACCTGCGCGTCATACGAGGCGCGCGAGTTCGGGGTGCACGCCGGGATGCCGCTGCGCACGGCCGCACGCAAATGCCCGGACGCCACGTTCCTCCCTTCGGACCCGGACGCCTACGACGAGGCTTCCGAACAGGTGATGAGTCTGCTGCGCGATCTCGGCCACCCGCTGGAGGTCTGGGGCTGGGACGAGGCCTACCTGGGTGCGGAGGTGGACGATCCGGTCGAGTTGGCCGAACGCATCCGCGCGGTGATCGCCGCCGAGACCGGGCTGTCGTGCTCGGTGGGCATCAGCGACAACAAACAGCGCGCCAAGGTCGCGACCGGACTGGCCAAGCCAGCGGGTGTCTACCTGCTCACCGAGACCAATTGGATGTCGGTGATGGGTGACCGTCCGACCGATGCGCTGTGGGGCGTCGGACCCAAGACCACCAAAAAGCTTGCCATGCTGGGCATCACCACGGTCGCCGATCTGGCCGCCACCGATGCCACCGTGCTCACTTCGGCTTTCGGACCGAGTACCGGGCTGTGGATCCTGTTGCTGGCCAAGGGCGGCGGCGACACCGAGGTGAGCTCCGAGCCCTGGATTCCGCGCTCACGCAGTCACGTCGTCACCTTCGCCCAGGACCTCACCGACCGCAGCGAGATGGACGACGCGATCCGCGAACTGACCCGGCGGACCCTCGACGAGGTGGTCGAACAGGGTCGCATCGTCACCCGGGTGGCGGTCACGGTGCGCACCAGCACCTTCTACACCCGCACCAAGATCCGCAAGCTGAGTTCACCGAGCATCGACGCGGAAGTCATCACCGAGACCGCGCTGGCCGTGTTCGATCAGTTCGACCTGGACCGGCCGATCCGACTGCTCGGGATCCGTCTGGAGCTCTCGATGGACGACGTTCCCGCCGCCGCGACTGTCACAGCACACCAATAACCTCGACGCATGCTGCAGACCATCGCGATCCGGGGTTACCGCTCGCTACGGGAGGTGATCCTGCCGTTGGCCGAGCTCACCGTGGTCACCGGGGCCAACGGCTCCGGCAAGTCGTCGATCTACCGCGCACTTCGGCTGCTGGCGGACTGCGGGCGCGGCCAGGTGATCGGCTCACTGGCACGCGAGGGCGGTCTGCAGTCGGTTTTGTGGGCGGGGCCCGAACAGCCGAACGAGCGGACTCAGGGCACCGTCCGGACCCGCCCGGTATCTCTCGAACTCGGCTTCGCCGCAGACGATTTCGGCTACCTGGTGGACCTCGGCCTGCCGCAGATGGCCGGGTCCGGAGGCGAGCCGTCGGCATTCACCCATGACCCCGAGATCAAACGGGAGGTGGTGTTCGCCGGACCGGTGCTGCGCCCGGCGTCGACACTGGTGCGTCGCACCCGCGAATACGCCGAGGTCGCGTCGCAATCCGGCCGGGGTTTCGACGAGGTGACCCGTTCGCTGCCCTCCTACCGCAGCGTGCTCGCCGAGTACGCCCACCCGGACGCCCTTCCGGAACTCTCCGCGGTCTCCGACCGGCTACGCGACTGGCGGTTCTACGACGGGTTCCGGGTCGACGCCGGTGCACCTGCCCGCCGGCCCCATGTCGGAACCCGTACCCCGGTGCTCTCCGATGACGGCTCCGATCTGGCTGCGGCGGTGCAGACGGTCATCGAAACGACCGTCGACGATCTGCAACGCGCGGTGGCCGACGCGTTTGACGGCGCCTCCATCTCGGTGGCGGTCAACGACGGTCTTTTCGATCTGCAGTTGCGCCAGCGCGGCATGCTACGACCGTTACGGGCCGCCGAATTGTCCGATGGCACACTGCGTTTCCTACTCTGGGCAACGGCACTGGCCAGCCCGCGTCCGCCGTCACTCATGGTGCTCAACGAGCCGGAGACCTCGTTGCACCCCGATTTGGTCCGGCCGCTGGCATCCCTGATCCGCACGGCCGCCAAGCAGTCCCAGGTACTGGTGGTGACGCATTCGCGTGCATTGCTGGACTTCCTGGAGACCACCCCGGCAGCCGACGAGCAGCGCGGTACCGCGATCGAGGTCGAGCTCTTCAAGCAATGGGGCGAGACGCAGGTGGAGGGGTTCGGCATGCTCAACACGCCCTCATGGCACTGGGGAAAACGCTAGCGCTGCACGGATTTCGGCCGTAACGCCCGGCTGAACAGCACGTTGACCTGGCGCATGGCCACACTGTAGGGCCACCACGCCACCCGCTTGAAGGC
Organism: Mycobacterium sp. IDUB_9; assembly: GCF_055419505.1. Lineage (NCBI taxonomy): Bacteria > Bacillati > Actinomycetota > Actinomycetes > Mycobacteriales > Mycobacteriaceae > Mycobacterium > Mycobacterium sp. IDUB_9. The sequence continues at coordinate 1,060,953 of NZ_JBVAXU010000002.1, read as the reverse complement.
ATACAACGCACGGATGTCGCTTGAGGTGTAGATCAGGAAGCGGTTGCGGCGCATCCCGGCCAGGATCTTGTCGGCGGCCTTCTCCGGCGAGATGGCGTGACCGGCGAACCTGTCGACCCACTTCTGCACGTTCGGATCGTCCCGGTCGACACCGGCGATCTGAACCGTCTGCACCAGACCGGTTTTCACCGCGCCCGGCACCACCACCGAGACCCCGATGCGATGGCGCGCCAGGTCGAAACGCAGCACTTCACTCAGTCCGCGCAGCCCGTACTTGCTGGCGCTGTAGGCGCTGTGCCAGGGCAATGCCACGATGCCGGCGGCCGACGACACGTTCACCAGGTGCCCGCCGCGGCGGGCCTGCACCATCGGCGGCAGGAAAGTCTCGATCACGTGGATCGGGCCCATCAGGTTGACGTCGATCATCGAGCGCCAGTGTTGGTGGGTCAGTTGGTCGACGGTCCCCCAGGCCGACACCCCGGCGATGTTCATCACCACGTCCATCGACGAATGTGCCGCGTGGACGTCGGCGGCGAAGGCCGCCACCTGGTCATAGTCGGAGATGTCCAGCGCCCGGTGCGCGGGAACGTCGGCGCCGAGCGCCTTGGCGTCAGCAACCGTCTGTGCCAGTCCCACTTCGTCCCGGTCGGTCAGATACAGCTCAGCACCCTGCGCCGCGAGCGCAAGGGCAGTGGCGCGCCCGATCCCGCTGGCCGCACCCGTGATCAGACACCTTTTTCCCTGGAAGTGCTCCACCAGACTCGCCCGACCGTTACCCGCGGTATCACTCCCCATAGCGGTGACCTTACCTGTGACGCTAGAGGTCCTGGCCGCCCCACAGTGCGTTGAGCCACAGCCGCTCCACCACGTCGAGTGCACGTGCCGGATCGGTGCCGCGCCCGACGAAGCCCGAATCGTGCGACAGCGTCATCGCCGTCGTCGCGACCAGGGTGCGCACCAGCGCGGGCAGGTCGTCTGAGATCGGGCGGGCGCCCTGGTCCTGTTCGACGAGGCCGACGATCTGGCCGATCACGGCATCCTCGTAGTCGTTCATGATTTCCCGGATCTGGGCGTCGGTGTTCTGCGCGACGGTGCAGGCCGACATGATCGGGTCGTTGGTGGCGAAGACGGTGGCCGCACTGCCGACCATCCGTTTGGCGAAGGCCGCGGGTGTTTCACCGGAATCCCGGGGCGCGTAGTTGTGCGTCAACGCGGCGAGTTGTTCCATGACGTCGGACACGATGACGGCCAGCACCGCGTACTTCGAATCGAAGTAGAAGTAGAAGCCCGAGCGGGCCACCCCGGCGCGTTCGCTGATGGTGCTCACCGACAGGTCGGCGAACGAATGCTCTTCGAGCAGGTCCCGCACGGCCGCCACGATGGCCTCGCGTTGCCGGTCACCCCGACTGCGACGGGCCTGCGGACGCCCGGTCGAGCCGTTGCTACTCCCGGGTATCGATTCGGCGGTCATGGCATTAGACCTTTGCATCCACGACGCGCCAGTTCAAAACTTGACATGCGTCAAGTCTGACAGTCAGGATGGCCTCAAGTGGTGACATCGACCACACTTCGTCGGACTTTGTTGGTCAGGAGCGGCCCATGACAACCATCAGCACCCCGCATTACCTGCTCGATCAGGCCAAGCGCCGGTTGACCCCGACCCCGGTGACCATCCCCGGAATGGGAGCGGTCGAGAAGCGGCTGCTGGCACGCCAGTGGAACCAGTTCCCGTTGGCACCTGCGCCCCCGGCGAGCGGCCTCAAGACGGTGATGGGCGACGGCGGGCTGCCGGTGTTCGGGCACATGATCGAGATGTTCCGCGGCGGGCCGGACTTCATCCTGCATCTGTATCGCGAGTACGGCCCGGTGCACTACATGTTCTCGCCGGTGCTTCCCGCAGTGCTGGCATTGGGTCCGGATGCCACGCAGGCCGTGTTCTCGAACCGGAACAAGGACTACTCCCAGCGGGCGTGGGATCCGGTGATCGGGCCGTTCTTCGAAGGCGGCCTGATGCTGCGCGACTTCGATGACCACATGTTCCACCGCCGGATCATGCAGGAGGCCTTCACCCGCAGCCGGCTCACGGGATACGTGGGTCACATCGACGCTGTCGCCAGCCAAGTGCTGGCCAACGACTGGGTGGCCAACGACAAGCGCTTCCTCTTCTACCCCGCAGTCAAGGAACTCACGCTCGACATCGCGTCCGAGGTGTTCATGGGTGTTCCAGCGGGTACCGACCGCGCCCTGGTCACTACGGTCAATCAAGCCTTCACCACCACCACGCGGGCCGGCAACGCGATAGTGCGCAAGCCGGTGCCGCCGCTGAGCTGGTGGCGGGGGGTGAAGGCGCGCGAGACGCTGGAGAACTATTTCAACAGCCGGATCGTCGAGAAGCGCGCCTCGCAGGCGACCGACATGTTCAGCGTGCTGTGTCACGCCGAGGACGAGGACGGTCAGCGGTTCACCGACGACGACATCGTCAGCCACATGATTTTCCTGATGATGGCGGCCCACGACACCACCACGTCGACGCTGACCACGATGGCCTACCACCTGGCGGCCAACCCGGAATGGCAGGAGCGCTGCCGTGAGGAGTCCGAGCGGATCGGTGACGGCCCGCTGGACATCGAGGCACTGGAGAAGCTGGAAACCTACGATCTGGTGATGAACGAGGCGTTGCGGATGCAGACCCCGCTGCCGTTCAATTTCCGCCAGACCGTGCGCGACACCGACTTGTTGGGTTTCTACCTCCCTGCCGGCACCAACGTCATGACATGGCCGTCGATCAACCATCGGCTACCGGAGCTGTGGACCGATCCGGAGAAGTTCGATCCTGCACGGTTCGCCGAACCGCGCAACGAGCACAAGAAGCACCGTTATGCGTTCGCCCCGTTCGGCGGTGGCGCGCACAAGTGCATCGGCATGGTGTTCGGCCAGCTGGAGATCAAGACCGTGATGCACCGACTGCTGCGCCGCTACCGCCTCGAGCTGACGCATCCCGGTTACCGCCCGCACTATGACTACGGCGGCATGCCGGTGCCGATCGACGGCATGCCCATCGTGCTGCGGCCCCTGCACTAGCCGCGAAGCGCCGAGACTCAGGCCATCATCAGCCGGTTGGCGCACGCGATCACCGCATGCAGGGCCGACTGCTCAGGATCATCGGCCAGGCCCATGGCCCACTCGCTGTGCAGGCCGTCGCTGCCTTCGATGAAAGTCGCGGTCCGGCCGCCGGTGGGCAGCTGATGAAACGATCTGGTTTCAACGGTGATCCCGCGCGCGTACAGCATTTCGGTCAGTGCGGCGACGGGTCCGCTCGCGGACACGGTCAACGTGCTAATGGTGTCGCCCAAAGCCAGCGTGGCCTGGTAGTGGCGCGCCTGCGGCCCCAACCTGCCCGCTGAACGCTGCGTATCGGTGCAGGTCCACTGACCTAGCTTCAACGCACCCGGGCCGGCCGTGTATTCGGCCAGGAACTGTTCCCAGGAGGCGGCCTCGCCGGCCTGTCGCAGGCCGCGCGGCAGAGGGTTGGAGAAATGGGCCGCGAACGTCGGTGCCATGTCCGATTGCTGGGCTGATGAAGTGATGTGCATGCGCCGGTCTTCTCTTGCTCAGAGGAGGTGACCGACGAAGTAGCGAACGACCCACAGCGGGGGGTCGGTCTGATCAGACCCCGCTGCGGGTTGCTACTACAAGTCGCCTTGGCACGTTGGCGATGCTAGACGCAGCCGGACCGGTCACGCAAACACTTTCGCCGTAGTCTCAGCCACGTGGGAGCCTCATGAGCGTCGGTGAGGTCGTCCTGCTTGTCGTGGCCGGGATCGCCGGCGGACTCACCGGCAGCATCGCCGGACTGGCCTCGGTCGCCACCTATCCCGCACTGCTGTTGGTCGGTCTACCCCCGGTCACCGCGAATGTCACCAACACCGTGGCGTTGGTGTTCAACGGCATCGGCTCGGTGCTCGGGTCCCGGCCCGAGCTCGCCGGGCAGGGTGCATGGATCAAACGGATCATCCCGGTCGCCGTTGCCGGCGGGGCCGTCGGCGCCGCACTGCTGCTGTGTACCCCGGCCGAGGGTTTCGAGAAGGTCGTCCCGCTCCTGCTGGCGTTCGCGTCGGTGGCGATCCTGCTACCGCGTGGCCGCCTGCGGGAGACCCGGGTGGTCGATCACCGCGAGCATCGGATCAAGGTCGCCATGGAGGCAGGGTCGATCTTCCTGATCACCATCTACGGCGGGTATTTCGGTGCTGCCGCCGGGGTGCTGCTGCTGGCCCTGCTGTTGCGTACCGGCGGTGCGACGCTGGCGCATGCCAACGCTTCCAAGAACGTGATCCTCGGGGTGGCCAATGCGGTGGCCGCCGTCGCATTCATCGCGGTCGCCCCGGTGTACTGGCCTGCGGTGGTGCCGTTGGGTGCCGGCTGCCTGATCGGCTCCCGGCTGGGTCCGATCGTGGTGCGACACGCCCCCGCCAAGCCGCTGCAGGTCCTCATCGGCGTGGCCGGTGTGGCCCTCGCCGTCAAGCTCGCGATCGACACCTACTAATTTCCCCACGAACAGTCCCCCGCAAGCGGGAGGGGCCCCCACCAAACCTGCCCCTTTTCCCGTGAAAATGGGCAGGTTTGTGTCTGCTCGGCAATCAGCTGAAGGGATTGTCCCCCTTGGCGACCCGCGTCCCCAGCGCGAGGAGGTTCTCCGCCGAGGCATGTAACTGCTCGCCGGCATCGCGGCTGGCCCGCCCGGCCAGGTATCGCGACCAGGTGCCCTCGATGACGATCCCGAGTTTGAAGCAGGCCAGCGCCACATACCAATCCAGTCGGTCGGTCTGGCGGCCTCCCGCGGCGCGGTACGCCTCGATCAGTTCACTGCGGTGGGCCAGATCACCGAGGGCGGCCAGTGCCGACCCCGCGTTGATCGGATTGGGGTCGTCGGGCCAACAGACGAGCATCCACCCGAGGTCGAGCAGCGGGTCGCCGATCGTGCACATCTCCCAGTCGATGAACGCGGCCAGTTCGGGAGTGTCCCTGCGCAAGAGGACGTTGTTGAGGTGCGCGTCGCCGTGCATGATGCCGGGTTCGGCGTCGGGTGGGCGGTTGTCCTCCAGCCACTGCGCCAAATCCCCCACCCCCGTCAACGACTCGGGTGAATACTGCTCGTGGCGGTAGCTGTCGAGCAGCCCGAGGAACTGCGGAACCTGGCGGGCCAGAAAGGATCCCGGCCGGCGGATGGCGGCGAGTTCACTGTTCTCCCAGGCGACGTTGCCCAGTTCCGCGAGGCTCCCCGCATAGGACGGCCCGACGCGGTAGCGCAGGTCGGCATCGTCCCGGTAGGCCTGGCTCACGTCGGTGCCGGGGTTGAACCCGTCGACCTCCTCCATCAGGTAGAACACCACGCCGATCACGTCGAGATCGGTGCAAGCGGCGATGAAACCCGGATGCGGTACCGCCGAGCCCGCCAAGGTGCGCAGCACCGCGATCTCCCGCAGCATCGTCTTGTCGCTGGTCGGCCGGGGGTGTAAAGGTGGGCGCCGCAGCACCATTCGACGTCCGTCGACGCTCATGCCCACCACGATGTTCTGCGTCCCGCCGGTCAGCGGCGCCACGTCGGTCAGTGTCGTTCCGATCCGCTGCTCACGCAGCCAGCGTGCTATGGCGTCCTGATCGGCGGCGCTGAGAGTGGGCAATTCCGGTGCATCGTCGGGCATGAGGCCATGGTGCCAGCTGTCCTTCCGGATCAGTGCACGTTCGCCGCTGACAACAGGTATTCCCACGACATCGTGGAACCGGTGAGGAACCGGTCAGCGAGCGCAGCGATCTCCGCGTCCAGTTCCGCGACCCGATCGGCATCGGCGGCGATGGCCCGGTAGGCCGAGATCGTGGGCCCGTAGTTGGCCTTGAAGTAGTCGCGGAACGCGGCTCCGTCGGCATAGGCTTCGACGTCCAGTTCCCGGCGCTCACAGGTCAATTCGCCGACCCGATCACCCAGCAGGGTGCGCAGGTACTCCTCGTCGCCCCAGCGCGGCGGCGGGGACACCCCGGGTGGCGGCGCGGGTACATACGGCTTCATGGTGGCGAACAACTGGCCGATGAAACCCTCTGGTGTCCAGGAGATCAGGCCGATCCGCCCGCCCGGACGGGTCACCCGGAGGAGTTCGTCAGCGGCCTGCTGGTGATGCGGAGCGAACATCACCCCGATACAGGAGAGCACCGCATCGAAGGAATCGTCGGCGTAGGGCAACGCCTCGGCGTTGGCCTCCGCCCAGTCGATCGTCACTCCGGCGTCCGCGCCGAGGCGGCGCCCCTGGTCGACCAGCTCCGGGCACAGGTCACTCGCGGTCACCCGCGCGCCGGTCGCGGCGGCCGGGATGGCGACGTTGCCGGTCCCGGCAGCGACGTCGAGCACGCGGTCACCGGGCCCGATGCCGCTGGCCTCGACCAGTACGAGACCCAGTGGACGCACGATGTTCGCGGCGATCACCGCGTAGTCACCCAGCGCCCACAGCGCCCGGTGTTTGGCCTCAAGCTCATTGGCGGCGGTCGTGACCTTCATGACGGGCTCCTGTCGCGGATTGGCTTCATCGTCGCCCCACGCGGTGTGCGGATTCCAGTACCAGATCTGTACTGGCTTCCGGGCCCTGACAGGCGTGTACTGAGAAAGCCACGCATTTTCCGGGGAGGAAGACCGCCATGTCGACGTATGGCCAGTTCTGTCCCGTGGCCAAGGCCATGGAATTGCTCGACGAACGCTGGACCCTGCTGGTGGTCCGGGAACTGCTGCGGGGCAGCGCGCATTTCAACGACCTGCGCCGCGGTGTGCCGAAGATGTCGCCGGCGCTGTTGTCCAAGCGGCTGAAGTCGTTGGCTCGGGCCGGGGTCATCGAGCGTTCGGAGATCGACGGGCGGACAAGCTATTCGCTGACCCCGTGCGGTCAGGAACTCGCCGGCGTGGTCGACGCGCTCGGGTCGTGGGGGGTGCGGTGGATCGGTGAACTGGGCGAGCAGGATCTCGACCCGCACCTGCTGATGTGGGACATGCGCCGCACCATTCCCATCGCCGACTGGCCGCGTTCGCGCACCACGGTTTCGTTCGTCCTCGACGGTGTGGCGCCCAAGGCGTCGCGATGGTGGCTCACCGTGTGCGACGGGCAGGCCGATGTGTGCGATTTCGATCCCGGGCACGAGGTGGCGGGCACCGTGCAGACCTACCTGCGCACGCTGGTCGAGATCTGGCGGGGCGACGTCGGCTGGGCCCGAGCGGTGCTCGACGGCAGTGTCGCGCTGTCAGGCTCCGCTGATGTCCGCCGCGCCATCCCGCAATGGTTGGGCCAGAGCACGGCGGCCACGATTCCCCGGCCGGCCTGAGCGGTCAGTCCAGGATGCGGCGGGCGACGTTGGTGGTGACCAGGTCCAGAAGTTCATCGGCACGCCCGGCCAGGATGGTGCGAATTGCGTAGAGCGAGAAGCCCTTTGCCTGCTCAACTGTGATCGCCGGCGGTATCGACAATTCTTGCCGCGCCGTGTGCACGTCGATGACGGCGGGACCGTCGTAGGTGAAAGCGTCGGTCAGGGCCCGCTCAAGGTCACCCGGTTCGGTGACTCGGCGGCCGAACACCCCCATGGCCTGGGCCACCGCGGCGAAATCGGGGTTGACCAGGTCGGTGCCGAACGTGACGATGCCCGCCGCCTTCATCTCGAGCTCGACGAAGTTGAGCGACGAGTTGTTGAACACGATCACCTTGACCGGGAGCTTGTTCTGGATCAGTGTCACCAGCTCACCGAAGAGCATGGTCAGCCCGCCGTCACCGGCCAGCGCGACCACCTGCCGGTCGGGGAACGCGGTCTGCGCGCCGATCGCATGCGGCAGAGCGTTGGCCATGGTGCCGTGGTTGAACGACCCGATCAGCCTGCGCCGGCCGTTCATCGTCAGGTACCGGGCCGCCCACACCACCGGGGACCCGACATCACAGGTGAACACCGCATTGTCGGAAGCCAACCGGTCAGCAAGCGCGGCAACGTATTCCGGTCGGATCGGGGTCTTGTCGCGGTCGTTGACGGCCAGCGAGTCCAGCTGCCCGCGAGTCTTGCGGTAGTGCCGCAGTGAACGGTCAAGGTGCTCACGGTCGGTCTTGGGACGCAGCAGCGGCTGTAGCGCGGCCAGGGTGTCGGCGACGCTTCCGCGCAGGCCGAGGTCGATCGGGGTGCGACGGCCGAGATTGCGTCCACGGATATCGACCTGGATGACGGTGGCGCTCTCGGGATAGAACTGCTGGTACGGAAAGTCGGTGCCCAGCATCAGCAGGGTGTCGGCCTCCTTGATGGCCTTGTATCCGGAGGCGAAGCCGAGAAGTCCGGTCATGCCGACGTCAAAAGGATTGTCGTACTCGATGAATTCCTTGCCCCGCAGCGCGTGAACGATCGGGGCCTGCAACGTCGCTGCCAGCTCGATCAGCGCGTCGTGCGCGCCGGCCACCCCGGCACCACCGAGGATGGTCACCCGCTCGGCGGCGTTGAGGATGTCGGAAGCCCGGCGCACCGACTCGTCGTCGGGACGCACCACAGATCGAGTGGGCCGCACCGGGCGCGTGGTCCAGCCGGTCTCCCCCGCCCGCTGCAGGAAGATCTCGCCGGGGACGACGATGACGGCAACGCCGTTCTCCTCGATCGCGGCGCGCATGGCCATTTCGAGGATTCGCGGCAGCATCTCGGCGGTGCTGACGAGTTCGCAGTAGACGCTGCACTCGCGAAAAAGGTCCTGGGGGTGGGTTTCCTGGAAGTAATCCGACCCGATCTCGGTCCGCGGAATGTGTGCGGCGACGGCCAGCACCGGCACGCGGCTGCGCTGTGCGTCGTACAGACCGTTGATCAGGTGCAGATTGCCCGGACCGCAACTGCCCGCGCACACCGCGAGCCGACCGGTCAGTGCGGCATCGGCGGCCGCGGCGAAGGCGGCGGTCTCTTCGTGCCGGACGTGCTGCCAGGTGATCTCGCCGCTGCGGCGGATGGCGTCGGTGAATCCGTTGAGGCTGTCACCGGGAAGGCCGTAGACCCGCCTTACCCCGCTCAATGTCAATGCGGAGATGACTTGGTCTGCAATGGTCGCCATCACGCCTCCCGGTGTGGATTCCGGCGTGATCGCTGACGCGGGGCGCGCCCTCGATCACGCCGGAATTCACTCTACTTGGGCGCGAAGCGCTGACCGGCGTCCAAACGAAGGCACTGGCCGTTGAGCATCGGGTTCTCGGCGATCGCGACGGCGAGCTTGGCGTATTCCTCGGGCTTGCCCAGACGCTTGGGGAATGCGGCGTCCTTGGTGAGCACCGCGGCGAACTCGTCGGGGATGCCCTCGGTCAGGCCGGTCGCGAACAGGCTCGGGGCGATGGCCAGCACCCGGATGCCCAAGCTGCCGAGATCCCTCGCCATGGTCAGGCACATGCCGGCGATGGCGGCCTTCGACGCCGTGTAGGCAACCTGCCCGATCTGGCCCTCGAACGCCGCGATGGAGGCGGTGTTGATGATGACGCCGCGCTCCTCGGCCTCTTCGTCGACGGGCTCGTTCTTGCTCATGTGCCAGGCCGCGAGCCGGCTGATGTTGAACGTGCCGATCAGGTTGAGGTCGATCGTGGAGCGGAACGAATCCAGGCTGTGCGGACCGTCCTTCTTGATGGTGCGCTCGCCGATGCCGCCACCGGCAGTGGTCACGATGATGTGCAGGCCACCCAAGGCGGCCACGGCCTCCTCCAGCACCTTTTCGGTGCCGTCGAAGTCGGTGACGTCGACGGCGAAGAACGACCCGCCGATCGCGTCCGCCACTTCCTGCCCCTTGGACTGCGGCCGGTCCAGTACGGCCACGCTCGCGCCACGCTTGGCCAGTGCCTCAGCGGTGGCCCGGCCGAAGCCCGACGCGCCGCCGACGACGATAGCCTTCTTGCCTTCGATCTCCATCTAGCTTCCTTTCCAAAAATGACCGAAATCGTAAAGCAACTTATCCCATCAACCCTTCCCGTAAGCCTTTCGGGTTCTCCCTCTGCACCGCTTCGCACCGCGAGCGTGCGTGTCTGTCGCCCGACACGCCGCATTTCGCCCGTCATCAGCGCCCGCTCGCGGCTGCTGACCGTGCGTAAATCCCTCGACGCAATCACCGACACCGAATATGTTCGCCTGCCATGACACCTGCACAGCATTGGCGCGACCGGTTGCGCGAGTCCCTGCTGTCGGCGCGCAAGTCCCGCGACACCGCCGGCGTCGCCGCGATCCGGTCGGCGTTGAGCGCCATCGACAACGCCGAGACGCCGCAGGCCGATCAGACCGACACCCGCATCGGTGGACCGATCGCGGGTGCGGTGTCCGGAGTGGGCTCGACGGAAGTGGCCCGCAAAATCCTCAGCGATGCCGAGATTCGCGATCTCATTCGGGCCGAGGTCGATGAACGCCTCAGCGCGGCAGATCAATACACCGCGAACGGGCGGCTCGAGCAGGCGTCTGATCTTCGGTCGCAGGCCGCCGTCCTGACCCAGGTGCTCAACCGAACGCCGGAGGTTGTCTGAGCCGTTGCCTTTTGGTGTGCGATTGTGAGTGCTCGCCATTAGGCAGCCTCGCCTTGCGGTGAGGCGGTCCCCGTCTGGTCCACCGACCGGTGGTGCGGGGTCGACGTTTCATCGCCTGCTGCGTGGCCCGCTGGCGCGGGTTCGGTCTCCTGCGTGGCTCCACGTCCTGCCACCGGGCCACTCCCGGCGGGACTCTGTTCACCCGCGTGTGCGGGTACGCCGAGTCGGGCGAGGTTGATCGCGGCGTTGAGATCACGATCGATCCGCACACCGCATTCGTCGTCGCCGCATTCGAAGACCCGGTCGGACAGGGTGAGGTTTGGCTTTCGCCTCCCACATCCCGAACACGTCTTCGACGACGGATAGAACCGGTCGGCCTCCACCAAATGGCTGCCGTACCAACGAGATTTGTAGCTCAGCATGCGCCGGATCTCCGCCAGCGCGGCGTCGGCCAGTGCGCGATTCAGGCCCCGTTTGCGGGCGCCTCCCTTGGCGCGCATGCCCGTAGCGTTGAGAGTCTCCACCACCACAACATCGTGCTGCTGGGCCAGGGTGGTCGTCGCCTTGTGCAGCACGTCGCGGCGCACCGCCGCGGCATGGGCATGCGTGCGGCCGATACGGGCCTGGGTGGCCCGCCACCGCTTCGACGGCGTCTGTTTGGTGCGGCTACCCCGATCGTAGGGACCGTGCTGACGGGCCGCGCGGCGCTGCAAGGCCCGCAACCGAGCTTGCGCCGCCCTCAACGACTTCGGTGCCGCGATCCGCTCGACCTCCATCCCGTCCGGGGTCGCGACCACCAGCAGACTGTCGGCCTTCACCCCGACGTCAACACCGACCACCGGATGCACCGACTGCCGGGCGTCTGCCGGCCGCGACTTGGCTTCGACGATCACCTGCAGCGCGCAATACCAGCGCCCGGCACTGTCCCGGCGCACCGTGGCCGACAAGATCCGCGCCGACCCGGCCTCGATCCGGCGGGCCAACTTGCGGGTCGATTCATGCGTGCGGACCGCGCCCAGCCGCGGCAGGGTGACGTGGCGGCGGTCGGCCTCGATCCGGATGACCCCAGTCGTGAACCGCACCGACTTCGGGGTCCGGGCCGTTTTGAACCGGGGAAACCCGACTACCCGGCCGGCGCGCTGGCCACGCCGCGATGACGACCATGCGTCCAATCCGCGGGCCAACCCATCAAGGCCAGTGTTGTAGGCCTCCTTGGAGTTCTCGCCCCACCACGGCGCACACCAGGCCTTGCGCTGATTCCAGACCTTGCGCAGCGCCGGCAACGACCACCCCAACACCGGGGTCAACTGCTCCTCGTCGATGCCGTAACTGCGCTCAGCCGAGCGCTGATCCATCACCGCCTTCACCAACACCAACATGTGATTGTGCGCGAACCGCGCCGCACCAGCATGAGAGGCCAACGCCCGCAACTGCGTTGGCGTGGGATCCAACGCGAACCGGTACGCCTGCGCCGTCCACCCATGGGGAATCTCGAACCTAGCCATCGGCTGCAGTCTGCGTCTGCTTGGTTGCGGTGACCGCTCGCATCGCCCGGTTCCGCGCGCCCCGGCGGCCGTACAGGCGCGCGCACATCGAGGTCAGCACCTCGATCATGTCGCCAACCAGATCGTCTTCGGTCTCACCCTTGTCGGTCACCACGATGCGGCGGCCCTGCGCAGATAAAGCCGCTTCGAGATGCTCGACTCCGAAACGGGCCAGCCGGTCACGGTGCTCCACAACCACCACACTCGCAGAGGGGTCAGACAAAACCCGCCGGATCTTCGGCCGTTTCCCGTTCAGCCCGGACCCGACCTCGCACACCACCTCGCCCACCACAAGCCCGTTGGCGGTAACCCACTGGGTCAGGCGCGCGACCTGCCGGTCCAGGTCCGCACGCTGATCATGCGACGACACCCGCGCATAGACCACCACCCGCCCAGCAGCCGACATTTCGGCCACATCAACCCAGATCGTCCCCGAGTCCAAGCGGCGAGCGGGCACCGGCATCCGGTCCTCCCGGAACCACCGATACGCAGTCTGCGGATGCACACCCTGCGTCCGCGCCCACTCGGCCAACTTCACGCACTCAGTAGAACACACATTCGATCACGTTTACTCACACATCACCGAACAGTTCACACCCCGTGGCACGCTGATCACGTGTTGCTCGCCGAGGTTGCCGCCGCATCTGCCGATATCGCGGGGACGCCGGCACGGCTGGCCAAGATCGACCGCATCGCGGCCCTGCTGGCCCAAACCGCCACCGAGGGAGACGGCCGCTCGGTGGCGGTCACGGTGTCCTGGTTGTCGGGAGAACTCCCCCAACGCCAGATCGGTGTCGGCTGGGCGGCGCTGCGCTCACTGCCGGCACCTGCGCAGATCCCCACGTTGACCGTCACCGGCGTCGATACCGCGTTCACCGAGATCAAGAGAATCGCAGGCAAGGGCTCGCAGTCCCTGCGTGCCGATTCGGTCCGCGAGCTTTTCGCCACTGCCACCGATGCAGAGCAGACCTTCCTGCGGCGCCTCCTGGGCGGTGAGCTGCGCCAGGGCGCCCTGGCCGGGGTGATGGCCGACGCGGTGGCCCGCGCGTCGGGCATACCCGCGGCCGAGGTCCGGCGCGCCGCAATGCTCGCCGGTGATCTGGCCGCCGTGGCCGCCGCGGCCCTGACCGGCGGCCGCGACGCGCTTGCCGAGTTCGCCCTGCAGGTCGGTCGCCCGGTTGGCCCCATGCTCGCGCAGACCGCGACCGGGGTGGCCGATGCCCTCGAACGGCTCGGCGGCACAGCAATTTTGGAGGCCAAGCTCGATGGTGCCCGCGTTCAGATCCACCGCAAGGGATCCGAAGTCTCGGTGTTCACCCGCAGCCTCGACGATGTCACCCATCGCCTGCCCGAGGTGGTGGAGGCGACACTGGCCTTGACGGCCACCGATCTGATCGCCGACGCCGAGGCCATCGCGCTGCGCCCGGACAACCGTCCGCACCCCTTTCAGGTCACCGCCGCGAGATTCGGCCGCAAGACCCCGAACGATCTCGAACCGTTGTCGGTGTTCTTCTTCGATCTTCTGCACGTCGACGGCCGGGATCTGCTCGATCTGCCCACCGAAGAGAGGCTGTCCGCGCTCGACGCGCTGGTACCCCCCGACCGACGCGTCGATCGCCTCGTCACCGCCGACGCCGCGGTGGCGCAGGAGTTTCTGGATCGCACCCTGGCCGCCGGTCATGAAGGCGTGATGGCGAAAGCGCCGACGGCACCGTATGAGGCCGGCCGCCGTGGCGCCGGCTGGCTCAAGGTCAAGCCGGTACACACCCTGGATCTGGTGGTACTGGCGGTCGAGCGGGGGTCGGGGCGACGCACCGGCAAGCTCTCCAACATCCACCTGGGCGCGCGGAACCCGGAGACCGGCGAATTCGTGATGCTGGGCAAGACGTTCAAGGGCATGACCGACGCGATGCTGACATGGCAGACCGAACGGTTTCACGAATTGCAGGTCGACGACGACGGCTGGGCTGTCACGGTCCGGCCGGAGCAGGTCGTCGAGATCGCCTTCGACGGCGTCCAGCGGTCGACCCGTTATCCGGGCGGTGTCGCGCTACGGTTCGCCAGGGTCTTGCGCTACCGGGACGACAAGACTCCGCAAGAAGCAGACACGATCGACACTGTGCGCGCATTCCTCGCCTGACGCGACCCGGCCCATCTGGTTAGGGTGCGGAAACCGGGATTCGATGCCACGCGGTTTGGCTCGATGAAAAGATCACACACGACGCGTATGACACTGGGTGAGCGAGGAGAGACCGTGGCAACACCGGATGCCCCACCAACGGATCGCATCGAGGAGCACGACGGCGACGTCACCTTTGTCCGCACCGACAAGGACCTTCCGCCGGTCGCGATCGTCGACCGCTCGCCCATCACCGCCAAGCACAAGGCGATCTTCGCGATCGTCGCGGTGCTGGGCGCGATCTCGTGGGCGGTCATCGCCTTCTTCCGCGGCGAAACCGTCAACGCCGTCTGGTTCGTGATCGCCGCGATCTGCACGTACGTGATCGGCTTCCGGTTCTACGCCCGGTTGATCGAGATGAAGATCGTCCGGCCTCGTGACGACAATGCCACTCCGGCAGAGCTTTTCGACAACGGTACGGACTACATGCCGACCGACCGGCGGGTGCTGTTCGGTCACCACTTCGCCGCGATCGCCGGCGCGGGTCCGCTGGTCGGCCCGGTACTGGCCATGCAGATGGGCTATCTGCCCGGGACGATCTGGATCATCATCGGCGCCGTCGTCGCCGGCTGTGTCCAGGACTACCTGGTGCTGTCCATCTCGGTGCGCCGCCGCGGCCGCTCGCTCGGTCAGATGGCGCGCGACGAGCTCGGCCTGGTCGGCGGCGTCGCCGCCATCGTCGGCGTACTGGTCATCATGGTGATACTGCTGGCGGTGCTGGCGCTGGTCGTGGTCAACGCACTGGCGGAAAGCCCCTGGGGTGTGTTCTCGATCGCGATGACCATCCCGATCGCCATCTTCATGGGCCTGTACCTGCGCTTCTTCCGCCCCGGCCGGGTGTCCGAGGTGTCACTCATCGGCGTGGCACTGCTGCTGCTCGCAGTCATCTCCGGCGGTTGGGTGGCCGAAACATCATGGGGTGTCGACTGGTTCACGCTCTCGAAGGTCACGCTGTCGTGGTGCATCATCATCTACGGCCTGGCCGCCTCGGTGTTGCCGGTGTGGTTCCTGCTGGCGCCGCGCGATTACCTGTCGACGTTCATGAAAGTCGGCACGATCGCACTGCTGGCGGTCGGCATCCTGATCGCCCGGCCGGTGATGCAGGCACCCGCGATCTCGCAGTTCGCCGCCAGCGGCACCGGCCCGGTGTTCGCCGGATCGTTGTTCCCGTTCCTGTTCATCACCATCGCCTGCGGTGCGCTGTCGGGCTTTCATGCGCTGATCTCCTCGGGCACCACGCCCAAGCTGCTGGAGAAGGAAAGCCAGATGCGGCTGATCGGCTACGGCGGCATGCTCACCGAGTCGTTCGTCGCGATCATGGCGCTGATCACCGCTGCCATCCTCAACCAGCACCTGTACTTTGCGATCAACGCGCCGACGGCGGCCACCGGCACCACCGCGCAGACCGCGGCCGATTACGTCAACGGCCTGGGCCTGTCGGGTCAGCCGATCACTGCGCAGGAGATCACTGCCGCGGCCGACGGCGTGGGTGAGCATTCGATCGTGTCGCGCACCGGCGGCGCGCCGACTCTGGCCTTCGGTATGTCCGAGGTGTTGCACCAGGTCTTCGGCGGGGAAAGCCTGAAGGCCTTCTGGTACCACTTCGCGATCATGTTCGAGGCGTTGTTCATCCTCACCACGGTCGACGCCGGCACCCGGGTCGCACGGTTCATGCTGTCGGACGGACTTGGCAATCTCGGTGGCCCGCTGAAGAAGCTGCAGAATCCCAGCTGGCGGGTGGGCGCCTGGGCCTGCAGCGTCATCGTGGTCGCCGCGTGGGGTTCGATCCTGCTGATGGGCGTCACCGACCCGCTGGGCGGCATCAACACCTTGTTCCCGCTGTTCGGCATCGCCAATCAGCTGCTGGCGGCGATCGCGCTGACCGTGGTCACCGTGGTGGTGATCAAGCGCGGATTGGTGAAGTGGGCCTGGATTCCGGGGCTGCCGCTGCTGTGGGATCTGACGGTGACGATGACGGCATCCTGGCAGAAGATCTTCTCCGCCGATCCGAAAGTCGGTTACTGGAAACAGCATTCACAGTACGTCGCGGCGCAGGAGGCCGGGAAGTCGACATTCGGCGCGGCGAAGAACTCCGATCAGATCGACGCGGTCATCCGCAACACCTTCATCCAGGGCACCCTGTCGGTGGTCTTCGCGGTGCTGGTGCTGATCGTGTTCATCGCGGGGGTGGTGATGGCACTGCAAGCGCTGCGAGGGGCCGGCCGGCCGCTGGCGGTGGACGAGGAAATGCCCTCACGCATCTTCGCACCGGCCGGCTTGATCCCGACGACGGCCGAGAAGGAGGTGCAGAAGCAGTGGGACGCCTTGCCCGGAGCACACGCCAAGCCGCACGCCACATCGGGTGGTACTGGTCAACATTGATGGGCGACAACCACTATCGCCGCTACGTCGCGCACCGCGAACGTACCCACCCGGGTGAGCCGGTGCTGTCCGAGCGCGACTACTGGAAGATGCGGCACCGCAACACGGAGGCCAATCCGGGCGCGCGCTGCTGCTGAGCGACGAATCTGCTGATGGACTGGTCTGAAGTCGTCGCGTCCGGCTAAACTGTCGCCCATACGGTAAGGCCGTCGTGAATGGAGCGCGTTCGTGAACAAAGACGACATGATCCTGATCAGCGTGGACGATCACATCGTCGAACCGCCTGACATGTTCAAGAATCACCTTCCCAAGAAGTACGCCGATGAGGCACCACGCCTGGTGCACAACCCCGACGGCAGCGACACGTGGCAGTTTCGCGACATCGTCATTCCCAACGTCGCACTGAACGCGGTCGCCGGCCGCCCGAAGGAGGAGTACGGCCTGGAACCTCAGGGCCTCGACGAGATCCGGAAGGGCTGCTACGACGTCGACGAACGCGTCAAGGATATGAACGCCGGCGGCATCCTCGGGTCGATCTGCTTCCCGTCCTTCCCCGGCTTCGCCGGCCGCCTGTTCGCCACCGAGGATCCCGAGTTCTCCCTGGCTCTGGTGCAGGCCTACAACGACTGGCACATCGATGAATGGTGCGGCGCCTATCCTGCCCGCTTCATCCCGATGGCGCTGCCGGTGATCTGGGATGCCGAGGCGTGCGCCCAAGAGGTCCGCCGGGTGTCGAAGAAGGGCGTGCACGCCCTGACGTTCAGCGAGAACCCGGCGGCGATGGGTTATCCCAGTTTCCATGATGATTACTGGACTCCGCTGTGGAAGGCGTTGTGCGACACCAACACCGTGCTCAACGTGCACATCGGGTCCTCGGGCAAGCTGGCCATCACAGCCCCGGACGCACCGCTGGACGTGATGATCACCCTGCAGCCGATGAACATCGTGCAGGCCGCCGCGGATCTGTTGTGGTCCAAGCCCATCAAGGATTATCCGGATCTCAAGATCGGCCTGTCCGAGGGCGGCACCGGCTGGATTCCGTATTTCCTGGAGCGCGTCGACCGCACCTACGAGATGCACTCGACCTGGACGAAGCAGAACTTCGGCGGCAAGGTACCCAGCGAGGTATTCCGCGACCACTTCCTGACCTGCTTCATCTCCGACCCGGTCGGCGTGACACTGCGCAACAAGATCGGCATCGACAACATCTGCTGGGAAGCCGACTATCCCCACAGCGACTCGATGTGGCCGGGCGCTCCCGAGGAGCTGTGGGATGTGTTGACCGAGAACAACGTTCCCGACGACGAGATCAACAAGATGACCCACGAGAACGCCATGCGCTGGTACTCGTTCGATCCGTTCACCCACATCTCGCGCGAGCAGGCCACCGTCGGCGCACTCCGCAAATCCGCCGAGGGGCACGATGTTTCGATCCAGGCGCTGAGTCACCACGAGCAGGGCACCCGCGCTGACGCGCTGCACGCCGCGGCGCGGGGCAACTCGGGCAGCGAGTAAGCCACTTCCTCCCGCGAGCAGACACAAAACTGTCCCTTTCCGAGCGGAAAGGGACAGTTTTGTGTCTGCTCGGCGCGCCTAACGCAGCGAATACCTCACTGGCAGGTGCTTGAGACCACCGACGAATGTCGTGGCCATGTGCTGCGGTACGCCGATGAGCTCTGCGGAGCGCAACCGCGGTAGCAGCTCGGAGAAGAAGCTGTTGATCTCCATCCGGGCCAGTGCGGCACCGAGGCAGAAATGCACACCGTAGCCGAACGCGATGTGTTTGTTGGGGTCTCGCCCGACATCGAAGCGGAACGGATCTACGAAGACGTCCTCGTCTCGGTTACCCGAGACATAGGACAGCAGTACCGACTCGCCCTTCGCGATGCGTACACCACGAATCTCGTAGTCCTGTTGCGCGGTACGCATGAACTCCTTGACCGGTGTCGTCCACCGGACCATCTCCTCGACCGCCAGCGGCATCAGACTCATGTCGTTCTGCAGCCGGGCCAGTTGGTCGGGATTCTGCAGCAGCGCGTGCATGCCTCCAGAAATGCTGGCACTGCTGGTGTCGTGGCCGGCAGCGGCGATGATCGCGTAATAGGAAACGGTGTCGATATCGGACAGCGGCTCGCCGTCCAGCGTGGCGTTGGCGATCGTCGAAGCGAGGTCGTCGGTCGGATTCGCCCGACGTGAGGCGGTCAGTTCGGTGAAGTACTGGAACATTTCGAGCAGCGCCATGCCCTGCTCCTCCATGCTGGTGCCGCGCTTGAACTCGTCGTCGTCACTGCCGAACAGCTCCTGGGTGAGCTTGAGCATGAAGGCAAAGTCCGACTCGGGTACACCGAGCAGCGTCATGATCATGTACAGCGGATAGTTCACGGCGACCTGCTGCACGAAATCGCATTCCGGCCCCTCGTCGACCATTCTGTCGACGAACCGCTTGGCCAGTTCGTCGGCGCGGTCCTTCAACGCGCGCATGGCCTTTGGCCGGAACCAGTTGGCTCCGATGGCCCGCAGGTCGCGATGCAGTGGGTCGTCCGTGTGGATCAACGTCCGGATTCCGATCGCAGCCTGCTGCTCGTCGCCCTCGCGGGTGACCAATACCGGGCGTGGCGAGTTGGTGAAGATGTCGTTGGCACGCTCGATCTCCATGATGTCTGCGTGCTTGGTGATCCCCCAGAACGGGGCATAGTCGGGTACCTCGACCCAGGACACCGGGGCGTTGGCCCGCAGGTGGGCCAGGTCCGCGTGCAATGTCACCTCGTCGGTGTACGCCGACGGGTTGGCGAACATTCTGGCGACATCGTCGACGGTGCGGACGGTCATACGTTGCTCCTCACTGGCGGGCATTCTCGAAACTCCTGCAGCACCGCATTCACGGTGTCTGGGGACACCGCGGCGGGAAAACCTGGCAGCACGCGATCGATGACACCGTCGCAGCGGCGTCGCAACGCCGCGGCGAGGTCGGGGACCGGGGCGACGACGGCGAAGGCGTCGAGCACCTCGTCATCGATGAGCTCACCCATCGCGTCCCACTGACCGGCGAGTGACAGCCTGTGCAGTTCGGTGTGCAGATCGCCCCAGCCGTGCAGCTCCAAGACTTTGCGGTAGGCCGGCGTCGAGCCGTAGAAGGCGAGTTGTTTGCGGGTCGCGATCGACGCCGCGGCCATCTCCTGCTCGTCTGCGCCGGTCACCAGGAACACCGGGCAGGACAACTCGAAGTCGGCGCGATCCCGCGCACTGCGGTCCATTCCGCGCTGCAACGCGACCGTGGTCACCTCGTCCAGGTAGCGCCGGGTGGTGAATGCGTGGGCCAGCAGTCCGTCGGCCATCTCACCGCACACTTCGGTCATCAGCTCCCCCACCGCGGCCAGGAACACCTTGGGGAACGGCAGGTCCGACGGTTCCGGGGTGAACATGGGCGTCATGATCTTGTGGGTGTAGAACTCCCCCTCGAACCGCAGCTTTGCGCCATCGCGCCAGCATCCCCAAATCGCTTGCAGCGCATCGATGTACTCGCGCATGCGGCGAGCCGGGTGGCTCCACGGCATACTGAATCGCTTTTCGACGTGCGGCTGGATCTGCGTGCCCAGCCCCAGAACGAAGCGCCCGCCCGAGTACGTCTGCAGATCCCAGCCCAGCTGGGCCATCGTCATCGGATTGCGCGCGAAGGCCACCGCGATGCTCGTGCCTATCTGGATCCGCTCGGTGTGCTCGGCCGCAAGCGCGAGGGGCAGGAACGGATCGTGGTTGATCTCACCGGTCCAGCATCCGTCGTAACCGCTCGCCTCGAGCTCACGGGCGACATCGCGAACTTCGGCGAGCCGGCTGGGAATGCCGCGGTCGACTTTGACAGCGCGAGGAACGGGGTCACTCATTGGCGACAGATTCCTTTGCCAGCGTGTTTCACCATGCGCGAACCGAGCACCTGATCGACGCTACAGTAAGCAATTCAGTATGGTCAACGGCGGTAGGCTTGGGCACCAAGCTCGAGCGCTCGACAAAAGGACGGCGGCATGACGAACGACCCGGAGTGGAAGGAAACTCTCGAGGACCTTGCTCGTCGACGTGAGCACACCCACGGCATGGGCGGTCCCGAGCGGTTGGCCAAGCACCACAGCAAGGGCAAGCTCGACGCTCGTGCGCGGATCGCGCGACTGCTGGATCCGGGCACCTTTCAGGAATTCGGCACCCTGGTCGGTGGCGACATCGCCGCCGATGGGCTCGTGGCAGGCTCGGGCCGCATCGACGGAACGCCGGTGATGGTGGGCGCCGAGGATTTCACCACGCTGGCCGGCAGCATCGGCCCGGGCGGCAACGCCAAACGGTACCGGCTGGCCGAATTGGCCTTGCGCAACAAGATCCCACTCGTGATGTTGTTGGAGGGCGCGGGTTTCCGCCCCAGCGGAGAGCACTACGGACGCACACCGACAGACCTGATCGCCCAGGCAAGATGTTCGGGAAAGGTGCCCACCGTATCGGCGATCCTCGGCCCGTCCGCCGGTCACGGTGCCCTGGTGGCCCCGGTGTGCGACTTCAGCATCATGAGCCGGCAAGGCGCGATCTTCACCGCCGGTCCCCCGGTGGTGAAAGAGTCGACCGGAGAGGATATTTCGAAGGAGGATCTCGGCGGCCCGAACGTGGCACTGGCCAGCGGCGTCATTCACAACTACGCCGAGGACGACGAGACAGCCATCGACGACATCCGGCGCTATCTGTCCTACTTCCCTTCCAGTGCATGGTCGTATCCGCCGACCAGGCTTGCCGATGACACCGCCGATCCGCGCCCGACGCCAGAGATCCTCGACATCGTGTCCCGCGACAACCGCCAGATCTACGACATGCGCGCGGTGATCGACGAGATCTTCGACCGGCCCGACTGGTTCGAGGTGCAGCCGAAATTCGGGCGCGCGATCATCTGCGCTCTGGCCCACCTCGGCGGCTATCCGGTAGCGGTGGTGGCCAATCAGCCGCAGGTGATGGCGGGTTCCATCGATGCCGACGCCGCCGACAAGGCAGCGCATTTCATCACCGTGGCCGACTCGTTCCACCTACCGATCGTGTTCCTCGCCGACAATCCCGGCATGCTGCCGGGCAGCCGGTCCGAACGCAGTGGCGTATTGCGCAGCGGCGCGCGGATGTTCGCCGCTCAGACGGCCGCGACGACGCTCAAGCTTCACGTCACACTTCGCAAGGCCTTCGGATTCGGCTCGATGGTCATGTCTCTGCTGGGTTTTGACGACCAGGTCGCGACATTCGCCTATCCCGGCGCGACGATGGGCGCCATGGGCGCGGCCGCACTCAGCGCCGCCACCCACGCCGGTGAGGACTACACCGAGGTGCTCAAGAAGATGGAGCTGGAGGCGTCCTTCCGGTCGGCAGGTCACCTCGGCTTCGACGAGCTCATCTCCCCGGAGGAGACCCGCAACGCACTGCTGGTGACCCTGCAGCACGGCATCTTCAGCCGTCAGGCGGTCGCCGAACCCGTATCGCGCACCCTGATCATGCCCTGACCCGCGCCCCGCGAGTATGGGCGTCTAGCCGGCCCGGTACTCGGTCACGATCGGCTCGAGCTCGTCGGGGGTGGCCCCGTGCATGATCACCGCGTCGGCGCCGTAGTCGAATTCTTTGCGGATGCGGTCCACGCACTGGCTCGCCGATCCGGTGGCCGACGGTTCGAGCCATTCGTCGGGGATCAGGGTCGCGATGTGCTCGATCTGCTCGGCGCTGGCCTTGTGGTCGATGCCGCCCGGGATTGAGGTGACGACTGAGTCTGCCCGGAAGCGTTGCAGCACAGCCGGATCCCAGTTGTTGGTGCTCACCAGCAGGTCGCCGTAGCCCTGCAGGTACGTGGCGAGGCGGGCCACGGTCTTCTTCAGTCGCAGTTCCTCGGGCAGGTGATCGCCCACGGTGGCAAAGCATGACCACACCCGCACACTGTCGGGGTCACGGCCGGCCTGCTCGGCGGCATCCTTGACGGTCTTGACCGCGCGTTGCAGCGTCTCCGGGGTGAAGTAGGTGTGCAGGATGACGTCGTCGAACTCCCGCCCGCCCAGGGCGAGTGTCTGCGGACCGAAGGCCACAATCGCCAGCCGGATGTCCTCGTTGAAGTCGGGGTCGAGGAACAGCACCTGATACTTGCCGATCGGCCCGTCGTGGTTGAAGACCACCTCGCCGTGCCACAACCTGCGCATGACCTGTGCGAAATCTTCCATCTGCGCGGTCGTCACCGCAGGCACCCCGAAGGCGTTGTACATGGCTGCGATGCCGCGGCCGATGCCCAAGGTGAATCGGCCCCGTGACAATCGGTGCATCGTCGTCGCCCACGATCCGGTGATCAGCGGGTGACGGGTGTTGTGGTTGGTGGCCGCCGTGGCGATCTGCATACGTTCGGTCACCGCGCAGGCGGCGCCGACGAGCGAGGAGGCTTCCTTGACGTTCCACCGCTCGGAGATGAATGCGGTACCGAACCCGAGTTCCTCACCGCGGCGCGCTTCGTCCATCAGCGTGGCCGGACCTTCACCGCCCGCACCGGCCAGCAGGTAGTAGCCGAGCTCGTCGAGTACGGGTTCGCTCATTTCAGCTCCTCGCGCAAGCGCTCGTCGGTCATTTCGGCTCCTCGCGCAAGCGCTCGTCGGTCATTTCGGCTCCTCGCGCAAGCGCTCGTCGGTCATGACCAGACTCCTTGTTTGTAACCACAATTCCAGACTTCGGTGATCCGGCCGTCGACGACTCGGAAGATCTCCATACTGCTGATCGTCAGGGTATTACCGTCGATGGACGTCATCGGTGATTCGTACACGATCGCGACGTGCTCGCCATCGTCTCCCGCGATAATCAGGTTCAGGTCGAACCGGATGGTCTCGAACATCGCCCAGTGGTCGATGACCCGGTTGACCGCCTCTTCGTGGGTCAGCACCTTCACCTCCCCCACATCGTGGCGGGTGACGGTGTCCCCCAGCAGCTCTTCGGCGAGCGCGAAATCCTTCTCGTTCCAGACCACCCAGTTGTACTGTTCCACCACTTCACGCGCGGTTCTCATGAGAACTCCCCCAATGCGTCGACGTCTTCGATGGCGGCGACGGCGCGGTCGATGAGCGTCAGACACAGCTGCCGGGACCGTTCAGGGGCGACGTCCCAGGTGAGCAGTGCGACCACCGGCATGTACAGCAGCAACGCAGTCGCGAGACGATAGTGCCGCCAAGCCTCGTCGAACGTGTACCCGTCGACCTGACTGACGTACTCACGCAACAATTCCTCGTCCAGGCCACGGCGTACATCGGTGGGCAGACCCTGGCTGACCAGATACGCGATATCGGCCGCACCCGCACCGCGGACGGACAGCTGGAAGTCCACCAGCTTCAGCGCATCGTCGCGGAAGAACATGTTGTCGGCTCGAATATCTCCGTGCAGCAACATGTTCCGTTTTGACAGCGCGGCGAGCGCGGCAGGTGCTTGATCGGCGAACCGTTCAGCGAATGCGGCGACGTTCGGAGGTATCGGCCGACCGGTGTGGTCTCGGTACAGCTGCCACCCAGGGGCGAATGCGGGCAGGAAGAGGTCACGGGTCATCGTGCTGTCGATGCTCGGGAAGTGCCGCAGTACCGCATCATCGACACCGGCCGACCACGTGTGCAGACCGGCCAACTGTTCGATACAGAGCTGGGCACGCGGCAGCGACAGCCCGGCCAGATGGTCGGCGTTCTCCCAGTCCTGCAGATCTTCGAGCACGAGGACGAAGTCGGTGCCGGACATCCTTGCGACATAGCAGTGTGGTGTGGCGATGGGTGCATCTGGCGCGACGTGCCGGTAGAAGAACAACTCGCGTTGGTAGCCCCCGAGCATCTCCATCCCGCCCCGCGCCAGTGAGTCGGCGGGCAGCTTGACGATCAAAGTCTCTGGGACACCCTCGGATCCGCTCAGATGGATCCGGTACAACGCTGCGGAGAAGCCGGTGTCCAAGGCAATCCGCTCAGCCCGCACGGACGTCACCGGCACACCCAGCGCCTCCGTCAACCACGGCGGGGTGACCTCGTCGATACCCCTGGGCACCGGTTCCGAGACAGGCACTGCGACTGATGTCACCCTTGATCTCCCCACAGAAATTTGACGCCGAACAACTAAGTTAGTTGTCGGCCGTCTAATATGCAAGGGTGCCTTCCCCAGCCCAGGGACTCACCCAGCCGGAGCGCGTCGAGCAGTCCTCGCGCCGGTTACTGCAGGCTGCCGCCGAGTTGATCGTCGAAAAGGGCTGGGAGGCAACAACCGCCGCTGAGATCGGCCGGCGCGCCGGGTACAGCCGGGCCATGGTGCATGCCCGCTACGGCAGCAAGGACGCCATCCTCGACGCCTTCCAGGAGGTGTATGTGGCGCGCCTGAATCCCGAGGCCGAACCCGGCGCCACCGGGCTACAGCAGGTGCTGGCGCATTTCGACCGCGTGCAGGAGATTCACGCCGAGGATGCAGCGGTGACCAGAGCCATGTTCGTGTCGGCCTTCGAGGCCGCGAAGACCACGTCGCCGTTGCGCGACGGGGTGCGCGCCCAATTGGCCGGGGCGGCTGTCAAGATCGAAGCCGGGCTGCGGGTGGGTATCGCAGACGGTTCTCTGCGGCCCGACATCGATGTCGACATGGCGCTCCGGGACATCACCGGATCGATCTTCGGTATCGCGTTCCAGTGGGTGGTCCTGCCCGAGGATCACGACCTCGACCACGAGATCGACTGTGTGCGGGCGCGGATCACGTCAAGCTACGGCCGTTAGGAACCGCTCGGTCACATCCTGCACCGCTCCGGAAAACAAGTGCCCGACATGGCTGCCATCGTGCCAGTAGAGTTCCCCACCCCACTGCTCGTGCATCGCCAGTGCCGAACTGCGCATGGCCATCTGGTCATGCCAGGCACCGACGATGAGGCGCCGGTCAGCATGCGGACGGGTGCGCAGCGGGTCGATCACTGAGGTCATCGCCGCCACTGTGGCCGACTGCAGATCTCGCGCGGATTGCTGTCCCGCCGATCCCCAGCGCCCCAGGTGCATCCCGATCATCGCGTTGAGACCCAAGATCGGGGTATACAGCGCCACCGCGCCGACCCGGGTATCCAGATGCGAAACCAGCGCTGCCACCGCACTACCCAGCGAGAGTCCGGCGACCGCGATCCAGGATGCCTGCGGTTCCAGCCAGCCCATCAGTGCCCGGACCTCCGACACCGCGCGCATCATGCCGGCCACATTGGCCAGCGGATCGCGAGCGGGATACTCCGGCCAGGAACCGCGCCGCGGGCCGTGTCCGGGCTGCACGGGCAGCGCCACATTGAATCCGAGGTCCCGCAACTGCCGCACCCTGGCCACCAGCAGGTCCATCGAATCGCCCTGGCCCGCGCCGTGCACCCAGACCAGCCAGGGCCGCAGATCGTCGCCGCAGCGATACAGCCGCACCCGGGCCGTAGCCACACCACCGTGACCGTCGGCCAGAACCGAGGCCGGCAGCGCGGGCTCGTGGTCGAACACCAGCTCCTCGAAGGTCAGCGCACCGAACCGGCGCGGCCGGATGCGCTTGACCTGAAGGGTATCCGGGCAGGGGTGTGCCCCATCGATGCCGAGTGCGGCCAGTTCGTCGGCCACCGGCTGATAGTCGCGCAGCGGTCGTGGCAATTGTGGCGGCGGCCCGGTAAGGGTCATACCGGTGACCACCAGCTCATCGAGGGTAACCTCACCGAGCTGACGCAGACCGGTGACCGACAGCGGATTCCATTGACCCGCCAGGGCGCCGACCGAGCGAGGCACCACGCCGCCGAGTTCCCAGGCGATGCGGGCGGCTCTAATCAATGGTGAATCCCGGGTAGCCGTCAGCAGCGATCTCGTCACAGCGGCGACGGTACTCGGGGATGCCCGCGGTGTAGCCCAGATACATCCGCTTCTTGCCGGGCACGTTGCCGCCGTTGTACCAGGAGTTGCAGCTCGGATGCATCAGCACCGTGGGCGCCACCAACGCCGTGGTGTGCTCGACCCATTCCGCCTGCGCCTGCGGCGTCGCCTCGATGCTCCGGCGCCCACCGGCCGTCAGATACACGATGCAGTCCGCGATCCACTCCACGTGTTGCTCCAGAGCGGCCACGAAATTGGTCGCCGCCGAGGGACTTCCCGGCCCCTGGATGGTGAACAGGTTGGGGAATCCGGCCACGGCCAAGCCCAGGTAGGACAACGCGCCCTCCTTGGCCCAGTACTCCCCCAGCACCAGCCCATTCCGGCCGCGCACGTCGATGCGGCTCACCGCGCCGGTCATCGCGTCGAAGCCGGTGGCGTACACGATCACATCGAGTTCGAAATCGCCTTGCTCGGTGGAGATCCCAGTCGGAGTGACCTCGCGGATGGCACCCTTGCGTAGATCGACGAGGGTGACGTTGTCGCGGTTGTACGTCTCGTAGTAGCCCTGATCGATGATCGGCCGCTTGCACGCGAAGGGATGGCTGGGGGTCAACGAGGCCGCGGTTTCCGGGTCGGTGACGATCTGGGCGACGGCTTGGCCGTAGAGCTCGGTGGCCATTTGGTTGGCGTCGATGTCGAAGAAGACGTCACCCCAATTCAGGGCGCCCATCACGCCGTGTTCCTCGACGGCGTGCCGTTTCTCCTCGGGCGACGCCGATTTCACCGGGGGCCGCACCAGCATCTCGAGGAGCACCGAGAACGCACTGAGCCGAGCCGCCCCGACCGGATGTTCCCGCTGCGCAGCGCGGATGGCCGCGTAATCAGCCTTGAGCGCCTCGAGTTCCCCGGGTTCGAAGGACCGGACCTGCCACGGCAGGGTGAACGCCGGGGACCGCTGGAACACCGTGAGATCTTCGCACTGCCCCGCTACCACCGGGATCAGCTGAACACCGGTGGACCCGGTGCCGATCACCCCGACGCGCCTGCCGGTCAGGTCGATGCCGTCGCGTGGCCAGCGACTGGTGAACAGCGAGGTTCCGGTGAAGCTCCCCATCCCCGCAATGTCGGGTTCGATTGGGACTGAGAGGATTCCGGTGGCAGCCACCACGAACGATGTGCGCAGAGTCTGACCGTCGGCGGTGGTGACCGCCCACTGAGCGATGCCGTCGTCGAAAGTCATCGCCACGACCTCGGTACCGAATGCGATGTCACGGCGAAGGTCGAGCCGGTCGGCGACAAAGTTCAGATACGCCTCGATCTCCGGCTGAGCCGGCATCGTCTCCGTCCAGACCCACTCCTGCTGGATCTCGTCGCTGAAGCTGTAGGAGTATTCGATGCTCTCGATGTCACAGCGCGCACCCGGATAGCGGTTGACCAGCCAGGTGCCGCCGACATCATCGGCTTTCTCCAGAACCCGCACCCGCAGCCCCGCTTCGCGGAGCCGGTGCAGCGCATACAGGCCGGAGAACCCGGCACCGACGACTACCACATCAAAGGCGAAGTCTGAATCCGTGGCACTCACAGATCGATGACCTTCTCGTTGCGGTTCTTTCGGTCGACGTAGAACTGGGCAGCGCGGCCGATCGATTCCGCCGTCGGCGCCGGTTTCCACCCCAGGTCACGCGTGGCCTTGCCGTGGTCCGCCGGGGAGGTCAGCCACAACAGCCGGACGGCGGT
Source organism: Mycobacterium sp. IDUB_9 (assembly GCF_055419505.1). Lineage (NCBI taxonomy): Bacteria > Bacillati > Actinomycetota > Actinomycetes > Mycobacteriales > Mycobacteriaceae > Mycobacterium > Mycobacterium sp. IDUB_9. Next base: position 1,032,704 of record NZ_JBVAXU010000002.1, on the reverse strand, counting down.
GAGGTTCATCGGCTGATCGGTGCCCAAGAACCGATTGGACAGGCCGGCGAGCCAACCGACCGCGTAGACCAATGCCATCGGCACCCCGAACCTGGGCGGTCGGGCGCCTACTGCCTCGGCGGCTGCGGTGAACATCTCCCGTTGGGTCATATAGCTTTCCGAGACGATGTAGCGTTCGCCGATGCGCCCGTGCTCGGCAGCCAGGACGAGTGCTGCTGCAGCGTCATCGATGCCGACCACCTCGGCACCTACCCCGCGGATGTACACGGGTGTCTTGCCGAACGCCGCCAAGGCGATCAAAGCACCCTGCTTCGGCTGCCAATCCGGCGGTCCGTACGGGTTGGACACGCACATCGCCACGGCCGGCAGGCCACGCTCACGCGCGTACGACAGCACCAGACCTTCGGCCTGACGCCGGGATTCGATATACGGTCCCCCCTTCCCCGCCCAGTTGAACGGGGTGTCCTCGTCGACGGTTGCACCGTCGTCACTGATCGCGATGGTCCCGATGGTGGACAGGAACACGAAACGTTGCAGGTCGGCATTCACCGCCACGTCGAGCACATTGCGCAGGCCCTCCACATTGGTGGAGAACAGCGGCGTCGGATCTGAGAGGTGGGCGCGAGTGTCGACCACGCAGTAGAAGACGACATCTCGATCGGCCATGGCAGCGGCTACTGCGTCGGTGTCGAAGATATCGCCGTAACAACGTTCGACGTCGACGCCGTCGATGCCTCTGGTGGAGCTGCTCTTACGCAGCAGTACCCGCACATCGTCGCCGCGCTCGACAAGTTGGCGGGTGACGCAGGCCCCGATGTTTCCGCTTGCGCCCATGACGAGTACTTTCCGTCGGCCATCCATCGCTGCTCCATCCCGTCTGACGATCGGCCATGGATGTTACTGTAATCGTTACAGTAGTGTGACGATATGGGGAGATCGTTTGAAATACACCCTGGAATACCCGAGCGAACTGCCCACCGCACCTGACGATTTCCTGCAGCCCGGGGCCATCCGCGCGGTCGCTACCCAGGCCGAAGCCGCGGGCTTCTCGGCCGTCGCCCTCAGCGAACATCCGGCCCCTTCGGTCAAATGGCGGATCAACGGCGGCCACAACACCCTGGACCCGATCGCCGCGCTGAGTTTCATGGCGGCCGCCACCACACGCATCCGGCTGATGACCAATCTGTACGTACTGCCATTCCGCAATCCGTACCTGTCGGCCAAGGCGCTGGGCAGCCTGGACCTGATCTCCGCCGGCCGGTTGATCGCCGGCGTCGGTGCGGGCTATCTGCGATCGGAGTTCGCGGCGGTGGGCGTCGACATCGACCGACGTGCCGAGTTGCTCGACGAAGCATTGGTGGCGCTGCGTTCCATCTGGACGAAACCCGAACACCCTTTTGCCGGCGTGGGTTTCGGCGCAGTGGGCCCGGTCTCGCTGCAGCACACGGCGCAGCAGCCCCATCCCCCGATCTGGATCGGCGGAAACGGCGCCGCCGCGATCCGGCGCGTGGTCGAGCACGGCAACGGGTGGATGCCGATCATCGCCGGGGCAGGCATGGCCACGACGATGCGCACAACCGCCATCGAAGACGCCGAGCAATTCGCCACTGCCGTGCAGCGACTGCGCGACCGCCTCGCCGACGCCGGCCGTGACCCGCACTCCGTCGACATCCAGGTCGTGTGTCCGCATACGGATCTGGACGACGAGGCGTCACTTCGCGCGGCACGAGAGGCAATGGCTGAACTCGCCGGCCACGGCGCCACCTGGGCGGTCGTGCATGTGGACGGCAGCAGCCCCACTGCCGCGCTCGACTACATCAAGGCGTTCGGCGAAATGGTGATCGGCTAAGCCGTCGTGAACTTCAACAGAGTCCGGGTAAGGTGCAGGCTGGTGATCCGCCATGTGCCGTCACGCTTTTCGTAGGTCTCGTGATAGTGGCCGGCCCCGTGCAACTCGCCGCCATCGGGGAAGAACAACATGTCCTCCATGGCCCAGATGCCAGTCGCGGTGGTGTCAGAGGTCAGCATGATCTCCGGGGTGTGGCAGTGGTGGACGGTCGCCGCGTTCTCCACCCCACCCCAGACCACCGGGAAGAACTCGTCAAAGCTCTTCAACGGTGGGGCCGTCTGAGGATCTGCACCGCCGGTCGACACAGCCATGTCGAGCGTCACCACGACGTCGTCGACGAACAATCCCCGCCAGGCATCGATGTCCTTGGTGTCCAGGAACCGGCAATAGCGGGCTTTGAGCTGCTTGATCGCCTCGATGTCGTCGGACAACGGGTCACCTCCTGGTTGGTTGCGGAAAAGTACACCCGCCGAAACGGTATTCCAGCAGGAAAAGTGCGAGAGCGCACCTGCCGGAATGCGGTTTCGGCGGATGCGACGATACCGCATCTTCCCTATCCAGAAATGACTACTGTAATGTCTTCCGTAGGTATTGCGAGAGCAGTGGAGACAGGGAGGCAGGCGGCCATGAAAGTGCCGTTCACCTGGAAGGTCACCGGCTGGTTCATGATCGGCTGGTCGGCCGAGTACGAGGTCGGCGACGTGCGTGCGCTGAAGTACTTCGGCGAGGACCTCGCGGCGTACCGCGACGAGTCCGGCGAGTTGCATGTACTGGAAGCCCATTGCAAGCATCTCGGCGCCCACATCGGTCACGGCGGCAAGGTCGTCGGCGATTGCGTGGAGTGCCCATTCCACGGCTGGCGCTGGGGGCCGGAGGGCAACAACACCTACATTCCGTATCAGCCCGACAAGCCCAACCGTGGTCTCCGGCTTAGGTCCTACCCGGTCAAGGAACAGTACGGCTGCATCTTCATGTGGTACCAGCCCGCCGGTTTGGAGCCGCAGTGGGAGCTGCCCGACATCTTCCACAAGTTCCCTCAGTTCAACACCGATCCGGACGCGTACTACCGGCCCTACCCGGAGTTCTCCAGCCGGGCCGACGCCATCCCGGTGCACCCGCAGATCGTGGCCGAAAATGGGCCGGACAGTTCACATTTCCGCTACGTACACGGTGCCAGCGTGACTCCGGTGTGTCTGCACTGGGAACATGTCGACGAGGAATGGCGCTTTCTCACCGGCTGGCCCGACGCCCGCAGCGACGACCCGAACAAGATGGCACTGCGAATCCACAGCCACTTCTCCGGACTCGGCTTCGCGATGAGCGCCTTTGAGGGCTCGTCCAACCACCGGTTGATCTTCGCCTGCACTCCGGTCGACGACGAGGTGTCGGACATGTTCTATTCAATCTGGTGGCCCAAAGAATCAGGCACGGCTTCCGGGTCGGACATCCCACCGGATCACGTCCGCGCAAAGGTCGAGAAGCAGTTCCTCAAGACCGTGTGGGAAGACTGCGACATCTGGCGCTATCAGAAGTACGTCGAGCATCCCCCGCTGGCCAAGATCGACGCCAAACCCTATATGGCGATGCGCAAGTGGGCCACCCAGTTTTATGAGGTGCCCCCGGTCGAGAGTGCTGTCGCCGGCGTATGAGACCCGATCTGAGCGAGCTGGTCGCACCCGAGCACACCGCGATCATCACCCAGGAATGCCAGGGCGCGGTGGTCGGTCCTGACGCCGGGTTGGCCGCATTGGCCGATGAGGCCCGCCGGGAGGCGCTGCCCAACATCGCCCGCCTGTTACCCGTCGCGCGGGCGGTCTCCACACAGGTGGTGCACTGCCTGGTGCAGCGGCGCCCGGATGGATTGGGCTCCAACCACAACGCCAAGATCTTCGCCATCGGCCGCAGCGACGTGGGGATACTGCCAGGCAGCCCGGGCGCCGCACTACTGCCCGAATTCGGCCCGGAGCCAGATGATCTCGTGCTCTCCCGCTGGCACGGCCTGGGGCCGATGGGTGGCACCGACCTCGATGCCGTCCTGCGCAATCTCGGCGTGCGCACGATCGTGGCCGTCGGCGTCTCGGTGAACATCGCGATCACCAACCTGGTGATGGACGCGGTCAACGCCGGGTACCGGGTGGTACTGCCACGCGATGCGGTAGCCGGAATTCCGACGGCCTATGCCGACGCGGTGATCGACAATACGCTGTCCCTTCTTGCCACCGTCACCACCACCGAAGACCTGCTGCGTGTCTGGCAGCGCTGACCAAACCCGCCGCTAGGAGAGCCCCGTGCAGTTCACCGTTCCGGCCGTCGCCGAGGCCGTCGCCACCGCCATACCGGACCGCTCCCTGATAGTCCAGGGCGACCGGCGCTTCAGCTACCGCCAGGTCGTCGACCGGTCGAATCGCCTGGCGGCATACCTGCATTCGCGCGGTCTGGGAGCACAGACCGAACGTGGTGACCTGGCCGGCCATGAGGTAGGTCAGGACCTACTGGGCATCTATGCCTACAACGGACCGGAGTTCGTCGAATCGCTGCTCGGTGCCTTCCGGTCCAGAGTCGCTCCATTCAACGTCAACTACCGTTACGTCAAGAACGAATTGCAATACCTGCTGGCCGATTCCGGGGCGTCGGCGTTGGTGTATCACGCGGCATTCGCACCCCGGGTGGCCGAGGTGCTGCCCGAACTGCCTGCTCTGCGGGTCCTGATCCAGATCGCCGACGGATCCGGCAACGAATTGCTCCACGGAGCAGTCGATTACGACACGATCGTGGCCGACACCCCGACGCCCGTGTACGCACCCGTGGAGCCCAGCCCGGACGACCTCTACGTCCTGTACACCGGCGGCACGACCGGCATGCCCAAGGGCGTGCTGTGGCGCCAGCACGACATCTTCATGACCGCGTTCGGCGGACGCAACATGATGACCGGGGACAAGTCACAGTCCGTCGAGGAAATCGTCGGCCGTGCGGCCGAGAATCCCGGCACCAAGCTGATGATCCTCCCACCGCTGATCCACGGTGCCGCGCAATGGGCCGCGATGACCGCGATCACCACCGGCCAGACCCTCGTATTCCCCAGTGTGGTCGATCGTTTCGATGCCGACGACGTGGTGCGCACCATCGAACGCGAACAGGTACTGGTGGCCACCGTCGTCGGTGACGCAATGGCCCGCCCGCTGCTGGATGCGATCAAGGGTGGCACCGCAGACGTGTCGTCTCTGTCGGTCGTGGCGAACGGCGGAGCGCAGCTGACCCCTTACGTCAAACAGCAACTCATCGACGCCAAGGCCAATCTCATCGTCGTCGACGGAGTGGGGTCATCGGAGACCGGCGCCCAGATGAGCCACATGTCTGCTCCCGGTGCGGTGTCGACCGGAACGTTCAACGCCGGACCCGACACCTGTGTGGTGACCGAGGATTTCACCGCGGTCCTGACCGCCGGCCACGAGGGGCTGGGCTGGCTGGCGCAGCGAGGGTTCGTGCCACTGGGATACAAGGGCGATGCCGCCAAGACTGCGGCGACATTCCCGGTGATCGACGGCGTGCGCTACGCGACGCCCGGCGATCGGGCCCGCCATCTGGGCAGCGGTGCAATCGAACTCCTAGGCCGCGATTCGGTGACCATCAACTCCGGCGGCGAGAAGATCTTCGCCGAGGAGGTCGAGTCCGCGATCGCCTCGCACCCGGCGGTGCAGGACGTCGTCGTCGCCGGCCGCCCCAGCGAGCGCTGGGGACAGGAGGTAGTGGCTGTCGTGGCACTGGCCCAGGGTGCTGTGGCCGGGGCCGACGAGCTCATCGCGCACGCCGAAACCTCGATCGCCCGCTACAAGCTGCCCAAGGCCGTGGTGTTCCGCCCGGTCATCGAGCGCAGCCCGGCCGGTAAAGCCGACTACCGGTGGGCCCGCGAGCAGGCGCTCAGCGAAACTTCTTGAGCCGGGCGGCGGTCCGGCTGCGGGCCCGTCGCAGGCTGAGGTCCGCGCTGACCCGCATGGCCGCGCTGAACGGCCTCGCCGCCTGCCCCGTGACACTGAATGGCAGGTCACTGCCGACCACGGTGCGGTAGTGGCTGAATGCATCGAAGCCGGCCTTGCCGTGGTAGGCGCCGGTGCCGCTGCGGCCGACGCCACCGAACGGGGCGTCGGACGGGATCATGTGCGCGGCAAAGTCATTGCGGGCCACCCCACCGCTGCGGGTGTGGCTGACGAAGTGCCGGAAATCGGCGTTGTCGGGACCGAACCAATACGCCACCAACGGTGACGGGTTGGCGTTGATGTGGTCGACCGCCTCGGTGAGGCCGGCGTAGCCGCGGACCATCAGCACGGGACCGAACACTTCCTCGCTCGCGATCTGCATCCGGTCATCGACGTCACGCACAATGGTCGGCGCGATCTTGCGCGAGCCCGGATCGGGCAGCACTTCCCCCGCCGGGACCACGGAATCGATTCGAGCCCCGTGCGCACGCGCGTCCGCGATCAGGCCGACGACGCGGTCGAAATTGGCCTGGTTCACCGAGGAGCAGTAGTCGGGATTGCCCACGACGGTGGGAAACAGGTTGGTCAAGGTCTTGCGCGCCACTGCGACGAACCGGTCGACCTCAGCTTCCGGTACGAAGACATAGTCAGGGCATACACACACCTGACCGCCATTGACCATGCGCGCCTGGGCGATTCGATTGGCCGCCCGTTCGATGTCGGCGCCGGGCGCCACGACCACCGGGTTCTTGCCCCCCAGCTCCAGCGTGACGGGAACGAGGTTGTCCGACGCGGCCCGGGCGACAAGCTTTCCCACCGAAGGCGAGCCGGTGAAAAACAGGTGGTCGAACGGCAGGCCCGCGAACTCAGCGGCGACATCCGGCCCACCGGTCACGACTCTCAACTCGGTCGGATCGAAGTACCTCGGGACTGTCGCCGCCATCAGTTCGGCGGTACGTGGCGTGACCTCAGACATCTTCATCATCACCCGGTTGCCTGCGGCGAATGCGGCCGCCGCGGGCAGCACCGTCAGTTGGATCGGGAAGTTCCACGGACCGATCACGCCGATCACGCCGAGCGGGCTCGGCAGCACTTCGGCGCGCAGACCCGCGAACCGGGCTGCCCGCATCAGCTTGGTCGCACGCATCCATTGCGGCACATGCGCTCTGGTGTGCTCGATGACCGAAAGCATGCCGAGGATCTCGGCGAAGAACGCCGCCGACCGGGAACGTGACCCATAGTCGGCAGCGGTAGCGGCGACGAAATCTTCCGAGTTGTCGAGGACCATCGCGAGCAGCCGGTCAATACGGTTGCGGCGCAGCGCGATATCGGGCGGCCCATCGGCGATGAAAGAGCAGCGCTGGGCAGCCAGCACCTCGTCGAGACCGTCGCGCTGCGGTTGTACCCCAGCGCGCTCCTCCAGCGCACTCATCGATTCCGTCCCCTCGCCAGGCACGCGTCGCCCACATCCCGAAGGTCCCTCCGGTAAGGCTCACGGTAGCACCCGTCAAGCAGGTAGGAGCCGATTGTCCGGCTAGCCCGAATTGTTTACAGTCATCCTTACTGTCGTTCATTCGGTGAGAGGTTGGGCATGTCGGAAACCGCGCGCAGGATCGTCGTCGTCGGAGCCGGATCCGGAATCGGAGCGGCCACCGCGGCGCACTTCTTCGAGCGGGGCGACCACGTACTCGCGGTCGACCTGCGCACCAACGACACCCCGGCATCGGAGCATGCGACCTGCGACCTTCGGGATGCCGGCGACATCGCGCGACTTCTGGGTGAGATCGGGGACGGCTGGGACATGCTCGCGCACGTCGCCGGGGTTCCGGGCACCGCGCCGGCCGCCGACGTGCTCAAGGTCAACTATCTCGGCATGCGACTGATGGCCGAGGGCATGCTGCCGCTCCTGCGTCACGGCGGGTCGATCGTCACGGTGGCCTCGACCGCGGCTCTGGGCTGGCAGCAGCGCGTCGACGTGCTGGACGGGCTTCTCGAACTGACCGATGGGGATGCGGTGGCGCAGTGGCAAGCCGGCCAGGATCCGAATTTCCCGGTGTACACCACTTCCAAGCAGGCCGCCATCCTGTTCGTCAAGCGGGTGGCAGGCCCGGCCTGGACCAAGTACGGCGTGCGGGTCAACACCGTCAGCCCGGGCCCGGTCGAGACGCCGATCCTGACCGACTTCGAACAGACCATGGGCAAAGACGTGCTCGACCTGGTGCGTGCCACAGTCGGCCGGCACGCCACCGTCGACGACGTGGTCCCGCTGATCGGCTTCCTGGCCTCCCCTGAGGCGCGTTGGATCAACGGTCAGGACATCCAGGTCGACGCCGGTTTCATCGCGTCGATGAGCAACGGGGCCCCGATCCCGCTCTGACTGTTCCGACCCGCGTCGATTCCGTTACTGTAATATTTACAGTAATATGCATCAGTGTGATCGGTCCGTTCCGAGCGGTTGAGGTGAGCTGTGGATAGTCAAGTGCAGGTTGTCGCTTCTGACGAAACTGCCGGCGAGTCCGTCGTCGATACGGCCACCCTGCTGCGCGATCCGTACCCGATCTTCGCGCGGCACCGCGCCAGGCACGGCGTGTTCCGCGGCTCGGTGATGGACTGGTCCAAGACGCCGGAATCCCTTCTGCCGGAACATCAATTCGCCGCAGTATCGTTCGACGCGGTCAATACTGTGTTCCGGGACGGCAAGTCCTTCAACTCGAAGATCTACGACAACACCATCGGGCTGTTCATCGGTCCCACCATCCTGGCCATGGAGGGCAAGACCCACCGCGACCATCGAAACCTGGTCTCGGCCGCGTTCAAGTCGCGATCCCTACAGCGCTGGGAACCCGAGATCGTGCGCCCGATCTGCGAGGCACTGGTTGACGAATTCATCGACACCGGGAGCGCCGATCTGGTGCGCGACTTCACCTTCGAATTCCCCACCCGGGTGATCTCGACACTGCTCGGACTACCCGAAGAAGACCTGCCCTGGTTCCGTCAGCGCGCCGTCGAACTGATCAGCTACACGGTGAAATACAAGCGTGCTTTCGAGGCCTCCGCGGCGCTCAAGGACTACTTCCTCGGGCAGATCGAACTTCGCCGGTCCAGGCCCACCGACGACATCATCGGCGATCTGGTCACCGCGGAGATCGACGGCGAGAAGCTGACCGACGAGGCCATCTTCTCCTTCCTTCGCTTGCTCCTGCCCGCCGGCCTGGAGACCACCTACCGCTCCTCGGGCAATCTGATCTATCTGCTCCTCACCCATCCTGAGCAATTCGCTGCGGTACAGGCCGACCATGGGCTGATCGACGCGGCCATCGAGGAGGGGTTGCGCTACGAAACTCCCCTCACCACCGTGCAACGCTCGGCCAGCCAGGACACCGAACTCGACGGTGTGGCGCTGCCCGCCGACGCGGTCATCGACGTCTGCATCGGGTCGGCGAACCGTGACGAGAATCGCTGGGAACGGCCCGAGGAGTTCGACATTTTCCGGAAGCGGTTGCCGCACATCACCTTTGCTGCAGGCGAACACACCTGCATGGGGTTGCACCTGGCCCGTATGGAGACCCGGGTGGCCATGGAAAGCCTACTTTCCCGGGTGCGCAACCTCGAGCTGGTCACCGACGACGACCCGCACATCTTCGGCCAGCCGTTCCGCTCCCCCACGGACATACCCGTCACGTTCGAGCCGGTCCGCTAGAAGGGCGCCGTCATGGTCAGACCCGCGAGCACCCGTGGTCGCCGACGCCGCGAGCGCGGGTCGATCAGTATCGACGAGATCCTGCGCGGCGCTTTCGAAATCGCCGACGAGGTATCGATCGACAACCTCAGTATGCCGCAGCTGGCCCGCCACCTCGATGTCGGAGTGACCAGCATCTACTGGCACTTCCGCCGCAAGGATGAGCTGCTCGATGCCATGACCGAGCGCATCCTGCTCGATTACGATTTCAGCGTGCTGGCCATTGAGCCCGCCACCTGGCGCGAGTCGCTGCGCGCCCACGCCCACCGGATGCGCGAGATGTTCACGAGCAATCCAATTGTGTGCGACCTCATCCTGATCCGCGGCACTCGGGGCATTCCGGCGGCGCGCACCGCACTGGAGAAGATCGAACAGCCGGTGGCAGCACTGGTGGCGGCAGGGCTCACCGCCAAACAGGCCTTCGATACCTACACGGCTGTCTCGGTGCTGGTGCGGAGTTCGGCCGTGTTGCAACGATTACAGAGCCGCACACCCGAGGTCCAATTCCCCCGTGAGTATTGGGAACAGGTGATCGACTCCGAAGCGATGCCGTTGATCGCCTCGATTCCCGGCCGTGGGTACCGGATCGGCATGGCCGACGACGTCAACTTCGACCACATCCTCGACAGCATCCTCGACCGGGCCGACGCATGCTTGTCGAGCCGTTAGTCCGCCTGCCTCACGCTGACAGTTCGGCCTGATTCTCCGCCGCCCACCGGGCAAGGTGTGCCAGCGGCCCACGTGCAAATGAGGCACCCAAATCTGTCAGTTCGTAGACGGCGGCCTCAGGCCGCGAATCGTCGGCTGACCTCGCAATCAGGCCGCGCGACGTCAAACGGCGGAGGGATTCGGTCAGGACTTTGTCACTGACGCCCGCGATTCGGTGTAGCAGGAGGCTGCGGCGGGTTGGGCCGAGGCGAAGCGCCGAGAGCACCACCGGGTCCCAAGCATGGCTGATGAGCGCGACGGCGGCGCGTACGTGACAGTCGGAAACGAACGCCTGGCAATTCCCCTCGATCACCGGACCAGTGTTCCACCACGTAGCCCACCGATCGGTAGGAATGCGCCGCCTAGCGTCGCCGTGACATCACTCGACGAAGGAGACAGCCATGCACATCGGACTTTTGGGGACTGGGAACCTGGCGGTCACGCTCGGAACGGCATGGGCAGCAGCCGGACACGCCATCGTGGTCGGGGGACGCAGCCCAGACCGTGCGAGGGCCGCGGCGACTCAGATCGGCCCCGCGGCAACGGCGATCGATCCGTCCGACCTGGCCGGGCAGGCCGACGTCATCGTGATCGCGATCGCCTGGGACGGATTGGAGAACGCGTTGGCTCTCGTCGGCGGCCCGAACGCGGCGTTGTCGGGGAAGACCGTTGTCGACTGCACCAATCCGGTGGACTACCCGAGCGGACGACTGCTCCCGAAATCCGGGTCGGCCGCCGAACTCGTCGCCCGCCTCGCGGTCGGCGCCCACGTGGTCAAGGCACTGCACCTGTTCGCCGGTGCTTCATGGCCGTTCACCGGCCCGCAGGACAGCTCGCCCGTGGTCGCGATCTGTGGTGATGACGCCGGCGCCTTGCGGGTGGTCGGGGCGTTGATCGCTGACCTGAATGCGCGCACGGCAGTCCTGGGCGGACTCGACGCTGCCCGGCAGGCCGAAGAAACCGCCGCGTTCGTGATGCGCGTAGTGGCGGCCGGAGCGAATCCGCGCTTCGCCGTTCCGGATGTGCAGCCTGCCCTACTGGCGCGGTAGCCGCCAGCCGATCGTCTTCGTTTCGGTGTACTGCGCGAAACCCTCGATGCCGCACTGCCTTCCGACTCCGCTGTTCTTGTACCCGCCGAACGGGGCGTCGGCGCCGTAGTACATGCCGCCGTTGACACCAATGGCGCCGGTCCTGATCCGCCGGGCGATCGCCATCGCCCGGTCGGGCGACGCCGACATCACCGCACCGGCCAAGCCGAACGCACTGTCGTTGGCGATCCGCACCGCTTCGTCGTCATCGTCGAACGGCAGCATCACCAGCACCGGCCCGAACACTTCGTCCTGGGCGATGGCCGCCCCAGGATCGGCCCCGACGATGACGGTGGGTGCGACGAAGTGGCCGTCGCGCAGGTGATCGGCCAACCCCGCGACCTCCCCGCCGCCCACCACGATCTCGGCGCCGTCGCGGCGGGCACCGTCGATGGCCTCTAGCACGCGCTGCTTGGCAACCGCGCTGATCAGCGGGCCGACCAGCGTGGTCGTCAGCGCGGGGTCGCCGACCGGCACCGCGCCGAATGCCATGGTCACGTTGGCCACGGCCTCGTCGAACAGGCTGCGGTGCACCAGCATCCGGGTGTTGGCCGCACACGCCTGCCCGGCGTGCACGCACGCCCCGATGGCGCCGGGGATGATGTGGCCCGGCTTGGCGTCGTCGAGCACGATCATCGCGGACTTGCCCCCGAGTTCCAGGAAGGTGCGCTTCATCGTGTCGGCCCCGGCTCGCATCAGATGCCTGCCGACGGCCGTGGACCCGGTGAACGACACCATGTCGACGCGTGGATCGGTGCCCAACTGCGCGGCCACCTCGTTGGACGGAGTCGGCACCACGTTGACGACGCCGGGTGGCATGTCGGTACGCTCGGCGATCAGCCTGCCCAGCCGGGTGGCGTTCCATGGTGTGTTCGGATCAGGTTTGAGCACCACGGTATTTCCTGCGGCGAGCGCCGGTCCGAGTTTGTTGAGGATCACCTCGATCGGGAAGTTCGACGGGGTGATCGCGGCGACCACCCCGACCGCCTCTTTGACTACGGTGCGGGCATTGCGCTCACCGAACAGCCCGCCGCCGTCGAGCGTGCGTTCCCACTCGAACTCGTCGATCAGCCGGGCCGGGTATCGCAGCGCATCGGCCAGCGGCCAGTCGAGCTGCGCATTCTCCGTCGTCATCGCCGGACAGCCCACCTCGGCGATCAATTCTTCACGCAGATCATCTTTTTCAGACTCGATGGCGTCCTGCAGTTGGGCCAGCACGCGCCGGCGCAGGCCTCGGTTGGTGCTCCAGTCGGACTCGTCGAATGCGCGCCGGGCCGCACCGATCGCGGCATCCATATCCTGCGCACCGGCAGCGGCGGTCACGCCCAGCACCAGACCTGTTGCCGGGCTGACGTTGTCGAATTCGGCACCGGCCACCGCGGCCACCAGTTCACCGTCGACCAGCATGCGCTTCTCGGCCCGGGCCGCAGCGCGCCGCCCGACCTCCACACTGGTGACGACCTCGTCCACGACTTCGCTCACGCTCGCAACTGTAACACTTACAGTAATCCCATCCGCCGCCGAAACGGCATTCCAGCAGCGAAAGTTCGGGTGTGCACCTGCCGGAATGCCGTTTCGCGGCCCGTCGGAGTCAGCAGCGTTCCACTTGCACCGGCACACCCGTCAGCCAGGACATGCCGGCCAGCGCCTCGACATCGGCCGGGTCACTCGACATCAATTGATTGACGTTGGAGCCGCCGGCCTGGTTGGCGATCTGCCAGCCGCCGCTGCCCTTGTGGCCCCATCCGTGCGGTATTGCCACCGTGCCGCGCACGATGTCGTCGGTCAGCGCCACCGCGATGTCGATCTGGCCGTATGGCGAACGCACCCGCACCTCGTCACCGTCGGCCAGGTGCCGCGCCGCAGCGTCTTCGGCATGCATGAGTGCTCGATGGATCTTGTGGCCGCGCATGAGCAACGGCGAATTGTGCAGCCAGGAGTTCTCCGAGCGTGGTTCGCGCATTCCGATCATGCGCAGCGGATACCCGTCGGGTGCGACTCGTCCCGACATCGCGGCGATTTCGGAAGCGATGTCGTCGTGCGCGAGCCGTATCCGCCCCTTCGGGTACACCACTACTTCGTTCAGCACGCCGGTACGGAGGTTCGGTGCCACCACCACACCGTGCGGATGCTCTTCGGCCAGGCGGCGGAAGGTCAACCCGCCACGGCGCAGCCCGAAGCGGTCACCACCCTCGGCCATCCGGATCATCATGTCGATCATCGGGCGCGGGTTGAGCCGCTTCCCACGTCGCGTCGCCCGCTTGGCCGCCAGCCGAAGCGCAACGAAAACCGGTGTGCGGACACCCATCCTGCCGATCAGGTCGACGACGATGTCCCACTCGGTGCGCGCCTGACCACGTGGTGCCACCACGGCGTCGGTGGCCTGACGGAACGGGGTGGCCTGGAACATCTGGAACGTGACGGCGAAGTCGTCGCGCTCGTACATCGAGGTGACCGGTAGCACGTAGTCACAGTGCGCGGTGGTCTCGTTGACGTAGAGGTCCAGCCCCACCGAGAGGTCCAAGGATTCCAGCGCATCTTCCATTTCTACGCCGTTGGGAACCGACAGCACCGGGTTACCGGCGCCGATGAACATCGCCTTGACCTGGCCCTGGCCGGGCATCGTGATCTCCTTGGCCATGAACGCCGCAGGCTCTGCCCCGATCACGGAACGGAACCCGCCCACGCGGGTGCGCTTGGTGCGGTAGCTCCGGCGCAGCGACGCGCCCATGGCCATCGAGCCCCACTTCTGACCGGGGATGCCCAGCGTGCTGAACACGCTGCCTCCCGGGGTGTCCAGATTGCCCGCGACAAGGTTGACCGCGTCCAGCAGGTAGGTGGTCAACGTGCCATTGCGGCCGACGCAGGTGCCCAGCCGACCGTAAACCGCGGTCCGTGGGGTGGCGGCGGGATCGCGGGCCAGCATGCGAACAATCTCCGGATCGATGCCCGTGTGCCCCCGAGTGTGTTCCGGGGTGAACGGTGCACATTGCTCGTGCAGCCAGTCCAGACCGTCGGCCTGAGTCCGGGCCCTCGCGCTGACCAACCCCTCGGCGAACAGCACCTGCAAAATCGACAGGAGCAAGTACGCATCCGCGTCCGGGATGATCCCGAGCCATTCGAACTGGGCGGCGGTCTCGCTGCGTCGCGGATCGACCACCACGACCCGTCCGCCGCGCTTCACGATGTCGTGCATGCGGTCTTTGATGCGCGGCGCGGTCAGAAAACTGCCATGGGACACCACCGGATTCGCGCCGAGCATGACCAGCAGATCGGTACGCATCAGGTCCGGAATGGGTACCGGGAACGGCGCACCGTAGAGAAACTGGTTGGCCAGCAAACGACTACTGGTGTCCTGCGTCGACGAACTGAAGAAATGACTGTCGCCGCCGATGCCCTTCGCGAAGCCCATCGCCGCGAACAGGTGCGAATAGCTGAATGCCGCGGGATTGCCCATGTACCAGGCGAACGCTCCCGAGCCGTGCCGCCGGTGGATCTCAGTGAGTCTGACCGCGATGTCGTCGAGTGCCTCGTCCCAGGTGACCGGTTCGAAACCGCCTCCGGTGCGTCGCAGCGGGGTGGTGACGCGATCCGGATCATTGACGACCTCGGAGAACGCGATGCCCTTCTGGCAGGCGAACCCGGCCGACAACGGGTGTTCCTTGTCCGGGCGCAACGCGGTGAGCTTGCCGTCCTCGACGGTGGCGATCATGCCGCACAGGGGCTCGCAGATTCTGCAGAACGTGGGCTTGTTCTCGATCACCGATACTAGGTTACTGTAAGAGTTACAGTTGCTATACCCTTTTGGCTTGAACACGGAGGACGGGACGTATGCAGAAGGCTCTGGCGCCGGAGATCTCCACCTGGCCCGACGCGGACGCGCAGCTGATCGGCAGCCGCTGCGCTGACTGCTCGGCCACCACCTTCCCCGCCCAGGCCCGCTGCCCCAAGTGCTCCGGCGGCAACACCGAGGAGATCCTGCTCCCTCGCCGCGGCACCTTGGTCGCCTGGACCACCCAGGGGTTCCCACCCGGCGCCCCCTACAAAGGAGCAGGCGGAAAAGACTTCGTGCCCTTCGGAGTTGGGCTGGTGCAGCTGGGAGACGTGATCCGGGTCGAAGGTCGCCTGACCGAAAACGACCCCGCCAAACTGCAATTCGGCCAAGACGTCGAACTCACCATGATCCCGTTCACCGCAGAAGAAGACGGCACCGAGGTCGTCACATTCGCCTTCACACCGGAGGTTTCTGACAAATGACCAACGACGTAGCCATCATCGGCGTCGGCCTGCATCCGTTCGGCCGATTCGAGGGCAAGTCCGCGATGGCGATGGGTGTGGACGCCATCTTCTCGGCGGTCGCCGACGCCGGTGTGGACTGGAAAGACATCGGCGCTGCAACGGGAGGCAGCTGGACGGTGGCCAACCCCGACGCCATCGTCGGGATGGTCGGACTGACCGGCATTCCGTTCACCAACGTGTTCAACGCGTGCGCCACGGCGGCGAGTGCCACCAAGGTGTGCGCGGACGGAATCCGCCTCGGTGACTATGACATCGGCATCGCAGTGGGCCTCGACAAGCACCCCCGCGGCGCGTTCACCGAAGACCCGTCTTTGGTGGGGATGCCCAGCTGGTACGCCGAGAACGGCCAGTACCTCACCACGCAGTTCTTCGGGATGAAGGCCAACCGTTACCTGCACGAGCACAACATCTCGCAGCGCACTCTGGCCAAGGTCGCCAACAAGAACTTCCGCAACGGCGCGCTGAACCCGAACGCGTTCCGGCGCAAGCCGATCAGCGAGGACGACATCCTCAACTCGACCGTGCTCAACTACCCGCTGACCCAGTACATGTTCTGCGCGCCTGACGAAGGTGCGGCCGCGATAGTCATGTGCCGCGCCGACATCGCCCACCGTTACACCGACAAGCCGGTCTACCTCAAGGCCGTCGAGGTCCGGACCCGACGCTACGGCGCATATGAGGTCAACACCACCTGCGCACCGGTCACCGAAGATGTGGCGCCGACGGTGTATGCCGCGCGGGCCGCTTTCGAGAAAGCCGGAGTGGCACCAGAAGACGTCGACGTCGTGCAGCTGCAGGACACCGATGCCGGCGCCGAGATCATCCACATGGCCGAATGCGGATTCTGCGCCGACGGCGACCAGGAGAAACTTCTGGCCGACGGCGCCACCGAGATCGGCGGATCACTGCCCGTCAACACCGACGGCGGCCTGATCGCCAACGGCGAACCGATCGGTGCCTCGGGTCTGCGCCAGATCCACGAACTGGTACGGCAATTGCGCGGCGAAGCGGGCGATCGCCAGGTGCCCGGCAGCCCGCGCGTCGGCTTCGCACAGCTCTACGGCGCCCCGGGTACCGCCGCCGCGACCGTGTTGACACTCTGACTTTCATAGCGCGAGCAGACGCATATGTACCCGACACGCCGAGAATTCCGGGACATTTGCGTCTGCTCGCCGGATAGGGAGACCACCAAATGACTGAACAGTTCAGGGACGCACCGGTTTTCGATGCCGACCAGCACATGTACGAGACCGGCGATGCGCTGACGAAGTTCCTGCCCGAGCAGTACAGCCGCGCCGTGCAGTATGCCCAGTTCGGCCGTCAGACCCGCATCGTGATCAATAACCGGGTCACCGACTTCATCCCCAACCCGACCTTCGAACGCGTCGCCGCCCCGGGCGCGCACGAAAAGTTCTTCGCCGGGGAGAACACCGAGGGTCAGACTCTGCGGGAAATGCAGGGCAAGGCCATCGAGGCCCCTGCGTCCACGCGTAACCCCGAGGACCGCGTCAAAGAGCTCGACCGCCAAGGCGTCGTCGAGGCGCTGAACTATCCCACCCTGGGCAGCCTGGTCGAACACTCCAGTGCCGATGATCCGCAACTGACCCTGGCGATCGTCCACGCCCTCAACGAGTGGATCCTCGAACACTGGACGTTCGACTACGACAACCGGGTGTTCTCCACACCCATCATCAACCTCTCCGAAGTCGATGCGGCACAGCGCGAATTGGAATGGATCCTCGAGCACGGCGGCAGGGTGGCGTTGATAAAACCCGGTCCCGTCAACGGTCTGCACGGCTGGCGCTCCCCCGCCCTGCCAGAGTTCGACCCGTTCTGGCGTGACGTCGAGGCCGCCGGGTTGCCGATCGTGCTGCACGCCAGCTACCCGCCGCTCGATGACTACGTCAACAAGTGGGAACCGCCCTACACCCAGAACTTCATGGCGCAGAGCGCATTCCGCTGGATGGTCCTGGGGCATCGCGAGATCGCGGACATGCTCACCGCCCTGATCTGCCACGGCACCCTGACCCGGTTCCCGAAGCTGCGCATCGCCAGCGTCGAGAACGGCAGCAGCTGGATCTTCCCGCTGTTCCACGATTTCGCCGACCTGTACAAGAAGATGCCGCAGAACTTCCCCGAACATCCGCATGATGTGTTCCGCCGCAACATCTGGGTCAGCCCGTTCTGGGAAGGCTGCGTATCCGATGTGGTGGAAACGGTCGGCTGGGACAAGGTGCTGTTCGGATCGGACTACCCGCACCCCGAGGGGCTGGCCGAGCCGAAGGGTTTCTGGAAGTACGCCGAGGGCATGGACATCCGCCGCACCTATGACTTCATGGGCGACAACGCGCGACGGTTCATGGGCCTGCCGATCGCCAACCCCGATCCGGGCGCGGTGAAACCGCCGGCAATGACCAGTGTCTAGTTGAGTTTGCCGGGAGATTGCCTCGGCAAGGATGCGCGCCACTGGCTTCACCAGGACGGCGATCTGCAGATCGCGCCGTCAGCTCCCCCGCCCGTACTGGGTCCCGTGCAACCCGCCCGGCGCCGACCGGCTAGACACCCTCGTGTGTCCACGGCGGGAGTGGCTGGGCGTCAGCGGGATTGAGGGCGTCGAGCATCAAGCTCAGGTACCGACGGCGCAATTGCGGCGGTTGGTCGAGCGCAACGGATGCAGCGGTCACCATCGCAACGAACGTCGGCACATCGTCAACAGTGAGGTCGGCGCGCAGATCCCCGGCAGCTTTCCCCTGTGCCACCACGGCCTCAAGCAGTTCGCGCTTGCGGCTGAACAGCCGGGAGGTCAGCTCGGTGAGGTGATCCAGTGAAGGCACCAGCGGGCGCTGCGCGTACATGAGCTCGGCCAGCCGCTCGATCACGTCGATGAATTCCTCACGCGGAGCGTCGCTGTCGATCAGCGCCAGGATCACCGGTTCCACCTCGGTGGCGAACGCGTCCTCGTACACCGCCGCCGCCAGCGCTTGCCGGTTCGGGAAATGGCGGTACAAGGTCGCATTGCCGACGCCCGCACGTGCCGCTACCTGAGTCAACGTCGCAGCGGCACCATCGGCCGCAAAGATCTCGCGGGCGGCCGCGACGATGCGGCTCTCGTTGGCATATGCGTCAGAACGACGGCGGTCGGCTCGAGCAGGCATATCCGTTCCTGGGAAGCGTGGCGCAGGTCATGTTCGTGCACCAAGAATGGGGTTCGCTACAAACGATAGCCTACTCCCATATTGAGAGCCTACTCTCACTTATATGTCCACCTATCTGTATCGATTGGGCCGCTTCGCCTTCGGTCGACCTTGGCTCGTGATCGGCGGCTGGCTGGCGCTCGTCGCTGTCATGGCCGGACTGCTCGTGGCGAACCCACCGAAGATCTCCAACGAAATGCGCATCAACGGCACACCCGCGCAACAGGTCATTGATGAACTGGCGCAGCGCATGCCCGAATCCTCGGGTGGGCAGGGCTTGATCGCCTTTGCCGCCCCAGAAGGACAGCGCATGGACGACGGCGACAACCGCGCTGCAATGCTGCGTGCCGTGGACTCGGTGTCGCGCTCCGAGCATGTGCTCGACCCCGGCGCACTGGCGCAGGCCGAGCTGGCGAAGGGCCCGGCGAGTCCCACCCTGGCCGCGTCGGCGGCCATCGCGAAAACCCAACTGGCGGCGCCCGCGGCTGACGACGCGCCGCACCCGCTGGTGATGAACGGGCAACCCGTCCCGGGCGTGGTGGTTTCCGCGGATGGCGCGGCCGCGCTGTATCAGTTCCAGTTCGACAAGCAGACTGCCGAACTTCCGTCGGGCACCGTCGAAGCTGCGGTGGATGCCGCGCGCGACGCGGTCTCCGCTACCGGGATCAACGTGCTGCCGTCGGCGAGCATGGTCGAGATGCCCGAAATCGTCGGCGTGGGCGAAGTCGTCGGCCTGGCGATCGCCGCCCTGGTTCTGGTCGTCACCCTCGGCTCACTGGTATCCGCCGGTCTGCCCCTGGCCACCGCATTGAGTTCGGTGGCAGTCGGTGTCGGCGGAACATTCCTGTTCTCCCACCTGGTCAACATGCAGTCGATGACCGCCGTGCTGGCGTTGATGCTGGGCCTCGCGGTCGGTATCGACTATGCGATGTTCATCGTGAACCGCCAGCGCCGGCTGATCATCGACAAGGGGCTCAGCGCCGCCGAGGCAGCCGGGCGGGCGCTCGGAACAGCCGGTAGTGCAGTGGTTTTCGCCGGCACCACCGTGGTGATCGCGCTGGTTGCCCTGACCGTGGTCGGCATCTCACTGCTGACGCCGATGGCGCTGGCCGCCGCAGCCACCGTCGTCGTCGCGGTCATCGCCGCACTCACCCTGCTGCCGGCACTGCTCGGCTTGGTCGGCGAGCGGGTCTGCTCCGACAAAGCGCGGCGCACGCAGTCCGCCGAACACGGTGCGAACCACCGTTTCGCGACCGCATGGGTCGGCGCGGTGTTGCGCCACCGGGTTCCGGTCGCCATCGGCGGCGTGGTGATCGCCGCACTGCTCGCGCTGCCGGCACTCAGCATGTCGATGGGGCTGCCCGCCGGTGCCAGCTACAACCAGGGCACGCCGCAGCGCGAGAGCTACGACCTGGTCTCCAGCCACTACGGCGAGGGCTACAACGGGCCGCTCGTGGTCGTCGCCGAGCCGGCGGCGGGCAACGCCAAGCTCACTACATCCGACCTGGTCGACACCAACAACGATCTGCGACGGGTGGCCGGCGTCGATTCGGTGAGTCTGCAAAAGGTCAGTGACAATGAGGAATTCGCCCTGTTCTCGGTGGTGCCGAGCACCGGACCCACCGACGATGCGACCGCCCAACTGGTTCGCGACATCCGGGCGCACGCCGGCCCACTGAGCGAGTTGCGCAACGTCGACCTCGGTGTCACCGGTATCACCGCGATGGGCGTTGACACGACGGATCGCCTCGCGGATGCGGTGCCGCTCTACATCGGTGTAGTCGTCGGCCTGTCGCTGTTGGTGCTGCTGCTGGTGTTCCGGTCGATCGCCGTGCCCGTCAAGGCCACCGTCGGATTCCTGCTCAGTGTCCTGGCCACGTTCGGCGCCACCACCGCCCTGTTCCAATGGGGTTGGTTCCAACAGTTGTTCGGCTTGAGCGCGACCGGACCGATCCTGAGCCTGCTGCCGATCATCGTGATCGGTGTTCTCTACGGGCTCGCAATGGACTATCAGGTGTTCCTGGTGTCGTCGATGAAGGAAGCGCATGTGCACGGCCACCGGGGCGACGACGCGGTCGCCCACGGCTTCACCCAGGCCAGCCGGGTCGTGGTGGCAGCTGCGGTGATCATGATGTCGGTGTTCGCGGGATTCGTGTTCAACGGCGATCCGATGATCAAGCAGATCGGATTCGCGCTGGCATTCGGTGTCCTGATCGATGCCTTCGTGGTTCGGATGGCCATCGTCCCTGCCGTGATGTCGATGCTCGGCGAGAAGGCCTGGTGGCTGCCGAAGCGGCTGGAGCGGGTTCTGCCCAACCTCGACATCGAGGGCGATCAGCTCAACAAGCAGCTGGCCGAAGTCTGACCATCCATCCCGCCGAAACGCCATTCCAGCAGGCCGCTACTCGCACTTTCCCTGCCGGAATGCCGTTTCGGCGGTTGTTACCTCAGGAGGCCTTCGCCTTGGGCGCTGAATAGTTTGGCTTGCCGAGGCCGAGCACGTGCTGGGCGATCATGTTGCGGAACACCTCGAGCGTGCCGCCGTAGATACCGACCAACGGCGCGAAGCGGTACACATATTCACTGCGGTCATCGGCTCCCCCGTCGGCCCCGATCGGCAGTGCTGCCACTGATCCGGCGATATCCATCAGATCCGGGGCGATGTCACGCATGGTCTGTGCCAGAGCGACCCGGCCGAAGATGCTCGGTGAGGACAGCGATGCCTCCATGCGGGCCACGCTGCGCCCCAACCGATAGGCGACCGATCCGTCGTCGACGGCGGCACGGCCACTGGCATCGGGAGTGCCCACCAGCGCAGCCACATTGTCTGCCGCCTCGGCCATGAACCCGGCCTGATGCATCATGATCGCGACATCGGCCAGACCGTCGTCGGCCGCCGCGACCGCCCCGTGCTCGGCGTCGAGGGGTTCCCGCACCACCGTCCAGCCGCCGTTCACGTCGCCGAGCCGGTACTTGTCGTCGACTCGCACGTCCGAGTAGTAGACGATGTTGGTCCGGTCACCGTCGACGGTGCGGATGCCCTGGATCTCGATGCCGTCAGAGTCCAGCGGAACCAGGAGCATGGTGAGACTCTTGTGTTTCGGTGCATCCGGATCGGTGTTGGTGATCAGGAAGACGTACTTGCAGTTGTGCGCACCGGTGGTGAACATCTTGGACCCGTTGATAATCCAGCTCGATCCATCCGCATCCCGTACCGCCCGGGTCTTACAGGTCGCCACATCGGAGCCCCCCTCCGGTTCGGTGTAGCCGAGGCACAACCGCACGGTGCCGTCGAACACGCCGCCCAGGACGTCGTCACGGATCTCCGGGGAGGCGAACTTCGCAACGGAGCGGGCAACCATCGAGGTGGTCCCCCACGTCACCCACGGCACCTCCGCACGCCGCTTCTCCAGCTCCCAGATGCGCCTGCGCACCCGGGAGAAGCCGCCATCGGCCTCCGCCTTCCATTCCTTCTCGAGGTAGCCGGCGGCGCCGAGGGCCAGATGAACGCCCTCGTCGAAGTTGTCGCCGGTCTCACGATCCCGCCGGATGACGTCCTCGGTCACGACACGTGACAGGAACTCGCGCACCTCGCTGCGGAATGCCTCGTCCTCGGCAGACAGTTCGACTGTCGAAAAATCCACGCTTGTTCCCCTAAACCTTTGTGACTTCCCGGCTCTCACGAGCCGCGACGATGTGAGCGATGTGCACTGCGGTGGCACCCGGGTCACCACCGGCGAGCGCCCAGCCACGCGCCCGCACCAGGTACGCGGTGGCTGCCGCCTCCGCGGACACCCCCAGCCCGCCCTGAACGTGTACCGCCATGGTGGCGGCCTTGGCGGCCTCCTCGGCCATGAAGACGAACGCCGAAGGCGCGAGTTCGGCGCGCTCCTCCGGCTCGTTGTCGAGGAACCACGCCGCCCGCCGAGCCAGGCCCCGCCCGCTCTGGACCGTGATCGCGATGTTGGCCAACGGATGTGAAATACCTTGCAACGTGCCGATCGGCACACCGAGGGTGTACCGGGATTTGGCGAACTCGGCGGCGATCGTCATGGTCTCCTCGACCAGACCTACCAGCGCCGCCGCGGTCAGCAGACGCCATTCGTCCAAGGCCCGTTGATATTCCGCCACGGCGTCGGTCCCGCCGGCCAGCACCACCCGGGTGTCTGCGGCGGCCGGGTCCACCCACGCCATCGGTAGCTTGCCGATGTTGTCGACGCGAGCCGGGCGCGTGGAGAATTCCAGCTTCACGACATCCCGTCCATCGCGGACGATGATGTGGTCGGCGATCGACCCGATCGGGATGAGGCGGGCACCGGTCGGGGCCACCTGCGCAGGATCGAGTCCGACGATCTGGGTGCCGTTGAGGATGTCCTCAGACTCGAGAGCACCGAGACGCGCGAGTAACCGCGCCGCCACCACATGGTCGATCCACGGCACGGGTGCCAGTGAGCGCCCGAGCTCCTCGGCCACCAGGGTCAGGTCGACCAGGGTGGCGCCGTCACCGCCGACGGACTCCGGGAGTGCCATCGTCGTGGCACCCATGGCGCACAACCTCTCCCACAGGCTCTTGTCGAAGCCTGAGGGCTCGGCCGCGCGCACGGTCTCGATGTCGGAGTGCGTCTTGAAGAACTGGCGGTACGCGGTCTGCAGGTCGACGTGGTCCTCGGTGAGGCTGTAGTCCAGCCTGCGGAGTTCGTAGCGGTCCATCATTTTCCCTTTTCGTCCGAGCCCTCGCCGAAGAAGAACTCCGCGGCATTGTTGTAGAGGTAGTTGTCCAGCACGTCAGCGGGAAGATCGAGCGCCAGCGCCTCCGGCACCACCCGCTGCATGCGCAGCACCGGGAAGTCCGACGCGAAGATGACCTTGCCCTCCCCTCGGGTTCGCATGAAGTGCAAGAGGCTGTCCGGCAATCGTTTCGGCGACCACGCCGACGTCATCAGCCGCAGGTTCTGGTATTTGATCAGCATCCGGATCGCGATGTCCCACCACGGATCTGCGCCGTGGATCATGCACAGCTTCAACTCCGGGAACCGAACACACACCCGGTCGAGGTGGATGGGGTTCTGTACCTCACCCGGAATCGGCGGGCCGGGAATGCCGGTGTTGACGCACAGCGGCAGTTCCAGCTCGGCGCACTTGGTGTAGAGCGGGTAGTACACCGCGTCGCTCGGCGGGTACTGTCCGTCTCCCCAGAAGCTGGGCCCGACAACGGTATAGGCGACCGGCAGGTCGGCCACGACGGCTGCGAGTTCACGCAACGACGGGATGGGACGCAACAGGTTGACGCCGCCCATCGCCAGCGCGAAGCGGTCGGGATGCGCCTCGACGAACTTCCGGGCCGTTACCGACGGCTTGACCAGGGAATCCATCAAGATGGCCTTCTGCACACCGTGGGTGTCCATCTCGTCGAGCATCTCCGACAGGTCGATGGGGTCATACATCGACCTCGGGCCCTTGAAGTAGTCGTCGCGCACCTTCTTCATGAAGGTCGGCTGGTTCTCGGTCTCGCCGAAGTGCACATTGGCCAGACAGTCAATCACTCGATTCTCGCTGCGCATCACGCCCTCGTCTCCGCTTGTTCCGAGGCCAGGCCCTTGGCCCAGCGATAGTCGGCCTTGCCGTTGCCGAGCCGGCGAATCTCTTCGACGAACAGCACATCCTTGGGCAGTTTGAACCGGGCCAACCGGGTGGCACAGTGCTCCCGAAGCGCGGCTGCGTCGACCGCGTCGCGGATCGACACCAGCGCAACAACTTCTTCCCCCCATCGCTCACTCGGCCGCCCCACAGCCAGCGCATCGACCACGCGAGGATGTGCACGCAGGACGTCTTCGATCTCCTCGACGAACACCTTCTCGCCACCGGTGTTGACCACCAACGAGTCCCGACCCAACAGGCGAAGGGTCCCGTCGGCGTCGAGCGACGCGCGGTCGCCCGAGACCACCACGCGCTCGCCGGCAACCTCGGGGAAGGTCTTCACCGTCGCCGCCTCGTCGTTGAAATAGCCGAGTGGGATCCGGCCATTGCGTGCCACCCAGCCCACCTCGGTGTCGCCGGGATCCAGGAACCGGGAGTAGTCGTCGGCGAGGACCAGCCCACCGGCCCGCAGCTGGAAGGTTTCGGCGGTCGGGGTTTCGCGTTGGGTATGGCCGAACCCCATATTGCCGGTCTCCGACGAGCCGAACCCGTTGATGATGGTGATCTGCGGAATGTGTTCCAGCAGTGCACGTTGATGTTTCGGGTTGGTGGCCGCACCGCCCGTACCGATCGCGAACATCGACGACAGGTCATAGGACCGTCGGCCCAGCTCTTCGACGATCGGTGCGGCGTAGGCGTCACCGACCATCGTCATCAGCCCGATCTTCTCCCGTTGCGCCGTTTCGAGCACCGTGCGCGGGTCGAAGCGCGGCTTGGTGTCGTGCAGCACCACAGTCTGGCCGGACAGCAGCCCGGAGAACGCTGTCCACATTCCGGCGGCGTGCATCAGCGGCGAAACCGCGAACCACGGCGGACCGGCATTGGCCACCTTGTCGCGAATCTCACTCGCCTGTTCGTGGTCCGCGCCGTTCATCGACGACACGTAGATGTCGCCCTGACGCCACATCACACCCTTGGGCCGACCGGTCGTCCCCCCGGTGCACACCATGAGCAGATCATCGGGCGACGGAAGGACGCTGTGATCGATATCCCCCTGGGCCAGAACATCTTCCAGTGTCACGGCATCCGGCAGTTCGGCGCCGCTGCCGTCATCGACGGAGATCAACAACTCGGCTGCGCCTCCTCCGAGCACGTCGCTGAACTTCGCGCCCAGGGAGCGGTGGTAGATCACCGCGCGGGGCTTCAGGTAGGCCAGCAGATCGGCCACCTCGCCCGGCGAGTAGTAATAGTTCACGTTCACCGGGACCGTGCGCGCCTTGAGGCAGCCGATCACCGTCTCGGGGTACAGGTCGTTGTGCATGACGAGCGCGACGACGTCCTGACCGCACTCCCAACGGTTCAGATCCGGACGTTCCCGGTACGCACCCAGCCCGCGCGAGGCCAGAAAGTTGGCCAGCCGGCGGGTCAGGTCAGCCGCTTGCGCGAAAGTGGTGCGGCGGGTGCCGCACACCGTCATCTCCCGGTCGGGTACCGCCTCGGCAATCGCGTCGACGACGGCGCCGATGGTCCATTCAGCCATGTCGGTGGCTACACCGACACCAGGCCTGCGACACCGGACGCAGTGCGGGTCGGGTCGCCGAGGAGTTCGAGAGCGTTGTCGCGCATGACCTTCCGGGTGTCTTCCAGGCTGAACTCCGGGAACTGCGGAATGTCCGCGGTGAACGTCGTCGGATCGGCCAGACCCTCCCCGTGCGGCCAGTCCGAGCCGAACAGGATCTTGTCGACACCGATGGTGTCCGCGAGCAGCTTCACGTCGTCCTCGTAGTACGGCGCGATCCAGACGTTGGTGCGCAGCTGCTCGACCGGATCCTCCTTGAAGTGATACGGCGCATTGTTGGCCGCCTTCTTGAGGCGCTTGATCAGCCGGTAGACGAAGTAGGACCCGTTCTCGATGCTGACCACCCTGAGCAACGGGTGCCGGGTGAAGACCTGATGCACGATCATCGACGCCATCGTGTCGTGAATCGCGCGGTCGTCCATGATCACCATGTCCAACGGATCGCGCTTGCCGAATCCCTTGAATACACCGCTGCCGCCCCACAATGCCGGGACCGCCATGTACCCGGAGTCCGACAGATGGAAGACCACGGCGACACCTGCCTCGGCCAGCCGGGCCCACACCGGATCGTGGAGTGGGTCGCCCAGGGACCGCGGCCTGACCTGGCCCGGCACCGGGGCCGGCCGCACGCACACCAGCTTGGCGCCACGGCCGATCACGAACTCGACCTCCTCGACCGCCTTCACCGGGTCGGCCAGCGAGATGATCGGTGCGGACACGAAACGCCCGTCAGGTCGGTCGAAGCCCCAGTCCTCGTCCAACCACAGGTTGAAGGCGTGCACCGAGGCCATGGTGGCTTCGATGTCGTGCTTGAGCCCCTCCTCCACGCCACACGCGAAAGTCGGCAGCATGAAAACGGTTTCGAGGCGTTGGCGGTCGAGCACCTTGAGCCGGGCGTCGCGATCCTGATACTCGGGGTGATCGGACAGGCGGTCGACCTTCATCAGGGAGGCGGGGTCGACGCCCTCGGGGATCTCTCCCCGGAACAGCAGATCCAGGCAGCCGGGCTCGATGATCGGGTCGAAGGTCGGGTTGGGGATGAAGTGGTTGACCGTTCCGCCCATCACGGCCAGAGTCCGCTTGCCGTCCTGCACCATCTGCACGCCGCGGCTCTTGAATTCCTTGGGCAGATGCCGGGTGAATGCGTCCACCGGTTCGTAGTAATGGTTGTCGACGTCGACTGCCAGGTAGGGCAAACGCTCTGGTGTGTCGGTCATGTCATCAACCTTCTTTCAGGGACGGGAAGTTCGGGGGCCGTTTCTCGAAGAACGCGGTGATGCCTTCGATCAGGTCGGGCCGCACCATGGATTCGTGCATCAGAGTCTCGGCGCGGGCACTGACGTCACGCACGTCGTCATGAGCATCGCCGTAGAGCTGATGTTTGATGACCGCCATCGAAGCGGGTGAGCAGTTGCGGGCCAGATCTTCGGCGTACTCCAGTGCTCGGGGCAACAGATCCTCAGGCGCCACAACCTCTTTCACCAACCCGAGCTGGGCAGCTTCTTCCGCCAGGAACGTCCGGCCACTCAACAGCAGGTCCGCCGAGGCACCCCAGCCGGCCAGCCTCGGCAGGATCCAGGTGATGCCGTACTCGCCGATCAGCCCTCGCCGCGGAAAAGCGGTGGCGAATTTCGCTCCGGCAGCGGCGAACCGGACGTCACACATCAACGCATGAGTGAGGCCGATGCCGACGCACGCGCCGTTGATGGCGGCGACGACCGGCGTCCGCAACTCGGTCAGGAAATACGGGTGACGTTCGCCGACGATCTTGCTGACATCCGTGTCCTCGTTGATGCTGGCACCCAGATCCTGCATGGCACCCATGTAGGCGCCGGCGCAGAACCCTCGTCCGCTACCGGTCAGGACAATCGCCCGGACCTCCGGATCGGCTTCGGCACGATCGAAACTCGCGTAGACGCCGGCGGAGATGTCCGCACCCCAGGAGTTCAGCCGATCGGGCCGGTTGAGGGTGATAACCGCGACGCCGCCATCGGTGACCTCGTAGAGGACTGCCTCGGTTCCCACACTGTCAGCGACCGTCATCCGCCGATACCTCCCGATGCCACACCAGCTGTTCAGACATACATACTGTATACCTATCGGTAGCGCATTCCGCAAGCCCGGCTTGTGCCCTACGACCTGCACAAAGACGGTTCAATCGCCGATCAAACCGAGCTTTCGGTAGGCGGTCTCGATCTGGGTCTTCGCCGCATCCGGCAGCATTGCCTGGGGCGGACGGGAATGCGGGTAGTCGCCGATGGGCAATCCCAGCACCGAGGCCGCGTATTTGAACGCGTCGGCCCAGTGGGTGAAATAGTCGGCGCGGCCCGGGTAACAGGTGAACGAGGACCCCATGTCCAGGCTGAACTGGTCCAACCCGGACTCCCGGCCGAAATCCATGGCCTCGATGAGTCTGTCGGCATACACGAGCTCCCAGTACTCGGTGAAGATGCGGCGTTGCGGAGTTTCGTAGAGGTATCCGGCCGTGCCCAACTGAGCCGGACAGACGATCCCGTCCCGCAGCCAGCCGGCCCGGTAGACCGTGGTGTCGCATTCCCACACCGCCAGATACGGCGCCAGGTCATGCAGTCGACGGCTCGCCGCGGGCCGGAACGCGCCCTCCTTGGTGGCGCACACGGCCGGGATCGCCTCGGCAATCCGGGCGCTTTCGTCGGGTGTCAGCACGTAGCCCGAGGATGGTGAATTGAACATGCCCAGTGCGATATCCGTGCGATCGGCGATGTACTGGAAGAACCGAAGAACGCCCTCTCCCCCGTGTGCCTCCATCATCGGCGTCTGGATGTAGACGATGTCGGCGCCCGACTGCTGCGCGTGCAGCGTGAGTTCCAGGCAGTCCTTGGCTGATGTCGCCGCGGTGCAGGCCTGAACCACGACATCCGGGTTGGCCTGGCGTCCCTCCTCGATCGCCACCTCGAGCAGTAGCTTGCGCTCGGCGAGGGTCAGCGCCCAGAACTCCGCCAAACCACTGGTACACCAAAGCATCTGGCGGCCGAGATCGCCGACGCAGTAGCGCACGAGGTATCGGTAAGCATCCCAGTCGATGTCGTCGCCGTCGATTCCACAGAACGGGGTGTAGAGCGAGTCACCGATTCCGCGCAGTGCACCGCGGGACCAGTCCCGCGCTTCGGCCGCCGTTGCCATACCGCCCCCTAGAGAAAGTCCGACCCGCCGTCTACGTTGACGTTGGCCCCGGTCATGTACGAGTTTCGCTTGGAGGCCAAAAAAGCTGCGACAGGTCCGATTTCGCTCGGCAGTCCGGCCCGCGGCAGATGGGCGGGATGCCCGAAATGCTCGTCGATGGCCGCCATCAACGCATACGGATCATTGCCGTCGACACCCACCGTGTCGGCCCAGCCTCGAAGCGCCTCCGACGAGATGCTGCCCGGGGATACCACATTCACCATGATCTCGTCCTTGGCCAACAACAGTGACAGATTCTTCGAAACGCTGTTCACCGCGGCCTTGGCGGCGGTGTAAGCCGGCAGCCGGGTGCTCTGCCGCTGGGTGGAGTGGGCCGAGAAGTTGACGATGCGCGCCCATTCGGCGTTACGCAGCAATGGCAGGGCGGCCCGCACGCAGCGCACCATGCCCATCACGCCGGCGTCGAACGTCTCCTGCCACTGCTCGTCGGTCAACTCTTCAAAATTGCCCGCCGCCCCGGGGCCGACCGTGTTGATCAGTGCGTTGAGCTCGCCCCAACGGTCGCCCACCTCGGCGAAGGCCCGCTCGACCTGGGTGCTGTCGGACGTGTCGGCGACGATCGCCACCGCCTCCGGCGATCCCAGGCGGGTCAGCTCCGTTGCGGCAGCGTCCAGTACATCCCGGGAACGCCCGACGATCGCGATCCGTGCTCCGTCCGCGGCCAAGCATTGGGCCGTCGCGAAGCCCATGCCGCGGCCACCGCCCACGACGACGGTGGCCGCATCTCTGAACCCGAGATCCATGGCGCAGACTATTCCCCGGTCGCTTCGCTCCTGCCCGCCGCGATCAGGAACCGGTCCAATTGGGTGCGCGCTTCTCGGCGAAGGCGATCGCCCCCTCCTTGGCGTCGTTCGAGGAGAACACCGGTCCGAGCAGTTCGCCCTGCTTCTTCCACATCTCGTCGGCCGACCACTCAGACGACGACGCGATGATCTCCTTGGTCACCGCCACCGCGAGCGGGCCGTTGGCAGTGATCCGATCGGCGAGTTCGAGCGCCCCGTCGAGAGCGGCACCGGGCTCGGTCAGCTTGTTGACGAAACCCCATGCGGCGGCTTCCTCGGCCGTGAAGCTGTCACCGGTGAGCGCAAGTTCCATCGCTTTCTGGTACGGGATGCGCTGGTGCAGTCGCAGCAGGCCACCGCCACCGGCCACCAGACCACGCTTCACCTCGGGGATGCCGAACTTGGCGACCTTGGAGGCCACCACGAGGTCCGTCGCGAGCACGAGCTCGGTACCACCGGCGAGTGCGAACCCTTCGACGGCGGAGATCAACGGCTTGCGCGGCGGGCGCTCGGTGAACCCCGCGCCCCGGCCCGGAACATAGGGCAGTTCCCCTGCAGCAAACGCCTTGAGGTCCATGCCCGCGCAGAAGTTTCCGCCCGCCCCGGTGAGCACCGCCACCGACAGCTCCGCTGTGTCGTCAAGTTCGTCCATGGCATCGGCGAGACCCTGAACCACCGCGAGGTTGAACGCATTGCGCGCCTCGGGCCGATTGATGGTGATGACCAGGGTGCGACCCCGTCGCTCCGTGAGAACTTCGTCCGACATCGTTGCCCCTTTTGCTCGCGGCCCAATTACCCGGAAAAGCCTACTATAGGGATTACAGTACAAAGCTGGAACCCCGTCCACCGCACCGGAGCGACGCCTCGGCGCCGACGGCGGACAGCAACAGAGAGGCTACCGGTAGGGTTGACGGCGACAAGACCCCGCGACACGCACGCATAGACGCAGTTCAGATGGCGGCCGGCGGTAAATTCACCTGCGATTGACCCGCGGCACAGGGACGGCTTGAGCAGAATCGATTTTGATGGAGGTGCCCGCAGTGGCAAAGCAACCGACCGCTGAGAAACGTCAACGGCGCGAACGCGGGTCCATCAATCCCGACGACATCATCAAGGGCGCATTCGAACTCGCCGAGCAAGTGTCGATCGACAATCTCAGCATGCCGCTACTGGGCAAACATCTTGGCGTCGGCGTCACGAGCATCTACTGGTACTTCCGCAAGAAGGACGACCTGCTCAACGCGATGACCGACCGTGCACTGCGCGAGTTCGTGGTCGCCACGCCCTATGTGGAGGCCAAAGATTGGCGTGAGTCACTGGCCAACCACGCCAGGACCATGCGAAAAGCCTTCATGGGTAACCCGATTCTGTGTGATCTCATTCTCATTCGCTCGGCACTGAGCGCGCGCGCCGCGCGCTTGGGCGTGCAGGAGATGGAGACCGCCATCTCCGGCCTGGTCGAGGCCGGGCTACCGGTCGAAGATGCCTTCGACACCTATTCGGCCGTCTCGGTGCACGTCCGCGGCTCGGTCGTGTTGCACCGCCTCTACGAGAAGAACCGGGCCAACGACAACGCACCCGGCGATTACGAGGAGACCATGGTCATCGATCCGGAAGTCACCCCGCTGCTGGCAAAAGTCACCAACGAGGGGCACCGCATCGGCGCGGCCGACGAAAAGAACTTCGAGTACGGCCTGGAGTGCATCCTCGACCACGCGGCCGCCCGGATCGCACACCCTCCGGCGACCAAGACGAAGCGCAAATAGGCGCAATCCTTCACCTGACCCGAAGCCCCTCTCGGCGGCTTCGGCCACTTCTGCGAAAGCGTACCGACCCGGATTCCCGTTCGCGGCCGGGCGATTTCGCGTACCCACCACTTCCCCGGTGAGCCGCACCCAGCTCGCCTGAATCCACCACGTCATTGCCGATTGTTACATTGACAAATGTAACAGTCTGTGGTGACGTAAACGCCGTGACCGCAGCTGCCCCACCCGACCTTCCGGCTCTGCCCAGCGGGCGTTCTCCGCGCGCCGTCATCGCGGCCGGCGCCACCCGGTGGACGCTGGGCTGTCTGACCGGCACCATCCCGATGAATCGACCCGGGGTGTGGTTTTCCCGCCGACTGGTCGCCACGATCATGGGGGCGTTGGGATCAATGCCCGCCGGCACCAGGATCGTCCCGGTCCGCCGGGCCGGAGTCCGTGGCGAATGGGTGCTCGGGCCGGGGGCGGAGTTCGGCACGCGGGCGGGCTATTACGTCCATGGCAGCGCCTACGTGATCTGTTCGGCACGGACGCACCGCAAGCTGGTGGCGCAGTTGTCCGAAGCCACCGGCATGCCGTTCTTCTCGGTCGACTACCGCTTGGCGCCCGAGCACCGATTCCCAGCCGCCGCTGACGACGTCGAGGCGGGCTATCGCTGGTTACTCGCTCAGGGATATGCGGCATCCGACATCGCGATCGGCGCGGATTCCGCAGGCGGCCACCTGACCTGTGACATGTTGCTCGCCAACATCGACGAGCCGGATTTCCAGCCCGCTGCGGTGGTGCTCTTCTCGCCGCTCATCGATCTCACGCTGAGCCTTGCCCAGCAGCAAGAGGCGGTCCGCCGTGATCCGGCGATGTCGGCGGACGCAGCGCGTCGATTGGTCGGGCTTTACACCACGGCACAGGACCCGGACCAGCCGCGATTGCGCCTCGATTTCGAGAAGGCGGATCGCCTGCCGCCCATGCTGGTTCAGGTGGGCGAGTTCGAGATGCTCAGTGCGGACGCCCGCTACCTGGACGCGGAGGTCAGCCGGGCCGGAGGGACGACCACTCTCGAAATCTGGCCCGCCATGGTGCATGTTTTCCAGGCCCTGCCGCGACTGACTCCCGAAGCGACGATGGCGCTGCGGCGGGCAGCGGGGTTCATCTCCTCCGCTCTGGCCGACGACCGATCCGATACTCAAGTGGAGGTGGGCTGATGTTCGGAATCGACATGCTGCTCAATGCTTTTCGTGGTGACCGGCGCTGCACCGACGCGAAGGCGGTGGTGACCGGTGCCGGGAGCGGCATCGGGCGGTCGTTCGCCCTTGAGCTCGCCCGCAGGGGTGGTGAGGTCATCTGTGCCGATATCGACGCGGACCGGGCCGACGAGACAGTCGAGCTGATCGAGAAACTGCCCACCGGGACGGGCCACGCCGTGGTCTGCGACGTGTCCGATCGCAGCGCGGTCGAGCAACTGGCCAAGCAGGCCACCGACACCTTCGGCGGACCACCGACGCTGGTGATCAACAACGCCGGCGTAGGCGTCGGCGGCAAACCCGTCGGCGCCATCGGATTCGACGACTGGGACTGGGCGCTCGGAATCAACCTGTGGGGTGTCGTGTACGGGTGTGAGGTCTTCACACCGATCCTGCGCGAGGCCGGCCGGGGCGGGATAATCAACGTGGCGTCCGCCGCGGGATTCGCAGCCGCACCGTCGATGGCCCCCTACAACGTCTCCAAAGCCGGCGTGATGTCGCTGTCAGAGACGCTCGC
Organism: Mycobacterium sp. IDUB_9; assembly: GCF_055419505.1. NCBI lineage: Bacteria > Bacillati > Actinomycetota > Actinomycetes > Mycobacteriales > Mycobacteriaceae > Mycobacterium > Mycobacterium sp. IDUB_9. The sequence goes on along the minus strand of NZ_JBVAXU010000002.1, from coordinate 999,112 downwards.
CGCTGAGCTCGCCGGTGCCGGCGTCGCGGTGACGGTGCTGTGTCCCACCTTCGTGAAAACCAACGTGTTTCAGGACGGGCGGATCACCCCCGGCTCGATGAACCTCAGCCAGCAGCTGGCCCGATGGACCGGGCTGTCCCCCGACAACGTCGCGGCACGCACCTTGGACGCGCACGACAGCGGCCGGCTGTACGTGGTGCCCCAGATCGACGCCACCGTCATCTGGCATCTGAAGCGGCACTTCCCCGGTCTGTATGTCCGGGGCGCCGGACTGCTCGGCCGAGTTCTTCCCAAAGACTGAAGCCTTCCCGACAACTGCACCTCCGCCTACCCGAAAGGATTCTCATGGCGATGGATCTCGACAACATGCTGCAGATGATCAAAGACCGGCAGTGGGCCTTGATCGACATCGATTGGGACGCACCGGGAGCCGAGCTGATCGAACCCGAGCTGCACGCCAAGCTCAAGCCGTTCATGACCGACCTGATGTGGATCGAGAATGTCGGCGCCCGGGGCTTTGCCGCCCTGGCGAAGAAGGCACCGAATCCGACCCTCAAGAGCATCTACGAGCATTTCCACGCCGAAGAGCAGAAGCACGCCAACGCCGAACTCGCCTTGATGCGCAGGTGGGGCATGCTCGACGACGACGAGATCCCGCCGCCGAACGTCAACGTCCAACTGGTCATCAACTGGCTCGACAAGCATTCCGACGGAATGGGCCTGACGTTCCTCGGCACCGTCATCCCCATGCTCGAGGTGGCATTGGACGGGGCACTGATCAAGTTCATCACCGACGAAGTCAAAGACCCGGTGGCACAAGAGGTGTTCAAGCGGATCAACTCCGATGAGTCCCGCCACCTGGCCGTCGACTTCGAGGTGATGGACATCCTCGGTCATGCCGACATGCGCAAGCTGCTGATCGAGTTGGTGGGCGGCTGGATCAAGCCCACCTTCCTGGTCGGAGTGCTCAGCTACTTCCCGCTGCTGAACAAGATGCGAGACAACATCGTCGAGATGGGTGTCAACGAGGACCGGCTGTACCAGGCGATGCGCAGGTTCCAAAGTGTTGGTGAGCGAAGCGAATTCGCCCGGCGCCTACCCATGTACCGGCTCATCTCGTGGCAGAGCCGCAAGGTGATCGACCGGACCTCCAAGTATCACTGGCTGGCCGATTCACTGGTCAAGATCACCGGCGTGATTCCGATGTCGTTGGTCCAGAACTCCCCGACGTGGTCGCAGGAACTGACCTACGAACCCGTCGCCTGAGAGAATCGATCGACGACATGACTTCTTCTTCCTTGTCAGTTGCCATCATCGGTGCCGGATTCGCCGGCATCGGCGCGGCCATCCGACTCAAGGCCGACGGCATCGACGATTTCGTGATATTCGAGCGCGACTCCCGAGTCGGCGGAACCTGGCGCGACAACACCTACCCCGGTGCCGCGTGCGACATCCCGTCCCGGCTGTACTCGTACAGTTTCGCGACCAACCCGGACTGGTCGCACACCTATTCGGGCAGTGCCGAGATCCTCGAGTACATCGACGGCATGGTCGAATCGTCCGGCCTCGCACCGAAGATCCGGTTCGGCCACACTGTCGTCGGCGTTTCATACGATGCGCCGGCCGGCGAGTGGACCGTGAATCTGGAAGGTCGGGACCCGGTGCGGGCGCGCAATGTAATCGTCGCGTCCGGCCCGCTGGCCAACGCCAGTTTCCCCAACATCCCCGGGATCGACACCTACGAGGGTCACAAGATTCACAGCGCCCGGTGGGACCACGGCTACGACTTCGCCGGCAAACGTGTCGCGGTCATCGGGACCGGTGCCAGTGGGGTGCAGATCGTGCCCGAACTGGTGAAAACGGCGAAGTCGGTCAAGGTTTTTCAGCGCACCCCGGGATGGGTTCTGCCGCGGATCAACACGCCGACCAGCGGCCGGCTCAAGCGCCTCTACCGCAGCATCCCGCTGACCCAGAGCCTCATGCGCAGCGCGTGGTACTGGGGACACGAGTCGGTAGCCCTCGGTGTGGTTTGGGATACCCCGTTCACCCGGATCGTCGAAGCCGTCAGCTCCGCAAATCTCCGTCTGCAGGTGAAGGATCCGTGGTTGCGACGCCAACTGACGCCGGATTTCTCGGCCGGATGCAAGCGGCTGCTGATGACCAGCGAGTATTACCCCGCCCTGCAGGCAGACAATTGCAGGCTGGTGACCTGGCCGATAGCCCGCCTGTCCCCCAACGGAATTCGCACCGTCGAGGGAATCGAGCACCAATTCGACTGCATTGTGTTCGCCACCGGGTTCGATGTCTGCAAGGCCGGCACGCCGTTCCCGATCACCGGAATCGACGGCCGTGAGCTGGCCGCCGAATGGAGTCGCGGTGCCTACGCATATCGCAGCGTCGCGGTATCGGGTTATCCCAACCTGTACTTCACCTTCGGCCCGAACTCCGGGCCCGGACACAGTTCGGCACTGGTGTACATGGAGGCTCAGATCGACTACATCGTCGAGGCGATTTCAACCCTCCTGAGGCACGACTGGAAGTCGCTCGACGTCCGCACGGAGGCACAGAACCGGTACAACGAGGACATCCAACGGCGCCTGGGTTCGACCACATGGAACTCCGGCTGCCAGAGCTGGTATCTGACCGAGGACGGCTTCAACGCCACCATGTATCCGGGGTTTGCCACCCAATACGTCAATCAGCTCAAGAGCGTCAATCTGCACGACTACAAGATCACTGCCGGCCGCGACAACAACATTGCCCTGGCGCAGGTCAGCGGCAGTCCCCTGGCCACCGGATAGGATTCCGTGGTGACCGAGTACCGGATTGACGACCTCGCTCGGGAGGCGGGGACAACAACCCGGAACGTGCGTGTCTACCAGGACAACGGGCTCCTGCCCCGGCCCCAGCGTCGGGGCAGGGTGGCGATCTACACCGATCGACACCTGCGCCAATTGCGCGCCATCACCCGGTTGCTCGGCGAGGGCTTCACGCTCAAGCACATCATGAAATTCCTGACCGGGTTGCAGCCCGGACAGGACCTCGTCGATGTCCTGGATCTGTCCGACCTTGAGGAACTGGTCACCGCGCCGTGGTCACGGCCCAAGCCACGCACAATGCCCCTCGCCGAGCTGGAAGAACGGCTCGGGCACCTGGACATCTCGATGCTGCGCCGGCTGACCACCCACGGCCTGATCGAGCCGACTGCCGACGAGAACATCTACTCGGTCAGCGATGTACGCCTCATCGATGACTTCGGCTCACTCGTCTCCCGCGGAATGCCGCTCGAGATACTTCTGAAAACGAGAACCGCGGTCGACAAGTTGCTCGACGCCGCCGCTCGTGAGATGACCCACGGCGGGCATACCGAGGTGGTCCGCCAGCGGGGGCCGGGGTGGGTCCCCACCAATGATGCCGAACTCGCCTGGGCCGCCGACCTCGTGGACACCATGCGCAGGGCGGCGCGCCGGCTCGCGCATGCCAGCCTGGACCGCGCGTTCGATGAAGCTGTCCGTGCCGAGTTGCACGAGTATCAGGCAGCGGGCCCGGAGACGGCCGCCCAACGTGAGCCCGACGGGAAGACCACCCCGGATGGTCCCCGCCGGGCTCACGTCAAACGAGCTAAACCTCGATGATGACCGCGCCGCCCTGGCCGCCACCCGCGCACATCGCGGCGACGCCGATGCCGCCACCCCGGCGCTGGAGTTCGTAGACCAGCGTGGTGACCATGCGGGCACCGGACGCAGCGATCGGATGTCCGAGGCTGCAACCACTGCCGGAGAAGTTCACCAATTCCTCGTCGATGCCGTACTTGCGCACCGCGGCGATCGGCACCGAGGCGAACGCCTCATTGATCTCCCACAGCGCCACATCGGACGGCTTGAGGCCGGCGCGGTCCAGAACCTTGCCGATCACCTCGACGCCGCCCAGACCGGTGTCGCGGGCGGCGACACCGACCGCGCCCCACGCCCTGACCTTGGCCATGACGTTGAGGTTCTCCGCGGCCGCATAGTCGTCGCCGACCAGCGCGACAGCAGCGGCAGCGTCGTTGGTACCGCTGCTGTTGCCCGCGGTGATGGAGAATCCTTCGATCTCCGGGTGCAGGACCTTGAGTTCGGCGAGCTTCTCGGCGGTGGTGCCGCGGCGCGGATGCTCGTCGACGCTGAATTCGATGACGGACCCGTCTGGCTGCGACACCTTCAACGGCACGATCTCGTCGAGGAACTTGCCCGCATCGATCGCGGCGATGGCGCGCTGGTGTGACCGCGCGGCCCAGGCGTCCATGTCCTCGCGGGTGATCCCGGCCGCCTGCGCGGTGTTCCACCCGACCGTGATCGACATGTCGCGCATCGGCGCGTCCGGGGTCTCGACATGCGTCGGGGTCATCCAGGGCTCGATGAACTCGATCTCGGGCCCGAACCCGGGCACCCGCCACTTCATCAGCGGCGACGAGGACAGCGACTGCACACCGCCGGCCACCAGAACCCGCTCCATGCCGGAGCCGATCTGCGCGGACGCGTTGCCGATCGCGGTGAGCGACCCCGCACAGTGCCGGTTGACGGCCTGACCGGGCACCGACTCCCAGCCCAGGGCATCGGCCGCGTAGCGCGCGATATCGCCGCCACCGTAGTTGGATTCGGCGAAGATCAGATCGTCGATCGACTCCGGGGCGATCCCGGCACGACGCACGACCTCGGGCAGCACCGTGGTGATCAGGGTCTCGGGGGTGGTGTTGACCAGCGTCCCCTTGAAGGAGCGGCCGATCGCCGTGCGGGCAGCGCCCACGATGACAGGTTTTGGCATGAATCCACCTTTACGATCTCTAGACGTTATGTAACGGTAACAGGGCGGGGTGAACTACTGCGGTTCGGGGACGTGGAAATGTTCGTCGCGGAGCCGGAACGCTTCCTTCGTGCCATGCTGCGCGCGGGTCTTGACGAAGTTGAACTCGCCGGGTGAAAACTGCAGGTTGGTGCCATAGGCGTGGAAGATGTAGCTGGCCACTTCCTCCCCCTGGTACGCCTGGCTCTGTTCGACGAGCCGGAACGCCTCCTTGGCGATCACCACCCCGTCGGCGGGCATCTTGGCCGCCTTGGCCGCCCAGTACTGCGCCCGGGCCGTCACCTGGTCCGCGTCACAGGTGTCGGTAAAGATGCCGAGATGCTCGATGGAGCCGGCCTCGATGATGTCGCCGGTCAGCAACATCCGTCGGGCCAGCACCGGGCCGAGCCGATGGAAGAACATGTGCAGGCTACCCAGCGCGGGACCGAGAAACCGGGTGGCCGGCATCCCGATCTTGGTATCGCGGGCGATCACCGAGATGTCGGTCATCAGAGCCATCTCGAACCCGCCGCCCAACGCGTAGCCGCCGATCTCACCGACGGTGACCTTCGGGAATCCCATGAAGTTGTGATAGAAGCCAAACGACTTGCGGTCCACCGTGAGTCGACGACGCTGGCTGGGGCGCGACTTGGCGGGTTGTTTCTCTTTATCGCCATACCAGCCGTAAGCGTTGTTCATGTCCGCACCGGTGGAGAACACGCCCTCGGCGCCGCGCAGCAGCACGACGGTCAGATCGTCGTCATCGGCGACGATATCGAGGTAACGGGCGACCTCGTCGCGCATCGCCGCGTCATAGGAGTTGCGCTGCTTGGGATTGTTCAACGTGATGGTGGCGATGCGATTGTCCGCATCGACCTCGTAGAGCACCCGGTCATCGGTCATGCGAAATCAGCCTCGCTTCAATTGTTTTGTCGTTGCCGGCAGCCAGCGTCGTGCGCCGCGCGGCGGTGAGATGGTCAGCGGCGAGCTTGGTCGCCCGCGCCGAATTGCCGTCGGCGATCGCGTCCAGCAACCGCTGGTGGTCGCGAAGTGCCGCCCGCATGGTCGCCTTGTCGACGTCATCACCCCACACCGAAGATTCATGTGCCGACCAGATCAGCTCCAGCGATCCGATCAGCAGGATCATCGGCTCGTTACCGCAGCGGGCCACCAGCACCTCGTGGAACCTGCGCGCATTCCGCACGTACTGCGCCGTGTCGTCGAACTGCACTGTCTGGGTGTCGATCTCAGCCTGCAGGTAGGGCACCACCTCGACAGCCCGATCTTCCCTTGCCGCGCACATCCCGGCGCAGATCGGCTCCAGGTGCAGGAGCGCCTCACTGACATCGGCCGGGGTGGCCGACCGAGTCTGCAGGACCATGCTGATCGTCTGCGCGGTGCGCTCCGGTGACGGCAGCCGGACCACTGCTCCGCCGACGTTTCCGCGCCGCACCGAGATCAGCCCGTCGGTCTCCAGCAGGTGAATGGCTTCGCGCAGCGCCGGTGGGCTGACGCCGAACTCCTGGAACAGGCTTTCCTGGGTGGGCAGGATGTCCCCGGCACGCAATCGCCCGGACAGGATGTCGTCGCGCAGCTTGGACGCGACAATCTCGGCAACCCGTGGCTGCCGGATGCGCCGTGCGCGTCCTTCCATCAGCGACCTTTCCTTGCTAACTTGTACAGGATAGTAACCGCATCGCCTACTGTATGGGTAACTGTATGGATAAGGAAAGGTCGGGTTCCAGGTGACTGACGGTTCGGTGACCACGTCCCGCGCGGACTCCACCCTGCGCATCACCCTCGACCGCCCGTCGCGGCGTAACTCGTTGAACCATCAGATGATCGACGATCTGGTCAGCATCCTGACCGCCGCCGCCGGCGACGACTCGTTGCGGGCCGTCGCCATCACCGGGGCCGGTGACAATTTCTGCACCGGTGCGGACTGGGTGGCCACGAACAGCACCGGGCAACGACCCCGCGCGGGCGACCTGGTGCGGCGCATCCCCCACACCGCGCACCGCGTCATCGAACTCGTCGCCACCATCCAACTGCCGGTGGTGTGCGCGGTGCGAGGCTGGGCAGTGGGCCTGGGCTGCAACCTGGCGCTGGCCGCCGATTTCACCATCGCCGACGCCGACGCGACGTTCTGGGAGCCGTTCATGAGCCGAGGGTTCACCCCGGACTCCGGGGCGACCTGGCTGTTGCCGCGACTGGCCGGGGTGGCCCGCGCCAAACGAATGCTGCTGCTGGGTGAGAAAGTCACCGGATCCGACGCCGCCGACTGGGGCCTGATCCACGACGCGGTTCCCGCCGACCAGTTGGACACGGCGATCGACGCGCTCCTGGCCCGGCTGGCCGCCGGGCCGACCGTCGCGATCGGGCTGGCCAAACAGGCCATCGCCTACGGCCAGCACGCATCCCTGACCCAATCCATGAACCAGGAGCTGTCCAACCTGGAACTCTCCTGCCGCACCACCGATTTCAAGGAAGGCCTGGCCGCGTTCCGGGAACGGCGCGACCCGGACTTCCAGGGCCGATGAACCGAAGGAAACACATGACCGTGTCTGCCACGTACGACACCATCAAATACGAGGTGGACGGCCACAAGGCCACCATCACGCTGAACCGGCCGGATGCGCTCAATGCGCTGTCGCCGCACATGATCACCGAGCTGCGGGCCGCTTATGCCGAGGCCGAGAACGACGACAACATCTGGCTGATGATCGTCACCGCCACCGGCCGCGCGTTCTGTACCGGTGCCGATGTCAAGGAGATCCCCGGCGACGGAAAGGTCCTCAACGAACGGCCCTACCTGTCCACCTACGAACAGTGGGAGGCACCGCAGGAGGGCACCCCGCCGTTCCGCACCATGGCAAAGCCGGTCGTCGTGGCGATCAACGGAATCTGCTGCGGCGCCGGGTTGGACTGGGTCACCACCGGCGACATCGTGATCGCCTCGGACAAGGCGACGTTCTTCGACCCCCATGTGAGCATCGGCCTGGTTGCCGCCCGCGAGATGGTGCGTTTGGCCCGTGCGCTTCCCCGGTCGGTGGCGCTGCGGATGGCATTGATGGGAAAGCACGAGCGCATGACTGTCGAGCGGGCCTACGAACTCGGCTTGATCACCGAAATCGTCGAGCACGACAAGCTACTGGAGCGTGCCCACGAGATCGCCGACACGGTGTGCCTCAATGCCCCGCTTGCGGTTCGGGGCACCCGGCTGGCCATTCACAAGACGCTGGACCTGCCATTGCACGAGGGCGAGATCCTGGCTGAGACGTTCCGCGAGCGGGTGGTCCGCACCGAGGATGCGCTCGAGGGGCCCCGGGCGTTCGTCGAGAAGCGCAAGCCCAACTGGCAGGCGCGCTGATGAGCGCTCGCGCGAAGAGGAGACAGCCCTGATGGATACCATCCTGGTCGACTTCGACCATGAATCAAGGGTCGCCACCGTCACGCTGAACCGCCCTGACGCGCTGAACTCGTTCAACCGGGCCATGTGCAACGAGATGCGCGACGCGTGGCACGCCATCAAAGACGACGAAGGCATCAACGCCGTGGTGTTGCGCGCGGCGGGCGACCGCGCATTCAGCGCCGGGCTCGACGTCAAGTCCAGCTACGGACAGCCCGAGATCGTCTGGAACCATGAGGATCCCGGCGAGCTACTGAGCCCGAAGTGGCAGAAGATGTGGAAGCCGGTGGTATGCGCGGTGCAGGGCATATGTACCGCAGGCGCACTGTACTTCGTCAACGAATCAGATGTGGTGATCTGCTCGTCTGAGGCCACCTTCTTCGATTCGCACGTCAGCGCCGGACTGGTGTCCGCGCTCGAACCGATCGGGTTGATGCGCCGCGTAGGCCTCGGTGACACTTTGCGGATGGCGTTGCTGGGCAACGACGAACGCGTGGGCGCCGAGACTGCCTTGCGGATCGGACTGGTCACCGAGGTGGTGGCCCGCGAGGACCTGTGGGCGCGGGCCGACGAGATCGCACGTACCATCGCCGCCAAACCGCCGACCGCCACCCAAGGCACCGTCAAGGCCATCTGGGAGTCCCTTGACAAGCCGTACCGCGCAGCCATGGACCAGGGCCTCATCTACACGAGGCTGGGCAACCCGATCGCGAAGGCCGAACTGGCCGACCGCCCACTGCCCAAGACACCGCCACGGATCCGCTGATGGCACATCCTCTTTCGCAACGCATCGACGATGTTCTCGACCTGGATCCCGCTGCGCCGGCGATCCAGTACGACGGTCAATGGTCCACCTGGGGTCAGGTCGCGGCGCTGGCACGGCGCATCGGCGCCGTGTCGGCAGGCGCGCGGGTCGGGATCATGCTGCGCAACCAGCCGGCCCATGTGGCAGCCCTGCTCGGCGTGTTGTCCGCCGGCGGCACCGTCGTGGTGATCAATCCGTCCCGTGGTGACGCGCGCACGCGCGCCGACATCGCAAACCTCGACCTGCCGGTACTCATCGGCCTGGCCGACGACATCGCCACGCTGGCCACCCCCTCCCCTTCCACGACGACAGTGACGATCCGCGACCTCGACACCGCGCCCGAGGTCACGCCCGCCCAGAGCCCGTCGCGCGATCCAGGGCGACCGGGTGTCGCGGTGTGGATGCTGACCAGCGGTACCACCGGCCCGCCCAAGCGCGTCGATCTCACCTACGACATGCTGGCCCGCAGCGTCATCGGCCGCGATCCTGAGAATGCCCCGGCACCAACCGAACTGCGCCGCGGGGTCGCCATCGTCAACTCGCCGTTGGTCCATGTCGGCGGGGTGTTCCGGGTGCTGTTGTGCATCGCCGAGGCCCGCTCGTTCGTGCTGTTGCCCAAGTTCGAACTCCACCGCTGGGCTGACGCGGTGCGAGAGTACCGGCCGCGGGCGGTGTCACTGGTTCCGGCCGCCCTGCGCATGGTGCTGCACTCCGATCTCACCCGCGATGACCTCGCCGGCGTCCGCGCCGTCACCTCGGGTACCGCCCCGTTGTCGGCCGACGACGCCGATGCCTTCACCGAGAAGTTCGGCATCCCGGTACTGACCTCCTATGCCGCCACCGAGTTCGGCGGTGGGGTGGCCAGTTGGACCCTCGCCGACCACCAGAAGCACTGGAAGGACAAGCGCGGCAGTGTGGGCCGGGCCAATCCCGGTGCCCGGCTGCGGGTGGTCGACGAGGGAGGCAATCCGCTACAGCCGAACGAGAAGGGCCTGCTCGAGGTGAAACCCGCACAGTTCGACGCCGACGCGGACTGGCTGCGCACCACCGATCTCGCCCGCATCGACGACGACGGCTTCGTGTGGATTCTCGGCCGCGCCGACCAGGCGATCATCCGCGGCGGATTCAAGGTCATGCCCGACGATGTGCGCACCGCCCTGGAGAGCCACCCCGCGGTACGCGGTGCGGCGGTCATCGGCATCGCCGATGACCGGCTCGGCGAAACCCCGGTGGCGATGGTGGAACTGCACAGCACCGGAGCCAGCACAGCCACCGCGACGGAGCTTCTGGATTTCCTTGCCGGCCGGCTGGCCCGCTACGAGATCCCGACCGACATCGCCATTGTCGAGGCGATTCCCCGAACTCCTTCGGGGAAGGCTGATCTCGGCGCCGTACGGGAGCATTTCGCCTCACGTGTCTGACACGGTTGGCGGGCTGATTCGCGGGTGTACCGATCGCCCGCTGCTGATCTGCGATGACGCACGGATCACCTATGCCGAGGCGCAGCACCGCTCTGCGGCAGTCGCCGGAGGCCTGATCGCGCTCGGCGCAGGCAAGGGCACCCACGTCGGGCTGCTCTACCCCAACGGTGTGGACTTCGTGGTCGCAATGCTGGCCGCCGCCCGCATCGGTGCTGTGGTGGTGCCGTACTCCACCTTCCTCACCGCGACTGAGCTGGATACCCAACTACGCGACAGTGACACCGCAATCCTGCTGTCGGCGCGCAGTTTCCGCAATCACGACTACACGCAACGCCTCGCCGGCATCGACGCGCCGTGTCTGCGGCGGGTGGTGTTCGATATACCGCACGCCGACGCCCCGACTCTGGCCGACCTCGAAGACGACGTGGACGACTGCGATCCGCTGGCCATCATCTACACCTCCGGGTCGACGGGGCCGCCCAAGGGTGCCGTGCACACCCACGCTTCACTGATCGGGCATCAGCGCAGTCTCAACGAGATTCGGCAGCTGACCGCGGCGGACATCCTGTTCTGCAACTCACCGTTCTTCTGGATCGGCGGGTTCGCGTTCGGTCTGTTGGCCTCCCTCGCTGCTGGCGCCACGCTGGTGTGCTCCAATGCGACCGACCCGGCCGTCACCCTGGACCTGATCGAGGCCGAGAAGCCCACCGTCACCAATGGTTTCGTCGCGGGAATCGCACCCCTGACCAGGGACCCCAGCTACCCCGGCCGGCACTTCTCGGCGCGCCGCGGCAACCTCTACCCCGTCATGGCCCCCGACTCGCGCCCCACCGACCCGGAACTGCGGCACAACATGTTGGGGATGACCGAGGCCGGCAGTGTGATGTCGATCGACGGGGACGAAGGCGATCAGCCCGAGCAGCGGCGCGGCAGCTACGGCAGGCCCGCACCCGGATTCGAAACCCGAGTGCTGCCCTCGGGCGAACTGTGCATCCGCGGACCGTATGTCATGCAGGGCTACTACGGCCGCAACCGGGAGGACTGCTTCGATGCCGACGGCTGGTTTCACACCGGGGATCTGGTGCGTGTCGACCAGGACGGGTACATCTACTTCCTTGGCCGTGCCGGCGCGATGATCAAAACGGCCGGCGCCAATGTGACCCCCGGTGAAGTCGAGGCAGCCTTGGCGGCACTGGGTTTCACCGCACATGTGCTCGGCCTGCCCGATGCCGACCGTGGCCAGATCGTGGGGGCGGTCATCGTCACAGACAGCCCGGTGGATGTCGATGTGGTCCGTCAGGCACTGCGCTCCAGGCTGTCGGCGTACAAGATTCCGCGGGCGGTCACGGTGTGCCGTCCCGCCGACGTGCCGATGCTCTCCAGCGGAAAAGTCGACCTACCGGCGCTGGCGAGGATGTTTCATGCCTGACACCATCGACGCGTTGCTGCGTGCACATGCGGCGGTCGGCAAGCTCATGGTGATCGATCCCGACACCCGGATCGGCTACGCCGAACTCGACGCAGGAACTGCCGCATTGGCGTCTGGCCTGATGGCGGCGGGAGTCGAGAAGGGCACCCGGGTCGGGTTGATCATGCCGAACTGTGTCGATTGGGTGCGGATCGCATTGGCAGTGACCCGGATGGGTGCGGTGCTGGTGCCGTTGAGCACGCTACTGACCGCTGACGAGCTGACCTCCCAGCTGCGGACCGCGTCGGTGCAGCACCTGATCGCGGTCGAAGGGTTCCGCGGACGCCGCTACGTGCCGGGCCCGGTACCGTCGCTGCGCCGGACCTGGACCCCCGACGAAGTTCTGACACTCGCCGGGACGGCTCCCCTGCCACCGGTGCGGCCCAGCGATCCGCTGGTCATCATGTTCACCTCCGGCAGCAGCGGTGCGCCGAAAGGGGTGATCCACTCCCACGGAAATGCCTTGGGTGCAGTGCGTTCCGGGCTGGAGGCCAGGTGCATCAACGCCGACACCCGGCTGTACCTGCCCATGCCGTTCTTCTGGGTGGGCGGGTTCGGTGCGGGCATCCTCTCAGCTCTGCTGGCCGGGGCCACCCTGGTCACCGAGCCGGTTCCGCACCCCGACTCGACGCTCGAATTGCTACAGCGCGAACGGGTCACCCTGTTCCGGGGCTGGCCCGAGCAGGCCGAGGCACTGGCCCGGCACGTCGGCACCGCAGATCTGCCCGCACTGCAGCCGGGAAGCCTTGAGGCACTGTTGCCGGACGGTATGCGCTCAGAGCCGGGCGCGCGGGCGTCGTTGCTGGGTATGACTGAATCGCTCGGCCCGTACTGCGGATACCGGGCCGACACCGACATGCCGGAATCCGCGTGGGGCAGCTGTGGGCAACCGTTCGCCGGGATGGACGTACGTATCGCCGGTGACGGCCCAGTGGGCGAGATCCAGATCCGCGGCCCGCATGTGATGCGGGGAATCTGCCGACGCAGCCGCGAGGAGGTGTTCACCGCCGACGGCTACTACCCGACGGGAGATCTGGGTCGCCTGGACGGCGACGGATTCCTGTTCTACCACGGTAGATCTGACGACATGTTCAAGGTCCGTGGCGCCACCGTGTACCCGAGCGAGGTACAACGGGCGCTGCGCGCGATTCCCGGCGTCCGCGCCGCATATGTGGCCAATGTTCCTGAAGACCAAGCCAATCGGGTCGGCGCGGCGGTGGTAGGTGACGGGCTCTCGGCGGAGATGCTGCGCTCGGCCACCCGCGCAGTCATCAGCTCATTCAAAGTGCCCACGCTGTGGCTCCTGCTCGACGACGACGCTGCCGTCCCACGCGGAGCCACCGGGAAAGTCGACAACACCGCACTACGAGCCATGCTGGCGGAAGGTGTCCAACAATGAAAACCAAAGGTGCCCTGGTCTGGGACTTCGGTCAGCCGTGGTCGATCGAGGAGATCGAGATCGGCGACCCTCGCAAGGGCGAGGTGAAGGTGGTCCTGGAGACCGCCGGCCTGTGTCACTCCGATCACCACCTGATGACCGGTGACATCCCGATGGCCGCCTTCCCCATCCTGGGCGGGCATGAAGGTGCCGGAGTGATCGTGGAGGTCGGTCCGGACACCGAGGGTCTGGAGGTCGGCGATCACGTGGTGATGTCCTTCATCCCGTCGTGCGGTAGCTGCCCGGCCTGCCAGGTGGGCCTGCGCAATCTGTGTGACCTCGGGATGGGGCTGCTCGCGGGCGCCTCGGTCTCCGACGGCTCCTTCCGGGTGCAGACCAAGGGGCAGAACGTAGTTGCCATGTCACTGCTCGGCACCTTCTCCCCCTATGTCGTGGTGCATCGGACCTCTGTAGTGAAGATCGACCCGACGATCCCCTTTGACGTGGCCTGCCTGGTCGGCTGCGGGGTTACCACCGGATACGGCTCGGCGGTGCGGAGTGCGGACGTCCGACCCGGCGAGGACGTCGCGATCATCGGTATCGGTGGCGTCGGCACCGCGGCGCTGCAGGGTGCGGCGATCGCCGGAGCCCGGCGCATCTTCGCCATCGACCCAGTCGAGTGGAAGCGCGAGCAGGCACTGAAATTCGGGGCATGCGAGGCATATCCGGACGTGCCTGCCGCCCTGGCCGGAATTGCCGCGGCCACTGGCGGACGCATGTGCCGCAAGGTCATCGTGACCGTCGGCCGCGCCGAAGGCCGGGAGGTGGAGTCGTGGATGCAGCTCACCGCCAAGGGCGGCACCTGTGTGCTGACGGCGATGGGCAATGTGGTCGATTCCGACACGACCCTCAACCTGGCCGGGTTGACCCTGCTGCAGAAAAGCTTGCAGGGCAGCCTGTTCGGTGGCGGCAACCCCCAGTTCGACATCCCCGAGCTGTTGACCCTCTATCGGCTCGGCCAACTGAACCTCGATGACATGGTGACCCGTGAGTACCGCCTCGACCAGATCAACGATGCCTACCGGGACATGCTGGAGGGCCGCAACATCCGCGGCGTCATCCGCTACACGGACGCCGACCGGTGACGTCCACCATCTTCACGGTCCCGGACAACGACCTGGCCGTCGTCGCCACCGTCAGCTTTGCGAAGATCCATACCAAGGAGGCAGCGCCATGAAACTTGGATTATCCACGCCCATCGTGATGCAGCACCCCGGCGAGTTCTCACCATGGGAGACCGAGGCCGGCCCCGATGAGCTGGTGTTGATCGCCGAGGCCGCAGACAGCCTGGGTTTTCACCATCTGACGTGTGCCGAGCACACGGGAATACCGGCTGCGGCCGCCGCGGTGCGCGGGACGGTCTATTGGGATCCGCTGGCCACCTTGGCTTTCCTGGCCGCGCGGACTCGACGCATCCGCCTGACCACCGCGGTGGTGGTACTCCCCTACCACCATCCAGTGGCGCTGGCCAAGAGCTACGGGACCCTGGACCGGCTCAGCGGTGGACGCGTGATTCTCGGCGTCGGCGTGGGGTCACTCACCGAGGAATTCGAACTGCTCGGCGCCCAGTGGACCGATCGCGGAGCCGCGGCCGACCGCGACATCGCCAAACTACGGGCCGCGTGGGGCCGGCCGGTGGTCGACGGCTTCGCCATCGAACCCCACGCGCCCAGGACGGATCTCGCAGTCTGGGTAGGTGGACGCACCAAACGCTCGCTGCGTCGCGCCCTCGAACTCGGCACCGGCTGGATGCCTTTCGGCCTGCCACCGGACACCATCGCCGAGTTCCTCGCGCCGCATGACCTGCCCGCAGGCTTCGACATCGTTCTCTCCCCCGGTGCGGCGCTGGACCCACTCGGCGCCCCGGATGCCGTGCGCACACGGCTGAACCGATTGCGCGACGTCGGTGCCACCATCGCCAACTGCTCGGTGCAGGCGCGCGATGCCGAACACTTCTGTGATCAGCTCGCGGCGCTGCAATCGATCGGCGACTCGTTGTGATTCACACGATCGCGTGTGCTCGCCCAACATGCGGTGCCCGGCCGCGCTACCGGAAATGTTGAGCGCTCTAGCTAGCGGCGCCGTTCATTCCACGGCGCCAGTAGCAGTTCACATGCGTACCGCACATCCGCGACCGCACTTTCCGCGTCGAGCTGCCCCGCAGTGGCCCAGGTCAGGATCCCGTACATGCACTGCTCAACCATTCTCGCCAGTCGATGATCCTCGTCGGTGGGTTCGGCCAACCCCGCCGCTGCCAGGATCCGCTCGCGCATGGAAAGATCGGCCGGTGCGTGGGCAGAAGTCCGAATAGCGTTGACGGAAACCAACATCGCCCGGGCCAACGGCGGCTGCGCCAGCAGTGCCTCGGCAGCCTCACCCAGGAAGTCACCTACGGCCGCCACCGGGTCGTCCGGGATACCCGCGCGTTCTGGCATCTCCTGGATGGACGAGGCGAGCGCCGCTGCATAGAGGTGATGCTTGGTCGGGTAATAGCGATAGAGCGTGCCGAGCGCGACGCCGGCCTCAGCGGCGATATCTGACATCTGGACGCGCTCCAGCCCGTGCAACGCCCCCAGTCGGGCCGCCGCGCGCAAAATCGCAGCGTTGCGTGCCAGTTGACGCGGCGTCGAGGCCTGCCCCGGCTCCCGTGGCGTTCCGATGCGCGGCACGAGACGATCTCCTCACAAAACTAGAATTGATTCTAGAAATCAGTATGAAGTGATGCTACAACAGACAGGTGATCGAAGAAGGTTTCCAGCCCGACGTGACGGCGTTCGATGCTCAGAAGTACGGCCCGTGGGCCGTCGTCACCGGCGGCTCGGAAGGTGTCGGCAGGTCCTTTGCGCTCCGACTCGCCGCTGCCGGAATCAATCTGCTGCTCGTCGCCCGCAAAGCAGGCCCGCTGGAGAAGGCAGCCCAACTGGGTCGCACCCTCGGAGTCGAGGTTCGTACGCTCAGCGTCGACCTTTCGGAGCCATCCTCGGCCGACGCCGTCGCCGAGGCAGTTTCGGACGTCAAGGTCGGCCTGCTCATCCACAACGCCGGCGCCAACACGCACAGCGCAGAGTTCCTCGACGGTGACCTCGGCGCGTTTCAACGGGTCATCGACCTGAACATCACCACCCCGCTGGCCTTGGTCCATCACTTCGGCGCGGAGATGCGCAGCCGTCGCCGCGGGGGCATCCTGCTCGTCGGGTCGATGGCCGGATACCTCGGCTCGAACCGGCACACGGTGTACGGCGGCGTCAAGGCATTCGGCAGGATCTTCGCCGAAAGCCTGTGGCTGGAACTGCGGGACAACAACGTCGATGTCCTCGAACTCGTCCTCGGGGTGACCCGCACCCCGGCGATGGACCGGGTGGGGCTCAACTTCGACATCCCCGGAATGGTGGTGTCCGAGCCTGATGACGTCGCTGCCGAAGGTCTGGCCGCGCTCGGCCACGGCCCCGTGCACGTCGTATCGCAGCACGCGAAAGTCGCTCTTGCCCACAATGATCCAGACCGCGCCGCCGCCATCCTGCGGACCGACAAGCTGATGCGCCGGCTGATGGCGACCCCACTGTGACGTCACCTCTAGGAGATCCCATCGAATCCCGGCTTCGTGACCTCGAACAGCGTCTGCAGATACTCAGCGACCAGGTTGAGGTGACGCAGCTGATCGCCTCCTACGGCCCGCTCGTCGACGCCGGAGCCGCCACTGATGTTGCGGCGTTGTGGAGCGTGGACGGCAGCTACGACGTCGAAGCCTGGCAGATGTGCAGCCGCGCCGAGGTAGAGGCCATGGTGAACTCGGAGGCGCATCGAACGCTCATCGCCAGAGGCGCCTGTCATTTTCTCGGGCCTGCCCGGGTCACACTCGACGGCGACACCGCGCAGGCGGTGTGTGAGTCACTGCTGGTTGTCCACCGGGACGGGAAGTGGATCGTGGCACGCGCCGGCGCAAACCGTTTCGAGTTGCGTCGTATCGATGGCCGGTGGCAGATCGTGAACCGCACCACACGAGTGCTGAACGGAAGCCCCGAGGCGCGGGCGTTGCTCGGTTAGACGATGGCGTTCGCCCGTAGATCCGCGATCTGCATCGCGTCATAGCCGATCTCATCCAGCACCTCGTCGGTGTGCTCGCCCAAGAGCGGAGCCCGTCGGCGGATCGTGCCGGGCGTTGCCGACATCCGAAACGGGGTTTCGATGATCGGCACATCGCGAGACGCCCCCGGAAACGGCACGCGCTGCAGGTAACCCATGGCCTGCACATGCGGATCATCGAGAACTTCTTGCGGGGAATACAACGGCGCGGCAGGCATTTTCGCCTTCTCAAGAAGTTCCAACACCTGCGCCTTGGTCTTGTCTGCACACCAATCGGCCATGATGTCGTTGAGGATGTCACCGTTGGTCCAGCGGATGTCGTCGTTCGCGAAGCGGGGATCGTCGAACAGCTCTTCCCTGCCCACCAGTCGGCACCAGCGCTTGAACATCGGCTGGCCGGCCACCTGCAGCAACACCCACTGATCGTCGGCGGTGCGGTAGAGATCGCACGGCGCCACCGAAGCGCCCTTGTTGCCCATCCGGGGTTTGTCTACCTGTAGGAGTTCCCGCTCGATCAGGAAGGCGTTCGAGAGCATCAGCGCGGTGGGCAGCAGGGCGCCCTCGACATGCTGCCCCTGACCCGTGCGGTCGCGGTGATACAGCGCCATCATCACGCCGATCGCCAACGTGAGCGCTGTCCCGAAATCCGCATAGGGCACCACCGTTCGGATCGGTAGCTCCGGCAGACCCTGCCGGTAGACCGCACCTGACATCACCTGACCGGCACCGTCGAAACCGATCTTCTCGCTGTACGGACCGCCCTCTCCGTACGCAGTGGCGCTGGCCAGGATGATGTCGGGTTTGACGGCCTTGAGCGTCTCGTAATCCAGTCCGCTTGACCGCATCCCGGCCGCCGGCATGTTGGCGATCACGATGTCGGCCTGCGCGACGAGTCGCCGGGTGATCTCGGCGCCCTCGGCCGTGGTGGAGTCCAGCGTGAGTGACCGCTTGTTGCGGTTGCACTGCAGGAACGTGCCACCCTCGCCGCCCTCGGTGACGGCCTGCACCCAACGGTCCTCCCCGCCTTCACGTTTCTCCACCCGCAGCACGTCCGCGCCCATGTCGGCCAGGATCGCGCTGCACCACGGTGCCGCGATGAACCGGCCGTAGTCGAGCACCCGTATCCCGTCGAGAACACCTGGCATTGCCCCACCTTTCCTTCCGCGAGTCCTTCCGCGAGTCCTTCCGCTTTGCTACTCCAGCACTCCCAGGCGCTCGAGGTGATCGGTGAGCGGTTTGGAAGCCGCACACAGATGCTCGGCCATCGCGGCGCGGGCCGCCTCCCCGTCACGGACCTTGAGCGCGGCCAGAATCCGGCGGTGGTCGTGGGTGGACTGCTCGGGCCAGCCCTCGACCGTCGGGTACACCGATTCGAGTGCGTACCTGGTGATCTGGGACATCAACTGCGCCAGCTTCGGCGATTCGGCCGCCCTGTTGACGCCCCGGTGAAACGCGTGGTTGAGCCGGACCGCGGCGTCGTGATCATTTTGCGCATAGGCATCTTCCAGCTCCGTCTGGATCCGGTCGAGCTCGTCGAGTTGACCGTCGGAGATCTGGCCCGCGGCGCGCGACGCCAACTGCCCGCCGATATGCGCCTGCACTCCGGCCACGTCGTCGATGTCGCGGCGGGTGACCGGCAGCACCAGGAACCCGCGTCGGGGTTGTTGGGTCAGCAGGCCTTCGGCACGCAAGCCGAACAACGCTTCACGCACCGGCGTCACGCTGATCCCCAGCTCGGCAGCGAGCTGTTCGAGCCGAATGTACTTGCCCGCCGGATAGGTACCGTCGAAGATCCGCCGCCGGATCAGCCGTGCCACGTCCTCGGCCAGCTGTGGCCGTGCGGCGAAGTCGGGTATGGACACGGCTCAGACCCGATAGTCGGAGAGCAGCCGCTTGCTGATGATGTTCTTCTGGATCTCGCTGGTGCCTTCACCGATCAGCAGGAACGGTGCATCGCGCATCAGCCGCTCGATCTCGTACTCCTTGGAGTAGCCGTATCCGCCGTGGATCCGGAAGCTCTGCTGGGTGACCTCCGAACAGAACTCGCTGGCCAGGTATTTGGCCATGCCCGCAGCCACGTCGTTGCGTTCGCCGGAGTCCTTGAGCCGGGCGGCGTTGACCATCATCAGATGCGCGGCCTCGACTTTGGTTGCCATCTCGGCCAATTGGAACGCCACCGCCTGGTGCTCGGCGATCGGCTTGCCGAAGGCCTCCCGCTGCTGCGCGTAGCGCACCGCCAGCTCGAAGGCACGGATGCCCACACCGCAGGCACGCGCCGAGACGTTGACCCGACCGACCTCGACACCGTCCATCATCTGGAAGAAGCCCTGCCCGGTGACGCCGCCGAGTACGTCGTCGGCATTGGCGCGGTAGCCGTCGAATATCAGCTCGGTGGTGTCGATGCCCTTGTAACCGAGCTTGTCGAGCTTGCCCGGAATGGTCAGCCCTGGGACGACCTCGCCGAAGCCGGAAGGCTTTTCGACCAGGAAGGCGGTCAGGTTGCGATGCGGTTTGTCGGCGCCTTCGTCGGTGCGCACCAGCGCGGCTACCAGGGTCGAACTGCCGCCGTTGGTCAGCCACATCTTCTGGCCGTCGATCGTGTACGTCCCGTCGCCATTGTTCTTAGCCCTGGTACGAATCGCCGCCACATCGGAACCCAGCTCGGGCTCTGACATCGAGAACGCGCCTCGTGTCTCCCCAGTAGCCATGCGCGGCAGGAACTTCTGCTTCTGAGCGTCGGTGCCGTGCTGCCGGATCATGTACGCGACGATGAAGTGGGTATTGATCACTCCGGACACGCTCATCCAGCCGCGGGCCAGTTCCTCCACGCACAGCGCGTAGGTGAGCAGCGACTCGCCGAGACCGCCGTACTCTTCGGGGATCATCAGGCCGAAGAGGCCCATGTCCTTCATCTGGTCGACGATGGCCTGTGGGTAGGTGTCGGAGTGCTCCAGCTCCTGGGCAGTCGGGATCACCTCTTTGTCGACGAATTGCCGCACCGTGGAGACGATCTCGGTCTGGAACTCGCTGAGCCCCAGGGTCTGGGCAAGTCTCGTCACGATGCCACCCTTTCGAACACGGCGGCCAGTCCCTGTCCGCCCCCGATGCACATGGTCTCCAGCCCGTAGCGGGCCTGTCGCCGATCCAGTTCCCGGGCCAGCGTGGCGAGCATCCGCCCACCGGTCGCCCCGACCGGATGTCCCAGCGAGATCCCGGATCCCCGGACGTTGGTGCGCTCCAAGTCGGCCTCGCCGAACTTCCACTCCTTCATCACGGCCAGCGCCTGGGCGGCGAATGCCTCGTTGAGCTCGATCAGATCGATATCGCTCAGCTGCAGATCGGCCTTGGCCAGCGCGACCTCGGTGGCCGGCACCGGCCCGATACCCATGATGTTGGGCGCGACGCCCGCCGAGCCCCACGACACCATCCGCACCAGCGGCCGCAGACCCAGCTCGGCAGCCTTCTCGGGGGTGGTGACGATGCACATGGATGCGGCATCGTTCTGTCCGCTGGAGTTTCCGGCGGTCACGGTGGCTTCTGGGTCCTGTTTGAGCAGAACCGGTTTGAGTTTGGCCAGGGTCTCGACCGTGGTGTCGGCTCGCGGATGCTCGTCGATCTCGACGATCCGCTCACCGTTCCGGTCACGCACGGTCACGGGAATGATCTCCTCGGCCAGCACCCCGGACTGCTGGGCCGCCACCGCGCTGCGATGCGAGCGCACCGCGAGCTCGTCCTGCTCGGCGCGGGTGATCCCGTATTCGCGGCGTAGGTTTTCGGCGGTCTCCATCATTCCGCCGGGCACCGGGTAGAACTGCCCACCGGCGGTAGTGCGTCCCCGCGCGAGCCCGTCGTGCATCTGCACGCCACTTCTGGCCCCACCCCACCGCATGTCGGTCGAGTAGAACGCGACATTGCTCATGCTCTCGGCGCCGCCGGCCACCACCAGATCGTTGTCGCCGCTGCGCACCTGCAGACATGCCTGGATCACGGCCTGCAGCCCGGAACCGCAGCGACGGTCCACCTGCATGCCGGGAACCGTCACCGGCAGGCCGGCGTCGAGCGCAACCACCCGGCCGATGGCCGGGGCCTCGCTGTTGGGATAGCAGTGACCGAGAATGACGTCCTGCACCTGTTCCGGCGCCACACCGGTGCGTTCCAACAGTCCTTTGAGCGCGACCACACCGAGATCGACGGCCGTCAGTCCCGCAAACATGCCGCCGTAGCGGCCGATCGGGGTGCGGACCGGCTCGCAGATGACCGCCTCGCAGGTGCTCATACGTGCCGACCGCCGGTCACCTCGAGCACGGTGCCCGTCATATACGACGACAGGTCGCTGGCCAGGAACAGGGCGACCTTGGCCACCTCGTCGGGTTCACCGGCTCGGGCCATCGGGATCTCGGCCAGCTTCTGGTCCCAAATGCGTTGCGGCATGGCCTCTGTCATCGCCGACCGGATCAGTCCCGGCTGGATGGCGTTGACCCGCACCCCGAGATGTGCGAGTTCCTTGGCCGAGGCCTTGGTCATCCCGACGATGCCGGCCTTGGCGGCCGAATAGTTGGTCTGACCGACCAGGCCGACCTTGCCCGAGATCGAAGACATGTTCACGATCGCACCGCGCTTGTTCTCCCGCATGATCGCCGCGGCCGATTTGGTGCCGTTCCAGGTGCCCTTCAGGTGAACGGCGATGACTTGGTCGAACTGATCCTCGGTCATCTTTCGCAACGTCGCGTCACGGGTGATGCCGGCGTTGTTGACCATGATGTCCAGCCCGCCGAATCGCTCGACGGCGGCCTGGACGAGGGCCTCGACCTCAGCCGACGACGTCACATCGCACCGGACCGCGGTCGCCACGTCGGGCCCGCCGAGCTCCTGCGCGGCCGCCTCGGTCGCCTCAAGGTTGACGTCGCCGAGCACCACCCGGGCGCCCTCGTCGATGAAGCGTTTCGCGATGGCCAGGCCCAGACCTTGGGCACCGCCAGTCACCACTGCAGTCTGACCGCTCAGCAACGACACCTGATCACCTAACTTTCGACCGTGGGGGCTCTGTCTGAGCCAGATCATATTTCATATACGATATTGGAAGTTCATCAGCCCCGCGAATCCCGCGCGACGAAATGGAGCTCACCTGTGACCAGCACCGCGGCCGCCACAGAAGTCAGCGACGAGGACTTCGCCGAGATCCTGGCGCAGACCCGCAGCTTCATCCGGACCGCTGTGGTGCCCCGCGAGAACGAGATCCTGGCCACCGACAAGGTGCCCGACGATCTCCGCAGCCAGGCCAAGGACATGGGGTTGTTCGGTTACGCGATTCCTCAGCAGTGGGGCGGCCTGGGCCTCAACCTGACCCAAGATGTCGAGCTGGCAATGGAATTCGGCTACACCTCGCTGGCACTGCGGTCGATGTTCGGCACCAACAACGGCATCGCCGGGCAGGTACTGGTGGGGTTCGGCACCGACGAGCAGAAGACCCGGTGGCTGGAGGGCATTGCCTCCGGCGACGTCGTCGCCTCGTTCGCACTGACCGAGCCCGGCGCCGGGTCAAACCCGGCGGGCCTGCGCACCAAGGCAGTTCCTGACGGGGACGACTGGATAATCAACGGCCAGAAGCGGTTCATCACGAACGCACCGACGGCGAACCTCTTCGTGGTGTTCGCCCGCACCCGCCCCGCCGACGAGAAGGGTGCGGGGATCGCTGTGTTCCTCGTGCCAGCCGACGCTGCCGGCGTCGAGGTCGGGGTCAAGGACGCCAAGATGGGCCAGGAGGGCGCCTGGACCGCCGATGTCGCCTTCACCGACGTGCGTGTACCGAACGCCGCACTTGTCGGCGGAAGCGTGGACGTGGGCTACCGCGCCGCGATGACTTCCCTGGCACGGGGCCGAGTACACATCGCGGCCCTCGCGGTGGGGTCCGCCCAGCGCGCACTCGACGAATCGGTGGCCTATGCCGCCGCGGCAACCCAGGGTGGCCAACCGATCGGCAGCTTTCAGCTGGTGCAGGCGATGATCGCCGATCAGCAGACCGGGGTGATGGCCGGACGCGCCCTGGTCCGCGATGCTGCAGCCCAATGGGTGTCCGGCGAGGACCGCCGCATCGCACCCTCGGCCGCCAAGCTGTTCTGCACCGAAATGGCCGGCAACGTAGCCGATCTCGCCGTGCAGATCCATGGCGGCACCGGATACATGCGGGAGGTTCCCGTCGAGCGCATCTACCGGGAGGTCCGGCTGCTGCGTCTCTACGAGGGCACCAGCGAGATCCAGCGACTCATCATCGGCGGCGGGCTGGTCAAGGCCGCCCAACGTCAACTCTGAAAAACCTATCCCCCAAGGAGAATCCATGACCGAGCGACTGGCCGGAAAGGTCGCGTTCATCACCGGCGCTGCCCGTGGACAGGGACGCGCACACGCGATCCGGATGGCCAAAGAGGGCGCCGACATCATCGCCGTCGACATCGCCGGGCCACTACCGCCGAGCGTGCCCTACGACTCGGCCACCCCTGAGGATCTGGCCGAAACCGTGCGATTGGTAGAGGCGACCGGCAAGCGCATCATCGCCACCGCCGCCGACACCCGCGACCACGACGCGTTACGGACAATCGTCGGCAAAGGAGTCGCCGAGTTCGGCCGGCTCGACGTGATCGTGGCCAACGCGGGTATCACGGCGCCCGAGCCGTGGAACGAGACCACCCCCGAATCATTCCGGGACGTCATGGATATCAACGTCACCGGCACCTGGAACACGGTGATGGCCGGCGCCCAGCACATCATCGACGGCGGACGGGGCGGGTCGATCATCCTGATCAGCTCGGCTGCCGGTATCAAGATGCAGCCGTTCATGGTGCACTACACGGCCAGCAAGCACGCCGTCGCCGGGATGGCCCGCGCGTTCGCGGCCGAGCTGGGTAAGCACAAGATCCGGGTGAACAGCCTGCATCCGGGCGCGGTCAATACCCCGATGGGAACCGGTGACATGCTGGCCGCGCTCACCCGGGCCAACGACACCAACCCCGGCCTGATGCAGATGGTCACCCCGTTCCTCCCCGACTACATCGCCGAACCCGAGGACATCGCCGATGCCGCGATCTGGCTGGCGAGCGACGAGTCACGGTATGTCACAGCCAGCCGGGTGGCCGTGGACCTGGGTTCCACCCAGTTCTGAGCCGGAATGTCCAGCCCGACAAGCACGGACTTCGCTGACGCGCTGGCCGCCGGGCTGCACGCCTACGGCGACCGGCCGTTCATCGAGTTCGCCCGAAACTGGTATTCGGGCAACGACATAACCCGGTTCATCGGGCAGGTCTCTGTCGCGCTGCAGGACGCAGGCGTCGGGCCCGGCGAGCCGATCGGCATCGTGGTACGCAATCGGGTGGCGCATGCCGCGACGATCCTGGGGTTCATCGCGGCACGACGCCCGGTGGTGATGATCTACTCGTACCAATCCGCCACCGCGATCGCCCGCGACGTCGAAAACCTCGCGTTGCCGGCGATCATCGCCGACATCGATGACTGGACACCCGAGCTGCGTGGCGCGGTAGCGTCGTCCGGTTCGGCCGGTCTCGTGTTGTCGGCCGACCCGCTCCGGGTCGGCGTGACGGCATCACGGCTAGCAGGCGGCCGGCACGACCCGATGCTGGAGCAGTCCGGTCTGCACATCCTGACCAGTGGCACCACCGGCCCTCCCAAGCGAATCCCGGTCGCCACCAATGTGCTTGAGCACACCGTCCTGAGTATGACGATCGGTGCCGGCACCGAGGTGGTCGGTGCGGACACTCCGCCCGCGCTGGTGTACTGGCCGTTCGGCAGCATCGGTGTCTGCCAACTACTGGCCGCGCCGTGCGCGGGCAAACGCATGGTGCTGCTGGAGAAGTTCAGCGTCACCGAGTGGGTCCAGGCGATCAAGACGCATCGGATCACCCAGGCCGGAGTGCAACCCGCGATCCTGCGGATGCTGCTGCAGGCCGAAGTCCGTCCCGAGGACCTGGCGTCGCTGGAGGGACTCTCGGGAGGCTCCGGGCCGTTGGAGCCGGAACTGCGGGCCGAGTTCGAGGGCCGCTACGGCATCCCGCTGCTATGGGCCTACGGGGCAACAGAATTCGCCGGATCGGTGTGCAGCTGGACCCCTGAGTTGTACCGCCGGTACGGCGCGGACAAACCCGACAGCGTCGGGCGGCCCCTGCCCGGTGTGCGCGTCCGCATCGTCGACCCCGACACCGCAGCCGAGATGCCGGCCGGAAGTATCGGACTGCTCGAAGCCAGCGTCGCGGTCATCGGACCGGACTGGGTACGTACCACCGACCTGGCCTCGATGGACGAGGACGGGTTCGTCACCCTGCACGGACGCGGCGACGGCGCGATCAACCGCGGTGGCTTCAAGATCCTGCCAGAAACCGTTCGACGGGTATTGATCTCACATCCCAGTGTGCTCGACGCCTGCGTCGTCGGAGTCCCGGATTCCCGGCTCGGTGAGGTTCCCTTCGCTGCGGTCGAGCTACGACGAGATGCTGCCACGCCCACCGAGGCCGAATTGAAGGACCTGGTGCGCGAGACGTTGCCGAGCCATCACGTGCCGGTGGCCGTGGCAGTCGTCGACGCACTCCCCCGCAATGCCGCACTCAAGGTGCGTCCGGGAGACGTCGCGGCGTTGTACGGCCCGTAGCAACTACCAGCGCGCCGGTGCCGGTGTGTCCAGCGACAGCGGGCGGTCGTAGGACAGATCGGAACGGTCGCGGGTGCCGACGAGATAGCCCTGCTCGGCGAAGTACGGTGACTGCAGCACTCGGGCATCCGCGAGGAACATCCCTTCCACGGTTGACCGGCGGACAGCAATGCGCCACTGACCATCTCGGCGTTCCAGCCGATCGATGTAGCGTCCGGTGATGAATTGGGCGCTTTTGCCGTCGATTCCGATCAGCACGACGATCACGTAGCTCTCCGCATGAGCGGTTTCACCGTTGATCTCGCAGGTATGCGTCGTGATGTTGTGGGTGTGGACACGGGACGTCTCAGCGTGGGTCTTGTTGGCCCACTCACCATAATCGGGGCCCGCGTTGACCGCACGTCCGTGCTCGTCGACGCCGTCGGAGTGATAGGCCGACGCAATCAGATCTATGTCATGCCGGTCGCATCCACGCGCATGGCGGGCGACGCAGTCCAGAATCTCGGTCCTGTCGAGTAGGTACCGGACGTCGCGCTGCAGCGTGGTCAGGGTGGTGTCGACAGTCATCGGACTCCTGCTCGTCGGTGGAAACAACTCGCGCCGCCGACACGACCTCGCGTGCCTAGGCGCTCCCAATGACACTATACGATCGTACAGCAGTGAGCGAGTGCCAAGATGCTTGTATCGATCGAGCGAGGAGACCATGGCAGCATCGTCGCGACGGGTGGGCGCCGAAACGTCCAAGACCAGAGACACCCTGCTCGATTGCGTCGAGCAGATGATGCTCAGCGAGGGCTACGCGAGCGTCACCTACCGCGCTCTGGCCACAAAGGCCGAGGTCACCCCCAGTCTCGTGCAGTATTACTTCCCGACACTCGACGACATCTTCATCGCCGCAATTCGGCGCTACTCCGACCGTGGCATCACCTACCTCACCACCCTCTTGGAAACCCGCACCGACGATCCGCTGCGGGCGGTATGGGAGTACAGCTGGGACGAGGCCACTGGTGCGCTGATCACCGAATTCATGGCGCTCGGAAATCATCGGAAGTCGATCCGCGCCGAGATCGCGAAAGTGACCGAGACCGTTCGCAAGATGCAACTCGATGCGCTGACCGCCAAGTTCGGAAAAAATGCGCGGCCGATCGGCGATCTGTCACTGCCCGCGCTGCAGATCCTCATGTCGGGACTGCCCAAGTTCCTCAACCTCGAGAAGGGCATCGGGGTCAAGTCCGCTCATGCCGAAGTCATAGAGGCGTTCGAAAAGTACCTGGACCTCGTTGAGCCGGATACGTCACCGGCGAAGAAGAAAGCAGCGCCTCGTCGCCGCAGGACCCACACCGCGCGCTAGATCAGCTCAGCGCATCACGTGCGGGTACTGCCGGCACGGGTGCACGTCGAACATGTCGCGGTATGACGGTGGTTGGCGGCCAGCTTCGTCGGCTATGCCGTACTTGACCGCCAGTTCAGCGCCGATCAGCGTCTGTCCGGAGACCTCCATCAGCTCGGGATCGTTGTACAGCGCCCAGATGACGTGCCCCGTCAGCTCAGGTGTCTCGGCTGAATTCAGAATGTGTCCGAACTTCTCGGGATTGCCCGCCACGATCTTGCGCACCCGATCGGTCAGCAGTGAGCCCATCCAGATCGAGACCGCGGCGATGCCGAACTCGCGCAGATCGAAGGCCATGTCGGCGGCCATCTTGTCAGTGGCCGCTTTCGGTACTCCATAGGCCGGCCCGAAGGCGTAGTGCACGGCGCCCGACGACGACGAAAAGGCCACCAGCCCTTTGCGTTGCGGGACCATGAGCGGAGCAGCATGCACTGTGGCGACATAGCTACTGCGCACGCCCACGTCCAACGTATCGATCACGTCGACGGGCTCTTCCCAGAACTTCGTCCGGCCCATCATCTCGTCGCGGATGATCGCGGCGTTGTTGACCAGGATGTCGACTCGGCCGTGGTCCTGCGCGATCTGCTCGAACAGCGCCGCCACCTGCGTGTCATCGCTGTGGTCTACGGCGACGGCGATACCGTTTCCGCCCGCGGCGGTGACCCTGGCGGCCGTCTCGTCGATGGTTCCGGCCTGCCAGTTGGCGACGCGCTTACGGGTGCGCCCGGTGACGTAGACGGTGCAGCCGTGACTGCCCAGGGCGTGGGCTATCCCGGCGCCGGCGCCACGACTGGCGCCCGTGACGACGGCAACTGGTGCGCTGGTCATTCGTACGGATACCTCGCCATCACACCACCACGGCCCCACCGTTGACGCCGATCACTTGTCCGTTCACGTAGCCGGCCCCCTCAGAGCACAAGAAGGAACACACCGCGGCCACGTCCGCTCCGGCTCCGAGACGCCCGGCCGGGATGACCCGGGCGAGATCCTGGGTGGTAGGCAGCTTGCCCTCCCGCTGCTGCTGCCGCAACATTGGCGAATCGATCACGAACGGCGGAACGGTGTTGGCCGTGACGCCTTTTCGCGCATAGTCCAGCGCGATGGTTTTGGTCATGGCGATGACGCCGCCCTTGGTCGCCGAGTAGTGCCCCTGTCGAGGAGCGCCCTGCTGACCGGCCGCCGAGGAGATGGTCACGATGCGGCCCCAGCCGGCGGCGACCATGTCCGATAGAGCAGCGCGGGCGCAGAGGAACGTGCCAGTCAGGTTGACCGCCATATAGCGGTTCCACTCTTCGAGCGTGATCTTGTCGAACCGGGTGAAACCCGCGATGGCTGCACTGGTCACCAGAACCTCGACGGGGCCGAAAGTGTCACGGACAACGTTGAATCCGTCGACCACTGACGCCTCATCCGACACGTCGACGGCCACGGCTGCCGCCGTCCCGCCAGCCGACCGTATCTCGGCAACGGCCTTCTCGGCCGCTTCGGCGTCGACATCCATGGCCACGACCCGATGCCCGTCGACGGCGAGTTGGAGGCTGATCGCCCGGCCCAGGCCCGATCCGCCGCCGGTCACCACTGCTGTTCGACTCAACTCCCACGACTCCTCGACTGGGCCACCCGCATGGACGCGCTGTACGTATGTATAGCGCATGTGGCACGGACCGCACAACCACCATCTCGCGGAACGGTTGCCGGTCGATCGCAACGTCCTATACATTCGTACAGCAGACGCATCGCACGTGCGCGAAATGACCTTGCCGAGGAGCCGATGTTGACCGATTTGTATTACGACCCATGGGACTTCGACATCGACCTCGATCCCTACCCGACCTACCGACGGCTGCGCAACGAAAACCCCGTCTACTACAACGAACGCCACGACTTCTGGGGCGTCAGCCGCTATGCCGACGTGGATGCAGCCCTCAAGGACACCACACGGCTCAGCTCGGCCAAAGGCGACATTCTCGAAGTGGTGATGACGGACCCGGTGATGCCGCCCGGCATCTTCATCAATGAAGATCCGCCGCTGCATACAATCCACCGCGCCATCGTGTCCCGCGCTTTCACACCGAAGAAGATGCGCGCCATCGAAGACAAGATCCGCGCCTTCTGCGTCGCCTGCTTGGACCCCCTGGTAGGGGCCGAACGGTTCGACTTCGTGCAGGATCTGGGCGCCGAGCTCCCGATGCGGACCATCGGCATGCTCGCCGGGATCCCGGATGCCGAGCAGCCCGCTGTGCGCGAACATGCCAATCAGGTATTGCGCAACGAGCCAGGCAAGCCGATGGACATCAAGAAGGACCACTACTTCACCGGCGAGATGTTCGGCGAGTATGTCGAATGGCGCGAGAAGAACCCCTCCGACGACTTGATCACCGAATTGCTCAATGTTGAGTTCGTCGACGAGAACGGAATGACCCGGAAACTGGCCAAGCAGGAACTCATCGTATTCCTCGCCGTTGTGGCCGGTGCAGGCGTCGAGACCACTGGCCGCCTGTTCGGGTGGATGGGCAAGGTACTGGCCGAACATCCCGACCAGCGCAAGGAATTGGCTGAAAACCACGCGTTCATTCCGACGGCGATAGAAGAGCTACTGCGCTATGAGCCGCCCGGCCCGCATGTCGCTCGGTACGTCACCACCGGTGATGTCGCTTTCCAGGGACAGACCATCCCTGCGGGCAAACCCTTGCTCCTGATGCTGGCCTCCGCCAACCGCGACGAACGACATTTCGACGACCCGGACAGGTTCGACATCCACCGCAAGCCCGGAGGTCATCTGACATTCGGGCGCGGACCGCACTTCTGTGTCGGGTCGCCTCTGGCCCGACTCGAAGGCCGAGTCGCACTCGAAGAGGTACTCAAGCGATGGCCCGAGTGGGCCATCGACATGTCGGGAGCGCAGCGTTCGCGCACATCGACCGTACGCGGCTGGGACAGCATGCCCGCGGTTGTCTCCTGACCTGATCGGCCTTTGCGCTCAGACTCCGGCAGGCCCCGGTGCACCGTGCATGTACAGCGTCTGACCGGAGCAGAAGCTCGACGCATCGGAAGCAAAGAACAAGGCGCCATAACCAATTTCGTCAGGCTCTCCGAGCCGGCCCAAGCCATTGGTCAACGCAATGGCTTCCGGATCAAGGCCGTAGCGCGCCGCGTCGTCGGTCAGTGTGGCAGCCCGTACCGCCCCGACCGCGATCGCGTTGACCCGGACCCCCTTCTTGGCCCATGCCGCAGCCATCGAGCCGGTCAGGTTGTTCACCGCGGCCTTTGCGGCGCCATAAGGCGCGGCCTGGGGCATCGCCAGCAGGCTCGCGCCCGAGGAGATGTTGACGATCGATCCTTTGCCCTGGGCGATCATCGCGCGGGCGGCGGCCTTGGACAGGTGCCAAACGGCTTTGAAGTTGAGGGCCAACACCTTTTCGAATTCGTCCTCGTCAAACTTCATGATCGATCTCGTCTGCGCGCCGCCGGCACAGTTGATGAGAATGTCGACTCGCCCGAACTCGTCGACCGCCTTGTCTATCAAAGCGTCACAGGCCTCGGCGGTGGTGACATCGGTCGAGACCGGAAGTGCCTGTCGCCCCAGATCGGCGACCTCTTTGGCCGTCGTCTCCAGCGGATCGAGGCGACGCCCGGCCAGCACCACGTCAGCACCGTACTCGGCAAGGACCAACGCTGTGCCACGGCCGATTCCGGTTCCTCCACCTGTGATGACAGCCACCCGGCCATCGAGCGCGAATCGGCTGAGCATGAAACTCCTTGGGTCCAGGCGGTACCTACAGCGTGCCATACGATCGTATAGCACTTGCCCACGCGGATATAGCCCCACTGTCTTCATGATGAGCGGCGAATCTGCGTACATCACCGCCCGGTCGCTGGCCGTCGACGGCGGCATCACCCAATTCGGGCAGCGACGGCGCCGCCGGCGTTCAGACCTCGGACGTGCCCAACGTCCGCTCCAGGAACCTCACCTGGTCCTGGACGGCGGTGTCGAACCAGTCGTGACCCGGCCACACATCGAAGTGATCGCAGGGGTAGTGATGGACCTGGGCCCTGGCCTGCACGGCCGTCTTCATCACCGAGTTGGCGGGCACGAACCGGTCGAAGTCGGCAACCTGAATCAGCACAGGACATTTCAGGGCCTTGGCAGCTGCCCCGGTGCGGATCTGCACCAGCTCCATCCCGATGGCCGAATCGACTTCGTTGCGCCACGTCGGACCGGCGATCGCGGTGTAGCTGTCGTATGCCCCGTCGAGGGCCAGCGCGCCGGCCTCCCCCGGCTTGGCCGCCAGCGGCATCAACGTCGGCGCTCGGCCCGCCGCCACAGCCACACGACTCTTCACGCCCGCCAGGGTCCAACGCAATGCCGAGGCGACATCGCGGTGCGCCACCGCCGCCCGACTGGCGGCCAGCCCACTCGTCAACGGAGTCATGCCGATCACCGCAGCCACGTCGGCGCACTGTGCTGCCACCCGTAGGACGTGGCTGCCCGAGAACGACGATCCCCACAGCACCACCCGCCGACGGTCCACACCCGACAGTTGTTGGGCGGCCGCGATGGCCGCACCATAATCCGCCATCTGACGCTCGACCGAAACGCTCTGTCGCGGTTGCCCATCCGATGCGCCGAACCCGCGGTAGTCGAAGGCCACCACGTCCAGGCCGGCCACGCTGAAGCGCTCGGCGAAAGGTTGCAGGCCCGAGTCGACGGTGCCGCCGAACCCGTGCGCCATCACCACCACCGGCCGGCCCTCCGGACCGGCGAAGCCATCGGTTGCGGCCGGGAAATGCCACGCGCTGCACCGGTCACCGGCCGAGTAGAACGTGAGGTCGGTGTGAGTCACGCCGTCACTCCCACAGTGAGGCCGGCACCGTCGGCGGCGCGCTTGGCCCCAGCGGGTAGCTCCCGCACCCGGATGTCGTGCTCGTAGTAGAAATAGTCCACTTGCTGGGTGTGCCGGGGCCGATCGGTGCAGTGTCCGCCGTGCAGCTGCTGATCGGCATCGATCACCCGCTCCATCTCGGCCACCGGTGGCAGGCCGTACCGTCCGACCGCGTAGGCCGCCAACAACCGCGACTGGCATTCCACGAACGGGAACAAGGTCGGAATCGCCTGGGCGAAACCCATGAATACCAGATCATCGATGCCTGGCTTGAACATCCGCTTGTAGAGCCGGATGTGGTTGCCGGGTGCACTGACGACCTCGGCGTCGAAGAACGGGAAGGTGATGTTGTAGCCCGTCGCGTACACGATCGCATCGAAGACGTCGCTGGTGCCGTCCTCGAAACGCACAGTGTCACCGTCCAAACGGGACACGTTTGGCTTCGGAACGACATCACCCGATCCGAGCCGCAGCGGCAGCTCGACCGACTGCGTCGGGTGCGCTTCGAACAGCTTGTGGTTCGGAGCCGGCAGCCCGTACATGGTGGGATCGGTGCCCAGCATCGGTCCGATCAACTGGACCATCTTGCGCTGCCAAGACAAGGGAATATAGGGATTGGTGCGGAAGTATTTGTCACCTGGTTGTCCCGCAATGTATTTCGGCACGATCCAGGCACTCGATCGGGTGGACAGCGTCACGTGGTTCTGCAGAGATTTCGATGACAACTCGACGGTGATGTCGGCCGCACTGTTGCCGATGCCCACCACGAGGATCCGCTTGCCGGTCAGCTCCAGCGGTTCCTTCGGGTCGATGTAGTGGTGCGAGTGGATCTGTTCACCGGTGAACGTCCCGGGGAACTCGGGTAGCCGGGGGTCCCAATGGTGCCCGTTGGCGACGACGAGGAGATCGAACTCGCGGCGGGCCCCGGCCTGATCTTCGATCTCCCAACCGCCCCCGTCGACTCGGGTCGCACGCACCACCCCGTTGTTGAACTCGATGTTCTCCAATAGCCCGAAGGCATTCGCGTAGGCATCCAGGTAGGCCTTGATGTCGGAGTGGTGCGGGAACGACGGGAAGTGCTCAGGGACCGGAAAGTCCTTGAACGACAACCGATGCTTGCTGGTGTCTATGTGCAGTGAGCGGTATGCGCTGCTGTGTCCGTTCGGATTGCCGAAGGCCCAGTTCCCGCCGATGCGGTCCGATGCCTCGAACGTGGTGTACGGAACCCGGTAGTCCTTGAGCATCTTTCCGGCGGTGAGCCCGCTGATGCCCGCGCCGATGATCGCGGTCCGCGGCAGTGAACGCTGCAAAACAGTGCTCCTTCACATTGTGATGCAGAACACTAGCAGCGCACTTTGACGAGCGTCAATGAATTCTGACAACTGTCAGAAACACACGAGCAGACACAAACCTGCCTTCAAACCCGCGTTTGAGGGCAGTTTTGTGTCTGCTGGCGGAGAAACCTGGCGGGAAACTCAGCCGATGAAGCGGACGATCGACTCAGCGACCGCAGCGGGCTTGTCCGAACCCTCGATCTCGACCGTCACCGTCATGGTGGCCTGCACCGCGCCGTCGAGTTGCGCGACGTCGGCGATCGCCGCACGCGCCCGCACGTTGGCCCCGACGCGCACCGGCGTGATGAACCGAACCTTGTTGTAGCCGTAGTTGACCGCCAACTTCACATTGTCGACGCGATACAGCTGATGAGTGAAGTGCGGCAACAACGACAGCGTCAACAGACCGTGCGCGATGGTGCCGCCGAACGGTCCACCGGCCGCCTTCTCGGGATCGACGTGAATCCACTGATGGTCATCGGTCGCGTCGGCGAACAGATTCACCCGATCCTGGGTGATCTCCATCCAGTCGGTCGGGCCGAGCTCGCTGCCCGCTGCCGCCACGAACTCGTCAAGACCATTGAAGACTTTCACGCTCACTCCTCCCGAACCGTGGTCAGAAGACTACGGTCTGATTCCCGAACCGGATTACGCGGTCCTCACAGTGCCATAGCACCGCCCGCGACAACACCAGCCGTTCGACATCGGCACCCAGTCGCTGTAGGTCACCGACGGAGTGGCGGTGGTCCACCCGAACCACGTCCTGCTCGATGATCGGGCCTTCATCGAGATCGCCGGTCACGTAATGCGCTGTCGCGCCGACCAACTTGACCCCGCGCTCCTTGGCCCTGCGGTACGGCGCCGCACCGATGAACGCCGGCAGGAATGAATGATGGATGTTGATCAGCGGGCAGCCGACGGCGTCGAGGAACTCGGGAGTCAGGATCTGCATGTACCGAGCCAGCACCACCAGATCGACGTTGCCACGCAACAACTCCAGCAGCCGCTGCTCGGATTCGGCCCGGTTCTCGCGGGATGCCGGGACGTAGAGGAACGGCACTCCGAAAGCGCGGACCTGATCGGCGAGGTCGGGATGGTTCGAGATGACCATCACCACCGACATGTCGAGTTCACCGCGCCGGTTGCGCCACAACAAATCCAGCAGGCAGTGGTCCTCACGGGAAGCCATCAGTGCCACGCGCTTGGGTTTGGAGGCCTCGGTGAGACGGAAGTCCATTGCGAACGGCTCGGCCACCTGCTGCCTGAAATCACGTTCGAGGTCGTCGCGCACCGCGGCCAGGCCCGGCAGATGGAAAATCGTGCGCTGGATGAAGGTGCCGCCGGTCTGCTCGGTGGAGTGCTGATCCAGCGACACGATGTTCGCGCCGGCACCGGTGAGGAAGCCGCTGATCGCCGCAACCAGGCCGGGCCGGTCTCCGCACCGCAACAACAGCCTGCCGACATCGCGAGCCGGCAGGGCGGTGGTTTTCGGGTACTCCTGTGTCATCGACACCAGAATCTCATCTCGGCTCCCCCGGCGACACACAACCCGCCAATGCGCAGCCGATCCGAAAGGCCCGGCACCTCGCCAAGTCGACCGCCATTCACCGCGATGCACAATCCCACTAAGGGCTGGCTGAGAACCGTCACAGCAAAAGTCTGCGCCGCCGCCCGGGGAACACCCATTCGACACCTACGTCAATTCAAAATTTTTGCCATACTCGCGATCAACGGCGATATACGGCATAAATAGCGGCTGTCGAATTTGCCAAAATTGCATGTACCGGTGAGTAAATCGGTGATGCCCCGGCCGAATTCATCCCACGACCAGACAAGATTTCTCGGCTCGCTGGAATTCCACTGCGAGGCGGCGCAATACTCATCAGACGTATTCGCAACACCTCGCCGCACACCAAAATCAGCCGTCCAGCCGGAAGGAACGGCTGACCGACGAAATGGATTCCAGATGACCGCTCCCCAACTCGATGCCGTCGCCCGCCGCAACGTGACATTGGACGAAAGCCCAACCTGGTGGGACCCCGACAGCGAGTGCACGATCGTCGTGGCCCGCCCCCGCGCCGAGCGCGAACTGTGGAACGAATATGTTCGCGGAGCCCGGTCCAACTACCGCAAGCATGCGGTGGAGCAGGCTTTGGATCTGAAAGCCTTACGAACAGGCGAGGATACGGCGTTGTTCTGTGTCGGGATCAACAGCTCAGGCCAAGTTGTCGGCGGTCTGCGGGCCAAAGGGCCGTATCGGAGCGTCGATGAAAGCCACGCCACCGTGGAATGGAGCGGACAGCCCGCGCTCGACGCGGTACGCAAAATGATCGCCGACCGCCTGCCCTTCGGAGTGGTCGAGATGAAGACCGCCTGGGTGTGTGACGACCCAGAACAGAGTCGCGCGCTCACCGATACGCTGGCGCGCATGCCGCTGCATGCAATGACACTGTTGGACATTCAGTTTGGTATGGCCACCGCGGCCGCCTATGTGCTGAAACGCTGGCTGTCATCCGGCGGAGTGCTTGCCGCGAAGATCCCGGCGACGCCGTATCCAGACGAGCGGTACCAGACCAAGATGATGTGGTGGGACAGCAGAACTTTCGCCAACCACGCCGATGCAGGGCAGCTGTCGCGATACTTCGCCGAAGCCCAGCGAATCGGCGCGTACCCCCGAGCCGCCGGCTTCGACGCCCTCACCGCCACCGGGGCGCAGCGATGATCCCCGAGAACACCGATCCCGATCAATATCGGGCGATCTTCGTCGACGGCGAAGATCAAGGCGCAGATCATTCCGGTAGCACCCTCGACCAGTTGCGCCGGGACCCGCGTATCACCGTCATCGATGAATGCGGCCAGCAGCAGGCCGCATTGCGCACGCTGGTGCCTGCGGTCGATACCGAAATGCTCGACGAGCCGACCAGATGGGCGTACTACCCATGGCGTCGATGCCTGGTCCACATCCTGGGCCCGGCTGCATTCAATCGGTTACGCCTGGATCGCAACCGCAATCTCATCAGCGCCGAGGAACAAGGGCGGTTGTCGCGCCTGAAGATCGGCGTCATCGGCCTCAGCGTCGGACATGCCATCGCCTACAACCTCGCCACCGAGGGATTGTGCGGCGAAATCCGCCTCACCGACTTCGACGAACTGGAGTTGGCGAACCTCAACCGGGTGCCGGGCACCGTGTTCGATCTCGGTCTGAACAAGGCCGTCGTGGCCGCACGCCGGATCGCCGAGACCGATCCGTACATCGACGTTCGTATCGATCGCCACGGTGCGGTGCCGGAGTCCATCGATCACTTCCTGCATGGCCTCGACGTGGTCGTCGAGGAATGCGACTCGCTGGACGCGAAAGTCCTTGTCCGCGAGGCTGCCCGAGCCCGGCGGCTGCCGGTGCTGATGACCACCGGGGATCGTGGGCTGCTCGATGTCGAGCGGTTCGACCTCGAACCCGCACGGCCGATCCTGCACGGTTTGCTCGGCGACATCGCCGCCCGCGACCTGGCCGGGCTCAGCAGCAAGGACAAGGTGCCTCATGTCCTTCGGATTCTCGACGCGCCCGAGCTCTCACCCCGGATGGCGGCATCACTGGTGGAGGTCGGCAAGACGCTGAGCACCTGGCCCCAACTCGCCGCGGAGGTCGTACTCGGGGCGACCGTCGTCGCCAATGCCGTGCGGCGCATCGGCCTGGGCGAGCCGATGCCGTCCGGGCGGGTGCGCGTCGACGTCGCCGACGCGCTCGACCGCATCGGCGACCCGCTCTCCAGCGGGTCCGCACCCCCACCCGCATCCGTTCCCACGGAAGTCTGGTCCGAACCGACGGGGCTGGCAGACATCCTCACCGACGCCGCGACACGCGCGCCATCGGGCGGCAATGTCCAACCGTGGCACATCGAGGCGAGTGACGACCGGATCAACCTCCGGTTGGCGACGAAGTGCACCACGGCGATGGACGTCGGGTACCGCGGCAGCGCGGTGGCGCTGGGAGCAGCAGCGTTCAACGCCAGGGTGGCCGCCGCCGCACACAACCTGACCGGGCACGTGCGATGGTCCCGCGGTGACGAGGGCACACCCTTGTACGGAATCGCGGAGTTCGCCCCGGGCAGTGCGCCGGAGCTGGCCGAGCTCTATGAACCGATGCTGGCCCGCGAGACCAATCGCCTCCGGGGCACCTCGGCGCCGATCGCCGCCGGCGTGCTCGACAGCCTGCGCGCCGCGGCCGGCAACGAGGGTGCCGAACTCACGATCCTCGACGAACCGGCCCAGATCGAAACCGCCGCACGCATACTCGCCGAGGCCGACCGGATCCGCTATCTGACGCCGACGCTTCACCGGGAGATGATGTCGGAACTCCGCTGGCCCGGCGATCCGGCGTCCGATACCGGTATCGAGGTGACGACACTCGGTTTGGACCCGGCCGACATGGTGGTGCTGGACATCCTGCGCCGACCCGAGGTGATGGCGAAGTTGTCGGACTGGAACGGCGGCGCGGCGCTCGGCGACGACACCTACGAACGGGTCACCTCGAGCTCGGCGCTGGCGATCGTCACGGTCCGTGGCCGTCGGCTGACCGACTACGCACTGGCGGGATCGGCAGTCGAGGCCGTCTGGGTCGGTGCCCAACGGCACGGGCTGGCGGTTCAACCGGTGTCGCCGGTGTTCCTCTACGCCCACGACGACCGCGACCGCCAAGCGCTCTCGCCCGACCACGCCGATGCCCTGCGCGACCTGCAGTACGCTTTTCGCAGGTTGGCCGGCACCGAGCGCGACGAATTACAGGCGCTGGTGCTCAGGTTGTCCTACGCGCCGCGTCCGACCGTACGCAGTCGGCGCAGGGCCCGGGCGGGCTCGACGCCACAGTACGGCTGAGGCGGGTGCTGAGGTATAGGCGGAGGTATCTGGTGTCAGGCAGCCTCGAACTGCTCGTTACATCGGTTGCCACGCAATTGATGGCGGTTGACGCCGCGACCTCGGTCACGGTCAGCCAACAGGTGCTGGCCGAGCTGGTCTCGTTCTTCGACGTGGATGTGAGCTTCCTGCGCCACAACGATCACGAGGCGCACGCGACGCGACTGGTAGCCGAGTGGCCGCCGCGTCCGCAGGACACACCGACCGACCCGATCGCGATCATCCACTTCGCCGATGCCGACCCGGTGTTCGCGATGGCCGAGCACCTCAAGGAACCGGCCGTGTTCCGGCCCGAGCCGGCCACCGACGACTACCAGCGCACGATCGAGGCCGGACGCCACATCCCGAGCACCTCGATGGCCTGCGTGCCGCTGTTGTCCGCCGACGTCACCACCGGCGTCCTGGGGTTCGTCAAGTTCGGCGACCGTGAGTGGCTGCCCGCGGAACTCAACGCACTCAAGGCGATCGCCTCATTGTTCGCCCAGGTGCAGGCACGTATCGAGGCCGAGGACCGGTTGCGTTACCTCGCGGATCACGACCACCTCACCGGGCTGCACAACCGACGTGCGCTCATGGCCCACCTGGAGGCCCGGCTGGCACCGGGCCAACCCGGTCCGGTCGTGGTGATGTTCTTCGACCTGGACCGGCTGAAGGCGATCAACGACTATCTGGGCCACACCGC
The DNA here is from genome assembly GCF_055419505.1 of Mycobacterium sp. IDUB_9. Lineage (NCBI taxonomy): Bacteria > Bacillati > Actinomycetota > Actinomycetes > Mycobacteriales > Mycobacteriaceae > Mycobacterium > Mycobacterium sp. IDUB_9. The sequence goes on along the minus strand of NZ_JBVAXU010000002.1, from coordinate 959,814 downwards.
CGGAGATGCCTTCATCAGCATCCTGGCCGAACGGTTACAGCGCGGCGACGACCAACCCAAGCTCATCGCGCGACTCGGTGGTGACGAGTTCGTCGTCGTCCCTGCGGCATCGATGACCGTCGAGGCGGCCACCGCACTGGCCTACCGACTCCAATCGGTGCTGCGCGAGCGGGTGACCATCGACGGCGAGATGCTCACCCGCACCGTCAGCATCGGCCTGGCCGAAGGAATGCCGGGCCGGGACTCCACGTCCGATCTGCTCAACCGGGCCGACCACGCGGTGCTGACCGCCAAGAACTCCGGCGGCAACCGGGTGGCGGTGTTCTCCGACGCAATGGCGATGGAGATCGACTTCCGCAACGACATCGAGTTGCACCTGCAGAGCGTGATCGAGAGCGGCGCGCTCGTGTTGCACTACCTGCCCGAGATCGACATGCGTACCGGCGAGGTGCTGGCCGCCGAAGCCCTGGTCCGCTGGCAGCACCCGACCCGAGGCCTGCTGTCCCCCGACTCGTTCATCGGTGTGGCCGAATCCATCAACCTGGCAGGCGAATTGGGGCGCTGGGTGCTCCGGAACGCGTGCGCCGAGTTCGCCCGGTGGCGGTCCAACGGTGTCGGCCGCAACATCGTGCTGCGGATCAACGTGTCCCCGGTACAGCTGGTGACCGACGGATTCGTCGAATCTGTGGCCGGCGTCATGAAGGAGTTCCGTCTGCCCCGCGGATCGGTCTGCTTGGAGATCACCGAGAGCATCGTGGTGCAGGACATTGAAACCACCCGCTCGACACTGACCGGACTGCACAAGGTGGGCGTGCAGGTGGCCATCGATGACTTCGGCACCGGCTACAGCGCGCTATCGCTGTTGAAGTCTCTGCCGGTCGACACCCTCAAGATCGACCGCAGCTTTGTCGCCGGACTCGGTTCAGATCCCGGTGATCTACCGATCGTGCGTGCGGTGATCGCCTTGGCCGGAGCTTTCGGGCTCCAACTGGTGGCAGAAGGGGTGGAGACCGAACGTGCTGCGCTGACGCTGTTGCGGCACGGCTGCTACCGCGCGCAGGGCTTCCTGTTGTCCAGGCCGATTCTCGGCCAAGAGATGGCCGCGCTACTTGCGAGGGGGCGGGTACCGGTGCATTTCTCGGCCGCGCCGCGCATGTGACCGACCCGACTCACGCTTCGAGTCGTGCGTCCCACCGGAGCTGCAATAGCCCGATCCCGCTTCGCCCTGCCCGACCTCCAGCAGTTCCACCCGGCCGAATCTGCTCGCGCTGTAACCGACCAGGCCCACCTGCAGGAGTTTGCCGGGTTCGATGAGCTGAGCAGCCGTCGAGGTCGAGGCACCATGAAGTTCCGTCGATACGGCCACGCCGTGATGAGCCCGCAGGGTCGACGGACCGTCGGCGGTATCGAGCACCGCGCCCAGCACCTCGCCCTCCTCGAACACGAGGCGCTGCAGGGTGGCGTTGTCCACGATCGGGATCTGCCGGTCGCGTACCTGCGCCGACAACCAGTCACCGAGCACCGCTGCGGTGCCCGCGTCCGGGTCGGCCTCCAGCGCGCCCAGCATCTTGACCTGGATCTCCTCACCGGTGCCGGACGTCATCGAGGTGGTACCCCGGTCTGCCAACCGCGTGTAGAGCACGCCGTAGGGAGAAGTCAGGCATCGCTGTGCCCAGTCCTGCAGCCGAGCACCGTAGAACGGCGCGATCCGACCACGTCGGGAAACCGGGGTCCATTCACTGACCGCGCGGACCGTCAGGGCGGGGTCGTACTCGGCGTCGGCGAGAGGTTGCAGATCCGCAGAGAGGGCATCGAAGTATTCACGGGTCTCGGGATCCTCGATGCCCACGCCCAACCACGGTGCCTCCGGTCCGGGCGTCACCGATCGAGGGACACCCGGACGCACGATGTGCACGTCAAGCCCGGCATCCGCCGCCGCGACGGCCGCGGCCAACGCTCCCAAGCCCGAGCCACAGCAAACGACGTCGACTTCGTCATCCCACATCGGCTAGCGCCACTCCGACTGAACCATGGGGCGCATGATCAAGATCGAACGATCTTGGTAGACACCAGAATTTGAGGTCGCCATGGCCCGCACCGGGATTCGAGGGGGATTGCCGGTGCAGGCCATGGCAACGTTTCCAGGATAGCCCTTGGCTACTGCCGACCGCCAAATGGTGGCGCTCGCCACAGCGCCCGCGGCCGTGGCGAACGCCACCGCCGGGCGGGCAACCCGCGACGAACCAAGAGTTATCACCCTAAGCACGATACATACCTTTAGAATGTTATGCACGTACGGTGAAGACTTTGAGTCTGCTGGTGGCGACGATGAAATCAGACCGCGGCCGCCTGCCGACCAAAGCCAGGAAGGCCCCGTGGTGACCGAGCAGCTCGACCGGCGAGCAGAGCTGACCCGCCTCCAGATCCTGCAGGCGGCAGCGCGACAGTTCGCCCACACTCCCTACAGCCTGGTCAGCCTCGACGACATCCTGGCCGATGCCAACGTCACCAAGGGCGCGCTGTACTTCCACTTCCGGTCCAAGCACGCACTGGCCGTCTCGATCGTCGAACATCGGACCGAGCGCGCCCAGAAGGCGATCGAGGACGTCCTGGCCCGCAACCTGTCCGGAGCGGAGACGTTGATCGATCTCTCTGCTCTGGTTGCCGCCGAAGACATCGGCGATCCCGTCGCCCGCGCATGCCTGAACCTCGTCGAATCCATCGGCCGGGCCGATGACCTGGGCCCGCGGGTGCTGAACGAATGGGTACAGGGCTTCGCCGGTATCGCCAAACGGGCAATCGGCGAAGGCGATTTCACCGCCGACACAGACCCCGAGGCGGTCGCCCGGTTACTCGTGTCGATATACCTGGGTGTGCGTCAGACCAGTGACCTCGACGATCCACCACGGTTTCTCACCGACCTCGAACACAGCTGGCTGCTGGCGATGGCCGGGTTCGTCGAGCCGGACCGGCTCGGCTACCTCAAACAATTCATCCGACGTCGCACCGCAGTGGGCATCAAGAAGGTGGCACCACTGCAACACCGCCCAAAGTGATAGGAACGCCACAATGGCACGCCAGGCTCGATCCGAGCTGACCCGGCAGAAGATCATCACGGCCGCTGTCGACCTGTTCAGCGCGCACGGCTACCCGGCAACAGGGCTCGGCGACATCATCGCGCAGGCCCAGATGACCAAGGGCGCGCTGTACTACCACTTCGATTCCAAGGAGTCCCTGGCCGAGGCGATCATCGACGACGGCGGCACCGCCTTACTGACCACATTCCGCACCATCGCCGAATCCTCTTCCCCGGCTTTGGAAAACACCATCCACGGATTGTTGGTCGTGGCCGACGTCACCCACTCGGACAAGGTCGCCCAGATCGGCATGCAACTGCTGCGGACGTTCAGCGGTATCAATCCCGCCGCTACGCGGGTGTACACGACCTGGCTCGACGAGCTCACCCAACAGTTGACCCAGGCCGCCGATGAGGGCGACCTGAGAGAAAACCTGGATGTCGTGAGCGCCGCCGAGGTGATCCTGGGCTCCATGCTGGGGGCCGAGGCACTGGCGCGGGCCACCACGACCGGCACCGACCTGCGCGAACGCGTGGCCCGAACGTGGGATCTGCTGCTGCCGGCAATCGTGAGCCGGGAGTCGCTGGACTACTTCCGCGAGTTCCTGGCACGCGAATCGCTGCGGCGGGCGAAAGCCGCGGGATAGTCCTACAGCTCGTCGGCCCACAACTGCTCGGTGAGGTCCTCGAACGTCGCCAACGCCACCGGATCATCGCCCCGCAACAACGCCGATTTGCTCATCCGCGCCCGCACGATCGACCCGTCGTGATGGACGAGATCTACGAGCAGGCCGGCATTGGCCCGCATCACCGACACCGCCGACGCGTCGGCGGGGAGCGAGTGGAACACCTCAGCAAACGGCATGTTCTTGACCGCGTCGGCACCGCGGCCCACCATCTCGCCGAAGGCACTGTTCGCGAAGAGGATGGTGCCGTCCTCGGCGATAGCCAACACCGGCACCGGGAACCTCTCCAGCACCACCAGGGCAGGCAGGTTCTGTAGCAGTGTCATCGGAGATTGGGGGTCCTGACCGCTTTGGCGACGATCCACGCCCTCGATTATCGCCCGTGGCCGCCGCCGGCACCACCACCGCCCAGCAACGTCGCGCCCGCACGGGGCGGCCGCACGTCGCGGGGTGGCCTGCGCCACTTGACTAACTAGGTTTACTCTGTGGAGCGACACCAGCAGACAGGGGCAGGCATGGACCTGAAGTGGTCGACGAGCGACCAGGAATTCCGCGACGAGGTTCGCAACTTCCTCGCCGAGAAGCTGACTCCCGAACTCCGCCGCGCGGGTCAGTTGATGACCAGCGTGTATGCCGACCACGACGCCAGCATTGCCTGGCAGAAGATCCTCCACGAGCGGGGATGGGCCGCCCCGGCCTGGCCGGTGGAACACGGCGGTTGCGATTGGAGCCTGACGCAGCACTACATCTTCAGCCGCGAATCGACCCTGGCCGGCGCCCCGTCGCTCTCGCCCATGGGCATCCGCATGGTCGCTCACGCGATCATCACATTCGGTACGCAGGCACAGAAGGACTACTTTCTTCCCGGAATCCTGACCGGCGAGGTGTTCTTCTGCCAGGGCTACTCCGAGCCCGAGGCCGGCTCGGACCTGGCCGCGCTGTCGATGGCCGCGGTGCCCGATGGCGACGACCTGGTGTGCACCGGCAGCAAGATCTGGACCACCCACGCCCAGGAAGCCAACTGGATGTTCGCGCTGGTGCGCACCACCCGTGGCGCCAAGAAACAGCAGGGCATCACGTTCGTGCTGATCGACATGACCTCGCCAGGCATCGAGATCCGTCCACTGGTCATGACTTCCGGCGAAGAGGTGCAGAACCAGGTCTTCTTCGACGAGGTCCGGGTTCCGAAGTCCAATGTGATCGGCAAGATCGACGACGGCTGGACCGTGGCCAAATATCTACTGGAATTCGAACGCGGCGGCGGCGCCAACGCGCCCGCGCTGCAGGTGCTGGGTGACGAAATCGCCGCGGTCGCCGCCGAAATGCCCGCACCGGCCGGGGGCCGGCTGATCGACGACCCGGCCTTCAGTCGCAGGCTCGCCGACGCCCGGATCCGCACCGATGTGCTGGAGATCCTGGAGTACCGGGTGCTGGCCGCGGTCGCCGAGGGCGGTCATCCCGGCACGGCGTCGTCGATGCTCAAGATCCTGAGCACCGAACTGAGCCAGACGCTGACCGAACTGTCCATGGAGGCCGCCGGCCCGCTGGCCCGTGCCTACCAGCCGCACGCCACCTTCCCGGGCGGCCCGGTGGCCGAGTACGAGCCTCCCGCCGACGGCTATCACAGCGGAGCACCGTGGCAGGCGGTCGCCCCACTGCGGTACTTCAACGACCGGGCCGGCTCGATCTACGCCGGCAGCAACGAAATTCAGCGGAACATTCTCGCCAAGGCAGAACTGGGGCTCTAGATGGACTTCAACCTGACCAACGAACAGGAACTGCTGCGCGACGGGCTGACAAAGTTCCTGGCCAGCCGCTACGACCTGGCGTCGAGCCGTGCCGCGGCCAAGACCGGCCCCGGGTGGCAGCCCGAGATCTGGCGCGGCTTCGCCGACGAACTGGGAATCCTGGGTGCCACTCTGCCCGAGGCGGCCGGTGGCATCGGTGGCGGTCCGGTCGAAACCATGGTCATCGCAGAGGCTTTGGGCCACGCCCTGGTGATCGAGCCGTTCGTCGACACCGTGGTGGTGGCCGGTGGCCTGCTGCACCGGTCCGGCAACACGACCACCGCGGCCCTGCTGGAGCACATCGTGGCGGGTTCGGCCATCATTGCGCTGGCGGCCACCGAACCGGCCTCCGGGGACAACTGGCGCGACGTGTCCACCACCGCACGTCGTGACGGTGATGTGTGGGTGCTCAACGGTTCCAAGGTGATGGCCGTCGACGCACCGCTGGCCACGCACCTGCTGGTGACGGCACGTACCTCGGGGGAACGTGCCCACACCGACGGGATCTCCCTGTTCCTGATCGATATCGACTCGCTGACAACGGGATTCACCGCGCACCACTACCGCACGGTGGACGATCGCCGGGCATCGGACCTGACGTTCTCCGACGTCCGGTTGCCTGCCGGGGCATTGTTGGGGACCGAGGGTCAGGCCTGGCCGTCACTGGAGTTGGCTCACGACGAGGGAGCCGCTGCGGTGTGCGCCGAAGCCGTCGGCGGGATGCGCAAGGTGCTGGCCGACACGGTCGAGTACTGCAAACAACGCCAGCAATTCGGCTTGCCCATCGGCAGCTTCCAGGCGTTGCAACACCGGATGGTCGACATGCACATGGAGGTCGAACAGGCGGCGGCAGCGGTGTATCTCGCGGTGCTGAACCTCGATGCCGAACCCGCGCAACGGGCCAAGGCGGTGTCGGCGGCGAAGGCCACCATCGGCCGGGCCGCGCGCTTCGTCGGGCAGAACGCCGTGCAGCTGCACGGCGGCATGGGCATGACCGAGGAACTGGCGATCGGTCACTACTTCAAGCGGCTCACCGCGGTCCAGTACGAGTTCGGGTCAACCGACTACCACGTCGGCCGCTACGCGGAGCTGACCCGGGGCTGAGGGTGTTGCTCGTGTTCCAGACGTCCGTAGTCTGAACCGGGTGAGTCTGCGGGGCTGGCTGCTGCTGGGCGCCATGAGCATCATCTGGGGCATCCCGTATCTGCTGATCAAAGTCGCCGTCGAAGGCGTCTCGGTGCCCGTGCTGGTCCTGGCCCGCACGGCCGTCGGCGCAGCCGTGCTGCTGCCACTGGTGATGTCGCGCACCGCCTGGGCACCGGTGCTGCGGCATTGGCGTCCCGTGCTGGCGTTCGCGTTCTTCGAGATCGTCGCGGCGTGGTACCTGCTCTCGGATGCCGAACGCCGCCTGAGCAGCTCCCTGACAGGTCTGCTGATAGCCACCGCCCCGATCATCGCCGCGGTACTCGACCGGCTCACCGGCGGAGAACGGTTGGGCGCCAAACGAATCACCGGGCTTGGGGTGGGTCTGGCCGGGGTGGCTGTGCTCGCCGGACCCGGGCTGGCCGGTGGGCACGGCTGGCCGATCGCCGAAGTGCTGTTGGTGGCAACCTGTTACGCCATTGCGCCGCTGATCGCCGCACGCTACCTGGGTGACGTGCCCACGCTTCCGTTGACCGCGGCCTGTCTGACGGTCGCGGCCCTTATCTACACCGCGCCGGCGTTGATGACCTGGCCCGACCAGATGCCATCGCGGCATGTGCTCATCGCACTGGCCGCCCTGGCCGTGATCTGCACCGCCCTGGCATTCGTGGTGTTCTTCGCGCTGATCCGTGAGGTGGGAGGCGCGCGGGCGCTGGTGTTCACCTACGTGAACCCGGCCGTCGCCCTGGCCGCCGGGGTCATCGTGCTGGGCGAGCCGCTGACCGTCTACAACATCGCCGGGCTGGCGCTGATCCTCGCCGGTTCGATCCTGGCGACCCGAACACCACGGGATACCGATCCGGAGATCGAGCCAGAGGAAGTCAGCCGCGCAGGCCCGCGCTGAGCATCTCCTCGATCGACACGAACTTCACCCGCGGCCGCGCGGCCTGCACACCACGGTCCCGTTCCGCGGCATCGATCGCTCGCCAGCCCGGCCAGCTCACCGGCTCGGCACCCCGCGAGACCAACAGGGCGGCAAGCGATTCGCGGTCCTCGACATCATGGTCCAGCAGACCTGCATCGAAATCCGCCCACAGCTGCGCCACTGTCTGCTCAGCACACAGCCGGTTCGTGCCGATCACGCCACGAGGCCCACGCTTGATCCAGCCGGTCACGTAGACACCTGGCACCGGCGGCCCGTCGATGACACGACCGGACTCATTGGGCACGGTCCCGGAGTCCTCGTCGTAGGGCAGACCGGCGACGGGCAGACCGCGATAGCCGATCGAGCGCAGGATCAGCGACGTCTCGATCACCTCGGCGCCGTGCATGTCGCTGCGGACCTCCAACCCTTCGGCACGGTCGGCGCCGCGGATGGCGACCGGCGAGGCGCCGAAGCGGAACACCACGCGCTTGTTTCCAGGCGTCGGGCTGCGTTGCGCGTATTCGCGCGCGATCGCGAGCTTGAATGAGGCTTCGATGTCGTCGTGCCCGTCATCGGCGGGAAGGTCATGCGGATCCACGATGACGTCGACACCGTCGAGGTGGCCCAGGGCCAGGAACTCCCCCGCCGAGAACGCGGCATGCCCGATGTCACGTCGAGCCAGGATCACGACCTCACGAATCATGCTGTCGGCCAGGGCATCCAGGGTGTGCTGAGCGATATCGGTGGCAGCGAGCGCGGCCCGGTCCATCAACAGCACCCGGGCGACATCGAGGGCGACGTTGCCGTTACCGACGATGACCGCCCGCTCGCCCGACAGGTCGAACTGGTGCGCGGCGTGGTCGGGATGCCCGTTGTACCAACCGACGAACTCGGCCGCGGCGTGGTGGCCCATCAGATCCTCGCCGTCGATGCCCAGTCGCCGGCTGGTGGCCGCACCCACCGCGTAGATCACCGCGTGGTGATGCGCCAGCAGCTCATCATGGTTGATGGTGCGACCAACCTCGACGTTGAAATGGCTGGCGAACCGCGGGTTGGTGAACGCCCGCTCGAAGATGTCGACCACCGACTTGGTGTGCTGGTGGTCGGGGGCCACGCCCGCCCGGATCAAGCCGAACGGCGTGGGCAGCCTCTCGAACAGATTGATCTCCACGCCGTCGACCCCGATCAGCTCGGCGGCGGCGTAGCAGGCGGCCGGCCCAGATCCGACGATGGCGACCCGCAGCGACCCCGTCTCGACCCGTGCCCTCGAAGCCGGCGCGGGGACGCTCACCGGCTCGAGCGGATGACGCTCGAAATAGGCGGCATTGAGGTCCTTGAACCGCTGCAGTTCGCCGGGCAGATCCTCTTCGTAGTGGATCGCACCGACCGGGCACTCCTCGAAGCAGGCTCCGCAGTCGATGCACGATTCCGGGTCTATGTAGAGCATCTCGGCCGACGCGGAATCCAGGCCGCCCTCAGCCGGACGGATGCAGTCGACCGGGCACACCGGCACGCAGCTGGCGTCCTTACAGCAGTTCTGCGTGATCACGTAAGCCATCAGACCTCCCCTTCCAATCTGCCGCCGAGCGTACTGGACAACTGTCCGGTTTAGCGAGCCGATAGCCTCGGCGCACCCATCCTCCAGCGGTCGACCTGCGCGGATCTCAGTATTGAAAATGTGTTGATACAGGCAGTTTCAGAAGATGATTGCCAACTCCGCCTAGGGTCTATATCTTGGACACATGTCCAGGCAAGCGGTGGCTACGGTCACTCGCCTACACGACGCACAATGTCAGCGCACGCGCATGCACCGTCGCGTCTTCGGTGCCGCGTCACAGCTCCTCGATGCGCAGACCGATGTCTCGGTGCCGGCCCTGGCCGCGCGGGCAAAACTCGCGCCCGCCGCGTTCTATGCACACTTCCCCTCCATCGAGGTGGTGTTCGCCGAGCTGTACCTGGATCGGGTGATTCAGCTGCCGCTCGACGTGGATCCCGCGGCCAGTACCACCGACCGGGTCACCGAGCAGCTCACCGCCCTCACACTGTTGATGGCCGATGAGCCTCGATTGGCGCGCGCCTGCACCCGGGCATTGGTGAGCACCGACGATGAGATGGTCGACGATGTACGTGGGCGGATCGCCGCCGAGATCACCCGTCGGATCTCCACCGCCTTGGGCGGCGGGGCTTGGCCCGAGGTACTAGCCACGCTGGAATCGGTGTTCTGGGGCGCGCTGCTGCAGGCACAATCGGGTGCGATGAGCTACCGGCAGATGGCCCGCCAGCTCGAAACGATGATTTCGTTGATCGTCCCTGGAGGCTGACGGGCCTACGCCGGATCACACCATCGCGGCCAACCAACCCCGGTACTCGGTGATGTCACGGCCTTGGGTGGGTGCGGTGTGGTCACAGCCGAAGCCGGTGATCCAGCTGCCGTCCTCAAGCTCCACCTTCCCGAGCAGCATCGGTGCGGGCAACTCAGCCAGGAACTCGCCGAGTGCGGCCGGGGACAACAGCCACAGTTCTCCGACGATCGGCGCACCGTCCTCGTCAACCCGGGTCACGCCGGGCTTGGGCGGAACAGTGTCGAGGGCGTAGAGACGATAGTGCGGCGCGGTGGTGATCGGCCCCGCCCAACGCGCGCCCCGGCCGGTGAGCTGATGTTCCAGCGGCTGCCCGCGCAGATGCGCGCCGAACACGGCGAGCTCGGTGAGCGGCGCGCCGCCCGACTCGGGCCAGGTCCCGGTCGACGGAGCGTCGAGGAAACGGGCGGCCAGATCGGCGACGACACCGTCGTGGAAAGCCGGTGCCAGCAGGGTGATTCCGAACTGGGCACCATCGGTCACCGTCCCCGCCGGAACTGCGATGGCGCACATGTCGAAGAGGTTGCAGAAGTTCGTGAACCGGCCCATCCGGGAGTTCACCGCGACTGGATCAGCCGCGACCTCGTCGATGCGTGGATGCTCTGGAGCCGTCGGGACCATGAGCGCGTGGCATCCGGCGAGCTGCGCCAGCGCCTGACCGCGAAGTTCCTCGACCTTGCGGCGGTCACGCAACAGATCGGTCGCCGAATACCTCCCTGCCGCAGTGATGATCGCCGCCACCGTCGGATCCAACCCGGCATCAACGCCCGCTGTGCTGACGAACTCCCCGACCGCATCCCACCTTTCGGCAACCAGAGCGCCACAGTAGAGCAGCTCGGCTGCGGCGAAGAAGTCATCCATCGGAACCGTCAGGATGTCGAAACCGGCGGCCTTCGCCTGGCGCACGGAGGCATCGAAGGCGGCCCGCCATTCCTCATCAAGTCCCGACAACTCATCTGGTATCGCGACTCGGGGCGTCACCGGCGCGGCGAACGAAACATCGGCCGGCCACTGCCGTTGCGGTGCACCGGCACTCATCACGGCCATCGCCGACTGGGCAGTGGCCAGGTCAGCGGCGAAGATCGTCACACAGTCATAGCTCGCGCACGCCGGGACGACACCCACGGTGGAGACGAGGCCAACCGTGGGCTTGATCCCGACGATCCCCTGCAGCCCGGCCGGGACCCGGCCCGACCCGGCGGTGTCCGTGCCGATCGCGATGTCGGCGAACCCGAGTGCGACGGCTACCGCAGAACCGGAACTCGACCCGCCCGAAATGTAGTCGGGTCGGCGGGAATCGCGCACGGCGCCATGGGGACTGCGAGTTCCCACCAACCCGGTGGCGAACTGGTCGAGGTTGGTCTTCCCGATGACGACGACACCGGCGGCCTTGAGAGCGGTCACCGCCGGTGCGTCGGCATTGGGAATGTAGCTGAAGTCCGGGCACGCCGCAGTGGTGGGTACCCCAGCGACGTCGACGTTGTCCTTGACGGCAAGCACCAACCCGGCCAGGGATCCACCCCCCGCAAGCGCCGCACGGTGTTCGGCCTCGACCTCGGCCTGCGGACGCAGGTGGATGAACACCTCCGATCGGCCGCTGTCCTCAATCTGGCGGTAGATCTCGGCAATCCGGCTCACGCAGGCTCCTTTCGTGCGAATTCTCCTGCCGCAGACCAACGCTTGCGCTCTTCGGCCCGCGCTACCTCCATCGCCGTGCGCTTCACGGCAATGTCCTCGGCGTTGGCAGCCAGGAACTGTTCGTGCTCGGCCAGCGAGAACGTTCCGTCGGTGATCTCGACCTGGCCGCGTCCGGCGGCCATGTCGGCGCGCAGGTCCAGCAGCTCCTCGGCGGACACCGGATACCACTGGATCCGGTCGAAAAACCGTAACAGCCACGGGTGTTCGGGGTCGAAACCCTGGGCCACCAGGGGGTGACGATGGTTCCAGATCTGCGTGGTGCGGCCGACGAACTGGTATCCGCCCGGCCCCTCCATCCCGTAGATGCACAGGTACGCCCCACCGATTCCGACCGCGTTCTCCGGGGTCCAGGTCCGCGCTGGGTTGTATTTGGTGGTCACCAGACGGTGCCGCGGATCCAGCGGTGTGGCGACCGGGGCACCCAGGTACACATCACCGAGGCCGAGCACCAGATATTCGGCGTCATAGACGATTCGGTGCACATCGTCGACCGAGTCCAGACCGTTCATCCGACGGATGAACTCGATATTCCACGGGCACCACGGTGCATCGGCCCGCACTCCGTGCATGTAGCGTTCGATCGCCTCCCGGGTGGACGGGTCATCCCAGCTCAGCGGCAGCCGTACGGTGCGGCTCGGCACCACCAGATCCTGTGCGGGAGGCAAAGAAGCTTCAAGCTCGGCCAGCAGCGGCACCAGTTTCGATTGCGGAAGCCGGACGGGGTCAACCTTGACCTGGAGTGAACGGATTCCCGGTGTGAGGTCGATCAGTCCGTCCGGCCGGTGCTGTTCCAGTGCATGGTGCAGCGCATGGGCACGCGCCCGCAATGCCAGGTCCAGTCGCATCTCACCATATTCGACCAGGATGTTGTCATCCCCGATCCGGCGATAGGTGACGGCTGTTGTGCCATCCGATGAGGTTGTGCCGGAGATGATTCCGTCGTCCTCATCGCCGCCGCCGGAAAACACGGCGGGGATGGAGGCGCGCCGGGCTTGGCCTACCGAGGCGGGCGATGCCGCCGCCGCCGCCTTCACCGGGACGAACCGGATCGTGGCGCCGGGCGCGAGTTGGCCCAGTTTCCAGCGGTCGGCTGCGGTCACGGTGACCGGGCAGACGAACCCGCCGAGGCTCGGACCGTCCGGGCCGAGCAGGATCGGGGTGTCCCCGGTGAAGTCGAGCGAGCCCACCGAGTAGGCATTGTCATGGATGTTCGACGGGTGCAGCCCGGCTTCCCCACCGTCGGGGCGGGCCCATTCCGGTTGAGGACCGATCAGCCGCACACCGGTGCGATCGGAGTTGAAATGCACCTCGTAGTCGTGATTGAGCAGCGTGTCGATGTCGTTGCGGGTGAAGAACTCCGGCGCCGAATGCGGACCGACCGTCACCGCGATGTACCAGTGGTGACCGATGGCCGGCTGCTCCTCGAACAGGATCCGCCTGCGGGTACCCGCAGGTGCCTCGGCAGTTTCCAGCTTGTCCCCCACCGCCAGCGCCCGGCCCTCGTGCCCGCCGAACCGGCCGAGTGTGAATGTTGAAGCGCTGCCCAGGTATTCATCGGCGCGCAGACCGCCGGCCAACGCGATGTAGATCCGCAGTCCCGGGCCGTCGACCATACCGACATCCAGAACCTGACCGGCCTCGACCAGCACCGGAACCCACTGGGCAACACGCGTGCCGTCGACACTCACCCTCGTCGGGGCACCCGTGACACACACCCAGGTGTCGGTGTCGAAGCGCAACGCGGGGCCGCCCATCGTGGCTTCGAGACCGGGCGCGCCCTCCGGGTTGCCCACCGCGGCGTTGGCCAGGCGGAAGGACACATCGTCCATCGGTCCCGACGGAGGCACACCGATCTGCCAGAACCCGGTCCGCCCGGGCCAGTCCTGGATCGTGGTGGCCATGCCGGGCCGGATCACCTCCAGGGTCGTCATGGGCGGGTCACGACCATCCGCACGGCTGTCGGGTCGAATCCGTTGCACGGGTTGTTGATCTGCGGGCAGTTCGACACCAGCACCAAGGTGTCGATCTCGGCCCGTAGCGACACCGCCTTGCCCGGTGCCGACAGGCCATCGACGATGCCCAGTGCGCCGTCGCGATCAACCGGCACGTTCATGAAGAAGTTGATGTTGCTGACGATGTCGGCCTTGGTCAGGCCCCACCTGGCGCCTTCACCGACGAAGTTCTCCACACAGGCATGCTGGTGTTTGGTGTGGTGTCCGTAGCGCAAGGTGTTCGATTCCTGTGAGCAGGCCCCGCCGAGAGTGTCGTGGTTGCCGACTTCGTCGTCGATGATGGTCAGCATCGGCTCGCCGTCACTGTCACGCAGCACCGAACCGGTGGTCAGGAAGATGTTGCCCTGGGCCGCGATGGTGGCCGGGGCGCTGTAGCGCACGGTGTGGTCGTCGGCCCCGTAGAACAGGGTGTCCACGGCCTGATTGCCGTGCAGGTCAACGATGGTGAGCATATCCCCGGCGCGGACGATCTTCGCCCACGCGGCGCGTGGCGCGACGATTTCATCGACGATGGTGTGGGCAGCGGTCACGGTCATCGGGCACTCCAGACATCTTCGGAATTCAGATAGGCGCGTTGGTATTCCGGATCGCGGTCACCGACCGTTTCGCCGATCTCGGCCAGATCACCCGGCGCGGACCAGGCCAGCACCTCCAGGGAACCGACGGTGAACTGCGGTGCCGGGTCCAGGGGGTGCGCGGTATTCGCCAGCGCCACGATCAGCGGCAGATGGGTGATCAGTTCGATGGCCGTGCCGGCGCCGGCCGAGCCGGTGGACACCAGCGTGCCGTCGGCTTCCACCCGGACTCCGTGGAAGAACGACACGCTGGGTGCGACGTCGCGTCGGGTCAAGCCGTTCTTGAGGGCGGCCAGCGCAAGCAGCTCACGGCCAGACGGGCTCGTCGACTCCACTTCGCCCGCACCGTATTTGGTGGCGTTGCCGGACCGGGTGGTGGTGCCGCACAGGGCATCGTGGTGGCCGGAGGTGTCGGATACCAGGGTGGCCAGCACCCGGCCTTGGTCGCTGAGCAGCGGATGTCCCGACGAAAGATAGGCCTGCCACGGCACTTTCACGGTGTCGGCGACGTTGAGCCGCTCCCAGGGTGCGTCGGCTCGCCACAGCAGCAGGTGGGCACACGCGGTGCCGTCCAGGTCACGCAACCGTAGCCGGGTGCCACGGGCCAACACCTTGCTGGTGTAGCGACCACCGGGAACCGTTTCAGCCCAGGTCAATTGCTCGGCGGTGACATTCTGCGGCGGTGTGGGCCAGGCGGAGGCCGGCACCACCGGCATCGAATCGGTGAGGGTGCCTGCCTGTGATCGGGCGTGATCGCGGGCACCGGCGGTCGTCGCTGTGGTCATCTCAGGCTCCGATCGTGACGGGTTTGGGGTGGGTCTTGCCGCGGGGGAAGCAAAGTGCGCCGAGCGCGACCGCGGCCGCGATGCTCAGCGGTCCGGCCCACTGCAGGATCGGCATATCCCCAGCGGGGTTGAAGATCTCGGCTCGGGGCCAGCCCAGGTTGACGATCATCACCGTGCCGTAGAGCACCGCCAGGACATTGACGGCGACACCGAACTTGCCGAGCGAGAACAGCGGTAGCCCTTCGGCATCGACCTGGTTGCGCTGGGCGGGCCAGCCCTTGAGCCGCCGGTACAGCAGCGGCGCGGTCACCATCAGGTAGGCCAGGTAGATCAAGATGATGCAGACACTCGCCAAGGTCGCGAAGATCGCCGAATTGCCGACGTTGACCAGCAGCACCCCGATGCACAGCAGGCCGATGAGCACCGACGGCCAGATCGGGGTCCCGGTGCGGCCGTTGACCTTCGACAGGATCGCCGAGGCCGGCAGGCGGCCGTCGCGGGCCATCGAGAACATCAACCGAGAGGCGGCAGTCTGAATTGCCAAGGTGCAGATGGTGATCGCGATGCACACGTCGATCAGCAGCACCGTGCCCCACGGTGAGGACAGCACGGTGTCGAGCACGTACGGCAGGCCTTCGGTGGCCAGGCGGCCGTCGGTCAGGCTCGGCGCCGCCATCAGGGCGCCGAGGATCATGAGCCCACCGCCGAGCGCCGACACCGACAGGGCCAGCCGGATGGTGCGGGGCGCGACCCGACGGGGATTGCGGGTCTCCTCGGCCAGCTCGCCCGCCGAGCCGAAGCCGACCATTACGTAGGCGGCCATCAGCCCGCTCATGATCCAGGCCCAGACGTAGCCGGGTTGTCCGCCGGCGTGACCGGTGTCGAACACCACCTGCGGTCCCCGCTGAGCGTGGGTGAAGAACACCCCGATGACCGCGATGACGCCCACGATCTCGCAGACCACGCCGGCGCTGTTGACCCGTGACATCCATTTGACGCCGAGACAATTGATCGTCGTGGTGACGACCAGCAGGACGGTGCCGAGTAGGACCGCGTTGGCGGCCCCGCTCGGTGAGGTCAGGGCCGCGTCCTCGCCGATGAGCTGGAATCCGGACCAAATCGTGGGCAGCACCACCTGTAGGGCGATCGCCGCGGCCGAGGCGGTGACGATCTGCGCCAGAATCATGAACCAGCCGCCGAACCAGCCGATCACCTCGCCACCCATCCGGCGGGACCACTGGTAGATGGCTCCCGAGATCGGGTAGCGTGCGGCCAGCTCGGCGAAGCACAGTGCCACCAGAAACTGTCCGAGGAACACCGCGGGCCAGGTCCAGAAGAAGGCCGGGCCGCCGAAGCCGAACCCGAGGCCGAACAACTGGAAGATCGTGGTCAGGATCGACACGAACGAGAAGCCCGCGGCGAACGATTCGAACTTGCCGAGCCGACGGTGCAACTGCTGGTCGTAACCAAACTCGGCCAGGTCGTCATGGTCGCCAAAATGGTCGGCCACATCTCCCTGGTTCTCGGTAGCACTGCTGGTCATAGGCGTTTCTCTCAGGCTCGGGGGCGGTGCCGCCAGCTCTTTTAACTGTCACTCGATAGATAAGCGCCTTGGCGTGTCCGAGCTGTCACCCACGTGTTTCGTTCATGTAGCGAGCGGTAATCATTGCGTTGCCGAAACCTCACCGGGCTGTTCGCCTGTCACAATCGCCGACATGGCTGCGGCTGCGTTGGACGATGCCCGCCGGCGCATTGCGTCGGCGGACAGCGAGGCCGCGCTCGTGGCGGCCACCGCCTCCGCCCACGATGCGGTGCGCATGGTCGTCGACGCCCGGGTCGGGGCCGCCTCTGTTGCCGCGGCGTGGTCGGCCGTCGCCCGTGCCGCGCTGGCGACCGCGGCACGACTGGTGGACCCCCGCGGCGGCTGGTACGCCTCGGGCAGCGTCGGCCGCGGCGACGCCCTACCCGGATCGGACCTGGAGACCCTGGTGGTCCACAGCCCCGACGTCACATCGGCATCAGCCCTGGCCCGGGCGGTACATGTGCATGAACTGCTGGGCTGTTGCGGGTTCCGGGCCGACGACAACGGTGCGGTGGCCTCCCGGGTGCGCTTCAACCGCACCGCCCAGGAGTGGGCGGTCGGCATCGGCGGGTGGGCTGCCGACCCCTCCGCCGACCGGGGTGTGGTGATGATCGGCCTGCTGGCCGACGCGCTGCCCCTCGGGACGTGGCCCGATCTGCGCGATCAAGCCGGCATCGCGGCGCGGGCTCAACCGCCGTCCCTGGCGGCGATGCTTCAGGACGCCACTTTCGTCCGCGCCCACGTCCCGTCCCGGCTGCGATTACTGACCTCGGGCGACAGCACCGTCGACGTCAAACATGCCGCTGTCGACCCGGTCGTCCGGATCGCGCGCTGGGCCGCGCTCAGTTGCGGATCCGACGCGCTGCCCACCGCCGACCGGATCGCCGCCGCCGCGGGTACCCGGTACCTCGATCCCGACGACGCCCGGGTGCTCGCGAAATGTCACGCGATCGGATCCAGCATCCGCTGGCGGGCACGCGCCGCACGCTGGAACCCCGCGAGCGCCGATGACCACGTCGACGAGCGCGTCGAAATCTCAGATCTCCCACCGCAGGACCGCACGGCGCTGCGCAGCATCGGACGTGAACTCGCCGGAGTCCGGCGCAAGCTCGTGTACCTGGCGTCGACGTCGACGTTCTCCACGTGGTAGCCGAGACCACCGTGGCCGGGCGCCATGCCCTGACCCAGACGATCGCCGCCGAGCGCCTGGAAGGCTGGCGGCCCACACCGGAGCAGATCGCCTCCCTGACCGCCTTGCTCACCGGTGCGGTTACCTACGGCGAGTACCTCGCGCCGCACCTCCCCCACTCACTTCCACCGTCGCGCCGGCGGGTGTTCGCGCGGCGCCGGCCGTACTTCGTCCCGGGAACAACACTGTTACGCAACAACTTCGGCGTGCAGGATGCCACGTTGCTCGCGCAGCTGGAATTCGTGGCGACCGCAGGCCGGGTCCTGCAGGTGCATCTGCGTTGCAGGGACTCGGATCTGGATGTGCGGTCACTGCACCGGCAGGTCTTCGGCGACGTGTACGCGTGGGCCGGCGAGCCCCGCATCGTCGAACTCCGAAAAACCGACAGCTCGTTCGGCTCATGCGCCCGCATTCCGGCCGCTCTGGAGGAATTGCACGTCGAGATCATCAGGCTCGCCGACGAGGGCACTCAGATCGACGATGGCACACTGTCCTACCGGCTGGCCCGAATCTATGCCGACTACAACCAGATCCATCCGTTCCGTGAAGGCAACGGACGCACCGGGACCCTGCTCCTACATCTGCTCGCCGCGCGGGCCGGGCGCCGGTTGTTTCTCGAGGAGATGACCCGCTCGGAGTGGATCGATGCGTCCCGGGATTCGATGCCGTTCCGGCGGGACGGGCGCGCCGACCCACGGCCGTTCGTGGCGGCGTTGCGCGGACGACTGCGACCGGTAGAGGTATTGGATGCCGATGTCTGACAACCTTCCCGCGGGCGGCTACGGATCGGGATCCGTGAGATAGCGCTGCACGGTTGGCCCCATCCAGGCCACGAGGTCATCGATACTGGCCGAAGCCATCGGCTCGATCTTGAGCTGATACCGCGCGAACGCCAGGCCCACCAGGTGCACCGTCACCAACTCGGCCCGCAGCTCGGCATCGTCGACGCCGAATTCCCTGGCAACCCGCTGAGCCACCGGCCCGGCCAGAGCATCGTGTAAGAGCTTGCGCGCCAACGGTTGAATCCCCGCCGATCGCCACACCGTCAGCAACGGGTCGAAGGTCCCTCCCTCATCCCACCGCTGAATGACATCACGGACCAGTCGCGCGCCGATGTCGTCAGTTCCCTCGTCGAGCAGATTCGCCAGCTGATGCAGCGGGTGTTGCGGAGTGTCGAGCACCGACGCGGTGAACAGGCCCTCCTTGTTGCCGAAGTGGTAGTAGACCATCGCGACGTCCACGCCCGCGTCCGCGGCGATCCTGCGGACGGTCGCCTGCTCGTAGCCGTCGCGCATGAAGTGCTCGCGGGCCGCGTCGACGATCCGCTGCTTGTTCTGTTGGCCCGTGCGCCACCGGCCGCTACGCCCGGTCTCCGACATGCCTCGAAGTTTAGTTCAACAACCGTTGACCTATGCGGAACCCGAGGCGTAGCGTTTTCTTCAACAACAGTTGAAGAAAGGGGTTCGACATGACACAACGGCGACTCTGGTGGCGGCACACCATCTCGGTGCTGATCGCGCCGGCAACGATGACGATCTTCATTCCGAGCCTGATCATCTGGCTGACCGGCACGAAGGCGCCTGACCTGACCACCGCTTCGGGTCTCCTGCTCGCCCTCACGGGCGCAGCGTTGATCGCGTTCGGGCTGTGGTTCCTGGTGTGGACGGTGATCCTGTTCGACCGCATCGGCAAAGGCGCATTGGCCATCGGATCGCCGGTGAACCTGGTGGTGGAAGGGCCGTATCGGCACGTCCGCAACCCGATGATGACCGCGGTGTTCTGCATCCAGCTCGGTACCGCGGTGGCCACGGCCTCCCCCTGGCTGTTCGGCTGGTTCGCGCTGTTCTGCACTCTGACGATGATTGCGATCCCGGTCTTCGAGGAACCCCACCTCCGCAAACGGTTCGGCGCCCAGTACGACGACTTCCGCCGAAATGTTCCCCGGTGGATACCGCGTCCGACCGCGTGGGTTCCCGCCCATGGCGGCTGAGGGTCCGGCACTTTCGCATCACCCTGCGTCGATCTCTTCAGGCAGGTCAGACTGGGTTGGACACTCGCAGCGGCTCCCGCCCGGGATTACCCGGGTGTGAGCTCGCGTTGTCGCCAGGGACCGCGACTGAAAGTGAGAACCGTCGATGGGCACCCCAATGCACCTCGCCGTCGCACTCGACGGCACCGGCTGGCACCCGGCATCCTGGCGCGAGCCGCCGGCCCGGCCCACCGAAGTGCTGACACCGCGGTACTGGACTGACCTGGTCAGCCAGGCTGAACGCGGCCTACTGGATTTCGTCACGATCGAAGACGGACTCACGTTGCAGTCCGATCATCCGTTCCGCCCCGATGACCGCACCGACCGCGTGCGCGGGCGCCTCGACGCCGTACTCATCGCCTCCCGCGTCGCACCCCGCACCCGCCACATCGGCCTGGTGCCCACCATCATCACCACCCACACCGAGCCGTTCCACGCTTCCAAGGCCATCGCGACACTCGACTACGTGAGCACCGGCCGGGCCGGGGTACGGGTCCAGGTGTCCTCCCGCCGGGATGCCGCGGCGCACTTCGGCCGGCGCCACCTGTCCGAGGACCGTGCCACGCTCACCGCCGAATTGTTCGGCGAGGCCGCAGATTACGTGGAAGTGCTACGGCGGTTGTGGGACAGCTGGGAGGACGACGCCGAGATTCGCGACGTGGCCAGCGGACGATTCGTCGACCGGAACAAGCTGCACTACATCGATTTCGAGGGCAGCTCGTTCTCCGTGAAAGGCCCCTCGATCACCCCACGCCCGCCGCAGGGCCAACCCATCGTGGCCGCGCTCGGCCATGTCGACCCCGCCTACCAGCTCATCGCGGGCAGCACGGACGTCGGATTCGTCACCCCGCACAGCGCCGATGAGGTCACCTCACTGGTCGACACCATCGCCGCGCTTCGCCCCGCACAGTCCCCGCCCGCGCGGGTTTTCGCCGATCTGGTGGTGTTGCTGGACGACACGCCTGACGCGGCGCGCGCACGACGCGAGCGTCTCGACGAGCTCGCCGGAACCGAATATCGCAGTGACGCCCAGATTTTCGTCGGCACCCCGGAGAAGCTGGCCGACCTGCTGCAGGACTGGCACTCTGCCGGCGCCACCGGATTCCGGCTGCGCCCGGCGTCCCTGCCGCACGACTTGCAGCAGATCACCGACGGATTGGTGCCCCAGCTGCAGCGCCGCGGACTGTTCCGTGAGACCTACGAAGCATCCACGCTGCGCGGCCTGCTCGGCCTGACCCGGCCCGTCAACCGCTACACGACCGTCTGACAGCGACAGGACACGCCCATGAGCAAGCCCGTCAAGCAGATTCACCTGGCCGCGCACTTCCCCGGAGTCAACAACACCACGGTGTGGAGCGACCCCGAATCTGGCAGCCACATCGATTTCGACTCGTTTGTCCGGTTCGCCCAAACCGCCGAACGCGGCAAGTTCGACTTCATGTTCCTGGCCGAGGGATTGCGGCTGCGCGAGCAAGGCGGCCAGATCTACGACCTCGACGTGGTCGGGCGCCCCGACACCTTCACGGTGCTGGCCGCGCTCGCCGCGGTGACCGACCGACTCGGGCTCACCGGCACCATCAACTCCACGTTCAACGAACCCTATGAGGTGGCCCGACAATTCGCCTCGCTGGACCACCTCTCCGAAGGCCGGGCCGCCTGGAACGTCGTCACCTCATGGGACGCCTTCACCGGGGAGAACTTCCGCCGCGGCGGTTTTCTGCCGGAGAACCAGCGCTACGAGCGAGCCGAGAGCTTTCTGGCCGCCGCCCACACGCTGTTCGATTCCTGGCGCGGTGACGAGATCGTCGCCGACAAGGAAGCCGGCGCCTTCCTGTCCGATCCGGCTGCCGGCGAATTTGCCTACCACAACGACCATTTCGACATCAGCGGCCGGTTCAATGTCCCGCGGAGCCCGCAGGGACGCCCGGTGATCTTCCAGGCCGGTGACTCCGACCACGGCCGCGAGTTCGCCGCTGCGGCCGCCGATGCCATCTTCTCGCGGTACGGGACGCTGAAGGACGGTCAGACGTTCTATGCCGACGTCAAGGGCCGCCTGTCCAAATACGGCCGGCGCCACGACCAGTTACTGATCCTGCCTGCGGCGACCTTCGTGCTCGGTGACACCGACGACGAGGCTGCCGACATCGCCCACGAGGTTCGGCTCGCCCAGGTGTCCCCCGCCACCGCGATCAAATTCCTCGAACAGCTGTGGAACCGCGACCTTTCCGACCACGACCCCGACGGGCCGTTGCCCACCGTCGATCCGGTGGTCGGGGAGAACACCATCGCCAAGGGCCGGGCCAGTGTGCGCATCCACCGCGACCCGGTCGCCGTCGCCGACGAGTGGCGCGCCAAGGCCGAGGCCGAGAACCTGAGCACCCGCGAGCTCATCATCGAGGTCACCGGCCGGCAGAACTTCGTCGGCTCGGCGACCACGATCGCCGAATCCATCGACCATCTCGTGCAATCCGACGCCAGCGACGGCTTCATCCTGGTCCCCCACGTCACCCCGGGCGGGCTCGACCCGTTCGTCGACCGGGTCGTCCCCCTGCTGCAGGAGCGGGGTGTGTTCCGCACCGACTACGAGGGCACGACGCTGCGCGAGCATCTGGGCCTCGAGGTACCCCTGGCGCGTCAGGAACACACAGCCGCAACAGGATAGGGCCCTACTCGGGTGTGTCGGGGTCGGCGCGGTCCTTGTACTCCCAACTCGCGCCCGCGGTCAACGTGCCAGGTTCCAGCTCGGTGCGCCCGCCGTCGCGCACGTGCACCGTCTGAGCCAGGATCTCATCGGGCTTGCCGCCGATCACGATGACCGGGTGTACGTACTCGATGCCGTAGAGCTTGAGCGCGGCGTGTACGGCGTGCGCCGCGGCCTTCCCACGCGACATCTTGGCGTTCGAGTTGACCCTGATGACCAGCCGGCGTTCCGGTGCTTCGGTCTCCTCGGCGTCTTCAGCGTCCATGCGCACGAGCATAAAGCGCGATCCATCGCCGAGCCCAGAACTTGTCGTACCCTTCTGCTTTGATTGCGTTATGCCTTCCACCGCAGCCGCATTCGCCACGGTGGTGAATCCTGCACAGCGCACCGAGGTGTTGTTCGACGAGTTGTCGCAGCTGTGCGGTCAACGCAATGCGATCGACGGCCGCATCATCGAGATCGTCGCCGAACTGGACCGTGACGAGTTGTGCGGCGCCACCGGTGCCCGCTCGGTCGAATCATTGGTGGCCTGGAAGACCGGCATCAGCCCACGCAACGCCGAGGTCGTGGTGGCTGTGGCACGTCGGCTAGAGGAGTTTCCCCTCTGCGCACAAGGAATGCGGGAGGGCCGGCTGTCGCTGGATCAGGTCGGGGTGATCGCCGAGAATGCTGCCGACGGATCTGATGAGCACTACGCGGAGCTGGCCGCCGTGGCTACGGTCAATCAGCTGCGCACAGCGGTCAAGCTTGAACCACGCCCCGAACCCGAACCCACACCCGAACCGCAGCGGTCATTCACCCGCGTCGAAGCCGACGGGCACACCACGTACACAATCCGCCTGCCTCGAATCGAAGCGGCCAAGTTCGACGCCGCCCACCGGGCTCATCACGAGGGGCTGATCGCGGACTGGAAACGCGAACATGACGCCGGCGATGATCCGATACGGCCGTTCCCCAACAATGTCGATGCCTTCATGTGTCTGGTCGATGCCGGCTGGGACGCCGAGGCGGCACGTCGTCCGCACGGGCTGCACACCACGGTGGCGGTGCATGTCGACCTGGACAAGGACGGCGACAAGCCAGTCGCCGCACTGCATCTGGGACCGGTGCTGACCGATGAGGAACGCCAATACCTGCTCTGCGATGCCATCTTCGAAGCCTGGTTTGAACGGTCCGGCCAGCCCATCGGCGCGGGCCGCAGCACCCGGGCGATCAGCCGCCGGCTCCGCCGAGCCCTCGAACATCGCGACCAGTGCTGTGTGGTGCCCGGCTGCGGGGCCACCCGCGGATTGCACGCCCACCACCTCGTGCATTGGGAAGACGGCGGCCCCACCGAACTGCACAACCTGGCATTGGTTTGTCCGTATCACCACCGCCTGCATCACCGGGGTGGCATCACCATCACCGGACCCGCCGACCTGCTCATCGTGACCGATGACCGCGGCCGCACACTGCACGGCGGATCACTGGCCCGTCCACCCACCACACCCCCACCCGATGTCCCACCGTGCCCCGGTCCCACCGGAGAACGCGCCGACTGGTGGTGGTACCAACCCTTCCAACCCCAACCACCACCGTCGACGAACTAGCGTCGCCATTTCGTGACAAGCCAGATCGCGCGCGTCACGGCTCGTCGGACACCACTTCCCGGAGGAACTGACCGCCATGGATAGCGGTCAGCAGCGAATTCTCCGACGTGCGGTTGGCGGTGAACAGAAGCTCGTCACCGGCTTCGAGCACATCGTCAGGTTGGGGCAACCGGACCTTGTCTCCACGGACTACCGTCACCAACGCGGTGTCCGCCGGCAGATTCAACCGGTCCACCCGCTGACCGACCACCGGGTTATCGTGCGGCAGCGTGAGTTTCGTCAGCTCTACCCGTCCCCCGCGCAGCATCATCAGTCGCACCAGGTGTCCGACGTCGATAGCACCCTCGACCCCGGCCACCAAAGCGCCCGGCGTCGACACCGCGACATCGATGCCCCAGTCCTGACCGAACAACCACTGGTTGCGGATGTCGTTGATTCGGGCCACCACCCTCGGGACCCCGAACTCCGACTTGGCCAGCAACCCGACCACCAGATTGGACTTGTCGTCACCGGTCGCGGCGATCAGCACGTCGCAGGTTTCGATCCCGGCATCTTCCATCGCCGAGAGCTCGCAGGCGTCAGCCAACAACCAGTCGGCGTCCGGCACCGTGTGCGGCTCGTAGCGGCGCTGCAGCTGCTCGATCAGCAGGACCTTGTGGCCGTTCTCAAGCAACTCCCGCGCAACGGAACGACCCACATTGCCCGCCCCGGCAACCACTACTCGCATATTCCGTTCCGCCACTCAACCATTTTCGCCTATTCGCACGGCCCACTCATGGCCCTTCGCCCTGATTAACTAATTCCCGATGAGTCTGAACCAGCTGTACCTGACCTTGCTCACCGGCGGCGTTGTCCTGCTGGCGAGCATCATCGGCACGCGGGTGGCGACCCGGATCGGGTTCCCCAGCCTGCTGTTCTTCCTACTGGTCGGCATGGTGCTCGGCGTCGACGGGATCGGGCTGGACTTCAACAACGTCGAACTCGCCCGCAACGTGTGCACCACGGCGCTGGCGATCGTGCTCGTCGAGGGCGGTTTGACCACCCGGTTCTCCGATATCCGAGGGGTACTGGCACCCGCAGGCGTGCTGGCCACTCTCGGCGTTTTGATCAGTACCGCGATCACCGCCGTCGGCGCACATCTGCTGCTGGGTATGGACTGGCAACTCGCGCTGCTGCTCGGAGCGATCGTCTCCTCCACCGATGCGGCCGCGGTGTTCTCGGTGCTGCGGATTTTGCCGCTGCCCCGCCGGCTGGCCGGGCTGCTGGAGGCCGAGTCCGGTTTCAACGACGCGCCCGCGGTCATCCTCGTGTTGACGTTCAGCGTGGTGCCGTTCGTGTTCCACCCCGAGGGCGCCATCACCGATCTGCTCTACGAATTGGTCACCGGTTCTCTGCTGGGCCTGGCCGTCGGGTTCGCCGGGGCATTTGCGTTGCGCCGTATCGCGCTGCCCGCCTCGGGTCTCTACCCGATCGCCACCTTCGGGCTGGGTTTCATCGCATTCGCCGCCGCAGGCAGTGCCCACGCGAGCGGTTTCATCGCCGCCTACCTGTCCGCGGTGGTCCTCGCCAACTCCGGTCTGCCGCACAAGTCCGCCACTCGTTCCTTCGCCGAGGGCGTGGGCTGGCTCGCCCAGATCGGGCTGTTCGTACTCCTCGGGTTGCTGGTGAATCCACACGACCTGTCCGGCGACATCATCCCGGCAATCGTCATCGGGCTGGTGCTCCTGCTGATCGCCCGACCGGTGTCGGTGGTGCTGTCGCTGACCGGATTCCGGATCCCGTTCCGCGAACAGCTCTTTCTGTCCTGGTCGGGGCTCCGCGGTGCGGTGCCCATCGTGCTGGCCACATTTCCGATCGTCGCGGGCGTGCCCGACAGCTACCGGCTGCTCAACATCGTGTTCGTCCTGGTGGTGATCTTCACCCTCGTGCAGGCGCCCAGCATCCGATTCGTGGCAAACGCGCTGGGGCTGATCACCCGCGACATCACCCGCGAGATACAGGTCGAAGCCGCACCGCTGGACGTGCTCGACGCCGAACTGTTGACCATGACCGTGCAACCGCATTCCCGGCTGCACAACGTCACCATCCTGGAATTGCGACTACCGGACCCGGCGGTGATCACGTTGATCATCCGCAACGGCCGTACCTTCGTCCCGCTACCGGACACCCGCATCGCCGTCGGCGACGAACTGCTCATCGTCACCACGAGCAAGACGCGGCACGCGGCCGAGGCCCGGATGCGCGCGGTGAGCCGGCGCGGCAAACTCGCCTACTGGTTCGACGAATACGGGCACGAGGACTGAGGCGGCCGTGCCGACGCCGATGTGGGATCGAGCACATCCGCGCCTGCCGATTTGAAACACAACCCTCCCCCAGGGGTAGAGTTCAGCTACGACGCCGAACGTGGCAGCCGCACGCCCGCGCCCACGGGCCCTGCGACCGTGAATCGATTACATGTTCTGGCAATACCTTTCACGCAACGACGCGTGTCTCGACTGTGCCCATATTTGCCCTCCGCGTTGGACTGAGGGCGCTGAAACGGAGTTGTGTTGAAACGATCGACCGATGCGGTACCGCCGCACCAACAGCAATCGGTGCTCGCCACACTCCGTTCGCCGCGCAGATTGCGCACCGAGGTGCTCGCCGGCCTGGTGGTGGCGTTGGCCCTGATTCCCGAAGCAATCTCGTTCTCAATCATCGCCGGCGTGGACCCGCGCATCGGCCTGTTCGCCTCGTTCACGATGGCGGTGACGATCGCGCTCGTCGGTGGGCGCCCGGCGATGATCTCTGCCGCTACCGGGGCCGTCGCCCTGGTGGTGGCGCCGTTGGTGCGCAGTCACGGTCTGGACTATCTGATCGCGACGGTCATTCTGGCCGGTGTGCTGCAGTTGGTGCTCGGCGGCCTGGGAGTCGCCAAGCTCATGCGGTTCGTGCCCCGCAGTGTGATGGTCGGATTCGTGAACGCCTTGGCAATCCTGATCTTCCTGGCCCAGCTGCCTCACCTGCTCGGGGTGCCGTGGCTGGTCTATCCCATGGTCGCGGTCGCCATCGCCGTCATCGTGGCGCTCCCGAAACTGAGCACCGCGATCCCCGCTCCACTGGTCGCCATCGTGGTGCTCACCGCCGCCACCGTGGGATTCGGCTGGTCGATTCCCAGTGTCGGCGACGAGGGGCAGCTGCCGTCGAGCCTGCCGTCGCTGCTCATTCCCAACGTCCCGTTCACTCTTGAGACCCTCGGGATCATCGCGCCTTACGCGCTGGCGATGGCCGTGGTCGGCCTGCTGGAATCGCTGATGACGGCCAAGCTCGTCGACGACATCACCGATACCCACTCCAACAAGTCCCGCGAGTCGCTGGGTCAGGGTGTGGCCAACATCGTCACCGGATTCTTCGGCGGCATGGGCGGCTGCGCGATGATCGGGCAGACCATGATCAACGTGAAGGCCTGCGGTGCCCGTACCAGGATCTCTACGTTCCTGGCCGGTGCGTTCCTGCTCGGTCTGGTTGTCGGGCTCGGCGACATCGTGGCCCAAATCCCCATGGCCGCACTGGTCGCCGTGATGATCATGGTGTCCGTCGGCACCCTGGACTGGCACAGCATCAACCCGAAAACGTTGCGGCGCATGCCCAAGAGCGAAACCGCGGTCATGCTGGCCACCGTCGCGGTCACCGTGGCGACCAGCAACCTCGCCTACGGGGTCGCCGTCGGCACGCTGACTGCGATGGTGCTGTTCGCCCGCCGCGTCGCGCATCTCACCGAGGTGGTCGACATCGCTCACCCGGACGATGACACCCGGGCGTACGCGGTCCGAGGTGAACTGTTCTTCGCCTCCAGCAATGACCTGGTCTACCAATTCGACTATGTGGGCGACCCCGACAACGTCATCATCGACATGAGCGAGGCGCACATCTGGGATGCGTCCACCGTGTCCACCCTGGATGCCATCACCACCAAATACGCCGCCAAGGGCAAGAACGTCAGCATTGTCGGGATGAACGAGAACAGCGCAGCGCGCCATGCGCGGCTCAGCGGCCAAGTCGCCGCGGCTCACTGACCGCTGCTTCAGGGGAACAACGTGAACTCTCAGGAACACCTGCAGATCGGCGAGGTCGCCGCGCGAACCGAGCTGTCCATCAAGACCATTCGTCACTACGACGCGGTCGGCCTTGTAGTTCCCTCGGCACGCTCCTCGGGCGGATTCCGCCTGTACACCGCTGATGACGTCGACCGGCTGCTGGCCATCCGCCGCATGAAACCGTCGGGCTTCAGCCTCGATGAGATGCGCGAACTGCTCGCGGCCCTCGACACCCTGAACTCGCCGGCCGCGACCACCGCTCAGCGTGCTGAGGCCACCGCCTATCTGGCCGAATGCCACACCCGCGCAACAGATGCCTGCGCCAAGCTCACCAGACAGCTGGCCTACGCGCAGGAACTGACCGAGCAACTCGCGCAGTACCGCGGCTGACGCCGATCGTCACGGCCCCGAGGGCAGAAACTCCCACGTGGGCCCGGCGTTGCGCCCGGTCGGCTGTCCGTTTGTCACGATCTCGGTCTTGCACAGGTCCTGGCCGGCTCGCTTGAGGGCGAACATCAGGTCGAAGGCCGGATCGAATGCCGTCGTGTCTCCTGCGAAGGTTTTGTGCAAGGCGGTGAGGAGGTCGGTGAGGCACCGTGCGAAGTTCTCGGCCTTCTGTCCAGCCTGAGTTTGGGGGTCGAGGTCGGCCAGCCGCTGGTTCGCGGTGATCGGGAAAACGCCGGCAGAGTCGAAAGGGATTTCCGGCCCGGTGAACGAGAAGCCCTGCGGAACGGTGGAATCGGCGACAAGCTCCCGGCCTTTGACGATCTGTTCGAACCGGTAGTAGTGCGCTATCTGGCCGGCACTGTCGTTCGGTGAGGTCTGTGTGCCCTCGCCCTCCCGGACGATCACGCCGATGGCGGCCGACGCTGACCTGACATCGACGATCGGAATCAACCGCGGAAACTCGAAACCCGTGTCGCTGAGCAACTGTCCGGTGGTGTCTCCGCGGAACGCGGAGTCACCGAGCTGGACCAATTTCTCCTCGAGGGCAGCATAGAACGCCCCGATGGTCGCAAAGGTTGGCGCTTCCGCGATTCCGGGGAAATGCAACGGATCTTCGGGATGCTCGATGCCCCTGAAGGTGCGCTCCACGAGGTCCAGCGAAAAAGGTTCGACGCCGACGACCAGGCCCGAGGAAACGGCCATCGGCAGCTGTGCGGGATACGCCGGGACGAAGTCCGCGCTGGCGATGTTCGGCGTTCCGCCCAATGCGACGAGCAGGTTGCAGCACAGCAGCATGTGCAGCATCTCGTCCACGGCCACCGTGGACAGGACACTCCGGATCTTGATGTTGCTCTGGGCGTCCAGCGACATCATGGCGGTGAGATACGGCGGCATGGTGGCGAATTCCAGTTCGATCGCGCGCTGGACGCTGTCGTGCAGGTCGGCCGCGGTGCCGGCCTCGCGGACCGCGTCGAGGTAACGGGTCTCGAGTTCGATCATCGTCGCACCCTCCTCGTTTCACCGTTCGTTCCCAGCTCAGTGTGCGTGTGCGACGCGGGGAGCGCGTGAGTAGTCGACTACCCGACACGGATGCGGATCGAGTAGCCGACTACTCGCGCCAACTGGCACCAGGAGGGCGAGAGTCAGAAGACCGATGTTGATGCGGGGGACGTGACCGGAAGGGCGACACCGATGGACTTTCAAGGGGTTGTGGCGATTCTGGACGAGTCGATCGGCGGACCGGGCGCGGGCATCGGTGCTCACCGGGCCTTCTGGCGCGACCTCAGCCGCGACGAATTCGTCGCCAAGAAGGTGCTCGGTAAGAAACTCGTCGTCGTCGGCGACGGGGCCAATTCGAACCTGGTGCGCGCACTCAGGGGCGAGATCCCGTTCGGTTCCGACCTGCCCGACGCCCCGCCGGAGGCGACGACACGTCGAATGCCGGCCGGCCGGCCGCAGGTGCCCGCCGAATCGATCGCGGCGATCGAGCAGTGGATCAACGAAGGATGCCCCGAGAAAGCCCCTGCGCAACAACCGGTCTGGCAGGAAACGAACGCGCCGACGGCCACCTCACGCACCGATGACATCTGGTTCATCGACCCCCAGCGCGGCTGGGCAGTCAACAGTGACGGCCAGATCCTGCACACCGAGGACGGTTTCGCGACGTTCCAGGAACAGTTCCATGACGAAGACTCCGGCCTCTATCTGCGGTCGGTCGGCTTCGCCTCCGCCGCTCGCGGCTGGGTAGGTACGACCACACCGGGCAGGCAACTGTTGCAGACCACCGATGGCGGCGCCACGTGGACCGAGGTGGGCGACCTTCCCGATCTTGCGCCGCCCTTCGTGTGCGGACTGTCGGTCGTCAACGAGTCCGTCGTCTACGCCTCGGGCACCAACGATCCCGGTATGCCGGTGCGCGTCATGCGCACCACCGACGGCGGCACCACCTGGCAAGCCACCGACATGTCCGACCACGCCACGGTATTGATCGACATCTACTTCACCGATACCGACACCGGATGGGTCGTCGGCGGCAAGGCCGCACTACCGAGCCCGCCGAATCCGAACGACCCGCGAAGCCACCTCAAGCCCGTCGTTCTGCACACCACCGACGGCGGACAGACATGGACAAATACCGTCGCTGCCCTGACCGATCAATTCCCCCTCGGGGAATGGGGATGGAAGATCCATTTCATCGACGATCATGTCGGGTTCATCTCCCTCGAGAACTTCTCCAAGGCCGCCATCCTCAAAACCGTTGACGGAGGACAAACCTGGACCCGTCTCGAAGTCAAGGACGCCCAGGGCAACGTCAACCTCGAAGGCATCGGCTTCCTCGACGAGAACACCGGCTGGGTCGGCGGCTGGGGCAGCACAGATTTCCGCAAGGGCTTCTCCAGCGCCACCACCGACAGTGGCCAGACCTGGACGGACGCCAACGAAATCGGCCGATTCATCAACCGGTTCAGGTTCTTCCGCGACATCCCGCTCGGATACGCGTCCGGAAGATCGGTCTACAAATACTCGGCCGAACCTGTCCCGCCACCCGCCATCGCGGCGCTCGCCGCGATCAGTCCGCAACTGCTTGCCGACAATGAGCCGGCAACCAGCGCACTGCCGCTCCAGATCACGGTCGACGTCCCTTCCGACGCAGGCCGACTCATCATCTGCATCTGGGACCACTTCGCCAAGCATGTACGCCGTCTGGTCGATGAAGCTGAGCCGGACGCCGGCGCACGGACCCTCAAGTGGGACGGACGTGACGACGAAGGCCGCGCCCTGCCCGCCGGGGACTACCTGATCCGGGTCACCGTCGACGGGAACTCCGAAAGCCGAATCGTGGACGTAAAGGGTTAGCTACGATCCCAGATGGTCGAACGTGTGTTCTAATGTTGATCACCGCCCATCCCGCTCAGTGCGGGCGATGTTCAAAAGGAGTTCGCCGTGACGATGACTGTAGACGCTCAGGTAGCAGAAACACTGCCCACCGATTCCGACACTCCCGACGTCTTGGTCACTCCTGTCGAGAGCGACGCGCCCGACGCACCCGCGGCTGAGGCTCCCGTCGCAGAGAAGCCCAAGAAGGCTCCGGCAAAAAAGGCGCCGGGCAAGAAAGCCAAGACCATCGAGCTGACCCTCACCGTCACCGGTACCGCAGACGGTGAATGGCATGCCGAGCTGAAGCAGGGCACCACTTATCTGGCTCGCAACGTCGCGGTCGCGGCCGCCGCCGTCTCGCGTGCGGCCAAGGAACTGCACGAGGACCTCTCCACCCCGATCGACGAGGTGATCGAGGAGGCACGTTCCCAGCAGGCCGAAAAGGTGGCTGCCCTTGAAGCCGAACTTGAAGCCGCGCGAAAAGCCCTCGCCGACTTGGAGTGATGCTTTGGCTGCGCCTCGACCGATGGCGCGGGTCGGGTTTCGACGCCTCAGATACTGGAAGCCATCGGCGGTGCGCCTGCGGACTGCTGGGCAACCAGCCACGCTCGCAGCTTTCAGGCGGCCCAGCCATCAACCATTAACCAACGTCGCCTTGCGCACCGGGCATTGCGAGCGGTGGTAGTCGTAGTACGGGTAGGGGTCGGGGACCAGGGACTGATCGAAGAAGTAGTCCACCGTCTCGTAGTTGGTCACGACGCCTCCACCGGGTCGAAGAGCACCGGCAGCGACGTCGGCGAGCGGAACACCTGTCCACGGATGTGCGGGTCGTCCCCGTCGGGATCCATGCGCAGGTTGGGCAGACGATCCAGCAGGAGGTTGACGGCTGTACGCATTTCGAGGCGTGCGAGATGCATGCCGAGGCACACGTGCACTCCGTGGCCCCAACCGAGATTGCCCTTGGCCGTTCGGAAGATGTTGAACTCGTCCGGGTCCTCCCACCGGTCCTCCTGCCGATTCGTCAAACCGAGCATCGGAAGCACCGAACATCCTTCGGGGATCGCCACCCCGCCGAGCTCGGACGACTATCCCGTGGTTGACACGATGATGGATGCGATGGGTTTTGGGCGCCCCCTCGACTTCGTTCCCATGCTCTCCTACCCCGGTGCCATCGCGTTCCAGTGGGGGCCGGGACTGCGTCTGATCGCCCATGGACTCGGGTTGAAGATCGACGAGATCCGCGAGCGGATTCGACCGGGTGGCCACCGACCGTGACCTGAACGTCGCATTCGGCACGGCGAAAGCCGGCACGTGTGGCGCCCTGCGCACCCAGGCGATCGCGGTGATCGACGGGAAGGAGGCGATCACGATCGAACATGCCAACCGGTTGGCGTTCGATCTGGGCCGGGAGTGGGGCGAGGGTGGAGAGAATCCCGTCTACCCCATTCGCATCGAAGGCGAACCGGACATTGCGTGTGACATGACCGCAAGCCTGCGCGACCCAAAGGCGGTCGGATCGAATATGGATGCCGGCGCGGGTGCGATGGTGTCGACGGCGATGCACGTCGTCAACGCCGTCCCCCATGTCGTCGCCGCACGGCCCGGACTCCTCACCGCGTTGGACATGCCATTGACGCTCCCGCGCAACGTGCTTCGCTGACGAGCAAACCTCAGAACTGAGTCGTGCCACCATCGACGGGGATGGCCGCCGCCGTCACGAACCTCGACTCGTCGCCGGCCAACCACAGCACCGCGTCGGCGATGTCGGCCGTACTGCACATCCCCTCGTTCAGGAAGCCGACGAGCATGTTCGCCAACTGCGGACGCGACTCGATGGTCCTGCCGATCTCGCTGGCCATGTCGCCCGAACCCATGGCGGTGTCGACAGGGCCCGGGTGCACGCTGTTGACGCGAATGGAGTGCTTGCCGAGCTCGGCGGCGAGTCCCCTCGCCATCCCGGTCACGGCGTGCTTGCTGGTCGTGTAGTGAATCATGAAGGGCTGCATCTTCAGTCCCGCAGCCGAACTGATCAGGATGATCGATCCGCCGCGCCCGCCGTCGATGATGGCTTGCACCCCGGCGATGACCGTATTCCAGGTGCCGGTCACGTTGACGTCGATCACGTCTCGGAACGACTCATCGGTGATCTCGTTCCAGGACTGTGGGACGGCGATCCCGGCGTTGGCGACTATGACGTCGAGGCGTCCGAATCGAGACACCCCTGCCGCGACGGCCTGGCGCAGACCCTCGACGTCACGCGTATCGACGCGCGTTGCGGCGATCCGGCGTCCGGTCGCCTCCACGAGACGCACGGTCTCGGCGAGGTCGTCGGGCGTCGCGGAGTCGTACCGGACGCTCGACGGCAGAGGGCCGGCGACGTCGACGGCGATGACGTCGGCCCCCTCGGCGGCCATCCTGACCGCATGCGCTCGTCCCTGACCGCGCGCCGCTCCTGTGATGAACGCAACCCTGCCATCCAGTCGGCCCGTCACTGGACTGCTCCGAACAGTTCGGTCGTCTCGTCGGCGACGCCGCCCGGGACGGTGTAGTCGACTTCGCTGCGGATCTCGTCGAAATGGTCGCGGACGTCCTCGGCCGACAACCCCGGCCGGTAGACACCCTTGGTCCTGCCGACGAAGAATCGCGAGACCTGCCCGGCGCCGGCCGAGTAGATCTCGCCGGAGACGGGCACACCGTGACAGTAGAATCCCGCGTGATGGTGACACGTCGCGGAAGACCGACCCAGGCCGAGGCGAAGGCGCTCGATCGAACGGTGCGCGAAGCGGCCGTGGCGACCTTCGTCGAGTTCGGCTACGCCGGAGCCAGCATGGAGTCCATCGCGCGGGCCGCAGGCATCACAAAGCGGTCGCTCTACGCCCGCTACGCCGACAAGCGGGCCGTGTTCGCCGACGTGATCCCCTGGGCGCTGGCACGTTTCACCGCTGCCGAGCCCGTCGAGGAATTCCACGACGAGGACCTCGAAACCGCGTTGCTCGCCGTCGGTCGCGCGTCCCTGGCCAGGGCCACACACCCCGAGAACGTCCGGCTCAAGCGCATCGCGTTCAATGAGGCTGCGCTGTTCCCGGAGTTCAACGTCTCCGCAGAATCGATGATGTGGGCCGGCCGCCAGCGGGCAGTCCTCGAGCTGCTGACCCACCATCAGGAGCTCGGCAACATCGACGTCGACGATGTCGAACTCGCCGCCGAGCACTTCCTTGCCCTGGTCGAGGCCGTCCCCGCGCGGATGGCCGACTTCGGCGTCTTCCGCTCCAAGAAACAGCAGGAGCGGCACCTCCGGTTCGCCGTTCAGCTCTTCCTCCGCGGCGCCGAACCGCGCTAGTTTCATCCGGCCTCCGAAATGGACTGGCTGACAAGGTAACTCTCCAAGCCCTCGCGGCCGAGCTCACGCCCGTAACCGCTGGCCTTCATGCCGCCATAGGGAGCCAGCGGATCCATGATGTAACCCTCGTTCACGCCGAAGGATCCCGCCCGGACCTGGGCAGCCACGCTGTAACCGCGGTCGGCGTCGGCGGTGAACACCGCACCGGCGAGGCCGTAGTCGGAGTCGTTCGCGATCCCGATCGCCTCGGCCTCGTCGCGATACGGAATCACGGTGAGCACCGGTCCGAAGATCTCTTCCCGCGCGATCGTCATGGTGTTGTCGACGTCCGCGAACAGCGTCGGACGCACGTACCAACCCGTGTCGAGCCCGTCGGGCATCGCGGCCCCGCCGGTGACCAGCCGGGCACCGTCGGCGATGCCGCCGGCGATGTAATCCCTGACCCGGGCCTGCTGGCGCCGAGCGACCAGCGGGCCGAGTTGGGTGGCATCGTCGGATGGGTCACCGATCACCAGCCCGTCCAATTCGGCGGCCAGGGCGTCGATCACGTCGGTGTTGCCCGCGGGAACCAGCACGCGGCTCAGCGCGTTGCAGACCTGCCCGCTGTTGGCCAGGCTCGACATCTGGATGGCCCGCGCGGCGAGCGCGGGGTCGGCATCGTCGAGGACGATCGCCGCAGACTTTCCGCCCAGTTCGAGACTGACCTGGCGCAACCCGGCAGCGCATGCTAGCGCGACCTCGCGGCCCGCGGTCGTCGATCCGGTGAACGACACCTTGTCCACCCCGGGATGGGCGACTAGATGGGCGCCGACGGCCCGAGCACCGGGGACGACGTTGACGACGCCGGGCGGCAGTCCGGCCTGCTCGACGAATTCCGCGAGCAAGAGGGCATCGAGGGCGGTCTCCGGGGACGGTTTGACCACCACGGTGCACCCGGCGAGCAGCGCGGGTATCAGCTTGCCGATGGTGAGGAATTGCGGCATGTTCCACGGCACGATCGCCGCCACCACCCCGACGGGTTGTTTGGTGATGCGAATGGCGTTGCCGTAGAAGCCCTGTCGGGTCTCGTCGAACTCGTGGGAACCCGCCACGGCGGTGAAGGCGGTGATCGCGCTCAACGGCAGCCGTGACTGCACGTGCTTGCAGAACGTGATGGGCGCGCCGATCTCGGCCGAGATCAATTCGGCCATCTCGCGGCGGCGCTCCTTGTAGACCACGCCAAGGCGTCCGACGGCCTCGATTCGATCGACGACGCTCAGTCGCGGCCACGGACCGTCGTCGAACGCGGTTCTGGCAGCGGCGACCGCACGGTCGACGTCGAACAGGCTCGCCGACGATACCGAGCCGATGGCCAATTCCGTGTGGGGCGAGACGATCTCGATCGGCGCACCCGACGGGGTCTGCCACCTGCCGTCGATGAACAACTCTGTTCTGGTGTACATGGCTTCCCTGTCGGTAGAGGTAGATGATGGGCGACTAGGTGCAACGACCACCGTTGACCCCGACGATCTGGCCCGTGATGTAGCCGGCTTCCTCGGAGACCAGGAACGCACACGTGGCGGCGATGTCCTCCGGCTGTCCGATTCGGCGGACCGGAATCGTCGAAGCGATGTCCTCGATCGAGCCACCGAGCAGACCATCTGCCTCAGCCTTGCGCAGCATGGGCGTGTCGATCGATCCGGGCGGTACCACGTTGGCGGTGATGCCCTGTGGCCCGTATTCCAGCGCGAGACTCTTGGTCAGGCCGTTGACGGCGGTCTTGGCGGCGACGTAGGCGCCCTGGAACGGTGAGCCGGAGTGGGTACTGGACGACGAGATGTTCACGATTCGCCCCCAACCTGCTTCGAGCATGTCGGGCAGCACCGCCTGCGTGACGTGGAAGACGCCGTGCAGGTTTACGTCGATCACCTTCTTCCATTCGTCGAAGGTGATGTTGGTGAAGCGTCGGAAAGACGTCATACCAGCCGCATTCACCAGGATGGTGATGGGTCCGAGCGCGCTTCGCGCCGAATCCAGCGCTTCGTCCACCCCCTCCCGGTCGGTGATGTCGGCGACGTAGCTGAAGTCAGTATCGGAGTGGGTCAGGTCGATCGTGGCGACGTGGGTTCCATCGGCACGCAACCGGTCCGCGATGGCCCGACCGATGCCCGAGGCTCCCCCCGTCACGAGTGCAGTCTTCATGCCCATGCCTCCTGGCCCTTGATGTGAGTGCGTCGAAGCATGCGATCCGACGTCAGGTCGTAGGGCAGTGCGCGATGCAGCACTGCGGTGTTGTCCCAGAGGACCGCGTCGCCGATGGCCCATTCGTGCGCGTGGCAGAAGCGCGCCTGGGTCGCCCACGCCAAGAGTTCGTCGAGCATCTCTCGACTCTCCTCGGCAGAGACGCCGACGATGTGATCGGCGGTCGCTCCGATCACCAATGAGCGCCGCCCGTCGCGCCGCTCCCACACCAGTGAACTCTCGTGGGTGGGCGCGGTGCGCCACCCGGCCAGCTCGTCGTCTCCTGGATCCGGATTCACCTTGCGCTGGGCCGCTTCGAAACTGTGCACCACACGGAGTCCGTCATACCGCTTGCGTTCGTGGCTCGGCAAATTGTCGTACGCCGCATAGGTATTCGCGAACTCGGTGCCGCCACCCTCGGCAGACAGACGCCGCCCGGTCAGCATGGTGGCGCGTGAGGGAACGTTGCTGGTGGTGTCGTCGAGGTGCCAGTTGAATGCACCCTTGAGATACTCGGCCAGCTTGTTGACCTTCTTGTCCATGGAGATCGTCGAGAGCTCCTTGCCGCCCACGACACCGCCCTCGCCGCCGAACTTGCGACTGAAGGCCACCTGGGCGTCGTCGTCGAGATGGGCACCGCGGATCAGCAGTACCCCGCGCCACTTGAGCGCCTCCCGGCACTGGGCGATGACCGAGTCGTCGAGCAGGTTCACCGGGTCGCCGTAGTCGACGAGCTCGGCGCCGAGTTCGGCGCCGAGTGCGATCGTTTCGGCCTGTCCTGAGGCCATGTGGAGCCGCCTTTCGTTAGGTGAAGTCGGCGGGGGCGGGAGCCCGGAATTTAAATATACAAACACGTGTATTTAATCTGCAAGAGCGGGTACTGTCTCGGTTGTGGACAGACAGCCCTTCCGTTTTGCGATCCAGGCGACGAACGCCGGTGGATCTGCCGAATGGCGTGACTTCTGTTGCAAGGTAGAGGCTCTCGGATACTCCACGCTCTTCCTCGCCGATCACTACCTGGGGCCTGGCCCCGCCCAGCAGGCCGCACACACCCCGCGTCAGGACCTCGCACCCATCGCGGCGATCGCCGCGGCCGCCGCCCACACGACGACTCTGCGCATGGGCTGCCGGGTCTTCTGCATCGACTATCACGTACCCGCCGTGCTGGCCAAGGAGGCGGCCACACTGGACCTGCTCTCCGACGGCAGGCTCGAGCTCGGAATCGGGGCCGGTTGGAGCGGGCTCGAATACGAGGCGATGGGATTACCGTTCGACACCCCCGGCAGACGCATCGCCAAACTCAAGGAAGTCGTCGCGCTCGTCAAGGCACACTTCGGCGACGGTGAGCTCGCCCAATCCGGTGACTTCGTGAACGTGCACGGCTACAAGGGAACTCCGGCACCGGTGCAGCGACCGCACCCTCCCATCATGATTGGTGGCGGGCGCAAGCGAGTCCTGACCTACGCCGGCGAGGAAGCCGACATCGTCAGCATCAACACCGTTCCGTTCGCGCTCCACACCGACGACGGGCTGACTCCTCGGGAGGAGGCCGAACGCCGCTACGAGTACGTGCGGTCGGCGGCCGGCACGCGCATGGGCGACCTCGACATCGAGAGCTCCCCCTACTTCGTCTCGATCGCCGACGATGCCGACGATGCCTACGATCGCATCGCCACGAAGACCGGCATGGCCATCGACGTGCTCCGCGACCACCCCAACGTGCTGGTCGGATCCGCCACCGCCATCACCGAGACGTTGCAGTCCCGCCGCGAGGACTTCGGCGTCAACTACGTCACCGTGCAACAGACCCAAGCCGAGAGATTTGCGCCGATCGTGGCGCGCCTGACGGGTACCTGACCCACTATCGAGAGGACGACATGGCCAAACGGTCACGATTCACCGAGTACCAAAACAGTTATGCCAACTACAATTTCGAGCTGACCGATGACGGCATCCTGTTCATGCAGTGCCACACCGACGGCGGCAGCCTGGTGTGGAGTTGGAAGGCCCACGACGAGATGTCGGATGCGTTCGCCGACATCGCCGGTGACCGCGAGATCAAGGTGTTGATTCACACCGGCACCGGGGAGAACTACAACGCCAACTGGGGCCTACTGCCCAACGGTGAACCGCCGGACCAGCCCATGTACCAGGCCATGCCCGGTGACCGCGGGACGTGGAAGCTCGACGAGAAGGCCTGGTACGCACGCCATCTCATCTTCAACGTGCTCGACGTCGACGTGCCGATGATCAGCGCGGTCAACGGACCGTGCAACATGCACTCCGAGGTGCCGATCATGGCCGACATCGTGTTGGCCTCCGAGGATGCTTATTTTCAAGACGCGTCGCACTTTCCGCGCGGGCAGGTGCCCGGCGACGGCCAGCACGTGATCTGGAGCGTTCTCGCCGGCCACAACCGCGCGCGCTACTTCCTGCTGACGGGCCAGAAGCTCAGCGCCCAGGAGGCCAAGGAGTGGGGCGTGGTCAATGAGGTGCTCCCGAAGGACAAGCTGCTGGATCGGGCTTGGGAGCATGCCCGTGAACTGGTCAAGCGGCCGCCGCTGACGCTGCGGTATACGCGTCAGCTGTTCACCAACCCGCTCAAGCGGGCGTTCGTCAACGAACTCGGCCACGGCCTGGGCCGCGAGACGTACGCCCAACGGGTCTTCTTCCCGTTCGGCGGGGAGATGGCTCCGCTCGACGTCGCGTGGGACCAACAGCCTTGGACGCAAATACAGACCAACGGACAACAGACAGAGCGAGGAGTGACCCCATGACGGGAATCCAGCAGAAACTCGCCACCGGGCGAGGCAAGTACACCCCGGAGTACCCCGACCTCGGCACCGGCCCGGTGAACTACGAGGACTCGATCTCCGAGGAGTTCTTCCAGGCCGAGCGCAAGGCCGTCTTCGAGAACAACTGGTTGTGCATCGGTCGCACCGAGCGGTTGCCGAAGAAGGGCTCGTTCTTCACCCGTGAGCTCCCGGGCAATCTTGCGTCGATCGTCGTCACGCGCGGCCTGGACGACAGCTACTACGCGTTCCACAACGTGTGCGCGCACCGCGGCAACAAGGTGGTGTGGCAGGAACATCCGTTGGAGGAGCTGTCCGGCACCTGCCGTCAGTTCTCCTGCAAGTACCACGGCTGGCGCTACGGCCTGGACGGCGGCGTCAGCCACATCACGAACGAGGGCGAGTTCTTCGACCTCGACAAGAGCAAGTTGCAGATGCCACCGGTGCATTGTGACGTGTGGGCCGGCTTCATCTTCGTCAACCTGGCCAAGGATCCCGAACCACTGCGCTCCTTCCTCGGTGAAGGACTGCTCGGGATCGAGCAGTACCCCTTCCATCTGATGACACAGCGGTACGGCTTCTCCACCCGGATCAAGGGCAACTGGAAGCTCGCGGTCGACTCGGTCTGCGAGTGGTATCACCCGCCATACGTGCACGGTCGCTTCATCGATCCGGATCTCGCGAAGGCCGAAAAGCTCGTGCCGCCCATCGACTCGTATCACTATGACCTGTTCAAGCCGCACATGCTGACGTCAGTTCCCGGCCCGCCGCAACTCAAGCCGCGGGAACCCGGTAACGCCGGCGAGGCGCGCCAAGAGCAGAAGTGGGTGTACCGCCTGTTTCGGGCGGGACTCTTCGGACCCGACGACGTGCCGGACATCGGGCCGCTGCCGGAGTTCCTGAACCGCGGCGACATCAAGTCCTGGGGCAACGACCAGTTCTGGGTGTTCCCGAACATCTCCATTCAGATGTGGGCGCGCAACTTCTACATCACCTACACCTACTGGCCGGAGACCGTCGACTCGCACATCTACGAGATCGACCTGTACTTCGTACCGCCCGCCAACGCACACGAACGCCTGGCACAGGAGTTGGTCACCGACAGCACCATCGAGTTCGCGATGCAGGACGTCAACACCATCGAGGCCACCCACTCGGCACTGAAGACGCGAGCGCAGGACACGTTCTTCCTCAGCGACCAGGAACTGCTCATCCGACAGTTCCACTCGGTCATCCGCGAAACGGTCGCCGCCCACCGGGGCGAGCGACGCGACGAGGGATCAAACCAGGCCGGCGAGAAGAAGGAGTCATGATGGGAACGTCACTGCCGGAGGGCTTCTCGGAGCTCGAGCCGTACGTCGCCGACTGGGCACTGGCCACGCGCAAGGAGCGTTATGCCGCCCGGCTGGATCGGCCGTTCGACGACCTGGAGGTCTTTTACGACGCGGTGGCCCCGCGCGCGGAGGAGGCCATCGCCTACCTGGATGCACTGAACATCAACGAGTTGCCCGACGACGCCACCCGACTGCTACACCTGCTGTACTCCTTCATCCTGGTGTCGTACGCGGTGAACATCTTCAAGCAGAACCGAATCCCCGATTCCGGAGCCGCGTTCTTCGACATGGTCGCCGAACCGGCGGTCTGATGGAGGGAGCGAAACCGCTCCCGCTGGCAGGGCTGCGGGTAGTCGACGCAGCCACGCTGGCGGCTGGTCCCTTGGTGGCCACCGCACTCGGTGAGTTTGGCGCCGAGGTCATCAAGGTGGAGCAACCCGGTGTCGGCGATCCGCTGCGCACCTGGGGTGCCCGGCGCGGTGACGTCGGGTTGATCTGGAAGAGCATCAGTCGCAACAAGAAGTGCGTCACCCTCGACCTGCGCAGTGAGGTCGGCCGCGACATACTGCACC
This sequence comes from Mycobacterium sp. IDUB_9, assembly GCF_055419505.1. Taxonomy (NCBI): domain Bacteria; kingdom Bacillati; phylum Actinomycetota; class Actinomycetes; order Mycobacteriales; family Mycobacteriaceae; genus Mycobacterium; species Mycobacterium sp. IDUB_9. The sequence continues at coordinate 918,019 of NZ_JBVAXU010000002.1, read as the reverse complement.
AGCTACTCGCCAGCAGCGACGTGTTCGTCATCAACACCCGACCGAGCACGTTGGCCCGTTGGGGTCTGGACTACGAGACGCTCCACGCCCGCCATCCGCGGCTGGTGATGATGCACGTCACCGGCTTCGGTGCGGGTGGGCCGGCCAGCGACCGGCCAGGGTTCGGCACCCTGGCCGAGGCCATGAGTGGTTTCGCGCACGTCACGGGGCAGCCCGACGGTCCACCGACGTTGCCGCCGTTCATGCTTGCCGACGGCGTGGCCGCGCTGGCTGCCACCAGTGCGGTGATGACGGCGCTTTACCACCGCGACGCGCGCCGTGGGACGGGACAATTAGTGGACGTCAGCCTCGTCGAACCCCTGGCCCGGCTCGTGGAGCAGTCCACTCTCGCCTATGACCAGCTCGGCGAGAATCCCGGCCGGACCGGTAACCGGGTCGATGCGAGCGCACCGCGCAACGCGTACCGCACGGCCGATGACAGGTGGCTCGCAATCTCGAGCGCGTCGTCGAGCATCGCCGTCAACGTGTACCGCGCGATCGACCGGCCAGATCTGGTGCACCGGCGCGAATACGTGGACCCCGTTCCACGCCAAGCGCGCTCGTCGGAGATTGATGGCCTGGTCGCCGAATGGATCCTGGCCCGGCCATTGGACGTGGCCATGAAGGTGTTCCACGCCGAGGGGGTGGCCGCTTCGGCGGTCTACGACGCGCAGCAGCTGTTGGCCGACGAACATCTGCGGGCACGGGGCACCTGGCTCGTGTTCGACGACCCCGAACTTGGCCCGATGACGGTGCAGGCGCCGGTCACCCAACTGAGCGAGACCCCACCCCGCGTCGAACACCTGGGACGACCACTCGGCGCCGATACCGACGCCGTCTACCGCGACGTACTCGGCCTCGACGCCGCACGACTGTCCGCGCTGCGCGCGGCGGGCATCATCTGACCTGAATGGAGCAACCCATGCGCAACCCGACCCGGGACCGTCCCCGGCGCAGCGAACTTGCGACCCCGGCAAGCAACGAACACATGTGCGAGGTGGCCGCCCGCGCCGGTGCCGACATGGTGTTCCTCGACCTCGAGGACGCCTGCGCGCCTGCCGCAAAGGAAGGTGCCCGCGCCACGGCGGTCACGGCGTTGACCCAGTTGGACTGGGGCGGCACCATCCGCGCGATCCGGATCAACGGGCTCGACACCAAGTGGTGTTACGGCGACATCGTCGAGGTCGTCACCGGGGCGCGTGATGCGCTGGACGTCATCATCGTCCCGAAAGTGCTTACCGTGCACGAGGTCTGGTGGGTCGACGTCCTGCTCACGCAGCTCGAGGAGCAGTTGGGATTGACGCAGCCGATCGCCCTCGAGGCGCTCGTCGAGGAGGCAGAGGGACTGCTGAACGCGCAGGAGATCGCCAAGTCCAGCCCGCGTCTCGAGGCGATCATCTTCGGCGCCGGCGATCTGTCGGCTTCACTGCGTTCCCGCGTCGACGGCAACTTTCAACCGGTCGACGACTATCCGGGCGATTACTGGCATGCCGTACGCGTGCAGGTGCTCGCCGCCGCACGCGCGGCGGGGATCGCCGCCATCGACGCACCGTACCCCGGATACCAGGACGAGGACGGCTATCGGCGGGCCGCGACACACGCGAGCCTGCTCGGCTTCGACGGCAAGTGGTCGATCCACCCCGATCAGGTATCCATCGCCCACGAGGTCTTCACCCCGACCGCCGACGAACTCGCCGAAGCCCGCGCCATCATGACCGATTATCGCCGTGCCGAGGCTGAGGGCATCGGCGCCGTCGGCCGGGGCGGAAAGCTCGTCGACGCCGCCCTGATGCGCCATGCCGCCAATGTCCTCCGCAGGGCCGTGCCCTCGGATCACAATGGGAAACAACCACTGTGAGAGTGAGCCAGGAATGACCTGACGGGTCGAGGGCAAGGTCGCCCTCATCACGGGTGCCGCGCGCGGGCAGGGCAGAAGTCACGCGGTCCGATTGGCGCAGGAGGGTGCCGACATCATCGCCGTCGACATCTGCCGCGGGTTCGACGCCTCCCCCGCACCGGCGGCAACCCCGGAGGACCTCGCCGAGACCTCCGACATGATCAAGAATCTGGACCGACGCGTCGTCACCGCTCGGGTCGACGTGCGGGACTACGCAGCACTCAAGACCGCATTGGACGACGGCGTCGAAGAACTCGGGCGCCTGGACATCGTCGTCACCAACGCCGGCATCGGGACGGCCGGGGTCAAACTCCACAAGATGGACGAGGCCTCCTGGGACGAGACCTCGGTGTCAATCTGGGCGGTGTCTGGAAGACCATCAAAGCCGCTGTCCCGCAACTCAAGTCGGGAGGCAGGGGCGGTTCGGTCATCATCACCAGCTCCGTCGGTGGGCTGAAGGCCTACCCACAGGTGGGTCACTACATCGCCGCAAAGCACGGCGTCGTCGGCCTGATGCGTACGTTCGCGGTCGAGCTGGGCGCCGAGTCGTTCCGCGTCAACACCGTTCATCCGACGCACGTGAGCAGTCCGCTGTTGATGAACGAGCCGACCTACCGGCTGTTCCGACCCGACCTGGAGAACCCGGGCCCCGACGATCTCGCGCCGATCTGCCAGTCCTTCACTTCCTCCCGATCCCGTGGGTGGAACCGTCCGACGTCAGCAACGCGGTGCTGTTTCTCGCCTCGGACGAAGCCCGCTACATCACCGGCGTCACGCTCCCGGTCGACGCCGGCAGCCTGCTGAAGTAGGAGCGATCATGACGACCGCGAAAGACACCGACGTGTACTACGACCCGTACGACCTCACCATCGCGGCCGACCCGTGGCCGACCTATACGCGACTGCGTGAGGAAGCGCCGATCTACTACAACGAGCACTACGACTTCTGGGCGCTCTCGCGCTACGACGACGTTGAACCAGCGCTTTCGAACTGGGAGACGTTCTTCAACAGTCGAAGTGACATCCTCGAACGGGTCAAGTCGGACTTCGGCATGCCCAAGGGTGTGATGATGTTCGAGGACCCGCCCATGCACGCGATGCTGCGCGGGTTGATGGCCCGAGTCTTCACACCACGCCGGATGGCCGCCATCGCAACTTTCGAGACCGCTCCTGAGCTGCGGTTTCTAAGTGGAGCTAAGGGGATTCGAACCCCTGACCCCCACACTGCCAGGGTGAAACGGTATGTGCTGGGCCATGTTGAAGCGTCTGGTGCGTGCCGAAACGTCCACGCCGAGGTGCTCTTTCCAGACTCATGTGTCTCCTGCGTGTTTGCGTGTGATCGAGAGTCTTAGGACACCGCTAGGACACACCGAACGGCTGTTCGGACCACGCGGATCGCATTTCCGATGCCCACGCACGCGGTACGATTCCCGCTTGATCGATGTATCGGAGGCGACTTTGACGACAAGTCGCGCCATTGAACAACGGCCGGTCTTACTCGACGCCCCGGCTCTCCCACTCACCGAACGTCTCGCCTTCTGAGGTAATCCATTCTCGACGGCCGTTGCAGGAGCGTCCGAGGGCGACAGCACCAGCAGTCGACGGGGAGGGAAATACGATGTTGCGGGTCACTCGTCCCGTCCCGCCTTCGACGGCTACGGCACCGTTGGCAACCAGTTGCTGATGTTGAGCCCGGTAAGACGCGTAAGCCTTCTTAGTGCTTTGCGCCTTGCCGACCCCATGCCAGGAGGCGACCACCGACGAACCCGCGAGCATGGTGAACTCCCCGTCAATCTGCTGCGCCTGAGCATCAACGAGCAGCTTTGGGTGGCTAAGCCGAAAGATCGGTGACGTTGTCGCCTGAGCGGAAGACTGATTCGGCGAGGTCGGCTGTGGGACCCGTATGGCGTTGACGCCGAGCACCGGCAAAACAATCTGCAACTGTGACACGAAGTAATCCATGTCCGACTTGTCTGCCTCGGGCAATGCCGGGACAGTGGGCGATGTCCCATTGTCGAGTGTGACCCTGCCAGCCTGAGTCGCCAAGCTGATGAGCTTTGATTCCAAGTAACGGACATGGGCTTTGGTGAGATTGGCGTCCTTCGAGGTGATGACGACAAGCCGATCCCAGAAGTCCTTGTCACGGTGGTGGTACCGCAGCCTGTCGGCCACGATATCGGCTTCACCGATATAGCAACGGGTGTTGCCGACGGCCGCCTCATCGTCACCCAGCAGAAAGTAAACTCCGGTGCGTTGGGTCTCGTTCCGCTTCAAGAGGTCCGCGAGGTCGGAGCGACCAGCCGACAACACATGGCCGGTCCAGTTGGTGATCTCCGCCGTCGTCAGCCCACCCGGTGTGCCGTCGACGAGGAACAGCTTGATCTGCTTCCCCCGCATATGCAGCGCCTTTCGATGATGACTGTCACACAGCCCGCAACATCGGGCCGCGTCCTTTCCCGAGGGTAGGGGTTAGGACACTGCCTCGTACCCGACAAGAGCGGGCAGATCGCCGCTACCGCCTCCAAGCGGCGAGGGGGTCATAGCGCTCATTGATTCTCGCCCACGGATTGACCCTTGCAGGCGCCCTCTGCGGAGTCACGTCTGACTCGGCCTGCGCTTCGGCCTCAACCACAGTCGCCGGTTCCGGCTCGGCGACCGGCAGCCGCGACGGCCTCGGCAGCACGACAGGCACCGCGTCCGGCTCAATGTTCGACCAGTTCTCCACGTCGGACACCGCAGCGGGGCTGCCTGCCCCGGTGAGCGGTACGTCCTGCGCGGCAAAACCATCGCCATCGGGCAACGCTGCCGACTGGCGAGCGTCCAGCACAGCCTGCCCGGCACCGTCGGGCAGTGAGCGCAACAGGTCATCGGTGCCGCCCATTGACGCAATCGACTCGATTAGCCGCGCCGCTTCCTCGGCGAACTCGACGGCGCTGACCGGCTGGCCGACCGCGACGCGGGTCGGCGCGTCGAGGCCGTGCAGCTTGGCGAGGCTGTCGAGCGTGCGCAGCACGATCCGCGCCGCTTCGGGGTCGCCGGACGTCGCAGCGGCCCAGAAGCTCGACAGCACGCCCTCAAGCCTTGCGCCGTGCACCGCTCGCAGTTCGTCAACCGACTCGGCCTCGCGGCGAGCCAGCAGCCGCGACACCGCGTGCCGAGCACCGCTCTCGTCGGCGTAGTCCAGCGCGGAAGCGATCTGTGCGTACGGGTGTCCCTGCACGCGCAGCTCCACGGCCTTGAGTGCACGCTGCCGTTCGTGGGGCTGCCGAGTGCTGTTGTCAGACATAGTCGTAGTTCTCCGTTTCCGTTCGGACAGGGATTGATCGGACAGGCGGGTCAGTCGGGTTAGCTCGGCGCGGGCCGTCGGCGGGCGGGCGGTATGGCGGTTGACGCCGCCCACCGCCGAGGCTTTGCGAGCGCCCTCGCGACCTCGTTAACGCCGCCCACCGCGTCGCATGGGTTGGCACCCGTTGGCGCAGGGCGTTGGCACCCAGTACCGGCAGGTCAAAAGGGGTTTGGCACGCTTGGCACCCTTGGCACCCTGTCGCATGAGAACGCGGCGTCTCACACAGCGTCCGATAATCAACCAGCACAGCGAGCCGGGCGAATTCGTATACGAGAATCAAGTTGCGAGACTTTGTACGTGAAGTGCCAAGGGGTGCCAAGGGTGCCAAGGCGCTTCTGAACTGCGAAAAAGGCGGTGTCGAGGGTGCCAACACCTGCGTCAAGGGTGCCAACACCTGCGCCACGGTCATGATGCACGCATCCGATACTGAGTAACGCTCTGAGCAGCGCGTTCGACTTTGCGGCGCTCGATGGTGCCGTTATCGATCAGCGCCAACAGCGCGTCGGGGAGGTCACGGCGCAGCTTTCCAGTAACCGAACGGGTTACCGCGCCCTGAGACACCCAATCTGTTTGCTCACCGAGGAACCGGGTCACCCGGCCCATGACCGTGTGCAGCGCGGCGGTGTGCCGGGCATCGTCGGCAGCGGCCAGCCGGTGACCGTCGATCTGTCCCTGACGCACAGCGTCGCGCTCCGCGGCGGACAGCGACTCGACGGCGACAACCTGAGCCACCGCCGACGAGACGGCGATCAGCCGCTCGGCACGCTGCCAGTCCTCGGGTCCGACGCAGGTCAGGTTGTGCAGCACCGCGAGCGCGGCGGCGACCTTGAGTTGAGCGAGCAGGCGGTGACCGGCCAGCGGGTCGTCACTGCGTCCGAACGGGTCGGCGTCCTTGGCCGCGTCGGCGTCGATGACCTGTTGAACGATGAGCGACGCGACGCTCATCGGCACCAGTTGCAGCGCAGCGGGCGCGTAGACGTCGGCGTCGTCGGCCTCGGTATGAAAGTCCATCGGGTCAATTCCGAAGTCGGGCACCGGCACCGTCATCGGCTCCACCCGAGCGGCGTCGGCGCTGCGTCGTGCTCGGGCGACGCCCGGCCGTACCGGCGTCCACACGAACCGCTGCGGCACCCCGTCACGTTGCGCCTGCGGGTTGAGCAGCACCGCGCCGTTGTCGGGCTGCACGCCCGCCGACAGGCACAGCCGGTAGCTGTGCATCGGCAGGATGACGCGGCGATCCTTCTCGGCGTTGGCGAACCCGAGTTCTTCGCCCATGTACGCCTTGAGCAACTCGGGCACCAGCGTGGAGCCTTGACGCGCTGTCAGCGCCGCGACCGTGGCGATGTCGCGGCAGCCGAACAGGGCGCGGTCGGTGTGCCATTTCAACTCGACCTGACCGCTGCCGAGCTTGTCGCGCTCGGCGTGGGCATATGTGCGGTTGATTCCCTCGCCCGTACCGACCGGGATCATCGGCAGCGACGGGGCGGCGCGACGACCGCCGACCGACGGGCGAACCGCTGCGGCTGCCGTCTTGTCGGCGGTGCCCTTGCCCGCACCGCTGCCGCCAACGACCGTCAGCAGCAGGTTCAGCGACACCTCGCCGCCGATGATCGGCGGCAGCACGACCTGCGGCGGCACGGCCAGCACCGTGCGCATCAGCACCCCGAGCACCGTCGCGTACCGCTCGGCGCCGCGTGCGTCGGCGAACCGGGCGACGTGGGCCAGAACCCCACTCGAAGTCAGCACGTCGGCGTTGTCGGCCATGACGCGGCGCAGGTCGGCCAGCGCGTCAGCCGCAGCCGTCGCCCCGTCCGAGGCAGTGGCATCGTTGCGCACCCGGTACTGCTCAGCGGCGTCATGGTCACGGTCGTCGCGAGCCTGTTCGGCATTCACGCGATCGACCCACGCGGGCTTATTAGGGTACGGACTGCCGTTGATGTTCGCGGTAGTCTGAGCCTTGGCGGTCACTTGCTCGGCTGCCTCTCGTCTCGGTAGTCGCCCCGCTCGGCCTCGTCAACGGGCGGGGCGCACGCATGTCTAGGTGAATCGCGTTGCGCCGGTTGGCTTTACCCGTCACCACCGAGCATCTTGAGCAGCGTAAGGGCGGGCACACGCACGCGCTTCTCGCCGAGCTTGATCGTCGGCAGCCGCCCCTCACGCGCCATTGTGTAGCCGTAGGCACGGCTCACGCCGAGATAGCGTGCGGCCTGCTCAATGCTCAGAGTCGGTGGCCCGCTGCGCAATTCGTCCAGTGTGGGGGTCGCCTTGGTGGCTATGGTCATCGTCATGGTGTCTATTTTGCACCTTTGCACGGTAGCGTCTAGGGTTAGAAACTATGAGCGGGACCAAGCGGAATTACTCACCGCGCCGGGCGGGCGAGGTGGCCGGGGTCGAGGTTGACGCAGACGCCGAGCGTCCGGTGACGATCACCTGCCACGATCACGCGCATAACTACGAGATCGCGTGGCGCGACACCGCCGATGGGCCGGTCATCATCGATCTGCGGGTGACATCGGTCGACGGCGTGCCGATCACGTCGGACACACTGCGGCGCGTCAACACTGCCCGGCTGGCCCGTACTGCCGCGATGCACGACACTGCCGAGGCTGCCGACGCCGCTCGCAAGCTGCGTCAGACCCTTGACGCGGCGACCGGCACCACCGACGGCCACGAATGGATCGAGCAATTCCGGTTCACCCACGGCGTTATCGACGCGATGATCCGGCACGCGCCGCCGGGAGCCGCACCGCCCACGTCCGGCGGTAGGCGCGTCGGTCGGCCCCGGTTGTCACGGCAGTTTCTGGCGCAAGTGGCGGCGTGGGTGCGCGAGGAAGCGCCCAAGGGCGGCAACGCCTACGAGCGGGTTGCCGACCGCGCAGCAAGCGCGCTCGGGCGCGACGTATCCACCGAGACAGTCAAGGGGTGGGTCCGGCGCTGCAAGACGACCGAGCCGCCGCTACTCGGACGCGACGAACTGCGCAAGCCCCGCAAGCCGACCACCGACCAACAGGAAACCGACCGATGAACACCGACATCGCCGCCGCACAGCCCGCCCGTCAGCCCAAGCAGCGCGGCGACCGCACCGACAGTTCGATCAAGCGACTGCCGAACGGCAAGGGTTGGCGTGCCCGGCCCACGCTGGGCACCGACCCCGTCACCGGCAAGCAGGTCCGGCCCACCAAGGTGTTCCGTACCAAGGGCGAGGCCGCGCAGTGGGTCACCGAGCAGCGTCAGCAGTGGGCAGCGGCGACGTGGGCACCCAAGTCGGCTCAGACGTTCGATGAGATCGCCGACCACTGGCTCAAGCTGCGCGAGGCCGACCCGTCCATCGGTCCGAACACCGTTCGCGCCGACCGTGAGTCGCTGGCCTACGCACGCCGGGCGTTCGGCGCGGTGCCGGTCCAGAAGCTCACGCCCGCCGCACTAGCCGACTGGACGGCGACGCTGACCGGCAAGGGCGGCAAGTCGCTGGCCCCGGCCACCAAGCGCCGTGCCATTGTCCGGCTCAAGTCGGTCATGGCTCACGCGAAGCGGATGCGCTGGCTGACCTACGACCCGTCAGCCGATCTTGGGTCGCCCGAACAGAAGTCGGTCACCGCCACAGCCGCCGATGACATCTGGACCCCGGCTCAGATGGGCAAGTTCCTCGATCACGTCGCCGCCCACCGCCTCGCTGGGTGTTTCGCGCTGACGCTGCTCGGGCTGCGCCGCGAAGAAGTCGGCGGGCTGCGCTGGTGCGACGTCGACGTTGACAACGGGGCGCTGCGCATCCGGCAGGCTCGGGTCGACGTCAACGGGCGCGACATCATCGTCGGGACCAAGACCGACCGCAGTGCCCGCGATCTGCCGCTGCCGCCCCGCGAAGTGTCCATGCTCAAGGCCATGCGCACGGCGCATCTGCGCGAGCGCCTCGCCGTGGGCCGACCGCTGGCCGACGCCGACCTGTTGCTGTCGCGGGCCGATGGGACGCCGCTGCCGGTTCGCGAGTACAGCCGCGAGTTCACCGCGCAGCGCAAGGCGGCCGGACTCAAGGCGATCACGCTGGGCAAACTGCGGCACAGCAATATCTCGCGGATGCGTGCGGCGGGGATCGCCGCCGACGTCGTCGCGGCGTGGCACGGTCACACCGAGCGCATGACGCAGACGGTTTACGGGCGCGTGACCGACGACCGCTTGACCTCGGCCGCCGAAATATTCGCGAAGGCAAGATAGCGTCATAAGCGCGGATCAGACTACGTGTCGGGGTCGTCCTCGACGATCTCTAGACGGTATCCATTTGTGAGTGCCTCTAGTAAGACCCACCTATCCACGTAGCTCGTCGAACGAAGAAGGGCGTTCATCGGTCCCCATTTCAGAACTGTCGTGAAGTTGTGCTGGCCCGCCTCTCGGGTCACGTCGTGATCAATGCGAAAGGACATCACACCGAGCGGATTTCCGAGCACGGTTACATCAATGTCGACCACCGTGTAGTCGACGCTCGGTTTCTCGGGATCTGCTTGCCAGATTTCACGCCCGAAGAACTCATACCGAAAATACGTCGTCTGGTCCAGGTCATGACCGCTCTTTGTCAATCGCAGAGCGCCTGTAAGGTTGGTGGTCCCTGAGCCGCCTAGCTGCTGCGCATCCGAGCGCTTTAGCTTCTTCGACCATTGTCTTAGGACTTCCCCCGAAACCGACCCAGCGGCCTGTTCGTCGTCACCAACGGTCTCGCCTCCGGTGGTCGCCGGCGATTTCCCGCGAGGTCCCTTTTTCCTACTTCGACTAGCGCTGAATACACGTCCCTCGGCAGAGCCAACGTCAACGCCGCTACGACGAGACGAGCGGGTGATGTCCTCATCGCCGATTCGGTAAGCGTCGTTTGCAATGATGGCCGTCAGCGTCTCGGAAGTGAGACGGACGCAGCATTCGGACTCTGAGCGCAGCTGTTCAATCCACTGTTCGACTTCCGCAACTACCGGATCATCGGTCGTCGAGACCAAGACTAAGCCCGCTTCATAATTTCTGAATACGCCGCCCGCCGTCAGATTGTTGGAGCCAACGAACAGTTGCGACGAAGACTCACCTCGCGATAGGTAAACCTTCGGATGAAAAGTCCTTCCCGACGGATCGTGGAACACCTCGACGGTGTCGCACAGCTCCAACGCAAGTTCCAAACCTTGACGAGATGCGCCGCCCTCGCTGATGCCGACGATCATCGCGACGGACCCACCGCCAGCTCTGAGCGCTGCGAGATCATCCCTAATCAGCGTTAAGCCAGACCGCTTAGCCCAAGCGGTCACGATGGTCAGGTGTTGCGTCTCATGCGTCGACGCTTCGCGAACGGTTGCGAACCAGTCGTCAAGATTGGCGCCGTCTTTCCATGGTTGAGGCACAAACTGCAACGTCACGCGCTGATTCTCATCCGTCACATCTGTCACACCGGCACGACACACCGTGCTTGACCGCATCGGTATGTCGGGACCCCATGCGAGCATGCAGACGTGAAGACTGCCGACCAGCTTGGACCGGAAAAGTTGAGAGGCGGTTTCTACTCGCCTTCTGCACTCGTTCAGGTGTGTCTGAACAGAATCAGCGAATTAACGCAAGACCGATCCGCCCTCACGGTCCTCGAACCGAGCGCCGGTGATGGGGCGTTCATTCGTGGCCTTGCGGGCAATCCGCTACGCGACAGGGTGGCACGCGTAGTCGCTGTGGAACTAATCGAGCAGGAGGCAGCGGCGTGCGATCGAGAGCTGGCTGCATCCGCCATCGACGGCAAGGTACTTACCGGAAGCTTCTTCGATCCCAAGGTTTGGTCTTGCGGTACGGGCTTCGACGTTGCGGTAGGCAATCCACCGTTTCTGCGCTATCAGTTCGTTGACAAAGCCGACCAAGCGGATATAGCGCGACTTTCGGAAGAGATCGGGGTCTCGCTGAAACGTGTGTCGAATCTATGGATTCCACTCTTCTTGGGATCACTGGCGAAACTCAAACGCGGCGGTTGCTTCGCGTTCATCATCCCTGCTGAATGTTTAACTGGCGTTTCAGCCAAGGTGGCTCGTGACTGGCTCACTCGCAACGCCGAGACCCTGCAAGTCGATCTGTTTCCTGTCGGCTCGTTCCCCGGCGTCCTACAGGAGGTAGTCGTCCTGAGCGGGCGAATCGGCTCTGACGCCCGAACCGAGGCCAAGATTACAGTTTTCGATCATGCGACCGGTTCGGGATGGGCACATGCGGTGGATGACTCTCCAACAACATGGACCAGTCTCTTATTGAGCCCGCATCTGCTGTCCGCATTCGAATACGCTCGGGATGCGGACGGGGTCATCACATTGGGTAGTGCTGCGCGGTTGAGCGTTGCGACCGTCACCGGAGCTAACGAGTTCTTCTCTCTTGACGATGCCACCAGAAGCGAGTTCGGCCTGAACGAGTGGACACGACCGCTCCTGGCGCGAACACGTCAGGCAGCCGGACTGCAATTCACCGACGCTGACTTGGAAGCGAATCGTGCCTCAGGAGCGCCCACTTGGCTGTTCGATTCCTCATTGGGCTCGGAAGACCCAATCGAGGCCAGCCGACCGCATGAGTACATTGCCCTAGGCGAAGCAAGCCGCCTTCATGAGCGTTACAAGTGTCGCATTCGCACACCCTGGTACCGAGTTCCCGTCGTAAGCCCCGGTGAACTCATGTTGTCGAAGCGCTCACATCAATACCCTCGGCTCATACAAAACCGTAGTGGCGTTGTGACGACTGACACGATTTACCAGGGTGCGACGATTGGGAACTACCGGGGCAGAGCACGCGATCTCGTCGGCTCATTCCACAACTCGCTTACGCTGCTGACCGCAGAGCTTTTTGGGCGGAGCTTTGGTGGCGGAGTACTCGAACTCGTCCCCTCGGAGATCAAGTCACTGCTTGTTCCACTAGTCGATATTTCCAGCACCCAATTCGAAGAACTCGACGCACTGGTGCGCACGAGCGGCATAGATTCGCCAGCGCTTGTCGATCGGACGGACGAACTCATTTCGCAACGCCTGCCGCACATCTCGAGGGAGGTGCTAGAGGCGCTGCGGGAAGCACGCGATTTCCTGCTGAACCGACGCTTGGACCGCAACGGCGGCGCTGTTGGGGGCTGACAGCCCGTAGGCGGTTGTCCACGTCGATAGGACATCTTTAGGACATTCAAGGCAAACCGGTACCCCTGTAGCAAAGGACCCGAGGCTTCTGGCCTCGGGTCCTTTCTTGTGGAGCTAAGGGGATTCGAACCCCTGACCCCCACACTGCCAGTGTGGTGCGCTACCAACTGCGCCATAGCCCCGTTTGTCGTGCCCCACGAAATTACACCACCGCCACCCTAGGTTCAAAATCGCTGGTCAGGGAACCTCTCCACCGGCCTCCGGACCCAGCGCGCGGGCCGGAGTGTGCTCCGCGGAAGGCCGCCCGCGGGTCTCGGGAGCGAAGATCCAGCCGACCGCGGCGATCAACAGGATCACCCCGCTGATCACGAAGGCCCAGGAGAACGACAGGTACTGCGCGATCAGCCCGACCAGCAGCGAGCCGCCGATCGAACCGACGTCGGCCATCATCTGGAACGTCGCCACGGCGGTGCCGCCGCGAGCTTTGTTGCCGATGATGTCAGCCACGGCAGCCTGCTGCGGCGCGGTGAAGATCCCGGTGGAGAATCCCGCGATGTAGGCACTCACCAGAAACAGCATCAGCCCGTCGGTGAACCCCACCATCACCGTCGAGATCCCGGCCGCGGTGAGCCCGACGATCATGAGTAGGCGCCGCCCCACCCGATCCGACAGGTACCCGCTGGGGATCACCGCGGATACGTTGCCGACGGCGAAGGTGGCCAAGGCGAGTCCCGCCATTCCGGGACCGCGACCCAGCACGTCGACGATGAACAACGGCACCAAGGCAATTCGGAGGCCGAACGCCGACCAGCCGGTCGCGAAGTTCGACAGCAACGCCGCCCGGTACGCACGGTTGCGCAGCGCCGTGCGAACCGTCACCTTGGCGCCTTCCTCAGGCGCGGGTGCGGCCAGCGACGAGTGCCGCAGGCTGATGAACACCACGGCGGCCGCCACCAACAGCGCGACCCCGTAGATGACGAACGGGGCATTCAGGCCGAGCCCCGCGGTGAGGCTGCCGAGCACCGGCCCTCCGACCGAGCCGACCAGGAACGCCGAAGAGAACAGGCCGGCCACCCGTCCGCGGGCATCCTCCGGGCTGACGCGGATCATCAGTCCCAACGCGGACACGAAGAACATCGTCGACCCGATTCCGCCCAGCGACCGGAACAGCAGCAACTGCCAATACGTCTGGGCGAACGCACACGCGCCGGTGGTGACGGCGACGATCAGCAAGCCCCAGACGTAGATCCGGCGCTCCCCCAGCCGCTGGATCAACACCCCGGTGGCCGGCGCGAAACACAGCCTCATCAGCGCGAAGGCAGTGATGACGAACGTCGCGGCGCTGATGCTGACCCCGAAGTGGCGGGCGTAGGCCGGCAGCACCGGCGCCACCACGCCGTAGCCGAGCGCGATGACGGCGTTGGCGACGATCAGGACCCAGACTTCACCGGGCAGCTTCGGCTTGGCGTCGCTCTGACAGTCCCCCTCCTTAACGCTCACCCGATGACTGTATTAACCACGTCCTTGGCGGCCTCCTGCACCTCCGCCAGGTGGTCGGCTCCGAGGAAGGACTCGGCGTAGATCTTGTAGACGTCCTCGGTGCCCGACGGCCGTGCGGCGAACCAGGCGTTCTGCGTCGTGACCTTCAATCCGCCCAGCGCCGCGCCGTTGCCGGGCGCGGCGGTCAGCTTGGCGGTGATCGGCTCACCGGCCAGTTCGGTGGCGCTGACTTGTTCGGGCGACAGCTTGGCCAGCCGGGCCTTCTGCTCCCGGTCGGCCGGCGCGTCGATGCGCGCGTAGGTCGGCGAACCGTAGCGTTCGGCCAACTCGGCATAGCGCTGCGAAGGCGTCGAGCCGGTGATCGCCAGGATCTCCGAGGCCAGCAACGCCAGGATGATGCCGTCCTTGTCGGTGGTCCAGGTCGAACCGTCGGTGCGCAGGAACGAGGCCCCCGCACTTTCCTCACCGCCGAAGCCGATCCCGCCACCGATCAACCCGTCGACGAACCACTTGAACCCGACGGGCACCTCGACCAGCTTGCGATCCAGCCCGGCCACCACGCGATCGATGATCGAACTGCTCACCGCGGTCTTGCCCACCGCGGTGGCTGCCGGCCATTCCGGGCGATGGGTGTAGAGGTAGTCGATGGCCACCGCGAGATAGTGGTTGGGATTCATCAGCCCGCCGTCGGGAGTGACGATGCCGTGCCGGTCGGAGTCGGCGTCATTGCCGGTGGCGATCTGGTAGGAATCCCGGTTGGCAATCAGCCCAGCCATGGCATTCGGTGAGCTGCAATCCATCCGGATCTTGCCGTCGGTGTCCAGGGTCATGAACCGCCAGGTTGCGTCCACCAGCGGGTTCACCACGGTCAGGTCCAGGTTGTACCGGTCGGCGATGGCGCCCCAGTAGTCGACGCTGGCCCCGCCCAGCGGGTCGGCCCCGATGCGGATCCCCTCGGCCCGGATCGCGTGCAGGTCCACCACATTGGCCAGATCCGCGACGTAGGCATCGAGGTAGTCGTGACGCTGGGCCATCTGCAATGCCCTCGACAGCGGCATGCGTTTCACCGACTTGAACCCCTCACGCAGGATCTCGTTGGCGCGCTTGGCAATCCACCCGGTGGCGTCGGTGTCCGCGGGCCCGCCGTTGGGCGGGTTGTACTTGAAGCCGCCGTCGCGCGGCGGGTTGTGTGAGGGGGTGACGACGATTCCGTCGGCCAAATCTGAATCTCGGCCCCGGTTGAAAGTCAGGATGGCGTGGCTGACCGCGGGCGTCGGGGTGTAGCGGTCGGCCGAATCGATCATGGCCACCACATCGTTCGCTGCGAGCACCTCCAGGGCCGAGGCCCAGGCCGGCTCCGACAGGGCGTGGGTGTCGCGGCCGATGAACAACGGTCCGGTGGTGCCCTGCGCGGCCCGGTATTCGACGATGGCCTGGGTGGTGGCCAAGATGTGGCCTTCGTTGAATGCGGTGTCCAGACTGGAGCCGCGGTGCCCGGACGTGCCGAACACCACCTGCTGCGCAATGTCATCGGGGTCGGGCCGCCTGGTGTAGTAGGCGGTCACCACCTCGGCGATGTCGATCAGATCCTCGGGTTGAGCCGGTTGCCCGGCACGGGGATTGGCAGCCATGGTTCCCGATTGTGCTCCCGAACGAATGTCGGTGCCCGCTAGTCGCGCACTAGCCGCCATACTTTTGGCTTATGTTCGGCCACGATCCCCGAGAATTGGCCGCGGTGTTCGCCGGCGGTGCCCTGGGCACCCTGGCGCGCGCCGGCCTGGCGGTGCTCGCGGCCCACGATCCCGGACATTGGCCCTGGCCCACCTTCATCGTGAACATCGTCGGTGCGTTCCTGCTCGGCTACTTCACCACCCGCCTGCTGGAGCGGCTGCCCGTGTCCAGCTACCGCCGGCCGCTGTTGGGCACGGGGTTGTGTGGCGGGCTCACCACGTTCTCCACGATGCAGGTCGAGACGATCACGATGCTCGAACATGGTCATTGGGCGTTGGCCGCCGGCTACACCGCGGCGAGCATCGCTGCCGGCCTACTCGCAGTGGCGATCGCGACCGCGCTCGTGCGGCGAGCCATGGTGCGAGGTTGAGTGCCCCGATGACCGCCGTCGTCTGGGCCGGGGTGATGCTGCTCGGCGGCGTCGGGGCGGTCTGCCGGTTCATGCTCGACCGCGCAGTGTCCGCCCGACATTCCCGGGGCTTCCCGTTCGGCACCCTGGCGGTCAACCTCAGCGGCGCCTTTCTGCTGGGCTTCCTCGGCGGCCTGGCGCTGAACCCACACGCCGCGCTACTGGCCGGCACCGCATTCGTCGGCTCCTACACGACGTTCTCCACCTGGATGCTGGAAACCCAGCGGCTCGGCGAGGAGCGCCGGATCTGGCCGGCGGTGGGCAATATCGTCGTCAGCGTCGCACTCGGCCTGACCGCGGCGTGGCTGGGCATGTCACTGGGGAGCCGGCTGTGACCACCACCGACTACCTCAAACTGACCGCGTATTTCGCCGAGCGACTGCGTCACGAGAACCGCTTCGTCGCCGATGCGCTGTTGGATCTGTACGGCAACAGCGACATCGCGATCAGCGTGATGCTGCGCGGAATCTCCAGCTTCGGACCACACCACCATCTACGCACCGACGAAACGTTGACCGCCTCGGAGGATCCCCCGATCGTCATCGCCGCCGTCGATGCCGCCGACAAGATATCCGCATTGGCCGAGCAGACCGTCAATCTCATTCCCCGAGGGCTGATCACCCTCGAACGGGCCCAATTGGTCCGCCGCGAGTCGCCCGCGCCGACCGTGACCGACTTCGCCAAGCTGACGGTGTACGTCGGCCGCCATCACCGGATCGGTGGAGTTCCGGCCTACCGTGCGGTGTGCGATCTGCTGTATCAGCGCGGGTTCGCCCAGGCCACCGTGTTCCTCGGGGTCGACGGCACCGTGCACGGCCGGCGTCGACGTGCGGCGTTCTTCGGCCGAAACACCGACGTGCCGTTGATGATCATCGGCCTCGGAACCGGAGGGCAGGTGAACACCGTGCTCGGTGAGCTCACCGAACTTCTGGCGCACAACCCACTGCTCACCGTCGAGCGGGCACAACTGTGCAAGCGGGGCGGGGAATTGCTGACCCGCCCGGCCGAACTCCCGGGCGCCGACGCCGAGGGCCGACCGCTGTGGCAGAAGTTGATGGTGCACACGTCGGAGACCGCGCACCACGACGGAGTGCCCGTTCACCGGGCGATCGTCCGCAGGGTGATGCAGACCGGCGCGGCCAGCGGTGCCACCGTGCTGCGTGCGGTGTGGGGCTTCACCGGCGAGGACAAACCGCACGGTGACCGGCTGTTTCAGTTCGGGCGGCAGGTGCCGGTGACGACGATCGTGGTGGACACCCCGGAACGGATCGCCGGGGCCTTCGAGATCATCGACGAACTCACTCGCGAGCACGGCGTGATCACCGCTGAGATGGTGCCCTCGGCAACTGTCGTCGACACCGGCCACCGCCTCGGCGGCACTGACCTGGCGCGCTTTAGTTACTAAGCCCACAGCAGGCCTGGTAAGGCTAGCCTAGCTTTCCTTCGCCGTGTACCGTGCGACCCCATGCAGTCGACAACACCCGAAGCGGTCAGCGCCGCCCTTACCGAGATCCTTCGCGACGACATGAACGTCGATGTCCGTCGGGTGACCAGGGAATCCCGCCTCGTCGACGACGCCGGCCTGGATTCGGTGGCCTTCGCGGTAGGCATGGTGGCGATCGAAGACAAGCTCGGGGTCGTCCTGTCCGAAGAAGACCTGCTCAGCTGCGACACCGTCGGAGACCTCGAGGCGGCCATCCTGGCGAAAGTGCCTGCCGCGCAGAGCAGCCAGTGAGCGTGCTGGCCACGGCCCTCGCCGCGTCGCTGACCGCGAGCGACGCCGATCTCGTGGTGTACGACCAGGATGCGCGCGCCTGGACCCGCCACCCATGGGGGCAGATGTATGCCCGCGCCGAGAACGTCGCCGAACAGATCGGCAACGACGGTTCCACGGCTGTCGGTGTGGTCGGTGAGCCCACCGTGGAAGGAATCGCGACAGTTCTCGGCGGCCTCCTTTCCGGCGCAGCGCTTTCCGTACTGCCCGGTCCCGTTCGGGGAGCGGACGCCGGTCAGTGGGCGCATTCCACGCTGGAGAGGTTCGCCGCCATCGGAGTGGGCACCGTGTTCAGCCATGGCGACTGCCTGAATCTGCTGCAGAAGGCCGAGCCGTCCCTCGCGATCCATGACGACGTCGTCGTCGCCCACACCCAGCGCTCCACCACGCTGCCGCTGGGAACCGGTCCCTGCGCCGTGCTGCAGGGCACGGCAGGTTCCACCGGCACACCACGCACCGCTCAGATGCCACCATCGGCAGTACTGGCCAATCTGAATGGGTTGGCTGAGCGAATCAGCTTGTCGCCCAGCGATATCGGTTGCTCCTGGCTGCCGTTGTACCACGACATGGGCCTGACCTTCCTGCTCACCGGCGCAGTCCGCGGCATCGAGGTGTGGCAGGCGCCGACGGCGGCGTTCGCCGCCTCACCGTTCAGCTGGGTGCGCTGGCTCACCGAGAGCCGCGCCACCCTGACCGCCGCGCCGAACATGGCGTACGGACTGATCGGCAAATACTCCCGGCGGCTGACCGATCTGGACCTGTCGGCTGTGCGGTTCGCCCTCAACGGCGGCGAACCGGTCGATTGTGAGGCCACGAGCCGGTTCGGCACCGAGCTGGCCCGCTTCGGCTTCAACCCCGGAGCCCTCTCACCGTCCTACGGCATGGCCGAATCATCCTGCGCGGTCACGGTTCCCGTTCCCGGGTTCGGCGTGGTGCTCGACGAGATCACCGTCACCACGGACGCCGGCTCCAATCAGCAGCAGCTCGCGGTCCTCGGTGACGCCATCGCCGGGATGGAAGTGCGCCTGCACCCAGGCGACGACAACGCCGGCATCGTCGGCCGCGAGGTGGGCGAGATCGAGATCCGTGGCACCTCGATGATGTCGGGCTACCTCGGCCAGACCCCGCTGAATCCCGGAGACTGGTTCGCCACCGGCGATCTGGGCTACTTCGTCGACGGCGGGCTGGTGGTGTGCGGGCGCACCAAGGAACTGATCACGGTCGCCGGACGCAACATCTTCCCCACCGAGATCGAGCGAGTTGCCGCCCAGGTCAAAGGAGTTCGCGAAGGCGCAGTGGTTGCCGTGGGTGCCGGCGAGAAGGCAGTCCGGTCCGGTCTGGTGATCGCGGCGGAGTTCCGCGGCGCCGACGAGGCCGGGGCCCGCAGCCAGGTCATCCAGCAGGTGGCCTCCGAATGCGGCATCGTGCCCGCCGACGTGGTGTTCCTGACACCGGGCTCACTCCCCCGCACCTCCTCGGGCAAGCTGCGCCGCCTGGAGGTCAAACGACAGATGGAGGCAGCGAAGTCATGACCGCCACAGTTCCGACACCGGTGCCGGCCACCACGACCCTCGACGAGTACCGCGATCTGCTGGATCGGGTGTTCGACGACCAGGTCAAGGCATGGACCGCCGAAGCCGAAGAGACCGAACGTTTTCCGCGCGCACTCATCGAACACCTCGGACGCAATGGGGTGTTCACCGAGAAATGGGGCGACGGTCAGCAACCTGATGTGGCCAAGCTGATCGAGTTGGCCTTCGCGCTGGGCCGGACGGGTTCTTCCGGCATCGGGGTGGGTGTCAGCCTGCATGATTCGGCCATCGCCCTCCTGCGCCGGTTCGGCAAATCCGATCACCTCCGTACCATCTGCGAACAAGCCGTTCGCGGCGAGGCCGTGCTGTGCATCGCTGCCTCTGAAGAATCCGGCGGCTCGGATCTGCAGATCGTGGAGACTGAAGTCCGCACGGCACGAGACGGTTTCGAGATCAAGGGCATCAAGAAGTTCGTCTCGCTGTCGCCGGTCGCCGACCACATCATGGTGGTGGCCCGCAACGTCGACCACGACCCGACGAGCCGGCACGGCAACGTCGTCGTCATCGCCGTCCCGACCTCACAGGTCGAGGTACAGACCCCCTACCGCAAGGTAGGCAACGGCCCTCTCGATACCGCCGCGGTGCACATCGACACCTGGGTGCCCGCCGACCATCTGGTGGCCCGGGCCGGGACCGGGCTCGCGGCAATCTCCTGGGGCCTGGCCCACGAACGCATGTCGATTTCGGGGCAGGTGGCCTCCGGGTCACAACGAATCCTCGGAATCACGTTGGCGCGCATGATGAAGCGTCGCCAGTTCGGCCACACGCTCTATGAGCACCAGGCGCTGCGGATGCGGATCGCCGATCTGCAGGCCCGCGTCGACCTGCTGCGTTACGCCCTGGCCGGGGTGGCCCTACAGGGCAAGCTCGACCTCCGAGCCGCCGCCGCCTTCAAGGTGACTGCCGCACGTCTGGGCGAGGAGGTCGCGTCGGAGTGCATGCACATCTTCGGCGGATCGGGCTATCTCGTCGACGAGACCCCGCTGGGTAAGTGGTGGCGCGACATGAAGCTGGCCCGGGTCGGTGGCGGCACCGACGAGGTGCTCTGGGAACTGGTGGCGGCCGCGATGAAGCCCGACTACGAGGGCTACGAGGAATTCGCCGGCGCCTGAACCGGTCCCGGCGCGGTCACCCGGCGGCGCCGAAGGCGTCGTCGGGGGTACGCGGCAGCGCGTAGAGGGCCATCCGCCGGTTCGACATCTGGTGCTCACCGAGGAATTCGCATCCCGCCCATTCGCACAGCCGTCGGGCTCCGGTGTTGCGGTGGTCCGGGTCGAACATGATCCGGCGGCAGTCCGGGTCGAGCTCGAACACGCCGGCCACGATGCGCGGCAACAGGATCGGGCCGATCCCGCGGTTGACGAATCTCAGATCGGCGATCGCGGCGTGCATTCCGATGTCGTGCGGATCGGCGGCGTAGCGGGGGGCGATGGAATCCTTGGCCGCCCGGTACAACTCGACGTAACCGGCGGGCTTTCCGCGAAAGCTCGCGATCAACGGCCGTGAGTACTGGCCGTCGAGCTGAGCCTGCAGGTATCGCCGCCAGCGGTCCGGCGCCCAGTCGTATTCCCAGGCTTCGACCAGGTGCGGTCGGTTCATCCACTCCGAGATCAACTCAGCGTCGGCGGCAGCATCGGCCGGCCGGATGTCGTACGGCTCGGCCAGTACCGGGATGGGCGCTGCGCCGACCGCGCGCACCTCGTCGGGGATGTCGGTCAGCTCGCGTTTGAGGACGGGGGCCCCTGGCAGGTCCGCCACGTCGGTATCGAAATCGGTCATTTGAGCGCCGAGCCTACCGTAGCGACTGAGGGTAGGTTTACCTTCCTCCGGCTCAGGCGAGCAGCTTGGCCAACACCGTGAGATGGCTGAGTTCAACGTCGCGGGTGGCAGTCACCAACGTGGCCGGCCCCGCACTGACCAGCGCCCGCAACTCCTCGAAGGCCGTGGCCTCCTCACCGGACTGCAGCTCCTCGGTGTAGCGCGCCACGAAGTCGTCGTAGCGCTCGGGCTTGTGGTCGTACCAGTGACGCAGTTCCGTGGAGGGGGCCACCGCGGGCAGCCAATGGCCCACCCGTGGATCGGTCTTCTTCATTCCCCTGGGCCACAGCCGATCGACCAGGACCCGCTGGCCCTCATCGGGTTCGGGCTCGGCGTACACGCGAGCCAACCGCACTCGGTTTTTCGCCGCCATGCCGTGCCATGGTAGTAGGCATGAGCGTCGATCGGGTCGCAGATCTGCAGCGCTGGCAGGATTCCGGCGCGCACTGGCGCGTCCTCACCCGCACCACGGACAGCATCACGATCTCCTTGCTGCGCTGCGACGGCGGCGAGGAAGTGGACCGGTTCAGCTCCTCAGATCCGCGACTTCTCGCTTTCGTGGGCGCCCGCACCGCGAGCGACGACGACGCCTGAGACCGGTAGCGTCACACCGCCGGACCGAAGCGTGCCAGCCGGGCCAGCTGATCGCGGTCCTCCACCCCGAGCTTGGCGAACATGCGGTACAGATGGCCGTCGACAGTGCGCACGGACAGGCACAGTTTGCCGGCGATCTGCCGGTTGCTCAGCCCCACCCCGACCAGGTCGGCGATCTCCCACTCGCGGTGGGTGAGCGGCAGCGGGTCACCGACGCAGCGCAGCGCCGGGGTGCGCGCACCGGTCTGGCCCGCCAGCCACACTGCTCTGGCCGCGGATTCCAATTCGCTGCCGCGGCAGCCGGCCTCGGCGAACATCCGGGCCGCATCGGCGGCAGCGTCGGCGGCCGGCACCAGCGCACCGAGCGTCTCGAACCGGTCCGCCGCGGCGACGAGCAATGCCGGATCATGCCGCGTCAGACCGAGACTGTGCGCTCCAACAGCTTCTGCCACCCGCGTCCCGCGCCGCCGCACCAACTGCTGGATCCGCCGGTGGACTGACGAAGCCCCGAACCTCAGCGCGGTATGCAGGGCCGTGAGCTCGATCGCGTCCATCCCGCTCGCTCCGGCGATGTCCGCAGCCAGCACCGCGTGCTCGACGGCGAGGCCGGTCTGGCCGGTCGCGGCCGCCGCCCACGCCCGGGCCAGCTCCAGCTCGGGCCGGAACACCTCGCGTGGCCCGGCTGCGGCAGCCTCGGCCCGCGCCAGCGCTGCGTCCGCAGCAACGCCGTCACCGCGCATGCCCTCACCTTGAGCCAGACAGGCCACAACGACCATGGACCACCCCGGCGGAAGTCCTCGCGGCGTAGTCCAGGACGCTGCCTGCAGCGCATCACAGGCGGACGAAAGGCGACCACGGGCCAGTTCCACTCGCCCATACAGTGCGGTCACGATGGCCTCGGCCTGCGGCGAACCGGCCGCCCGCACGGCGTAGGCATCGCAGATATCGCGTGCCTTCGCCAGCTCCACGTCGCCCAGGGCCGCCGACACCTGGGCGAAGACGAACCAGTACCGCGGCAGGCCCGGCGCGCAGCCTTCGGCAGCCAGCTCACCCGCGTGCGCCACCGCGACAGCCTCGTCCAACCGACCGGACAGGGCCAAGGCGCTCGAGGTGGCCAGCGCGGCCCATACGGTGGCCGTCGGCGACACTTCCTGGTCCAGTACACCGGTGCCCAAAGCGATCGCCTCGGCCAGCTCACCGACGTGGAAGGCGAAAACCGCTTCCATCGCCGTGACCAGACTCACCGTCTGTGGACAGTGCAGGTGCTCGCGGAGCATGGAGAGCACGACACGTGCCGCGTCCGGTCGAGCGCATCCGAAGAACAGGTTCGAAGCCCGCAAACAGCCCCACCGGGCCAGCATCGCTTCGTCATCGAAGGCCGGCACCGACCGGGCCAGCAGTTCCTCGGCCTGCTCGCACCGGCCCTGCCAACTCATCGCATCGGCCAGCACGATCACCGCGGACATCCCCGCACCGTGATCCACCGCGTACCGCGCAAGCTCTTCTCCGAGAGACAGATTGGACATGGTGACCGCACTGGCAGCAGCTTCGGCGACGGCATCCGGATCCGCCGGAACTTCGCCTCCCACCATGAATCGAGCCAGTTGGATTCGACTGCGCACGTCCGGCGCCGGACCGTTACCGGGCGATTGAAGGTGTGCCGCCAGCAGCACAGCCAACTCCGTATTGATCTGGCGGATTCGGGTTTTCGAGCATCGGCCGCGCGCAACCTCACCGATGATCGGGTGGCCGGGCTGCACCAGGGTGCAGGCCGCAGCGTTGAGCACCTGGATCGCTCCGCGGCGTTCCACCCGGGCGATCGCGTCGAGGTCGCAGGCCGCTGTCAGCACATCCCAGTCGAGGACCTCGGCGGTGGAGACCACCTCGACCACGTCCCGCTCGCTCGGTGTCAGCGTGTCGAATCGCGAACTGATGAGGGCGTGCAGATCCGCACTGGCCCGTAGCCGCCCGCGCAGCCGCCACCGACCGTGATCGCACACCAGCACCCCGTCGCCGAGTGCCGCGTTGACCGCCCCCCGAAGGTAGAGCGGGCTGCCGGAGGAGAACCGATGCAGTTCAGCGACCGCGCGCGAGTCGACGTCGGCGTGCAACACCGCTGCCACCAACTCACCGGTCTGCTCCCGGGTGAAGGGTTCCAGGTCAAACCGCAGCAGCAGCTGTTCCTTCCACAACGCGGTCACGGCATCGGATGTGGGCGCGTGGTTTTGGATGGTGACGATCAGTTTCGCCGAGTCGTGGACCGCCAGTTGCTGGACCAGTAGTGCCGACAGCGGATCGAGGTGCTGCGCGTCGTCGACCACGATGACCAGATCCGATTCTGCGGCCAGCGCCTCATGCGCCGCGGCGAGCATCACCGTGGGGTCATGCGCGTCGGTCAGGGTGAGCGCGGGCAGAAATGCCCCGAGCGGTACCGCCTGCCCGGTTTCGGTGCCCAGGACGAACCGCACCGGGTGCCCGTCGGTCTCCATCTCGGCGGCCAGCGCCCGGGCCAGCGCCGACTTGCCCACGCCGGCTCCGCCCGCCAGCACCACGCCCCGGAAGTCACCGCGCAACGCCTGCGCGGCCTCGCGCAGTTCGGCATCTCGTGCGACAAATGGCCAGTCCGACAAAAACGACCCCCACATGCTTCGCGTCGTACCCGGCTGACGGTACGCCGGTACCGGAATCTGTAATGGTCATTCACCGCGGGCGCAACTCGAATCCTTGCCTCAGGAAACACTTCTCGGATCTCCGGGCACATCGGCACGGTGCAGCTACCTCGCCGGATCCAGCTCCCACGCACCGCGCCGCAGGACCCCGCCGACAGTCAGATCCGGACTCAGCACCACGAGATCGGCTGTGGCCCCGGGCATCAACTCTCCACCGGCCAGACGGAGTGCCCGGGCCGGATTGGTCGAAGCCTGACGGGCGACGAGCATCAACGCGTCGTCGCGGCCCAAGCCGCAATGGGCCACCGCGAATCGGACCACCCGGTCCATGGTCGCGGTACTGCCGGCGACCGTGTCTGTCCCCCCGACGAGAGCAACCCCGTCCATCACGTCGACCTGTACCGGCCCCAGGTGGTACCGGCCGTCGGGCATGCCGGTGGCCGCCATCGCGTCGGTGATCAGCGACACGCGATCCGGCCCGACGGTGCGCGTGACGTGCCGGTAGATCGCCGGATCGAGGTGGACCCCGTCGGTGATGAGTTCGACGGTGACACCGGGATCTTCGAGCAGCGCGATCACCGGGCCCGGCTCGCGCCGGTCGATCGGGCGCATGGCGTTGAACAGATGCGTGCCCACGGTGGCACCGGCCTCGATCGCTGCGCGGGTCTGTTCGTAGGTCGCCTCGGTGTGACCGACGGCCACCACCACGCCCGCTTCGACGAACTGCCGGATCGCGGCCGGCGCCCCGGCGCGCTCAGGGGCGATCGTCACCATCCGTATCGTTCCCGCAGCGGCGGCCAGCAGCCGTTCGATCTCGGCCGGATCCGGGTCACGCATGAGCGCGGGTTGATGGGCCCCGCACCGCGCGGTCGACAGCCACGGACCTTCGAGGTGTATTCCGTCGATCAGTCCAGCCCGGACGTCCTCGGCCAGCGTGCCGACCTCATGCAGCAGGTTGTCGGGGCTTGCGGTGACCAGCGAGGCGATCATCGTGGTGGTGCCGTGGCGTCGGTGCAGTCTCACCGCGGCCGAGGTGTCGGCCCTCGACGCGGCCGAGAAGCTGCCCCCACCCCCGCCGTGGGTATGGGTGTCGACGAAACCGGGCATGACGGTCACCGGGCCGAGGTCGCGATCGGCACACCGGGGCGGCGGCCCCTTTCCCAGCGCCGTCACCTGCCCACCGGACGTGTCGATCCATCCGGGCCGCAACAGCTCGGCACCCGTTATCAGCGTTTCAGCGGTCAGCAGCACTCAGATGCCCTGCCAATCCGGTTTCGAGCGGTAAGTCTCGCGGTAGTAGTCGACGAGCTGAAGACGCTGCGCCGCTGCGGCATCGAGCAGAACGGTCACGTGCGGGTGATGCTGCAGGACCGTGGCCGGCCACATGGCGCTCACACCGCCCTCGACCAGATGGTGCACCGCCTCGGCCTTGGCGCGCCCGAAGGCCACCAGGATCACGTGCCGGGCCGCCATGATCGTGGCCAGCCCCTGCGTGAGGCAATGGGTAGGTACCGCGTCGAGGTTGCCCCCGAAAAATCGGGCGTTGTCGAGGCGGGTCTGCCTGGTCAGCGTCTTGATGCGGGTACGTGAGGCCAGCGAGGACCCCGGTTCGTTGAATCCGATGT
Source organism: Mycobacterium sp. IDUB_9 (assembly GCF_055419505.1). Lineage (NCBI taxonomy): Bacteria > Bacillati > Actinomycetota > Actinomycetes > Mycobacteriales > Mycobacteriaceae > Mycobacterium > Mycobacterium sp. IDUB_9. The sequence continues at coordinate 891,911 of NZ_JBVAXU010000002.1, read as the reverse complement.
GCCCGTCGGTGCCGATCCCGACAACCTGCAGATCGACACCGCCGGCGTCCCGGATGGCGTCCTCGTATGCCGCGCACGCGGCGGGTATGTCGTCGGCCAGGCCGTCGGGGCCCTGCACCGCCCCGGGTGCGAAGTCGACACGCGAGACGAACACCGTGTCTATGACATTGCGGTATCGCTCGGGATGATCGGGGGGCAGACCGACGTATTCATCGAGGGTGAATCCGCGGGCCCGCCGGAACGAGATCTGCCCCGCGGCGAATCGCGCGGAGAGTTCGTCGTAGATCGCCAGCGGAGATGATCCGGTGGCGAGGCCGAGGACCGCGTCCGGTTTACGGTCGAGCAGCGCGCCGAACGCACCGGCCGCCACCCCGCCTATCTCGGCGGCATCGGCCAGGATGATGACTTCCATCTACTTGGTCGCCGTGAAAAGTTCTGCGCCCGATTCGATGTCGGCCCCGGCGTCGACGGGCTCGGCCACGGTCACGTTGCCCGCTTCGCGCTCGTCCATGACCACAACGGGGACGATCGGGTTGAGGCCCTTCGCCTCGATGGCCGGGACGTCATAGGTCACGATCACCTGGCCGGCGACGACGTCGTCCCCCTGGTGCACGTGGGTGGTGAAGCCTTCACCGTTCAGAGCGACGGTATCCAGACCGAGGTGCACCAGCACACCGACACCCTCGGCCGTCATGATGACGTAGGCGTGCGGCATCAGTTTCAGTAGCCTGCCGCCGACCGGGGCGATCGCATCGATCACGCCGCGAGGCGGGTCCACCGCAGCGCCGTACCCCACCATGCCGCCCGAGAACACGGGGTCCGGAACGTCGTGGAGTGCTACCGCGCGCCCGGCGACCGGGGCGAGTACTCGGGTCAAGCTCACTGTGGTGGCTCCTTCTGTGGTGTCCCAACAATACGAGGGTGGCCGGAAGACGGCCGCGAGTTCACTGGTTCTCGTCTAAGCTTCCGCACAGCTTTACGGCGGTTCGCGCCGGGTGGCCAGCAGAACGGTGGGGCGATGAGCAGTACGACGAAACCTGAAGGTGCGCAGGAGAAGTCCGGCCTGCGAATACCCGCGTTCGCGCAGCTGCAACGACTCGGCAAGAGCCTCATGCTGCCCATCGCCGTTCTGCCCGCCGCGGGCATCCTGCTGCGGCTGGGCCAACCCGATCTGCTCGGCCGGATCGACTCCCCCGTCATCGGTCCGTTCTTCAAGGCGATGAGCGCGGCCGGCGACGCCCTGTTCACCAATCTGCCCCTGCTCTTCGCCGTCGGTGTCGCGATCGGCTTCGCCCGTAAGGCGGACGGCTCGACAGCGCTGGCCGCGGTGGTCGGATACCTGGTGATGGCGGCGGTCTTCAAGACCATGTCCCCCATCGTGCTGGCGGGCGAGGTGGACAAGGCCGGCGATCAAGCGCAGATCAACTACAGCGTGTTCGCCGGGATCGTGGTGGGTCTGGTGACGGCGTGGCTGTTCGACCGCTACCACACCATCCAATTACCGTCCTATCTCGGCTTTTTCGGCGGGCGACGGTTCGTCCCGATCGTGGTGTCCCTGGCGAGTTTGTTCATCGCCTTCCTGATGAGCTACTTCTATCCGATCTTCGATGCCGGCCTGACCGGTCTCGGCCGGTTCATCGGCGGGAGCGGTGCGCTGGGCGCATTCATCTACGGATTTGCCAACCGCATGCTGATTCCCCTGGGCCTGCACCATATTCCGAACTCATATGTGTGGTTCATCTACGGCGATTACCAGACTCCCGACGGCAACGTCGTGACCGGCGAGCTTACCCGGTTCGCTGCCGGCGACCCGACCGCGGGCATTCTCACCTCGGGCTTCTACCCGGTCCTGATGTTCGGTCTGCCCGCCGCCGCGCTCGCGATGATCCTCGCCGCGAACAAGAAGCAGCGCAAGGTTGCCGTCGGCATCCTGTCGGCAGCCGCCCTGACCGCATTCCTCACCGGCGTGACGGAACCGCTGGAGTTCGCGTTCATGTTCGTGGCGTTCCCGCTCTACGTCATCCACGCCGTCCTGACCGGGCTGTCCCTGGCGATCGCCTATCTGCTCGATATACATCTGGGCTTCTCGTTCTCGGCCGGGCTCCTCGACCTGTTGCTCTACGGCGGTGCGCCCGCGGCCCACAACATCTTGCTGCTCATCGCGATGGGAGCAGTGTTCTCCGTCGTCTACTTCGTGCTGTTCTACGTGGCGATCACGAAGTGGAACATGAGCACACCAGGCCGTGAGCCCGAGGCCGAATTCGAGGCGGAGGAACAGGCGAACCTCGGCGATGGTGCCAGACCCGACACTCAGGCCGAGCAGATCATCGCGGCGTTCGGCGGCCGGGAGAACCTCGTCAATGTCGACGCCTGTATCACCCGGCTCCGCATGGAGGTCGCTGACAAGAGCAAGGTCGACCAGGACCGGCTGAAGGCGCTCGGCGCCGCAGGCGTCATCGAGGTCGGCAACAGCGTTCAGGCGGTCTTCGGTACCGGCTCAGAGGCGTTGAAGAACGCCATCATGGACAGCTTGTAACCTTCGCGCGCCTCACACCGACAGCAGCCGGTTGAAGAAATCGCGGTAGCGCGTCAGAGCCACGCGCAGATCTTCGGTGGACGCCACCTCACCACGAGACCATTGCGCCTCGAGCCGAGACCGGGTGTCGGCGAAACTCGCGGTGAGCTCATCGACGACTTCCGCCACGAGGTTGTCCGCTTTCTGCACACACTCTTTCGGGTCGTCGACGAACGCCGCCTGAACGTCATTCCAGCGCGCGTGCAATCCGGACCGATGCTGGTCGGCGAACAACAACGTGTTGTCTTCGTTCAACGCCTCGGCCCGAGCAGTTCCTGCGCCTGTCTCGGGGACAGACCAGGCCGCAACCGCGCTTCGCGACTCCGGCAGATCGGTGCCCTCGTCGTGGATGGTCATGCTCGCGCCTCCTTGGTCGAATCGGTACCGGCTTCGTTCGCGTCGACCTCGTGCTTGCCGGCATCACGCTGGGCCTGGGTGTCGTGTGCGGGCCGTTCTTCGGGCACTGTGCCGACCAACTGTTCGAAGAGCGCTCGATAGTGCACGAGCGCCTCACGTTGCGCCTCGGTGCCGATCTCGCCCTGACCTTGAGCAACGTGCAGGATGTGCGCGGCCCGGTAGTGCTCGACCACCTTGGGATGGTCGACCGAGATGTCGGCAGCGCGCTGCTCGAAATCGTCTATCGGATAACCGCGTTCACGCATCACCTCGGTGACCAGGCGATCCGCCTCACCGACCGATTTCGATGGATTGTCGACGAACCCGGCCTGGGTCACCCCCCACGCCTCGACGTACCGCGCGCGGGATTCCGGCGACAACTCGTTGAGCTTCAGTTTGTTGTGTTTGCGTTCGCGCGCAAGCAGTTCCCGCTCGGCTGCACGTTGACCACCTGCTGTTTCGACGGCGTGATCGTACTCGGGCCCGAACTGTTGCCTGAGCCGTTCACTGCGCTTCTGACGCATCATCGACGCGCCCACGACCACCGCGAGCAGGACGATGACCACGACGACCACTGCGATGACGATCCAACTCCATGTAGGCATTTCCTGACCTCCTGCGGCCAGGGATACCCGCCCACGGTCGACAGAAACGTCAATACTCGGATGGGGCCGACGGTCAACGGCAATAAGACCTGGTGGCGTGCTCCAGCGCCCGCCGATACAGCGGATCCAGATGTCGCGCCGTTGCCACGCCCTCGACGGCGCTCGCCAGATCGGCCGGACATGACGGTGAGTGCAGGGTCGACCATCGGTCGGCGATCTCGTTCACCATCGTGCGATTGAGCCCGTCGATGGCGGTTCTCGACGCCGCGAGATCGGGTGCGTTCTCCGGAGCGGTCGCCGGATCCAGCTTCCATTGCGAGAACAGGCCGTACTCCACCGCGACGGTCGCATCGATCTGGTCCCGGAACACCTCACCCACGTAAGCCGGATCGATGTGGCGGTTGCCCGCCTCGGCGGTAGTGGCATCGATGACCTGCTGTTCGCGTTGCGGATCCTCGATCGCCCCGCCGGCGCGGAACTTGTTGGCGGCCACCGAATCCGCGGTCGCAAGACGCTGCGCGGCGGCATCGACCAGCGGCTGCAACGGGCTGGGCTCCTGTGCCCGGACCGGCGGCGCACCGGCGAGTACCGCGAGTGCGAGTGCGAGTGCGAGTGCGAGTGCGAGTGCCCCGACGGTCGCCGGTCGAGCGATCATCAGAGCTTGGCGAAGCAGGCGTCGTCGGAATCGTCGTTGGGTATCGACGCGTTCTGGCTGGAGAACTTGGCCACCACTCCGGTGTCGGTCACCGAGACGCTGTCGGCGTGGATGCCGAGCGGGTAGGCGTCGTTGAGCTTCGTCGTGAGGCCGTCGAGCGCCGTCTGCACGGTGTCCTTCTCGAAGGGACCGCTGACATCGGTGATCTGCAGGTCCAGGTTTCCGTTGTTCACCACGGGCCTTGCGGTCACCTTGGTATCCCCGACGGCCTGCATTGTGATGGTTCCCGCAGCCGGGTCGGTGCTCACGTCGGTGACCAAAGCGCCGACGCCAGGCAGGTTCTCGGCCACCGTGTCCTTGATTCCGGCCGACGTCCAGGTCAGCGTGGCACTCAACGATCCGATGGTGCCCTTGGAGTCCTCGGTGCCCTGCAACCGGATGTCGGACAGCGCCACGTCCGCGGTCATTCCCTTGGCGGCCTGAACCTGCTTGCCTCCGGTCTCCACCGAGATGTTGGTGTAGTGGCCGGTGATGTGCTGCCACAGGAACGGCGGATTGACGCCGAACGAGACCGAGGCGTTGTCCTCCACCACACATTCGGCAACGGACACCAGCAGGGAGCCGGCCTTGTGACGAGCGAACAGTTCACCGCCGGTCAGTCCGATGACCACAAGTGCGACGGCGATGACCGCGATGAGGACGATCGCCTGCGGACTGCGCCATTGCCCAGACGGCTTTGCCGGCCGCGGCTTCTCCGGCTCAGCGGGCGGCTTTGTCGGTGGTGGTCCCGCCGCCCGTCCGGCGGGCGCCGGACGGGGCTTCGAGATCTTCTCGGTCGAGGCCTCAGGCGGCTGGTAACGCGCCCGGATCTGTTCGGTAGCGGGCTCCGGGGGTCCGGGGCGCGCCCGGATCTGTTCGGTAGGCGCCTCGGGCCGGCCGGGGCGGGGCAACCGTCGAATGGCCGGGTCAGGCGGCGGCACGGGGCCCCGGCCTGGCCGGGGCGGTTCGCCGGGGCGTTGCGGCGGTGTCGGCATCAGCGCAATTCTGCCTCATCACCCAGGCGCTCAGGGGTGTGCCGCGCCTGTGGGTTCGCTCCTCACTCCTGGTTGCCTGCGGCACCCGAAGGCACCGTTTCGGGCTGTTGTTGCAGGCCCGCGGGATTTGCGGTGGCCGCCGCGGCGATCGACAGGCCCGCGATCACCACGCAGATCACGGTGTAGACCAAGCTGCCGATGGGATCGCCATCGGCGGTGACGCCGTCAGCCGCGCCGAAGTAGGCCGGCAGAGCCGTCAGCCACAGGACGGTCATGACCGCCAGGTAGACCGCGGCGTAGCGCAGGATGAGCGGGTTCGCATAGCGCACGGTCGCCGGGTCGCGGTCCTTGCGTACGGTCGACCATTGGTTGAACAGCACCGGAATCGCCACGAGGGTGAGCACCACGAGTTCAGCGGCGTACACGACGCCCCCGACGGTCGTGCTGCCCGAGATCGACGTGGCCAGCGTGGCGGGCAGTGGCAGGATCGCGGTTCCGATCGACGCCAGCACACCGACGACGATGGTGCGGCCCACGAGCTGCGGCCCGCTGAACGTCTTGCCGTCCTGGACGTGGCGGCCGACGAACAGCTGCACGCAGAAGGCCAGCGACATCGGCCACAGCGCGGCGAACACCACCACGCTGGGCAGCGGCACCGAATCGAAGAACGGCTGGTTCATCGGATGATCCAGCGTCCACTCCCACCACCGCAGCTGCGGGCCGAGGTGGTCGAAGATCTCGTAGAACGCGTGGTGAACGAACCCGACGCAGATCGCACCGACCAGCACACCGCGCCGGCGGAACACCCCGAGGGTCCGGACGATCTCGTACGCCACCGTCGCCATCATCGGGTAGATCGCCACGATGTACAGCGGCAGCCGGCCCCACAGGAAGTCCACCGTGAACACGTTGTGGGCGAACATCGTGTCGACATGTTCGCTGATCCCGAACGCCCCGGGGAAATACAGCGGCGGTTCGATGATCAGCAGATAGGCGATGGCACCGAACCACAGCACCAGGTTGGTCGGATCGTTGTGCCGGCGCAGCCGCACGATCGCGTACACCAGGGCCAGCACCGCGCCGACGATCACGGTGATCTCCAGCACCGGAAGCGTCCAGTTCTCCAACCCGAACGGGTTGCGGAACTCGACCAGCCCGCCGGCGGTGTCGCATGAAAAGCCCAGGCGCTGAGCCAATCCCGAGAATGTCGGGGTGCAAAGATCAGACATCGGCGGTCGTCGCTTTCTCTTCCGCGGCCGGGTTCGTGGCGTCACCGGCGGTGTACCACTGCGTGACCTCGTAGCCGTCCTCGTAGCGCTGGAACCACTCGTCGGCCAGCGCCGGCAGTTTCTCGTGGGCCGGATTGTGGCCCGGAACCTGGCTGCGCACCACGCCGGAAAGGGCGGTCAGCATCTCGCGCACCGGCAGGTGGGCGAACGCATTCGCCACGGGTCCGTCGTACGCGGTCTCGGTAAATGGAAGCTTTTGCAGCAGAGCCTTTTTCCGTGCCTGCATGCCGAACATCGACATCGCGTCGATCTGGCGTTCTTCCAGTGGAACGTGCTTGTTGAAGCCTTCGCAGGCGATCTTGAGCACCGCCCACACGTGCTTGAAGATCGACGGCGCGACCCGCATGCGGTACCACGGATCGTCGGCCACCGCGTCGTAGATGATCAGCGCCGAGCTGCGGTGCTCGACCTCTTCGACGAAGTGCCACAGGAACAGTGACGCCACCCGGTCGTCCCCGGGAGCGAACAGCGTGTCGTCGTGGTCGAGCATCAGCTTGAACACCGGCGTGAACGTCGCCTCCAGATCGGCGGTGTAGGCCAGCCGGTACTTCAACGGCGTCTCGGCCGTCAGGTCGTCGAACGCCTTGACCACCTCGTCGAGGGTGTCCTTGAGGCCCGGGTAGGTCTTGATCAGCCCCTTGGCGTGCTGGCGGTGGGCCATCGCGTGCTGACCCTCCTGCCGCACGAAAGCCTGGGCCTCCTCGGCCACCGCCGGATCATCGATGAACGGCATGGCCTCGGTGATCATGTGGCCGATCATCTTCTCGAAGGCGATGGCCAGGAACGACACCGCGTTGGCCATCGACGAGAACGCCGGGTTGGTCTCGTTCCACAGGAAAGGGACGCGGTGATCCGCGAACGCGAACCTCATCTTCCGCACGATCAGATCCGTCATCGGTGGCACCTCAGCTCTTCCCAAGCAATCATACAAATAACGCCTTCGTTGTATGATTACTACACGCGGATGCGGCCCGTCAACGGCGGGTGGCGATATCCTGCAGAGATGTTGCTGGCCAGGAATCCGGACCGTGGCGCGTAGGCGCGGGTGGGACGGGCGACCGCCCGGCAGCGACGAGGAAGCCTCCGAGCGCATCGTGGCCGCCGCCGTGGCGCTGATCGCCGAGACAGGCACCGGGATCAGCATTGCCGACGTCGCGGCATCGCTCGGCGTCATCCGCCAGACCGTGTACCGCTACTTCCCCACCGCCGAGGCCCTGATGCATGCGGCCGCGATCGCCTCGGTGGAAGGCTTTCTCGACCGGCTCGCCGAGAGCGTGCGAGGCATCACCGACCCCGCTGAGGCGATGACCGAAGGCGTCATGTTCACCTTGGAGGAGGTCACCCGCATACCGCACCTCCGCATCATGCTGTCCGGCCCGCAAGCCGCCACCAGTTCGGTCAACGTCGCCTCCGACGAAGGTCAGGCCTTCGGCATGCGGATGATCACGCGCTTCGATGTCGACTGGGAGAAGTACGGCTACGACGAATCCGCACTGCGCGAACTCGTGGAATTCACGCTTCGCACCATGCTGTCGTTCTTCGTCGCCCCCAACGATCCCGGCCGCAGCCGGGAAGAGTTGCGACGCTTCCTCAGACGGTGGCTGGGCGGATCGATCCTGGCTCAGCCGGCCGATGGCGCGCGATGACATCGCCGAACACCGCCGGGATCAGCCGGTTGAAGATGTCGGCGCGCTCCCACTGCAGGAAGTGACCGGCTCCCGGAACCACCAGTGGTCCAATGCGATTGAGAAATGCGCGTTCGGTGCGGGGCACGAAGTCCTCACCGACCACATGATCGTCGGGACCGTAGAGCACCAGCGTGGGCACCTCGACCGCAGCCATCAGCGGGATCTCGGACATGGCACGACCGTAGGCGAGTTGGTACGACGCCCATCCGGCCCGTAGCCGCGCCTCGTCGGCGAACGGCTCGGTCATGAAATCCACATCGGACTGGGTGAACGCATAGGCCGAGCCCCACAACCGATTGGTGTACATGCCCGCGACCCACTGCCTACGCGCTTCCGGCGTGGGCAACATCGAGGCAAGTTCGTCGGGGAAGGCACCCTGCATCCAACGGTAGTCGCCGGTGGGATCGGTCGCGCCGCCCACCGAGCCCGGATGCTGCGTGCCGATTCCCGAGTAGTCCACGGCCATGGGCGGCACCGTGTTGAAAACACAGAAACCCGTGACGAATCCGGGAAATCGGTGAATCAGGTCGGTGCTGACGACGGCGCCGACATCACTCGCTGCGATCAGGCAGGACCTGTGTCCGAGCTGGTCGTGGACCAGCGCATGAAGGTCGCGGGAGTAGGTGACGATGTCGTGCTGGTCGTCGGGCGGGATGCCGCTGTCTCCCATACCGCGCAGGTCCGGGACGATGACCTCGAAGCCGGCGGCGGCCAGAGCCTCGATGTTGCGCCACCAGATCCGCTTGGTCTCGGGATACCCGTGGACCAGCAGAAGCGGCACGCCACCGATACCTTCGCGGACATACGCCAGCGAAACCCCTTCGGCGACAACGGCAGTGTGGATGGTGAACGCGTCAGCGGCCGGCACCGGAGGTTGCGCCGGACGCTGACGCGGGTCGTAGCGAAAACCCACTGATCAGCGCGTCCCGCGCACCAGCCGGCCCGGGCGGGCCCCGGTGTCGACACCGTGACGGCGGGTCACCGCGCCGCTGACAATCGTTGCGTCGTAACCACTTGCGCCCTGCACCAATCGCTTTCCACCGGCAGGCAGATCGTACGCCATCGTCGGCGCATGCAAGGTCAGGGCGTCGAGGTCGATGACGTTGACATCAGCCTTCTTGCCCACACTGATCACGCCACGGTCCGACATGCCGTAGAGCTGCGCGGTGTCGTGCGACTGTTTGCGGATCACGTACTCCAGCGGCAGCTTCTCGCCGCGACGACGGTCGCGGGCCCAGTGGGTCAGCAGGAACGTCGGGTACGAGGCATCACAGATCATGCTGCAGTGGGCGCCGCCGTCGGACAGGCCGAGCACACCGGCCGGGTGGGTGAGCATCTCCCGGATGGCGTCGTGATTCCCGTCGGAGTAGTTGAACATCGGATACATCAACATCGCACCGGCATTCGCTTCGAGCATCAGGTCGTACATCGCCGCCAGCGGATCCAGGCCGCGCTGCTTGGCAATCGCCGCGACGGTGCGCTCGTCAGTCGGTTCGTAATCCGGCGGTTCGCCGATGTGGTACAGGCGGTTTGAGACATTCTGCGCGAGCATGAACATGCCGTCGAACAGTTTGTTCGGATCGATCGGCAGATCTTCTTCGGCCAGGATCGCCGCGCGCACCTTGGGGTCCGCCAGCCGCTCCGCGAGCTCCTCGCGGGTGCATTCGGCCTGCAGGCGCCGGTAGGTCGGACGGTGTGTGAAGGCGTGATGGCCGGGAAAGCCCAGCAGCATGCCGAACGGCCGCGCCGCCACCTGGGGGAACAACCGGCTGCCCGCCTGATGGGCCGCCGCGGACAGGTCGAGTTGTTCGCGCCACAGGTTGGGGTCGGCGTCGACCTGGATCAGGGCGAAACTGAGTGCGCAGTCGATCTCCTCGCCGAGGCGGCGCATCCAATCGAGTTCCTTCTTGGGTGCGACGATGTCTTCGCCGGCCGCCCCCTGCGGGGCCAGCTCGAACACCGCGGCTCCGGCGGCCGCGGTGGCCCGACCCAGAGCGAACAACTCGTCTTCGGCGGCAAAGGTTCCGGGCACCGGCTCGCCGTCCATGGCGGTGTGCGCGATGGTGCGCGACGACGAAAACCCAAGCGCTCCAGCCTCTATGGCCTCCTGCACCAGTTTCGCCATGGCCTTGATGTCATCGGGGGTCGCCGCTTCGTTGCGGGCGCCGCGCTCCCCCATCGCGTAGGCCCGGATCGCACCGTGGGCGATCTGGGTGCCCATGTCGACAGCCAGTTCCCGTTGTCCGATCACGTCCAGGTATTCGCCGAAGGTCTCCCAACCCCAGGTGATGCCCTCGGTCAAGGCCGTGCCGGGAATGTCCTCGACCCCCTCCATCAGGGAGATCAGCCACTCCTCCTGGCCGGGCCGCACCGGCGCGAAGCCGACACCACAGTTGCCCGCCACCACGGTGGTGACCCCGTGGTTACTCGACGGTTCGAGCACGGCGTCCCAAGAGACCTGACCGTCATAGTGGGTGTGGATGTCGACGAAGCCGGGGGCGACGATCTTACCTGTGGCGTCGATGGTTTCGGCTGCGTCACCGGCCAGGGCCGGGTCGTTGGCGCCCCGCCGATGCACCTCGACGATCTTTCCGTCCTTGATCGCGACGTCGGCGGTGAACCGGTCGGCGCCGGTCCCGTCGACGACGGTGCCGCCGGTGATTTTGAGATCGAACACGTTTCTGCTCCCTTGAGGCTTTCAGGCCGCTACGGTGGCAATGTAACACCGTTACAGAACTGCCGTGCCAAGTTTTCGATCTTCGCAGCGGGAGGCACTCCATGACCCTGAGTTCCACGCACACCGACGACACGGGACGGGCGGACGCGATCGGTGACCCGCCGGCGCGGCCCACCCTGGTACCCGCCGACCGCTACATCTCACCGGCGTTCGCCCGCCTCGAAGTGGAACGCATGTGGCCACGGGCGTGGCAGGCCGCATGCACGGTCGATCATGTGGCCGACCCCGGTGACTACTTCGAATACCGTTGCGGCCCTTATTCGGTACTGATCGTCCACGGAGATGACGGTGAGTTGCGCGCTTTTCAGAATGCCTGCCGTCATCGCGGCAACGCGCTGTGCACCGGCGCCGGTTCGTCGTTGCGGGAACTGAAGTGCGGCTATCACGGCTGGACGTGGGATCTGGCCGGCACGCTCAAACGGATTCCGAACCGCAAGGGGTTCGGAACGGTGCACATGTCGGAGTTTCCGCTGGCACCGGTGCAGGTCGACACCTGGGAACGGCTGGTCTTCGTCAACCTCGACCCAGGCGCGATACCCCTGGCCGACTACCTGGAGGCGGTCCCCGACGACATCGCCTGGTGTGGGCTCGGCGACTTCCGTTGCTACGCCACGATGACCATCGACGTCGAGGCGAACTGGAAGACCATCGCCGACGGTTACAGCGAGACCTACCACGTTCAGACGCTGCACCCCGAACTCCACCGGTGCATGGACGATGTCTACGCACCGCAGCAGATCTGGGGCCACACAGGCAAATCCGAATCACTGTACGGAGTCCCGAGCCCACGACTCGCCGGGTCATTGAGCGACGAAGAGGTATGGGACGCGTACGTGTGCACGCAGGGCCCGCTGATGGGCATGGCCGAGGGGACGCCGTTTCCCCGTGAGCGGCAATCCCCCGGCCAGTCGGTGGCCGACGTGATCGCCACGCAGATCAGGGATTTCGCGGCCGGTCGCGGCGTCGACATCAGCTGGGCGAGCACCGATCAGGTGATGTGTCTGCACCACTACAACGTCTTCCCCAATCTGACCCTGCTGGCCAGCGCCGATCATCTGACCGTGATGACGTCATTGCCCGGGTCTGATCCCGACCGTGGCCTGCTCGTCATGACCCTGATGACCCGCATGCCGCCGCAGGCGCCACGCGTCAAGCCGACGGATGTCCGGCTCAGTGCGGAGGAAGCCCATCCCGGCGTGGTGATGAGTCAGGACATCGCCGTGCTCACCGGCCTGCAGCGCGGTTTGCACCAGCCGGGCTTCACCCACCTGGTCCTGTCCGCCGAGGAGCGGAGAATCATCAACATGCACCGCAACCTTGAGCGCTACCTCGAACTCCCCGAGTCCGAATGCATCGCCGAAGCCGAAGCCGGCGGATGAGCCCGAAGCCGAAGGCCATCGACGCCGACGTCATCCTCGATGCGGCGGCCTGCCTCATCGAATCCGACGGGGTGGAAGCGTTCTCGATGCGGGGGCTCGCCGAGCGCATCGGCGTGGCCGTCACCTCGATCTACTGGCACGTCGGCGGCCGTGACGCGCTCTTCGACAGCCTGGTCGACCGCCTGGTCGCCGAGATGGCCGGATTGCCCATGGAGGGCGACACGCCGGTGAATCGCATTGCCGCACTTGCCCGCAACCAGCGCAGCCTGCTGATCCGACGCCAGCATCTGCTGGCGATCGCTCACGAGCGGGATCGCACCCCGACGTTGTTCCTGCCGGTCCAGCAGAGGCTGGCGGCCGAACTGGCCGAGGCGGGTGTCACCGGGGCCCGCGCCGCATTGGTGCTGCGGGCGGTGGAGGTACACGTGGTCTCCTCGTCGGTGATGCTGTTCTCGGCCGTGCGCGGCCCCCGCCATCAGGAGGAAGACCCGTCCCTGTGGGCCACCGACTGGCCCGACCAGGCGCTCGTCGCCGCCCTGCAGTCCCCCACCGATTACGACGCGGTGTTCGAGTACGGTCTCGACGCGCTGCTGGCGCCGCTGGGTCAGCTCAACGGTCGGGTCAGCGGCCGGATCAAGGCAGCACGGTCTTCATCAACATGACGTTGTAGGCCGACCACAGCGACAGGTTGTAGTAGAGCTCCTTGCCCGTCGACCACGGATGCAGATAGGGCGCGTAGATGCCGCCCGGGATCTGCCCCGAGGGCACGATCAACTGCTCGGGCCCCCACGGGCCCTGCGGCGCGGGCGCGGTGCGCATCACGACATCGTTGGCCCCGTTGCCGTACAGCACGAGGTACTGCTTGAGGTAGGTGTTGTACTGGGCGGACATTTCACTCACGGGACCCGGGATCACCGGCGTCGCCGCCGCCGGGTTAGCCGGCACCCAGGCGTTGTTGTCCGCGTTCCAGTATTCGTATTTCGTGAGATCCGGAATGAGACCAGGCGACACCCGCGCCAGGTACGCCGACCCGCCTCGCCCGTTCGGTGTCCCGAACGTGTAGATGTACGGATCACCGGGGCCCGGCTTGAGGTAGGCGCCCATCTGGAAGTTCTCGTTACCTCCGCCGGGCGGGCGGATGGTCCCTGGGTACACGCCCCAGTTCTCACCGTTGTCCGGTGACATCGCGATCGCCGAGAAGTTGGTCGACCACGCTCCGGGGCTGTCCCAGTTCCGGATCGACATGAAGTTGAGGTACTGGTTGCGCCCGACCGAGACTCCCGCTGTCGGAATGATGCCCGTCTCCTCCGGGGCCCGGCCGATGCTGTTGATGATCTGCTTCGAAATGCCTTGGCGCCACACCGGGGAACCGGAGTATTTGTTGGCCACCACGCCGTCCGGCACGGCGACGGTCTTCGACAGTGATCCGTCCTGGCTGCGGAACAACGCGTTGTACCGCCACTGCTTACCGGGAATGCCGCAGTAGCCGTTGGTGTCACCGAAGGCCATCAATACCTGCCGGTTCGCGGGATCCCCGTTGTCCCACATGATTCCGAGGTCGGTGCCGGTGATGGCGAATCGTTTGATCGTCTGGTTGGGGCTGTCGGGTCCGGTCACCCACCCGACGATCGACGTTCCCGGAGGCGCCCCCGGTGCCGGCTGCGCCGCGGGAGCCGGAGCGGGTTGGGCTGCGGCCGGCGCCGGGGCAGGCTGCGCTGCATTCGGGACAGGCTGGGCACCACCAGGATTGGGAGTCGGGACGACCGCCGCCTTCTGCCTGACCTGGCCGGTGTTCGGGATCAGCGCCTTGAGGAGGGCCAATGGCAACTGCCCGAGCTTGGGCAGTGGAGCCCGGTCATTGGCGCCGGCGGGCATGTGCCCGATCGGGCGGTTCAGCGGCGCGAGCCGTGAGGGTTTGGGGATCTGGAAGGCCTGATTCGGGAGGGGCTGGGCCGCTGCGGCCGCACCTTCGCAGGGTTCGGCCGATGCCGAGGGCGCCACGCCGACGGCGAAGACGAGTCCGATTGCGGCCGCCGCTGCCATCGTCGAAGCACCCCGAGGACGTCGCGACATGTCACACCTTCCCAATGCAGGGACGTCGACATGACGTCACAGTTGGCCCATGTGACGTTAGTGATCAATGGTGCCGATGTGACCCGTGATGCACTGATAGGTATCGTCCCGTGATCGTGTCGCAACCGACCCGGCGTGTTGCTTTCCCATGTTGTGGCCGCTCCTGACCACGGAGTTTCAGCCGGCGGTGCGGGAAATCAATGCTCGGGACCGGATCCGGGCCGGCGTAGCGCCGGCGTGCCCGCCGATAATGGTCTCAAGGCCCGTTCCCTGTTCGTTGCGGTTAGCTGCGCGGTCGGGAGTTCGTCGCTACGGTGGGCGGTGGTGGAACTATCGAAACGAGCGAGAGGGATCGCCATGGCAGGAACATTCGATCCGAAAAAGGGCGGCAAGTTCGAGCCGACCACGAAGGCCAAGCCGCCGCCACCTCCGCGGCCTGGGGGCAACAAGAAGTAGCCAGACAAGGCTGCCCACGTGCGAGCGTTTTCGGCTCACACGTGGGCAGTTTCGTTTACGGGGCGACGGGGACACTCCGCGCGTCCGGATCGCGCAGCGCGGCCAAGCGGCGCTTCGAGGCAGCCGACTGGATGGCCTGGGGCCACCAGAACCACCGGCCGAGCAGCGCCGCGATCGCCGGGGTCATGAATGACCGCACGATCAGGGTGTCGAACAGCAGGCCGAGTGCGATGGTGGTGCCGACCTGTGCCATGACCTTGAGATCGCTGAATGCGAACGATGCCATGGTGAACGCGAACACGAGACCGGCCGAAGTCACCACGGAACCGGTCCCCGCCATGGCCCGGATGATGCCGGTCTTCAGGCCACCGGACAGCTCTTCCTTGAAGCGGGACACCAGCAGAAGGTTGTAGTCGGACCCGACCGCCAGCAGCAGGATGACCGACATCGCCAACACCATCCAGTGCAGTTCCAGCCCGAGTAGATGCTGCCAGACGAGCACCGACAGGCCGAATGACGCGCCGAGGGACAGGAGCACCGTGCCGACGATCACCGCTGCGGCCACCGCGCTGCGGGTGATCAGCAGCATGATGATGAAAATCAGTGACACCGCGGCGATTCCGGCGATCATCAGGTCGTAGAACGATCCGTCCTTCATGTCCTTGTAGGTGGCCGCGGTACCCGCCAGATAGATCTTGGAACCTTCCAACGGCGTGCCCTTGAGCGCTTCCTTGGCCGCCAGCTTGATCGGCTCCACATGGCTGACGCCCTCCGGCGTCGCAGGATCGCCCTCGTGACTGATGATGAACCGCACCGATTTTCCGTCGGGTGAGATGAAGTTCTTCATGCCGCGCTTGAAGTCCTTGTTGTCGAAGGCCTCCGGCGGGAGATAGAACGTATCGTCATTGCGAGCCTCGTCGAAGGCCTTGCCCATCGCCGTCGAGTTCTCCTGCATGGCGGCCATCTGATCCTGCTGACCGGCCTGGGTGGCGCGCTGCGTCAGCATCATCGTCTTCATGGTCTTCATGGACTCGATCTGCTGTGGCATCAACGCGGCCAGCTGTGGCATCAGCGTGTCCAGGCGCTCGAGCTCGGGCACCAACTCCTGGACGTCGTCGGTGAGGGCGTCGATCCCGTCGAGAGTGTCGAAGATCGACCGGAGCGACTGGCACACCGGGATGTCGAAACAGTGCGGCTCCCAGTAGAAGTAGTTGCGCAAGGGGCGCAACCAATCGTCGAAATCACCGATGTTGTCGCGCAATTCGGCGATATCGAGGGTCATCACCTTGGTCTTCGCCACCATCGAATGCGTGATGTCGGCCATCTGCTGGGTCAGCTGCGACATCCGCTCCATCGTGTCGATGGTCTTCTGCATCTCGTCGGCCTGAACCAGCATGTCAGCCATCCGGTCCTGGTTGTACTTGCGGTTCATCGTGTTCAGCGTGCCCTGCCGGCTGAGCAGGAACGGGATGGACGTGTGCTCGATCGGGCGGCCGTTGGGCCGGGTGATGGCCTGTACCCGGGAGATTCCGGGGACGCGGACGATCCCCTTGGCGATCTTGTCGATGACGAGGAAGTCTGCAGGGTTTCGCAGGTCGCGGTCGGTCTCGACCATCAGCAATTCCGGATTCATCCGCGCGGCGGTGAAATGCCTTTCGGCGGCGGCATATCCGACATTGGCAGGCAGGTCGGAGGGCAGGTATTTGCGGGCGTCGTAATTGGTCTTGTAACCCGGCAGTGTGAGCAGGCCGATGAGGGCCAGGCCCAACGTCGCGGCCAGGACCGGACCGGGCCACCGGACCACCGCGACGCCGACCCGACGCCAGCCACGCGACCGGATACTGCGCTTGGGCTCGAAACGGCCGAACCGACTGCCGATCACGATGACCGCCGGGCCCATCGTCAGCGCGGCGACGACGGCGACGAAAGTGCCCACCGCGCACGGCACTCCCATGGTCTGGAAGTACGGCAGGCGGGTGAAGCTCAGGCACAGCATCGCGCCGGCGATCGTCAGACCGGACCCGAGGACCACGTGAGAGGTTCCGCGGAACATCGTGTAATACGCGGTTTCCCGGTCTTCACCCGCGCCGCGCGCCTCTTGATAGCGACCGATCGCGAAGATCGCGTAGTCGGTTCCCGCGGCGATGACCATCAATGTCAGGAGGTTGACCGCGAACGTCGACAAACCGATGATCCCGGTGTGAGCCAGGAACGCCACGATGCCGCGGGCCGCGCCGAGCTCCATGAACACCATCAGCAGCACCAGGATCATGGTGGCAATCGAGCGGTAGACGATCAGCAACATCGCCGCGATCACCACGAGCGTGATGGCGGTGACCCGGGCGACGCTCTTGTCGCCGGCGTGGTGCTGATCGGAAACCAGCGGCGCGCCGCCGGTGACGTACACCTTGATCCCGGCCGGCGGCGACGACTGGTTGACGATCTCTCGGACTGCGGCAACTGATTCGTTGGCCAGCGTCTCGCCCTGGTTGCCACGAAGGTACAGCTGAACGTAGGCGGACTTGCCGTCGTTGCTCTGCGCGCCCGAGGCCGTCAGCGGGTCGCCCCAGAAATCGGCCACGTGCTGGACGTGGGCGGTGTCCGCCTCGAACTTGTCGACGATGCCGTCGTAGTAGTGGTGTGCGTCGTCGCCCAGGGGCTGCTCGCCTTCCAGCACCACCATGGCGTTGCTGTCGGAATCGAACTCCTGGAAGTCGCTGCCGATCTTGCGCATGGCGATCATCGCCGGCGCGTCTTGGGCACTCAGCCCGACGGTGTTCTCTTCGCCGACCTTCTCGAGCGGTGGGACGAAAACGTTCGTCGCGATGGTCAGGGCGACCCAGCCGAGCAGGATGGGCACCGCCAGCATGCGGATGACCCGGGCGATGCCAGACCCCTTGGGCCCCGCGCTCGTGCCCGTTGCCTTGGTATGCACAACCCGCCCCTTCGATCAGGCCACTGTCGCCCGGTGGGACAGGTCGCAAGCGATACACATTCGCAATCGCGCGTAATATACCTAGCCTGTCAAAGTGTCAGTGTCAATAATCACTTCGCCGGTTCACTGACAGCTGGCTCACAGCTATGGCGCATCCGCTCCCACGGCCAGGTCATCAGCGCCCAGACGATGAGGACGACCACGACCTCGGCCAGCAGATACACCGGCCACGGGCCCAGAACGTCCAGCAATGACGCGGTGGGCGGCTTCCGGTTGAGGTAGCCGTAGTTCGAACCGGTGATCACGTTGAAGGTGAACGTGACGACCCCCCACGTGAGCGTCGCGATGACCGCGAAGCGGTAGTCACGCCACCGCGGACGCATCCCTCTCCCCCAGGTGAGATAGACGGCCGCCGACACGACAAGCACGTGAAGCGTGAAAAAGGTGACGAAGAGATGGTGGGGAAAGTCCGGAGCACCATCCTTTGCGGTACCGATGTCCGGCGTGATCAACGCCTGTGAGCTCAGGACCAGGCCCCAGTAATAGGTGAGGACGAAGGCCCAATGCCGTTGCGACCACAAGGCATACGCTGCCGCGAGTTCCGCGAGATCGCACAACTGAAGTGGTACCGAGTTGTCGACCGTCGGCTCGACCAGCTTGTAGGCCAACGCCACGAGGAAGACCGCGACGAGGAGAACAGCCAGGGCACGGCTCAGGAATCTGGACTGCGATTCGTTCTGCCGCCGGCCCACCACGACCAGAAGCACGGCGCCGGTCACGAACAGCGCCAGCACCACCCAGTGCGACGGGCCATACGCCTCGAACTCACGTTGTGCGGAGAACAACTGGATCAACTCCCCGTTTCATCGCAGGGAACTACCACCCATGATCGCAGGCGGTGTGCCTCTCCGCGCTGAAAGACGAAGAAGGGCCGCATCGCTGCGGCCCTGCCTCGTGAACTTCCTAGACCCACCCGATTCCGGCGGGTGGTGCGGCAGGCGCGGGTGTCGATGCACCTGACCCGGGTGGCTGCGTTCCGTACCCGGGAGCATCCGGGCTGTACCCCGGAGCCGGGCCGTACCCCGGTTGCGGACCGTGCTGCGACGTGTCCGGGCCGGAGCCCGGAAGCGGGCCGTACACCGGCGTCGAACCGGACCCCGGCAGCGGGCCGAACTCAGGCAGCTGACCGTAGTCCGGCAGCGCCGGGCCGTACCCGGGCACCGACTGACCGGACCCGGCGAGCAGCTTCGACGCGACAAATGCCGCGGCCTGGGTGGTGTACACCGGGACATAGCCGTCGGTGTGTCCACTCCATTCGTTGCCCTGACCCTCGTGGCAGATCGGATCCATGGGGTTACACAGGTCGATCGCCTTGGATCCGTACAGTGCGCTCTGGGTTGCTATCGATTGCTTGGTTCGGGTACCGACGTCGCCGAAGGTGGTGATCGCCACGACGTTGTCCGCGTACTCAGTCGGGAGCGAATCGCCCCACGTGATGTTGCCCAGCGGGTTGCCGGCCACGATGTTGATCACACTCGCGCCCTGTGAGTAGCCGCCCAGCACGATCTTGGTGTCGGGGCATGAGGACAGCGTGGACTTGATGTGGGAAATGGCGTCTTTGGCGCCGTCACCACCGTGCAGCTGCAGCTTGCTGGCCTTGTAGTTGACCCCGTAGCTGTCGATGTTCATGCCGGTGGCCTGCTTGCGCAGCGCATCGACGAGGGCATCGCCGACCCGGCCCATACCGGCCGGCTCATCCGTGCCACGCGCGAAGACCACCTCCACATCGGCGCAGTCGGCGGCCGATGCCATCGGCGGCGCGGTCAGGGCAGCGAGCGGGAAGCCCGCGACGAGAAGTGCAGCAGCGCCAAGCCCGACCCAGCGACCACCTGACCGCGCACTGCCCGTCTCAGGGCTGTGTATGCGGCGAGAGAACATTCCTCAATCTAACCCGTATCCGCGGCCGCCGAGGCCCCCTCGGCCTGCATGGACGCCTGCCGTCTCGGTCACCCCGGTACGCCGAAATATTGACGGCAAAGAAATCAAGTTCCGGGATTGAATCCCTGACCTGCCAGGTTGTCCGCCAGGCGAACGCTACTGCGCGAGGTATCCCCCGTCGACAGGCAGCACTGCGCCGGTGATGAAGGAGGCGTCGTCAGAGGCAAGGAAGACGATGGCACTGGCCACTTCGGCCGGTTCGCCGAGACGGCCCATCGGATGCATCCGCTCGATCGTGGCCAGGTATTCCGAGCCGCCCGGCTGTTGCGGAATCCGCTTGACCGCGTCGGTCCGAATCGTCCCGGGGGCAACGGCGTTGACTCTGATTCCCTGGTCGGCCCACTCGACCGCCAGATGCTTGGCCAAGCCGGTGGCGATGAACTTGGCGGGGCCATAGGCCGCCTGCCGTTTCTGGCCGGCCAGTCCGGAGATCGAGGAGAGGCAGACGATGGCGCCACCACCGGTTGGCAGCATCGCTTCGATCGCGAACTTGCACGTGAGGAACATGCCGCGCCCGTCGATGGCCATCACCTCGTCCCACCCGGCGGCAGTCACCTCCATCACGTCGCCGAGCGGGATGACCCCGGCGTTGGCCACCAGCACGTCAAGAGCTCCGAAGCGGTCGACTGCCGCCGCGATCATCCGCCGGGCGTCGTTCTCTACCGAGACGTCGCCGATGACTGTCTCGACCTCGGCGCCGGCGCGCCGCAGTTCGTCGGCCAGCGCCAGCAGCGGCTCACCCTGAATATCGGTCAGGGTGAGCCGCGCGCCCTCGCGTGTGAAGAGCTCGGCAGTCGCCCGACCGATGCCGAAGGCGGCCCCGGTGATCACAGCAGACTTCCCGAGAAGGCGGTTCACGGCGCCATCGTCGCACTGTTGATCGACAACGACGGTCCTTAATGGAAAACGAGAACGGGCCAGGACTGTCGTCCTGGCCCGTTCTCAACCGGTGGAGCTGCCGGGAATTGAACCCGGGTCCTACGGCACTTCCTCGAGGCTTCTCCGTGCGCAGTTCGCTGTGCCTCTACTCGGATCTCTCAGTCACGCGAACAAGCCGAGATGACGATCCCAGTCGCTGTTTGATGTCCCCACGGATCCCGCGACCGAACCCGTGGGTGGGTCCCTCTAGCTGATGCCAGGGTCCGGGCCGAGGGCGCTCCCGGTCTGACAGACACGCAGTCGCTTAGGCAGCGAGTGCGTAGTCGCGCTGATTGGAATCGGCGCTTAATTGGTTGCAACGACGCTTACGGTGGTCATTTGCCTGCACCGGCACGCTTCCCTTGATTCGATGCGCGAAGTCGAAACCGATCAGCCCCTCGCATCCCTGCCGAGTCTCGGCAGGACAGTCAATGGTACGTCAGACCCAACGGCGAACGCCAAGTCATTATTCCGAGGCATTTTCGTGTCGCTTGCGGGGTAGAGGAACCGGAACTACATGCCCTTGGCGCGGCGACCCAGCTCACGGGTGATCTCCCGATCGGCATCCCGTTTGGCCAGGTCCTGACGTTTGTCATGGGCCTGCTTACCGCGGGCCAGCGCCAGTTCGACCTTGACCTTGCCGTCGGAGAAGTACATCGACAGCGGCACCAGCGTCAGGTTGCCGTCACGGATCTTGCCGATCAGGTTGTCGATCTGACTACGGTGCAGCAGCAGCTTGCGGTTGCGTCGCGGGGCATGGTTGGTCCACGTGCCGTGGTGGTACTCCGCGATGTGCACGTTGCGCAGCCAGATCTCACCGTCGTCGACGGTGGCGAACGCGTCGGCCAGCGACGCCTGGCCTTCGCGCAGGCTCTTGACCTCGGTACCCATCAGCGCGATACCGGCCTCATAGGTGTCGAGGATCATGTAGTTGTGCCGCGCCTTGCGATTGCTGGCCACAATCTGCTTATTGCCGGCGGGGCTGGATTTCTTGGTCGCCACTAGCTCACGATTACCTTCGGATGTAGAGCCGCAGTGTCACGTACGCGGTAACCCCGGACATCGCCAGACCGAGGAACAGCATCCATGGTGCGCTGAAGTAGAGGACGTCAGCGTAGTCGACCCTGGCAATCAAATTCGACTGATAAAACTGGTCGAGCGCTTTCTCGAGGAACACCGCTCGCACCACGATCAGCCCGACGATCGCGATCACCACACCGATCAATGCGGCGATCATCGCTTCCACCAGGAACGGCAGCTGTGTGTACCAGCGGGTCGCACCGACCAGGCGCATGATGCCGATCTCGTTGCGCCGGGTGTAGGCAGCCACCTGAACCATGTTGGCGATCAGCAACACCGCACCGATCGCCTGCACCAGCGCCACCGCGAAGGCGACGCTACTGAGACCGTCGAGCACGGCGAACAACCGATCGATCAAATCCTTCTGGTTGAGCACATTGAGCACGCCGGGCTGCCCCTGCATCGCCTTGTCGAACGCGTCATGCTGCTCGGGGTCGTTGAGCTTGACGATGAACGATGCCGGGAACGCATCCTTGCCCGCGACATCCTTGTACTGCGGGAACTTCTTGATCGCGTCGTTGTAGGCCTGCTCACGATTGAGGAAGCTCAGCGAGCGCACGTCGTCACGGTCGTCGATCATGCGGTACAGCGCCTTGCACGCATCGGCGTCGCAGTTGGGGTCGTTGGCCGAGATGTCGTCGGTCAGGAACACCTGGCTTTCGACGCGATCGAGGTAGATGTCACGGGACTGGTCGGCCAGCCGCACCACCAGCAGACCGCCACCGAACAGGCCGATGGAGATGGCGGTGGTCAGGATCATCGCCACCGTCATCGTGACGTTGCGGCGAAGCCCGGTCAGAACTTCATTGACAAGAAAACCGAAGCGCACTTAGCGATCCATTCCGTAGACGCCGCGCTGCTCATCACGGATCAGCCGGCCGAGTTCGAGTTCGACGACCCGCTGGCGCATGGAGTCGACGATGTGATGGTCGTGGGTGGCCATCAGCACCGTGGTTCCGGTGCGGTTGATCCGTTCCAGCAGGTCCATGATGTCCTTGCTGGTCTCCGGATCCAAGTTTCCGGTGGGCTCGTCGGCGATCAGGACCAGCGGACGGTTGACGAAGGCCCGCGCGATGGCGACACGCTGCTGCTCGCCACCGGACAGCTCGCTCGGCAACCGGTTGGCCTTGCCGGACAAGCCGACCATCTCCAGCACGTCCGGAACCACCCGGTTGATCACCTCGCCGCGCTTGCCGATCACCTCGAGCGCGAACGCCACGTTCTCGAACACGGTCTTCTGCTGCAACAGCCGGAAGTCCTGGAACACGCAGCCGATGACCTGACGCAGGCTCGGGACATGCCGGCCGGCGAGTTTGTTGACATGAAACTTGGACACCCGGATGTCACCGGAGGTGGGCGTCTCGGCCGCCAGCAGCAGCCGCATGAACGTCGACTTGCCCGAACCCGACGGGCCGATCAGGAAGACGAACTCACCCTTGTCGATTTTCAACGAGACATCGTCGAGCGCTGGGCGCGCCGAAGACTTGTAGTGCTTCGTCACGTGGTCGAGGGTGATCATCACGGCACGCCAGTGTAGCGGGGCGGAATCATCCGGCAGGTCAGGCTATCGCGGCAATGTCGGAGCCATCGGCTCCTGGCCCGGTTGCTGCTGTTCGACCGTGGGGCTCGGTGCCGGCCCCGGCAGCACCGGCAAAGTGATGGGCGGGAGCAGTCCCGGACCGTCCGGATCGAACACCGTCGTCCGGGGCGCCCCGGGCAGTGGCGTGGTTGTGGGACTCGTCGGCATTCCGGGAATCGTGGTCTCGGTCGTCCCGGGGGTCTCTGTCGGCGTCGTCGTCTCCGGGGTGGTGGTCTCGGTCGTCTCCGGCGTCTCCGTCGGCGTCGTCGAGCGAGGCGTCTGCAGCTTGGTCCGCGGCACCCAGGTGTAGTCGGGATCGGGCACGAACCCGGGCGGAACCACCTGGGTGTCGGGCGAGGGCGGGGTGGTCTCCTTGGGCCGGTACTCCTGCTGCACCCACGACAGCGCGATGAACACCACGACCAACACCACTGTCGACGTGCGGAGGCGGCCGACACGGCTGCGCCAGAGTTTTTCGGCAGCGGTGGTCGCCCGCGAGAAGTCGAGTTTCACTTCTTCGGCTCCTGAGTCGTCGCCGGCGGTGTCGCGACCGTCTCAGCGACCGCGTCCGGATGCATGACGTCGCCTGCCGCGGCGATCGTCCCGTCTGAAGACGTCACCACTCCGGCACGCCGGAGTGCCCGCACCACCCGCACCCGCAACCGCCGGCCCACGTCGAACTGTTTGCCCGGCAGGGTGCGTGCCACCATCCGGAGGTTGACGGTGTCGACTCCGATGCTTTCGACGCCCATCAGCTGCGGCTTGTCGAGCAGCAGCTTGGACAGCTCCCCGTCCTCGGCGGCCTTCTCGGCGACATCGTTGAGCACATCGTTGACCACGTTGAGGTCGGCACTCACCGGTACCGGGATGTCGACGACCGCGCGCGCCCAGTCCTTCGACAGGTTCAGCGACTTGACGATCTGTCCGTTGGGCACGGTGAACATCTCGCCTTCGGAGGACCGCAGCTTGGTGACCCGGAGCGTGACGTCCTCGACCGTGCCCTCGGCTTCGTTGGCCGCGGCGATCGTCAGCCTGACGAGATCACCGAAGCCGTACTGCTTCTCGGTGATGATGAAGAAGCCGGCCAGCAGGTCCTGCACGATGCGCTGGGCGCCGAAACCGAGCGCGGCACCGAGCACGGCGGCCGGGGCGACCAGGGATGCGATGGGCACCGCAAGCGCATCGGTGACCTCGACCAGCACGATGATGAACAGCACCGCCACCGACACCCAGGAGATCACCGAGGCGACGGCTTGGCGGTGCTTGGCGCTCTCCGACCGCACCAGCTGGTCGCTTTCCTGGTATTCGGCGTCGATTCGGCGCACCACGCGTTGCGCGGCCCAGTTGATGAAGCGTGCGGCGAGCAGACCGCCGATCAGCAGCAGGGCGATGTGCAGTCCGGTGGTCAGGATCCACACGCCGATCTCGCCGTGCCAGAAATCGTGCCAGCGGTCGGCGAGGGGAAGGGCGAGCACGGTATCAGTCATCGTCGATCAGTCGTCGTCGTCTTTTCTGTTGCGCCATCTGATCCCCGCTTCCAGGAATCCGTCGATGTCCCCGTCCAGCACCGTGGCCGGATTTCCGACCTCGTACTCGGTGCGCAGGTCTTTCACCATCTGATAGGGGTGCAGCACGTAGGACCGCATCTGGTTGCCCCAGGAGCTGCCGCCGTCACCCTTGAGCGCGTCCATCTCGGCACGCTCCTCCAAACGCTTGCGTTCCAGCAGCCGTGCCTGCAGAACCCGCATCGCCGCGACCTTGTTCTGCAGCTGCGATTTCTCGTTCTGGCAGGTCACCACGATGCCGGTGGGAATGTGGGTGAGCCGGACAGCGGAGTCGGTGGTGTTCACCGACTGTCCGCCCGGACCGCTGGACCGGTACACGTCGACGCGCAGGTCGCCTTCGGGGATCTCGATGTGGTCCGTGGTTTCCACGACCGGGAGTACCTCGACGTCGGCGAAGGACGTCTGCCGCCGGCTCTGGTTGTCGAACGGGCTGATCCGCACGAGTCGGTGGGTGCCCTGTTCCACCGAGAGGGTGCCGTAGGCGAACGGAGCGTGCACGGCGAATGTCGCGCTCTTGATGCCCGCCTCCTCGGCGTAGGACGTGTCGAACACCTCGACCGGGTAGTCATGCTTCTCGGCCCATCGGATGTACATCCGCATCAGCATCTCGGCCCAGTCGGCGGCGTCGACACCGCCCGCGCCCGAGCGGATCGTGACGACGGCTTCCCGCTCGTCGTACTCGCCCGAGAGCAGGGTGCGGACCTCGAGGGTCTCGATCTCCTCGCGGAGTTTGGTGAGCTCGGCATCGGCCTCGACGAGAGCTTCGGAACCGTCTGCTCCCCCTTCTTCGTCTGCGAGTTCGAACAGCACCGGCAGATCCTCGACGCGCTGACGGAGGTCCTGCACCCGGCGCAGTTCACTCTGCGCATGGGAGAGATCACTGGTGACCTTCTGGGCCCGCGACTGGTCGTCCCAGAGGTTCGGATCGGAGGCCTGCTGCTCGAGCATGTCGATCCGCTGGCGCAGGCCATCGATGTCGAGCACCCGCTCCACTGTCGTCAGGGTGGTGTCGAGTGCGGCTACGGCGGCTTGGCGGTCTGGATCCACGAATGTTCAGGGTACCCGGCGGCATTTCGGCGGCAGTTCTCTCCGACTCGCGGCAGCGCAGACGATCTGTGTTTAAAGTCGGTTGGTACCCGGCCCAGCACGCCGTCAGCCGGGTCTGTGACGGTTTTTCCGCTCGTACGAAGGCAGGGTATGCGCCCATATCACGTAGCGATCGTCGGCTCCGGCCCCTCGGGATTCTTTGCTGCCGCATCGCTGCTGAAGTTCGCCGATCTACCCGACTCCGATCGCGATGTGCGAGTCGACATGCTCGAGATGCTGCCGACCCCGTGGGGGCTGGTGCGCTCGGGAGTCGCGCCCGACCATCCGAAGATCAAGTCGATCAGCGCGCAGTTCGACAAGACCGCGGCCGATCCCCGATTCCGGTTCTTCGGCAACATCAAGATCGGCGAGCACATCACCCCGGCCGAGTTGGCGCAACGCTATGACTCGGTCATCTATGCGATCGGGGCTCAGTCCGACCGGGCCCTGCACATCCCCGGGGAAGAGTTGCCCGGCAGCGTGGCCGCGGTTGATTTCGTCGGCTGGTACAACGCCCATCCGCATTTCGACGGCATGGCACCCAACCTGGCGGGCGGGCGGGCCGTGGTCGTCGGCAACGGCAACGTCGCCCTGGACGTGGCGCGCATCCTGGTCAGCGACCCACAGGCCCTGGCCAACACCGACATCGCCAACCACGCGCTGACCTCGCTGGACACCCGCGGGGTGGAAGAAGTCGTCGTGATCGGACGCCGGGGTCCGTTGCAGGCGACGTTCACAACGCTGGAACTGCGCGAGCTGGGCGACATGGAGGGGCTCGGCGACGTCGACGTCATCCTCGATCCGGCCGATTTCGCCGGCATCAGCGACGACGACCTCGAAGCGGCGAGCAAGACCGTCAAACAGAACATCAGGGTGCTACGCAAGTACGTCGACGAGCCACCTCAAGAATCCAAGCGGCGCATCGTGTTCCGTTTCTGCACCTCCCCCATCGAATTGCGCGGCGAGGACCGAGTCGAGTCAATTGTGCTGGGCCGCAACGAACTTGTCCGCGATGCCAACGGGCGGGTGGTGGCCAAGGACACCGGTGAGCGCGAGGAGCTGCCGGTCCAGCTGGTGGTGCGAGCGGTGGGTTACCGCGGCGTGCCCACCCCGGGGCTGCCGTTCGACGAGCGCTCCGGCACGATTCCGCATACCGGCGGCCGAATCGACGGCAGCCGTAACGAATACGTGGTGGGCTGGATCAAGCGGGGACCGTCCGGCGTGATCGGCAGCAACAAGAAAGACTCACAGGACACGGTCGACACGTTGCTGGAGGATCTTCGGGCCGCCGGAGTGGACGAGCGCGGCTCCGAGTACAGCATCGAGCTTGCCGAATGGCTTTTGGAACATCAGCCGAAGCTGGTCACCGGCGAACACTGGCAGCTGATCGACGCGCACGAGCGCGCGGCCGGGGAATCAGTCGGCCGGCCCCGGGTGAAGCTGGCCAGCGTGGCCGAGCTGCTCCGGATCGCGCACGCCTGAAATCGGTCGGCCGACCTCCTAGGGCTTCCACGCCCCCAGAGTCCCCGGCGGACCCTCTGGCCCCGGGGGCCCACCAGGCGCCATAGCCCACTTGTCCGGGTTGCTCGGCGAGTAGACCACCGGGAACAGCGCCCCCATCGTCGGCCAGTCGTTCACGTCGACAGCCATGCGCTGATACACGACATGCTCGTTGACGGTCGGCCCGCTGATGACGCCGGTGATCGTGACGTACTGCTCCCCCGTGGCGTCCGGACGGGGGCTCACCCCGGTCACCAGCAACGTGCCGTGCGCCAGTTCACCGCGAATTCCGCGACGCCGCATGATCCGTGGCGCCAACAGCAGGACGAGAGCGCCGACGAGCAAGAGGAGTATGCCGATTTCCCACACCAGGCCATGGTAGGACTTCAGCCATGAGCACCATCGCAGATGACTTGGCATTGGCCCTCGAATTGGCCGATCAGGCCGACGCACTCACCATGGATCGCTTCGGCGCCCTGGATCTGCGCATCGAGACCAAGCCCGACCTGACCCCGGTCACCGATGCCGACCGCGGAGCCGAGGAAGCCCTGCGCGCATCGCTGGCCGCGGCGCGCCCCGGCGACACGGTGTTCGGCGAAGAGTTCGGTGGCACAACGACATTGACCGGTCGGCAGTGGGTGATCGATCCGATCGACGGGACCAAGAACTTCGTCCGCGGCGTGCCCGTGTGGTGCACGTTGATCGCGTTGCTCGAGGACGGCGTCCCGACCATCGGCGTGGTGAGTGCACCGGCGCTCGCACGCCGGTGGTGGGCCGGGCTGGGCCAGGGCGCATTCGGCTCCTTCGCGGGGGCAACCCGCAAACTGTCGGTGTCGGGCGTCACCGACCTTGCGTCGGCAAGCCTGTCGTACTCGGATCTGACCACCGGCTGGGAAAACCGCCGGGACCGATTCGTCGAACTCACCGATGCGGTGTGGCGCGTGCGGGCCTACGGGGACTTCTGGTCGTACTGCATGGTCGCCGAAGGTGCGGTCGACATCGCCTGCGAGCCCGAGGTGAAGCTCTGGGACATCGCCCCGCTGGACATCTTGATCCGCGAGGCCGGCGGCACGTTCACCAGCATCGACGGTGAGCCCGGGCCGCACGGAGGCAGTTCGCTGGCCACCAACGGGCCACTCCATGACGCGGTCGTCGCCAGGCTTTCGGCGGGGTGAGTTCAGGGCGGGTTCCCCCGCCGATGCGCTGTGAGGTTGGTAACAGATGCCATACCTTACTCCGGAGTAAGATACGGTCAGATGCGTCGCCACGACCAACAGAGGCAGCTGACATGACCAACACCCTGCCGTCCAAGAACGGCACTCCCACACGTCCCTCCAGCTCCGGCCGGCAAAGCGCGGTCGGATTGCACAAGCACAAGCGCACCGCGACCGATATCGGTTTGGCGCTGATCACCCCGATCGTCGGCCAGGAATTCCTGGATCGCTACGGTCTGCGCGATCCGCTGAACCGCGGTCTGAAATACGGTGTGAAGCAAGCGTTTTCCGCCGCGGGCGCCGCCACCCGGCAATTCCAGCGCGTCCAGGGCCTGGGCAAGGCGCCGACCCGGCTGAAGGCCAGCGGGGCCGACTACTTCGACCTCACCCCCGACGAAGACCAGCAGATGATCGTCGAGACGGTCGGGGAATTCGCCGCGGAGATCTTGCGGCCTGCTGCCCATGACGCCGACGCTGCCGCCGCCTATCCCGCGGATCTGATCGCCAAGGCCGCTGAACTGGGCATCACCGCGGTCAACGTGCCCGAGGACTTCGACGGCATCGCCGAACATCGCAGCACGGTGACCAATGCACTCGTCGCCGAGGCTCTGGCGTACGGCGACATGGGCCTGGCCCTGCCGATCCTGGCGCCCGGGGGCGTCGCCTCGGCACTGACCCACTGGGGCAGCGCGGATCAGCAGTCCACCTACCTCAAGGAATTCGCCGGCGAGAACGTCCCGCAGGCCTGCGTCGCGATCGCCGAACCCCACCCACTGTTCGACCCCACCGCGCTGAGGACCACCGCGGTACGCACCCCCAGCGGCTACCGCCTGTCCGGCGTCAAGTCATTGGTGCCGGCCGCCGCCGATGCCGAATTGTTCATCGTGGCAGCGCAATTGAACGGTAAGCCGGCAATGTTCATCGTCGAGGCCTCGTCACCGGGTCTCACGGTCAAGGCCGACCCGAGTATGGGCATCCGGGCCGCGGCGCTGGGTCAGATCGAGCTCGACAACGTGGCCGTGCCGCTGGGCAACCTGCTCGGTGAGGACGGAGCTACGGATCAGGACTACAGCGACGCCATCGCCCTGTCCCGGCTGGGCTGGGCCGCATTGGCTGTCGGCACCTCGCACGCGGTGCTCGACTACGTGATTCCTTACATCAAGGAACGTCAGGCGTTCGGTGAGCCGATCGCCCACCGCCAGTCGGTGGCCTTCATGACCGCCAACATCGCCATCGAACTCGATGGCCTGCGCCTGATCACGTGGCGCGGCGCCGCCCGCGCCGAGCAGGGGCTGCCGTTCGCCCGCGAGGCGGCACTGGCACACAAGCTCGGTACCGACAAGGGCATGCAGATCGGCCTGGACGGCGTGCAGCTGCTGGGCGGTCACGGTTACACCAAGGAACACCCGGTCGAGCGCTGGTACCGCGATCTGCGGGCCATCGGCGTCGCCGAAGGTGTCGTTGTCATCTGACTGCGGCGTCCTCTAAACGGTTACCCAAGCGAAAGACTAATCATGGCAATCAATCTGGAAATGCCTCGCAAACTGCGGGCGGTCATCGAGAAGGGCCACCAGGGCGCCGCCGAGATGCTTCGCCCGATCTCGCGCAAGTACGATCTCGCCGAGCACGCCTACCCTGTCGAGCTCGACACCCTGGCCACCCTGTTCGAGGGCATCTCGAGCGCGAAGACGATCTCGTTCGCGGGCGCCGAGGCGTTCCGCGACGACGCCAACGGCAAGGGCGAGAAAGTCACCGTCAACGGCGCCAACATGTCCGCGCTGCTCAACGCGCTCGAAATCAGTTGGGGCGACGTCGCCCTGCTGCTCTCGGTGCCGCGTCAGGGCCTCGGTAACGCCGCCATCTCCTCGGTGGCCACCCCCGAACAGCTCGAGAGCCTGGGCAAGGACGTGTGGGCCGCGATGGCCATCACCGAGCCTGGCTTCGGCTCCGACTCGGCGGCGGTCACCACCACAGCGGTGCTAGACGGCGATGAATACGTGATCAACGGCGAGAAAATCTTCGTCACCGCGGGTTCGCGGGCCACCCACATCGTGGTGTGGGCGACACTCGACAAGTCGTTGGGGCGGGCGGCCATCAAGTCGTTCATCGTGCCGCGCGAGCATCCCGGCGTGACCGTCGAGCGCCTGGAGCACAAGCTGGGTATCAAGGCGTCCGACACCGCGGTGATCCGTTTCGAGAATGCCCGCATCCCCAAGACCAACCTCCTGGGCGATCCGGAGATCCACGTGGACAAGGGTTTTGCCGGGGTCATGGAGACCTTTGACAACACCCGGCCCATCGTGGCGGCCATGGCGGTCGGCATTGCCCGCGCCGCCCTGGAAGACCTGCGGGCGATCCTCACCGACGCCGGCATCGAGATCTCCTACGACAAGCCGGCCCATGCGCAGAGCGCCCCCGCGGCGGAGTTCCTGCGGATGGAGGCCGACTGGGAAGCCGGCTACCTGTTGACCGTCCGCTCGGCATGGCAGGCAGACAACAGCATCCCCAACTCCAAGGAAGCCTCCATGGGGAAGGCCAAGGCAGCCCGGGTCGCCAGCGACATCACCCTCAAGGCCGTCGAGATGGCGGGCACCACGGGCTATTCCGAGCAGACCCTGCTGGAGAAGTGGGCCCGCGACTCCAAGATCCTCGACATCTTCGAAGGCACGCAGCAGATCCAGCAGCTGGTGGTCGCCCGCCGCCTGCTCGGGCTGTCCTCTGCCGAACTGAAGTAGTTTTCTTCTCTCCCGCAAGCGGGAGGCCCCCAGCAAACTGCCCAAAACCGCATGGTTTTGGGCAGTTTTGCGTCTGCTCGGCCAACTAGGGTGACCGGCGACTTCTGACCAACAGACGCAAAACCCCCCGAATCTCGCAAGATTCGGGGGGTTTCACGTCTGCTCGCGCTACGAGAGCGAGCGGGAGGGACTTAGCCGAGCACCCGCTGCAGGTCCGGAACCATGGCCTGCAACTGCTGACCCCAGTAGGCCCAGTTGTGGGTACCGGCGTCCGGGAAGTTGAACACACCGTTGGTGCCGCCTGCGGCGATGTAGTTGTCCTGGAAACTGCGGTTGGTCTTGATGGTCAGGCCTTCGAGGAAGGTGGCCGGCAGGTCGCCGCCACCCAGCTCGTTGGGCTGGCCGTTACCGCAGTAGATCCAGAGCCGCGTGTTGTTCGCGACCAGCGTCGGGATCTGCACCATCGGGTCGTTGCGCTTCCAACCGCTGTTCGGATCCTCCGTCGGACCCCACATGTCGTTGGCCTTGTAGCCGCCGGCATCACCCATGGAGATGTTGATCAGGAACGGCCACCAGCCCTCGGAGGGGTTCAGGAAGCCCGACATCGAGCCGGCGTAGATGAACCGGTCGGGGTGGTAGGTCGCCAGGATCAGTGCGGCGGAGCCGGCCATCGACAGACCGACCGCGGCGTTACCGTTCGCCGCGACATCGCGGTTGGCGGCCAGCCACTGCGGCAGCTCGCTGGTCAGGAAGGTCTCCCACTTGTACGTGGTGCAGCCCGCCTTACCGCAGGCCTGGTTGTACCAGTCGGCGTAGAAGCTGGACTGACCACCGACCGGCATGACCACCGACAGGCCGCTGTTGAGGAACATCTCGAACGCGTTGGTGTTGATGTCCCAGCCGTTGAAGTCGTCCTGGGCACGCAGGCCGTCGAGCAGGTACACCGCGTGCGAACCCGGCCCACCGCTCTGGAACTGAATCTTGATGTCGCGGCCCATCGACGGCGACGGAACCATCAGGTACTCCACCGGCAGACCAGGGCGGGAGAATGCTCCCGCGGTCGCCGATCCGCCGGTCACTCCGATCAAGCCAGGCAGCATCAGCGCTGCCACAGCCGCCACCGTCATGCGGCGTGCCCAATGGCCACGAATCTTGTCAATGAAGGTCATACTGCGAATCCATCCGTCTTCCGGGTCAATTACGCCCTTTTGTGCGATCAGCGATCAACATCGCCAAGCAGCCCCACAACGATCGACCGCTGTGTTGCCACGCCCGCTCCCCAACGCCCGGACGCCTAAGAAGACGCAGCAGAGCGGACCAAAGAATTCAGTTGTTGCGCCATGAGTAAAGCACGCGGCCACGACAGGGGAAAACCCGCGGCGCGCCGCCGAACTGCACATCTGCGGATTTCAAAAAGTGATTTCGACTTTATCTATTGCCCGTCTCCAGGGGATCTACCTGGGTAAACGGCTCGACACTAGCGCACGCAGGGGTGACGTTCGATGAACAACGATGCGCATCTGTTCACAACTGGTGTCCGGAGGGTTATCTGATCGTCGCCAACCGGTTTTCAAATTGGCCGGCCGGCGTCCTCGGGACGGCCCCGATCATGACCATACTAAAAAGTATGGTAGTTTCCGGGCCATGACCTCGCCCCCCGCCACGGACTGCGTCATCACCGCCGAATTCGTCACCCGACTCGCCGATCGGGCCGGTGAAGCCGAGGAGTTGCGTCGGCTTCCGGATGCAACGGTGACCGACCTCGTCGACTCCGGCTTCACCGAGCTCCTGGTACCCGCTCGCTACGGCGGTCAGCAGGCCGATTTCCCGGCAATCCTGGATCCGGTACGCCGGATGGCCCACGGATGCACGTCCAGCGCCTGGACCATCGGGTTCCTGGCCCTGCACAACTGGATGCTCTCGTTGTTCGGCGAGCAGGCCCAGGCGGAGGCGTTCGCGAACCGCCCGTTCCTGGCCCCGGCTCCCCTGGCACCGACCGGGCGCGGACTGCCGGCCGAGGGCGGCATCCGCCTGACCGGCAGGTGGTCCTGGGCCACCGGCGTCATGCACGGCAACTGGATCATCGTCGCCGCGTTGTGTGGACCCGACGACGCGTTGTATCCGGCACTCGCGCTGCTGCCCATGGCCGATGTGACCGTGGCCGACGTGTGGCACACCGACGGCATGCGGGCCACCGGCTCCAACGACGCCATCGCCACCGACGTCTTCGTCCCGGAGCACCGACTGGTGAAGGTACTCGACATCTATTCCGGTACCGCGCCGGGCGCCGGACTGCACGACAGCGCCACTTACCGCTGGCCGATGGTGCCCGCACTGGCACTGCTGGCGGCGATGCCTGCCCTGGGCAGCGCTGAGCGGGTCACCGAGATCTACGCGCAGCGCCTCGGCGAACGGGTACTGCCTTACGAGGGCGTAGTACAGAAGGACAAGCCGATCGCGCAGGCCCATCTGGCCGGGGCTCAGGTGCGGGTGCGTGCGCTACGCGCCCTACTGGCCGACACCGTCGGCGAGATCGAGGGCATCGTGGCGACCGGCGACGCGGTGGACAAGCCGGTGCGCGCGCAGGCCCGGCTTGCCGCCGCCCACATTGTCACCGAGTCCAAGGCGGTGATCGCCGATCTGTTGGGCTCTGGCGGCGCGAGCATCCATTTCCTGTCCAGCCCGCTACAACGGTTCAAGCGCGATGTCGACGTCCTGTCCGGACATGTGGTGTTCGACTACGACACCAGCAGGGAGTTGGCCGGGGCGCTCGCGCTGGGGATGAAGATTCCCCGGACCTCCATGATCTGAGGTGCAACGTCAACGGCGCGGCGGACGCGGCCTGCCCCGCGGCGGAGCCCCCGCCCCCGGGCGAAACGGTCGCGTGGGCGGTTCCGCCGGCGGCTGGGCCACCGGGGTGCGCAGCCGGGTGGTCGGTGGTTCGACGACGGGGCGCCGCGACGGCCCCAACTTCATCGGCCGGGTCTCGTCCTGCGCCGGATCTCGCTCCATCAGGACACCGCGCGCGAGACGGTCGAGCGCGCCCTGCACCTGCAAGCGGTCGGGCCGGCCCTCGAATTCCGGTGACTGCGCGAGAGATTCGGTGAGCCAGCCCGAGATGATGTTTCGAGCCGAACTGATCTCCGCCGCCCCCGCGGGGGTGAGAGAGAACTCGCGTCCGCTCCGTGCCGCCAGACCCGAGGCAACCAACCGGTCGAACGTAGGCTCCAGGATCTGCCGCGGCACCCGGCGCTCGTCGGCGATGTCGTACAGGTTGGCGGCCCCGGTCGCCGCGGCATGCCGGTAGATCTGGATCAGCGCCCACAGCTGCGCGGCATCCAGCCGGCTGCGGGGCGACTGGGCCAGGGCCTCGAGATCGATACCGTGACTACGTTGCAGCAGCCGGCCGATCGCCATTTCGAGGAGCTTCTCCGGTGACTCGGTGGTCGGCATGCCGAAGCCCTCACCCATGTCGATACTGCCGCTCGCCGCGGTGTCGCGCAACGGAACCTGCTTGAGGAAGAGCGCCAGGATGAAGCCGACGACGGCGAACGGGGCCGCGAACAGGAACACGCGGGTCAGTGAATCGGCATAGGCGTCGACGATCGGCGCCGCGATCTCATGCGGCAGTGCATGCAGCGCCTGGGGCGATGTCGCGGCTTCCGGGGGTGCGCCGCTGCTTGCCATCGCCGGCGGAAGCCGGTCGCCGAGGAAGTTGGCGAACAGCGAGCCGAAAATCGCTGCGCCGAAAGAACTGCCGATCGCCCGGAAGAACGTCACGCCCGATGTGGCGACACCGAGATCGGTGAAGTCGACGGTGTTCTGCACCACCAGGATCAGCACCTGCATGCTGAGCCCGATCCCGCAGCCCAGCACGAGAAGGTAGAGGGACTGCGTCAATGTCGAGGTGTCGGCGTCCATCCGGGACAACAGCACGAATCCGATTGCCATTACCGCGGTGCCGGCAATCGGGAAGATCCGGTATTTCCCGGTCCGCCCGACGAGTACGCCGCTGCCCAGAGAGGTGACCAGCAGCCCGGCGACCATCGGCAGGGTGCGCAGCCCCGATGCGGTGGCCGAGACACCGTCGACGAACTGCATGTAGGTCGGCAGGAAGGTCAGCGCACCCAACATCGCGAAGCCCACCACGAACGACAACACGCAGCACACCGTGAAGACCGGATTGGCGAACAACCGGATGGGCAGAACCGGTTCGGTGGCAAGGCGTTCGACGAAGACGAAGGCCACCAGTGCGGCCACCGATGCGACGAACAGCCCGATGATCGTCGCCGAACCCCATGGATAGGTGGTGCCGCCCCAACTGGTCGCCAGGGTCAGGCCGGCCGCACCGAGTCCGACCAGGACGATGCCCGCGTAATCGAGTACCGGCCTGGCGGTGCGGGTGAATTCGGGTATGGCCACCGCGGCGATCGCGATGACCACCACCGCGACCGGCACGTTGATCCAGAAGGCCCACCGCCAGCTCAGGTGATCGGTGAACAGTCCGCCGAGCAGGGGACCGATGACGGTGGTGACGCCGAAGACCGCACCCAGCGCGCCCTGGTAGCGGCCGCGGTCGCGCAACGGGATGACCTCGCCGATCACCGCGACTGCGGTCACCGTGATGGCGCCACCGCCGAGCCCCTGCAGCGCCCTCGACGCGACGAGCATCCCCATCGACCCGGCCGATCCGCACAACACCGATCCGACGAGGAACAGCAGGATCGCCACCTGGAAAACCTTCTTGCGCCCGAAGGTGTCCCCCAGCCTGCCCACTACGGCGGTCACGATGGTCGAGGCGAGCAGATAGCTTGTGACCACCCAGGCCTGGTGTCCCGCGCCGCCCAGATCGGCGACGACGGTGGGCAGCGCGGTCGCCACGATCGTCTGGTCGAGGGCGGCCAGCAGCATGCCGAGCACGACCGCCAGGAAGACGAAGTTGCGCTGCCGATTGGTGGATTGCTCAGCGACCGGTTCAGCACCGGCCGTGTCGACGGTGGCGCGAGTAGTCATGGCCCGGCCCGCGCTCAAGTCTGGGCCGGGCTACTCGCCAATACCTCGGTGACGGCCTCACAGAACGCGGGCAGATCGTCCGGCGCGCGGCTGGTGATCAGGTTGCCATCGATACAGACCTGCTGATCCACCACGGTGGCACCGGCGTTACGAAGGTCGGTGCGGATACTCGGATAGCTGGTCAACGTGCGGTCGCGAACCACGCCAGCTTCAACCAGGGTCCATGGCCCGTGGCAGATCGCGGCGACGGGCTTGCCGGATCGGACGAAATCGCGGACGAACGCCACCGCGGTCTCGTCGAGCCTCAACTTGTCCGGGTTCACGGTGCCCCCGGGCAGGATCAGCGCGTCGAACTGATCCACCTTCGCCTCGGCAACAGTGCGATCCACCGGAAAGGTGCCTGCAGGTTCGAGATCGTGATCGCGAGCCTGGATCTCCCCGGCCTTGAGTGACAGCAGCTCGACGTGACCGCCCTCGTTCTCGACGGCCGTGCGCGGTTGTTCGAGTTCGATGCGCTCCACACCGTCGGCGGCAAGGATCCCGACCCTGCGGCCTTCCAATTCCTTTCGCATGCGAGTCCTTTCGTTGACACCGACGGACAGAAGCGGGCTCAACGCCCATGAAGGGCTACCCCGGGAAGCCGGGCCCAAAACGCCGCAGATCGGCCGCTGCCACCCCTTGTCACCGTCCGTAAGAAAAAGTAAAGTCACTTTCAGTTTTTAGCCCGCACCTTCAGGAGTCGAGCATGGAATCATTCGTCCACCTGCGCAAAGGCAAAACCCCGAAACGGGTACATGCCGACCTCGACGGCCTCAAGGACGACGAACTCGGCCGCGGCGGTTTCGTCGGCCGCACCGCGAACATGTACCGGCGCAACGACCCGACCGCCTACCGCACCGTCGGCCCCCTGCGCCCCACCGACGTGTTGTCCAGCGAGCTCAAGCCCAGCGACGCCACCGACGCCCATGGCGGCCCGCTGCTGATGTTCTCCAACGCCGATTGCCAGGTGCTGTTGAGCCGACGCAGCGAGGAGATGCCGTTCTTCGTCCGCTACATCGACGGCGACCTGCTGCTGTTCGTCCACAAAGGGTCGGGCCTGCTGGAAACCGAGTTCGGTCCACTGCGCTACCGCGAGGGCGACTGGGTCTACATGCCGAAGGCCTGCACGTTCCGTCAGGTGCCGGACAGCGAGAGTACGTGGCTCATGATCCAGGCCACCGACGACTTCCGGGTCCCGCCGGCCGGCACCCTCGGCCGCCACTTCCCGTTCGACCCGGCGCAGGTCACCATCCCCGAGCCGCAGCCGATCGACGACGGCGTCGGGCCGCAGGCCGCCGGAGAATATGAGGTCCGCCTCATCCATTCCCCGATTGACGGGGTAGGGACGACCTCTCTTATCTACCAACACAATCCGCTTGACGTGGAAGGCTGGCGGGGCGACAACTTCCCGTTCACCTTCAATATCGAGGACTACACCGTCATCACCTCCGAGAGCGTGCACCTGCCACCGACCGTGCACCTCTTCATGCAGGCCACCGGCGTGTACGTGATGAATTTCCTCCCCAAGCCCGCCGAGAGCGTGCCGGGCACCGAGCGCACGCCGTGGTATCACCGCAATGTCGACTACGACGAGATCGCCTTCTTCCACGGCGGAACGCTCTACGGCATCCCGATGCCGCCCGGCCTGGTTTCCCACGCACCGCAGGGCGTCCACCACGGCGCCCCGGAAAAGGCCAGGGAACGGGCCCGCCGCAAATTCGACGACTACGACCGGGTCGACTGGTCGGTGATCGCCATCGACACCCGACGTCGTCTCATCCCGTCCGCCGAAATCCTCGCCAACGATCTGGGGCAGCACTAGCGATGACCGCAACCACCGAAGCACCCGTGAAGCACGAGTACGACCGCATCCCGTATCTTGTCGCCTACCAGAACAACTCGTCCGTCCGCGACGTGTACGGCGGCGTCGCCGAGCTTGTCGTGCTGGAGAGCTATCTGTTGCGGCCCAAATCGAAACCCTCAGATACCGTCCTGGTGTTCATGCACCCGATCGGTGGTGGCGCGTATCTGCCGATGATCAATGCGCTGGCCCGCGCCGGGCACCATGTCATCTACTGCAACAGCCGGTTTCGTGGCACGGACTCGGCTTTGCTCATGGAGAAGGTGGTCGAGGATCTCGGCGAGTGCATCAAGGATGCCAAGAACCGGCTCGGCTACGACAAGGTGGTACTGGCCGGGTGGAGCGGCGGCGGTTCGCTCTCGGTGTTCTACCAGCAGCAGGCGCAGCACCCGACGGTGACGGCAAGTCCCTCCGGGGACGGGCCGGATCTGACCGAGCTCGGATTGATCCCGGCCGACGCAATCATGCTGCTGGCCGCGCATATCAGCCGGCACGGCACCATGACCGAGTGGATGGACGCCTCCATCCTCGACGAGAACGACCCCACCAAGCGGGATCCGGAACTCGACCTCTACAACCCGGACAACCCCAACCAACCGCCGTACACACCGGAGTTCCTCGAGCGTTACCACCAGGCACAGGTTGCCCGGAACCGGCGAATCACCAAGTGGGTCAAAGAAAAACTGGCGGAGCTCAAGGACGCCGGGCGGCCGGATGACGAGTTCGCGTTCGTCGTGCACGGCACCATGGCCGACCCCCGCTGGCTGGACCCCAGCGTCGATCCCAACGATCGCCAACCCGGTACGTGTTATCTGGGCGACCCTCAGGTGGTGAACATGAGCCCGGTCGGCCTGGCCCGGTTCTGCACCTTGCGCAGCTGGCTGTCCCAGTGGAGCTACGACGACGCCAACGGTGACGCGGTCAAGGCCGGGCCGGACATCGCGGTGCCCGCTCTGGTGATCGGCAATCTGGCCGATGACGCCTGTACGCCCAGCCACACCCGCCGGCTGTACGAGGCGATCGGTCATTCCGACAAAGAAATGCACGAGATCCCCGGCGCCAACCACTACTACTCGGGTCCCGATCAACGCGGCACGCTGCGCCAAGCCGTCGCGATCTGCACGGATTGGCTTCACCGGCATGGGTTCTCATTGGATCCGTCATGACAACAGGAGCTTTGGACGGGGTCCGGGTGATCGAACTCGGCACCCTGATCTCCGGGCCGTTCGCGGGCCGGCTGCTGGGCGACATGGGCGCCGAGGTCATCAAGGTCGAACTGCCGGCCACCCCGGATCCGCTGCGCACCTGGGGACAGGCCGAACTCGACGGGCACCACTTCTTCTGGACCGTGCACGCCCGCAACAAGAAGGCCGTCACCCTGGACCTGCGGAAGGAAGCCGGCCGGGCTCTTTTCCTGGAGTTGGTCGAACGGTCCGACATCATCGTGGAGAACTTCCGCCCGGGCACGCTGGAGAAGTGGGACCTGGGCTATGACGTTCTGCGCGACCGGAACAAGGGCATCATCCTGGTCAGGGTATCCGGGTATGGACAGACCGGACCCGACGCCGGCAAGGCCGGCTACGCCTCGGTGGCCGAGGCATCCAGTGGGTTGCGGCACATGAACGGGTTCCCGGGCGGTCCCCCACCCCGGCTGGCCCTCTCACTGGGCGACAGCCTGGCCGGTATGTTCGCGGCCCAGGGTGCGCTGGCTGCTCTCTACCGACGCACCGTCACCGGCGAGGGCCAGATCGTCGACACCGCGCTGACCGAAAGCTGCCTGGCCATACAGGAATCCACCATCCCCGACTATGACGTCGGCGGCGTGGTGCGCGGGCCATCGGGCACGCGGCTGGAAGGTATCGCGCCGTCGAACATCTACCAGAGCGCCAACGGCAGCTGGGTGGTGATCGCCGCCAACCAGGACACCGTGTTCCGCCGGTTGTGCGCGGCGATGGGCAGTCCGGAGCTGGCGACCGACGATCGCTTCGCCAATCACGTTGCCCGGGGCCGCAATCAGGACGAGCTGGACAAGATCATCGGCGATTGGGCGGTGCGGCGGCAGCCGGAGGAGATCATCGAGACCCTCTCACAAGCCGGCGTCATCAGCGGGCCGATCAACACCGTGGCCGAGGTCATGGAGGATCCGCAACTGCAGGCCCGCGGCATGCTCGCCGACCATTGGGACGAACGGGTGCAGCGCAACGTCAAGGGCCCCGGCGTCGTCCCGGTGCTCTCCGAGTCACCTGGCACCATCCGCAACGCCGGCTCAGCCCGTCCCGGCCAGCACAACGACGAGGTGTACGGCGGCCTGCTGGGGCGCAGTGCACAAGACCTGGAAACCCTGCGCGCCGAGGGAGTGCTGTGAGATGAACCTGCCCGACAAGGTCGATATCCGCGAGGTATGCCTGCGGGATGGCCTGCAGATCGAGACGCCGATTCCGTTGTCGGCCAAGGTTGCGATCCTCGAAGCCATCGTCGCCACCGGGGTGCGCGAGGTGGAGGCGACGGCGTTCGTCTCCCCCTCGAAGGTCCCTGCCCTGGCCGACGCTGCCGAACTCGCCGAAGAACTGCACCGGTTCCCGGAAGTCGAGTTCTCCGCGCTGGTCGCCAGCCCCAACGGCGCCAAACGCGCCATCGCCGCAGGCCTGCGCTCGATCGAATACGTGGTGTCCGCCTCCGACGCCCACTCACAAGCCAACGTCGGACGAAGCTCGGCGGAGGCCATCGCACAGATCGCCGACATCGTTGCCCTCGCGGCCGACAGCGACACCTCGGTCGAGGTGATCATCGCCACCGCGTGGGACTGCCCGTTCGACGGCCCCACCGATCCGCAGCGGGTGCTCGACATCGCCTCGGCGGCCGCCGGTTTCGGGGTCAATCGGATTGCCATCGCCGACACCATCGGCACCACCACGCCGCGGCGGGTCAGCACATTGGTCGCGAAGGTCCGGCCCCTGATCGGGGACCTGCCGCTAGGTGCCCATTTCCACAACACCCGTGGCGCGGGCCTGGCCAGTGCCTACGCCGCCGTGCAGGCCGGCGTGACCCGGCTGGACGCCTCGGTCGGCGGGCTGGGCGGCTGCCCCTTCGCGCCGGGAGCAAGCGGCAACATTGCCACCGAGGACCTCGTCTACATGTTGCGCGACAGCGATATCGCGGTCGATGTCGACCTGCCCGCCGCCATCGTCGCCGCCCGCGTCGCGCAGGAGGCCGTGGGCCACGAGCTCCCCAGCGCGCTGCTGCGCGCCGGCGACCGGATCTTGAACTGAGACGTCGATGACCGCTGCCGAGCTGGGCACCAAAGGCCGCCAGACGCGGTCGGCGATCGAGCTTGCCGCGCGGAAACTATTTGCCGAGCGTGGCTTTCACGGCACCACCCTGTCAGACATCACCTCGGCCGCGGGCAAGAGTCCGGCGGTGTTCTATCGGTACTTCACAGACAAGGAGGATCTGCTGGCCGCGCTGGCCGAATCGTTCCTGCACGACGTCGTCGAACCGTCCGGGCTGAACCTGCACCTGCCGGACTCCCCCGACGACACCGAGTTCTTCACCACGGTGGTCACCGGCTACTGGAACATCTTCAAACAGAACATCGGCATCATGATCGCGGTCGCCCAGTTGGCCGCCACCCAGCAGCGATTCGCCGACGTGCAGAACAAGTTCCGCCGGTTCGGCATCGACATCGTCATCGCGTCGGTGCATCACGCGCAGGATCAGGGCCACGCCCAGGGACTACAACCCGAGCACGTGGCGGCGGCCATCGCCTTGTTGTTCGAGAACTTCACCACGGTATTCGTCGGTCAATCTGGCCTTGGCATCGAGATCAGCGACGCCGAAGCCATCACCACCCTGTCCACAATCTGGAAGAAGACCCTTTACGGCTTCTGACCCGAGAAAGAGAGATCGTCGTGGATTTCGCTTTACCCGAACATCTTTCAGATGTGCTTGCCGAGATGGACGAGTTCATCGAGGCCGAGATCAAGCCGCTTGAGCTCGAACACATGCAGTACTTCGACCAGCGCCGCGAATATGCCCGCACCGACTGGGAGAACGGCGGTGTGCCTGCCCGCGCCTGGGAGGATCTGCTCGACGAGATGCGCCGTCGTGCCGACGCCGCCGGCTGGCTGCGCTACGGGCTGCCGGCCCGGTTCGGCGGACGCGACGGCAGCAACCTCGACATGGCCGTGATCCGGGAACATCTGGCGCACAAGGGTCTGGGACTGCACAACGACCTACAGGACGAGTCCTCGATCGTCGGCAACTTCCCGCAGGTGATCATGATGGACCGGTTCGGCACCGAGGCCCAGAAGGCCGAATGGGTCGAGGCGATGCTCACCGGCAAGCGCTCGATGGCGTTCGGGTTGACCGAACCCGACCACGGGTCCGACGCGACCTGGCTGGAAACCACGGCGGTGCCCGATGGGGAAGGCTGGATCATCAACGGTCGCAAGCGGTGGAACACCGGCGTACACCGTGCCACGCACGATCTGATCTTCGCCCGCACCTCCGGCGATCCGGGACAGGCGCGTGGCATCAGCGCATTCCTGGTGCCCACCGACGCGCCGGGATTCACGGTCCCGTTCTACTGGTGGACGTTCAACATGCCCACCGATCACGGCGAGGTCGAGCTGGACAACGTCCGGGTGCCGGCTGACGCGGTGCTCGGCGAGGTCGACCGCGGCCTCGAGGTCGGGCAGACGTTCCTGCACGAGAACCGGATCCGCCAGGCCGCCAGCAGTCTCGGCGCCGCACAGTTCTGTATCGACCGCGCAGTGGACTACGCCAACCGGCGCAAGGTGTTCGGCAAGCCGCTCGCGGTGAACCAGGCCGTGCAATGGCCGTTGGTGGAACTGCAGACCGAGGCGCAGATGGTCCGGTTGCTCGTCCGGTATGCCGCAACGCAGCTGGACCAGAACCACCACATGGAGGTTTCCGACAAGGTCTCGATGGCAAATTACCGCGCCAACCGCCTGGTGTGTGAGGCCGCGGATCGCGCCATGCAGGTCCACGGCGGCATCGGCTACAGCCGCCACGAACCATTCGAGCACATCTACCGCCACCACCGGCGCTACCGAATCACCGAAGGCGCCGAGGAGATCCAGATGCGCCGAGTGGCCCAGCGGCTGTTCGGGTTCGGCAGGGCCAAGCAATGACCGGGGCCCTGGCTACCGGCCTCACCAACGTCCTCAGCCCGGTGCTGGGCGCCGATGTCTCCGTCGATAATCTGCGCGAGCTGACCGGCGGAGCAAGCCGCACCACCTGGTCGTTCGATGCCGTCACGGACTCGACCCGGCGCCCGCTGATCCTGCGTACCGGTGCACCCGATGAGGTACACGCCGGGATGGAACTGGAGGCCGGTGCACAACGGGCGGCGGCTCTGGCCGGGGCCCCGGTCCCCCACGTGCTGGTCGCCGACAACTCCGTTGCCGCCCTGGGTGATCCCTTCCTCATCTGCGACTTCATCGGTGGCGAGACCATAGTGCGGCGCATTCAGCGCATGCTCGACGACGCCGGCCGGGCCCGGCTGCTGACCCAGTGCGCACAGGCGCTGGCTGCCGTCCACCGGGCCGACCCACCGGCG
The DNA here is from genome assembly GCF_055419505.1 of Mycobacterium sp. IDUB_9. NCBI lineage: Bacteria > Bacillati > Actinomycetota > Actinomycetes > Mycobacteriales > Mycobacteriaceae > Mycobacterium > Mycobacterium sp. IDUB_9. The sequence continues at coordinate 847,920 of NZ_JBVAXU010000002.1, read as the reverse complement.
CTGCCCGGCCTTGTCGAGCTGGACCAGGTGGCGCAATGGCGTGGGCAACTCGACGAGATAGGCGACACCACAGCGACTTTCGAGTGGGTGTTTCGCTGGCTGGATGCCAACCGGCCGCCCGCGTCGCCACTGCGGCTGGTACACGGCGACTTCCGGATGGGCAATGTGATCGTGGACGGCTCTGGCCTGGCCGCGGTACTGGACTGGGAGCTGGTGCACCTCGGCGAGGTGTACGAGGACCTGGCCTGGTTCTGCATCCGGGCCTGGCGGTTCGGCGCGCCGGCCGACCTCGGTGCGGGCGGCCTCGGCAGTATCCAGAGCTTCCTCGACGCCTACGAGAACGCCGGCGGGCAGCCGCTGGACCGGTCGGCGATCCGCTGGTGGCTCGTCCTGGCCACGCTGCGCTGGGGCGTCATCTGCCGCTACCAGGCCGAGCGGCACCTGAGCGGGCAGACCCGGTCGGTGGAGTTGGCGACCATCGGGCGCCGGGTCTGCGAAACCGAGTGGGACCTGTTGAGTCTGCTGGACGGGAGCAGCTGGTGAGCAACCTGTACGGACGGCCGACGGCGGCCGAGCTGATCGCCGCGGTGGCAGAGTTCCTCGACACCGAGGTGCGCGACAGCGAGACCGTCGCAGCGTCGGTCAAATTTCAGGCCCGCGTCGCAGCCAACGCGTTGCGCATGGTCGAACGCGAGCTACTCGCCTCCGATACTCCGGCGGCCGCCACCGCCTCGGCTGCCCTGGCCGGCCTCGGGTTCACCGACGAAGCGGAGTTGGCCGCAGCGATCCGGGCCGGTGAACTCGACGACCGAGCCGACGGTGTCACCGACTGCCTGCGCGTCCTGGTACGTCAACGGCTTGCCGCCGCGCATCCGGGGTACGACGAGCCGTGAACCGCTCAGAGCCGTCGGACCCGGGCCAGCCAGGCCGGCTCGTCCACGCGCGCCCCGACCGGCTCGCCGATCGCCTCGGCATGGGCCGCCCCCACCACGCCGCGATACGTGGTGGTGTCCAGCGCCTCCAAGTCCCAGCCGTCCGCGAAGGCCCGGCGGATCACCTCGGCGCTGACTTGAGGTCCGAACCCGCGGCCGGCGTCGGAAAGCGCCAGCACGTGCACAGTCGCCCCCGGCCGGCAGGCCCGGCGCAGGCTGGCGACGTAGGCGGCGCGGTCTGCATCGCCGAAGATGTGGAACAACGCGCTGTCGACGATGGTGTCGTAGCGCGGACCCGCCGACTCTCCCAGCCGGGTCGCATCGGCCACCGCGAAGTGCGCATCGATTCCCCGCTGCGCGGCATTCTCGCGGGCTTGGGCGACAGCATGTTCGGAGAAGTCGATTCCGAGCACGTCGTACCCCAGTCGCGTCAGCAGCATGGTGTGCTCACCGGCACCGCAGCCGACATCCAGCACCTTGCCGCCCAGGACGCCGGACCGTTCCAATTCGACTATCGCCGGCTGCGGCTCGCCGATCACCCATGGTGCGGTGCGGTGCTCGTAGGCTTCGTCGAACAAGGAATGCGCGGGTGTGGAGTTCATGATTCGAGTCTGAAACCTCAATAACCATTGAGGTCAAGTCCCATCTGAGGAGGCCGATGATATCCCCAGCCGACACCGAGCTCATCAATGATGTCGCGCACCGGCTGTTCGACGCGATCGAGCGCGGAGACAAGGCCGGAGTGTCCCGGCTGTGGGCCGATGACGTCGCGGTATGGCACGCGGGCGACTCCAGGGACAACGACCGCGTCCGCGCACTGAAGGTCATCGACTGGTTCATCAACGTCACCGGCGAGCGCCGCTACGAAGTACTGGACCGACAGTTCTTCGACGGCGGATTCGTCCAGCAACATGTCCTGCATGCCACCGGACGCGACGGTGCACTGATCGCGTTGCGGGTATGCATCGTGATCAAGGTGGGTACCGACGGTCTGATCCACCGCATCGACGAGTACTTCGATCCCAAGGACATCGCGCCCTTGTTCACCTGACCCGAGCCGACGAACTGGAGATGCCATGGCCACGCTCAGCGACATCCTGACCACACACGCCGGAAACTGGATCCTGGTCCCAGACCGGTCCCGAGTGACGTTCCGGAACAAGACGCTGTGGGGCCTGGCCACCGTCACCGGCCGGTTCACCGAATTCGCCGGCGAAGGCTTCGCCGGACCCGGGGTGAGCGGCCAGGTGGTGATTGCAGCGGCATCGCTGAACACCGGGATACGCAAACGAGACGACCATCTGAGATCCGCCGACTTCTTCGACGTCGAAAAGCATCCCGAGATCAGGGCGCAGGTGACCGGTTTGGCATCCTCTGAGGAGGCTGACCTGGCGCGACTGACGACACTTCTGACCGTCCGGGGCGTGTCGCGAACCATCGAGCTGCCGGTCGAGGTGCAGATTCTCGACGACGGGGCGCTGCAGCTCGCCGGCCAGTGCGCCGTGCAGCGGGATGACTTCGGCGTGTCGGGCGATCTACTCGGGATGGTCGGGCCGACGACGATCATCTCCGGTGAACTCGTGTTCACTCGGGACTGATGCGCCACAACAGAATTCGCTGACTTGTCGGGCCGACGGCGTCGCGCGCAGTAGCATCGGCACCATGGCCGGCCCAGCGCCGCTGCGCATCCTGGTGTACAGCGACAACCCGCGCACCCGCGAACAGGTACGACTCGCACTGGGCAAACGCGTGCACCCAGAGCTGCCGGAACTGGCGTACGTCGAGATCGCCACCGCACCCATGGTGATCTCACAGATGGACGCCGGGGGCTGCGACCTGGCGATTCTCGACGGGGAAGCCACTCCGGCCGGGGGCATGGGACTGGCTAAACAACTCAAGGACGAGATCGCCGACTGTCCGCCGATCCTGGTGCTCACCGGGCGTCCTGACGATGCCTGGCTGGCTAGCTGGTCACAGGCGGAGGCCGCCGTCCCCCACCCGATCGACCCGATCCGGCTGGGCGATGCCGTGGTGTCTCTGCTGCGCTCTCCAGCGCAGTAATTTTTCTGCGAATTGCCCTGCTGCCGTTGATTGTTCACGGCACGGCTGTGGCCGCAGCGACACGCTGCCCCGATATGAAACGATACTAACCAAAATGTGTGGCGCGGGCCGCAAACCTCGCTAGGCTGTGGGTTAGCTCACATCGACAGCCCACCGAGGGAGCGATAGGTGGCATGAATTTATACACGCCCATCCTGGTTCTCGGAGCGATCGCGGCCGCGTTCGCCGTGGTATCCGTGGGGATCGCGCTCGTCATCGGTCCGCGCCGCTACAACCGGTCCAAACTTGAGGCCTACGAATGCGGTATCGAACCGATGCAGCCCGGGGCCGCCGGCGTGACCGGCCAGCGCATGCCGATCCGGTACTACCTGACGGCCATGTTGTTCATCGTGTTCGACATCGAAATCGTCTTCCTCTACCCGTGGGCGGTGGCCTTCGACAGTCTCGGGCTGTTTGCACTGGTGGAGATGTTGCTGTTCATGCTCACGGTATTCGTGGCGTACGCCTATGTCTGGCGGCGAGGAGGCCTGAATTGGGATTAGAGGAGCGTCTGCCCGGTGGAATCCTGCTGTCAACGGTGGAGACTGTCGCGGGCTACGTACGTAAGGGGTCGTTGTGGCCGGCCACCTTCGGCCTGGCCTGCTGCGCGATCGAGATGATGTCGACGGCGGGACCGCGTTTCGACATCGCCCGGTTCGGCATGGAGCGGTTCTCCGCGACGCCACGGCAGGCCGACCTGATGATCGTCGCGGGCCGGGTCAGTCAGAAGATGGCGCCGGTGCTGCGACAGATCTACGACCAGATGGCCGAGCCGAAATGGGTGCTGGCCATGGGGGTTTGCGCCTCCTCCGGCGGCATGTTCAACAACTACGCGGTGGTGCAGGGCGTCGACCACGTGGTGCCGGTGGACATCTACCTGCCCGGCTGCCCACCGCGGCCGGAGATGCTGCTACACGCAATCCTCAAGTTGCACGACAAGATTCAGCAGATGCCGCTCGGGGTCAACCGCGAGGAGGCGATCCGGGAAGCCGAGCAGGCCGCGCTGGCCGTCACACCGACCATCGAACTCAAAGGGCTGCTGCGGTGAGCACGGCCAACGGGAACGGCCCGGGCGGCAACGACACGCCCGAGGTGATCGGAACGCGGCGCGGCATGTTCGGCGCCTCGGGCACCGGCGACACCTCGGGATACGGCCGGCTGGTGCGATCGGTGGAATTGCCCGGCAGCTCCCCCCGGCCCTACGGCCAGTACTTCGACGAGGTGGTGGACCGCCTCGCCGAAATCCTCGGCGAGGAACGCTATGCGGTGTCGATCGAGCGCGTCGTGGTGCAGCGTGATGAGCTGACCCTGGAGGTCAGCCGCGTCCAACTGCCCGCGGTGGCCAGCGTCCTGCGCGATGACCCACAATTGCGGTTCGAACTGTGCCTGGGTGTGAGCGGGGTGCACTATCCCGACGACACCGACCGCGAACTGCACGCCGTCTACCCGCTGATGTCGATCACCCACAACCGCCGGGTCCGGCTGGAAGTCGCAGCGCCCGATGCGGATCCACATGTGCCGTCGTTGTTCACCGTCTATCCGACCACCGACTGGCACGAACGTGAGACCTACGACTTCTTCGGAATTGTGTTCGACGGCCACCCCGCGTTGACCCGGATCGAGATGCCCGACGACTGGGTGGGCCATCCCCAGCGCAAGGACTATCCGCTGGGCGGCATTCCGGTCGAATACCACGGCGCGCAGATCCCGCCACCCGATCAGCGGAGGTCCTACAACTGATGAGTACCGAATCCCCTGTGGTGGTAGTCGGCGGACAGGACTGGGATGACGTGGTGTCCGCGGCCCGCGCGCATGCCGGTGAACGCATCGTCGTCAACATGGGCCCCCAGCACCCGTCGACCCACGGAGTGCTGCGGCTGATCCTGGAAATCGAGGGCGAGATCATCACCGAAGCCCGTTGCGGCATCGGCTATCTGCACACCGGCATCGAGAAGAATCTCGAATACCGCAACTGGACGCAGGGCGTCACGTTCGTCACCCGGATGGACTACCTCGCGCCGTTCTTCAACGAAACGGCGTACTGCCTGGGTGTAGAGAAGCTGCTCGGCATCACCGACGATATTCCCCAACGCGCCAGCGTCATCCGGGTGATGCTCATGGAGCTCAACCGGATTTCCTCGCACCTGGTGGCGCTGGCCACCGGCGGCATGGAGTTGGGTGCCATGTCTGCCATGTTCTATGGCTTCCGGGAGCGCGAAGAGATCCTGCGGGTCTTCGAATCGATCACCGGCCTGCGGATGAACCATGCCTACATCCGGCCGGGCGGCCTGGCCGCCGACCTGCCTGACGGCGCGTTGGACCAGGTTCGGGCACTGCTCGATCTTCTGCCGAAAGGCCTGCAGGACTTGGAGGATCTGCTCAACGAGAACTACATCTGGAAGGCTCGCACCGTAGGTGTCGGGTATCTCGACCTGACCGGATGTATCGCGCTGGGGATCACCGGCCCGGTGTTGCGCTCCACCGGCCTGCCCCACGATCTGCGGCGCGCACAACCCTATTGCGGTTACCAGGACTACGAATTCGACGTGATCACCGATGACCGCTGTGACTCCTACGGCCGGTACATCATCCGGGTGAAGGAAATGCGGGAGTCGATCAAGATCGTCGAGCAATGCGTCGACCGACTTGAGAAGTTGGGCGACGGTCCGGTGATGATCGACGACAAGAAGCTGGCCTGGCCGGCCGATCTGAAAGTCGGCCCAGACGGTTTGGGTAACTCCCCCGAGCACATCGCCAAGATCATGGGCCACTCGATGGAGGGGCTGATCCATCACTTCAAGCTCGTCACCGAGGGTATCCGGGTCCCGGCCGGGCAGGTGTACGTCGCGGTGGAGTCCCCACGCGGCGAGCTCGGGGTGCACATGGTGTCCGACGGCGGCACCCGGCCCTACCGGGTGCACTACCGGGACCCTTCGTTCACGAATCTGCAAGCGGTGGCGGCGATGTGCGAGGGCGGCATGGTCGCCGATGCCATTGCCGCGGTGGCGTCGATCGATCCGGTCATGGGAGGCGTTGACCGATGAGCGCCTGCGCGAAGAGGAGACAGCACAGATGAGCGAAGTCTTCCTGGAGCTGGGGCAGCGCCCCGATGAAGCGGGACCGCCGATCAACGGGCCCGCGGCGTATCCGGACGAAGTGACGGCGCGGCTGAGCTTTGATGCCGAGCAGATCGTCACCCGCTATCCCGATGCCCGCTCAGCCCTGCTCCCGCTGCTGCACCTGGTACAGGCCGAGGATGGTTGTCTGACGCCGGCCGGAATCGATTTCTGTGCAACGTTGTTGGGGTTGACCGCCGCCGAGGTCACCGCGGTGGCCACGTTCTATTCGATGTACCGGCGCACCCCGACGGGCGACTATCTCGTCGGGGTGTGCACCAATACGTTGTGCGCGGTCATGGGCGGCGACGCGATCCTCGATGCGCTGGAGGAGCACCTGGACATCCACGCCGGGGACACCACTGCAGACGGCCGGGTCACCCTGGAGCACATCGAGTGCAACGCCGCGTGCGATTACGCGCCGGTGATGATGGTCAATTGGGAGTTCTACGACAACCAGACTCCGTCGTCGGCACGGGATCTCGTCGACGGACTCCGCGGCGGGACTCCACCCGCACCGACCCGCGGCGCGCCGCTGTGCACCTTCCGGGAAACCGCTCGCACCCTGGCCGGCCTGACGGATCCACAAACACCGGGCGGCGCCCCCGGCGCGGCCACGCTGGCGGGGCTTCGGGAAGCCCGGAAACGCGGAATGTCCACTCCTGAGGCGGCAGGTCCGAGCGCATGACGCCGCTGACCCCGGTACTCAGCCGATTCTGGGACGAACGCGAACCCTGGACGCTGGACACCTACCGACGCCACGACGGGTACCGCGGGCTGCAGCGCGCCCTGGCGATGGGGCCCGACGACGTCATCGCGCTGGTGAAGGACTCCGGGTTGCGCGGTCGCGGCGGCGCCGGGTTCCCGACCGGGACCAAGTGGTCGTTCATCCCGCAGGGCGAAGAGGGAGCGGCGGCCAAGCCGCACTATCTCGTGGTCAACGCCGACGAGTCGGAACCCGGTACGTGCAAGGACATTCCGCTCCTGCTGACCACGCCGCACTTTCTGGTCGAGGGTGTGATCATCGCGGCATATGCGATCCGCGCCCGCCACGCATTCATCTACGTCCGCGGCGAGGTGGTGCCGGTGCTGCGGCGGCTTCAGGCCGCGGTCGCCGAGGCCTATGCGGCCGGATACCTGGGCGCCGACATCCTCGGGTCGGGTTTCGATCTGGAACTGACCGTTCATGCCGGTGCCGGTGCCTACATCTGCGGCGAGGAAACCGCACTGCTGGATTCCCTGGAGGGCCGCCGCGGCCAACCACGGCTGCGCCCACCGTTTCCCGCCGTAGCGGGTCTCTACGCGTGCCCGACCGTGGTCAACAATGTCGAGTCCATCGCCAGTGTCCCGCCGATCTTGGTCAACGGGGTCGATTGGTTCCGGTCGATGGGATCGGAGAAATCCCCGGGATTCACACTGTATTCGCTGTCGGGCCACGTCAACCGGCCCGGCCAGTACGAGGCGCCCCTGGGCATCACCCTGCGGGAACTGCTCGACTATGCCGGCGGCGTCCGCGACGGACACACCCTGAAATTCTGGACCCCGGGCGGTTCATCGACACCACTGCTGACGGCCGAACACATCGATGTGCCACTGGATTACGAGGGCATGGCCTCTGTCGGCTCCATGCTGGGCACCAAGGCACTGCAGATCTTCGACGAGACCACCTGTGTGGTCCGGGCCGTCCGGCGCTGGACGCAGTTTTACGCCCATGAGTCCTGCGGTAAGTGCACACCGTGTCGGGAAGGCACCTACTGGCTGGCCCAGATCTACGCCCGGCTGGAAACCGGTGCGGGCACTCAGGCCGATATCGACAAGCTGCTCGACATCGCCGACGGCATCTTCGGAAAGTCGTTCTGCGCGTTGGGAGACGGTGCGGCCAGCCCGATCATGTCCTCGATCCAGCATTTTCGCGAGGAGTACGTGGCGCATCTGGACGGCGGGTGCCCGTTCGATCCGCACGCCTCGACATTGATGGCGACCGAAGGGGCGGGTGCCCCGTGATTTATCCCGCGAGCAGACACAAAACTGCCCATTTCGGCCGTGAAAAGGGCAGTTTTGTGTCTGCTCGCGCCAGGGAAGGAGGCCGTGCATGACGTTGGCCGAGCCGACCAAGGACACCCCGCCGGTGGAGATGGTGTCGCTCACCATCGACGGTGAGCAGATCAGTGTCCCCAAGGGCACACTGGTGATCCGCGCCGCGGAACTGATGGGTGTCCAGATCCCCCGGTTCTGCGATCACCCACTGCTCGATCCGGTGGGCGCGTGCCGGCAATGCCTCGTCGAGGTAGAAGGCCAGCGCAAGCCGATGGCTTCGTGCACCACCACGGTGAGCCCGGACATGGTGGTGCACACGCAATACAGCTCGGAGGCGGCCGACAAGGCGCAGCGCGGCGTGATGGAACTGCTGCTGATCAACCATCCGCTGGACTGCCCGATCTGCGACAAGGGCGGTGAATGCCCGTTGCAGAACCAGGCAATGTCCAACGGGCGCCCGGAGACCCGGTTCGAGGATGTCAAGCGGACCTACCCGAAGCCCATCAGCATCTCCGCGCAGGTGTTGCTGGACCGCGAACGGTGCGTGCTGTGCGCGCGGTGCACCCGGTTCTCCGCACAGATCGCCGGCGACCCGTTCATCGAACTGTTGGAACGTGGGGCGCTACAACAGGTCGGTATCGCCGCAGGCGAGCCGTTCCAGTCCTACTTCTCCGGCAACACCGTGCAGATCTGCCCGGTCGGCGCGCTCACCGGGACGGCCTACCGGTTCCGGGCCCGGCCCTTCGACCTGGTGTCCAGCCCCAGTGTGTGTGAGCACTGTGCGTCGGGATGCGCCCAGCGCACCGATCATCGACGCGGAAAGGTGCTGCGGCGCTTGGCCGGCGACGATCCCGAGGTCAACGAGGAGTGGAACTGCGACAAGGGCCGGTGGGCGTTCACCTATGCCACGACCGGGGACCGGATCACCACACCGTTGATCCGCGAAGACGGGACGCTGCGTCCGGCGTCGTGGTCGGAGGCGCTGACGGTCGCCGGGGCAGGCCTGCTGGCCGCCGCATCGAACACCGGCGTGTTGGTCGGTGGGCGCTGCACCGTGCAGGACGCCTACGCATATTCGAAGTTCGCCCGAATAGTGCTGGGCACCAATGACATCGACTTCCGCGCCCGGCCGCACTCCGGCGAGGAGGCCGATTTCCTGGCCGCCCGCGTCGCCGGGCAGCCGATGACGTTGCGCTACGCCGAATTGGAAAAGGCACCGACCGTACTGCTGGCCGGCCTCGAGCCCGAAGAGGAATCCCCCATCGTCTTCCTGCGGCTGCGCAAGGCCGCCCGCAACAACGGACAGCAGGTGCTCGCGGTGGCACCGTTCGCCAGCCGCGGGCTGACCAAGATGGGGGGCACGCTCATCGCGACCGTCCCCGGGGCCGAGGCCGATGCATTGGCCGCGCTGGAGACCGATGAGCGGCTGCGGCGCCCGGGCGCCGTCGTCCTGGTCGGTGAACGACTCGCCACCGCACCCGGTGCACTGTCTGCCGCACTCCGCCTTGCGGACGCCACCGGGGCCCGGTTGGCCTGGATCCCGCGCCGGGCCGGTGAACGCGGCGCGGTCGAGGCCGGTGCCCTGCCGAACCTTCTGCCCGGTGGGCGCCCGGTGACCGAGGCCGACGCGCGGGCCCAGACCGCCGCGGTCTGGAACACCGCCGCGCTGCCCGGCAACAGCGGCCGCGACACGAATGGCATCCTGGCGGCGGCCGCCGGCGGGGAACTCTCCGCGCTTCTGGTCGGCGGCGTCGAGATCACCGACCTTCCCGACCCCGCTACGGCGCTGGCCGCGCTGCGGGCCACCCCGTTCGTGGTGAGCCTGGAGCTGCGTGAGAGCGAGGTCACCGAACTCGCCGATGTGGTGTTCCCCGTGGCGCCGGTGGTGGAGAAGGGCGGTGCCTACCTCAACTGGGAAGGCCGAATTCGCCCGTTCAAGGCGGCGTTGCAGACCAACGCGATACCCGACCTGCGGGTGCTGCAGTACCTCGCCGACGAGATCGGCGTCGACCTCGGGCTGACCGGACCCGAGGCCGCCGACGCCGAACTGGCCCGGCTCGGCTCCTGGGCCGGACCTCGCGCCGCGGAGCCGTCTGCGACGCCCGCACCACCCCCCGCCCCCGCACCCGGGCAGGCGGTGCTGGCCAGCTGGCGTCTGCTGCTGGACGCCGGACGGCTACAGGACGGCGAGCCCAATCTGGCCCGCACCGCGGTCAGCCCGGTGGTGCGGCTCTCCCCCGGCACCGCCACCGAACTCGGTGTGGCAGCGGGAGATCCGGTGACCGTCAGCACCGACCACGGATCGGTCACGTTGCCGCTGTCGATCACCGAGATGCCCGACCGGGTGGTGTGGCTGCCCACCAATTCCCCGGGATCGGCAATCCATCGTCAACTCGGGGTGACCGCCGGTTCCCTGGTTTCAATCGCGCCGGCCTCGATCGGGAGGGCTTCCTCGTGAAGTATCCCGATCCCACTCTCTTCGGCCACGACCCATGGTGGCTGATCCTGGCCAAGGCACTCGGGGTGTTCGTCTTCTTGTTGCTGACCGTGCTCGCGGCGATCCTCATCGAACGGAAGGTGCTGGGCCGCATGCAGATGCGGCCAGGGCCCAACCGCGTCGGGCCCTGGGGTCTGCTGCAGTCCCTGGCCGACGGCGTGAAACTCGCCCTCAAGGAAGGGCTCGTCCCAGCCGGCGTCGACAAGCCCCTCTACCTACTGGCCCCCGTGATTGCGGTGATCCCGGCCTTCATGGCGTTCGCGGTGATCCCGATGGGCGGTGAGGTATCGGTGTTCGGTCACCGCACCGCACTGCAATTGACCGATCTCCCCGTGGCGGTGCTCTACATCCTGGCGGTCACCTCGATCGGCGTCTACGGCATCGTGCTGGCCGGCTGGGCGTCCGGGTCCACCTACCCGCTCATGGGTGGACTGCGCTCCAGCGCCCAGGTGATCTCCTACGAGGTCTCGATGGCCCTGTCCTTCGCCGCGGTCTTCCTCTACGCGGGCACCATGTCCACCTCCGGCATCGTGGCGGCCCAGGATCGCACGTGGTACGTCTTCCTGCTCCTGCCCTCGTTCCTGGTGTACGTGACCTCGATGGTGGGCGAAACCAACCGGGCGCCTTTCGATCTGCCCGAGGCCGAGGGTGAGCTCGTCGGCGGTTTCCACACCGAGTATTCCTCGTTGAAGTTCGCCATGTTCATGCTCGCCGAATACGTCAACATGACCACCGTCTCCGCGCTGGCCACCACGATGTTCCTGGGCGGCTGGCATGCACCGTTCCCGTTCAGCCTGATCGACGGCGCCAACAGCGGCTGGTGGCCGCTGCTGTGGTTCACGGCCAAGGTGTGGACCTTCATGTTCGGATACTTCTGGCTGCGCGCCACCCTGCCCCGGATGCGCTACGACCAGTTCATGGCGTTGGGCTGGAAGGTGCTCATCCCCGTATCGCTGGTCTGGATCATGGTCGTCGCGGTCACCCACAGCCTGCGCGAGCACGGTTACGACAACTGGGCCACCGGCCTGGTGACCACGGCGGTCGTGGTGGTGGCTGTGCTGGCAGTCGCACTGTGGAAGGCGCTGCGGCGCAGGACCGTACAGCCGATACCGCAGCAGAGCGCCGGGGCCTATCCGGTGCCACCGCTGCCGAATGCTGGAAAGGAGGTCGTCGATGTCTAAGAAGCCCAAGTTCCTCGACGCCCTGGCCGGATTCGCCGTCACGTTCGGCTCGATGTTCAAAAAGCCGATCACCGAAGGGTATCCGGAGAAGCCGGGGCCGGTCGCGCCGCGCTATCACGGTCGGCATCAACTCAACCGCTACCCCGACGGTCTGGAAAAGTGCATCGGTTGCGAGTTGTGCGCCTGGGCCTGCCCGGCCGACGCCATCTTCGTCGAGGGTGCCGACAACACTGATGCAGAACGCTTCTCGCCGGGCGAACGCTACGGCCAGGTGTACCAGATCAACTACCTGCGCTGTATCGGGTGTGGATTGTGCATCGAGGCCTGCCCGACCCGGGCCCTGACGATGACGAACGAATACGAGATGGCCGACGACAACCGGGCAGATCTGATCTGGGGCAAGGACAAACTGCTGGCCCCGATGCAACCCGGGATGCAGGCGCCTCCTCATGACATGGCGCCGGGCAGTACCGACGAAGACTACTATCTCGGCCGGATCAGCCCGCTGACCGAGGACGTCCCATGAGCCCTGACGTCGTGCTGCTGGCCGCGGCGCCGCACACCTCGACATCGGAGGCAGCGCTGTTCTGGATCCTGGGGACGGTCGCGGTGCTCGGTGCCATCGGCGTGGTCGCCGCACCCAAAGCGGTGTACTCCGCAGTGTTCCTGGCCTCCACCATGATCGCGCTGGCGGTGCTCTACATCGCCCAGGACGCCCTGTTCCTCGGCGTGGTGCAAGTGGTGGTCTACACGGGCGCGGTGATGATGCTGTTCCTGTTCGTGCTGATGCTCATCGGTGTCGACCTGTCCGAATCGTTCGTCGAAACGATACGCGGCCAACGTCTTGCGGCACTGGCGGCCGGCACCGGGTTCGGCATTCTGCTGATCGCCGGGATCGGCAGCGTGTCCGTCAACGGGTTCACCGGACTGGCCCAAGCCAACAGCGGCGGCAATGTGGAAGGTCTGGCCGCCCTGATCTTCACCCGCTACCTGTGGGCATTCGAGTTGACCAGCACACTGCTCATCACCGCGGCACTGGGTGCGATGGTGCTCGCACACCGGGAACGCTTCGAACGCCGCAAGACCCAGCGGGAACTGGCTGTCGAGCGCTTCCAGGGCGGGGGCCATCCGACCCCGCTGCCCAATCCCGGTGTCTACGCACGGCATAACGCCGTCGATGTCCCGGCACGGCTGCCCGACGGCTCCGATGCGGCATTGTCGGTCAGCGCCATCCTGCCGCAGCGCTCGATCAGCAATTCGGCCAACGGCGAGGGGTGATGCGATGAATCCCGACAACTATCTCTACCTGTCGGCCCTGTTGTTCACTATCGGCGCATCAGGAGTGCTGTTGCGGCGCAATGCCATCGTGATGTTCATGTGCGTCGAGCTCATGCTCAACGCCGCGAATCTGGCATTCGTGGCGTTCTCCCGTATGCACGGTCATCTCGACGGACAGGTGGTGGCGTTCTTCACCATGGTGGTGGCCGCCTGCGAGGTGGTGATCGGCCTGGCCATCATCATGACCATCTTCCGTACCCGCCATTCGGCCTCGGTCGACGACGCCAGCCTGCTGAAGCACTAAGGGCGACATGACACTACCTGTGTGGCTGCTGATCGCCCTTCCCGGCGCCGGAGCAGCGGTACTGCTGTTGAGCGGCCGACGATCCGACCGGTGGGGGCATCTGCTGGGCTGTGCGACCGCGTTGGGCGCCTTCGCCGTCGGAGCGGCACTGTTCACCCAGATGCTGGGCCGCCAAGACGAGCACCGCGTAGTTCAGGAATCTCTGTTCTCCTGGGTGCCGGTGGCCGGCCTGCAAGTCGATTTCGGGCTGCAACTGGATCAGTTGTCGGTGTGCTTCGTGCTGCTGATCACCGGTGTGGGCTCGCTGATCCACATCTATTCGATCGGCTATATGGCGCACGACCCTGACCGGAGAAGGTTTTTCGCGTACCTCAATCTGTTCTTGGCGGCCATGCTTCTGCTCGTGCTCGCTGACAACTACCTCGGTCTGTACGCCGGATGGGAAGGCGTTGGCCTGGCCTCGTATCTGCTGATCGGATTCTGGTCATACAAACCGTCGGCCGCCGCCGCAGCCAAGAAAGCCTTCATCGTCAACCGGGTCGGCGACATGGGTCTGGCGATCGCCCTGATGATCATGTTCGCCACCGTCGGATCCATCTCGTTCGCCGGGGTCTTCGGCGCCGCACCGGCTTTGAGCGAAGCCACCCTGACCGCGATCGGTCTGCTGCTGCTGTTGGGCGCGTGCGGCAAATCGGCCCAGGTGCCGCTGCAGTCCTGGCTCGGGGATGCGATGGAGGGCCCGACACCGGTGTCTGCGCTGATCCACGCCGCGACCATGGTCACCGCCGGCGTCTATCTGATCGTGCGGTCCGGGCCGATCTTCGATCTGGCCCCGGGCGCCCAGACCGGTGTCGTCATCGTCGGCGCGGTCACATTGCTGTTCGGCGCGATCATCGGCTGCGCCAAGGACGACATCAAGAAAGCCCTTGCCGCGTCGACCATGTCGCAGATCGGCTACATGATCCTGGCGGCCGGCCTCGGGCCGGCCGGTTACGCCTTCGCCATCATGCATCTGCTCACCCACGGATTCTTCAAGGCCGGATTGTTCCTCGGTGCCGGCTCGATGATGCACGCCATGAACGACGAGGTGAACATGCGCCGCTACGGCGGGCTGCGCAAGGTCCTGCCGATCACGTTCGCCACCTTCGGGCTGGGCTACCTGGCGATCATCGGTGTGCCGCCGCTGGCCGGCTTCTTCTCCAAGGACAGCATCATCGAGGCGGCGCTGGGCGCCGGGGGCGTGCGCGGCATGATCCTCGGCGGGGCAGCCATCCTGGGGGCCGGGATCACCGCGTTCTACATGACCCGGGTGATGCTGATGACGTTCTTCGGGGAAAAGCGTTGGGATGAAACGACACACCCCCACGAGGCCCCTGCCGTGATGACCTGGCCGATGATCCTGCTCGCGGTCGGCTCGGTGGTCTCCGGCGGTGCGCTGGCAATCGGCGGCACGCTGTCGCACTGGCTCGAGCCGGTGGTCGGCGCACACGAGGCGCACCACGCGATTCCCGCGTGGGTGGTCACCGTCGTGGTACTGGCGGTCGTGGCAGTCGGTATCGCGGTGGCCTACCGGATGTACGCGCAGCGGTCGGTCCCGGCCGACGTGCCCGACGGGTCTGCACTCACGGTGGCGGCCCGACGGGATCTGTACGGCGACGCGTTCAACGAGGCGGTGTTCATGCGAGGTGGCCAGACCTTGACCGCGGCCCTGGTGGTCGTTGACGACAAGGTGGTCGACGGCACTGCCGGCGGGCTGGCCGCGCTGGTCAGTCGAACATCGGATGGGTTGCGCCAGTTTCAGACCGGATTCGCCCGTTCCTATGCGCTTTCGATGTTGGGCGGCGCAGCCCTGGTGGTGGCGACGATCCTGGCGGTGCGACTGTGGTGAGCGCGTTTCCGTGGCTGACGGCGTTGTGGGCCACCCCGACTGTGGGGGCCGCAGTGGTGATGCTGCTGCCCGCCGCACAGCGGACGCTGGCGAAATGGCTGGCGCTGGCGTTCTCCCTGGCAGCCCTGGGCCTGGCGGCCGTCCTCGCTGTCGGTTTCGATCCGACGGGCGAGCAGTATCAGTTCGTCGAATCACACCGCTGGATACCGTCGTTCGGCACCGGTTACATCCTCGGTGTCGACGGGATCGCCCTGGCTCTGGTGGTGCTCACCGCTGTGCTGCTGCCACTGCTCATCGTCGCGGGCTGGAATGACGCCGCCCACCAGACCGGTCTCGGTGGCCGCGGCGTGCAGGCCTACCTGGCCTTGACGCTGGCCGTGCAGGGCATGGTGTTCATGTCCCTGGTGGCCCTGGACATCCTGCTGTTCTATGTGTTCTTCGAGGCCATGCTGATCCCGATGTACTTCCTGATCGGGGGATTCGGCGGGAACCGCGCTCACGCGTCGAAAGCGGCGGTGAAGTTCCTGCTGTACAACCTGTTCGGTGGGCTGGTCATGCTGGCCGCGGTAATCGGTCTGTATGTGGTGACCGCGGGCAGCGACGCATTCGATTCAGGCACCTTTGACTTCCGCGCGATCGTAGCCGCCGCCTCCTCCGGCGAGTTCGTGATCAACCCTGCGGTGGCGAACTTCCTGTTCCTGGGTTTCATGTTCGCGTTCGCGGTGAAGGCACCGTTGTGGCCGTTTCACCGGTGGTTGCCGGATGCCGCGGTTCAGGCCACCCCGGCCAGCGCGGTGCTGATGATGGCGATCATGGACAAGGTCGGCACCTTCGGCATGCTGCGCTATTGTCTGCCGCTGTTTCCCGATGCCTCAACGTATTTCCGCCCACTGATCATCACGCTCGCGGTGATCGGCATCCTCTACGGCGCCGTCCTGGCGATCGGCCAGACCGATGTGATGCGCCTGATCGCCTACACGTCGATATCACACTTCGGTTTCATCATCCTTGGCATCTTCGTGATGACCAACCAAGGCCAGGTCGGGTCGACGCTGTACATGATCAACCACGGGATCTCCACGGCCGCGCTGTTCCTGATCGCCGGATTCCTGGTATCGCGGCGTGGTTCCCGGTTGATCGACGCCTACGGCGGCGTGCAGAAGGTGGCGCCGGTGCTCGCCGGAACGTTCCTGGTGGCCGGGCTCGCGACGTTGTCGTTGCCGGGCCTGGCACCCTTCATCAGTGAATTCCTGGTCCTCATCGGCACATTCACGCGCTATCCGGTGGTCGCGGTATTCGCCGCCACCGCACTCGTGTTGTCCGCCGTGTACATCCTGTGGATGTACCAACGGATGATGACCGGGCCGGTGCCCGAGGAGCTCTCCGGAGACGAGCGCCGGATCCGGGATCTGGTGCCTCGCGAACTGGCCGTGGTGACCCCGTTGATCGCGCTGCTGCTGGTGTTGGGCATCTATCCCAAACCCGCTCTGGACGTGATCAATCCGGCCGTCCAGCACACGTTGAACTCCATCGGACAGAGCGATCCGCCACCGCAGGTGTTACCGAAGCTGGCAGAGGGGGTTCGCTGATCATGGTGACACCGAGCATCGAATACGGCCTGCTCTCCCCCATGCTGATCGTCTTCGGGGTGGGCGTGGCCGGTGTACTCGTCGAGGCATTCCTGCCCCGGCCGGCGCGTTATCGGACGCAAGTGGCGCTCGCGCTGGGCGGCCTTGTCGCCGCGGTGGTGGCCGTCGTGGTGCTGGCCCGAGAGCTACACGGAACCCCCGGCAGGCCGGCGGTGCTGGGGGCCGTGGTCCTCGACGCCCCGGCGTTGTTCCTGCAGGGCACCATCGCGCTGGTCGGAATACTGGGCATCCTGCTCATCGCCGAACGTCAGTCCACCGCCGAAACTTCCGACGGCCCGCGTGGTCTCGACGGCTTCACGCCGCAGGCGTCCGCGGTGCCGGGAAGCGTGGCCGAGCAACTGGCCACCAAGGCCGGAGTGATGCAGACCGAGGTCTTTCCGCTGACCATGTTCGCCATCGGCGGCATGCTGCTGTTCGGAGCCGCCGACGATCTGCTTACCATGTTCATCGCGCTGGAGGTCCTGTCACTTCCGCTGTATCTGGTGTGCGGGCTGGCCCGGCGGCGGCGGTTGCTCTCCCAGGAAGCGTCGCTGAAATACTTTCTGCTGGGTGCGTTCTCGTCGGCCTTCTTCCTGTACGGCGCGGCGATGCTGTACGGCTACGCCGGCACCCTGGACCTGAACGGTATCGCCGGTGCAGTGGTCAGCCGCGCACCCAATCTTCCGCTCGCACTGATCGGTGTCGCACTGCTGCTCGTCGGACTTCTGTTCAAAGTGGGTGCGGTTCCGTTTCATTCATGGATCCCCGACGTGTACCAGGGTGCCCCCACCGCCATCACCGCGTTCATGGCCGCGGGGACGAAAATCGCCGCGTTCGGCGCGACGTTGCGCATCTTCTACGTCGCGCTACCGCAGTTGCGTGATGACTGGCGGCCGATCCTGTGGGCGATCGCGATCCTCACCATGGTGGTCGGGACCATCACCGCTGTCACCCAGACCGATGTCAAACGGATGCTGGCCTACTCCGCGGTGGCACATTCGGGGTTCATCCTCACCGGCGTGATCGCCGCCAACCCCGCCGGGGTGTCCGCCACGCTGTTCTACCTGTTCGCCTACGGATTCAGCACCCTGGGCGCGTTCGCGGTCGTCGGCCTGGTGCGCAATGCCGCCGGCGAGGAGGAAACGTCGATGGCCCGGTGGGCCGGTCTGGGCCGGCGATATCCGATTGTCGGCGTGGTGTTTTCGCTGTTCCTGCTGGCGTTCGCCGGGATTCCGCTGACCAGCGGATTCGTCAGCAAGTTCGCGGTGTTCAAAGCCGCCGGGGAGGGCGGGGCGATCCCGCTGGTCATCGTCGGCGTCATCGCCAGCGCCGTCGCGGCCTACTTCTACGTGCGGGTGATCGTGCTGATGTTCTTCACCGATCCACCCGAGGACGCGCCCGAGGTGGTCATCCCCAGCGGCCTCACCACCGCCGTCATCACGGTCACCGCGGCGGTCACCTTCGCACTCGGCGCACTCCCTCAACCGTTGCTGGATCTCGCCAACAACGCCCAGACGTTCCTGCGGTGAAGTCCGTTACATTCGAATCCATGACGACCGTCCTCACCGCTGACCATGGCGCAGTTCGCGTGCTCACCCTCAATCGCCCACAGTCGCGGAACGCCCTGGGACGTGAGCTGATCGAGGAGCTCTACGGCGCCCTGGACGACGCCGATTCGGACGAGACGGTGCGGGCGGTCGTGCTCACCGGGACCGACCCGGCGTTCTGCGCCGGCGTCGACCTCAAAGAGGCGCAGACGCTCGGCATGGAGTATTTCGAGAAGTTCCGGTCGCACAACTGCATCACCAAGACCGGTCAGTTGCATACCCCGATCATCGGAGCGATCAACGGAGCAACGTTCACCGGTGGCCTGGAGATGGCCCTGGGTTGCGACTTCCTGATCGCCTCCGACCGGGCGGTGTTCGCCGACACGCACGCCCGGGTCGGGATCCTGCCCGGCGGTGGCATGACGGCGCGGCTCCCCCACGTGGTCGGTGCTGCGATGGCACGCCGGCTGTCGATGACCGGTGAAGTCGTCGACGCCGCCCACGCCGAACGCCTGGGCCTGGTCACCGAGGTGGTCGCTCACGAACGCCTGTTGGACCGGGCGTTGGAACTGGCCGGGCACATCGCCGAGGTACCGGGCCCGATCATGGCCGGACTCAAGGAGATCTACACCCGGGGCAGCGAGCCGGTCATCGGCCCGGCGCTGGCGGCAGAGCAGGACATCGCCGGCGCGCAGGCGCGTGATTTCGACGGCCTGGGTGACCGGTTTCAGGCGGTAGCTGAACGGAACCGAGGTCAGATCGACGGCTAGCCGTTGTGGGCGGGCTCGATGATCGTCATCCCGGGTCCGATGGGCACATCCATGGCGGCCATCGCAGCACCCGCCTCGTCGAGGCTCACCCGCCTGGTAACCAACAGCTCGGGTTGCAGCGCACCGGACTCGAGAAGCTCCAGCATTGCCGGATAGTCGACGGCCGGCATGCCGTGCGATCCCAGGATCGAAAGTTCCTGGGCGATCACCCGGTCCATCGGGAAGGCAGTCTGTGCCGCATCACCCAGCAGGAGCCCGACCTGGACGTGGCGGCCACGGCGGCGCAGCGAGGAGACCGAGGCCGCGGCGACGGCCGGATGCCCGATGGCGTCGACCCCGATGTGTGCACCGCCACCCGTGCGGTGCACGACTTCGGTTGCGATGTCCGAGATCTCAGTCGCGTCGATCAGTTCATCGGCGCCCAGTCCAGCAGCGGTGGTCAGCGCCGGGGCGCTGCCGTCGACAGCAACAACCTTGGCGCCGAACGCTTTTGCGATCATCACCGCTGACAGTCCGACCCCGCCGCACCCGTGGACCGCGACCCACTGACCGGGTTGCACCTTGCCGTGGCTGACCACCGCGCGAAACGAGGTCGCGAACCGGCACCCGAGGGAGGCCGCCGCGACGAATGAGACCGAGTCGGGCAGACGTACCAGGTTCGTCGCAGCCCGCGGGAGCGCCACCTGCTGGGCGAAGGCACCGGGCAGGGTGAATCCGGGTTGCAACTGATCGGGACACACCTGGGCATCACCGGCCAGGCAGAATTCACAGTGTCCGCACCCCAGCACGAACGGTGCGGTCACCCGGTCGCCCACCTGCCAGCCCGCCACTCCCGCACCGACGGCCACGATGGGGCCGGCGAACTCATGCCCGGGGATGATCGGCAAGTCCACCGGATCGTGACCTCGCCAGGCGTGCCAGTCAGACCGGCACACACCGGTGGCCGCAACCTCGACCACCACCCCGTCGTCGGGACATACCGGCTCGGGCACCTCGGCCACCGCGGGCAGCACGCCGACCTCGGAATACATCACAGCACGCACAGCTGCGATCGTAGGCCGACACCCGCAGGGTCAGCGATGCCGCTTCAGGATGAAGCCGACGGTTCGCTCACCGAAGCCCGGCAGTGCCGGGGTCGACATTTCCACCTGCGTGCGGGCCTGCTCGACGACGGGCGTGCCCGGATCGAGCACCGAGAGATACACCTCGTGAGCGGCAAGGGAATTCACCGCCGTTTCGGTGTAGCCGTCGACCACCTCGCAATGCGTCGGGCCCGGACCGTTCTCGAAGAGCCATGCCGGCGGATCGGCCAAGCTGTCGTAAGCCGCGGCAACTGCGTGGGCGAACTCGATGTGATCGCGTTGGTTGGGTGCGTCGGGCGCCCAAGCCGGCCCGCTGTAGAGGGTGACGACGACGTCGGGACGCAATGCCACGATGGTCTCGGCGATCTTCGAGCGCAGCTCTGGGGTGTCGCGGATGTTGCTGTCCGGGAAGTCCCAGAAATCCACGTCGTCAACCCCGACGATGGCCGCCGATCGTCGCTGCTCGCCTTCCCGCAGCGGCCCCGCCTCTTCGGGTGCCATGCCCGCGATCCCCACCTCGCCCCGCGAAGCGAGCGCGTAATGCACGGTCCTGCCCGCAGCGGTCCACTTCGCGACCGCCGCACCGACTCCGTACTCGGGGTCATCGGGGTGGGCCACCAGAACGAGCGCAGACCGCCAGTCCGAGGGGAAGGGTTCGACGTCCTTCGTGTTCATCACACCAGTGTCGAACCTCGACGACGGTTCATGTCAACCGGCCACGGTGATCCGTGCGAACCTCAGCCCCAGCCCTGGGGTCGATAGCCAGCGCCCGGATGCTCCGCAGCCAGTAACGGCCCAGTGCCCCCGAGCCGCTCCCGCAGGGTGGCCGGTTCGCTGTGCCTGGGCACCCTGCCGCGTCGGCGCAACTCGGGCACGACATGGCGGGCGAAGTCGACAAAGGTGCCCGGTGTGGTGACATACGCCAGGTTGAACCCGTCCACACCGGCCTCGTCGACCCAGCGCTCGAGTTCGTCGGCAACCTCTGTGGGCGAACCCACCACCACCGGACCGCGGCCACCGAGACCGACTTCGTGGGCCAACTCGCTCGCTGTCCAGTTCCGGTCCGGCGTGGTGAACGATGCCAGCGCAGAACGATTGGCCTCGGTCTGGACGTATCGCAGGGGTTCATCTGCACCGAGTTCGGCCAGATCAACACCGGTCCAGCCACCGAACAGGGCCAGCGCGCCGTCGGCGCTCACATACTGCCGGTACTCGTGCAGCTTGGCGACGGCGAGCTCGTGAGTATCGGCCACGATCGGAGTGAGCATCGTGAAAACCTTGATCGACTGGGGATCTCGTCCTTGTTCAGCGGCGGCGGCGCGCAGCGCCTTGACCGGCTTGGCCACGACGCCCGGCGTGGGGCCCGACACGAACACCGCCTCCGCGTGAGCCGCGGCGAACCGGACTCCCCTCGGCGAAGCACCGGCCTGAAACAACATCGGGGTGCGTTGCGGGGACGGTTCACACAGAAACGGCCCCGGGACGCTGAAGTAGTGGCCCTTGTGTTCGATGTCGTGGACTTTCGCCGGATCGGTGAACACGCCTCGTTCCCGGTCGCGGACCACGGCGTCGGGTTCCCACGATGCCTCCCACAGTTTGTAGCAGACTTCGAGATACTCCTCGGCGATCTCGTAGCGTTCGTCGTGCGGAATCTGGTTCGCCAGCCCCAGATTACGGGCGGCACTGTCGAGGTAGGAGGTGACGATGTTCCACGCCACCCGGCCGCCGGTCAGATGATCCAGCGTGGAGAACCGGCGCGCCAACGCATAGGGCTGCTCGTAGGTCAACGACACCGTGACACCGAATCCCAGGGTCTCGGTGACCGCCGCCATGGCCGACACCGCCAGCGTCGGATCGTTGACGGGTACCTGCGCGGCATCGGCCACCGCCGCATCTCGCGAGCCGCCGTACACGTCGTAGACGCCGAGGACGTCGGCGAGGAACAAGGCGTCGAAGCCACCGGCCTCCAGGGTGCGGGCCAATTCCGTCCAGTACCCCAGTTCGCGGTAGCGATAGCCCTGGTCCTCGGGATGGCGCCACAAACCTGCGGATTGGTGTCCCACGCACGCCATGTCGAATGCGTTGAGGTAGATCCTGCTCATCGCTCGTCCCCGATCTCATCCTGATGCGTTTCGCGCGCGAAGTAGGCCGCGGTGAAAGTGATCGCCGCCAGCACCGCGAAATATCCGACGATCAGCCAGGGGCTGCCACCACCTGCGACCAGCAGCGCCGCCGCGATCAACGGAGCGAACCCGCCCGAGAGCACCGCACCGATCTGGTAGCCCAACGAGGCACCGCTGTAGCGCACGCGGGTATCGAACAGTTCCCCGAACCACGCGGCCTGTGGCCCGTACATGGCATCGTGAGCGATGTTGACACCGAACACAATCGACAACACGATCGCGATATGGGATCCGGTGCCCGCTGCGACGAAGAACAGGATCAGCGCCAGCACACCGGCCACCGCACCGAACAGATACGGAGGCCGCCTGCCGTAACGGTCCGACACCATCGCCCACGCCGGCGTGCTGACCAGGCCGATGGCCGAAGCGATGAGGACTGCCGTCAGGCCGACCTGACTGCCCGCATCCGACGAATCCTGCAGGTAGGTCAACGAATACGTGGTCAGCAGAACAAACAGCGCGATCTGCGAGAACCTCAATCCGGTGGTGATCACCACATTGCGCGGCTGTGTGCGCAGTACCTCCAGCACCGGCAGCCGCGCGACCTCGCCGCGATCGCGGACCTGAGTGAACATCTCCGCATCGGTGAGCCTCAGACGGATCACCAGGCCGACGATGATCAGAACGGCACTGAGCAGGAAGGGGATTCGCCACCCGTAGGCGAGGAAGGCATCATGGCCGGTGGCTGTCCGCGTGAGGTAGAAGACCGCCGTCGACAGCAACATGCCTGCCGGAGACCCCAATTGGGTGAAGCTGCCGAACAGACCGCGGCGCCCCGGGGGCGCATGCTCCACCGAAAGCAGTGCCGCACCACCCCATTCGGCGCCCACGGCCAGGCCTTGCAGCAATCTCAGGCTCACCAGCAGCGCAGGCGCCAGCAGCCCCACCTGGGCGTAGGTCGGCAGGAGGCCGATCGCGAAGGTGCTCAGCCCCATCCCCACCAGCGCGGCCACCAAGACCGTCTTGCGTCCCAGCCGATCTCCGTAGTGCCCTGATATCAGAGCCCCCAACGGCCGAGCCCCGAACCCTGCGGCGTAGGTCGCGAACGCGGCCAGTGTGCCTGCCGTCGATGAAATGTTCGGGAAGAACAGGGGTTTGAAGACCAGGGCGGCAGCCGTGGCGTACAGGTAGAAGTCGTACCACTCAATCGTGGTGCCGACTGCACTACCCAACGCGACGGAGCGCGCGCTCGGCTTGGCAGTGGCCACTGAACGTGGGTCGGTAACAGTCACGTGGCCGCAGGCTATGCGGGGCCGGAACCGCTCGGAAGATTTGCCCTCAGGCTGAATCAAACAGCGTCGGAAGTCACGGCTTGACGGTGGCCCCGTGCACCAGGATCGCCGCCGTCTGCGCCACCCACTCGTCGTCGAGTTCGCGTTCGGGCCACAGCAGCATCCTCAGCATGGTCGACCCGCCGATGAGCTCAACCAGGCGGTCCGGGTCGACATCTGGTTGGACCTCACCCCGCACGATCCCGTCGACGATCCGGGCTCGCACGGTGACGAAGGTCCCGGCGAACCGCTGCATCACCCGCGAGTTCAGATCGGTGTCGGCGACGACGTCGGCGACCAATCCGGGCAGCGCTGCACGCATCACCGGGCTGGTGAACACATCGCGGGCCGCACCGACCATCGCCCGGATGTCGGCGGCGATGTCACCGGCCGGTGCGGTCAGGCCCGTCGCGGCCGCGGGGAACACGGCCTCGTGTACCAACTCGGCTTTGCTCGACCACCGGCGGTACAGCGCGGTTTTCGTGGTTTGCGCACGCTCGGCGACCGCGGCCATCGTCAGGTTCGCGTACCCGATTTCGACAAGCAGGTCCACGGTGGCCTGCAATATGGCAGCGTCGATCCGCGGGTCACGGGGGCGTCCCGCTCCGGCGGTCTTGCCAACCGGTGATGGCTCTGCTTTCATAACGCTACTAACAGTATCGTAATTGTGGCCGTAAGGAACAGTTGAATGGCAAACGAGGCCGTGGACGCTCCTGTAGAGAACGTCGACCACCTGCAACGCTCCAGTCGCGACGTCACCACCCTGCCATCGGTTTTGTCGAAATGGCTGTCCACCGTGATGCCGGGCGGAGTCACACCTGAGATCACCGTGGAAAGCGGGGTCGACTCCAACGGCATGTCCTCGGAAACGATCATGCTGACCGGTCGCTGGGAAGAGAACGGCGAGGCCAAAGAGCAGAAGTGGGTGGCCCGCGTCGCCCCTACCGCCGATGATGTCCCGGTGTTCTCGTCGTACCGGCTGGACCACCAGTTCGAGGTGATGCGTCAGGTCGGCGAACTCACCGACGTGCCGGTTCCCAACGTGCGGTGGATCGACACCACCGGCGAGGTGCTGGGCACTCCGTTCTTCCTGATGGACCGGGTCGACGGCCAGGTACCGCCGGACGTCATGCCCTACACCTTCGGCGGCAACTGGTTCGCCGACGCTCCGGTCGAACGCCAGCGCGAACTGCAGGACAGCACCGTGGAGGTGCTCGCGAAGCTTCACGCGATCCCCGACGCGGCAGAGCGGTTCGCGTACCTGTCCGAGGCCGGCTCGCCGGGCGATACCCCACTGCGCCGGCAGTTCGGCTGGCTCAAGGATTGGTACGAGTACGCGGTACCCGATATCGGCCGTTCACCGTTGGTGGAGCGGGCACTGCAATGGCTGGAAGACAACTTCCCCGATGACGTGGCGGCCTCGGAAACCGTTTTGACGTGGGGTGATTCGCGTATCGGCAACGTGCTGTACGACGACTTCCGCCCTGCCGCGGTCCTCGACTGGGAGATGGCCACCCTCGGCCCCCGCGAGCTCGACGTCTCGTGGATCATCTTTGCGCACATGGTGTTTCAGGAGCTGTCTGGCATGGCCGGGCTGCCCGGCTTGCCTGATGTGATGCGCGAGGAGGATGTGCGCGCAACCTACCGCGAGTTGACCGGGGCCGAACTCGGCGACCTGCGCTGGTTCTACGTCTACTCAGGCGTCATCTGGTGCTGTGTGTTCATGCGCACCGGCGCCCGGCGAGTGCACTTCGGCGAGACCGAGAAGCCCGACGATGTCGAGACCATGTTCTACCACGCGCCGTTGCTGCGGCGTCTCATTGAGGAGTCTTAAATGCTCGGCCCGATGGACGAATTCCCGGTACATCAAGTTCCCCAGCCCATCGCCTGGCCGGGATCGTCAGACCGGAACTTCTACGACCGTTCGTATTTCAATGCCCACGACCGCACCGGCGACATCTTCGTCATCACCGGTCTCGGCTACTACCCCAACCTCGGGGTGAAGGATGCCTACTTCCTGGTGCGGCGTGGGGACGAGCAGACGGCCGTGCACCTCTCCGACGCGATCGATCAGGACCGGATCAACCAGCACGTGATGGGCTACCGGGTCGAGGTCACCGAACCGCTGCGCAAGATCCGCATCGTGCTCGACGAGACCGAGGGTGTCGCTGCGGACCTCACCTGGAACGGCTTGTGCGATGTCGTGCAGGAGCAGCGGCACCTGATGCGCCAAGGGAACCGGGTAACGCTCGACGCCCAGCGCTTCGCCCAAACAGGTTCCTGGAGCGGCCATCTGGAAATCGATGGCCAACGCATCGACGTCGATCCCGAAACCTGGATCGGCACGCGCGACCGGTCCTGGGGCATCCGCCCGGTCGGTGAGGCCGAGCCCGCCGGACGTCCGGCCGACCCGCCGTTCGAGGGCATGTGGTGGCTCTACGTGCCGATGGCATTCGACGACTTCTCGATCGTCTTCATCATCCAGGAGGATCCCAGCGGGTTCCGCTCGCTCAACGACTGCAGCCGGGTCTTCAAGGACGGCCGCGTCGAACAGCTCGGCTGGCCGCGGGTGAAGATCCATTACCGTTCCGGCACCCGAATCCCGACCGGGGCCACCATCGAGGCCACCGCACCCGACGGCACCCCCATCCGGTTCGACGTGGAATCCAAACTGCCCGTGCCGATTCACGTCGGCGGCGGCTACGGCGGCGACGTCGACTGGATCCACGGCGTGTGGAAGGGCGAGAAGTTCACCGAGCGGCGAACCTACGACATGACCGATCCGGCGGTCGTCGGCCGGACCGCGTTCGGAGTGATCGACCACGTCGGCCGGGCCGTCTGCACCGAGGGCGATGGCGCTCCGGTGGAAGGCTGGGGTCTGTTCGAGCACGGCGCACTGGGCCGCCACGACCCCTCCGGCTTCGCCGACTGGCTCACCGTCGCGCCGTAGCTCGCCTCCTTCCGCTCATCTCCTTCCGCTCGCCTCCTTCCGCGAGCAGACACAAAACTGCCTGTTTTCTACTGAGAATGGGCAGGTTTGTGTCTGCTCGCGGAGGAAAATCAGGCGACCCAGAACAACGCGGCCGCACCGATCGCCTCGACCAGGCAGTAGAACCAGTTGGGGTAGAACGATGTCTGTTCATCGAAGACCGCCGAGAGGGCGCGGCCGACTGCCATCCCGGCCAGCGCGGCACCGACGGCGATCAGTATCCCGGCGCGTACCTCCCCTGGCGCCAGAGCCGCGTAGGTCAGCACCGCGGCTATGGCGATACCGAAACCGCCATACACGCCACGGACTTCCGCGCGGGCCGCGGCCGTCCTGAGGTCGTAGTCGAACGGACGCAGAATCGCCTGCGGAGCCGCCAGTGCGTAGACACCCATGCCGAGGAAGAACACCCCGATCACGACGATCACTGCGATGACCACGGTAGCCTCCTGATCAATTGATTAGGAGGCCAGCATGCAGACTGAACCCGTGCCAGCGCTTCCACAAACCTGCTGCCCGACGGTGTGGCTGTGGCCGGGGCAGGCGCTCTATGCCGGACCGGGGCTCGGCCTCGAGCCGCATTCGGGATCGGTGTGGTGCCTGGTGGTCGGCGTCGACGGGCCCGTGCAGGTGACGGTGCCAAACCACACGATCGTCGCGCGAACCGTATTGATTCCACCGCGGCTCACCCATCACCTGTCGATGCAGGGTGCCATGGTGTCGAGCTACCTCGATCCCAGTTCGCAACGCAGCGCGTCGTGCCGGCAGCAGTTCGCCGAGTTCCGGGACGGCATCGGTGTAGGCCATGGCGCCGAGACCAGACTGACGGCGATGCCGGACGGCGACGAGACCGCGCGGCGCTGGTTGGACGCGGCCGCCCCGGACGTCCCTCATCGGATCGACCCTCGGATCGAATTGGTGGCCAAGCAGATTCGCGAGGATCCGGCGGCAGCGGTACCGGCACGCGAGCTGGCGGCCGCCGCCGGACTCTCCGAATCGCGGTTCCTGCATCTGTTCCGCCGCGAGGCCGGGACCAGCCTGCGGCGCTACCGGATGTGGAGCAGGCTGATCGCGGCGGGTGCCGCCGTGGCGGCCGGCCAGAGCCTCACGAGGGCAGCGGCCGATTCCGGGTTCGCCAGCCCCTCACATCTTGCGGATACCTTCAAGACCACGTTCGGGCTGTCGGCGACGCAACTGCTCGCGACGGGTCTGCGCATCAGCACGCCGTGACCAGCGTGCGCAAAATGCCGGTGAAATGCGGCGTGTCGAGGGGCAGACGCGCACGCTCGCGGTGCTGAGGCGCGACGCCTAGGAGGCAGACACGGACTCGGCGGCCGGGGCGCGCCCGAAGACCATCGACTCGTCGATGCGGTCGAAGCGGTGGTCGATGGCATCCAACACATAGTTGTGGCGCACATGCCACGGCCGCTTGGTGCCCGAACGCGGCAGCGCATGCTCGGAACGCTGGATGTAGCCGGCCTCCAAATCCCAGGTCCGCTTCTCCGGCATCGGCGCCGCACCTTTGTGCGGATAGGCATGGGTGTAGCCGTGTGCACCCATGTACGCCAACAGGTTTGCGAACGCTCGCGCGGTCATGTCGGCCCGCAGCGTCCACGACGCGTTGGTGTAGCCGATGCACCACGCGAGGTTCGGGACGTCCTCTAGCAGGAACTCCTTGTAGACGAACCGTTCGGTCGGCTTGACCTCCTGACCATCGACCGCGAGCCTGATCCCGCCCAGCGCCTGCAGTTGCAGGCCGGTCGCGGTGACGATCACGTCGGCATCCACCCGCGCACCGGATTTCAGCACGAGGCCCGTGGCGTCGACGTGGGCGATCTGATCGGTGACGACGTCCACTTGGCCCCGGCTGATGTGCTGGAACAGGTCTCGGTCGAGCACCAGGCACAAGCGCTGGTCCCACGGGTTGTACCGCGGCTTGAAATGCACGTCGACGGGGTAACCCTCGGGTAGTGCGGCGACGGTCCGATTGCGGATCAGCCACCGCCCGAACTTGGGCGCCTTTCGGAACACGAAGTACATCAGCACGTGGATCATCGCATTGCGGAACCGCACCACCTGATGAGAAACCCTGCGCGGCAGGATCTTCCGGATGGCCTGCACCATCGGGTCGATCCGCGCCATCGACATCATGTAGGTCGGTGAGCGTTGCAGCATCGTCACGTGCGAGGCCTGCTCAGCCAGGGCCGGCACCAGACTGATCGCAGTGGCCCCGCTACCGATCACCACGACGCGCTTGCCCGAGTAATCCAGCGACTCGGGCCAGAACTGCGGATGCACCACGTCGCCGCTGAAGCTCTCGATACCGGGGAATTCCGGGGTGTAGGGCTCGTCGTAGTTGTAGTAGCCGGTGCCGCAGAACAGGTACCGGCACCGGTAGGTCCCAGCCTGGCCGTCCTGCTCGGTCTGTACGGTCCAGGTGTCGGTGCCCGAATCCCAATCCGCCGACAACACACGGGTGTTGAACCGGATATGACGGTCGATGCCATACGTCCTGGCAGTCTCGGTCAGGTAGTCGCGGATATCGCCACCGTCGGCAACGTTCTCCGGCCGCGTCCAGGGTTGATACGGAAAGCTCAGCGTGAAGATGTCGCTGTCGGAGCGGATCCCCGGATACCGGAACAGGTCCCAGGTGCCACCGATCCTCTCCCGACGTTCCAGCACGGTGTACGTCAGGCCGGGGCTCTTCTCGTGCACACGATAGGCCGCGCCCAGCCCCGAGATCCCGGCCCCGATGATGAGTACATCGGTGTACTCCGGATCCGCAGCACCCATGGCGAACCTCCTTTGGTCCCGCTCAGTACCACCCACCCTAAGCGTTCAGCTGCGCAGCGCGTCAACGATCTGGGCAAGCGAATCCACGGCGATCGGACCCGGCTGATACAGGCAGATCCGGTCCGATACCCCGGCCACCCGGTCCCGGATATGAGCGGCGATGTCGGCAGGGCTGCCGCAGGCCGCGATGGTGTGCAGCACCTCGTCGTCGATCAGCGAACCCATGTCCTGCCAGCGGCCCTGTTTGGACAGTGCGTTGAGCTCTGGCTGCAGGTCCCCCCAGCCGTGCACCTGCAGCACCGGCCGGTAGGCCGGGGTCGAGCCGTAGAAGGCCAGCAGCCGCCGCGCCGCGTCGTGGTTGGGGTCCGCTTCGGAGTCGGCCGACACGATGATCTCCGGGACGATGGCCAGATCCGCCTCATCGCGTTCGGCCGCGGCGAGTCCTTCCCGCACCGCGGGCAGCGTGGCCTCCTGCAGGAATCGCTTCGACCCGAACGGCATGACCAGTAGTCCGTCGGCGAACTGCGCGGTGGCCCGGGTCAGCCGGGGGCCCAGCGCGCCGACATAGATCGGCGGCGGACCGTACGGGTTGTCCCGAGGAGTGAACGTGGGTGTCATCAGCGTGTGCTGGTAGTACTCGCCGCGAAACTGCAGGCGCTCGCCGCTCTCCCAGGCCGCGAAGATCGCCCGCAACGCCGCGACGAACTCGGACATCCGGGCCACCGGCCGGTCGAACTCGGCACCGAACCGTTTCTCGATCTGGGTGCGGATCTGGGTGCCGAGTCCCAGGGTAAAACGGCCGCCGGACAGGATCTGGTGGTCGATGGCCTGGTGCGCCAGGTGAATCGGGTTGCGCGGGAACGCAATTGCCACGTTGGTCATCAGGTCGAGGTCCCCGACCGTGCTGGCCAGCGTCAACGGGGTAAATACGTCGTGGGGCCCCTCAAAAGTGAACACCCCACTGGCCCCGGCCTCACGCAGGGCCGCGGCCCGACTGATCGCGTCACGCGGACCGAACAACGCTGTCATCACCTTCACGCGTGAGAGCCTAGACAGGTGAGCATCCCAACCAGCACCGACGTCGTCATTGTGGGCGCCGGCTTCGCCGGGCTGTCCGCCGCCCGCACCCTGGTTCGGCTCGGACACCAGGTGGTGGTGCTCGAGGGACGTGACCGGGTGGGCGGACGCTCGTCGACCACCACGATCGCCGGGGTGCCGGTCGACCTGGGCGGCACGTTCGTCGGCCCCACCCAGGACGCCGTACTGGCGCTGGCCGACGAACTGGGTTGCCGCACGGTGCCCACCTACGACCGCGGCAAGAACCTGATCCGCTGGCACGGGCGCGTGCGGTCCTACCGCAGCACGATCCCGCGGCTGTCGATGATGGAGCTGTTCGACGTTTCCCGCATCCAGTGGCGGTTCGAACGGCTGTGCCGGTTGATCCGGGTGGATGAGCCGTGGAACAGCCCGAACGCGCACAAGCTCGACGACCGCACGCTGGAGCAGTGGCTGCGCTCGGCAGGCGCCAATGCCTCGACGCGCAACCTGATGGCGATCATGTCGAGGGTCACCTGGGGCGCCGAGCCCGACGAGGTGTCGATGCTGCACGCCGCCCGCTACGTGAAGGCTGCCGGCGGGCTGGACCGCATGCTCGACGTCCGCGGCGGCGCCCAGCAAGACCGGTTTCCCGGCGGCACCCAGCAGATCGCGTGCAAGATGGCCGAGGAACTCGGAGATCAGGTGGTGCTCGACGCCCCGGTGAGCCGCATCGAGCGCCGCCCCGACGGCACCGTGGCGGTGATCTCCCCTACCGGCGCGGTTCACGCCCGTGCGGTGATCGTGGCGATCCCGCCGCAGCACCGGACCGGGATCGAGTTCAGCCCGGCGCTGCCCAAGCCATATGCCGAACTGGCGGCGAACTGGCCGCAGGGCAACCTCAGTAAGGCCTACGCCGCCTATGAACGGCCGTTCTGGCGCACCAACGGCTGCTCGGGCGAAGCACTGTCCGATGAAGGGCCGGTGTTCATCACCTTCGACGTGAGCCCGGGTGGTGAAGACCGCCCGGGCATCCTGTTGGGGTTCACCGACGCCCGTACCTTCGACCGGCTGTCACCGGCGGAGCGCCGCGAACAGGCCCTGTCCGGGTTCGCCACCCTGTTCGGCGATGCGGCCCTGCAACCGATCGATTACGTCGATCACTGTTGGAGTACAGAACAATTCGCGCCGGGCGGGCCCACGGCGGCGGTGCCGCCGGGTTCGTGGACGCAGTACGGCAAGTGGCTGCGGGAACCGGTCGACGCGATCCACTGGGCCGGCACCGAAACCGCGGATGAGTGGACCGGCTTCCTCGACGGGGCGGTCCGGTCCGGTCAGCGTGCGGCCGCCGAAGTGGCCGGCCGGCTTACCGACTGAGCGCGTTCGGCCAGTGCGCGCAACTGGGCGTTCACCTGCGACGGGCATTCCAGAATGGCGCAGTGACCACCGGGCATCTCGACGAAGGCACTCAGGTTCGGAGCGTCGGCGGCGATCCGGCGGGCAGCGTCGATGGGCAGCAAGCGGTCCTTGGCACTGCCGATCACCAGCGTGGGCACCGTCAGGTTACGCAGCGAGATGTGTTGTGCGCCCAGCCCGTTGACCAGAGTGCGGGCCCAGCCGCCACGTCCGGCGGACGGGGTCTCGGTGAACAGTTGATAAACGAACTCCGCGACCGACGGGTCGGCGTCACGACCCACCGCCAGACGAGCGACGAAACGCTTGTTGGGCCGCTCGATCATCCGCGGCATCCGCGTCCCGCCGAAGGTCCGGATCGCCGTACCCGCCGCCCGGATCCGCGTCGACGCCAGCGGCGCAGGCACTCTCAGCAATTTCACGTCGCGCACCAGGTCCCCGGTGGTGGTGTTGATCAGCGCGACAGCATCGGCGCGCGCCGCCACCTGAGCCGGATACCGCTGCGACCACGAGGTGATCGCGATCCCACCCATCGAGTGTCCGGCAATGATGGCCCGTTCGCCCGGCTTCAGCGTGGCGTCGAGCACTGCGTCCAGGTCGGCGGCGAGGTGGTTGAGGCTGTACCGGTGACGCCCACGCGGCGTCTCGCTGCGGCCGTGCCCCCGGTGGTCGTAGGCGATGACCCGGTAGTCGGTGGCCAGATCGGCGATCTGGTGGGCCCAGACCCCGATGGCACAGGTGATGCCGTGGGCCAGCACGATCGGGTAGCCGTCCTCGGGCCCGAACACCTCGGCATGTAACCGCACGCCATCGACGGCACGGACCTCGACTGTGCGTCCCGGCGGTAGCTGGGGAAGAGTCATGCTGCTCCGATCATTGGCGTCGTTGCCGGGTGAAACTGGGGATTCATGAACCTACCGCGTCGGTGATCAGCACCGGTTTGACCACGTCAGCGGCCTTGGCGGCGGCCCAGGCCCGGTCGAAGTCGGCGAACGGGTAGCGGCTCACGAGCTTGTCGATCGGAAGTTCGCCACGGTGGTACAGATCGACCAGGCGCGGGATGAAGGTGTGCGGTTCGCTGTCCCCCTCCACCACACCGCGCACGGTCAGGCCCTTACCCATGACGGCCGCGACGGGGAGGTCGGCCGTCAGCGCGCCGAGGCCCAGCAGCGCCAGGGTTCCCCGTTGGCGCAACACCCCGATCGCTGCCGCGAGAACATCGGGCCGCGCGGTGGTGTCGACCGCGGCGGTCACTCCCCCGGTCAGTTCCAGTACCGCTGCGGCGGCGTCGCAACCGGTCGGGTCGATCGTCGCGGTGGCACCCAATTCGGCTGCCAGCGTCCGTCGTTCGACTATCGGGTCGACGGCGATGACGGTCCGGCAGCCCGCGATGCGGGCACCCATGACCGCCGAGAGCCCCACCGCGCCGGCGCCGAACACCACGAGTGCGTCCGCAGGCTGCGGCGCAAGCACATTGAGTACGGCACCCATGCCGGTCTGCACGCTGCAGCCCAGCGGCGCGGCCAGCGCGGGGTCGAGCGGCTCGGGCAACACCACGGCGTTGCGGCTGCCGGCGATCGCATACGTGCAGAAGCTGGACTGGCCGAAGAAGCCGCCCCCGATGGGCACACCGTCGGCGCGCAGCGCACCGGACTCGTCGCGGTAACCGCGCATGTTGAGGTCGGTGGAACGCTCGCAGTAGGCCGGGGCGTCCGCATGGCAATTGGAACAGATGCCGCAGCTGGCGAACGTGAGAACGACCTGTTCGCCGACCCGGGGTGTGGCGTCCGGCCCGGCCTGGACCACGGTGCCCGCGCCCTCGTGGCCGAACACCATCGGCAGCTTGCGAAACCGCGCGGCCACACTCACATCGGTGTGACAGATGCCCACCGCGTCGATGCGGACCAGCACTTCGTCGCCGCGCGGTTCCCGAATCTGCACGTCGATGAGCTGTGGATCAGCCCCGGCATCGAGCACCACGGCGGCGCGGGCGTTGAGCATCCGGTGATGCTAGCCACCCACTTGACACCTGTCACAATTGGCTGGCGACCCACCCGAAGGAGACACCGATGCGTGCAGCACAGATCACCCGGCTCGACGGTCCCGACGCAGTGCGGGTAGCCGAGGCGGAGGAACCCTCCGGTACCGACGAAGTCGTGATCGACGTCCACGCCGCCGGCGTCGCATTCCCCGACGCCCTACTCACCCGCGGGCTCTACCAGTACAAGCCCGAGCTTCCGTTCACCCCGGGCGCCGAGGTCGCCGGCGTGGTGCGCAGCGCCCCGGAAGGTGCCCATGTCCGCGCCGGTGACCGCGTCCTCGGCCTGACGATGTTGTCCGGCGGTATGGCCGAAGTCGTGGCGCTGCCCGCCGAGCGCGTGTTCGCACTGCCCGACGCCGTGTCCTTCGAGGCCGGCGCCGGCATCCTGTTCAACGACCTGACCGTCCAATTCGCGTTGCGCACCCGCGGCCGGTTGACACCAGGCGAGACCGTGCTGGTGCACGGCGCCGCGGGCGGCATCGGCACCTCGGCGCTGCGGCTGGCACCCGCACTGGGCGCCTCGCGCACCATCGCGGTGGTGTCTACCCAGGAGAAGGCCGAGATCGCCCGGGCCGCAGGGGCATCGGACGTGGTGCTGGCCGACGGGTTCCGTGACGCGGTCAAGGAACTCACCGACGGCCGCGGTGTGGATGTCGTCGTCGACCCCGTCGGCGGTGACCGCTTCACCGACTCACTGCGGTCGCTGGCCGTGGGCGGACGACTGCTCGTCATCGGCTTCACCGGCGGCGAGATCCCCACGGTCAAGGTCAATCGCCTGCTGCTGAACAACGTCGACGTGGTCGGCGCGGGTTGGGGCGCCTGGACGTTCTCACACCCCGGCTACCTGCAGGAGCAGTGGGCCGAATTGCAGCCCCTGCTGGCTTCTGGCGCGGTGCCCGCACCGCAGCCCGAGGTGTATCCGCTGGAGCAGGCCGCTGAGGCCATCGCGTCACTGGAGAACCGCAGCGCCAAGGGCAAGGTGGTGCTGAAACTTCGGTGATCCGGGAATAGGAGCGCAGCAATCGGTGTTGCCGCGTGGGTGACTGATGCCGAATTGAGCCCCACCGACTGGGTACGCGACCAGACCCAACGCATCCTGGAACAAGGCACGACTGACGGTGTCGAGGTTCTCGACCGTCCCATCGTGCTGTTCACGACGACGGGCGCCAAGTCCGGCAAGAAGCGGTACGTACCGCTGATGCGTGTGGAAGAGGACGGCCGCTACGCGATGGTGGCTTCCAAGGGCGGCGCCCCGGAGCACCCGTCGTGGTACTTCAACGTCAAGGCCAACCCCGCCGTGACAGTGCAGGACGGCGACAAGACCGCATCGCTGACAGCTCGCGAAATCTCCGGTGACGAGCGCGAGCACTGGTGGAAGCTGGCCGTCGAGGCCTACCCGCCGTACGCCGAATACCAGACCAAGACCAACCGACAGATTCCGGTCTTCATCGTCGAATGACGGCTACCACCAACCGAGGGCGTCGGACATCTGCCGCGCCAACTCGGTGGTGAGGGTGCGCACATAGGTCGCCGACAGATGGTGAGCGTCGTGGTAGACCAGCACATTGCCCTCGACGGCGCGACAGATCGTCGGCCGGCACACCGCATCGCTGAGGTCCAGGGCCTTCATCAGCGGATAGTCGGCCAGGTGATCGAGAGTCGGATTGCGCTGGGCCAGCGCTTCGTTGCGCGGCACCCCGCAGGACTCGGCGTCACCACCGCGCGACAGACAGTCCACCGGCGAGAAGAACCATCCGTCACGGATCATCCACGGCGTATCACGCATGCCGAGCATCGGGATTCCCTTGGCGGACAAGTCATCCCAAATTCCCAGGTAGTAGTCGGGCACATAGTCGCCCTGGCCGTTGAGGATCGGGCGCGTCGAGGTGAAGAACACGTAGTCCGGCCGGTCGGCGATGATCTGCGCCAAGGCGTTGTCCGACCACGTCCGACAAGACGGGTATTTCTCAAAGGACCCCGCGATGATCGGCATGCGCTTGGTGGTCAGCGGACATCCGAACTTCAGGTAAGTGGTCACCTTGAAGCCGTGTTGACGCCCGATCTGATGAAGCGCGGTCAGCCAGTGCTCGGAGTGCGACCCACCGGCCAACGCAATCGTGTGGGCGCCCTTGGGATCTCCGTACACGCACGTGACGACCTCATCACCGGTGAATCCCGTGACGCAATGGTCGATCGACGACGGCGGGATGTCGTCATCTGCCTCCAGCGCGCTCGGGCGCATGGGCAACTTAGCCACTCGGTGATTCCCGATGAGCGCCTGCGCGCCTGGATAGTCGCGGATCGGGAGCATGCCGAGTTCGGCACCGCTGGCGCGGGCCAGGGCCACATGGCCCTGCCACATCAGCGACATCGCGACGAGCATCACCGCGACCAACAGCGCAACCGCACCCGATACCATCCGCATGCCGGCCCCACGGCGCCACGGCAACTGGGCCCACCGCACGGTGAACACCGTCAACAGCACCGCGACCAGCATGACCGCCATACCATCGACCGGGCCGACGGCATCGTCGTTGATCGTCGCCAACCAGAAGATCAACAACGGCCAATGCCACAGGTAGAGCGGATAGGCCATCGCCCCGACGGCGACCACCGGGGCGCTGCGCAAGAATTCGCTCGTCCTCGATGACGTCTCCTCGACGCCGCTGACGATGATCAGCAGCGTCGCGGCCACCGGAATCAACGTCCACACGCCCGGGGACTGCACGGTCCGATCGGTGAGTACACCGCACACCAGGATTGCCGCCAACCCGGCTGCCGTCGCACCGGCCCGCGACCAGCCGCGCCACCGGATTCGGCCCAACGGGCCGGCCACGAACGCCGCC
This sequence comes from Mycobacterium sp. IDUB_9, assembly GCF_055419505.1. NCBI lineage: Bacteria > Bacillati > Actinomycetota > Actinomycetes > Mycobacteriales > Mycobacteriaceae > Mycobacterium > Mycobacterium sp. IDUB_9. Next base: position 810,992 of record NZ_JBVAXU010000002.1, on the reverse strand, counting down.
GCCATCACCCCGGCCAACAGCTCCCAGGCCCGAGCGACCGTGCTGTAGTAGCCGAGCATCGGGCTGTCGAACTGCGTGGTGACCGCGTAGTACAACGATGCCGCCATCGCGGTGCCGGACACGACCACCAGAACCGTGCGTCGCGCCGCACCACCCCGACGCAGCGTCAGCGCGGCGACCACAGCAGCCAGCACGAACAACGCCAGCGCGAACTGGCCCAGCACCGAGACCGCCCACAGGTGGTGCAACGGGGTCACCGCCTCACCGGCCTGCACATAGTCGTCAGCCGACTGGAGCAACTGCCAATTCTGGTAGAAGCCCACGCCGGCGAGGGTCTGCTCGGCGAACGACTCCCACCGGGTCTGCGGCTGGACGAGTACGGTCAGCACCGCGGAAACGACCAGCACAAAAACCAGCGGCGGCACCACCCACCGCACCACCCGGCCCGCCTCGGCGGCCAGGGTTGACCCGCTCGCGGTACCGATGCTGCGCAGGACGCGACCGCCGACGAAGTAGCCGGACAGGACCAGCAGGACATCCACGCCGCCAGACGCCCGCCCAAGCCAGAAATGGCACACGACCACCATCACGATGGCCACACCGCTCAATCCGATCAGGTCATCGCGAACCCGCCGCGCAGCAGCAGGAACGCGAACCGGATCGTCAACAATCAACTGCACGCTGAACTTTCCCTGGGCTGTCTTCGCCGGTCACTGACGACGAGAACACCCTGGGGCACGCCGTTCGCCGCACCGAGCATAGGCCACCGGATCAGGTGGTCAAGCTGAGCCGCCGAGCAGCCCGGGAGGCCCTTCCGGACATCTGAAGCGCATCGCTTGTACGAAACGGCCATAGGCATATTTGCCCCGCAAATCTAGCCTTGAGGCATGACTGCCACTGCCACACCGGCCGCCAAGAAGTCCACCTACCGGCCGTTGGAGCTGTTCGACACCGACCGCCTGCTCGATCAGGACGAACGCGAGATCGCAGCGACGGTACGCAAGTTTGTCGATACCCGGCTGAAGCCAAACGTCGGCGAATGGTTCGAATCGGCCACCCTGCCCAGAGAGCTGGCCAAGGAGTTCGGCAGGCTCGGCGTGCTCGGCATGCACCTGCAGGGTTACGGCTGCGCGGGCACCAATGCCGTCAGCTACGGCCTGGCCTGCATGGAACTGGAAGCCGGGGACAGCGGATTCCGCAGCTTCGTCTCCGTCCAGGGCTCGCTGTCGATGTTCTCGATCTACCGCTATGGCTCAGAGGAACAGAAGAACGAATGGCTTCCCCGGCTGGCCACCGGCGACGCGATCGGCTGCTTCGGCCTGACCGAGCCCGACTTCGGCTCCAACCCCGCAGGCATGCGCACCCGCGCAAAGCGCTCTGGCGCCGGAGAAAACGCAGACTGGGTGCTCAACGGCACCAAGATGTGGATCACCAACGGCAACCTCGCCGACGTGGCCACCGTGTGGGCACAGACCGACGACGGGGTTATCAGAGGCTTCCTGGTGCCCACCGACACCCCGGGCTTCACCGCCAACGAGATTCATCGCAAACTCTCGCTGCGCGCCTCGGTGACCTCCGAGCTCGTGCTGGACAACGTCCGGTTGCCCGCCTCGGCGCAACTGCCGCTGGCCGACGGACTGTCCGCACCACTGTCGTGCCTCAACGAAGCCCGGTTCGGCATCGTGTTCGGGTCTCTCGGCGCCGCCCGCGACAGCCTGGAGACCGCGATCGACTACGCGGGCTCGCGCGAGGTGTTCGACAAGCCGCTGACCAGCTACCAGCTCACCCAGGAAAAGCTGGCCAACATGACCGTCGAACTCGGCAAGGGAATGCTGCTGGCGATCCACCTCGGCCGCATCAAGGACGCCGAAGGTGTTCGGCCCGAGCAGATCAGCCTGGGCAAGCTCAACAACGTCCGCGAAGCCCTGGCCATCGCACGGGAATGCCGGACCCTGTTGGGCGGCAGCGGAATCACCCTCGAATACTCACCACTGCGCCATGCCAACAACCTGGAATCCGTCCTCACGTACGAGGGCACCTCCGAGATGCATCTGCTCTCCATCGGCAAGGCGCTGACCGGGCAGGCGGCCTTCCGCTGATGACCGTCGCCATCAAGCACCTGATCGGCGGACAGTGGGTGCCCGGCACCGGCGACGAGCTACTCAGTGTGAACCCGGCACAGCCGAGTCTGATTGTGGCTCAGGGAAGTAACGCACGGCTATCCGATGTCGACGCCGCGGTGGGTGCCGCCACTGCAGCCGCGGCGCCCTGGGCCACCGCGCCGATGCATCAGCGCGGCGCGGTCCTGCTCGGCGCTGCCGATATCGTCGACCGCAATGCGGAGGCGTGGGGGCTGGAACTGGCCCGCGAAGAGGGCAAGACGAAAGCCGAAGGCACCGGCGAGGTTCGGCGGGCCGCGCAGATCCTCCGCTACTACGGAAACGAGGGTGATCGGCAGGCAGGCGAGATCTTCGCCTCGCTCCGGGCCGGTGAACAGATCCTCATCACCCGCAAGCCGTTAGGCGTGGTCGGTGTGATCACCCCGTTCAACTTCCCCATCGCCATCCCGGCCTGGAAGATCGCACCCGCGTTGATCTATGGCAACACCGTCGTGTGGAAACCCGCGAGTACCGTTCCGCTGCTGGCGATTCGCCTCGCGCAGGCGCTCACCGAGGCCGGCCTGCCCGCCGGTGTGCTCAACCTGCTGATCGGCGGATCCGATATCGGCACCGCCATCGTCGACCACCCCGGCATCGACGGCATCACGTTCACCGGTTCCACCGGGGTCGGGCGGGGCATCGCCGCGGCCGCGGCCGCACGTGGCATCCCCGCGCAGGCCGAGATGGGCGGCAAGAACGCCGCCGTCGTCCTCGATGACGCCGATCTCGATCTGGCCCTCGAGCAGGTGATGCTCGGTGCGTTCCGCTCGACCGGGCAGAAATGCACTGCCACCTCCCGCCTGATCGTCACCGACGGGATCGCCGATACCTTCCTGTCCGCTCTGAGCCGGCGTGCGGCGGCCCTGATCGTCGGAGACCCGACCGACGATACGACGCAGATGGGTCCGGTCATCAACGACACTGCACACCAGTCTATTTCAGCCGGGATTCGTACCGCGGCCACGCAAGGTGCCACGGTTCTGACGGGTGGGCATCCCTATGCCGACGGTCCGCTCACGGCGGGCTACTTCGTCGCACCTACCATCGTCGAACTCAACAGTGCACCGGCCGATGTGTGGACCGACGAATTGTTCGGGCCCGTCCTCGCGGTCAAACGGGCCGCCGATGGCGATGCCGCGTTCACGCTCGCCAACGACAGCGAGTTCGGCCTCTCTGCGGCGATCTTCACGCAGGACCTGACCCGGGCCCTGCAGGCTGTCGAGCAGATCGACGTCGGCGTGCTGCACGTGAACTCCGAGTCGGCCGGCGCCGATCCGCATGTGCCGTTCGGTGGCGCCAAGAAGAGCGGACTCGGCCCCAAGGAGCAAGGTGGCGCCGCGCGGGAATTCTTCACCCACACCACCACGGTGTACCTACGTGGCGGGCGGGCGCGCTCGTGACCGCCGGGGCGCTCGACGGGGTCGTCGTCGTGGATTTCAGCCGCGTGCTGGCCGGGCCGTACGCGACCATGATGCTCGGTGATTTCGGCGCGGAGGTCATCAAGATCGAACGCCCGGGTACCGGCGACGACACCCGGGCCTGGGGACCGCCCTACGATTCATCCGGTGTGGCAACGTATTTCAACGCCATCAACCGCAACAAGCGTTCGGTGGCACTCGACCTGACCGACCCGGGCGACCGGGATCGCGCCCGATCCCTGGTCGCGGGCGCCGACATCGTCGTCGAGAACTTCCGGCCGGGCACGATGGAGAAACTCGGCCTGGGGTACGAGGGCCTGCGGGCGATCCGTCCCGAGGTCATCTACTGCTCGATCACCGGATTCGGCCGCGACGGCGGTGCTGGATTGCCGGGCTACGACCTGCTGGTGCAGGCGGTCGGCGGATTGATGAGCGTCACCGGAACCGAACCCGGCGATCCCACCAAGGCCGGGGTGGCGCTGGTAGACGTGTTGGCCGGGCTGCATGCGCTGAGCGGGATCCTCGCCGCCCTGGCCCATCGCGACCGCACCGGAGTGGGCCAGCGCGTCGACACCAACCTGTTATCGGTGTTGTTGTCCTCCATGGTCAATCAGGCTTCCGGGTACCTCGGCGCCGGTGCGGTGCCGCAGATCATGGGCAATCGCCACCCGAGCATCGCCCCATATCAGACCTTCGAAACCGCCGACCGGCCCATCGCCGTCGCTGTCGGCAACGACAAACAGTTCCGGTCCTTCGCCTCGGCCATCGGCGAACCTCAGCTGGCCGACGACCCCCGGTTCGGCACCAATCCGGAACGGGTTGCGCATCGGGATGCACTGTGCGCCGTCATCGAAACCGCGTTGAAGAACCACGGTGCCGACCACTGGTACGAGGTGTTGACCGCGGCGAGTATTCCGGCCGGGCCGATCAACGATCTGTCGGAGGCATTCGCCTTCGCTCGCGAACTCGGGTTGGAAGCAACAGTTCCGGTGCCCGGAACGCCCACACCGCAAGTGGCCAACCCGATCACGTTGTCGGCGACACCGGTCACCTACCGCAGCGGTCCACCACGGCTCGGCGCCGACCTGATGGACCGTCTCACCCCGACCGGCGAGACGCCAGCAGCTGCCAGGCCTTGAGCGCCAGCCACAGCTGTGCCCGGGTATCGGCGGACTCCAGGTCATCGCCCAACAGTTGACAGATACGCCGCATCCGGTTGCGCATGGTGTGGCGATGAACCGCGAGCTCGGCAGCCGCCGCCTCCATCTGACCGTTGCGACCGAGAAAGGCTGCCAGGGTGGGGATCAACTCGTCCCCACCGGCCAGCGAGTCCAACGGCGCTGCCAACACCCGGAGTTCGGCGGCACTCCGCCCCTCGAGCAGCACTGCCATCGCGCTGAGTTCACCGAATTCGCTGAACCGCCCGCCGCCGGAATGCGCCGCGATACGGGCCTGTTCCAACGCCGCGTGCAGATCGGTCAGCCCGGCCGGTCGGCTCACCCCACCACCGACCGTGATACCCGTCTGCTGCGCGAGCTCCTCTACGACAGTGCGGATACGACGTCGGCTCCCGGTCGCCGGAACCACGATGACGATCTCGTCACCCAGCGGAGCCATCAGAAACGAGGTCAGCACCCGGCCCAGTACATGCTGGGCTGTCAGCAACGGCCCCGCGCCGGTGAACGATGCCACCACGATGTCGCCGTCGGGTTCAAAACCGAAGTACCGCAACACCGCACTGTCCACAGCACCTGCGCCCGAAATCAGCTCGCGGGTCACCGCGGTCCGCAGCAGTTGCTCGGCATCGACCACCCGGGCCGGCTTCTCGATCGCGATCGAGATCAGCGACACGGCATGCGCGACCAGGAACCGGTCGGCGTTGGACATCGGGTCGGACGTGCGCACCGCAAGCCGACCGCGAACGGGCTGGGCGGCCCGCAGATTCTGAATGGTGACGTAGGCGTCCCCATCGGTGGTGACATGGGCACCGTGCCGACGCGTCGGGCGCCCCCGCTCGCCCAGTACGGAGATCAGCCGTGCTTGGGCACCTCCCCCGGCAGCCAACACGGTGTCGTCGGTGTCGACCACCACGACCGTCGCCGACAGACAGTCGGCCAGCGCGTCGACCACTCCGGGGATGCCGCCCCGGAGTGTCGCCCGGGCCAGCACCTCCTGATCGTCGACGACCCGTTGCACCGAGCGCAGTTCGTCGGCCTTGAGCGCGTCGATCACCACGCGGGCGATCGCGATGAACGGCGTCGACGCGGGCACCTCGAGCACCGGGATCCCCAACTCGTCGCCGGCGGTGCGCACCGCCCGCGGGATGTCGGCAATCGTGGTGCCGGTGTCGATGGCCAGCGCTGCGGTCCCGGCCGAGGCCAGGCGCGCCACGTAGGCCGCTTGCGCTTCGGCGTCGGCTCCGATGTTGATGCCGGTCGTCATGACCAATTCACCACCGGCCAGATACGGGGTCGGGTCGGTCAGCTCGATCGCATGCGCCCAGGAGATCTCACGGTCCGCGCCGCGCGCTCCGGCCACCAGAACGAGGCCGAGGCCGTCGACCTCGGTCAGGTCCCGCACGGTGAGTGCCACAGAAGAAGTCTTACCCTTTTTCGGCCGTCACCGGCATCACCTCGCTACCCAACTATGACAGCGCACACTTACCTGCGGCGAAAGTGGTTGAGCTGTATCGAAACTCACACTCTAAGAATTGCTTTTAGACAGCTGCTACGGGGACCATGGAGTTGTCCGTCCGGCGAGCGATCCTCGACGTGTGGACGTCAGCAAACACAATGGGTACCCGTGATCCGGGGCACTTTTTAGGAGTGAGAAGTATGTCCTTCGCACAGTTTCGCGCAAACCAGAAGCGCGCCAACATGCGGCGCCGCCTCTATGCGCGAATCAACGAAATGCCGAACTCGTCGGTTCGCGAAGAGTTGATCGCAGTCGTGCAGCGGCACGAGCTTCAGGATGCAGATCACTGAGACGACGTTTCCGCTGTACAGAGCCGGTGGCCCGAAGGCCTCCGGCTCTGTTGCTTTCGGCGGTTGATTTCAATGGCTGATCGGTCAGCCTCGGCCGAAGTACGGCATGGACCGCGCCATCACCGTCAGCGACGGCACCGAGACCTCCAGCGGCAGATCGACCAGATGCGCCACAGCGCGTGCGACATGCTCGACATCGAAAGTCGGCTCAGCCGCGAGACTTCCATCAGCCTGCAGAGTCTGGTGGCTGAATCCTGCGGTCATGTCGGTGGCGGCATTACCGATGTCGATCTGGGTGATGCAGATGTCGATATCGCGCAGATCCAACAACATTGACGCGGTCAACCCGCTCATCGCGTGTTTGGTGACGGTGTAGGCCAGGCTTTTGGGACGGGGCCGGTGCGCCGAGATCGATCCGTTGTTGATGATCCGCCCGCCCCTGGGCAATTGGGCGGCCATGACGCGAGCGGCTTCCCGCGCGCAGAACACCGCACCGTCGACATTCGTGCGCCACGTGGCGTGCCACTGCTCGTCGGTGATGTCGGCGACCGATGCCGACGGTCCGAACACCCCCGCGTTGTTGAACAACACATCCACCCGGCCGTACGTCGACACCGCGTCGCCGAACAGCGCACCCACCGAGGCTGAATCCGTGACGTCGGTAGGCACGACGCGGGCGTTCGGGCGCCCACCGCCGGCCTCGACCAGCGGCTCGGCACGACGGCCCGCCAGCACCACCTGATGCCCGGCGTCCAACAGCACCTGGGCTGTTGCACGGCCGATGCCACTGCCCGCCCCGGTGATGATCACGACTTTCTGCACGGGTTCGATTGTGCCCGACCTAGTGTGTCGGCGTACCGCCTGCCGGGCTCGGCCGCGGCGCGGTGAAGAACGACCCGATCACGGCGAGCACGCTGATCACCGCGGCAGCCATGAAGGCCGCATGCACGCCAGGTAGATCCGGGGCCCCACCCGAGTGGGATGCCTTGGTCATCACCGTCACGAACAGCGCGGTTCCCGCCGCGCCACCAACCTGCTGCAGCGTCGTCAGGATGGCACTGCCGTGTGAATAGAACCGGTCAGGCAGGACTCCGAGTGCGTCAGTCATCAACGGGGTGAACATCATCGACAAGCCCAGCATCATGACCGACTGCAGGACAACCAGTTCCCACACCGGCGACGCCGCCGACAGCAGCGTGAAACCCCACAGCGACACGCTCAGCATCACCGATCCAGGTACGACCAGCAGACGGGCGCCGTGACGGTCATAGGCCCGCCCGACCAGCGGGCCGGCCAACCCCATCAACAGCCCGCCGGGCAGAGTCGCCAACCCGGCGACCAACGCACTCTGCTTCAACACGTCCTGCACATACAGCGGCACCATGATGATGGCGCCGAACAGCCCCATGAAGCCGAGGACCACCAGGCTCAGCGACACCGAGAACCGCCGGTAGGTGAACGGCCGTAAATCCAGGAACGCGCGATCACGTCGCTGCAACTGAATCTGCCGCGCACCGAATGCCAGCATCGCCACCGCACCGATCACCATCGGCACCCACGCGGGTATCGACTGCTGACCATGAGCGGACTCACCCATGAGCGACAGCCCGAACACCAAGCCCGCGAACGCAATCGCCGACATCGGCACCGAGACAGGATCGATCGGGGTCGGATCTTCCCGCTCATCATCGACGCGCAGCCATGCCAGACCGGCGCCGAGCGCCGCCAAGGCGATCGGCAGCACGATCCAGAACATCCACCGCCAGTCCAGTGAGCCCAGGATGAAACCTGACAACGTCGGTCCGATCGCCGGCGCGACGGCGATGACGATCGAGATGGTCCCCATCATCTGCCCACGCCGGTCGGCGGGGATCAGCATCATGACCGTCGTCATCAGCAGCGGCATCATCACCGCGGTGCCGCAGGCCTGCACGATCCGTCCAACCATGAGAGCCGCGAATCCCGGCGCCAACGCGGCCACCAACGTGCCGGTACAGAACAACGACATCGATGCCAAGTAGATGCCGCGCACCGGGTAGCGCTGCAACAGCGAACCCGACATCGGGATGACCACGGCCATGGTCAGCAGGAAGCCACTGGTCAGCCACTGCGCCGTACTCGCCGAAATATCCAGGTCGACGATCAGGGCCGGCAGCGCGACACTCATGATCGTCTCGTTGAGGATCATCACGAACGCCGAGCCGACCAACAGCGCGATGATGACGTTGGCGCTCGACTGGGCACGCGGATGCGTCGCGATCTCCCCCGTGCTCGGGCCCGTCGTCATTGCCACTCCCTGTCTCCCCCGAGCTTGGTCTGCGCAAGCCACCCAGGGTAGGTGGGGCACCCGACATCAGGGAAACCAGTTTCGCCCCGAAATGATGGCGACCCGGCCGCTACGGGGCAGTTCTGGCGCTAAAGTCCGTGCCGAACCCGCCCTGATGGCGGTCGATGGCGGAGCCGACAGGGCGCCGAAAACGGCGAAGGTGGACCGATGACGACGAGCGAGGACCCTAAGGGCGCCAGTACGGCGCCGCAGACCGAGCCCGGGCGCCGTGGCGTCATCCAATCCCTCACCGCACTGTGTGTGCGCTATGTCGAACGCCTGATGCCGGACCCGTATCTGTTCGCCGTCATCCTCACCCTCATCGTCGCCGGCCTGGTCGCCTTTCTGGTGAAAGGCGCGACGCCTGACGGCATGCTCAAGGCCTGGTACGGCGGTGTGTGGGGTTCGCAGAACATCTTCACGTTCGCCTTCCAGATGGTCCTGATCCTCGTGACGGGCTACACGCTCGCCGAAGCGCCGATCCTCAAACGCGCCATCGTCAACATCGCCGCGAAACCGAAAAACCAGGTCCAGGGCGCCCTGCTCTGTTTCGGTGTGAGCGCGGTCCTGTCCCTGCTGAACTGGGGACTCGGGCTGGTGGCCGGCGCGTTGGTCGCCCGGCAGGTCGCCAAGCGCTTCACCGACGCGCACTTCGGCTACCTCATCGCGGCGGCGTTCATGGGCTTCATCGTCTGGACACAGGGACTGTCATCGTCGATCGCGCTGGCGAACACCGACCCCAGTAGCCCGATCAACGTGATCCACAAGATCACCGATATCACCGTGCCGCTGAGCCTCACGATCTTCCAGCCCTACAGCTGGCTGTCGGTGATCGTCGTGCTGGCCCTGCTCGCACTCGCGATCTGGCGCATGGAGCCCAGGCAGAGCCTTGCCCCCGACCCCGCGGTGTTCGAAGACGAGGAGAAAGCGGAGGCCGAGACGTCGGAAGCCGGATTGCCGGCTCCGCCGGCGGAAGGCAAGAGGACGTTCGCCGAATGGCTGGAGAACCTGTGGATCCTCAATGTCCTCGTATTCGCCGCGGGCATGGCCTATTTCGTCCTCAGCGGTTTCGCACTGAACATCTCGTCGATGATCATGTTGTTCACGATCACGAGTGCCCTGCTGCACCGCACGCCGATCCGGTTCATCCGGGCGTTCACCGGCGCCGCCAAGGTGTCCGGTCCGCTGCTCCTGCAATATCCGCTCTACGGCGGTCTGGTCGGCCTGCTGGGTTACCACGCGAGCGAGGGAACCAAGCCGCTGCAGACGCTGCTGGCCGAGGCTGTCGTGAGCGGCGCGACGCAGCACACGCTGCCGTTCCTGACCTTCATCGGTTCGTTGATCATCAGCCTGTTCGTGCCCTCGGGCGGCGGGCACTGGGCGGTGCAGGGCCCGATAGCGGTCGACTCGGCGCTGGCGATCGGTCAGCAGTCGCCGGCGTATCTGGGGTTGATCTCCATGGCGGTCGCCGTCGGCGAGGGAGTGGCGAACATGATCCAGCCGTTCTGGCTGCTGCCACTACTCGCGATCGCGAAACTCAATGTCCGTCAGGTGATGGGCTTTACCGTCGTCGCGTTCTTGATCGGGGTGTTGGTGTTGGGTGCCACCACTCTCATAGCGCCCCATGTGATTTGACGGCGGTCCCCACTTCACCCGTCTAGGGTCGAAAAATGGGTGAGTCAACGGTGATACGCAGATTGGCGTCGGTGCTGGCCGTCACGTCGGTGATCAGCGCCGCGACGGCGTGCAATTCGGACGGTCCGGGTAATCCGGAAACCACCGGCGACCCGGCCCCGACGATCACCACGAGCGCGTCGGGGACCGCTGACGCCGCAGCGTTCACGGGTTTCATCGAACCCGTCAAGGGCACCGAGGGAACCGTCACCTATCAGGTAGACCTCCCGCAGCTGCGCGGCGGAAACACCGCGGTGCGCAACAAGTTCAACACCGGGATGCGCGCCGCCTTGGACGACTACCTCAAGCCCACCGAGGACAACGCCCCGGTCACCATCGCGCCCGGGGTCCTCGGTGAGGACGACCGCAGCGAGGTATCCCACATCGGCACCGGCGCGGTGGCCGGCGTGCTCCTTGTCAACATCTTCGTCGACCATGCGGCGCATCCGTTCAACGCGGTATCGACGACGGTGACCAACGCGCACACGGCCGAGCCGATCATGATCACCGACCTGTTCACCGACCAGACCGCCGGGCTGACCGCACTCGTCGACGGCATCAAGGCCGAGATCGCCGGCGACGAGAAGCTGGCCAACCAGCCGGTGCCAGAGCCGGTCGCCGATCAGCTCGCCAACTGGGTGCCCGACGACGACGGCCTCGTCGTCTACCTCCCGGTGGCACACGTGCTCGGCGACTACTACCCGGTCACGGTGGACTGGGACGCGATCGCGGGCGTGCTCGCGCCGGAAATGCGGGAGACATTGACGATGTAACGCGGTCCGGATGGCCACCCGCGCCGCCTTGCCACTTGATAGAGAATGGCCCCCGGAGATAATCTCCGAGGGCCATTCTCACTGGTAGCGGGGACAGGATTCGAACCTGCGACCTCTGGGTTATGAGCCCAGCGAGCTACCGAGCTGCTCCACCCCGCGTTGCAAATACAAGATTACCGGGGTCTTAACCAGAGCTCCAAATCGGGTGCTCAGAGGTGGTTTTCGGCCCGAAAACCACTCGGATGTCAGCCGACGAAACGGACCACCTGACCGCACCGGAACACCCCGGCCGGGTCGTGCCGTTCGGCCAGCGCCGCCAGCCAGTGCCGAGTGTCCTCGTCGTAGACCCGGGCGGCCCGCCCGGCATCGTCGGAGGGAGCGAAGTTCGCGAGCTGGCCGCCGGTGGACCACTGCGACAGCGCCACGATGAGTGCGCCGGCCTGCGGCACCACGGCATCGGCGGACGGCGGGGCCAGGACCCCGGCGGTGCTCACCGCGAAGGCGGCGTCGCGATGGCAGAACGCGCTGCGATGGCGCCCCTCACGTGCCAAGGCGCCCCCGAGCAACCGGAGTTCGACGATCGTCTGCACCGAGCCCGAGTCAGGTCCGGCCGCACCCAACAGCACCTCGACCGTCTCAGGGGTCAATTCCCGCAACAGCGTGTGGTGTTCGTAGGTCGGCATCGGATCGACCGGATCGGCGTGCACCGCCCCGATTGCCGCGTACGGCAAGACCGAGACGGTGTCGAGCACCGGAGTGGCGACCGCACGCATCGGTGCCAGCAGCCGTTCAGCCCTGGCGAAGTCGCCGACGTGACCGTCTGCGCTCCTCACGTGCGCCGCGGCATACCGCACCGCCACCGTGAACCGGCCGGCCAACGGCTCGGGAACTCCCGGGAGCGGCGGAAGCTGTTGCAGTGCAATAGACGTCGAGACGGATTCGGGGAGGTCTACACACCAGCTGGCCCACTGCCGCAGCACCGCTGCGGCATCGGCACCGTCGAAAAATACTGCGCCACCGTAGAACTCGGTGATCGGCAGCAGTTCGATCTCGACGGTGGTGACGATGCCCAATGTCGACTTGCCGCCACGCAGCCCCCAGAACAGCTCGGCGTTCTCCTCCGGCGAGGCACGCAAGAGCTCCCCTGCCCCGGTGACCAGTTCGAAGGACCGCACATAGTCCGAGGACAAGCCGAGTGTGCGCACCAACGGTCCGATCCCGCCGCCGGTGAGGAAACCCACCACGCCGACTCCCGGCGCGGATCCGGACACTCCGGCCAGGCCGTGCGGCGTCGCCGCATCGAGCACGTGCTGCCAGGTGGCTCCGGCCGCCACCCGCGCGGTGCGTGTTGCCGGGTCCACGGTGCAGCTGGTCATCCCAGAGGTCACCACGAGGATCGTGTCGGAGGCGACTGCCATGGCGCCGTGGCCGGTGGCCTGGACGCCCACCCGAAATCCCCGGGCCGAGGCGAACCGCACGGTGTTGGCGATGTCGTAGGCCGACGTCGCCAACACCACCGCGGCCGGTTCCACGGTGGCCGCCAAATTCCACGGGGTGGCCTGCTCATAGCCGGCCTCCCCCGGCAGCGCGACGGGGGCGGCGACGTGGGCGCGGAGGCCCTCCAGCGCGTCGTCCAAGCCGTCGTGCGGGAGTTCGGTCAGGGTCATCGGGGTCCTCTCAGAATGCAGCCCAGCAGTCCGGGCGAAGTGTCGGCCTACAGCATCACCGCAACCGCTTGGCGTTCACTTGGCGGCCGGCTCAAGAACGCGGCAAGCCCCCGGTCACGCCAGCGTCAGCGCGCGGGCCGCCAGCCCGACCATGCCCACCGCCTCAGCCTCGGCAGCCAGCTTGCGCGCCGCCTCACGCCGCGCCGAGCCGTCCCCGTCGAGTTCCGGGTCGAGTTGGCACCGCAACAGCGCACACCGCAGCTGGGTGGGCTTGGCCCCGGTGCGGTCCGCGATGTCCTCGGCCAGGGCCAGATCCACCAGCGCCCGCCGGTGATCGCCCCGCAGCGCGTGCAGTCGGGCGGTCGCCAGCGCCACCGGCCCCGCGTGCCCTACCTGCCCGATCATCGCGACGCGATCGGTGAACGGTTCCAGTGCCGCGAGCAGGTCGCCCGCATACTCGTCCAACGCGTAGTCGACAGCCAGGTGCGCCATCCAGGCGGCCTCCCCCAGGCCGGTCCACACCTGCCCACGGCCCGCTTCGGCGCGCCAATCATCCAGCCGGGCAATCGCATCGGCGGGTGAACCCTTGACGGCGGTGAGCAGAGCGGTGTGCACCAGCGCCTCCATCCCGCGCCCGCCGGAATCATCGTCAGACTGTGCGAAGGTGAGGCCCGCCCCGACTGGCCCACCTGTCTCCCGCAGCAGGGTCACCTCGGCCAGTAGACCGCTTCCGGCGCCGTAGAGTTCGGTCTGCTCGTGCACGCGCGCCGCGATCGCGTGGTGACGGCCCGCCTCGGCGAAGTCACCGCGCCAGATCGCCAGCACCGATTCCATCCAGCGCAATTGGGCACGCAGCACGGGAAGGTGTAGTTCCTCGCTGCCCGCCATTCCGGCGCGCAGGTGCCGCTCGGTCAGGTCGATGTCGCCGAGATTCATCGCTGCCATGGTCGCGACCGAGTGCGCGATCACCGTGTCCTCACGGGATCTGCTGTGCTGTAGCGAATTCAGGCGATCGATCCAGTCGAAGGTCGCGGCACTGAATTCGGCCACACCCGAGTAGCTGATGAGCCGGGCCATCAACGTGTCGGCGATGACGTCGGGATCGCCTGTGCTCTTTGCCAACTGATCGGCCCGGTCGAGATGCTCGGCGACCACCGTGGGATCCGGGTGGTAGCAGCGGCCCACTGCCAGCGCCGCCAGGACCCGCGCCTCGGCCGCCGGATACGCCGTCGACATCGCCGCGGCCTCCTCCAACAAGACCAGCAACGGGCCGGGGTCATGGCCCGGCGCCAGCCAGGGCCAACCCCCGCTGGCACGCAGGAGCGCACTGGCCACCCGCCCGGCGGTGTCGGCCCGCTCACTGCGCAGCGCCTCGGCGAGATTCCGCTTGACGGCGTCCAGTACCAGACGCCCGCGGCCCGCGCGCGAATGCGCGTCGAGCATGGCCACCGTCAATTCGTCGCGCTCCGCGTCATTGCGCGCCGGTGCCGGCAACCGGTCGTAGGCGTCGAGCGCCGCCTGCCACCACCGCGCGGCGATGTCCGAACTCCACCGCTGGGTGGCCTGCTCGGCGGCCAACCGACAGGCAGCTACCACCGCCTGCGGATCGGCCAGCGGTTGGGCGGCCACCAGATGCTGGGCACGCCTCGTCACCGCTTCCTCGGAGGCGCTGTCCGCCAACGCATCCGCTACCTGTAAGTGGAGACGGTGACGACGCATGGCCGGCAAGCCGGCAATCAAGTGCTCGCGCAACAGTCCGTGGGCGAAGGCGTAGCCGTCGCCGTTGTGGGCGCTCACCACAATCCGTTCGTCGGCGGCTGCGTCGAGGTGATCGGCAAGGCTGTCGAGGTCGAGCCCTGCCACGCGCGCCAGCACCGGCACCGCGTCGGCGTCGATCGCGTCGCCTATCACCGCTGCCACCCGCACCAGTCCCACGACCTCCGGCGGCAGTCCGGCCAACCGCCGGTCGAGCACCGACTTCACCGCGACAGGTATCTCGTCACGCTCGACGCGCGGCAATCTCGCGTACTCGGAGATGAAGAACGGATTACCACCGGTACGTTCGGTCAGTACGCTGGCCTCGGCGTCATCGACGAAGTCCTCGGCGATCTGATTGACCAGTACCGCAACATCTTCCGATGACAGCGCGGTCAGGGTCAGGTGCCGGTTGCCCGCACCACGGGCCACCGTCGCCAGCAGCCGGGCAACATCTGTGACGTGTTCGCCGTCGCGGACCGTGAGAATTACGGCGATCGGGTGGCCCCACAGCGCACCGGCGATGTAGGCCAGACATGCCGCAGAGGTCGAATCCGCCCACTGCACATCGTCGATCACGACCATCAGCGGACGGCGCGCCGACTCCAGGAGCGTCTGCACCCGCTCGTACACGCGGAACCGCGCGGTGTCGGGATCGGCGTCGCCAGGCACTTCCAGCACCTCGTCAGGGTCACCACCCAGGCCTCGGACCAGCTGCCGCATCGGCCACCACGGCGGAGTCGACGGCCCGTCGGGGCAACTCACCCAGACCGCATCGGAGGAGAGCCGGTCGTCGATCTCCTCGGCCAGGCGCGTCTTTCCAATTCCCGGCGGACCGGACAGCACCAGCCACCGGGTCTCGCCCGCACGGACATCGACGAGAAGGTCTGCGGCGATATCCAATTCGCGACCGCGGCCGATCAGCGCCCCGCGCCCGCAACCAGGAGCCGCAGACTCGACCACCGGCGCGGCAGGGGTATGTACCTCAGCGGCGCCGCTCCACTCCGGGGACCGGGGCCAGGCCGCGAGCTCCGGCGCCTGACGGAGGACCGCGGTCTGCAAATCGCGTAGGTCCACCCCCGGTGTCAGACCCAACTCCTCATCGAGCTCACGAGAGTAGCGGGCATAGATCTCCAGCGCCTCCGAAGCCCGTCCCGACCGGTATTGCGCGAGCATGTGCAGCCACGCACCGCGATCGGAAAGTGGTTCGGCTGAACGCAATTCCGATATCGCGGTCAGCGCCGCCGGGACGCGCCCGAGCGCCAGCAGGGCTGTGATCCGGTGATCGAGGCATTCGTTGCGCACCTCCCGCACGCGCGCGGCATCCCTTGTGACCCAATCCTGGTCCCCCACGTCCTCGAGAAGGTCTCCCCGCCACAGCGCCAGAGCGTCGTCGGCGGCGCTCAGCGCCTCGACCCAACGTTCCTGCTCCACCGCCGCCGCAGCCCGGGCGCAGCAGTCTGAGAACACCGCGACGTCGACCGAACCGGCGGGCACGTCCAGGTAGTAGCCCGGGGGCTGACGCACGATCGGCGAGGCCGTCGCAGCACCGTCGCGCAATGCCCGACGTAGATGGGAGATATAGACCTGCAGGCTGGCGGTGGCACTGGACGGAGGATCCTCACCCCACACGCCGCTGATCAGCCGGTCAACCGAGACGACCCGCCCTTGCGCGAGCAACAACATCGCCAGCACGGCCCGCTGCTTGGGTGCACCGATCTCAACGGTCGCGTCGCCACGCACCACCTGCAGCGGCCCCAGCAAACGAAAGTGCACCGACGCAGCATAATTGTCGGCGCCGCAACCCGGCGAGCAGATACTGCTCACTTCTTTTGCGGCGTGCACACCCCCGCGAACTCCTTGCCTTCCTTCTCCGCCACACCCGCGGCGTCGAGCCAACCGACGCCGTCGAAGAAGAAGGTGTCGGCCGGGTGACTGTCCGATCCGGCGACGACCTCAGCCGTCCGAGCAGTCGCGGGGTACCCCCCAGGCGTGGACTGCACATTGAGAAACAAATATTCCTCTGTGCGCCAATCGAAGTCAGGCGGCGGCGCTTCCGTCACGGTCAGACCCGGATAGGGTCCACCGACGGTGAACCGGCCGAGAGTCGCCGTACCGGAGGTATCGGTCAACACGAGCTTCGGGCCAAATCCAAACCCGACCTCCACCGACCGCACCCCGACGCAGCCCGGCGGCACCCAGATCTCCAGCTTGCCGTCGGTGACCCGCGCACCGAACGCCGGCCGCATCGGGGCGGCGGACGGCGCATCCGACCATCGGCGGTCCTCGGTTCGGCAAGCGGTGAGCCCCACCGCTACCAGCAGCGTCAACAGGACAGCCAGCCAGGACCTCACGAATAACCCCCGTCGGACAAGCCGGCATCGCGTTCCAGCGGGTTGATGCCGGTCTTCTGTTCGATGAGCGCACCCAATCCGTAATCCCGTGCCATCCAGGCGAATCCCTTCTGTGCCCACTGCTCGGAATGGCGCTCCTCGTGGTGCAACAAGCGGTCGAGGTCGAGGGTGCTCTGGAACGGCACACCGCTGTTATCTTGTCCCCAGTTGGCCCCCGATTGGATGATCGTGCTCAGCTGGTCCGCCGGATCCTTGGATCCGTCGATGTTCATCACGAACACATCGCCGTAGGTCGTCCCACCGTGGACGCCGATCTTGTCCATCACGGGCCCGCCCAACCCCATCAGCATGCCGTTGGGTGTCGTGGCCAACGATCCCCCGCCGCCCTTGTCGAAAATCTGGTCATAGCTCCACGAGTTCGCGTTCTGTCGGTCGATGATGCGCTGCACCTCGGAGGCCGAGTAGGGCGTTTCCTCGAAATCGTTCTGAACATCGTCGGCAGTGCCCAGCACGCCGTCGTTGCCGGCCTCGGCGGCGTCGTAGTCGGTGCCGGCGTTGAGGATGTAGGTCATCACCACCGCCTTCTTCGCATCCTCCTTGCTGGTGCCGGGCGGCAGGATGAAGAACGACTTGCCGTCCTTGTCCTTGACCTCCCGCAGTCCGTTGAGCACGTCGAACGACTGCGGGGTGATGTTCTGCTGACGGGCGATATCGACCATGGTCTGCGGATCCACCCCGTGCTTGGACGCATTCTCCAGCCACTGAGCATATTTCGAACCCGGGACCACCGGTCCGGTGAGGAGCCCGGCATCACGCAACGCCTTCTCGTAG
The DNA here is from genome assembly GCF_055419505.1 of Mycobacterium sp. IDUB_9. Classification (NCBI taxonomy): domain Bacteria; kingdom Bacillati; phylum Actinomycetota; class Actinomycetes; order Mycobacteriales; family Mycobacteriaceae; genus Mycobacterium; species Mycobacterium sp. IDUB_9. Next base: position 793,051 of record NZ_JBVAXU010000002.1, on the reverse strand, counting down.
TCGTCGACCGGCGGATGCTCACCGGCGTCGGGCAGCTCGGCCGTCCCGGTGAAGTCGATACGTTCGGCTGCCTCGTCGTCGCCGCGCTCGTAACGGTCAGCGGCCACCCCTAGCTTCTGCGCGTACACCGTCACATCGCCACCGAGTAGCTTCGCCTGCTCGGTCAGCGCGGATCCCACCGTTCCGCACGCCGCCCCGACTGCCAGCGCAGGCATCGCCCCGGCGGCACCGGAGATGACCGGCCCCGCGCGATTTCCACTGACGCCATGGCCCGCGGTGTCGAAGGTGGACGCCGTCTCCCGCATCGTCTGTTCATCGACCTCGAGAGTTGCGCTGCTCATGTCACGCAGCCCATGTCCCGAGGCTTCATTTCACGAGGCCTTTGTTGATCCGGTCCATCTTGTTGGCCGTCGACTTGTCCGCCGCGTCGAATTCGGCCAACGCAGTCTGAATGGCCGTCTGCAGCGCCAGGCGCCGCATCCCCCACTTCAACGCCAGCACCGGATAGGCCACCACCAGGGCCTTCAGCCGCCATCCCAGCGAGACCCGGCCCTCGTCGGAGATGTCGAACAGGTCCGCCTCGGGACTCGACACCAGATCCGAAACCCGGGTGCGGATGCCGCCGAGTTCGGCACCACCGGAAGACATCGCGGTGTGCAGCGACTTGAGCCTGTCGCGGTAGAGCTCCTGATCGCCGAACATCTCGTTGGCGTGGCCCTGTGCAGTGTCGGAGGCGGTACCCCGCCAGTCCGAGGCCAACCTTGTCAACTGCATGCGTTCGCGGGCGATTCGACTGTCGAGATCAGACGCCGCCGAAGCCACCTCACCGGCTGCTGACACCAGTTGCTCGGGATGGCTGGCCAGCACCTGCGAGATCGTCACCGCCACCAGCGACTCCTCATCCGTCCGCCGTCCACCGAACTATCGGTCCATTGTCACCCACCGGACCGGCCGGGGGACGCACCAATATTCGACGGAGAAGCTACTTCGACGAATCGAACTTCTTCATCGCATCGTTCAAGCGCTGCAACGCCTGACCGTACTTGCCGAAGTCACCGCTGCGCTGGGCATCCTGCGCCTCGGACAGTGCCGACTCGACTTCCTTGAGAGCCGCGGACTTGGCCGGCGACAACTGCACGGGTTCACCCGGCGGGATCGCTCCCGGCGGCGCGACAACCTGCGGGGCCTGGCCATCGGCATTGGCCGGTGGCTGGGCCGCCGGTGGCGCCTCGGGCGTCCCGGCCGCCTGCGGCTTGCTGTCGGTGGGCGCCACGTTGGTGGCGGTGGCGCCGGCCCCCGGGCCGAACAATTCGGTCAGGGCGTCGCTGACGGTCGGGCCGTAGCCGACCTTGTCGCCGTAGAGCATGGCCACCCGGATCAACCGCGGGTAGGTCGAGGCCGCGTCACTGGTTCCAGGCGATGCGTAAACCGGTGCCACATAGAGCAATCCACCGTCGGCCACCGGCAGGGTCAACAGGTTGCCCCACCGGATCCGGTTCAGGTTGTCCCGTCCGATCACACCGAGGTCCTGCGTCACCGCGGTGTCGGTACTGATCGCGTTGAATGCCTGTTTGGGGCCCTTGACCTCACCCGGGATGGTCAGCACGGTGAGCTTGCCGTAGGTCGCGGGATCCGAGCTGGCACTGACATAGGCGGCCAGGAACTCGCGCTGCAACCAGTTCAGCGCGCTGGTCAACTGGAACGACGCCGAACCGCTGTTGTTCACAAGGTCTTTGGCGACGATGTAGAACGGCGGCTGATAGCTGCTCGCGGTCGGGTTGGGATCCAGCGGCACATTCCAGAAATCGGCGTTGGTGAAGAACTTCACCGGATCGTCGACGTGGTACTTGGTCAGCAGCGACCGCTGAACCTTGAACAGATCCTCGGGATAACGCAGGTGCGCCTGCAGTTCCGGGGAGATGTCCGCCTTCGGTTTGACCGTGCCGGGGAACACACTCATCCAGGCCTTGAGCACCGGATCCTGTTCATCCTGGGCGTACAGCGTCACCGTGCCGTCGTAGGCGTCGACGGTGGCCTTGACCGAGTTGCGGATGTAGGACACCTGCTTGTCGGGGGCCAGCCGGTTGACCGCCACCTCGTTGGAGTCGGCCGTCGCACTCGACAGCGTCGTCAACTCCGAATACGGATAGTTGTCCAGGGTGGTGTAGCCGTCGACGATCCAGACCATGCGCTTGTTGACGATCGCCGGGTACACGGACGTGTCGGTGGTCAACCACGGCGCCACCGCCTCCACGCGCTCCGCCGGATCCCGGTTGAACAGGATCTTGCTGTTCTCACCGATCACGTTGGACAACAGGAAGTTCCGCTCGGCGAACTTGGCGGCGAACACCGACCGCGTCAGCCAGTTGCCGATCGCCACACCGCCGGTGCCCGAATAGCTGTAGTTCTTGGTGTCGGTGTTCGTCTCGTAGTCGTACTCGCGGTCGACATCACCGTTCTTGCCGACGATCGCATAGTCGGCCGAGGTATCGGCGATCACGGGACCGAAGTAGACGCGGGGTTGGTCAAGCGGCGCCGGTCCGGGCGAGACAACCTTGCCGTTGGCGCCGACGACGCTGGCGAGGAACTCGGGGTAACCGCCGTTCTGGTTGGGGTCGTTCGCGATTCCACGCACCGTGTTGGCCGGCGAGGCGATGAATCCGTTGCCGTGGGTGTAGACGGTGTGCCGGTTGATCCAGTCGCGCTGGTTCTCGATCAGCCGGTCCGGGTTGAGTTCGCGTGCGGCGACGACGAAGTCGCGCAGATTGCCGTCAGGCCCGGCATAGCGGTCTATGGCCAGCTGATCCGGGAAGAAGTAGAAGTTCTTACCCTGCTGGAACTGGGTGAATGCGGGGCTGACGATCGTCGGATCGAGCAGCCGGATGTTCGACGTGGTCGCCCGGTCCGCAGCGACCTGCGCGGCGGTGGTCTGACCGTCGCTTTCGTAATTGCGGTACGTCACCGTGTCGTCGGTCAGGCCGTAGGCCTGCCGCGTCGCGGTGATGCTGCGTTTGATGTACTCGCTTTCCTTCTGCGCGGCGTTGGGCTTGACGCTGAACTGCTCGACGACCAGCGGCCACCCGGCACCGACCACCATCGAGCTCAGCAACAACAGCACCACACCGATGGCAGGAATCCGCAAGTCGCGCAGCACGATCGCCGAGAACACCGCCGCCGCACAGATCAGTGCGATCGCCAGCAGGATCAGCTTGGCCGGGAGTACGGCGTTGATATCGGTGTAGCCGGCACCGGTGAACGGCTTGGCAGCGCGCGTGTTGCTCAAAAGCTCGTAGCGGTCCAGCCAGTACGCGAATGCCTTGAGCAGGATCAGGAGGCCGACCAGGCTGATGAGCTGGATCCGTGCGGCACGGCTCAGCGCCCCGCTGCGCCCGGCCAGACGGATCCCACCGAATACGTAGTGCCCCAGTAGGTTCGCGACGAACGCCAGGAACGTCGCGACGAACAGATACGTCAGCACCAGCCGGTAGAACGGCAGATCGAACGCGTAGAAGCCCAGATCCCGACCGAACTGCGGATCGGTGATACCGAAGTCACTGCCATGCAGGAACAACTGCACCCGCACCCAGTAGCTCTGCGCAATCACACCGGCCAGCAGACCGATGAAGACCGGCACTCCGATCCCGAACAACCGCAGCCGGGCCAGCACGGTGGTGCGGTAGCGCGCCACCGGATCATTCGGGCCCGCCGCCGGGACGAACACCGGACGGGTCCGATAGGCCAGCGCCAGGCCGGCGAACACCACCACACCGATGAACAGCCCGACAACGACGAACACGATGAGTCGGGTGGCCAGCACGGTGGTGAACACCGACCGGTACCCCAGCTCGCCGAACCACAACCAGTCGACATAGCCGTCGACCACCCGAGGTCCGATCAACAGTGCCAGCACTGCCACCAGCGCCAGGCCGATCAGCATCCGGCTACGTCGCGTCAGCTTCGGCATCCTCGCCGCGGGCCGCATCCCCACTCGTGAACTCCCGTTTCAGCCTCGGTGGACTCGTGGCATGCCCGACAGGCCGCCCGATTTCCTCTAACTCTAGCCATCCGCAGGCTGCGTGCGGTTCAGCAGCGAGGCGGTTCGCCACCGGCAGAAATCGTGTGCAACGCATCGACGGCCTGGGTCAGCGTGTCCACCTTCACCAACTCCATGCCGTCCTGAGGCGCCGAACGCGCCTCGGTGCAGTTATCGGCGGGCACCAGGAACACCGTGGCGCCCGCGTCCTTGGCGGCCAGCATCTTGTGCGTGATGCCGCCGATGGACCCGACCTTGCCCTCGCCGGTGATGGTTCCGGTACCCGCGATGAACTTGCCGTCGTTGAGGTCGCCGGTGGTCAGCTTGTCGACGACGGCAAGGCTGAACATCAGACCCGCCGACGGGCCGCCGATGTTGGCCAGGTTGAAGTCGATCTCGAACGGCGCCCACGGCGCATCGAGCACACCCACGCCGAGGAACCCGTAGTCCCGGTCCGGGTTGTCACCGAGCGTGATGGTCGCGACCCCCGGCGGGGCGTTCTTGCGACGGAAGTCGATCACCAGCTGCTCACCCGGCTTGGTCTTCTTCAGGATCGCCTGGAACTCGTCGAGGTTGGCCACCGGTGTCCCATTTACCCCGTCGATCGCGTCACCATCGCGCAGCTTGCCCGCCGAAGGACCGGGATCGGTGACGCTCTGCACCGTCACCGCCACCGGGTACTTCAGGAGCGACAGCGCCGCGTACTCGGCGCTGTCCTCGGACTTCTTGAAATCCGAGTTGTTGGCCTCGTCGATCTCGTTCTTGGACTTGTCCGGCGGATACACCAGGTCGCGCGGAACCAGTTGCTCACGGCCCGACATCCACAACGCCATCGCCTGGCCGAGGGTCAGACCGTCACGCTGGGACACCGTGGTCATGTTCAGGTGACCCGAGGTCGGGTGGACCACGGAACCGCCGGTCTCGTCGGTGCTCTTGATGTCGACCACCTGTTTGCCCTCGACGTCGCCGAGCGTGTTGAACGTCGGACCGGGCCCCAGGGACACGAAGGGCACCGTCACCACCGACAGCAGCACGCCGAACGCCACAATCGGCACCAACGCAACCAGCAGCGTCAAAATCCGCCTGTTCACGCCGCCCACAGTAAGGCCTGCACCATCGTGTTCACCCACAGCGTGACCCGCAGGCACACCCGGACACCCCGTCATGAGTACCGTTGTGGGTATGGCTGACCTGCCCTTCGGCTTCTCCGCCGGGAACGACCCGGACCGAGACAAAGACAAGAAGGACCCCGATTCGGGGTCCGGCCCCGGCAACTCCGGGCCAGGTCCGGGTTCGGATCCGTTCGGTTTGGGCATGGGCGGAGCCAACTTCGACATGGGCGACCTCGGGCAGATCTTCACCAAGCTCGGCGAGATGTTCAGCGGCGCAGGCGGCGCCATGGGCGGCAAACAATCCGGTCCGGTGAACTACGACCTCGCCCGGCAGTTGGCGTCCAACTCGATCGGGTTCGTCGCCCCGGTGCCGGAAAAGACCACCGGCGCGGTAGCCGACGCGGTACGTCTGGCCGAGACCTGGCTCGACGGCGTGACCCCGCTGCCCGCGGGCACCACCAGGTCGGCGGCCTGGACCCCGAGCGACTGGCTGGACAACACGCTCGACACCTGGAAGCGGTTGTGCGACCCGGTGGCCGAGCAGATCTCCTCGGTCTGGGCGTCGGCGCTGCCCGAAGAGGCCAAGAGCATGGCCGGTCCGCTGCTGGCGATGATGTCGCAGATGGGCGGCATGGCGTTCGGCTCCCAACTGGGCCAGGCGCTGGGCAAGCTGTCCCGCGAGGTACTCACCTCCACCGACGTCGGCCTGCCGCTGGGCCCCAAGGGCGTTGCGGCACTCATGCCGGAGGCCATCGAATCGCTGGCCGAGGGCCTGGAGCGCCCGCGCAGCGAGATCCTGACCTTCCTGGCCGCGCGGGAGGCCGCCCACCACCGGCTGTTCAGCCATGTGCCGTGGCTGTCCAGCCAGTTGCTCGGCACCGTCGAGGCCTTCGCCAAGGGCATGAAGGTCGACATGTCGGGTATCGAGGACTTCGCCCGCGGATTCAACCCGGCCTCCCTCGGCGACCCGTCGGAGATGGAGCAGCTGCTCAACCAGGGCATCTTCGAGCCCAAAGCCACCCCCGAGCAGGAAGCCGCCCTGGAGCGGCTGGAAACCCTGCTCGCGCTCATCGAGGGCTGGGTGCAGACCGTCGTCATCGCGGCGCTGGGCGACCGCATCCCCGGCACCTCGGCACTGGCCGAGACGCTCCGTCGTCGGCGCGCCACCGGCGGGCCCGCCGAACAGACCTTCGCCACGCTCGTCGGCCTGGAACTGCGCCCCCGCAAGATGCGCGAAGCCGCGGTGCTGTGGGAACGGCTGACCGAGGCAGTGGGCACCGACGTCCGCGACAGCGTGTGGCAGCACCCCGACCTGCTGCCCAGCGCAACCGACCTCGACGATCCGGCCGGCTTCATCGACCGGATGATCGGCGGCGACACCAGCGGCATCGACAGCGCCTTCGAACAGGCCATCGCCGACCTGGAGAAAGAGCAGCGCGAGGGTGGCGAAGGCGGCGCCGAGGGTGACGGCGGCAGCCGGTCCTGACCCCCGCACGGCGGCCTGTGGATAACTGAAACGGCGGTCCCCGCCGCCGTGGCACAGTCTTCGCATGAAGCGCTACGTGCTCGCCGCAGGCCGACCGATCCTGCTGCGTCCCGACGAGATGGTTCAGTTGGGCTGGGATCCGCGTCGCGCAGTACTGGTGCGTCCCCCGGCCGGAATGAGCCAGGCACAGTTGGCCGATCTGCTGCGGGCACTGCAGGTCGGCGCCACCCGCGACGAATTGGTCACGGCTGCAGCATCATTCGACGATGCCGACGCCATCGATGAGCTGATCGCCGCATTGACGGAAACCGGAATGCTCACCGTCGCCGCCACGCCCTCACGGCCGGCGCGGTCGGCATCCATCCGCGTGCACGGCCGCGGACCGCTGTCGGAACTGCTGGCCAACGGACTGCGCTGCTCGGGCGCGCGAGTCAGGCACAGCACGCACCCACACACCAGGAACGTGGCCGCCTCCACCGACCTGGTGGTGCTGGCCGACTACCAGATCACCGACCCGCGGCTGCTCCAAGAACTGCATCACGGCGGGATCGCCCACCTGCCGGTGCGGGTCCGCGACGGCGCCGGCTTGGTGGGGCCGCTGGTGATCCCGGGCCTGACCAGCTGTCTGCGCTGCGCCGATCTACACCGCACCGATCGCGACGCGGCGTGGCCTGCCGTGGCAACCCAACTCAGGGGCACCGTCGGCAGCGCCGGCCGTGCCACCATCCTGGCCACTGCGGCGCTGGCGATGCGGCAGGTCGACCTCGTGATCCGTGCCGTCAGACACACCGACGGTGACGAGCCCGCACCCGATGCACCGGCGACGCTGAACACCACCCTCGAACTCGACGCCGATGGGTACTCGATCGTGGCGCGGCGCTGGTCCCGGCACCCCGACTGCCCATGTTGAAAACGTTTGTTGCCAGTTGGTGGTGGGCCGTTCAGCCACGTCATGGATGATGGTCTGGTGTCTGACATCAAACGGGGAAGCGTGGCACGGAATGCGAAGCTCGCCGGCTTGGCCGGCGGCATGGCGGGTCGGGCCGCATTGGGCTTCGGCAAGCGTCTGACCGGCAAGTCCAAGGACGAAGTCACTGCCGAGTTGATGGACAAAGCCGCCCAACAATTGTTCGCCGTACTCGGTGAACTCAAGGGCGGGGCGATGAAGGTCGGCCAGGCCCTGTCGGTGCTCGAGGCGGCCATTCCCGAGCAGTACGGCAAGCCGTACCGCGAGGCGTTGACCAAGTTGCAGCGAGAAGCACCGCCACTCCCGGCCGCCAAGGTGCACCGGGTGCTCGATGCACAGCTCGGCACCAAATGGCGGGACCGGTTCACCTCGTTCGACGACACCCCCGTCGCCTCGGCCAGCATCGGTCAGGTGCACAAGGCAGTCTGGTCCGACGGCCGTGAGGTGGCCGTCAAGATCCAATACCCTGGTGCCGACGAAGCCCTGCGCGCCGATCTCAAGACGATCCAGCGCCTGGTCGGTGTCTTCAAGCAACTGGCCCCCGGCATCGACATCCAGGGCATCGTCGACGAGCTGATCGAACGCACCGATATGGAGCTGGACTATCGGCTCGAGGCCGAAAACCAGCGTGCGTTCGCCAAGGCTTACCGCGACGACCCGCACTTCTGTGTCCCCGCCATCGTCGCCAGCGCACCGAAGGTCGTCATCGCCGAATGGATGGACGGCATCCCGATGTCGGTGATCATCCGCGACGGCACCCCCGAACAGCGCGACCTGATGGGCACCCGGTTGTCCGAACTCACCTTTGACGCGCCCAAGCGGCTGCAGATGATGCACGGCGATGCCCATCCGGGGAACTTCATGCTGCTGGCCGACGGGCGGATGGGCGTCATCGACTTCGGCGCGGTCGCGCCGCTTCCCGACGGTTTCCCGACCTCCCTGGGCGAGTGCATCCGGCTGGCCCGGGACAAGAACTACGACGAGCTGCTGCCCACCATGGAGGAAGCCGGTTTCATCCAGAAGGGCGAACAGGTTTCGATCGAGGAAGTCGACGACATGTTGCGCCAGTACGTCGAACCGATCGAGGTCGACGTCTTCCACTACAACCGCCGGTGGATTCAGAAGATGGCGGCCGGCCAGATGGACAACTGGGTGGCCCAGATCAAGACGGCGCGCCAGCTCGACCTGCCGCCGAACCTGGCCATCCCATTGCGGGTGATCGCCTCGACCATCGCGATGTGCTGCCAACTCGACGCGCATGTGCCGGTGAAAGCGATTGCCACCGAACTGGTTCCGGGTTTCGCCGACGAGGCGGCCTAGCTGCTGAGCGTCGACTCTGCGGTCAGGGTGTGAAAGTTCGAGAAGAACTCACCCTGAACCGCAGAGTCGATGCCGTTACGCGGCTGCCACATTCTTCCGTGGACGCCCACGCGGCCGCTTGCGGGCCACGATGGTTCCGCGGTCGAGGATCTCACCACCCCAGACACCCCACGGCTCCTGCCGTTCCAGCGCGGCCGTGAGGCACGCGTTGCGGATCGGGCAATCCGCACACAGCGCCTTGGCCTGCTCCAGATCGACTGGGCTCTCGGCGAACCACAGATCGGGATTCCCGACGTGGCACGGCACCGCCGGTAGCCGCTGCTCGCATGTCACCGGCGCGACGCTCACCTCCGGAGCGGTCATCGCAATGGACATGTGCTTATCCCCCTACTTCCTGGTCGTTGTCGGAGATCTGTCTCTTGAACGGATCTGCGACCAGGTTTCTCGGGGTGGAGAACAACTCCCAAAGAAATTGGCCACGGATCCGGTTGACTGCGGGTCCGTGGCCATTTGGCGGTGATGGGAGCTCTACCTAGTAGGGGCTCCGATCCACGGACGCGCCAGTCGCGGCGGCCGGACGGCGCTTGTGCTGCGGCGAAATAGCAGCGGCGGCCGGCCATGCAGCAGCGGCGGCCGGCCATGCAGCAGCGGCGGCGGGGGCAGCGGGTGCGGCATGCCGGCGTCCCTCCGGGGAAACCGGGGAAACGGCGACGGCGAGCACGGACGATGGCATGCCTGCAGCCGCTACACCACTGAAATTGATGTTGCTATCCATTGCGGGCACCCTCCTTCCGTCTCGTCACCAGAGCTGTGTTACGAGGCTAAAGCCTAACAGCCAAATCGCACAACCTATTTTCTACCTGCGGTTTTGGCGCAATCTTTACGAATCTTGGCGGGCTTTCACCCGCGCGACAACCAACTCGAGGACATCCGGGCCGTACTGCTCGAGCTTGCGCGCACCGATACCGGGGAGTGCCACCAGTGCGGCATCGTCGGTCGGCAGTGACTCGGCGATGGCCATCAGGGTGTTGTCGGTGAACACCACGTACGCCGGCACTTTCATCTCCTTGGAGACGCGCAGCCGCCAGTCCTTGAGCTCGGTGAGAAGCTCCTCATCCAAGTCTGAGGGACAGGTTTCGCAGCGTCGCAACATGATCGCCGGCGGCGTCGACAGCTGGGCATTGCACACCCGGCAACGCGGCGCCGGACCGCGCTGACGACGCGGCCGGTCCGGGCCTGAGCCGCCGGAATTCTGTAGTTGCGGCGCGATGCCGTTGAGGAATCGCGACGGGCGTCGGCCCTGCCGCCCACCGGGGGTGCGAGCCAGCGCCCAACTCAGGCCGAGGTGCACTCTGGCCCGGGTGACTCCGACATAGAGCAGACGACGCTCCTCCTCCACCGGCTCGCTGTCGGGCCCGTGCGCAAGGGCATGGGAGATCGGCAGGGTGTTGTCGGCAAGGCCCACCAGGAACACCGCATCCCACTCCAGGCCCTTGGCCGCATGCAGCGACGCCAGCGTGACACCTTGCACCACCGGTGGGTGCCGGGAGTCGGCCCGCTGGCGCAGCTCGGCGACCAGCGCCCGCAGATCCAGGTCCGGGCGCACCGTGACCTCTTCGTCCACCAGCTCGGCCAGCGCCGTCAGCGCTTCCCAGCGTTCCCGCGCCTTGGTACCGGCCGGTGGTTCGGCGGTCAGTCCGAGCGGCTCCAGCAGCTCACGTACCAGGGCCGGCAGGTTGTCCTCGGGGATGTCGCGGTCGGCGAAGCGTTGCATCGCCACCAATGCCTGGCGGATCTCCTGGCGGCTGAAGAAACCCTCGCCGCCGCGGACCTGAAACGCGATTCCCGCCTCGGTGAGTGCTTCCTCGTAGACCTCAGACTGCGCGTTGATCCGGTACAGCACCGCGATTTCGGCCGGCGCTGTTCCGTTTTCGATCAGCTTCTTGATGGACCGGGCGACGGCATTGGCCTCGGCCACCTCGTCGGGATACTCGGAGAACGTCGGCTCGGGGCCAGGGTCACGCTGACCCACCAGATGCAGCTTGCTGCCCGCCATCCGGCCACGCGCGGCAGCGATCACCCGGTTGGCCAACGACACCACCTGCGGAGTCGAGCGGTAGTCACGCTCGAGCCGCACGACGGCGGCGTCGGGGAAGCGCCGGGAGAAGTCCAACAGGAAACGCGGAGTGGCCCCGGTGAACGAATAGATCGTCTGGTTGGCGTCACCGACCACCGTGAGATCGTCGCGCTCCCCCAGCCAGGCGTCGAGTACCCGCTGCTGCAGGGGTGTGACGTCCTGGTACTCGTCGACGACGAAGCAGCGGTAGCGGTCTCGGAATTCCTGGGCGACGGCGGCGTCGTTCTCGATGGCCGCGGCGGTGTGCAGCAGCAGGTCGTCGAAATCCAACAGCGCCGAGCCGTCGCGGCGGGCCTTGAGCGCCTCGTAGCCCGAATAGACCGCCGCGACCTTGGCCGCATCGAACGGGATGTCGCGCCCGACCTTCGCGACCGCCGTGCTGTAGGCCTCCGGGGTGATCAAAGATGCCTTGGCCCACTCGATTTCGCCGGCCAGATCGCGAACGTCATCGGTGCTGGTCTGCATCCCGGCCCGGTTGGCGGCCTGAGCGACCACGGCGAATTTGCTGTCGAGCAGCTCCCACCCCGTGTCGCCGACCAGTCGCGGCCAGAAGTACTGCAGTTGCCGGCGCGCCGCCGCGTGAAACGTCACCGCCTGCACCGCCGCGGTATTCACCCCCGACTCCTGACCCAACGCCCGCAACCGGCCCCTCATCTCGCCCGCGGCCCGCGCGGTGAACGTGACCGCGAGCACCTGACTGGGCGCGACGTGACCGCCGGCCACCAGGTGCGCGATCCGGCGGGTGATCGTGCGGGTCTTGCCGGTACCTGCACCGGCCAGCACGCACACGGGGCCGCGGGCGGCCAGCACGGCTTCCCGCTGCTCATCATCGAGATCGCCCAGGGCGGGCGAGGGAGCCTCCAACGGCATGCGCTCCATGGTGTCAGAGACCGGTGACAGTCCTCGGTCCGGCGTGGCCGGGGACTACCGCTGCCGGCTCAGCCACTGGTCGAAGGTGGTGGGCGCGATGCGGGCATTCTCTCCGGGCAGCAGTGCATCACCGGCCATCTGCACACCGAAGATCGATGACCACGTCGGCACCAACGTCACCTCGCGGCCGCGCACCGCCAGGGTCCGGCGGGCCATGTCGACCAGATCCTGCGTCTGCGGCCCGGCCACGTCGACGTAGCGGCCCTGTGGATCGCCCACGACCACCTCGGCGAGCACCGCGGCCACGTCGTCGGGATCGATGGGCTGTACCAGCAGCGGCGCGATGGGTGCAGTCCCATCCTGTTCGGTCCAGCTCACCACCGTCTCGGCGAAATCGTGGAACTGGGTGGCGGGCACGATCGTCCAGGGCACCGTTCCCGCTTGGATCAGGCGTTCCTGTTCACGTTTTCCGGCGTAGTGCGGATTGCCCTCGATGTCGTGGATCCCGACGATCGACAGCAGGACATGATGCCCCACCCCGGCGCGGGCTTCGGCGGCCAGCAGATTTCCGGTGGCGCTGCCCAGATAGTGCACGGTGCTGTCCCGATCGGTGGGCGGCGCACTCATCACGTCGACCACCGCCCGCACCCCGGCCAGGGCCGCGTCGAGCCCGTCACCGGTCGACAGGTCCACCCCGTTCGAGCGGCTGATCGCCACCACCTGGTGTCCGGCGCCCTGCAGAGCAGCGACCACGCGCGCCCCGATGTTCCCCGTAGCTCCCGCAACCGCGATTCGCATGATGTCTCCCGTCCTGGCCGATGGATATCTCGGACTATATAGGTCCGTAATATCTGTAATAAGCTACCGTCCGTGAAACTTCCCGTGGCCACCGAGTGGGCGCTGCACTGCGCGACATCGCTGGCGCAGCTCGACGTCGGGGCCACCGCATCGGCCGCCGGTCTCGCGGAGTACTTCGACCTACCCGCGGCCTATCTCGCCAAGCAGCTGCAGTCGCTCACCCGCGCAGGTGTACTCGCCGCGACGACCGGCCCCCGCGGCGGGTTCCGGCTGGGCCGGGCACCGGCCGACATCACCCTGCTGCAGATCGTCGAGGCCGTCGACGGCGCATCCCCGCCGTACGAATGCCGCGAGATCCGCCAGCAGGGTCGCGGTGCCCTACCGGCCGCCTGGTGCCGCCACGAGTGCATCCTCGCCGTGAAAATGTCTGACGCTCACCAGGCGTGGCGGGCCAGCCTAGACGGTGTCACGCTTGCCGACATCCTCGCCGACCTACCCGCCACGACACCCGCGCGCACGCGAAAGCTGTTGGGCAGGCAGGGCTCATAGCAAGAGCCGGCGCAACTCCTTGCGGCCGCCGTCGTCGAGCGGCAACAACGGGAGACGCGGGTCTCCGACGCCCTGACCCAACAGTTCGAGTCCACCCTTGATGGTGGTGGGCAGGCCGCCGGCCACGATGAACTCCAGAAAGGGCCTGAGGTCGGCGTAGATGGCGTCGGCCTTCGCCCAGTCTCCGGCCTGTGCCGCAGCATAGAGATCCAGGCATGGCTGCGGCAGCAGGTTAGGCGCCGCTGTGCACCAGCCCTTGGCGCCCGCCTTGAAGGCCTTGAGAATCATCGGATTACTGCCGTTGTAGAACGGCAGTTGGCCGCCGGCGAGCTCGGACAGGCGCTCCATGCGGGTGATGTCGCCGGTGGATTCCTTGACCATGGTGACGTTTTCGATGTCGGTGAACATCTGCACCAGCAGTTCGGGCCGCATGTCGATGCCGCTGGTCGCCGGGTTGTTGTACACCATGATGGGAATTCCGATGGCCGCCCCGATCGCCGCATAGTGTCGCGCGATCTCCCGTTCGGACAGTTTCCAGTAGGAGATGGGCAGCACCATCACCGCATCCGCGCCGGCCTGCTCGGCGTACTGCGCCCGGCGAATGGTATTGGCAGTGGTCAGATCTGAGGCGCCGATGACGACGGGTACCCTGCGATCGACCACACCGATCGTGGTGTCGATGACAGCATCGAACTCGGCTTCGGTGAGGTAGGCCGACTCACCCGTGCTGCCCAGCGGGACGATGCCGTGCGCTCCGCCGGTCACCAGCCGGTCGACCAGGGCGGCAAGCTTGCCCGTATCGATGCGATGGTCTGCGGTGAACGGTGTGACGGGATAGGCGAGAATTCCGTGGATTTCCTTGTTGGTGGTCATGTTTGACGTCCTTCTGCGGTTCGGATCGGATCGAGTGCGGGCCGGCCGGCTGCTCAGCTGGTCAGCGCATCGGGATGGTTGCGGAGCGCACGCCGCGCGTAGTAAGCGAAGTTGGCCTGGCTGCGTTTGGGCTGCAGAGTCCAGTCGTGCGCCTCGCGTGCCAGCCTCGGAGGCAGGTCCGCGATGGTGCCCGCGGCCATGGCAGCCAGCTGTAGCTTGGCGCCACGTTCGATGAGCATCGCCAACGAGCACGACTCCTCGATGCTGGCTCCGGCGATCACATGGCCGTGATGGGCCAACAGGATGGCCTTCTTGTCCCCCAGTGCGGCACTGATGATCTCGCCCTCTTCGTTACCCACCGGGACTCCGGGCCAGTCGGCCAGAAATGCGCAGTCGTCGTAAAGCGGTGCGATATCCATCTGCGACACGTGCAACGGAACTTCCAGCATCGAGAGCGCGGCGACATGGAACGGGTGCGTGTGCACGATGCACTGCACATCGGGCCGGGCGCGGTAGATCCAGGTGTGGAACCTATTGGCGGGGTTGGCCATTCCCTCACCCTCGAGAACTGTGAGATCCTCGTCGACAAGCAGCAGATTGCCTTCGGTGATCTCGTCGAAGCCCAATCCCAGCCGCTGGGTGTAGTAGGTACCCGGCTTCTCGGCTCGCGCGGTGATCTGGCCCGCCAGGCCCGAGTCGTGGCCCGCGTCGAACAGAGCTCGGCACGTCAACGCCAGCTTCTGCTGCGTCGTCAGAGCGGACTCCTCGATGTGGTTCGACAACCCATCGAGAGCGCGATGCATCAAAACCTGTTTCGAATCACCAAGCGTGGTGGTCATCTCGGCATACCTTTCTAACGCGGAGGCGGGAGACACAACCACGACTGTAGGACACCTTGTGTCCTACAGTCAACACGATTGACGATCCACGCTGGTTGCGAGCTACGATCTCCGGCCAACCTGTCATCGACCGTGCTCACCACCGCATCCGGCGAGATCACCATCGGCCTTCTCGGCCTGCCGGACCCGAACCCACCCACTCGGTGCACTTGAACCCCAGGTCCTCACGCCGGGAACGAGCGCAAGTCAACGATTGCGGCCGTAGTCGGTGTGGGTGATCACCAGAACCTCGCTGGGCGCGCTTCCCCGCTGCCGCAGCTGGTGAGGCAGTGAAGCGTCGAAATACGCGCAGTCGCCGGGTTCCAAGGTCACCAGGTCGTCCTGATAGCGCAGCTCCACGATGCCCGCGTGGACGAACACCAACTCCTGGCCGGCGTGCTCGGGATGCGGGTGTTCGGCGAACTTGAGGGTCGGTCGCACGATGAACGGCGACATCGACTTACCGAGCATCCCCGCGGCCACCGCGTGATACCGGCCGACTGCGCGGTCACCGGCACGGTCAACGGACAACGTCGTGACCGCCGGGTCCTCGGAAAATAACTGTGCGACATCGACTTCGAGTGCACGTGCCAGCTTCATCGCGACCGATATCGACGGGGTGGAACGCTGCCGTTCGACCTTGGACAGGTAACTCTTGGTC
Organism: Mycobacterium sp. IDUB_9; assembly: GCF_055419505.1. Lineage (NCBI taxonomy): Bacteria > Bacillati > Actinomycetota > Actinomycetes > Mycobacteriales > Mycobacteriaceae > Mycobacterium > Mycobacterium sp. IDUB_9. Next base: position 777,367 of record NZ_JBVAXU010000002.1, on the reverse strand, counting down.
AACCCCGTCGCTTCGGCGAGCTCCTCGAGCGTCATGCCCCGCTGTTGACGCACAGCTCGCAACAGAGCGCTCACAATGTCTCCTGTCGCCGAGCAACACCGACCAACTTCAGGCCCATTCTCCCATAGGACAACCGGTGTCATATCGACGACACCGGTGAATGCCTGCGTCCATCGCGCCGAATCAGCCGCCGACCGCAGTGATCAACGACCACAACCCGTCCGAGCCCGCCCGAGTGCCGTACTCGGTGAGCTTGTCATCCCAGTGCGCGACCGAGCCGTACTCCGAACGCCAGGACAGGGCAGGCATGGTGAACTCGTGCAGTCGGTGTTCAATCGTGGTGCCGATCGCACCGTGCACCTGATGAGCGTTGCGTACCACCACGGAGGCAGCATGCCCTACACATGAACGCGCCACCGCGACAAGGAAATCCAGGTGTGGCGACAACCAGTCCGATCGCAGCGCCTCGGCGAGCGCACCGTCGGTGGCTGCGCGGGCCAGCGCCGACTCGGCGGCGATGTCGGCCACGAGATTCTGGACCGCCTGGAACTTGGCCAGTGGCCTGCCGAATTGGATCCGTTCACGGGTGTGCGCCACCGACATCGCCAGAATCCGGTCCAGCGCCGCGCACACCTGCACTGCCCGTACCAACGCCGCGCGTCGGGTGAACTGCTCGATCACATTGTCGGGCACAGGTGTTCCCGTCAAGCCGGAGACGTCCACACTGACATCGTCACGCGGCTCCCCCGCCCTGTTGTATCTCGGGGTGACCGACACAGACGCGGTATCCACCTCAGCCACGCGGTATCCAGTGCCACCGCGCCAGAGCAGCACCACCCGCTCGGAGCTCGCCGCCCACGGCACCCCGCGCGCCGCACCGTCAATGTCGAGCAGGCAGACAGTGCGCCGGGAACCGTCGACAACCAGACCGGCCGTTTCCAACAGCCAGCAGGCCAGCAGATCGTGCTCGGCGAGCGGGATTCTCACCCCGTGCCAGGCGGCCGCGCGCAGTAGCTCGACGGCCTCGGCCCAGCCGGCGCCACTCCCGCCGGACTCCTCGGAACCGGTCAGCCGGATCAGACCGAGATCGCCCAACTGATCCCACAATTCGGTGATGGCCTCTCCGGGCGCGTGCTGTTCCCGGTGCGCGGCGAACACCGCCGACATCATCTCGACCAGTTCGGCGTCGACAGCACTCATCAGCACTGTCTCCTCTTCGCGCAAGCGCTCATCAGTACCATCTCCTCTTCGCGCAAGCGCTCATCAGCGCAACCCCAGTCCCCGCGCAATGACCCCACGCAAAACCTCGTTTGTACCGCCCCGCAAGGTGAACCCAGGGCGCTGCACCACGGCATCGGCCAGCATCGAGCAGTAGTCCTCGTCGTCGATCTCCCCGAGAACATCAGCGAAATCGGCGATGTCGCCTTCAGTGGAGGTTCCCAGCACCTTGACCACGGCCGCCGCGGTGTCGGCCGGCTCATGTCGCTCCAGCGCACCGGCCACCGCCATCGACATCTGGTGCAGCCCGGTGATGCGGGCCAGGTAGCGGCCCAGATCGGTGTGGCGAGGCAGCTCCCCGTCGCGCATGTGCGAGGCCATGTCTGCCAGCAGCGGGAACGTCGACAGGAAACGCTCGGGCCCACTGCGTTCGAAGCTCAGCTCCGAGGTCACCTGCTGCCAGCCGTTGCCGATGGTGCCGAACACCATGGCGTCGGGCACGAACACCTCATCGAGGATCACCTCGTTGAAGTGGTGCTTGCCGTTCATCGAGATGATGGGCCGGATGTCGACGCCGGGCGCGCGCAGATCGACGATGAACTGACTGAGACCGTCATGGCGGTGTGCCGGATCCACAGGCGCGGTGCGGGCCAGACAGATGAATGCGTGGGCCAGATGCGCCCCTGACGTCCACACCTTGGCGCCGGTGACCGCCCACCCGCCGTCAACCTGCAGAGCCTTGGTGCGCACGCTGGCCAGATCCGAGCCGGAATCCGGCTCGCTCATACCGATTCCGAAGTAGCACTCGCCTTTGGCGATGGCGGGCAAGAACTTTCGCCGCTGTTCCTCGGTGCCGTACTTGAGCAGAGAGGGAACGATCTGGCGGTCGGCGATCCAGTGCGCCCCCACCGGGGCCCCGGCGGCCAGCAGCTCCTCGGTGACCACGAAGCGCTCCTGATGGCTGCGTCCGTGCCCACCGTAGGAGACCGGCACCGTCATCCCCAGCCAACCGCGGGCGGCCAGCGCCCGGCTGAAGTCCTCGTCCCAACCGGTCAGCCAACTGTCGGCGTACCGGCCGACCTTGCCGGTCTGCTGCTGCTCGGCGACGAACTGGCGCACCTGCAACCGCAACTCGTCGAGCACATGCGGGTCGCCGGCCACCGGCGGTACCACTCGGGTCATGTTCAGCTCCGTCCCATTGCAGATCGGCAACATACCGCTGCAGGCCGGAGACCTGCGTCACCGCGGGCATGAGGCAGCCGTTCCGCTACGTTATGAGGACTATGACTGCTACACCGACTGTGACCATGTACACCACCACGTGGTGCGGCTATTGCTCGCGGCTCAAGATGGCTCTGAAGTCCGAGGGCATCGCGTGGACTGAGGTCGACATCGAGCAGGATCCCGCCGCAGCGGAATTCGTCGGCTCGGTCAACGGCGGCAACCATGTGGTGCCGACCGTGAAGTTCGCCGACGGGTCGACGCTGACCAATCCGACGATCAAGCAGGTCAAAGCCAAAATCGGCTGACATTGCCCGGCCCATTGAAATTCAGTCCAGGGCCGCCCACGACTCGATGATCTCCCGGGCGATCGAGATCGACCCGGGCAACAGCAACCGGGACTGCGAATCGCCGCCGGCCGAGTTCCAGTCACCCCGATCCAGAGCCTCGCGGATCTCGGCACGGGTGAACCAGTCGGCCTCCGCGATCTCGCCGTCATTGAACGAGAACGGCTGTTCGGGATCACCGATGGCATGGAACCCGACCATCAGCGACCGTGGGAACGGCCACGGCTGGCTACCCAGGTACTGCACATCGGTCACCGTCAGGCCGACCTCCTCGGAGATCTCACGCACCACACATGTCTCGAAGGACTCGCCGGCCTCGACGAATCCGGCCAGGATCGAGAACAACCGCTCGGGCCATGCCGTCTGACGGGCCAGTACCGCGCGGTCACGGCCATCGTGGACCAGACAGATGACTGCCGGATCGATGCGCGGGAACTCCTCATGACCGCTGACCGGGTCGACCCGCGACCAGCCACCTTTGGCCGACCTTGTCACCGCGCCGTCCACCGCATTGAACCTGGCCCGGTCATGCCAGTTGAGCAGCGCGGTAGCGGTCGACACCAACTGGGCGCTGACATCGTCGAAGACCTCGCCGGCCCGGCGCAGATCGAGCACCTCGGCCGGCGCATCCGGATCCTCGGGCCCTTCCAGTGCGCTGCGGACACCCCAGACATGCCGCCCATCGGCCAGCCGCCCCAAGAAGACCGCGTGCTCCGGTGGCTTGTCGGTGCCCAAGCTCGAAGCCTTACCGAGCACCACCTGGCCACCCGAGATCAGCACCTGGCTGCGGCGGTCGACACGTAGCAGCAGCGCGTCCTTCCAGCCCTCGGTCGCAGCATCGACATCGGTGCGCAGGGCGTCGGCGCGGTCGGCGCCAACCCGCGACAGCAGGGGGACGTTGCGTAGGCCGAACGTTCGATGTGTCATCGCTCGGCGTCCGCGCTGCGGATGTAGAGCAACCGGTCACCGGCCTCCAGCGCATCCACCTCTGGCGCATCGACCCGGACCAGCCGGCCTCCACGCACCACACCCAGCACGATGTCGTGCAGATGGCGCGGGGAGCCGCCCTCCTCCTTCGGAGTGACCTCGCGCTCGGCGATGGCGAACCCCGCATCGGGAGTGAGCAGATCCTCCATCATCTCCACCACACTGGGAGTCTGCGTCGCGATCCCGAGCAGGCGCCCGGCGGTCTCGGAAGACACCACTGTGGAGTCCGCACCGGACTGCTTGAGCAGATGCAGGTTGTCAGATTCCCGCACCGCCGCGATGATCTTGGCTTTGGGGGCCAGCTCGCGGGCAGTCAACGTGACCAGCACCGCGCTGGCGTCGTTGTCGGCGGCGACGATGATCGACTTGGCGTGCTGGGCACCCGCCAGCCGCAGGACAGCGGAATTGGTGGCGTCACCGTGCACGGTCACCAGCCCGGCGCCCTTGGCGCGCTCCAGCGCAGCCGCGCTCTCGTCGACGACGACGATGTCGGCCGGGGAGACCTCATCGCCGACCATCGCGGCGACCGCCGTCCGGCCCTTGGTGCCGTATCCGACGACGACGGTGTGGTTGCGCACTTTGTTCCTCCATCGCTGAATCTTCAGCGCCTGCCGGGATTGGGTGGTCAGGGTTTCCACGGTGGTACCGATGAGAACGATCAGGAAGGCCACCCGCAGCGGCGTGATCACGATGACGTTCACCAGACGCGCCGAATCCGTGTACGGCGTGATGTCGCCGTAACCGGTCGTCGACAGTGACACCGTCGCGTAGTACAGGCAGTCCAGGAACGAGAGCGGATTGTTCGGATCCGGGGCGCTGTCGTTGTCCCGATAGCCGTGCCGATCGAGGTAGACGATGAGCACCGCGGCGAACAGCGCCCCCAACGCGTACAGCACCCGCATGAAGATCTTGCGGGCCGGACTGACGAACGGCTCGGGGATACGCAGCACGTCGACCAGCGCGGCATCCGGGCGCGAAGTCAGGTTCGGGTCCATCGCGGCGAGCCGGCGCCGCAGCCTGCCTTTAGCCACGCCACCCCATCATCGAGCAAAGCACCCCGGGGCGTGCCGGGATCGTTCCGATCAGACGCACGCCACAATGTAACCATGACCGCACCCGAGACTCAGCGGATCTCCTCCGCACCCGCCGCCCAACGCATGGCTGCCCTACTGGTGGGCATGGGGGTGCTGCACTTCGTGGCCCCCAAACCGTTCGACTCGATCATTCCGGCCGAGCTGCCCGGCAGCGCCCGCTTCTACACCTACGCCTCCGGCGTGGGTGAGGTGGCTACCGGAGCCCTCCTGGCCGTGCCCCGCACCCGGCGGCTGGGTGCACTGGCCGCGATCACCCTGTTCGTCGCGGTGTTTCCCGGGAACGTGAACATGGTCCGGTTGTGGTGGGACAAGCCATGGCCGATGCGCATCGGGGCGATCGCCCGACTGCCGCTGCAGATCCCGATGATCACCTCGGCCCTGCGGATCTACCGCAACACCTAACCGACCCGGCCAGAACGCCTGGGCTCCAACCGGTTTCGTCTCGGGCCCGGCGCCGGGAAGCATCCGGAGCCAAGTTTGGCAAGGCTATCGTTGCTGGTGGCGTGCAATTTTGGTCGATATGGTCGGGATCGTGCCGAATCCCAGCCATCCGTCCGAGCCGCACGTGGGTTCACTGGCATCGAGACTGAACTGGCTTCGCGCTGGGGTTTTGGGTGCCAACGACGGAATCGTCTCCACGGCCGGCATCGTGGTGGGCGTGGCCGCCGCGACGGTGGAGCAGGCGCCGATTCTGACCGCCGGCATCGCCGGCCTGGCCGCCGGAGCGGTCTCGATGGCGCTGGGCGAATACGTCTCGGTGAGCACGCAACGTGACACCGAACGCGCGCTGCTGAGCAAGGAACGCCTCGAATTGAGCGATGACCCCGCCGCCGAATTGGACGAGTTGACCTCGCTCTACGAGGCCAAGGGCCTGTCGACGGCGACGGCGCGCACCGTGGCCGAAGAACTCACCGACCACGACGCCTTCGCTGCGCACGCCGAGGTCGAATTGGGCATCGATCCCAAGGATCTGACCAATCCGTGGCAGGCGGCTACGTCATCGGCGCTGTCGTTCACCATCGGTGCGCTGCTGCCGTTGATCGCAATCCTGATCCCGCCGACGACATTGCGGATCCCCGTGACTGTGGTGTCGGTATTGCTGGCATTGATGCTCACCGGAGCGGTGTCTGCCGGGCTGGGCGGGGCACCAAAAGGACGCGCTGTGCTACGCAACGTGATCGGCGGCGGCCTGGCCCTGGCGATCACCTATCTGATCGGTCTGTTGGTGGGGAGCACCATCACCTGACCTCGTCGATCATCCGACCAGCCAAGGAGTTCCGTGACAGTCATCAACGGCTTACCCGCCCACGTTCTTCTCGTCCACGCGCTGGTCATCCTCGTACCGTTGACCGCGGTACTGGAGATGCTGTGCGCACTGTGGCCCGCCGCCCGCCGAGGCCACTTGCTGTGGCTCACGCTCATCCTGGCCGTTGTGACAACGGTTTTGACGCCGCTCACCACGTACGCCGGTGAATGGCTCTACGACCTGCGGCCCGCTCAAGATGCCGTCCTGCAAGAGCACGCCGAGCGCGGCGACACCATGATCTACTTCTCGCTCGCACTGCTGGTCGTCGCGCTGGCGCTGGTGGGTGTGCGTTTCGCCGAACGCCGCGATGACAGCCGGCGGCTGATCTACCACGGGGTCGTCGGGGCGGCCGCCGTTCTGGTGGGAGTTGCCTCGATCGTTCAGATCTACCGCATCGGCGATCTGGGAGCGCGATCGGTGTGGGGATCCGAGATCGCCAACTTGACCTCAGCTGGTGACGGCTAGTGCTCCTGCGCAGTGCTCGACGAGGCGGGATCGGTCAGCAGAGCGACGAGTTCGTCCTCCCCTGGCAGCGATTCGGGACTGACGGTCCGCCCCGAGCGCACGTAGTGGAACGCGGCCCGCACCGATTCCGGCGCGCACCCGCGTAGCGCCGCCCAGGCCAGGCGGTACACCGCCAGCTGAACCGCAGCCTGCGCCAGGGATTCCGGAGTGGTCGGAGGGTCTCCGGTTTTCCAGTCGACCACGGTGGTGGTCCCGTCATCGTGCGCGAAGACCGCGTCGATCCGGCCGCGCACGATGGTGGTTCTCGTCGTCCCGATCACCATGTCGAACGGCACCTCCACCTCGATCGGGGTACGTGCGGCCCACGACGACATGACGAATGCGTCCTGCAACTCGGACAGTTCGGCCGCGCTGGCGCGCCCGCTGTCACTGTCCATCGCGCCGGGTAGATCGTCGAGGTCGAACAGACGCTCGGAGTGGAAGTACCGCTGCACCCACTCGTGGAAGGCGGTGCCCAGCAGCGCATGCGGATCCGGACGTTGCGGCAACCGGCGATGCAGGCGTTGCAGCGCGGCCTGCCGATCGCGGCTCAACTCCACCAGTGTGCTGACCGACAACTGGCCGGGCACCTCAAGCGGGGCGACCTGCGGTGCGTGATCCCGCTCGGCAAGAAGCGCATCGACGTCGGCGGCCCAGCCCTCCCCGGCGGCATCGGCGACGGCTTCGGCGGCCTCGCCGGTCTCGTCTGAGCCGGCATCGGCCCCACGCTCACCGGCCAGCGCCCGCGCCACAAGTGCCGCACCACGGTCGACGTCGTTCTCTCTCGCCGGGGCCGCCGGCCAGATCGCTTCGAGAGCCTTGTCCCGCAACGGGTTGACCTCGCCAGCCGGCGGATCGGGAGCCCACTGCTCGATCTCGCCGCACGGATTACCCTGCGCAGCAGCATCTTCCACGATGGCCTTGATCTCGCACAGAAACTCCGAGGGGCCACGCGGCTTACTCTCGGTGGCACCCCAGTGATGCCCGGAGATCAGCAAGGTGTCCTCCGAGCGGGTGATCGCGACGTAGAGCAGCCGGCGCTCCTCGTCGATACGGCGCTGTTCAAGGCTGCGCTTGTGATCGGAGATCTTGTCCGACAAGATCTTCCGGTCGTTGATGTCGGAGGTGTCCAGAACCGGTACACCCAGCTCCGACTCGGTCGCCCGATCCCCGCGCAACAGCGGAGGCAGATCCGACGAATCGCTGAGCCAGGTGCGCGCCGAGGCCGTCGACGGAAACACCCGGCCGCTCAGATGCGGAACGGCGACCACCTGCCATTCCAGTCCCTTGGCCGCATGCACGGTCAGGATCTGCACCCGGTCGTGCGACACCGTCAACTCCGCCGGCGCCAAGCCGTTCTCCACCTCGGTGGCCACATCCAAATAGGCCAGCAGCGCGAGTACGGACCCACCTGATCGTCCGGCGAAATCGGCCACCAGATCGCAGAATGTGTCGAGGTTCTCGGTCCCGGACCAGCCCGCGGCCACCGGGCGGGCCGCGCGAGCCTCGGCGTCCAATCCGGCGACGCGCCGCACCTCGGCCACCAACTCGGGCAGCGGGTGGCTCAGGTGTGCACGCAACATGGTCAGCTCGCGCCCGAGGGCCCCGATCCGCCGGTAGCCGGCCGGCGAATAGTGTTCGGCGGCACCGGGATCGCAGAGCGCGTCGGCCAGACAGGCCGAATCGGCGTCGGGGGCGGCCTGGGCCACGATCTCAGCAGCGCTGGGCTCCCCCACCGGCCGGTCGTCGAGTTCCCTGGCCCGGCGCCACAGAGCGGCGATATCCCGCGCACCGAACCGCCACCGCGGTCCGGTCAGCACCCGCATCACCGCGGAGCCTGCCGCGGGATCGGCCACCAACCGCAGCGTCGCGACCAGATCGGCCACCTCGGGTACGGCCAGCAGTCCGGCCACCCCGACCACCTCGGCCGGAACCCCGCGTGCACTCAGCGCCTCGGCCATCGGCGCGGCGTCGGCGTTGCGCCGCACCAGTACGGCCGCGGTCGGTGTGGCCGACCCCTGTGCCACCGCACCGTGGTGGATCCGCGCCAGATGATCTGCCACCCAGTCACGTTCGGTCTCGACATCATTCAGCAGTGCACACCGGATGGTGCCCGGCTCAGCGTCGGGACGGGGCCGCAGCTCATGCACCGTCACCGACCGGCGGCGCGCCTCGGCCGACACCGCATTGGCCAGATGCAGGGCACTCGGCGGGTTGCGCCAACTGGTCCGCAGTTCCAGCGTCGGGGCGGGAGACCCGTCGACCTGCGGGAAGTCCGTGGTGAACCGGGGTAGGTTCGTCGCGGACGCGCCCCGCCAGCCATAGATCGACTGGATCGGATCGCCCACCGCGGTCAGCGCCAGGCCCTCGTCGACGCCGCCGCCGAACAGCGAGGACAGCGCTACTCGCTGCGCATGCCCGGTGTCCTGGTACTCGTCGAGCAGCACCACCCGGAAACGTTGCCGCAGTTGCTCACCGACCTGAGGAAAATTCGAAGCCAGCCGCGCCGCAGCGGACATCTGCATACCGAAATCCATCACCTTGTCGGTGCGCATCCGCTGGTGCAACGCATCGATCAACGGCACCAGTTCGGTGCGTTCGGTCTGGGTGGCCAGCATCTTGAGCAGCCACTGGCTGGGCCCGCGGTCACGCTGGTACGGACCGGCCGGCAGGGAGTGCACCAACCGCTCGAGCTCCACATGCGTATCGCGGAGTTGATCGGTGTCGACCAGATGCTCGGCCAGCGCGCCTGCGAGCCGCAGCACCATGCCCGTGACGGCGGCCGGGGTCTTGTCGATGGCCAGCTCTCCCGGGTGCGCACACACCACGTCGAAGGCCAGCTGCCACAGCTCCGTCTCGCTCAGCAGCCGGGTATCCGGTTCGACCGGGAGGAGGAGCCCGTGCTCGCGCAGCAGAGTGCCGGCGAACGCGTGATAGGTACTGACCGTCGCGATCTCGTCGGCGCCGACGGTCACCGGCGCGAGACCGGCACCGGCGAGGCGGGCCAACCGGGTCCGCACCCGGCGCAACAGCTGGCCGGCGGCTTTGCGGGTGAAGGTCAGGCCCAGCACCTGTGACGGCGTGGCATAACCGTTGGCTACCAACCAGACGACCCGGGCCGCCATGGTCTCGGTCTTACCGGCACCTGCCCCCGCTATGACCACCAAGGGCCCGGGCGGCGCGGCGATGACCGCGGCCTGCTCCTCGGTCGGGGGGAACAGACCCAGTGCAGTGGACAACTCGGCCGGGCTGTATCGCACGCGGGCCTGCGCGGTTTCCGTCATGACCGATCCCCGGCAGCCTGGACCGGGCACGACGAACGCACCGGGCAGTGCGCGCAGCCGTCGTTGACGCGGGCCACGAACTGCGGTCCTGCGGTGGCCGCCGCCGCGCTGCTGACCGTGCCCAGCCAGTCGGCACGAGTGTCCGGTGTCATCGGGTCCTGTTCGCGTTCGGTGGCGCCCGCCGCGCCCGCCTTGCCCAGGTATACCAACCGGCCCCCGCCCGGCTGATCGCCGTGCTGCAGTAATCCCGCTGCCACCGCAAGCTGATACGTGGCCAGCTGGGCGTGCTTCTGGGCGTCGTCCTTGGTGACGGGGCTCTTACCGGTCTTCAGGTCGACGACGACGAGCCGATCCGCCTGGTCACGCTCAAGGCGATCCAACCGGCCCCGCACCCGGACACCCGGCCCGTCGGACCCCGGCTCGACGAGCACCCCCTCGACATCGATCTCCACGGCGACCTCGGTCAACTGGCCCCGGGTGTCCGTACGCCATCGGGTGAAGGTTTCGAGCATCTCGCGGTGGCGCGACAACTCATTGTCCGAATACCACTTCGCCTCGAAAGGCAGGTCTTCCCACACCTTTTCCAGGTCGTCGATCAGTTGGCCCTCGGTCTTGCCGGAATCGGCGACCAGCGCGTGCAGCAACGACCCGACTGTCGAACGCACGTCGCGTCCGTCACCGCCGCCGTGGCGCTCCAGCAGCCAACGCAACGGGCAGTCGGTGAGCATCTGCAGCGTCGACGGTGACAAGACAACCTCAGGTAGCACGCCGTCGGTCTCCGACCACAGCGGCTCCTCGGTGGACAACGGCGTCATCGTGTGCCATTGCGAAGGATCAGCCCCTGGAACCCCCGCCGCGGCCAGCCGGGCCAATTGAGTTGCCGCACAGGACCGGGACTCGTCGTCGACGGCGCCCTCCGGTGCGCACACGACGGCCCGCAGCCGACCGACCACCGCCGAAGGCAGCAGTACCCGCGGTGCGGCCAATGGCGGAAGTGACACCGATTCCGTTGCCACCTCGGCCAGTTCGGCACAGAACGGTGACGGCAGCAGCGATTCGTCCCCACCGTCGCTGTCGACCGCGGTTACCAGCAGCCGGATCCGGGCCCGGCCCATGGCCGCCATCAACAGCCGCCGTTCCTCGGCGAGCAGGGGCGCCCGAGTCGACACCACGCGCTCATCCGGGGCGGCCACCCCGTCGAGAACATCCACCAGGTTCTGCGTCCCCAGGATGCCGCCCCGCGGAATGGTGTTGGGCCACAACCCTTCCTGCACACCAGAAATCACCACGAAATCCCACTCGCGGCCCAGTGCGGCGTGCGCGCTGAGCACCGAGACCGCGTCGGACCTGGGGCTCGCATCTGAGGCCGACATCGACGACCCCAATGTCGCCACGTGGTCCACCAGCCCACTCAGCGACGCTCCCGCGGTGCGGCTCACATACTGATCGGCCACATCGAAGAGCGCGGTCATCGCGTCCAGGTCGCGGTCGGCTTGTGCCCCGATGGTGCCGCCGCGCTCACTGGCCGCCAGCCAACGCGGCTGCAACCGGCAGGCATTCCAGGCCTGCCACAGGGTATAGCGCGGATCCGCGCCGTCTCGCTCGCTGCGGCGAGCGGCGGCCAGGACCGACCGCAGCCGGCGCAGCGGCTTGACGTGTTCGGCCGACAAGCCGGCCGGCTCCGCATCGATCGCGGCCACGAGCAGATCGGTGAAACCCCTTGGCGGCGTGGAACCATCGGCACGCCGCAGCGCCCGTCGCAACTGCCGCAGGGTCACCGGGTCGACTCGGCCGATCGGACCGGTGAGCAGACTGACGGCGCTGTCACCGTCCAGGTTCCCGGATGCCGTCACCTCCAACACCGTCAGCAAGGCGGCGACCGCAGGCTGCTGCGCCAGCCCCAGGTCAGTGCCCGCGGCCTGCACCGGCACCCCGGCCCCGCTCAGTGCCCGCGCCAGGGCCGCACCCACCCGTGGAATCGAGCGGACCACCACCGCCATCTCGGACCAGGGCACGCCGTCGACCAGATGGGCACGGCGCAAAGCGTCGGCGATGTAGGCGTTCTCGGCATGCGGCGTGGCCGCCAACCGCATGGTCACCTCGCCCTGCCCGCGTTCCGGGTTGCCCTCCATCGCGCGGCCGGCCCCCACACCAGGCAGGCGGCGAGCGATGCCCGAGATCGCCGAAGCGACTGCGGGGGCACAGCGGTGCGACTGGGTGAGAATGATCGCCGGGGCGTCGTCCCCGCCGTGATCGCGCAACAACACCGGATCGGCGCCGCGGTACGAGAACACCGTCTGGTCGGGGTCACCGGCAATAACGGTCAACCCCGCCCCGGCCGCCAACACCCGCACCAACAACGCGGCCTGCGGATCGAGGTGCTGGGCGTCGTCGACCAGCAGCAGGCTGATCCGAGCCCGCTCGGCGGCCAGCAGATCCGCGTCGGTCCCGAGGGCCTCCAGCGCCGCACCGACGAGTTCGGCCGCCCCCAACGCGGGGACCGTGGCCTGCGGTGCGGCCATACCGACAGCCGAACGCAACAGCATGATCTGCTCGTAGGCCTGGGCAAACCGGCCCGCCGCCAACCATTCCGGGCGCCCGGCCGACCGACCCAGCCGCTGCAGGGCGCGTGGATCCACACCGCGTTCAGTGCAGCGTGCCATCAGATCACGCAGCTCGGTGGCGAAGCCCGCCGTGCTCAGCGCCGGCCACAGCTGTTCCGGCCAGCCAACGGGGGAATCCGTGCCGTCCTCCAGGTCGCCGGCCAGCAGTTCCCGGATGATGCCGTCCTGTTCGGCGGTGGTGATCAGCCGCGGCGGCGGATCACCGTTGCGCTGAGCCGCCAGCCGCAGGAGTGCGAACGCATAGGAGTGCACGGTGCGCACCATCGGTTCCTGCACCACGCCGTGAGTGCCCGCACCGAGCAGGCGGGCGGTGATGGCGGCCCTGGCCTCGCCCCGCAGCCGGGCCGAGCCGGTGAGCAACAGCACCGACTCGGGGTCGGTGCCCGCCGCGATGTGGTCGACCGCGGTGCTGATCAACAGTGAGCTCTTGCCGGTGCCCGGCCCGCCCAGGACCCGCACCACCCCGCCGCGCCCCGGTACCAGCAGCTCGCTGCCCGCCAGTGCCGGTTCGACGTGGTGTGTGGTCATGGAGGAGATGACACCAGAGGGGTACGACAAGTAGCGGAGCGGATTGGAGCGGCGGGCACGACAAGTAGCGGAGCGGATTGGAGCGGCGGGCACGACAAGTAGCGGAGCGGATTGGAGCGAGGGGCACGACAAGTAGCGGTTGCGGCTCCTGGCAGCATGAACGGATGTCAGCCGCGAAGTTGAACGTCCACCACTACGGTCCCGCGCAGCCGACCCGGCTGTTGCTCATCCACGGCTTGACCGGGCACGGCGAACGCTGGAAGACCTTGGCCGAGCAACACCTGCCCGAGGTGGCGGTACTCGCCCCCGATCTGCTCGGGCACGGCCGCTCATCTTGGGCCGCCCCGTGGACGCTCGATGCCAATGTCGAGGCCCTTGCGTCACTGTTGGACGGTCCGACCCTGGTGGTCGGGCATTCGTTCGGCGGTGCGGTGGCGCTCAATCTGGCTGCCGCACATCCTCATCTGGTGAGCGGGCTCGTGTTGTTGGACCCCGCGGTGGAACTCGACGGCGAATGGATGCGGGAGATCGCCGATGCCATGTTGGCCTCTCCGGACTATCCCGACCGCGCCGAGGCACGCGCCGAGAAGGCGAACGGGTCGTGGGGCGAGGTCGCGCCGGAGGAGTTGGACCGTGACCTCGACGAGCACCTCGTCGAACTACCGGGCGGACGCTACGCGTGGCGGATCAGCATCCCGGCCATGATGTCGTATTGGAGTGAGCTGGCGCGCCCGGTTGCACTGCCGCGCAAGGGCACTCCCACCGTTCTGGTCCGCGCCACCCGTACCAGCCCACCGTATGCGCGGGACGGTCTCATCAGCGCGCTGAGTGGGCAGCTCGGCCCGGATTTCACGCTGCTGGATTGGGACTGCGATCACATGGTGGCCCAGGCCAAGCCGGCGGACACCGCGAAGCTGATCCTCGAACAGCTGGGCTGACGATGCCGGCCGTCACCGAGGAGCAGGTGGAGCTGGTGCGCACCCTGGTCGCCGCGATCCCGTCGGGAAAAGTGTCGACCTATGGCGACATTGCCGATGCCGCCGAGCTTTCCAGTCCACGGATCGTCGGCTGGATCATGCGGACCGATTCCTCGGACCTGCCCTGGCACCGGGTGATTCCGGCGTCGGGGCGCCCGGCGCCGCACCTGGCCACCCGGCAGTTGGAGCGGCTGCGCGCCGAGGGGGTGTTGGCCGTCGACGGGCGCGTCCGCCTGGCCGAGTATCGCCACGCCTTCTAGCGCGAGCGGACGGTGAGCTAAAGGATCAGCCGGATGAGCGCAGCCGTGCGCGCCAGGCCAGGGAAGGCCGCGGCGGTGGATCGCGGGTGCAGCGCGTGTACGGCCAGGCGGAACATCAACGCCCGCAACAACATCTGCGGCCATTCGGGCAGCGACTGCCACCGCTCGACCAATCCGTCATCGGCGTCGCCCCAGGACAGCGCGTCGATCACCACCACGCCTGCGGCCCACGGAGCAGGCCGCCAGTAGGGGGTGATGTCGGTGATTCCCGGCGCGGCCGTTCCGGCGAAAAGCACTGTGCCGTAAAGGTCACCGTGGACCAGTTGACTCGCGCTCTTGGTCGGCCTGCGCAGGCCAGCCAACTGATTGATCAGCTCGACCGAGCGCTGGCCATCCGACGACCCGGGCGAGACCCTGGCGCCGGGCGGCAACGAATGCAGCGGCCGGTCCTCCCAGGCCGCCCGGTCGGCGGCAATGAACACGTCGACGTCGGCCCATGGCGCGACGGGCGGTTGGGTGAGGAAGCGTGGTCGCTCCAATTTCGCGGTGGCCTCATGCAACCGGACCGCGGCCGACACCACCTCGTCGTGACGGGGCTCGGGCGTGCCGGCGACGAAGGTGTCGGCACGCCACCCGGCGACCACGTAGCGTCCGTCCGTCGAGCGGACCGGGCGGGCCAGCCGCACGCCGTCGATGAACAGCGATTCCCGAACCTTGGCCGACCACGCCGCACGGGCGTGCTCGGGCACCATCGACATCACCACTTCGCCGCAGCGCCAGCCACCCTCCCAGCCTGAGCCGAGCGGTACCGGGCGTACCCCGGACAGGCCGAACGCCGCCAGCACATGTTCCGGCGGCCGTTCCACAGTCACAGCCTCAGCCTAAGGTGTTGACCGGCAAACCAGTCGTCAGTACATCACCATGTCGGGCTCGAGTTGCTTGGCCCAGGCCACAATTCCGCCCTGCAGGTGCACCGCGTCGGAAAATCCGGCCTTCTTGACGATGGCGAGCACCTCTGCGGACCGTATTCCGGTTTTGCAGTACAGCACCGGTGTTCGGTCCACCGGGAGCTTGGCCAATGCGTCACCCGATTCGAACGTCGGCTTCGGGATGAGCTCGGCGCCCTCGATGTGATTGATATCCCACTCGACGGGCTCGCGGACATCGATCAGCGCCAACGGTTTCCCGGAGTCGATGAGTTCCTTGAGCTCCAGCGGGGTGACCGTCGATCCGGCAGCGGCCTCGGCAGCAGCGTCCGACACCACGCCGCAGAACGCCTCGTAATCGATCAACTCGGTGATCTTGGGAGTCGCCGGGTCCTTGCGGATTCGGATGGTGCGGTAGGTCATGTCCAGCGCGTCGTACACCATCAGCCGGCCGAGCAGTGGCTCGCCGATTCCGGTGATGAGCTTGATTGCCTCGGTACCCATCACCGACGCGATCGAGGCACACAGGATGCCCAGGACCCCGCCCTCGGCGCACGAGGGCACCATGCCCGGTGGCGGCGGCTCGGGATAGAGGTCGCGGTAGTTCAGGCCCAGCCCGTCGGGGGCGTCCTCCCAGAACACCGACACCTGGCCTTCGAACCGGTAGATCGAACCCCATACGTAGGGCTTGCCGGCCAACACCGCGGCGTCGTTGACCAGATATCGGGTGGCGAAGTTGTCGGTGCCGTCCAGGATCAGGTCGTACTGGCTGAACAGCTCCACCGCATTGTCGGGTTCCAACCGGAACTCATGCAGATTCACCGTCACCAGCGGGTTGATCTCCAAAACCGAATCCCTGGCGCTCTGCGCCTTGGACCGGCCGATGTCGGACTGCCCGTGGATGATCTGGCGCTGCAGGTTGGACTCGTCGACCACGTCGAACTCGACTATGCCGATGGTGCCCACCCCCGCCGCAGCCAGGTAGAGCAAGGTCGGTGAGCCGAGCCCACCGGCCCCGATCACCAGCACCTTGGCGTTCTTCAGCCGCTTCTGCCCGATCACACCGACGTCCGGAATGATCAGGTGCCGGCTGTAGCGCGTCACCTCTTCACGCGTCAGCTCGGCGGCCGGCTCGACCAACGGCGGTAACGACACGTCCAAATTCGCGGACACCGGATGTCTCCTCAGTTTTTCTGGTCAGTTCATCGTCCCAGCTGCTCGTACACACAACGGTAATCCGGTGCCGATGCTTCCCGTGCTCCGGCTACCGCGATCGTGCGCACCAGCTATCCGCTACGGGTCTCGATGCCCACTCGCCCGGAGAATCCACCTCGGCGGCAGCGGTCAGGCGATCGGGTACGGCCAGGGGTTGAATTTGCAGGTCAGGCCGTCGGCCTTGACCGTTCCGGGGTCGAACTTGGCGGCGTCGTCGTTCGAGGTGGAGAACGTCTGCTGCATCATGATCGGCGCCAGCTTTCCGTTGCCTTCACAGGCCTCGTGCCGCTGGTATCCGATGGCGTGACCAACCTCATGGTTGATCAGGTACTGGCGGTAGGACCCGATGTCCCCCTGGAACGGCACCGCGCCGCGTACCCAGCGGGCCTCGTTGACGAAGACCCGGGGCTGATGCCCGTCGAACGACGGGTTGTAGCACGACGATTCCAGCTCGATGTCGTAGCCACAGCCCTCCCGGACTGTCATCGGGGAGGTCAGCGACACCCGGAAATCGGGTTCGACACCGCTGGTCTCGTCCACCCGGGTGAAGGCGAACAGACCGTTGTGCGTCCAGCTCTTCGGATTGGCCAGGGTCTCGCTGACCATCCGGCCGAAACCTTCGTCACCGCCGAACGAGGTGGTGTCCACACCGTCCTCGACCTCGACGGTGTAGGTGAACGACTTCGTGGTGCCCTCACCGATCTTGGGGGCGGCCCCCGGAACGATCCGCCAGGTCCGGGTCCCGGCCTCGGTGAACTGGCCGCCGGCAGGCAGAATCCCGGTCGGCAGGTTCGCGTCGAACTGGGTCAGGCCCTTGGGCGGCGCGCCGATGATCGAGGTGGAGGCCACGTCGATGGTGGGCGGGCCCTGCACCGGGCCCTCTTCTTCCTGGGCGGACTGCGAGACGCTCGTGCCGGTGACGGTCTGGTACATCACCACCACGGTCAGCACGATGAGCACCGGCAACGCATACGCGCGCCAGCCGTACGTGGACACGAAACGGCCGATCCAAGTCTGCTTACGCCACTGCTGGTGGTCGTCCCGATTGGATCTGGCGCGTCCTGAATCAGCGGCAATCGGATCGCGCTGAGCGCGGAGCGGCTCCCGCCACTCATTGCGCAGCGCCGGGACACGGCCACCCCCGCGACGTCCCGGGTCGTAGGTCACGGGACCAGAATGGCACAGACTCCTGTGGATCGGTTCTGAGCGCAGCTATGCCGTGACCTCGCCGGTGTCATTTCGAAATCCATGCCCGTTTCGCATCGACCGCGCGGCAGCAGTGCGCGTCACGGTAGTAGTGTCGGTGCGATCAGCGGCTCGGATGAACATGTCCAAGTGCGCCAGAGGAATACAGATTGAGGACCTGATGAGCGATCTCGCCAACACCGCCGAGAGGAGAGGCGACAAGCCGCCGACCGGTGGTCGACGCGGCAACCGCCTGCCTCGTGATGAACGGCGGGGACAGCTGTTGGCAGCCGCCAGCGAGGTTTTCGTCGAACGTGGGTACCACGCGGCGGGGATGGACGAGATCGCGGACCGCGCAGGTGTGAGCAAACCTGTTCTGTACCAACACTTCTCGTCGAAGCTCGAGTTGTATCTGGCAGTACTGCAACGCCACGTCGACAACCTGGTGTCCGGTGTGCGCCAAGCCCTGCGCACCACCACCGACAACCGGCAGCGGTTGCGCGCCGCGGTCGAGGCGTTCTTCGATTTCATCGAGCATGACAGCCAGGGGTACCGGCTGATCTTCGAGAACGACTACGTCAGCGAGCCGCAGGTGGCGTCTCAGGTGAAGGTGGCGACCGAGGCCTGCACCGACGCGGTGTTCGATCTGATCAGCCGCGATTCCGGCCTCGAGGCGCACCGCGCCAGGATGATCGCAGTCGGATTGGTGGCCATCAGCGTCGACTCGGCGCGGTACTGGCTGACCAATGACCGGCCGATCGACCGGAATACCGCCGTGGATGGCACGGTGCAGTTCGCCTGGGGCGGACTGTCACACGTGCCACTCACCCGGTCCTAGACCGCTGGGGCGGATGCTCCGGCAGATTCCACGCCAATCCCGAAGCCGACCCGGCGCACGTCAGCGGCGCCGATCTCGACATAGGCGATCCGGCTGTTCTGCACCAGAAACCGCCGCCCCTTCTCATCGGTCAACGCCAGCACACCCGACTCCTTGGCGAGTGCGTCGTTGACCTGCTGCTCCACCTCGGTGGGTGTCTGCGCGCTGTTGAAGGTCAGCTCGCGAGGGCTGTCCGTGACACCGATTTTGACCTCCACGCTGGACCCTTCTTTCTTTTTCACAACGTTTGTCGACTTCCCTGAGCAGGCTAGTGGACAGCCGAGCCCGCCCGCCGCGAGCGGGGCTGGACCGGAGGTACGCCGTGCGCGAAACACAGATACCGAACCGAGTCCGGACCGTGACCGACACGAACCGAGCTCGACCTCATCTGTCACTTCCGCCTCGATAGCATCAGTTTCGATATTGGACGAGACGACTGGGACAGCCGCATGACCAGGCATTATTCGCCGTATGACACCACTCCGACCGAGCGCTTCGGGGACCACCCTTATGAGCCGGGCGGGTACTCCGGCCATGCCCCCGAGGGCTACGCCCCCGACCCGGGGACCGACTACTCGGCCGATTACGACAACTACGACGCGGATTACGACGACGAGGTCACGTTCTACGAGGACCCCATCGACCGGCGCTGGATCTGGGTGGCCGGCGTGGCCGGCGCGATCCTGCTGGTCGCGGTGATCTGCACCGTGGTGATCCTCGGCGGCGGGGACAGCGGTTCGGTATCGGCCGGCCTCACCTCCCCATCGGCGACACAGACCACCCAACCTGCCCAGGACGCGACCTCCAAGCCGGTCCCGCCGCGCGCCGCACCGACGGCACCGCTCTCCCCCGAAACCGTGACCACCGTGACTCCGTCGCCCAGTGCCACCGCGGCGCCCGTGCCCGCCGCCCCGCCGGCTGAAGCGGCCCCGCCCGCAGCCACGGTGAGCCCGAACACCATCACGTACCGGGTTACCGGCAACCGGCAGCTCATCGACCTGGTGACGATCGTCTACACCGATGCGCAGGGCGCACTGCAGACCGACATCAATGTTGCACTGCCCTGGGCCAAGACCGTGGTGCTCAATCCCGGTGTCCAGCTCAAGTCGGTGACCGCGACGAGCGTCGCCGGTCAGCTCAACTGCTCGATCACCGACGCATCGGGCGCCGTGATCGTCGCGCAGGCCAACAACACGATGATCACCACCTGCACGCAGTAGCGGAAACCAAGCAGTGACGGACTGGGTCAGGCGGGTACTACGCCAGGCCCAGTTCCTGCATCCGGGACTGGTGGGTGTTCTGCAGCCGGCCGAAGAACTCGGCCAACTGGGTGAGACCCTCACCGCTGGACATGACCAAGTCGACGAGTTCGTCATGATCGGCCAGGACAAACTGCGCCTGGGTGACGGCCTCGCCGAGCAGACGACGCGCCCACAGCGCCAGCCGGTGCCGCTGACGGTCGCTGGCCGTGACGGCCGCGCGCACCTCGGCGACCACGAACTGCGAGTGCCCGGTTTCGGACAGCACCGAGCGCACCACGCCGGCCACGTCCTCCGGCAACGCATCAGCGATCTCCAGGTAGAAGTCCGCGGCCAGCGCATCGCCGATGTAGGTCTTGACCAACGCCTCCAGCCAGGTGCTGGGGGTGGTCATCCGGTGATAGTTCTCCAGCGCCGAGGCGTACTTCGTCATCGCCGGAACGACGTCAACTCCCCTGTGTTCCAACGCATCCCGCAACAACTCATAGTGACCCATCTCAGCCGCGGCCATACTCGCCAAGTTGATCCGGCCACGCAGATTCGGCGCCATGCGTGCCTCGTCGGTAAGCCGGTAGAACGCGGCGACCTCGCCGTAGGCCAGCACCGCGAACAGCTCGTTGACCCCGGGATGGTCCGCAGTCACGCCAGCCTCGACCGGTTCGACGATCCGTTCCGCGGCAGGCTGAGGCGAATTCATGAGGCCAACTCTAGACGCCGCTGGGACACCGTGATCTGCTGGCAAATCGGCCGATATCCCGCGACCAGCTACAATGGCATCTGGTAACCGCTTCGAGCCGACTATTTTCGGCCCCCGAACCGCTACCAGGAAATGTGCGTGCACGCAGTTGGCCCGCCCCTGTGGAGCTGGGCCCAGCGGATCGGCAGCGCCGACGGATACGACCGTATCCGGGCGAACCCGACCGCTTCACCGTCAAACTCGTGTGCGCTGGATGCCCATGAGGTTTGACAGTGAAAGGCCACCTCCACCCACCATGACTCATCTGAATAAAACGTTTGCCGAACTCGGCGTCCGCGACGAAATCGTCCGTGCACTGTCTGAAGAAGGCATCGAACACCCCTTTGCCATCCAAGAACTGACCCTCCCGCTGGCACTGGCCGGCGACGATCTGATCGGTCAGGCCCGCACCGGTATGGGCAAGACCTATGCCTTCGGGATCCCGCTGCTGCATCGCATCTCCACCGATGCGACCCGCCCGCTCAACGGCACCCCCCGGGCCCTGATCGTCGTGCCCACCCGTGAGCTCTGCATCCAGGTCTATGGCGATCTCGCCGGAGCGGCTCGCCATTTGATGGTGGACGCTGACACCGGCGCCAAGCGGAAATTCTCCGTGACGTCGATCTACGGCGGCCGGCCCTACGAGTCCCAGATCGAGGCACTGCGCAAGGGCGTCGACGTCGTCGTCGGCACCCCGGGCCGGCTGCTCGACCTGGCCCAGCAGGGCCACCTGCAGCTGGGCGGACTGTCCGTGCTGGTGCTCGACGAAGCCGACGAGATGCTTGATCTGGGCTTCCTACCCGACATCGAGCGCATTCTGCGGCTGACCCCCGACGACCGGCAGTCAATGCTGTTCTCGGCCACCATGCCGGACCCGATCATCACGCTGGCCCGCACGTTCATGAACCAGCCGACCCACATCCGGGCCGAGGCCCCGCACTCGGCGGCCACCCACGACACCACCGAACAGTTCGCCTACCGGGCCCATGCCCTGGACAAGTCGGAGCTGGTGAGCCGGATCCTGCAGGCCGACGGCCGCGGCGCCACGATGATCTTCACCCGCACCAAGCGCACCGCGCAGAAGGTGTCCGACGAACTCGCCGAGCGCGGATTCAAGGTCGACGCCGTGCACGGCGATCTGGGCCAGGGCGCCCGCGAGAAGGCACTTAAGTCGTTCCGCACGGGAACCGTCGACGTTCTGGTCGCCACCGATGTCGCGGCACGCGGTATCGACATCGACGACGTCACGCACGTCATCAACTACCAGTGCCCCGAGGACGAGCAGGCCTACGTGCACCGCATCGGCCGCACCGGCCGGGCCGGCAAGACCGGTGTCGCCATCACCCTGGTCGACTGGGACGAACTGACCCGCTGGGAGACGATCGACAAGGCGCTCAACCTGGGTTGCCCCGATCCCGCTGAAACCTATTCCAGCTCGCCGCATATCTATGAGGAGCTGGGTATCCCGAGCGACGTGACCGGCCGGATCGGTGAAGCGCGCAAGCCTGTGGCCAAGCGCAGTGCCGACGAGAAGCGCATCTCCTCGGCGGACTCCGAGGGCCGGCCGGCCAAGACCAGGTCCCGCAACCGTCGCCGTACCCGCGGTGGTGAGGCAGGCACCGGGCATCCCGAAGGCGCCGCAGCCGCGGCTCCGGAGGTCACCGATTCCGCACCGGTGACCGAGTCGGCAGACACCGCCGACGACGTGTCGTCCGCCGGACGGCGCCGACGTCGGCGCCGTCCCCGCAAGACCGAGACCGCAACGGCCGGCTGACCGGCTCACGCCAGGCAAGACCGGTCAGTGGTCAAACCCGAACGCCGCACCCGCGGCGACATCGCTGCCGCGGCGGCAATCGTCGCGATCGTCGCACTGGCGGCCGGCCTGATCTGGTGGACCAGTGACGCGCGGGCAACCATCAGCAGACCCGCTGCCGCACCCGTTCCCTACCTGACGCCGGCCCACGAGATTCCGGCCGGTCTGCAGCAGCTGTGGGCGGCCGGCAGCCCGAAGACCACTCAGCCTGTGCTCGCCGGCGGCTCGGTGGTGACCGCCGATGGTTCCACCGTCGAAGGCCGCGATCCCGTCAGCGGCGCAGTTCTGTGGAGCTATGCCCGCGACCTCGAACTGTGCGGCGTGACGTCGGTGTACCAGTACGCGGTCGCGGTGTATCCCGATGTTCGCGGCTGCGGACAGGTCAGCACGGTCGACGGCAAGTCCGGCACGCGTGGACCCGCCCGCACCGCCTACGCCGACCCCGAGGTGCAGCTGTCGTCCGACGGCTCCACGGTGCTCTCCGCCGGGGACAGTCGCCTCGAGCTGTGGCGCTCGGACATGGTCCGGATGCTGTCCTACGGTGCGCTGGACGCCCGCATCAAGCCCGACGTGCCGGCCTCGCCGGTTTGCCGCCAGCTGTCGGCGGCCGCGAGTTCCTCGGCGGTCTCGGTGCTGGAATCGTGCCCGAAGAGCAAGTTCGTCAGGTTGACGCTGCTGCGTCCGGCCGACGAAGAAGACACTCCCGACGTGCGCTACGTCGAACTGCAGGACATCACAGACGAATCCGGGGCCAAGGTGATCGCGGTGTCAGGCACCACCACCGCGGTGTACCTGCCCACGCCGAGGCCGATGGTCAACGTCATCGACGAGACCGGAAAGACGCTCGCCAGCCTGCCGCTGGCCAAGCCGGCGGCGCCGCAGTCGACCACCACCCGCGCCGGAGACCTGATCACCTGGTGGACCGGCGACTCGGTGCTGGTCTTCAGCACCACCGGCGGCTCCGGCCTCCAGTACAAGTTCACCGTCACCCCGTCGGGACCGCACCTTCCGGTCGGACCCGCCACGGTGATGGCCGGCCAGCTGCTGGTTCCGGTCAGCGACGGTTACGACGTCTTCGATCAAGCAACCGGGGCCGGCCGGCGCCACATCGCCCTGCCGCGCACACCGAGCGTGTCACCGGTGGTGCCGGCGGTGGCCGGGGACACCGTGCTCGAACAACGCGGCACGCAACTCGTGGCCCTCGGCGCGACCTGACCCGGGCGGGGCTCAGCCGATATCGATCACGATCACCGTGGTGTTGTCACTGCCGCCTGCGTCGTTGGCGACCTGGACCAGCCGCTGCGCCGCGACCTCAGGCTCGTCGGTTGCGGCCGCGCTCAGAATATCGGCATCCTCGGCTCCGGCGAACAGTCCGTCACTGCTGATCAACAACCGGTCTCCGGGACGGCAGTCCAGATCGAACAGATCGGGCCGGATGACCGGACCGATACCGAGCGCCCGGGTCAGCAGATGGCGGTGCGGGTGGAAGCGGGCCTCCTCGCGGGTGATCTCACCGGCACGCACCAACTCGCCGGAAACACTGTGGTCGTTGGTCAGCTGGCTCATGACGCCATCGCGAATCCGGTTCAGCGGCGAATCCCCGATGTTGACGGCCAGCGGCCCGCCCTGATCTTCGCCGAAGACTGCCACCACGGTCAGCGTTGTGCCCGAACTGGTGCCCGATGCGCTGACATGCGCGAAAACCTGTTCGTTGGCCTGCTGGACCGCGCCGATCAACCCGTCGCGGTCAGGTGCGGCGGCGAAACCGGCGGCCAGCGCCTCCACCGCGATCCGGCTGGCGTGATCACCGTCGGGACCGAAACCGTCGGCCACCGCGTACAGAATGCCGTCGGCGAGCAGAGAATCCTGGTTGCTGGCCCGCACCGGACCCTGGTCGGTGGCCGTCGCGGACCGTAACACCGAAGCCATGGCTGTACCTACACCACCTCAGGTGTGAATGTCGGCAGCTTCTTGCCGGACTTCCAGTGTTTGAGCAGGGCCTGGGCCAGCTCGCGATAGGCCAGCCCACCTTTGCTCTTGCGGCCGGCCAGCACCGAGGATCCCGATGCGCTGGCCTCGGCGAACCGGACCGTACGCGGGATCGGCGGGGCCAGCACCGGCAGCTCGTACCGGTCCGCGACATCGAGCAGTACGTCACGACTGTGGGTGGTGCGCGAATCGTAGAGCGTGGGCAGCGCGCCCAGCAGCGTCAGTTCGGGATTGGTGATCTGCTGCACGTCGGAAATCGTGCGCATGAACTGGCCCACGCCACGGTGCGCCAGGGTTTCACACTGCAGCGGCACGATCACCTCGTTCGCGGCCGTCAGACCGTTGAGCGTCAGCACGCCCAGTGACGGCGGGCAATCGATGATCACGACGTCGAAATCGGATTCGACCTTGGCCAGGGCCCGTTTGAGTGCATACTCCCGCCCGGCCCGCATCAGCAGCATGGCTTCGGATCCGGCCAGATCGATGTTGGCCGGCAGCAGCGTCATCCCCTCGGCCGTCTCGACCAGCGCGGCCCCCGGCTCGACGTCGCCGAGCAGTACCTCGTGTACCGACACCGGTAGTTTGTCCGGGTCGTGGCCCAATGAAAACGTCAGACAGCCTTGCGGATCCAGATCGACGAGTAGAACCCGCCTGCCTTGCTCGGACATCGCCGCACCCAGCGACGCCACCGTCGTCGTCTTGGCTACCCCACCCTTTTGATTGGCGACCGCTAATACTCGAGTCACACCTTCATCCAAGCACGCTCCCGGCGGCATTGCCGGTACGTGCGGCAGAATCGCCGGTGTGAGCGACCGCCTGCACCGCCTGATCCTGCTCCGCCACGGCGAGACCGAGTGGTCGGCCATCGGCAGGCACACCGGCCGCACCGAACAGGACCTGACCGAAACCGGGCGGGAACAGGCCGTCCTGGCCCGCCCGGCACTCGCCGAACTGCAGTTGACCGACCCGCTGGTGATCAGCAGCCCGCGGCGCCGCGCGCTGGACACCGCCGAGCTGGCCGGCCTGCATGTCGACGAGGTCAACCCGATGCTGGCCGAGTGGGATTACGGCGACTACGAGGGACTGACGACTCCGCAGATTCGCGAGAATGTGCCCGACTGGCTGGTGTGGACTCACGGTTGTCCGGGAGGTGAGTCCGTGGCGCAGGTGAGCATCCGTGCGGATCGGGCTGTCGCGTTGGGGCTGGAACATCTGCCCACCCGGGACGTCGTGTTCGTCGGGCACGGGCACTTCTCCCGCGCGATGTTGACCCGGTGGGCGGAACTGCCGGTGTCCGAGGGCATCCGACTCTCGATGGTGCCCGCTTCGCTGGCCGTGTGCGGGTTCGAGCATGGCGTGCGCCAGATCACCGCGCTCGGGCTGACCGGTCACCCCAACCCGTGTCTGTCGCAGTGAACCCGTCGTTCGTGTTGGCCGGGCCGAACGGGGCGGTCCTGGCCGAGGGCGTACGCGCCGGATTCTCCGACCTCACCGACGCACAGGCAGCGCTGCGCTCTGGAACACCAATTGTGCTGGGCGCGTTGCCATTCGATCCGACTGCACCGGCCGCCCTGTATGAACCCGACACGGTCCGGTTCACCGACGCGCTGCCCGAATGGCCCGTGAACCCGCCCCCGACGGTAGTGGAGCGCGAAACTCTGCCACCGGGATCGGTGCACCGCGAGCGGGTGGCCGAGGCGATCCGACGCCTGCGGGATCCACAAATCCCGATCGACAAGGTGGTGCTGGCCCGTGCTCTGCGCCTGACCGCCGATTCACCGTGGGACGCGCGGGCCGTGTTACGCCGACTGGCCGACGCCGATCCGGCCGCCACGGTGTACCTGGCGGATCTGTCCGCGGCGGGCGAAGCCCACGCCGGCACGGTGCTGGTGGGCGCGAGCCCTGAATTGCTGGTGGCGCGCGAGGGCGAGATGGTGATCTGCCAGCCGTTCGCCGGGTCGGCACCACGATCGCCCGATCCGGAGGTCGACGCGGCCAACGCGGCCGCGCTGGCCGCCTCGGCGAAGAACCGGCACGAGCACCAACTGGTGGTCGACATGATGCGTCAGGCGCTGGAGCCACTGTGCGTGGACCTGCAGATCGCCGAGGAGCCCGAGCTGCACGGCACCGACGCACTGTGGCACCTGAGCACCCCGGTGATCGGTCGGCTACGCGAAAAGCGCACCACCGCAATCGATCTCGCGCTGTCTCTGCACCCGACCCCGGCCGTCGGCGGAGTTCCGACCGACCGCGCCGCCACGCTGATCGGCGAACTGGAGGGCGACCGCGGGTTCTACGCGGGCGCCGTTGGCTGGTGCGACAGCAGCGGCGACGGACGCTGGGTGGTGTCGATCCGTTGTGCGGTGTTGTCCGCGGATCGATACACGGCACTGGCCAGCGCCGGCGGCGGTATTGTCGCCGAATCCGATCCCGACGACGAAGTCGACGAGACCACCACGAAATTCAGAACCATCCTGACTGGGCTAGGGGCGACATGAGCGAGTTGATCCGCCGGGCGCGGCCCGGCGACGAAGTCGAGATCACCGCGATGATCCGCGAGTTGGCTGAGTTCGAACGAGCCTCCGACGAGTGCACCGTCACCGAAAAGCAGATGCACACAGCCCTTTTCGGTGAGCGACCGGTGGCCTACGCACACATGCTGGAGGTCGACGGGCAGGTTGCCGCGACCGCGGTGTGGTTCCTGAACTTCTCCACCTGGGACGGCGTCGCCGGGCTCTACCTCGAGGACCTCTACGTGCGTCCGGCCTTCCGGCGCCGCGGTCTGGCCCGAAAGCTGTTGTCCGCCTTGGCTGCCGAATGTGTCGAACACGGCTACACCCGGATGACCTGGGCGGTGCTGAACTGGAACGTCAACGCCATCGCGCTGTACGACGCCGTGGGCGGCAAGCCGCAGACGGAGTGGACCACCTACCGGGTATCGGGCCCCGAGCTCTCGACGCTGGCTGCCGAGCGACTCGGCTAGCTGCGTCCGGTGATCCAGTCCACCGAGGACGGGCTGAACAGCAACCCCAGGGTCACGAGGGCGAGCAGCCCGACGAGCACGCCGTACACCACGTGGTGCGAGGTGATCACGTACCAGGCCACCGGCAGCAACAGCAGGTTGGTGAGCACCGAGATCCCCCGGCCCCAGCGTCGTGCCGTGATCAGCGCCCAGCCGCCGGCGAGCACCCCACCACCGATCAACACGAACCAGATCGCCGTGCCGTAACCGCTGACGATGTGCTGGTCCGCACCGCCCAACGCGCGCACCAGGAGCACGACCGCCATGATCAGCGCGGCGATTCCTTCGGCGGCGGTCAGAAAACCCGCATACCGGATTGAAGGAGGCTGGATCACGAGAGCCGCTCCGCCAGGTAGCGCACCGCGTACTCGTATCCGGCCGGACCGGCGCCGGCGATCACCACCTGGGCGACGGCCGACACGTAGGAGTGATGCCGGAACGACTCCCGGGTGTGGATGTTGCTCAGGTGAATCTCGACCACGGGCAGGTCGGCGGCGCTGAGCGCATCGCGGATCGCCACCGAGGTGTGGCTGTAGGCCGCGGGATTGATGATGATGCCGACGCAGTCCTGTCGGGCCGCCTGGATGGCGTCGACCAGCGCACCCTCGTGATTGCTCTGCACGGCGCGGACCTCGAAGCCCAACCCGGCGGCCAGCTCGGCCACCCGCTGCTCGATCTGAGCCAGCGTGGTGGACCCGTAGATCTCGGGCTGCCGGGTGCCCAGCAGGTTGAGATTCGGTCCGTTGACGAGCAACAATCGGCGTTCGGTCACCTTCAGTACGGTACCGGCCGGTTCACGACGTCGAGATCGACACCAGGGTCGTGGTTGGGCAAAATTCACCGCCCTCACGTCGATTTCGGCGTAAGAGACGCGTAGGGATACTTGACCGCGTGTCGAGCGACAACCCCTGCCCATGCGGCACCGGCCGCACCTACGACGACTGCTGCGGGCCGCTGCACACCGGAACCCGCCACGCCCCCACCGCCGTCGCACTGATGCGGTCGCGGTTCAGCGCGTTCGCCATCGGCGACGCCGGCTATCTACTGACCTCCTGGCATCCCGCCACCCGGCCCGCTGAACTGACCCTCGACGAGACCCTGAGCTGGCGGCGGTTGCAGATCGTCGACACGGAAGCGGGAGGCGAGGATGACGCCGAGGGCGTGGTCGAGTTCCGCGCCCAGTACGTGCATGGCGGCAGCCGCCACATCCTTCACGAACGCAGCCGGTTCGAGCGGGTCGACGGCCAGTGGCGCTACCTGGATGGACAGATTCACGAATAACGGCTGTACACCTTGCGCGGTTAGGCTCATGCCCCGTGCGTGCCGTGCTGATCGTGAACCCGAACGCGACCTCGACCACCCCGGCCGGGCGTGACCTGCTCGCCCACGCGCTGGAAAGCCGGGTGACGCTGACCGTCGAACACACCAATCACCGAGGTCACGCCATCGAGATCGCCCGAGACGCCGCCCGTGACGGTGTGGACGTGCTGATCGTGCACGGCGGCGACGGCACGGTCAACGAAGTCGTCAACGGCGTGCTCGGCGACTGTGGGACCCGTCCCGATGCCGCCCTGGCGCCTGCGGTGGCCGTCGTTCCGGGAGGCTCGGCCAACGTCTTCGCCCGGGCACTGGGCATCAGCCCCGATCCCATCGAAGCCACCAACCAACTCGTCGACCTGCTCGGCGGCTATCGGATGGGACGCCCGTGGCGCCGCATCGGTCTGATGGACTGCGGTGAGCGCTGGGGTGTGTTCACCGCCGGGATGGGCGTGGACGGTGACGTGGTGGCGGCCGTGGAGGCCCAGCGCGCGAAGGGACGCAAGGTCACCGCATCGCGTTATATCCGGGTTGCCGTGCGCGAGTTCCTGACGAGCGTCCGCAGGGAACCGACGCTCACGCTGCATCTGCCGGGCGCCGACCCGGTCGAAGGGGTGCACTTCGCGTTCGTGTCGAACTCCAGTCCCTGGACGTACGCGAACAGCCGCCCGGTGTGGACGAACCCCGAAACCACGTTCGACAAAGGTTTGGGCGTGTTCGCCACGACGAGCATGAACATCTGGTCGAATCTGCGACTGGTCCGCCAGATGGTGGCCCGTAACCCGCGCCTGAAGGCCAAGCATCTGATCCGTGACGACAACGTCTCTTCGGTCACCGTGACGAGCAACACGCCTGCCGCCTGCCAGATTGATGGAGATTACATCGGCACGCGCGAAACCATGACGTTCACGTCGGTCCCCGAGGCGCTGAGCGTCGTCGCCCCGACGAAGAAAATTGATTGACCTGCGCAAACACACCGCTTAAGGTGGAATTAGGGCGCAGCTGAATCCAGAGTGTAGTACACAGGAGTGAGGCGCCCGGTCACCGCCCCACCCAGTGACTTTGCCCACGTGTTAACTCAATGCTATTGACATCTGTTCAGCCTGTGAAAGCATCAATGCAACAGTGCAGAAACATTCGTGTGCACGCGTTAACAGCCGAAGAAAATCTAGTGCGCTTCGCCGCGCACGCATGACATGTCTAACGAGGAGTTTGATCTTATGGATTGGCGCCACAAGGCCGTCTGTCGCGACGAAGATCCGGAGCTGTTCTTCCCCGTGGGAAACAGTGGCCCGGCGCTTGCTCAGATCGCTGACGCGAAGCTGGTGTGCAACCGCTGCCCCGTGACCACCGAGTGCCTCACCTGGGCCTTGGACTCGGGCCAGGACGCCGGCGTGTGGGGCGGGATGAGCGAGGACGAGCGTCGTGCGCTCAAGCGTCGCAACGCCCGCACCAAGGCCCGCACCGGAGTCTGACCCTCGGTCCAGATACCGACGCAAGCTATGGCCCCGACGAATGTCGGGGCCATAGCTTATTTTCGCGACAATTAGCCACAGCAAATTGCGTAATGGTCATCACATCTTCTATTGACGCAACTGCGTAATTACTTCAGTGATACTGGCGTCCCACTGTGAGCGTCCTGTACCGAGCCTGACTCACTGGACGCCGCGACTCCGCCTGCCGATCGGCACCCGCAGCACCACATCGGTTCCCCCGGTCGCGACATCGTGCATGCCCAGGGACCCGTCCAATTCCGCCGTGACCAGCGTTCGCACGATCTGTAGACCCAACCGGTCGGACTTCTCCAGGCTGAACCCATCGGGCAGGCCACGTCCGTCATCGTGCACCACGACATCGAGCCAGCGGGCCGAGCGCTCGGACCTGATCGTCACGCAACCCTGGGGAGTCTTGGTGTCGAAGGCGTGCTCGATGGCGTTCTGCACCAATTCGGTGATCACCATGATCAATGCGGTCGCACGGTCGGCGTCGAGCACGCCGAGCGCTCCGTCGCGGTTGATCCGGATCGGGGTGTCCACCGAGGCGACATCGTTCATGATCGGCAGGATCCGGTCGATCACCTCGTCGAGGTTGACCTCCTCGTCGACCGACATCGACAACGCATCGTGCACCAGCGCGATCGACGACACCCTTCGCACCGATTCGGTCAGCGCCTCGCGGGCCTCCAGGTTGTTGGTACGGCGAGCCTGCAGCCGCAGTAGAGCTGCCACGGTCTGCAGATTGTTCTTCACCCGGTGATGAATCTCGCGGATCGTCGCGTCCTTGCTCAGCAACGCCCGGTCACGCCGCTTGACCTCGGTGACGTCGCGGATCAGCACAGCGGCACCGACCGCGGCGCCATCGACCACCAGCGGCAGCGTCCGTAACAGCACGGCCGCGCCGCCGGCGTCGACCTCCATGCGCATGCTGGAGCCACCGGCCAGCGAGTCGCGAACGTGGTTGGCCAGTTCCTGGGCCTCGAACGGGTCGGAGATCAGCGGCCGGGTGACGGTGACGAGATTGTGGCCGTCGAGCTCGGAAGCCAGGCCCATGCGGTGATAGGCCGAGATGGCATTGGGACTGGCGAACACCACGTCACCGACCCCGTTGAGGCGGATGAACCCGTCGCCCACCCGCGGGCTGGAACGCGACATGGCCAGATCCCCGACGTTCGGGAAGGTGCCTTCGGACAGCATGTGCAGCAGATCGCTCGCACAGTCCAGGTAGGCACCCTCCAGCGGGCTGGCCATCCGACGGGCGGCCAGAGCGGTCTGGTGGGTCAACACCGCAACCACATGATCGCCGTGACGTACCGGGACCGCTTCCACGTTCAGGCCAGGAAGGTCGGGCGAATGTCGTTGCGTACCACCGCTTCCCCGACCGATCGCACCCGACTCGAAGGCCGTGGTGACGATGTGGAGGTCTGCGGCCGCGGCCAGGGTGCCGACCGAGTCGGCCAACAAGACGGTGGGAGCGGTGTTGGGTCTCACCTGCGCGACGCACACCAGCACCCCGTCGTCGCGGCGCACCCACATCAAATAGTCGGCGAACGACAGATCTGCCAACAACTGCCACTCCCCGACCACCGCATGCAGGTGGTCCACCGCGCTGCCGGGCAGCACGGTGTGCTCAGCGAGCAGGTCACCGAGAGTGGACATCAGCCAGCGCGCCGCAAGCGTCAGTCGATTACCGCGATCAGATGGCCTGCCTGGATGACGTCGCCCTCGGCGACATTGACCTTGGTCACAGTGCCCGCAACCTCTGAGAGGACCGGGATCTCCATCTTCATCGACTCGAGCAGCACCAGGGTGTCCCCCGCACCGATCTGATCGCCCTCGTGAACCACGACCTCAAGCACACTGGCCACGATTTCGGCGCGAACGTCCTCGGCCATCTTCACCCCACTTCACTCCGGCGCTAACCCGACTACTTCTGCGGCCTACATCGAACCACAACCCCGGGTGGACAGCGCTGCCCCCGGGGCATGAGACACTAGGGAGCAAGCTCTTACACCATCTGGAGGATCATCATGGCCAAGCGTGGCCGCAAGAAGCGGGACCGCAAGCACTCGAAGGCGAACCACGGCAAGCGCCCCAACGCCGGTTCGAAGTCAGTGCGCTAGCCGCTTCGGCAGACTTTGACCGCCCGACTCCTACGGAGATCGGGCGGTTTGTCGTCTGCCCACCCGGGGCCTGAGTGCCCCGTCAGCCCCGGATGATCGTGGTCCGGCTGATCTGGATCCGCAGCCGTTCCCGCAGCCCGTCGGGAGCCTTTTCACCGCTGCACTTGGCCGCGATCAGCTTCTTCACGCGGTCCTCGACCCCGTAATGACGCAGGCAGGCCGGGCATTCTTCGAGGTGATGCTTGAGCTTGTCACGGCTTTCGGCCGTGCACTCACCGTCGAGCAGCGTCCATACCTCGGCGATCACCGCGGCGCATTCCGGGTGCTCGGGGTCGACCGGGCCGACCGGCGGGTTCCAGCGCTCGTCCTCATCGCGCTTGTCACTCATGACGAGACCTCCTCCGGCTCACCAAGCTGCTGACCTCGGATGAAGCCACGCTCCCTGGCCACATCCGCCAGCAGCTCACGCAGCTGCTTGCGACCGCGGTGCAATCGGGACATCACCGTCCCGATGGGAGTATCCATGATCTCGGCGATCTCCTTGTAGGGAAAACCCTCGACGTCGGCGTAATACACCGCCATCCGGAATTCCTCGGGCAGCGCCTGCAGCGCTGCCTTGATCTCGGTGTCGGGCAACGCCTCCAGCGCCTCTACCTCAGCCGAACGCAGACCGGTCGAAGAATGCTCGGCATTGGCCGCCAGCTGCCAGTCGGTGATCTCGTCGGTGGGATATTCAGCGGGCTGACGCTGCTTCTTGCGGTAGCTGTTGATGTAGGTGTTGGTCAGGATGCGGTACAGCCACGCCTTGAGGTTGGTGCCCTCGCGGAATGACCGGAAGCCGGCATAGGCCTTGACCATGGTTTCCTGCAGCAGGTCCTCGGCATCGGCGGGGTTGCGGGTCATCCGCAATGCGCCGCCGTACAGCTGGTCCAGCAGCGGAATGGCATCACGTTCGAACCGGGCGGTCAGCTCGGCATCAGTTTCGGCAGGAGGCTGCGGCGCGTCAGGCTCGGCCTGCTCGACGTCAGTCATCGTGGGAAACACCTTCCCTTCTGTCGCGGCGCCACCAACAGGCACGGAATACCACTGGGTATCCGCCGGCCGTTCCAGGCATACGGTTGGCACCAGAATCCTCCTTAGATCCTAGAGCGTGCTACCGACAAGTAGCGCTGAGCAGGTGTCGAGAGCAATAACGGCATGTAGGGGCCACTCTGTTCCCGGGCGCCCGGCATGCCGCGGCTACCCTGTGCCGATGGCACGCGCAGCGACCCCGGCCATCGCCGCCCTGGTGGCAGCAGGTATCGACCATCAAGTGGTGCAGTACCGCCACGATCCGCGTAACGAAGCCTTCGGAGCCGAGGCAGTGGCCGAGCTCGCCGCGGACGGCTTCGCCGCCGAGCAGGTGTTCAAGACGCTGGTCATCGCCTTGCCCAAGGGCCTGGCAGTGGCGGTGTTACCGGTGCCGACCAAGCTTTCGCTCAAGGCCGCAGCCTCGGCACTCGGAGTCCCCAAGGCCGAGATGGCCGACCCGGCGGCGGCCCAGCGCTCCAGCGGATACGTGGTGGGCGGCATCTCCCCGCTGGGGCAGCGCAAGCCCCTGCCCACCGTCATCGACGCCTCGGCACTGGCGTTCGACACGGTGCTGTGCAGCGCGGGCAAGCGGGGCTGGGACATCGCGCTCGCCCCGGCCGACCTGATTCGGGCCACCGACGCGGTGACCGCCGAGATCACCGTCGCCTCCTGAGCGGCCGGCGTTCGATATCGGCATGTCGCAATCGGAAACGTGCCGGTGTCCGAATCCATGATTTACATCACGGCCCACGCCGGATTGCATGGACCCGAAGAGGAAGGCGGGTCCCATGACGATCAGCGTGGCCGAGCGAGCGGAACTGGCCGCCGCCGTCTCCGAGTTGCTGCACGACGAGTGCACCGAGCAGGACGTGCGCCGGGCGATGGGCAGCGACGACGGATTCGACCGTGAGCTGTGGCGCAGACTGGCGGCCCAGGGCGTGGCGGGACTGCTGGTCGACAGCGAGTACGGCGGCGTCGGCCTGGGCGCCCTCGAGCTCGAGGCCGTCGCCGAGGCGACCGGGGCCGCGCTCCTCCCGGCACCGTTCCTGTCCAGCGCGGTGCTGACGTCGGCACTGATCGAGGCGGCAGGCACCGGCGCCGACAAGCAACGTCTGCTGCCGGGACTGGTCGCAGGAACCTCGGTGGGGACGGTCGCGGTGACCGGTGCCCGCGGCACCTGGGCCCGCCAGGGCGTCGCGGTGCGTGCGACGGAAGCGGGCGCCACGGAGGGTGCCGACCACACGCTGACCGGCAACGCGCACTACGTCATCCACGGCCAGGTGGCCGACGTGATCCTGGTCGTGGCACGCATCAACGGCGACTTCGGGGTCTTCCAGGTCGCGCCCGGCGCCGAGGGTTTCGAGCGCACGGCCGCAACGGTTTTCGACCCGTCGGTCCCGCTGTCGACGTACACGTTCGACGCCACCCCGGCCCGTCGTCTCGGCACCTCGGGCTGGGACGCGGTGCAACAGGCGCTCGACCTCGCGGTGATCGCGCTGGCCGGTGAACAGGTGGGCGGGGCACGGCGGATCTTCGACATCACCGTGGACTATCTCAAGACCCGGATTCAGTTCGGCCGACCCATCGGCAGCTTTCAGGCCCTCAAACACATGGCCGCCGACCTGCTGGTGCAGGTGGAATCGGCCACCTCGGCCGCCCAGCACGCTGCTGCCGAGTATGACGCAGGTAGCGAAAAGGCCGGTGGGGCAATCGGTCTGGCCGGATTCGCCTGCGCCGAGGCCTACCACGCGACCGCCATGTCGGCGATCCAGATGCACGGCGGCATCGCTTTCACCTGGGAGCACCCGGCCCACCTGTTCCTGCGTCGGGCCCGCACCGGCCTGCAACTGCTCGGCGGCTCGGAGCTGCACCGCGAGCGCTACCTCTCGTCGAAAGGCGCCTGACGATGACCGCCAACGACCTGCCCAGCGCGGATCAACTGCGCACCGAGGTGCGCGACTGGCTTGCCCAGAACTGGTCCGGCTTACCGAAATCCACCAATCCGTGGGTCAGCTCCCCCGAGCGCGTGGCGTGGCTCCAGAAAGTTCTCGACGCGGGCTACGCGGTGCCGACATACCCCACCGAATGGTTCGGGCGGGCGTACCCGACTGCACTGGCCGCGCTCATCGAGCAGGAATTCCGGGCGGTCAAGGCCCCCGGCGCGCGACAGGACAAATACAGCATCCCGGCCAATACCGCGCTCAAGTTCGGCACCGATCAGCTCAAGAGCGACCTGGTGCGGGACTTTCTGACCGAGCGTGCCCGCACCTGCCTGCTCTACAGCGAACCCGGGGCCGGATCCGATCTGGCCGCCGTGCGCACCACCGCGGTCCGCGACGGTGACGAGTGGGTGATCAACGGCCAGAAGGTGTGGACGTCGGGCGCCACGACCGCCGAGTACGCACTGCTGATCGCCCGCACCGACTGGGACGTGCCCAAGCACAAAGGCTTGAGTTTCTTCATGATTCCGATGCGCCAACCCGGCATCGAGGTCCGTCCACTGGTACAGATCACCGGCGAATCGCACTTCAACGAGGTGTTCATCACCGACGCACGGGTGTCCGGCGCCTACCTGCTCGGCGGCGAAGGCAATGGGTGGCGGGTACTGCAGACCGCACTGGCCTACGAGCGGTCGATCATGGGCGACGGCGGTCGCGGTTCACGCAACCGCACCCGGGCCGACGACCTCATCGGCCTGGCACGCGATCACGGCCGACTGGAGGATCCGGCGGTGCGGAAGGAGCTGGCCAACGTGCTGGCGTTGCGCGAACTCAACTCACTCAACAACGCGCGGGCCAAAGCAGCTGCAGCACAGGGTAGTTCCAGCTCGATCATGTCGCTGGGCAAGCTATCGATGTCGAACATCCTGCATGCCGAGGCCCGCCTCAAGACCGAGATCATCGGCGCCGAGGCACTTTTGGCCGGCCCCGAGAACCCCGAGGCCGACGACGTCAACTTCCTGACCCTCAACGCGTTCTTCAC
Organism: Mycobacterium sp. IDUB_9; assembly: GCF_055419505.1. Classification (NCBI taxonomy): domain Bacteria; kingdom Bacillati; phylum Actinomycetota; class Actinomycetes; order Mycobacteriales; family Mycobacteriaceae; genus Mycobacterium; species Mycobacterium sp. IDUB_9. The sequence goes on along the minus strand of NZ_JBVAXU010000002.1, from coordinate 741,006 downwards.
CTCGATCGGCGGCGGCACCGACCAGATCCAGCGCAACATCATCGGCGAGCGCGTACTCGGCCTGGCCAAAGAGCCCGAGGTCGATCGAGACATCCCATTCCGCCAGGCCCGCCGGAGCTGAACGATGGCCAACCCGGACGACTACGACCCGCCGCTGGCCGGCGTTCGCATCCTCGACCTGTCCCGTGGTCCGATGACTGCGGTCGGTCGCCTGCTGGCCGATCTCGGCGCCTCGGTGACCCAGGTGCACCTACCCGGCGTCACCGAGGAACCCGACGACCGCCTCGCCGCGGGTGCCGGCGTTGACGCCGGCCCGGTGAGCATCGCGATCAACCGACACGGCCTGGGCACCGTCGTCATCGATCCGTCGATCCCCGACGACCGCCGCCGCTGGGTTCAGCTGCTGGCCGGGGCCGACATCCTGATCGAGGACACCCGGCCCGGCTCGACTGCCGAGAAAGCCTTGTCGGCACGCACCATTCACGCCGAACACCCTGGACTGGTGATCCTGTCCATCAGCGATTTCGGCCGTGACACCAGCTACCGCGGCTGGCAGGCCACCGCACCGGTACTGCATGCCCTGACCAGCGAGCTGTCCCGCTCCGGCATCCCGGGGCGCGAGCCCCTGATCCCGCCCGCAGCACAACTGCCCTATCGCGTGGCGGCGGCGCAGGCCGCGGTGATGACCACGAGCGTGTACCTGGACCGATTGCGTACCGGCGAAGGCGATCTCATCGACTTCTCGATCCTCGACGGAGCCATGCAGACACTCGATCCTCCGTTCGGTACCGCTGGGACGGCCTCGGCCGGGGTCGCACTGAGCGCGCAACGACGCGATTGGAACGCCGAACGACTGCGGTACCCGATCATCGCCTGCAAGGACGGGCATGTGCGCATCTGCCTGCTCGCAAAACGCCAGTGGCACGGCATGTTCGAGTGGATGGGCCGGCCCGCGCAGTTCGCCGATCCGTCGTTCGACCGGCTGCGGGTGCGATTCAGCTCACCGGAGCTGATGGCCGCGATCGGGCAGTTCTGTGCCGGGCAGACCCGGGCCGAGTTGGAGGTTGCCGGCCAGCGCCACGGGGTGCCGACGGCGGCAGTACTGACCCTCGCCGAGACGCTGGGCACCGAACAGGTCATGAGCCGCGGGTACTTCCAGGAGGTTGAACTGGCCCCGGGAATGTCGGCGCCCGTGCCGGCCGGGGTCATCGAGATCGACGGATACCGGGCCACTGCACCGGCCACGTCCGACTCGCGGCACCTCGATGTAGCGCCGCTACTCGCCGGCCGCCACCGTCGCAACGAAGGCCTTCCGCTGGAGGGTGTGCGCGTGCTGGATCTCGGCGTGATCGTCGTCGGGTCCGACACCGGACGATTGTTCGGCGACCTCGGCGCCGACGTCATCAAGATCGAGAACTCGGCATTCCCGGACGGTCTGCGCGGCAACCTCGCCTCGATGTCGCAGACCTACGCCGCCGGCCATCGCAACAAGCGCTCGATCGGAATCGATCTGCGGTCACCGCGGGGCCAGGCTCTGGCGCACCAGCTGGTTGCGATGTCCGACGTCGTACTGACCAACTTCAAACCGGGCGTGGCCGAGACGTTGGGCATGGACTACCAGACGTTGCGGGAGCTGAACCCCGGCATCGTGGTGGTGGACAGTTCGGCATTCGGGCCCACCGGGCCATGGGCGAAGCGAATGGGCTACGGCCCGCTCGTACGTGCGGCCGCCGGGTTCACCGACCTGTGGGTGTACCCGGACGAACCTGAATCGTTCTGCGACACGGTCACCGTCTACCCCGATCACGTGGCCGCGCGGATCGGTGCGCTCGGCGCACTGGCCCTGCTGTTGCGTCGCGAACGCACCGGCACCGGTGGGTCGGTCAGCGTCGCGCAGTCGGAAGTGATGCTGAGCCACCTGGCCGGGGAGATCGCCGCCGACGTCCTGGTGCGTCGCGGGCACGAACCCTCGGCTCAACCCGTCCACGATGCGCCCTGGGGCCTGTTCCCGGCCGCCGGCGAGGACACCTGGCTCGCGGTCACCGTGCGCGATGACGCCGATTGGCGCGCGCTGTGCGGGGCGATCGACCGTCCGGATCTGGGTGCCGAGGCACAACTGGGGACCCGCACCGGACGGGACGCCCACCGCGGCCGCATCGACGAGGCCGTGCGTGCCTGGACGTCCCAGCACCCGGCGACCGAGGCGATGGAGCTGTTGCAGGCGGCCGGTGTCCCGGCCGGTGCCGCGCTGCGTGCCGCCGAGGTCGCCGACTGGGCCTACTACGTGCAGCGGCGCGCATTCCGCGAGGAGCTGCACCCCCACGCCGATGAACCGTTCATCATGGAGAACGTGCAGATCCATTCGGATCGCATCGCTGACCCGCCGCTGCTGCAGGCGCCGCTGCTCGGCGAGCAGACCCGTGACATCGCCGCCGAACTGTTGGGACTGGACGGCGCCGACATCGACGAGCTGATCGCCGCGGGCGTGCTCGAAGTCCCGCAGAGCGTGCAACCGGCGGGACGCTGATCGCACGTCTCGTACGATTCGTGGGTCACCCCGCCCTCGTAACGCCGGAAAAGACCCCATGGACTTCACCAGACTCAGGTACTTCGTGGCGGTTGCCGAGGAACTGCACTTCAAGCGCGCCGCCGACCGGCTGATGATCACGCCGCCGCCGTTGAGCAAGCAGATCAAACTCTTCGAGAACGAACTCGGCGGGCAACTCTTCGAGCGCAACTACCACGAGGTCCGGTTGACACCGCTGGGCGCCAAGCTGCTCGGCCCGGCGCGCGAAATCCTGCGCCAGGTAGAGGAATTGAAGGCCACCGCGACCCGCCTCACCGAGGGCGCCGCCACCGTCCGGGTCGGTGCCACCGCATACGCCCCGTCAGATTTCGTCGCGCAGGTCCAGCGCGCGGTCACCGACCTGCCGGTGCCGACCGAGTTCAGCGTCCCCGGGTCGGCCGCCGAGGTGACGGCCAAGCTGGTGTCCGGCCATCTCGACCTCGGGCTTATCCATCTGCCCACCGCCGACAAGCGGTTGGAGTATCGGGTGGTGGCCACCTTCGGTGGCGCCGTCGCGGTCCGGTTCGATGATCCGCTGGCCACCAAGGACCTCGTGTCGATCGAGGAATTGCGCGATCGCGACGTGGTGATCGACTTCGCTCGGCCCAACCCGGTCATGCTGGCCGGCCTGACGCGTGCGCTCAACGCGCGCGGGGTGAGCCGCATCGTGCGCACCACCAACCAGTTCGGCGGCGAACTGGAGATGGCCGCCCAGGTGTTCAACCGCCGCCTCGTCGCGGTGGTGCCGTACGCGCCCGAGTCACTGATCGGCAAGATCTTCTCGCCGCCGGAGTTCACGCTCGTTCCCATCGACGAGAGCACCTGGGCGCCGGCCAGGATCGCCTTGGCCTGGGTACCCGACCGGCTGAAGGACCCGGCCGCGATCGAAGCGCTGGTGGCTGCGCTGGCGGTCACCCTGGCCCGGGAGCGGGCGCAGTAATGTGGTCACAGTGATGCCGATGATGGTGGGTGCGACCGTGGCCTCGGGGGTCACCGCACTGGTGGCCCTGCTCGGCACACCCGCGCCCGTACCGACCGCACCGCAGATCCGGCTGGTAGACGACACCGTCCCGATGACCCAAGGTGACGGCTCGCTGGCCGACGGACAAGTCCTCACCCCGTTCGACGTGCAGAATCCGGCCATCGGCCGGTTGGATCCGCGTCTGCTGGCCGCCATTCAGAACGCCGCCAATGCCGCGGCCGCCGAAGGCGTGACCATGACGATCAACTCGGGCTGGCGGTCGGCCGAATTCCAGCAGTCACTGCTCGATCAGGGCGTGCAGACCTATGGCAGCCTCGCGGCCGCCCGCCAGTACGTGCAGACGCCGACCGCATCCCGGCATGTGACCGGTGAGGCCGTCGATGTCGGCGGTCCGCAGGCCGATCACTGGCTGATCGCCAACGGCGCACGCTTCGGGCTGTGCCAGATCTATGCCAACGAGCTGTGGCACTTCGAGCTCGTCGCGGACCCGGCAGGCAACTGTCCCCCGCTGCAGCCCAACGCCGCGGGCTGACCTTCCGCCGATTTTTACCTGAGGGCCGCGGGAATCGTCGATCAACCGCCCAGGTGTGGAAACTGACGGACCCGGGGCCGCATATCGTGTCCGTATGACACTGTCCGGGAAGACCATGTTCATCTCCGGCGCCAGCCGCGGTATCGGCCTGGCGATCGCCAAGAAGGCCGCCGCTGACGGCGCCAACATCGCGCTGGTCGCCAAGACCGCCGAACCGCATCCCAAGCTCGAGGGCACCGTCTACACGGCCGCCAAGGAGATCGAGGAGGCCGGCGGGCAGGCGCTGCCGATCGTCGGAGACGTGCGCGACGGTGACTCCGTGGCCGCCGCAGTCGCCAAGGCCGTCGAGCAGTTCGGCGGCATCGACCTCTGCGTCAACAACGCCTCAGCCATCAACCTCGGGTCGATCGAGGAAGTCCCGCTCAAGCGCTTCGACCTGATGAACGGCATCCAGATCCGCGGCACCTACGCGGTGTCCCAAGCCTGCATCCCCCACATGAAGGGCCGGGACAACCCGCACATCCTCACCCTGTCCCCGCCGATCCGACTGGAGTCCGAGTGGCTCAAACCGACCGCCTACATGATGGCCAAGTTCGGAATGACGCTGTGCGCCTTGGGCATTGCCGAAGAGATGCGTGAGGCGGGAATCGCATCGAACACGCTGTGGCCACGCACGCTGGTGGCCACCGCCGCGGTGCAGAACCTGCTCGGCGGCGACGAAGCGATGGGCCGCGCCCGCAAGCCCGACGTCTACGCCGACGCCGCCTACACGATCTTCAACAAGCCCGCGCGCGAGTACACCGGCCAGAGCCTGCTGTGCGAGGACGTCCTGCTGGACAACGGTGTCGCCGATCTGTCGGTGTACGACTGCGTGCCCGGCTCCGAACTCGGCGTGGACCTGTGGGTCGACACCCCCAACCCGCCCGGATACACAGGCCCATAGGGGTCGGAATCGCGCTCGCCGGGCGTTTGCCCGCCTGGCGAGCGACAATTCAGCGACAACTTGGAAACCGTTGCTAGGCTGGCAATACACGAGTAATATCGAACATGTGTTCGAATTGCTCGAGGTGCCCATGCTCAGTGAGCTCACTGACAGCGCGCTGATCGATGCCCTCCAACACCACACCCGCGCAGAAGCCATCGAAGCCGCCGCACGCCTGACCGTCATCGCCGAGATCGTGGCCCGCCACTGCGACGACGAAGACGACACCTCCGCCCACCGCGCGATCGACGGCTGGGAACTCGCCACCGCCGCGATCAGCGCCGCCTGCAACCTGGGCCGCCGCGCCGCCTCCACCCAAATGCGCATCGCCCAAGCACTACGCGAACGGCTCCCGAAAGTCGCCGCCGTATTCGCCCGCGGCGACATTTCGGCCAACGTCGTCTCCACCATCACCTGGCGCACCCAACTCATCATCGATGACGATGCACTGGCCCTGATCGATACCGCCCTGGCCGGCGCCGCCACCAGCTACGGTGCACTCTCTTCGGCCAAAACCGAACAAGCCATCGACGTATGGATCGAGAAATTCGACCCCACCGCCGTCCGCAAAACCCGCACCGCCGCCCGCGAACGCGACATCCACTTCGGCGACCCCGACGACCCCAACGGCACCGTCTCCATCTGGGGACGCCTGCTGGCCACCGACGCGGCCCTGCTCAAAAACCTACTCACCGCCATGGCCCGCGGAGTCTGCGACAACGACCCCCGCACCACCGGACAACGCCGCTCCGACGCCCTGGGCGCCCTCGGCGCCGGAGCCGACCACCTCACCTGCCAATGCAACAACCCCGACTGCGAAGCCACCGGCCCCGACCCCCGCTCCCGCGCCGTAGCGATCCACCTCCTCGCACAAGCCCTACCCCAATGGGCCACCCACAACGAGAGCCCAAACGACACAGAGACAAACGGCGTTGACGAAGGCCGCCACAGTGACGACGACGCCGGCCCCGATGCCACAGTCAAGACACCCGCCGCGCAGACGCCCGCCGACCCGGCGCCACCACCCCGCGACCCCCGCATCCACGGCGACCCCGACCCCAACGACTACGCCGCCGACCGCGCACCCGCCGTCACCGGCCCTCCTGCCGTCATCCTCGGTGGCGGCATCGTGCCCGCACCCCTGCTCGCCGAACTGATCGCCACCGGTGCAACCGTCAAATACGTAGCCGACCCTGGCGACCTCGATACCCAAACCAGCTACCGGCCCTCAGCGAAGCTGACCGCGTTCGTCCAGATGCGCGACCTCGTCTGCATGTTCCCCGGCTGCGGAGTGGCCGCCCACTATTGCGACCTCGACCACACCACTCCCTGGCCGGCAGGACCCACCCACCCCGGAAACCTCGGGCCCAAATGCCGGACCCACCACCTCATCAAAACCTTCCACACCGGCGAAAACGGCTGGACCGACCTCCAACACCCCGACGGCAGCCACACCTGGACCTCCCCCACCGGCCACACCTACCACACCACCCCCTTCAGCCAAATCCTCTTCCCCAACTGGACCACCCACACCCCAGCTCCACCAACAGAACCCCCGCCGCCCACGACAACCACCACCGACCGGCACACCAAAATGCCACTCCGCCAACAAACCCGCCAACAAACCCACACCCAACGCATCAACACCGAACGCCGACTCAACACCGAACAAGACAAACCCCCGCTCTACTGATCGAACCGGCAAAGCGCGACAATCGGCAGCCCAATCCAGTGCCGGCCGACGCGGCGCAACACCCGCAACACCGGAGGCCCCTAGGCTCGTCGGTATGCCTGACCCACAACCCACAGACCCGCGGCCCACCAACTGGGCAGCCGGCCGCTACGAGGCCGTCGCCGAACGCATCGCCGTCATCGCCGGCGAAGTCGTCGCCGCGGCCGACGCGCTGCGGCCGATCCGTGACACCGCGCTGGTCGATCTGGCCTGTGGCACCGGAAGCGCCGCGTTGGCCGCCGCCGACGCCGGGGCACGCGTCACCGGAGTGGACCTCACCGCCGAGCTGATCGCCATCGCCTCCGCGCGGCCCGGAGCCGACGCGGTGCAGTGGGTGGTCGCCGACGCCGCCCGCACCGGCCTGCCCGACAGCGGATTCGGTACCGCGGTGTCGAACATGGGCATCATCTTCGTCGAGCCCACGAGCCTGGTCGCCGAGGTGACGCGGCTGCTGGCCCCGGGCGGGGTGCTCGCGTTCTCCACCTGGGTCCGCGACGAGGCGGGCAGCCCGTTCTTCACCCCCGTCATCGACACCCTGGGGCAGCCGCCTGCCGGTGCCTACTCTCCCGACCAGTGGGGCGATCTCGATGTCGTGCACTCACGCCTCAGTACCGGATTCGAGCAGATCAGCACCAAGACCGGTTCGCATACTTGGCAATTCGAGTCAGTCGAGTCTGCGGTGCGCTTCATCTCCGACGAGTCACCGATGCATGTCCACCTGTTGAGCCAGCTGGACGAGGCGACGCGGGACCGCCTGCTCGACGCCTTCACGGCCGCACTGGGCGCACGGGCCGACAGCACCGGGCAGGTTGCCTTCGAGGCGCCTTATGCGGTGGTGACGGCATCCCGCCGGGCATGAGAAGGAACGTCTAGCGCGGACGCGTCCCGCCGGACAGCATGGTCTCGACGCTGTCGGCGAAAGCCGCTGTGGTGAAACACGTCGGCTCGGCGAACTCTTCGAGCATGAGCGCGTCGTTCCAGCTGGCGTCGGCCGCGGCACGCAACAGGGGTTTGGTCATCGCGACCGCGTGCGGCGGCAACGCTGCCACCCGCGAACACCATTCGTCGGCGGTTGCGAGCAGCTGCTCGTGGACGACGACCTCGTGCACCAGGCCCAGCCGCTGCGCGGTTTGGGCGTCGATGTGTTCGCCTTTCAGGTAATAGGCCAGCGCGCCCTGATAGCCGAGGCGCCGGGTCAGCGCCCAGCTGGTGCCGACCTCCGGGATCAGTCCGAGGCGGGCGAAGGCAGGCACGATGACGGCCCTCTCGCTGGCGATGGCCAGATCGCAGGTGAGCGCCCAGGCCAGCCCGACACCGGCGGCTGGACCGTTGAGCGCAGCCACGAAGACGGTGTCCGAACCCGCGATGAGTCGGGCGATACCTCCGAATTCGCGTCGTATCCAGCGCCATACGTCCGCGGTTCCCTCGGCCTGGTACCGATTTTCGATGGCCGCACGCATCATGCGCAGGTCGCCGCCTGCGCTGAAGCCCGGATCGGCGCCCGTCAACACCACGGCACGAATGTCGTTGTCCGCCACCAGATCCTCCAGCGCCCGGCGCAATTGCCGGACCAGCGGTGCGGACAGGACGTTCAGCCGGTCGGGTTCGTCAAGAGTCACCACCGCGCGATCGCCGCTGCGGTCGACGAGAATCCGTTGTGGAGCAGCCGGGTCGTCGCCCTCGGCGACCATGCTGCGATACAAGGGCTCATCCATCAGAAATCCTCCTCAATTGGTTTGGCATGCAATACGTTCCAGGCCGCGTCGGCAAATATCTCGACGACCTCACTGTCCATCTCGGCGACAGCGCCGGCCGCCCAGTGGCGGGCGTACTCTTGCGCCGGGCCGAACCACAGGGCGGCCGTGACGCCGGGCTTGATGGCCACCAGCACGCCGTAGGCGTGGTGTGGACGCCACCAGTCCGCGATCCCTGCAACGAAGTCCTGGTTGGCCGCCCGCAACGCGTCGCTGTCGAACCGGTCGCCCAGCAGGAGCGTGGCCTCGCCGCGGTGCGTTGCGATCCAGTTCAAGTGATGCCGGACCCCACCGCGGATCCCGTCCTCGGCAGTGGCCTGGTCCCGCAGCATCGCCAGGAAGCCCGCCTGATACTCGGCCATCACCTGTGCATAGACCGCGGCCGCCAATGCCGGCTTGTCCGGGAAGTGGTGATAGAGCGATCCGACGCTGACCTCGGCCTCACGCCGCATCTCGTCGAGCGTCGGAGCGATGGTCCCCTCCGCGGCGAACCGTCGTCGCGCGACCGTCAGCAATCGGTCCCGCGCGCCCCTACCCTTTGACGGAGTCACGAGGATTACTCTAGCAAAACCGAGCAATCCTCTAAAGAGTCGTCATTCGGCCTGATAGAGGATTCCGCGGCCGATGGCCTCCCGCACCTCGGGCAGCGCAGCCTGCGCCAGCGCGTCGGCATCCACTCCGTGATGAGTGGCCAACAGCTGGATCAAGGTGCCCAACGGCACTTCGCCGCGGCAGCCGGCCAGCAGCGCGCGCAGTACCTCGTCGACCCCGATGACTGCCGCCGGACCACCCGGGCGGCGCACCGCGGCCCCGACCTCCTGCCAACCCTCCGGTCCGGGAAGAGACTGCGCCTCAAGGAATACCGGCGCGGTGGAGAGTCGGGCCGCCAGCAGCGCGTCGTCGGAGGTGTCGCGCAGATAGGCCTGCCGGGCGAAGAACGCGTCCACCTCGGCTCCGGTGAGCGCCTCGTCGGCACCGGTGATCACCTCAAGGATCCGCTCGGGCGCTTCGCCGGCGCGCGGCACCCGCAGCGAGATCATGCCCATGCCGATACCGGCGATATCTTCCTCGGCGAACCAGTCGAGCCATTGCCCACCGCGCTGCGCCTGCCGTTCGAGGTCCTCCCCGGCGTCGGCCAGCCACAGCGACACGTAGCTGACCGGGTCGGCCAGTTCGCGCTGCACCACCCAGGCGTGCAGGCCGGTGCCCGCCAGCCAGCCGCGGACGCGGTCCCGCCAATCTCGGCCGTCACGCACGATCCAATTCGCCATCACGTGTGCGGTGCCGCCCGGCAGCAGATGATCACCCACCTGCTCGATAAGGCTCTGGCACAACGCATCTCCGGCCAAGCCAGAGTCGCGATAGATGTAGTCCCGGGCACCTGAGCCCACCACGAACGGCGGATTGGAGACGATCAGATCGAAACGTTCACCAGCGACCGGCTCGAACAGGCTGCCGCGCCGCAGATCCCATGACATGCCGCCCAGCCGCGCCGTCATCGCGGCCAGCGCCAGCGCCCGCTCGTTCGTGTCGGTCGCGACGATCTCGTCGCAGTGGGCGTCCAGATGCAGTGCCTGGATCCCGCATCCGGTTCCGAGATCGAGGGCGCGGCCGACGTGGTTGCGCGTGACGGCGCGCGCCAATGACACCGACGCCCCGCCGATCCCGAGCACGTGATCGTGGCGCAACGGCCCGCGGCGCACCGCGGCATCCTGATCGGATACCACGTAAAAATCTCGCGTGCCGTCGCTGTGCGGGCGGATGTCGAGGGCGGCCCGAACCTTGTCGGCGGTGAATTCGAGAACGCCGTTGGCCGCGAGCGTCTGCAGGCCGGACGACGGGAACGCCGCCTCGACCGACTCCGGTGATTCCTCCGTGCCCAGCAACAGCAGACGCACCAACACACCCAGGCGCTGACGGTCGGCCGGAGCAGCGTGGGTGGCCCGCAGCGCCGGCCACCACACGCCACGGCCCAACGCGGCATTGGCGTCGGCGCCCAGAAGCTCGGCCACCCCGTCGGTGGTGAATCCGGCCGAACGCAGGTCGGTACCGATCGCGTCGACGAGACCGGTGTCGACGGCAGCCCCCTCGACGCCGGTCAAAACAGCCCCGGCTCTTCCGCCTCGTCCGCCTCGGCCGGCTCGATGAGCTCCGGACCGTTGTTGCGGACGCTGTTGACCAGTCGCGACACCTCACGAACGGCGATCCGGTCCAGGTCACCGTGGCCCCGCAGCAGTCCCTCGTCGATGGGGGCGTCGGGATCCATCCAGCGGTCCCAGTCCGGAGCGCTGATGGTCAGCGGCATCCGATCGTGGATCTCGGCGAGCGGACCGGCCGCGTCGGTGGTGATGATGGTGCAACTGAGCAGCGGCGACGCATCTTTGGGTGCGCCCTGTGGTCGCCACGTGGTCCACAGCCCCGCCATGAACAGCAGCTCACCGTCGGCACCGTACATGTAGAAGGGGGTTTTCTCGCCCTTCAGGCCCTTCCACTCGTACCAGCCGTCCATCGGGATCAGACAGCGCTTGTTCTTGGCGGAGTTGCGGAATGCCGGTGAGCTGGTGACCTTGTCGGCGCGGGCGTTGATCAGCAACGGGCCCTTGGTGTCCGGGCCGCCGCCCTCGGCCGTCTTCACCCACGGGGGGATCAGACCCCAGCGCATCGACCTGACCCGGCGCGTCGACTCGTCCTCGGGGTCGGTGTGCCGTTTGACGACGCTGGAGATGGTCGTCGTGGGAGCCACGTTGTAATTGGCCGCCGGAGCATCTTTGGCTGCGCTCTCATCGAGCGCCTGGATTTTCTGCGCAAGCAGGGCCGGATCGGTGGTCACCGCGAAACGTCCACACATAGTGCCCATGGTTGCAGAGTCCGCGGACAAGGCAGGATGTAGTGCGTGAGCGCACGTGAGGAGCAGATGACACATTGGCCGGCTCCGTCGGCCACGACCCCCGTTGACGCCACCGTGACGGTGCCCGGTTCGAAGTCTCTGACCAACCGTGCGCTCGTGCTGGCCGCTCTGGCCACCGCACAGGGTCCCTCCACGATCCGCGGCGCGCTGCGCAGCCGCGACACCGACCTGATGATCGACGCCATCCGCACCCTGGGCGTGACCGTAGACGACGAGGACGGCGACGGCACCGACCTCACCGTCAGCGGTCGCATCGCGCCGGCCCCGGGTGCGCGGGTCGACTGCGGACTGGCCGGCACCGTGTTGCGGTTCGTGCCTCCGGTGGCCGCATTGGGCACCGCGTCGGTCATATTCGACGGAGACGAGCAGGCCCGGGCCCGGCCGATCTCGCCGCTGCTCGATGGGCTACGCGGGTTGGGAGTCGACGTCGACGGAGATGCGCTGCCTTTCGCCGTGCGCGGCCGCGGCGTGGTGGCCGGCGGCACCGTCGAGATCGACGCGTCGGGGTCCTCGCAGTTCGTCTCCGGGCTGTTGTTGTCCGGTGCGACATTCACCGACGGGCTCACCATCGTGCACACCGGAGCCTCGGTGCCCTCGGCCCCGCATGTGGCGATGACGGTGGCGATGCTGCGCGACGCCGGGGTACAGATCGATGATTCGGCCCCCAATCGCTGGCGGGTCTCCCCCAGCCCGATCGCCGCGCGGGTGTGGGACATCGAGCCGGACCTGTCGAATTCGACGCCTTTTCTGGCCGCTGCGATCGTCACCGGTGGAACGGTGCGAATCGCCGGCTGGCCGTCGGACAGCATCCAGCCCGCCGACACCATCCTCGATCTGCTGACAAAGGTGAATGCGACTGTCCACCAGCGTGATTCACATTTGGAGGTCAGCGGCGCCCAAAGTTACGGCGGTTTTGACGCCGACCTGCACGACGTCGGCGAACTGGCTCCGACGGTGGCCGCACTGGCCGCACTGGCAACTGACGGCTCGACGTCACGGCTACGGGGCATCGCCCATCTGCGCGGACACGAGACCGACCGGCTGGCCGCGCTGACCACCGAGATCAACGCGCTCGGCGGCGAATGCGCCGAAACCGAGGACGGCCTGCTGATCACCGCACGTCCGTTGCACGGCGGGACCTGGCGGTCCTATGCCGACCACCGGATGGCCACCGCGGGCGCGATCATCGGCCTGAGGGTGCCCGGAGTGGCTGTGGAGAACATCGCAACCACCGCGAAGACCCTGCCCGATTTCCCGCTGATGTGGGTACAGATGCTGGCGGGCGACCCGCCCGCACGGGGGAAGTAAACCACCTTGGGAGCGCGGGAATACGACGAGTCCGACGTCCGGATCAGACCGGGCAAGGGTTCGCGTCCGCGCACCAAGACCCGGCCGGACCATGCCGATGCCCAGTCCGCGATGGTGGTGACCGTCGACCGCGGACGCTGGGGCTGCGCACTGGAGGGCGACCCGCATCACCGCGTGGTCGCGATGCGGGCCCGCGAACTCGGCCGCACCCCGATAGTCGTCGGCGACGACGTCGACATCGTCGGCGACCTGTCCGGACGGCCCGACACCCTGGCCCGGATCGTCCGCCGGGGTGAACGCCGAACAGTGTTGCGCCGCACCGCCGATGACACGGATCCGACCGAACGCGTCGTAGTGGCCAACGCCGATCAGCTGTTGATCGTGGTGGCGCTGGCCGACCCGCCGCCGCGCACCGGGTTCGTCGAGCGCGCATTGATCGCCGCCTATGCCGGTGGGCTGACGCCGGTGTTGTGTCTGACCAAATCCGATCTGGCAGCGCCCGAACCGTTCGCCGCGCAGTTCGCCGGTCTGGACCTGACCATCGTCACCGCGGGCCGCGAAGATCCACTCGACGTGGTCACGCCCCTGCTCACCGACCAGGTCACCGTGTTCCTCGGGCATTCGGGCGTAGGCAAATCCACCTTGGTGAATCGTCTTGTCCCGGAGGCAGATCGGGCCACCGGCGAGGTTTCCGGAGTGGGCAAGGGTAAGCACACCTCCACCCAGTCGGTGGCAATCTCCCTCGATGGCCAGGGCTGGGTGATCGATACCCCCGGGATCAGGTCCTTCGGGCTGGCGCACATTCAACCGGACGACGTCATCAGGGCGTTCTCGGATCTGGCCGACAGCATCGAGGACTGTCCGCGCGGCTGCGGCCACATGGGCCCGCCCGCCGATCCCGAGTGTGCGCTGGACACCCTCACCGGGCCGGCGGCGGGCCGCGTCGCGGCGGCCCGACACCTGTTGACCGCCCTACGGGAAGCCTGACCTGCCCCGACATCTCAGCGACTATGGTCGCTGAGCATGGCTACTTACGTTCTCACCGGCAGCGCCTCAGGGCTTGGGGCGGCGACCAAGAAACGGCTGGAATCCGACGGGCATCGGGTGATCGGCGTCGACCTGCGCAGTGCTGACGTGAACGTGGACCTGAGCACCGCCGACGGGCGCGCGGAGGCGATCGCCAAGGTCACCGAGCTGGCCGACGGCGGTATCGACGGTTTCGTCCCGTTCGCCGGCCTGGCCGCAGCAACCGGCCGTCCGGCGCATCTGCTCATCGCCGTCAACTACTTCGGCGCGATCGAGCTGCTCGAAGGCCTGCGCCCGCTGCTGGCCGGCCGCGAGAACGCGTCGGTGGTGCTGATCAGCTCGAATTCGGCTACCAGCCAACCTAATTGGCCGGTCGAGCTGGCCGACGCCTGCCTGGCCGGTGATGAGGTGGGCGCCAATACCGTCGCCTCCACCTTCGGCGATTTCGCGGCATTGCAGGCCTACCCCGCCACCAAGGCCGCGCTGGCGTATTACGCCCGCACCAAGTCCGCGGAGTACATCGCCGACGGCATCCGGCTCAACGCGATCGCACCGGGGCTCATCGACACCCCGATGACCAAGGAGGGGCGCACGGACCCGCTCACCGGTGAGGGGATGGAGCAGTTCCTCAAGACCATCCCCGCCGGGCGCGGCGGGCGGCCCGAAGAGGTGGCCGCTCTGGTGGCGTTCCTGCTGAGCCCCGAGGCGAGTTACTTCGTCGGGTCCGTCATCTTCGTCGACGGCGGTATCGACGCCGTGCTCCGCGGCAAGGACTGGCCGAAGGTGTGGGAACTCAACATGTGACGCAGAACGGGGTCAGGCTTTGGGCTTGGCCTGGTCGGCCGCTGCCTGCTGCTGCTCCTGCTCGGCCTGCTGCTTGGCCGCCGCAATAGCTGCGCGCCCTTCGGGGCTGGCCGCCGAGTTGCCCGGGGTCTTGGCCGTGGCCACCCCGGCGTTGCAGTTCAGGTCCAGCAGCACGGTGTCGGTGACCGGTGCGAAATCGTCACCCTTGTGCCAGTGCGCCTTCTCCGAGTGGGTCACCACGCAGTCGTCGTCGGCCTCCGAATCGCCCGATCGGGCGGCGACCACACCCTTCATCCCGGCGTCGGACAGCGCTGACTGCACGTCGGAGTATTTCTGCCCCGCGTAGTCGTCGGCCGCGGCGATACCGGTGGCCACTACACCAACGGGGACGGCCGAGGCGCCGAGCACCATCGCAGCCGCGAGCATCTTCTTCACGAGCGAAGAATATGAGCGCGGGCTGCCAGCAACCTGGGAATACGTGGGGCGGTTGCTTGGAATCCGAGCCCAATGTGAAGAGGGTGTCGAGAATTCAGCGAATTCTCGACACCCTCTTCACGTTCGAGCAGATCAGCGGCGGCGCCAGCCCCGCACGGTCTCGATGGCCGTCTTCAGGCCACGTCGACGCCCGGTCGCCGGGTCGGTGACACCGAACCCCTCGAGCTCGCTGAACATCCGCTCGCTGCGGGTTTCCGGCGCATTGTCGGCGGTGTCACGCAAGAACCGGTCCGGCAACGACAGTTTGGCGATGGTGCGCCAGGTCTTGCCGTACTGCACCAGGAAGGGCCCCGTCGTGTAGGGCAGGTCGTACTTGTCGCACAGCGCCCGCACCCGGATCGCGACCTCGGCGTAGCGGTTGCTCGGCAGATCCGGGAACAGGTGGTGCTCGATCTGGTAGCTCAGGTTGCCGCTCATGAAGGCCAGCGCCGGGCCCGAGTTGAAGTTGGCACTCCCCAGCATCTGCCGCAGATACCACTGACCGCGCGACTCGCCCACCATGTCGGTCTTGGTGAATTTCTCTGCGCCATCGGGGAAATGGCCGCAGAAGATCACCGCGTTGGCCCACACGTTGCGGATGACGTTGGCCACCGCATTGGCCTTCAGAGTCGACGTGAAGGTCGCGCCGGGCGACAGTGCGGTCAGCGCGGGCCAGACGACGTAGTCCTTGGCGAGCTGGTTGGCGGCCTTCACTCCGAACTCGCGAACCCGGACCAGCGTCGCCTTCCGGTCGTCGCGACCCTTGGAGATCTTTCCGAGCTCCAGGTGCTGCAACCCGACTCCCCACTCGAAGCCGATGGCAAGCAGGGTGTTGAACAGCAGGTTGCCGACGAGGTTGAACGGCTTCCACCTCGCATCGCGCGTCACGCGGATGACGCCGTAGCCCACGTCGTCGTCCATGCCGAGAATGTTGGTGTACTTGTGGTGCATGAAATTGTGGGTGAAGCGCCAGTGCTTGGACGCCCCGCTCATGTCCCACTCCCACGTCGAGGAGTGAATCTCGGGATCGTTCATCCAGTCCCACTGGCCGTGCATGACGTTGTGGCCGATCTCCATGTTCTCGATGATCTTGGCCACGCCCAGGGTCGCGGTGCCCGCCCACCATGCCGAGCGGCGCGAACTCGCCGCCAGCAGCAGCCGCCCGGTCAGCTCGAGGGCACGCTGCGCGGCGATGGTGCGACGGATGTAGCGCGCATCGCGCTCACCGCGGGAATCTTCGATGTCCTGACGGATCGCATCTAGCTCGATGCCCAGATTTTCGATGTCGGCATCGGTGAGATGCGTGAACTCGGGAACGTCGGTAATTGCCATCGTCGGCCTCCTCTCGCTTACCTACGGTAGCGTAACCTACGATGCCGTAGGTTACTAGCCGGTAAAGGCTAAACGTCCAGAGTGCAGTCGCCGGACGCCGCCGAAACGCACGTCTGAATCCGGGTGCCGGGCTCATGCTCGACACCGGTGCGCAGATCGCGCACATGCCCGTCGACCAGACTCACCACGCACGACTGACAGATACCCATCCGGCAGCCGAACGGCATCTGGATACCCACCTGCTCGCCGGCGTCCATCAACGGCGTCGCGCCGTCGATGGTGGCCTCCTTGCCGCTGCGCTCGAACGTCACCGTGCCCCCGGCGCCGTGCGGGGCAGCCCGCGACACCGCGAACCGTTCCAGGTGCAGATGCTCGGCGATACCAGCGGCCGCCCACACCCGTTCGGCATCGTTGAGCATGCCTTCGGGCCCGCACGCCCACGCTTGACGGTCACGCCAATCGGGAACCACGTCGCCGATCTGCGCCAGATCGAGCCTGCCCTCGGCCCGGGTGCTGCGCAACAGCAACTGATAACCGGGATGCTCATCGTGCAGCGCGGCCAACTCCGAACCGAACATCACGTCGGATTCCGTTGGCGCGGAATGCACATGCACGATGTCGGTGATCTGGTCACGGCGCGCGAGGGTGCGCAACATCGACATCACGGGGGTGATGCCAGAACCCGCGGTCACGAACAACACCGTGGCCGGCGTCGGATCGGGCATCACGAAGTTGCCCTGCGGTGCGGCCAACCGAACCACGGTTCCCGGTTGCAGGCCATCGACCAGGTGGGCTGACAAGAACCCCTCGGGCATCGCCTTGACCGTGATCGTGATGGTGCGCGCACCCACCCCGGAAGCGGTTGTCTCCGGCGTCGAGGTGAGCGAATACGAGCGCCAGCGCCAGCGCCCGTCCATCAGCACGCCGATACCGACATACTGACCGGGCTGATAGTCGAACGAGAATCCCCAGCCCGGTTTGATCACCAATGTCGCGGAATCGGCAGTTTCCCGCCGCACCTCGACCACTCGGCCGCGCAACTCCCGCGCCGACCACAACGGGTTGGCCAACTTGAGGTAATCGTCGGGCAGCAGCGGCGTGGTCACCTGCCCGACGATGCGACGCAGGGCGTTCCAGCCGGGACGTCGCTCGGCACCGGCAATGGTCGGGCGGACCGTATCGGCCACATTGGCCGAGACCTTGATCGAGTTCTTGGCCATGAACCTACGGTACCGTAGGTTACTGCCCCGTAGCTAGTCGTACGACGGCCATCGCACGTCAGGACACCAAAGTGTTCTTGTACGTTTTCCCGTCCTTCATGATCACTTTGAAGTTGCGCTCCGGGTCGGCGACCAGGTCCAGGCGCGCCAGCGGGTCGCCGTCGACCAGCAGCAGATCCGCCAGGGCACCCTCCTGCACCACGCCCAGCTTGCCCGCATACGGACTGCGCTTGCCCGACATCGCCAGCAGTTCGGCGTTGGTTGCGGTGGCCATCGTCAACGTCTCGGCGGGCGAGAACCACTTGCCCAGCCCCGCCAACAGCGCCCCTTGCCTCGGCGCCAACTGCGGCGAGAACAGGATGTCGGTGCCGAAGGCGGTCTTGAGCTTGTACTTGCGGGCCAGCTGGTAGACGTTGCTGACACCGTCGACGATCTCCTTGGCCTTGGCGGCCTCGTCGGAACCCGGCGGGAACGCACCGACCATCTCGGCCGGGATGGGCTGCGTGCTCAGCCAGATGTTCTTGTCCGCCATCTCCTTCGCCGTTGCCTCGTCCATCAGATGCGCATGCTCGATGCAGGTGACGCCGGCGCGGATCGCCTGCGCGATGGTCTGCGGGGTGTAGGCGTGGACTGTCACATAGGTGCCCCAGTTGCCTGCCGCTTCGGTGGCCGCCCGCAGTTCGGGTTCGGTGAAGGTGGTGACGTCGAGCGGGCTGTGCGGTGAGGACACGCCGCCGCCGGCAGTCAGCTTGATCTGCGACGCGCCCTGGAACAACTGCTCGCGTGCGCGCATCCGCACCTCGTCAGGGCTGTCGGCCACCATGCTCGCCCCCAGCGCCTCCTGCTGTGACGGCGGGCCACCGGGGCGGCGCGGGAGATCGTGGCCGGTACGGAAGTCACCATGGCCACTGGTGACGGTGATGATCGCGCCCGACGGGTAGATGCGCGGGCCGTCGATGACGCCTTCGTCGATGGCCTGTTTGAGACCGAAGCTCGGGCCACCGAGATCGCGGACCGTGGTGAACCCGCGCATCAAGGTGTCGCCGGCCTCGGCACCGGCCAACAAATTGAGGTATCCCGGATCCAAGGTCGTCAACTGCGTCACCGGTGGCCGCACGAGCATCGTGTGCCAGTGGTTGTCGATCAGGCCCGGCATCAGCGTGCGGCCACCCCCGTCGATCACCGTGGCAGCCGGATCGGCCGGCAGCTCCGCTGTGGAGATCCGTTCGATCCGGTTGCCCTTGACCCGCACATTCGACGGTGCCGACAGCCGATCACTATGGCCGTCAAAGATTTTGACGTTGCGGAAGTCGGTCGTGGCCATGTTGCTGCCCGGGCCCGGCGGCGTCGGAGGCTGCCGTGACTCTGCCGGAGCGGCCGGCTCGGTCGAGCCTGCCGGCGGGTCACCACCGCCGTCTGAGCACGCTGTACTCGCCAAGACCACGGCCAGCACCGCCAACAGCCCGAATGCACGCATCAAATCCCCCGTCTAGTCGGTCAGAGCAGTTCGAGCAGGAACGGCAACTCCTGCGGGGCGTACCACGCCAGGTCGTGATCCTGAGCGTCTCCCACCGTGAGTTCGGCGTCCTCGTCCCCCATGTCCGCCTCGTCGATGACGTCGACGGCGGCCAGCACCGCCGACTCCGCATCGGCATTGTCGACGTACACCGCGACCACGGCGTCGATGGGCAACGGTCCGGACAACCGCACCACGGCGTCGTCGAGGTCGGGACGGATCGTGACGTCCCCGTCCTCCCCCGTATCGGCCACCACCACCGCGCGGCGCGGTGGCAGCCCCGAATCGGACGGCCCGCCGGCGAGCAACCGCAAGGACGCCAGCGCGGCTTCGCGCAGGGCCACCTCGGCGAGTTCGTCGTCGTCGCCCTCGGCGTAGGCCTCCCGCAGCGTCGGGGTGACCGCGAAGGCCGTTCCGTTCACGACGAGCAGGTGACGGTCGGCGACGAGCTGCTGCAGGGCGACCAGGGTCGTCGGGATGTAGACGCGCACACCGCGAGGTTAATCGTCCGCGGCGTCTACGCGGTCGTCGGCTTGCGGGTCCTTCTCCACCGAGATCACGAAATCGTCGCCGTGCTGGGTGACACCGGCGACCACCGCGTCGTTGACGGCTTCGAGCGCGTACTCGCGGCGTACTACCAACGGATCCTGCCGCAGGTCCCGGACCAGCGACACCGCGAGCCCGATCATCACCAGGACGAACGGTACCGCGACGATGATCGTGATCGACTGCAGACCGTTCAGCGCGTCGGCACCGCCGACCAGCAGCATGACCGCCGCCACCGCACCGGTGGCGACGCCCCAGAAGATCACCGTGGGGCGGGTGGGTTTGATGGTGCCCCGCTCGGACAGCGAACCCATCACGATCGACGCGGCGTCGGCGCCGGACACGAAGAAGATGGCGACCAGCACCATCACCACCACGCTGGTGACCGTCGCGATCGGATACTCGCCGAGCAAGCTGAACAGCTGCCGCTCCTGGCTGCCCATGCCGGCCAGATCCACTCCGTTCTGCTGCTCGAAGATGGCCGCGCCGCCGAACACACAAAACCAGATCACCGACACCACGCTGGGCACCAGCAGGACGCCCGTCACGAACTGCCGGATGGTGCGGCCACGGGAAATCCGGGCGATGAACATCCCGACGAAGGGGGTCCAGGAGATCCACCATGCCCAATAGAAGATGGTCCAGCTCTGCAGCCACGTGCTGACCGCGTCGCCTTCGGCGCCCGTTCGGGCCGCCATCTGCGCGAGATCTCCGACGTAACTGCCGATGGAGGTCGGGATCATGTTCAGCATGAACATCGTGGGGCCGACCACGAAGATGAACAGTGCCATCGCCAGCGCCAGCACCATGTTGATGTTGGACAGCCACTGGATCCCGCGCGCCACGCCGGACACCGCCGACAGGACGAACGCGACGGTCAGAACGGTGATGATGCCGATCAAGATGGCATTGCCGGTTTCACCGACTCCGGCGACGATGTGCAACCCGCTGCGGATCTGCAGTGCGCCGAGCCCCAGCGAGGCCGCGGACCCGAACAGCGTGGCGAAGATCGCCAGCATGTCGATCACCTTGCCCCACGGCCCGTTCGCATGTTTCCCCAGTAGTGGCTCGAACGCTGCACTGATCAGCTGCAGGCGGCCCTTGCGGTAGACGCCGTAGGCAATGGTCAGGCCTACAACGGCGTAGATCGCCCACGGGTGCAGCGTCCAGTGGAACATCGTGGTGGCCATCGCGGTCTCCGCGGCCTGGGGATTGCCGGGCCCGCCGGTGCCCGGTGGCGGGGAGGCGAAATGCGACAACGGCTCGGACACTCCGAAGAACATCAGACCGATCCCCATGCCGGCGCTGAACATCATCGCCACCCACGACACGGTGCGGAACTCCGGTTCGTCGTCGTCACGGCCGAGCGGGATGTTGCCGTAGCGGCTCATCGCCAGCCAGATCACGAAGACCACGAACCCGGACGCGGTCAGGACGAACAGCCAACCGACGTCGGCCATCACCCAACTGAGTGCGTTCGACGATGCCGCGGCAAGAGAATCCGTGCTGACGAATCCCCAGACCAGGAATGCGAGAGCGATGACGGCGGTGACCCCGAACACCACCCAGTCCACACCTGCCCGGCGGGTGTAGGCCTTCTGTTCGACCGGGATATCGAGCACCGGGTGATGCGGCACCACGTCCCCGGTCGGCGACTTCAGTGCCTTCTTTGTTGCTTCCTTGGCTTCTTGCGTGTGCTTGTCGGATCTACTTTTTCGTATCTCAGTGGCCATGGTGAATTCATCAGACCGCGATCCGAGCGTGAGGTCAAATACCTGGAGTATTTGCCAGGGCCTGCCCAGAACCTACTTGGCCGCCTCGAGCAATTCTTCGAGAGATTCACGGAACAGGCTCGGCAACACGTCGACGTCGCTCATCGCATCCCGGTCGGCATTGATCCCGAAGTACAACATGCCGTTGTACGACGTCACCCCGATGGCCAGAACCTGGTTCTGCAACAGCGGCGGCACCGCGTAGGTCTCCAGCAGCTTGGTGCCCGCGACATACATCTGCTTCTGGGCCCCGGGCACGTTGGTGATCAGCAGGTTGAACAGCCGCGCCGAGAAGCCGGTCGCCACCCGGATACCCATGGCGTGCAAGGTCGGCGGCGCGAACCCGGACAGGGTCACGATGGTCCGCGCGTCGACCAGGCTGGCCGCGGTGGAATGCGATTCGGTGGCATGGGCGATCTGCGACAGGCGCACCACCGCGTTGCCCTCGCCAACCGGGAGGTCGACCAGGAACGGCGACACCTCGCTGATGGCCTGGCCTGGCCCCGTGGAGTCCAGTTCGGCGTCCGGGTACACCGACATCGGCGCCATCGCCCGCACCGTGGTGGTCGGGCTGACGGGCTCCCCGCGCGACAGCAGCCAATTGCGTAGCGCGCCGGCCACCACGGCCAGGACGACGTCGTTGATGTCGCAGTTGTAGCGGGCCCGGACCAGCCGGTAATCCTCCAACCGGTGCTCGTCCACGGTGAACCTGCGGTTGCGCGAGACCGTGGTGTTGAGCGGGCTGCTGGGGGCGGTTCCGCGGGCCACCGTGCGGACCACGTCGGCAACCCGACGGCCCACCGCCGCCAGTTCACTGGCACTCGTGGCCACCTCGGTCACGGTGTCGCGCAGGGCGGCCAGCTGGGTGGTCGGCCGGGTGATCCACTCCCCGATCGCTCCGAGGACCAGCTGTCGGTCGCTGGGTTCGCGGGTCGGGATCCAGATGTCCTCGCCGAATTCCGGCGGCTTCTGCGCCCGGTCGACGATCACGTGCCCGATCTCGAGGGCGGTCATCCCGTTGACCAGGGCCTGGTGCGTCTTGGTGTAGATCGCGATGCGGTTCTTGGTCAGCCCTTCGACCAGATACATCTCCCACAGCGGACGGGTCCGATCCAACGGCCGCGAGCCGAGCCGGGCGATCAGGTCGTGCAGCTGAGCGTCGCTGCCCGGAGACGGCAGCGCCGAACGCCGGATGTGGTAGGTGATGTCGAAATCCCGATCATCCACCCACACCGGCCGGGCCAGGCCCAACGTCACCTCGCGCACTTTCTGGCGGTAACGCGGAATCTGCGGCAACCGATGCTCGACGGTCTCCAACAGGGTCTCGTAACTCAAGCCGGCACGCGGCTTTCGCAGGATCGACAACGACCCGACGTACATCGGCGTAGCGCTGTTCTCCAGATGGAAGAACGCGGCGTCGGACGCCGACAGCCTGTTCACCATGCGGCGCCAACCTCCCCTCGTCGCTCCGCTCGAACACGTCACGTTAACCGGCGATTCTGCTGTTGCGCATCACGGGTGCTGCAGCGCGTCAATTTCGCGCCTGAGCTACCCAGAATTCATGCCGTGATCACCGAGAGCTCCCAGCGCCCGCTGCCCTCCAGCTGCAGCCGCGACCGGTGATGACGGTCGATGGTGGACCGGTGCCCCACGCTGACCACCACGCAGTCGGGTAACCGTTCACGCAGGAGTCCATACATGGCGTCCTCGAGTCCCTCGTCCAACGCGGAGGTCGACTCGTCGAGGAAGACCACCCGCGGACGGACCAGCAGCACCCGCGCGAAGGAGACCCGCTGTTGCTCACCCAGGGACAGCACCGACGACCAGTCGCCTTCGTCGTCCAGGCGCTCGGCCAGATGCCCGAGGGCCACCGCGCGCAGCGTGTCCCGCAGTTCGCTGTCACTCACGTCCGCAATCGGCAGCGGGTACACCACCGAGGCCCGCAGGTCCCCCAGCGGCAGGTAGGGCAATTGAGGCAGGAACAGCGTCGCCCATCCGGGCGGGTACTGGGCCAGTCCCGCTGTCCGCGGCCACAACTCGGCCAGGCTGCGCAGCAGGGTGGTCTTACCGCACCCGGACGGACCCTTGACCACCACACTGTCACCCGGGTTCAGCACCATCGACAGATCGGTGATCATCGGCCGCCCCTGCAGGTCATCCACCCCTACCTCGCTGAGCGCCAGCGAATCCCGGGTGGCCGCGACTGAGATGCGGGGCAACTCCCGCGCCCGATGATCGTGAGCGAGCATCTGGTCGACGCGCATCAGTGCGGCGCGGTAGACGGTGAACTCGTCATAGCTGTCGCGGAAGAATGCCATTGCGGCACAGACATTTCCGAAGGCCGCGACGGTCTGGAGCAGGCCACCGAGCGTGATCTGACCGGCGAAGAACCGGGGCGCCTGCACGATGTAGGGAATCATGCCGGTCGTCACGTCGCCGACCCCGCGGTTCCAACCGTAGAGCCGCAACTGGGCGAACACGATCCGCCACATGTTGGCGATGATCTCGGCGAACCGGGAGTGCAGCAGTTGCCGTTCACGCTCCCCACCGCGGTAGAAGGCGACGCGCTCGGCACTGTCCCGCAATCGAACCAGCGCGTACCGGAAACTGGCGCTGAACCTTTCGTTGAGGAAGTTCAGCCGCACCAGCGGGCGGCCGATCCAGAACGCGATCACGGTCACCGTGATCGAGAAGACGAACGCCACGAACACCATGGCCCGCGAAACGGTCCAGTCGCCCAACTGCAACGGACCGGACAGTTGCCACAGCACGCCGGTGAACATGACGATCAACAGCGACTTGTTCACCGCTGCGGTGCTCAGGTCCACCGATTTGGTGGTGACCGTCTCGACGTCGGTCTGGATGCGCTGGTCCGGGTTCTCCACCGGCTGGTCCAGAAAGCGGTTGCGATAGAACGCATCGCCGGTCATCCAGTCGTCGACGAGGCGGGTGTTGAGCCAGATACGCCAACGGATCGAGAAAACCCGGCGTAGGAGCAGATCGACCACCGTGTAGATCACGGTGAGTGCCACCAGAATCCCGCTGATCGCAAACGATGTCATGAACGCCTGCCGCGCGGCGTCCAGCTTCGCGCCATCATGGGTGGCCAGCGCCTCCGCACCGGCCTGCACCGCATTCATCAGGTCGGCGTACTGGTAGGTGAAAATCACGATCACCCGCGCCGAATACACGGTGTGCCAGAGGATGAATGCCAGCAGCGCCCAGGTGCGCCAACTGCCGGCCCCGCTGAAGAACGGCGCGTTGACCCGCCAGAACTGTTGTCCCCATCGGGTGAATCGCGCGATGAGCAGCGCGACTGCCAGGAACACCACCAGCGTGATCACCCACGCCTGCAGCGTCCATATCAGCGAGCGCAGCGGCTCGGCCGGCCAATCGATGCTGGGCTGAACCATTCCGCTCCCCCTGGTTCGACGACTCTCGTCACGCTAACCGGCGAAGCCGAGCGTCGGATTATGCGTGCTTCCGCCACGCCGAACCCGTGCGATCATGGGTAGGTCTGCACCTCTCCAGCAGATGTCGTCCGTGATGCCGACCGCTGGAGGTTGCCTGTGCCCACCCCGAAACTGACCGCTCCGGTCATCGACTACGAGCCGCCGGCACTGCCGCTGGGAGTACAACCAGCTGACGTGTCGGCACCGATGCCGCTGTGCCCGGCACCGACGCTGCTACACGGGCACAGCCCGCGCCGGTTGCGGCTGGTCAGTTCCGGGACCGACGGGCAATTGCAGCCCGGTGCCGCGCAGTTCGCCGATATGGCCCTGCGCCGGGTCCTGGAGGTCGTCGATCGGCGCAGGCCACCGTCACAGCTGAAATCGTTGATGAGCCCGCTGCTGCTCGACGCGGTCATCGCCTCCACCGCGGCACGCCACGGCACCACCGCCAGCCTGCGCCGGGTGGGGCTGCGCCCGGCAGCCTCACCCGAGGCCGCCGAGCTGTTCGCCACCTACACCCGTGGGCCGCGGGTGCGCGCCATCGCCGGACGCATCGAATCACGCAGTGGCCGTTGGCAACTCACTGCGCTACAGCTCGGCTAGCTCTTGCGGTGCGACTTCGACGGCCGGCCGGTCTTGGCCTGCTTGCGGGCCGCTTCCCGACGCTCACGGCGGGTGCCGCCGCCCGCAGTCGCAGAATGCCGTCCGCTACCACCGGAGCGCTGCACCTCGGCGGTGCCGTCCTCGGACGGACCCGTGTAGGTCAGGGGCGGCGCGTCATTGTCGATGCCCTTGGCGCGCAGGGCCGGTGCCGGCGTCGGACGCTCCTTGGTTGCCACCGCACTCGACTCCGCATCGGCGGCAGTGGCCTCACCGGCCTTCGCAGCGGCCGCCGCGGCGAACTCGGCCAGCCCGCTGGGCGCGGCCACCGGAGCCACCTGGGCGCTCGGCTGCGAAGGTACAGCCTCGACCTGAACGTTGAACAGGAATCCGACGGACTCCTCCTTGAGCGCGTCGAGCATGCCGACGAACATGTCGTAGCCCTCGCGCTGGTACTCGACCAACGGGTCGCGCTGCGCCATCGCCCGCAGGCCGATGCCCTCCTTGAGGTAATCCATCTCGTAGAGGTGCTCACGCCACTTGCGGTCGATCACGTTGAGCAGGACGTTGCGCTCCAGCTGACGCATGGCACCCTCGCCCGCCAGCTCTTCCAGCTGCTTCTCGCGCTCGGCGTAGGCACGGTCGGCATCCTTGATCAACGCGTCGAGCAGTTCCTCGCGCGTCAGCTCACCGGGCTCGCCCACCGCATCGGAATCGACCAGGTCGTTGTGGTCGATACCGACCGGGTACAGCGTCTTGAGCGCATCCCACAGCTTGGCCAGATCCCAGTCCTCGGCGTAGCCCTCGGCGGTGGCACCGTCGACGTAGGCGGTGATCACGTCGACGAGCATGTCGTGGGCCTGCTGCTGGAGGTTCTCACCCTCCAGCAACATCCGGCGCTCCTTGTAGATGACCTTGCGCTGCTGGTTCATCACCTCGTCATATTTGAGGACGTTCTTGCGGACCTCGAAGTTCTGCTGCTCGACCTGGGTCTGCGCGCTCTTGATGGCACGGGTGACCATCTTGGCCTCGATCGGCACATCGTCGGGCAGGTTCAGCCTGGTCAACAGCGATTCGAGCGTCGCGCCGTTGAACCGTCGCATCAACTCGTCACCCAGCGACAGGTAGAACCGGGACTCGCCCGGGTCACCCTGGCGGCCCGAGCGGCCGCGCAGCTGGTTGTCGATACGCCGGGACTCGTGACGCTCGGTGCCCAGCACGTACAGACCACCGGCATCGGTGACCTTCTCGGCCTCCTTGTTGGCCTCTTCCTTGATGGCCGTGAGGGTGTCGTCCCAGGCGGCCTCGTACTCCTCGGGGGTCTCCACCGGGTCCAGGCCCTTTTCCCGCAGCCGCTTGTCTGCCAGGAAGTCGGCGTTGCCGCCGAGCACGATGTCGGTACCGCGACCGGCCATGTTGGTGGCGACGGTGATGGCGCCGAGCCGGCCGGCCTCGGCGATGATGTTCGCCTCCTGCTCGTGGTACTTCGCGTTGAGCACGTTGTGCGGAATCTTGCGCTTGGTGAACTGCCGCGACAGGTACTCGGAGCGCTCGACGCTCGTCGTACCGATGAGGACCGGCTGGCCCTTCTCGTAGCGCTCGGCGACATCGTCGACGACGGCGATGTACTTGGCTTCCTCGGTCTTGTAGATCAGGTCGCCCTGATCGGCACGGACCATCGGCTTGTTGGTCGGGATGGGCACCACGCCCAGCTTGTAGATCTCGTGCAGCTCGGCGGCCTCGGTCTCGGCCGTACCGGTCATACCGGACAGCTTGTCGTAGAGGCGGAAGTAATTCTGCAGCGTGATCGTGGCCAGCGTCTGGTTCTCGGCCTTGATCTCGACGTGTTCCTTGGCCTCGATCGCCTGGTGCATGCCCTCGTTGTAGCGGCGACCCAGCAGCACACGGCCGGTGAACTCGTCGACAATGAGCACATCGCCGTCACGGACGATGTAGTCCTTGTCGCGCTGGAACAGCTCCTTGGCCTTGATGGCGTTGTTCAGGTAACTGACCAGCGGCGAGTTGGCGGCCTCGTAGAGGTTCTCGATGCCCAGTTGGTCCTCGACGAACTCCACACCCAGCTCGTGCACACCGATGGTGCGCTTGCGGATGTCGACCTCGTAGTGGACGTCCTTCTCCATCAGCGGGGCCAGCCGGGCGAACTCGCTGTACCAGTTGGAAGCGCCGTCAGCAGGACCCGAGATGATCAGCGGGGTGCGGGCCTCGTCGATCAGGATCGAGTCGACCTCGTCCACGATCGCGAAGTGATGGCCGCGCTGCACCATGTCCTCGACCGAGTGCGCCATGTTGTCGCGCAGGTAGTCGAAGCCGAACTCATTGTTCGTGCCGTAGGTGATATCGGCCGCATAGGCTGCCCTGCGCTCCTCCGGGGTCAAGCCCGAGAGGATGACGCCCACCTCCAGGCCCAGGAACCGGTGCACGCGACCCATCCACTCGCTGTCACGTTTGGCCAGGTAGTCGTTCACCGTGACGACGTGCACGCCCTCGCCGCGGAGCGCGTTGAGATAGGCCGGCAGCACCGCGGTCAGGGTCTTGCCCTCACCGGTCTTCATCTCGGCGACGTTGCCGAAATGAAGGGCCGCGCCACCCATGACCTGGACCTCGAAGTGCTTTTGGGACAACACCCGCCACGCCGCCTCGCGGGCCACGGCGAATGCCTCGGGCAGCAGGTCATCGACGTCCTCGCCGTCGGCGATCCGCTTCTTGAACTCATCGGTCTTGGCTCGCAACTCGGCGTCCGAGAGCTTCTCCATGTCGTCGGACAAAGTGTCGACATAGTCGGCCACCTTCTTGAGGCGCTTGACCATGCGGCCTTCACCGAGACGGAGCAACTTCGACAGCACGCTATTTCCCCTGTGGGTTCGATGGATCCCGTGGGCGGGATCGCACGGGCTTAGTTGACGTCCATCGTAGGTGACCGGTCGAAGCCGCTGGTTCTGCTGGCGCGAAGAGACAGAATCGCACCCCGGAATGCTCCGAGGTGCGATTCTGCTGGGCCCCCCGACTTGCGGGGGATTGCCGGCGCTCAGGCCAGGCGGATCAGCCCGTAGTCGTAGGCATGGCGCCGGTAGACCACCGACGGGCGGTCACTCTCCTTGTCGTGGAACAGGAAGAAATCGTGGCCGACCAGCTCCATCTCGTAGAGGGCGTCGTCGACTGTCATCGGCTTCGCGGGGTGTTCCTTGGTCCGCACGATCCGGCCCGGCTCATGGTCGTCGAGACCGTCGGCCAATCCGGCGTCGGCCGTCGCCGTCGGCTGGTTCTCGAACAGCGTCTCGTGCGCCGTCGCTTCGGCCAGCGACACCGGGGTCTTGTCGCCGTAGTGGATCTTCCGGCGGTCCTTGCTCTTGCGGAGCCGGCTCTCGAGTTTGCCTGCCGCTGATTCCAGGGCGGCATAGAAGCTGTCTGCGCAGGCCTCGCCGCGCACCACCGGCCCACGGCCCCGGGCCGTGATCTCGACGTGCTGGCAGTTTTTGCGCTGACGGCGGTTACGTTCGTGATCGAGCTCGACGTCGAACAGGTAGATGGTGCGGTCAAACCGCTCCAGGCGCGACAACTTCTCCGAGACGTACATACGGAAGTGGTCTGGAACTTCGACGTTTCGACCCTTGACCACAACTTCTGCGTTCGGCTCCGGGGTGGCGTCGCCGATCTGCTCGTCGGGGTCGACCACCATGGTGGCGCTTGTTTCCGGGGAATGGGTTGACATACTCGGCAACTCGTTTCTCTCAGTTGTCACACGCATCGCGCGTGCCCTACTTCTCAACGAATCGTGATAGCGCCGATGGGCCGAATAAATTTGCTCCACCCGTCGGCGCAAGGTGTCGGGTACTCACCTCCTACCGTTAAGCGGTGAAGTGGCGCTGCATCGCTCTGAGCGCCGCCGTGAGTCATTCACGGGTGGTTGCTGCCGACGGTAGTCCGTGTTCACCCACTCGTGCCACCAATTTCAAATACGTGTTCTCAGTTCTTCACGTGGGTTTGATCTCAACGAAATGACGCGCACGTCAGGCGTGTGAAATCGCCAGTACAGCAGCCACGTCGGCCCCGGCGGTCGTGAGCATCCGCACCGATTCGGCCGCGGTGGCCCCGGTGGTGACAATGTCGTCGACCAGCACCACTTCACCCACGACCGGCCGGATCACACGCACCCGGCCGGCGATGTTGCGCTGGCGGGCGGCGCCCGACAGGCCCACCGAATCACGCACCCACGGCCTCAGACGCAGCGCGGGAACGACGCGGACACCGGGCAGCCCGGCAACCGCCGCCGTCGCGATCCGGCGGACCGGATCACCGCCGCGACGACGTGCCGCGGCGGCGCGGGTGGGTGCCGGAACCAGCGCCAGCGGAGTACCGACGATCCCCCAGGTCAGCAGATGCTGCAGGCCGACGTTCAGCGCCCCGGCCAGTGGCGCCACGAGGTCCATGCGCCCCTTTTCTTTGGCGGCGACGATTACGCGCCGACGGATACCTGCGTGGCGGCCCAGGGCAAACACCGGAACGCCCGGATCGGTGCGCGGGGTAACCAGGTGCGGCTCGTCGTCCCCGACACCGAGGAGCGCGGCACACGCCGCACACCACCGGGTCGAGGGTGCCCCGCAGCCGCCGCACTCCAGCGGCAGGATGAGGTCGAGCATGCGGGCAGTCTGCACGCCGGGGGTGACATCGCTGCTGCTCCGCCACGGCACCACCGCCGGTTTCTACCTGTGGGTCGCGATCCCGGCGGCGGGACAGCCCTGGGGTGGAAATCGGCGCACCGCAGGCTCGACCGCGCGCCGAAGAGTCAGCCCGGCAGCACCGGCAACGAACCGGCAACCATCAGCGGCCGGACCTCGACCCACCCGGGATTGTTCTCACTGACCGACGCGGACAGCTGCATCACCCCGCGCGGGTCGGCGACGTAGACCGTCGAAGGATTCGCGGCCACCGTGCCCACCGGGACCTGCAGATTGCGGCTGGGCCCGTCCGAGTTCACCCCGTCGAGGTTGACGTAGGACACCGGGTGCGCCGGATCGGTTCGGCTGACCACGATGTCGTCGCCGGTACGCCAGGACAGCGACACCACCGTGTTGCCCAGGCCGAAGCCGAGACGCCTCGGATAGGTCAGCAGGAACTGTCCCTCGGGGGTCCGCTCGATGCCCGCCAGGATCACCTGTCCACCGATCACCATCGCCGCGCGGGTGCCGTCCCGGGACAGCTGCAGTTCGGTGATCGGGCCCGGATAGCGGGTGGTCACCGCCGCCGCGTCGACGGGAATGCGGGCCGGCACACCCGAGGCATCGCGGATCGCGCGCACCACGTTGGCATCGTCGACCACCACCCACACGGCCTGATCCAGCGACCAGCTCGGCCGGCTGACGGTGCGGCCCTCGATGGCCTTGGCGGTGGGCCCGCCCAACGGCCCCATCCACAGCGAGGCGGCAGTGGCTTCCGGGGCGTCGGGCAGGACCACCACCGACGCCGCGTCCTGGCCGTTGCGCGACACCGCGGCCGAAATCTGATTGGGCGCCGAGCCGAACGCCCCCGGCACCCGGGTGGTCTGTTGCCCGTCCAACGCCACCAGAGAACCGCCGACCAGTGCGTGCAGACCGGCGGCCGCGCCGGGCACGGCCCCGGGATCGGTGGCCGCGACGTCCGAGGTCTCCCAGCCGTCGGCGAACCGGTCGTCCAGCGGTGCACCGTCGACGTTGATCACGTAGGGTCCACTGATCCCCGCCCGCGACAGAGTCCAGATGATCTGTGCGGCAAGCAGTTGCCGACTGTGCGGATCGGTGGTCGAGAGATTCTCGAGGTCGATCCGGGCACCACCGTAGCCGCGCCCCACCCCGGTCTTCCCGCCGTCGGCCCGGGTGACCGGACCGCGCAACCGCAACGGTGCGTCGAGCAGATTGCGTACCGCCCTGGCTATTTCCGGACGTGGGCCGGAGACCAGTTTGGAGATCAGTTCGGTGGCCAACTGGTCGGGATCGGACACCGCGACATAACGCGGGTCGGGCACGACCGTGGCACCGGTCGGGTCGACGAAATAGAGGGTGTTGCGCTTGTAGGTGGACTGAAACTGTTGCCAGTCGAGGAAAACCCCGTTGGGCAGCCGGTCGATGCGCCAACCGCCCGGAGTCTGGACGAGCTCGATGGGCCCGGGGTCGGGCAACGCGCCCTCCCCCGTCTCGAACACCCCCATGTCGGACAGCGATCCCAGGATGTCGGCCCGCATACTCACCGAAACCCGGTCCGCGCCGCGGGTTTCGACGAACACCACTCGGTCGAGCAGCAGTGCGCTGCCGGCGTCGTCCCACGAGCTGGACGCGGACTCGGTGAGGAACTGCCGGGCCGCCAGGTGTCGGTTCGCGGGATCGGCCGTGGCCTTGAGGAATTCACGCAGAAGCACGTCGGGATCCATGCCCGGCGCCGGTTTCGGCAGGTTCGGCGGTGCCGGTCTGTCGACGGTGCCGATCGCTTGCGGGGACGACGAATTCGGAATTCCCGCGCATCCTGACACCAGAACGACCAGACCGACGACCACCACCGTCAGCAGGCGCTTCACACGTTCTCCTCGGCATGCTCACGGTCACGGTTGGGACGCTGCCGCGACTTTTGCTGCTGTGAAGCAGGTTTCAACGGCAGCGGGCTGGTGGTCACCTTGTGGCCGCGCACCAGCGGCAGCGTCAGGCGGAAGCATGCTCCCTTACCCGGCTCACCCCAGGCCTCCAACCGGCCCTGGTGCAGGCGTGCGTCCTCGATGCTGATGGCCAGGCCCAGGCCGGTGCCACCGGAGCGGCGCACCCGTGACGGGTCGGACCGCCAGAACCGGCTGAACACCAGCTTTTCCTCACCGGGGCGCAGGCCGACACCGTAATCGCGCACGGTGACGGCGACGGTGTCCTCGTCGGCAGCCATCCGGATGCGCACCGGTTTACGTTCGGCATGATCGATGGCGTTGGCGATGAGGTTGCGCAGGATGCGTTCCACCCGACGCGGATCCACCTCGGCGATCACCCCATCAGCCGGCATGTTGAGGTCGAGCTCGACCTCGGCGTCGGCCGCCAGGTGCCCGACATTGTCCAGCGCGCTCTGCACCGTGGTCCGCAGATCCACCGACTCCACCGACAGCTCGGCCACGCCGGCGTCGTGGCGGGAGATCTCCAGCAGATCGGCGAGCAGGGTCTCGAACCGGTCCAGTTCGTTGACCATCAGCTCGGTGGACCGGCGCAGCGCGGGGTCGAGATCCTCGCTGTGATCGTGGATCAGGTCGGCGGCCATGCGCACCGTGGTCAGCGGGGTCCGCAGTTCATGGCTGACATCAGAAGTGAAGCGGCGCTGCAGGTTACCGAATTCCTCGAGCTGCTGGATCTGGCGCGACAAACTCTCGGCCATGTCGTTGAACGACACCGCCAGGCGGGCCATGTCGTCCTCGCCGCGCACCGGCATCCGCTCGGTCAGGTGGCCCTCGGCGAATCGCTCGGCGATACGTGAGGCCGACCGCACCGGCTGCACGATCTGACGGGCCACCACGAGGGAGATCGCCGCCAGCAGACCCAGCAGCACCACGCCACCGGTCGCCATGGTGCCGCGTACCAGGGAGATGGTGCTTTCCTCATTTTTCAGCGGAAAGATCAGGTAGAGCTCAAGATTGGGCACCGACGAGGCCGCCGGGCTCCCGACGATCAGCGCCGGTCCGGAGAACGCATCGGTGGCGACCGTGGTGTATTGGTAGCTGACCTGGCCGGCCTTGACAAAGTCACGCAGACCCTTGGGCACCTGTTGCACCGGCCCGGCCGCAGCGGCTTCGCGTGGTCCGTCGCCGGGAACCATCAGCACCGCGTCGAACGCGCCGGCCACGTCCGCGCGGGCGTCGGCCTTGCGATCGATCAGGGTGTTCCGGGCCAACTGCAGGCTGCTGTCGAGCGAACGGCTCTCTTCACCGCCGACGATGCCGCCGACCGTGATGCGGGCCCGTTCCACCTCCTCGGTGGCGGCCTTGACCTTGACCTCAAGGATCCGGTCCGTGATCTGGCTGGTCAGCACGAAGCCGAGCACCAGGATGACAGCGAGCGAGAGCCCCAGAGTGAGCGTCACGACCCGCAGTTGCAGCGAACGACGCCACACCAGGCTCACCGCCCGAACAAGCGTCCCCAATCCGCGCAACAGCGGGCCGGATCCTCCCCAGCGACCACGAATGCGCCGTCTGGAGCTGAAGATCACGGGGGTCCGGCCTTGTATCCCACTCCTCGAACGGTCAACACCACCTGCGGGTTCTCCGGGTCCTTCTCAACCTTGGCCCGCAACCGCTGGACATGCACGTTCACCAAACGGGTGTCAGCGGGGTGGCGATATCCCCACACCTGTTCGAGTAGCACATCACGAGTAAACACCTGGCGTGGTTTGCGTGCCAGCGCCACGAGCAGGTCGAACTCCAGCGGTGTCAGCGAAATCTGCTCGCCCTGACGGGTCACCTTGTGGGCCGGCACATCGATCTCGACGTCGTTGATCGACAGCAGCTCGGCAGGCTCGTCCTCGTTGCGGCGCAGCCGCGCGCGCACGCGGGCGATGAGTTCCTTGGGCTTGAACGGCTTCATCACATAGTCGTCGGCGCCGGATTCCAGTCCCAGCACCACATCGACGGTGTCGGTCTTGGCCGTCAGCATGACGATCGGGACGCCGGAGTCGGCACGCAGCACCCGGCACACGTCGATCCCGTTCATGCCGGGCAACATCAGGTCCAACAGGACCAGATCGGGCCGCAGTTCGCGGACCGCGGTGAGCGCCTGGCTGCCGTCCCCGACGACCGCCGTGTCGAATCCCTCGCCACGCAAGACGATGGTGAGCATCTCGGCCAGCGATGGGTCGTCGTCGACGACAAGGATCCTTTGCCTCATGGTGTCCATGGTGTCACCCGATCGCGATAAAACCGGGGTACCACACGCGGGTTTCTCGGCTTTATCTGCGGCTTAGCCGACCTGCGAGGGCGGCCGGGTCCACATCCGGGCCCGCGGTGGCCCATCGACCGCACCAGTCGGCGGCGGCCAGCGCGCCATAGACCGCCCCGGTGCGCCGCTGCAGTCCACCGTCGCGCTCGTAGGCGTCCTTCGCGCGATCGGCCTCGGTGTTGGCACGGTGCTCGGCCCGCTGGGCGGCCAGCTCGGTCGGCACGTCGAGCAGTACCTGCCAATCCGGCCTGGGGAGTTTGAGGCGGTCGAACTCGAGCTCGCGCACCCAGGCCACCGCCTCACCGTCGGCGTCCTGATGCAGCCTCGCCGCGCTGTAGGCGGCATTGGAGGCGACGTAACGGTCCAGGATGACGACGTCGTAGGCACTCTGCAGGTGTTCGATCTCCTCACGCGCGCCGGCGCGGTCGAGCGCGAACAGGGTGGCCATCGCGTACACGGATTCGGCCAGGTCGCCGTGGGCGCCGTGCAGCGCCTCGGCAGCCAGGTCGGCGGGCACCGACCGGTGGTATCGCGGAAATGCCAGGCTGCCGACGGACTTGCGATCGGCCTCGAAGGCTGCCCGCAGGCCGTTGGTCAATGTACGTTTGCCTGCGCCGTCGACACCTTCGATCGCAATGAGCACACTGGCGAGCTTAGCTTTGACGCCCCGCCCGTTGCTCCGGCGGCACGTAGCCCGGCGTGAATCCCCGTTCCTGCACAATGAGATTCAGGCCACCGAGCGAGCATTCCTCGATGTCGTCGGATGCGATGTCCGGTTTCAGGTCGGCATGGAAGATGGGCCGCAGGCGGGAGAGCGACGCAACTACTCACCGCTGGAAGCGCAACACACCTCACGACACCTCACGACGACATAAGTGTGACGGGCTTTCTCCTGATTGGCGGGATCGCATAACGGGAATCGCTCGCCACCCTCATTGCGCGGACCAGTTCGGCACCTGTGAGGTCTTGAATCGTCTTGCGCTCCAGGAGGTCCAGGTCTGCCGGGAGGGTAGGTGCTCCATCGGCAGGCTGCGTGAATTTCTCGAACATGCCCAGTATCACGAAAACCGGATACATTGGCACGGCCATACCCGGAAACAGGACCTTCGCCTGGACCGCATATCTTGGGCCCAGCGAATCGCTTGCCATGCTTGCGATCAGACCAGTCAACAGACTCAGTACTGCAAGCGCCAACAAATATCCCAACGAAGTCGCCCCCAGTCCGTGCCACTGTATACACGCAATAAGCACAAGCGGGAGCAGATGGATGCAGTAGGCAAGCGCGAGAGATGCGAATAGCATCATCAACCATATATCCGGCCGCGGCGACAAAAGTACTTTCTGGATCCAGCCGGGGATCGAGATGCCCACTTGGGTCAGATAACTCAGCATCCAGTCGATCGGCCCCTTGTGTACCGCAGAGTCCTGGTTAGCGAAGACCACCCATGCCAGCAAATATGAACTTGCCACGCCCATCAAGAACGATGAGTCGTCGCGTGCAAATTGGTACATGTCCTTTATCGACACCATGAATACAGATTAATTCGGGGGTCCGACAACCTTTCTCGCTTACCGATCGCGATGCGCTAGAACTTCCCGCAATCGGGGGTGTCGGTAATCCGTTGAACCGGTCGACGGTTCCAGCACGAGGCGTGACGGCTCGGACTTGATCAGGTCACCCGACGCTCCCGGCAACGGGCCCGGCGGTCCGCTTACGTCGGCGCGGAAGTGCCGAAAAGACGCAAAAACCCCCAAATCCACAGGGAAATGGGGGTTTCGCGACTGCTCGCGCAGAAGAAGCTACCTCGGGTAACTCAGTAGCGGTAGTGCTCCGGCTTGTACGGACCTTCGACGTCGACGTTGATGTACTCGGCCTGCTCCTTGGTGAGCTTGGTCAGCTGACCACCGAGTGCCTCGACGTGGATGCGGGCCACCTTCTCATCGAGGTGCTTGGCCAGGCGGTAGACCTCGTTGTCGTACTCGTCGTTCTTGGTCCACAGCTCGATCTGGGCGATCACCTGGTTGGAGAAGCTGTTGCTCATCACGAATGACGGGTGGCCCGTGGCGTTTCCGAGGTTCAGCAGCCGACCTTCACTCAGCACGATGATCGACTTGCCCGAGTCACCGAACGTCCACTCGTCGACCTGCGGCTTGATGTTGATCCGG
The DNA here is from genome assembly GCF_055419505.1 of Mycobacterium sp. IDUB_9. NCBI lineage: Bacteria > Bacillati > Actinomycetota > Actinomycetes > Mycobacteriales > Mycobacteriaceae > Mycobacterium > Mycobacterium sp. IDUB_9. The sequence goes on along the minus strand of NZ_JBVAXU010000002.1, from coordinate 704,386 downwards.
GTGGCGCCCGAGCGCTCCAGGGCGGCCATGTCGATCTCGTTGTCGAAGTGGCCGATGTTGCCCAGAATCGCCTGGTCCTTCATCGCCTTCATGTGCTCGAGCTTGATGATGTCCAAGTTGCCGGTCGCGGTGACGACGATGTCGGCGTTGCCGATCGCCTCCTCGACGGTCACCACGTCGAAACCGTCCATCAAGGCCTGCAGCGCGTTGATCGGGTCGATCTCGGTGACCTGAACGCGGGCGCCCTGGCCGGCGAGCGACTCCGCGCAACCCTTACCCACGTCGCCGTAGCCACAGATGAGCACCTTCTTGCCGCCGATAAGCACGTCCGTGCCACGGTTGATGCCGTCGATCAGCGAGTGCCGGGTGCCGTACTTGTTGTCGAACTTGCTCTTGGTCACCGAGTCGTTGACATTGATGGCCGGGAACGCCAGCTCACCGGCAGCGGCGAACTGGTAGAGCCGCAACACACCGGTGGTGGTCTCCTCGGTGACACCTTGGACCGACTCGGCGATCTTGGTCCACTTGTCCTTGTCGGTCTCGAAGCGCTTGCTCACCAGCGCCAGGAACACCTTCCACTCGGCCGGGTCGTCATCCTCGGCGGGCGGCACCACACCGGCCTTCTCGTACTGCGCGCCGCGCAGCACGAGCATGGTGGCGTCACCGCCGTCGTCGAGGATCATGTTGGCCGGCTCGTTCGGCCAGGTGAGCATCTGCTCGGCGGCCCACCAGTACTCCTCCAGGCTCTCGCCCTTCCATGCGAACACCGGGACGCCCTTGGGCTCCTCGGGAGTTCCGTGCGGTCCGACGACAGTCGCCGCCGCGGCATGGTCCTGGGTCGAGAAGATGTTGCAGGAAGCCCATCGGACTTCAGCACCCAGTGCCACGAGGGTCTCGATCAGCACAGCGGTCTGCACGGTCATGTGCAGTGAGCCGGAGATACGGGCACCCTTGAGCGGCTGCACGTCGTGGTATTCGCGGCGCAGGGACATCAGGCCGGGCATCTCGTGCTCAGCCAGGCGGATCTCCTTGCGGCCGAACTCAGCCAGCGACAGGTCGGCCACCTTGTAGTCGATACCGCCCCGGATGTCGGCCTTCAACTCGGTCATGTAGAGCCCTCTTTCAGTCGTGATTGCTTGCAAGCGCAGGGGTGCGCCGGACACGGCGACGCCACACGCAGATACCTCTAGCCTGCGGGCTCGCGGGACAGGCGCTCATGCGTTTTCAACAGCGGCGGCGCTCTGACAGCTACGGGGTATCTATGACACCGTAGCGCTCGGCGAATGGCGTCATCAGTCGGGCCAGGTCACCGGCCACATCGTGGTCCGCTTCGGGCGGCATCGACACGTAACTCATCGCCAGCCGCACGATCGCCCGGGCCAGAACGCCGGCGTCCTCATCGCTGGCTTTCATCCAACTGTTCTGAAAGGTTCCGGTCAGCCGCGTCGAGCATCGGGAGATGATCGGCCCGCTGCCGGTGGTGATGATCTGCAGTAGGTCGGGCTTGGAGGCCCCGGTGAGCAGTGAGATCACCAGAGGGTCGGCGGCCGACTCGAGGAAGAACGCGCGGAAGCCCTCAAGAAACGCCGCGTGTACTTCGCCGACGTTGTTGTTGATCGCCTCGTCGACGGCGTCGACGAGGCGATCCGCCAGGCGCATCGCATATCCCTCGGCCAGGCCCTGCCGAGAGCCGAACTCGTTGTAGATCGTCTGACGGCTGATCCCGGCGACCTGGGCCACGTGCGAGAGCGTGATGGCCGACCAGTCGCGGGTCAACAGCAGCTCCCGCATGCCGTCGAGAATGGAGTCGCGCAGCAGCACCCTGGATGCCTCCGCATACGGGATGCGTTGTTTGTCTCGCGGCCGACTCACACGGGCGACAATATCGCTTTCCGGGCGGGTTTCGAGCGCGTCGCCCGAAGCGGTCAAGGCCGTGCGACCTCGACCATCTCGAAATCGGTCTTCGCAGCACCACAATCGGGACAGCTCCAGCCCTCCGGGATGTCGTCCCATCGGGTGCCCGGGGCGATGCCGTCCTCGGGCCAGCCCTTGGCCTCGTCGTACTCGAATCCGCACTGCACGCAGATGAACAGCTTGTAGTCGCTCACTTGCTCACTCCTATCACCTCGAAATCGACTTTCTCTCGCACCGCGCAATCCGGGCAGCACCAGTCGTCGGGTACCTGGTCCCACGGAGTTCCGGCCGGGAAGCCTTCTCGCGGGGCGCCTTTCGACTCGTCGTAGGTGTAGCCGCAGCCGGGGCACTGGTAGGCGCTCACTGCTGCGCCCCCTCGCTGCCTGCGCCGTAACGGGCCAGCACCTTTTCGCGCAGCCGCGGCTGGATGTTCACCTTGGTGATGTCACCGTCGTAGTGCTCCAGCACCCGGTGGTCCATCAGCTTGCGCCACAACGGCGGCAGGTAGGTGAGCCCGATCAGCGACGCGTACCCGCTGGGCAGGTTGGGCGAGCCGTCGATGCTGCGCAGGGTCTGGTACCGCCGGGTGGGGTTGGCGTGGTGATCGCTGTGCCGCTGCAGGTGATACAGGAACAGGTTGGTCACGATGTGGTCGGAGTTCCAGCTGTGCACGGGTGCGCAGCGCTCGTACCGACCGGTCGGGAGCTTCTGCCGCAGCAGCCCGTAGTGCTCGAGATAGTTCACCGATTCCAGCAGGCTGAAGCCATAGATGGCCTGGATGACGATGAACGGGATCAGCGCGGGACCGAACACCGCGATCAGGATGCCGAAGAACACGAACGACATGGCCCACGCGTTGAGTACGTCGTTGGACCAGTGCCACGGTGACTTGTCCTGCCGGCGCAACCGCTGGGCCTCCAATTCCCAGGACGAGCGCAGGCTGCCGAACACGCTGCGCGGCAGGAACTCCCAGAATGTTTCGCCGAAGCGGGCCGACGCGGGATCCTCGGGGGTGGCGACGCGGACGTGGTGGCCACGGTTGTGCTCGATGTAGAAGTGGCCGTACCAGGTCTGAGCCAGCGTGATCTTGGACAGCCAACGCTCCAGCGAGTCACGTTTGTGGCCCATCTCGTGGGCGGTGTTGATGCCCACGCCTCCGAGCACACCCACCGACAGGGCGATGCCGATCTTGGCCGGCCAGCTCAACGCGCCGTCGAACCCGAGCCAGCTGAGGTCGGACGCGGTGAACAGATACGCGCCCATGATGACGCTCGCGTACTGGAATGGGATGTAGACGTAGGTGCAGTACCGGTAGTACTTGTCGTTCTCCAGCTGCTCCATCATCTCGTCGGGCGGGTTCTGGCCGTCCGGCCCGAACCTCAGGTCTAACAGCGGCAGCAGTACGTAGAGCAGGATCGGCCCGATCCACAACGGTGCCTGAGCGGCGGTGTGCCAGCCGAGCTGGTTGAGCGCCCAGACCAGCGGCAGCATCACGAAGATCGCCGTCGGGGCGATCAGTCCCATGAGCCACAGATGTCGTTTTTTGTCCCGCCACTGCCCGACATCTGCGACGTCCGGTCCATTCGAGAGTTCCGCCACCACGATGCGCCTCCTTTTGTGAGAGCTGTCACTGCAATGACTTGACTATAAGTGGGACTATGTCCGCTGTCTAGACATTTGACCATGTTTTGTAAAGATCGATGGGTGTGCGGGGTCACAGTCGGTGCCAGGTTCAGTTTGGTGTGGTGCGGGCGCTCCCCCGCCTCAGCGTCGCGATGCTCAGACGGTGGCGGCGTCCCGCTTGGCCAGCATGGAACGCCGACGGCCGTAAGCGAGGTACACCACTACTCCGATCACCATCCAGAGCAGGAACCGGATCCAGGTCAGCCCGGTCAGGTTGAGCATCAACCACAGGCACGCCAGGATCGCGGCGACCGGCAACACCGGCACCCACGGCACCCGGAATCCGCGCGGTAGGTCAGGCCGGGTCCGACGCAGCACGATCACCCCGGCCGAAACCAGCACGAAGGCGAAAAGCGTGCCGATGTTGACCATCTCCTCTAGTCGGCCCATCGGGAACACCGAGGCAGCGATCGCCACGAGAACACCGACGATCATGGTGATCCGGACCGGTGTGCCGTGGCTGCCGGTGACGGCCAGCCGACGCGGCAGCAGACCATCGCGCGACATCGCGAACAGCACCCGGGTCTGTCCCAGCATCAACACGATCACCACCGTGGTGAGCCCCGCGAGCGCGCCGATGGAGATGACCTTCGCCGCCCAGTGCACACCGTTGGCCTCGAATGCCGTGGCCAGGTTGGCGTGCCCGTCGGGTGCATCGCGCAGCACGGTGTAGGACACCATGCCCGACAACACCACCGACACGGCGACGTACAGCACGGTGACGATGCCGAGCGAGGCCAGGATGCCGCGGGGCACATCGCGCTGCGGATCGCGGGTTTCCTCGGCGGTGGTCGCGACGACGTCGAAGCCGATGAACGCGAAGAACACGATCGAGGCGCCGGCCAGCACGCCGTACCAGCCGTAGTGGCTGCCCGCCGCCCCGGTCAACAACGAGAACAATGATTGGTCGGCCCCGCTGGCGCCCTCACCGGCCTCGTTCGGGGGGATGAACGGGGTGTAGTTGGCGACGTTGATGTAGAACGCGCCGACGACCACAACCAACAACACGACCGACACCTTGATGATCGTGATCACCAGACTGAAGTGCGCCGACAACTTCGTGCCGACCACCAGCAGGACCGTCACCAGCGCGATGATCACCAGGGCGCCCCAGTCGACCGCCAGGCCACCAAAATCCGCTATGCCGCCGCCGAACCCGAACACTGTCCCGAGGTAGCTCGACCATCCCTTCGCCACCACCGCGGATGCGACGGCGAACTCCAGGATCAGGTCCCACCCGATGATCCACGCTGCGAATTCACCGAACGTGGCATAGGAGAAGGTGTACGCGCTGCCGGCAACGGGCACGGTGGAGGCGAACTCGGCGTAGCACAACGCAGCCAACCCGCATGCCACGGCAGCGATGAGGAAGGCAATCGAGATCGCAGGCCCGGTCAAGTTGCCCGCCGTCGAGGCGGTGATGGTGAAGATACCTGCGCCGATCACGACTGAAACACCGAAAACTGTCAGGTCCCACCACGTGAGGTCCTTGCGGAGCCGGGTCGACGGCTCATCGGTGTCGGCAATCGACTGCTCGACAGATTTGATTCGCCGAAGGGCAGACATAATCGGTTTGCCTCTCATCCGGGCCGGGGTCACGCAATGTTCCCATCACGGTGGCCGCCAACTGAGTAGGACGCACAAAGTTTCCACGGGAACGATCCCGTCGCACCTGTGTGGGGCCTACGTCACACTCGATGCCGATCGTGATACGGTCCGCGCATGGCTGAGCTCCCCTACTTTGACCTGCTGATAGACGAACGGCAGGCTGGTGGCGAAACCGGTCAGCTGTGGGAAAACCAGGTGCACTGGGGTTACTGGGAAAACCCCAAGGACGCCAAGGGCACCCGAGCCGACTACATCGCTGCCATGGAGCAGATGGACCACGTGCTGTTCGCGGCCGGAGAGGTTGCCGACGGGCAGAAGGTGCTGGACGCCGGCTGCGGGTTCGGCGGCACCATCCAGCAGATCAACGGCACCTACTCCAACATGGACCTCACCGGTCTGAACATCGACCCGCGCCAGCTCGCGGCGGCCGAGGCCCAGACCAAGCCCGTCAACGGCAACAAGATCGGCTGGGTCGAGGCCGATGCCTGCCAGCTGCCGTTCGAGGACAACTCCTTCGACCGCGTCCTGGCTGTCGAGTGCATCTTCCATTTCCCGTCCCGCGAGAAGTTCCTCGCGGAGGCAGCGCGGGTGCTCAAGCCGGGCGGCTACCTGGCGGTGTCCGACTTCGTGCCGACCCTGATGTTCTTCGGCAAGACCCCGATCTGGATGGCTATCCGTCCCCGGATCGCAAAGTCCTACGGAACGCTCGGAAACGTCCCGCTGCGGGGCTACAAGTCAATGGGCAAGCGTGCCGGGCTCCAGCTCGCGGCGAAGCGCAACATCCGCAAGAACACCTTGCCGACATATCCCTTCCTGCTCAAGTTCTTCCGCGAGCAGGGATCGGCGGATGCCCAGCAGACGATGATCGTCGGCACCCGGTGGATGAAGTGGCTGTCCAAGGTGGGCCTCATCCAGTACCGGGTGTACACGTTCCAAAAGCCCGCCTGACGGCGGCTACCACCATCTGAAACCGCTGAGCCACGTCGGTGCTCGTCGCCGACGTGGCTCATTGGTGCGAGGACTTGACGTCCCGTCACATGGTGGGCATGAATTCGGCAAGTGCCAGAATCATGAACACCACCAAGGCGAGGCCGATCAGCCCGCCCGCGGGAATCATGGCCACGCACACCACGACCCACACGAAAAGCCGCGGCCATTCAAAGGCCTGGTTCCCCGTCACGCCACCACGGCGTTCCCGGAGAGTGTGGTAGGCCGCCCATACACCCGCCCCGGCGGCGGCGCACGCGATGATCTTGGGACCGTCCGGCGCCACCAACAGGGCAACGCCCGCCATGATCGCCACCGCCGTGAGGCGTGCCGTCAGCGCGGTGTGAAGGCCGATCACGCGCGTGATCGCAGAACCGCGGTCCGGCTCGCCGCGGTACCGCGGTAGGCGCCCGTCGATACCCAGCATTCGCCAGATCCAACGCGACCATGCCGTCCGCAGTCCCAGATCCTCGGCTACTCGCCGAACGTCGGCGGCCGATTCCGCCATCATCTGGCGCGACTGATCACTCCGCCAGAACGCAGCCTTGAAAACCCGTCGCGGAACGCCGAATTGCCGGGCAAACGTGCGCGGCGGCCCCACCATCTCCCCGATCAGCCACCGCAGGAAGAACGGGAAAAGAATCGCGTACCACGCCCGCTTCCGCCGGCTGACGCTTTGCATTCGCTCGGCCAGTAGATCGTCGGCGAACGATATGTGGCGGGCTTCCTCCGCCAGGTGAATATAGGTGATCTTGTTCAGCAGCGGGGGCACGTGCGCTGCGCCACGATGCTGCAGAGTCTGCTGGAAGTGCAGCGGCTGTTCACCGCAGAGCACCCCGATGAACAGAATGAAGTTGGCGTAACCACCGATGAAGCCGAGGATCGGCCCGATCACCCGGGAACCTCGCCGCATTCCGGGCACATCCTCGCCGGTGCGGTTGATGAATTCCTGGAACATCTGGATGTGATTGCATTCGTCGATCAGTTCGTGGAGCAGGTACTGGAATACCGGCGAACCGTTCGGCATTTTCCCGGCGTAATGCACCACACCGCGGATCAGCATCATCTCGAACTGGAGCGTGACCTTTAGGGTGTTCGCGGTTACCCAGCGGCCCATGTCGATACGGCGCTGCAACGGCTGTTGGGCGTACCAGTCGGTCGCCGCGAGCGGAGCGCTCTCCGGGTCCAGTTGCCACCGCGGATCGTCGTCTTCCAACGCGTTGTCGGGTGCATCCCAGTCGATGTCAATGTTGGGATCGAAGCGTCGTCGGACCGTCGCACGAGAGAGGGCCTCCACCCTGTCGAAATAGAGGTCCCCTGCTGCTACGTCGTCCGAGTCGCTGACCGTTGTCATGTCCCTATCCGTTGATGCTGTGAGGTTCCTTGCAGAGGGTAGCAATCTGAGAGCCGAATCACGCCGTCAGCCACGGTATTGTGCCACGAGTTGTTGCACGTTCGTTAGACGTACGCCGCTGGGCAAACTCGGACGGCCCGGAACCCGGCCGCTGCAGCCCATCCGCCCGCAGGTGAACGGGCGCGGATCGCCGGCGCTGCGAGTGGCGCGGCAACCCCTGACCGCCTGGGCCCCCGCGCCTTTGGGGCGCGGCAGGTGCGCGATGCACCTTGGCGAGGTCCTAAGAATTCTTCTCATTTCACGGACACCGTAATGGGTACGCGCCGTCCGCGGGACCAAATGAGTGGCAACGTCAATTTATTGCGGTGCCGGACTTGGCGAGGCCGCTCAGATCCCGATGGTGACGCGGAACAGTTTCGTCGGCTCGGCGGCGGTCAACCGGATCGGACCGTCCTCGGCTGCCACCCAGGCCGCCATGCCGCGCTCTACGGTCAGCTTGTCGTCATCGGCATATATCACTGCCGCGCCTTCGATGCACAGCAGCAGCTGCGGACCATCGTGGTGGGAGTGCACGTCGATCTCGTCGCCGATGCGTGCGCCGTCGACCGTCAGCACCGACACCGCGAATTCCTGCGCGGGCGTCCGATAGATGGTTTCCGTTCCGTCCGTGACGGTTTCCGGGCGCAGCCGATCTTCAGGAGTCGGGCTGAAGTCCAGCACGCGTAGGAGTTCGGGAACATCCACGTGCTTCGGGGTCAGCCCACCGCGCAGCACGTTGTCGGAGTTGGCCATCACCTCGACACCGACACCGTGCAGATACGCGTGCAGATTTCCCGCGGGAAGGTAGATGCCCTCCCCCGGCTGCAGGCTGATGCGGTTCAGCAACAGGGAGGCCAACACACCGGCGTCACCGGGGTATCGCTCGCCGAGCTCCAGCACGGTCTTGACCTCGGCGGCGAATTTCTTTGCCCCGGAACGGATGTAGTGGACCGCCCCGTCGAGAACAGCCGGCACCAGCACGTCGAGATCGGGCTGGGGCGCGGTGATCCAGGTGGTGAACAGGGCTCGCAACCCGTCGGCATCGGATTGATCCGACAGCAGGTTGATGAACGGGTCGAGATCCGAAACGGCCAACGCCCGCATCAACTCCACCGTGCGGTCCACCGGGCGGAATCCGGCCAGCGCATCGAATTGCCCTAGCGCCACCAGCAATTCGGGCTTGTGGCTGCGGTCCCGATAATTGCGAATGGGGGAATTCACCGGAATGTCGAGCCGGTCCTCGCGGTCGAAGCCTTCCCTCGCCTGCACGGCACTGGGATGGGCCTGCAACGACAATGGTTCATCGGCGGCCAGAACCTTGACGAGGAAGGGCAGCGCATCGCCGAATCTGCCGATCGCCACGCTGCCCAGTTGCCCCTCGGGGTCGTCCTGGACCGCTTGCAGCAGCGACTCTTCACCGTGTTCGGTCTGCAGCCAGGCCGGGTCACCCGGGTGCGCACCGAGCCACAACTCGGCCTCCGGATGGATTGTCGGACTGGGCCTTCCGGTGAACTCAGCGATTGCAGTACGCGAACCCCAGGCATAGGTCCGCACCGCTCCCCGTAGAAGATGCACTTCTTATCCTCGAACCAGTTTCAAATATACGGCCGTCATCTCCATGCGGACAGCCAGAACCGCCAGTTGTTGTTCCGGGCGCCCGACCGGCAGGGGCGTCCCAGCCTGGTCCGGCACGTCCTCGGCGCCGATCACCGCGATGTCGTCAAAGCCGCTGACCCTTGCCCCCACCAGTTGTCGTTCGGTGTCGGTGATCAAGGCGAACGTACGCATGCGGCGCGGCAGCGGGCCGTCGATCTCCTCGTCGTGGAACAGCGATCGGGCCCCGGGCAGCCCGACCGCTCCGCTGCCGATCGCGGCGAGAACGTCACCCAGTCCGGCGGCGGCCACCACTTCCCCGGCCACGCGCAGCATCACCGTCGCCCCGTGCCGGGCCAGCGCCACCGTGGCCGGATTGTCGCCTGCCAGCACGACAGCGCTGTCCGACATCCGTTCGGCCAGGGTCTTGGCCGGGTTGGTGAACAGTGTTCGCCCTGCGCTGTTACGCAGCGCCTCGGCGTCCAGTTCGTCTGCCAGCGCAGCCAGATCCACTCGCATACCGGGATCCACCACCTGGAGCGCGGCCAGACCGGCGGCCAGGTATCGGGTCAGTCCGAAGTCGTCGGGAACCCACAGCCGGGGTGCCAGTACCACCGCGCGCCCAGCCGCCACATCACGCAACGGGCCTTCGTGCGGCGCGACGATCAACACCCTGGCACCGCGGCGCACGCCGGCTGCCGCCGCGTTCACCAGAGCCGGATCGCCCGGATCGTCACCGGCCACGATCACCACGTCGAGTGCGCCCAGCCACGGCGGGGCCTCGGCGGCCACCACGATCGGGGCGGCGATCGATGCGCTGAGTGCACCCGCCAACATTGCACCCGCATGCTCGGCGGCGCCGCGACCGGCAACCCAAATCACTGTGCGCGGTGGATGATCGGCATGCAACGGGTCGAGCAAGCCTTCCGCCAGGGCTGCGGCGGTGGCCCGCGCCTGGGCACCCGCCATGGCCGCCGCCCGCAGCAGACCGTTGCGATCAGCGGCGAGAAGTCCGTCGCCGTCGTCCAGGTCTACCGTGGCGTCGACGGCGTTCACGGCACCGGCTCGCTCACCCCACGGATCTGTGCCGAAACTCTGTCGACGAGCGCGGCGACGTCCTCGGCAGTGCGCGCTTCCACGTTCAGCCGCAGCAGCGGTTCGGTATTCGACGTGCGCAGGTTGAACCAACTGCCATCGCCGATATCCACCGTGACGCCGTCGAGGTGATCGATGGACTGGATCGAGGTGGCGAACGATTTCAGTACGGCGTCCACACACGCGGGTGCATCGCTGACGGTGAAGTTGATCTCTCCGGACGCCTCGTACCGCTGATAGTCCGCCATGAACTCCGAGAGCGGGCGGTCCTGCTCGCCCAGTGCGGCCAGCACGTGCAACGCCGCGAGCATGCCCGAATCGGCGCCCCAGAAGTCGCGGAAGTAATAGTGCGCCGAGTGCTCACCGCCGAAGATGGCACCGGTCTCGGCCATCAGACCCTTGATGTAGGAATGCCCGACGCGGGACCGCACAGGAGTGCCGCCGCGCTCGATCACCAACTCGGGAACCGCGCGCGAGGTGATCAGATTGTGGATCACCGTGGCGCCGATCTCCCGCTTGAGCTCACGGGCGGCCACCAATGCGGTTACCGCCGACGGCGAGATCGGGCGCCCGAGTTCGTCGACCACGAAGCAGCGGTCGGCGTCACCGTCGAACGCCAGGCCGATGTCGGCGCCGCTGGCCAGTACGTGAGCCTGCAGGTCGACGAGGTTGGCCGGATTTAACGGGTTGGCTTCGTGATTGGGGAAGCTGCCGTCGAGTTCGAAGAACAGCGGGAGAACGGTGGCGCCCGGGATCGGCCCGAGGACCGCGGGCGTGGTGTGACCGGCCATGCCGTTACCCGCATCGACGGAGATACGCAGCGGACGAAGCGTGCTGAGATCGACCAGCGAGCGGAGGAAGGTGCCGTAGTCGTCGAGCACGTCACGATCGGAGATCACGCCCGCCGGGCCGTCATGGGCCGGTATCCCGGCGATCACCTCGTCGGCGATGACGGACAGCCCGGTGTCCTTGCCCACCGGCTTGGCCCCGGCGCGGCACAGTTTGATCCCGTTGTAGGCGGCCGGGTTGTGACTGGCCGTGAACATCGCCCCCGGGCAGTCCAACAGACCCGAGGCGAAGTACAGCTGATCGGTAGAGGCCAGCCCGATTCGGACCACGTCCAAGCCCTGGGCCATCACACCATCGGCGAATGCGGCCGCCAGCGTCGGTGAACTCTCCCGCATGTCATAGCCGATAACCGCCTGTGCGGCGCCTTCGGCGCGGACCAGACGAGCGAACGCACCGCCGACGTCGGCCACGAACGCCTCATCGATTTGGCTACCGACCAGACCACGGACGTCATAGGCCTTGATGACATCGTGAACAGCCGCCGCTGGCCTAGACATATAGCTCCTTGTGAAACGGGATCGTTGGCGCCAGCCTAACCGCCGGGCGGGGTCGACACGTTCACTACTCTTGGGCCGGCCGTCGTCTAATCAGGTCTTAATCGGTGGGATCCGGCAACACCCGCAGGTGCCCGCGACGGCGGCCGTTGGTCTCGGCGGGACGTGCCTGCGGTGCCATCACCGCGCTGGTTCCCACACCGGTGGCGGGATCGGAGAATCCGGCCACCACTCCACCGCGGGGAACGGCACCGGGCTGGCCTTCCCGGACCGCGTCGGCCAGGGCCACCAGATCGTCCTCGTCCGGATGGGTGGGCAACGGACCGGCATGACGGACCAACTCCCAGCCTTTGGGCGCGGTGATGCGACCGGCGTGGCCGACACAAAGGTCCCAGGAATGGGGTTCAGACACCGTGGCCAGGGGTCCGACTACCGCCGTGGAGTCGGAGTAGACGAAGGTCAACGTCGCCACGGCATAGTGCGGGCACCCGGGCCGGCAGCAGCGACGGGGAACATTCACGCAACAGAGATTACTTTGGACGATCGCTGTGCGGTGCCGGACACGCGCAGTGGTCGGGTCCCCGATCTCGAACCGTTACGATCATCGCCGTGGCCCAGCGCAACCCATGGCGATCGCGTCGCGGCCGCGACATGCGCGGACCGCTGCTTCCGCGCACGGTTCCCGGCTGGCGTAGCCGCGCCGAGCGGTTCGACATGACAGTGCTCGAAGCATATGAGCCGATCGAGCGGCGGTGGGCTTCACGGATCAAAGATCTCGATGTCGCCGTCGATGAGATTCCGCGGATGTCGCCGAAAGATCCCGACAGTGTGCAATGGCCACCTGAGGTCATCGCCGATGGCCCGATCGCGTTGGCGCGGCTGATACCTGCCGGGGTTGACGTCAGAGGAAATGCGACCCGGGCTCGAATTGTCTTGTTCCGCAAGCCCATCGAGCGCCGGGTCAAAGGATCCGATGAGCTAGCTGACCTGCTGCATGAAATCCTGGTGGCACAGGTGGCCACCTATCTGGGGGTTGAACCGTCAGTCATCGACCCAACGATCGACGACGACTGACGTCGAGCGCCGCATCATGCGATGAGCGCTCTGCCGGAGAGCGTCAGATGATGCCGCGTTTGAGCCGGCGGCGCTCGCGTTCGGACAATCCGCCCCAGATGCCGAAACGCTCATCGTGCGCGAGCGCATAGTCAAGGCAGGCATCCTTGACCTCGCAGCCTTGGCAGATGCGCTTGGCCTCGCGGGTAGACCCGCCCTTCTCCGGAAAGAACGCCTCCGGGTCGGTCTGTGCGCAAAGCGCACGTTCCTGCCATTGGTCGTCTTCGTCTTCCGGATCAACATCAATGTGTTCGGATACCGAACTCACCGGAACCAGACTCAATTGAGGACGTCCGGCCGCCTCCATCGGTGTCGTTCCCGTGTTGATGTGCGGTGCGTTGTCTACCGAGCCGAGTAGCCGATCGTCAAACCGGACCACATGATCGAAATCGCCGCTCTCATAAGACATTATCCCCCGCCTCCTCACTCGGTCTCGTAGATCCTAAGTGGAGCCCCACCCTTGCGATATGCGGTCACCCCATTCGAACAGTTGATCGAATCTCGGTCCGCGACACCGGAATCGGTCACCGACCGGGAAATGACACATATGTGATTACACACGTGTTAGCTGCCGGGGTCAAGCGCCAGAGCGCGAATTCATACCATCTCGTTATGTCAAATCGGCGCGTCGCGACATCGGCGTGTCCTGCCCGTGACGACGTCGTTTCCATCCGCGCGCCCTCAGCGCTTAGGGTCGGACGTTGTGAAGATCACCGTTCTGGTCGGCGGCGTCGGAGGCGCCCGGTTTTTGCTGGGGGTACAGCATCTGTTGGGCCTCGGCCAGTTCGCCGAGAGCGACAGCAAGCACGAACTCACCGCGATCGTGAACGTGGGTGACGACGCCTGGATGCACGGCGTCCGGATCTGCCCGGACCTCGACACCTGCATGTACACCCTGGGCGGCGGTATCGATCCCGAACGCGGCTGGGGTCACCGCGACGAGACCTGGCACGCCAAGGAGGAACTCGCCGCCTACGGCGTGCAACCCGACTGGTTCGGCCTGGGTGACCGGGACCTGGCCACCCATTTGGTCCGCACCCAGATGCTGCGCGCCGGCTACCCGTTGTCGCAGGTCACCGAGGCATTGTGCAAGCGCTGGTCGCCGGGAGCGCGGCTGCTGCCCGTCACCGACGACCGCAGTGAGACCCACGTGGTCATCACCGACCCCGAAGACGGCGAGAAACGGGCCATCCACTTCCAGGAGTGGTGGGTGCGCTATCGCGCGCAGGTGCCCTCGCACAGCTTTGCGTTCGTCGGTGCGGAACAGGCAACCGCGGCGCCGGGCGTCGCCGAGGCGATCGCCGATGCGGACGTGGTGTTGCTGGCACCGTCGAATCCGGTCGTGAGCATCGGGCCGATCCTGCAGATCCCCGGCGTCCGCGGCGCACTGCGCTCGACCAAGGCGCCGGTGGTCGGCTACTCCCCCATCATCGACGGAAAACCCTTGCGCGGCATGGCTGATGAGTGCCTGTCCATCATCGGTGTGGAATCCACCTCACAGGCCGTCGGCCGGCACTTCGGCGCCCGGTCGGGCACGGGAATCCTGGACGGCTGGCTGGTACACGAGGGTGACGATGCCGAGATCGAGGGCGTCCAGGTGCGCGCGGTGCCACTGCTGATGACGGATCCGTCGGCCACCGCCGAGATGGTGCGGGCCGGCCTCGACCTGGCCGGCGTCCCGCTGTGAGCACCGAGCACGGATCGGCCGATCGGGTCGAGATTCTGCCCGTACCAGGGCTTCCCGAGTTCCGCCCCGGAGATGATCTGGCCGCTGCGCTCGCCGAGGCGGCACCATGGTTGAGCGACGGAGATGTGCTGGTTGTCACCAGCAAGATCGTCTCCAAGTGTGAAGGCCGCATCGTCACCGCACCTTCCGATCCCGACGAGCGTGACGCCATGCGACGCAAGCTGATCGACGGCGAGGCGGTTCGCGTACTCGCACGCAAGGGTCGAACCCTGATCACCGAGAACGCCATCGGGCTGGTCCAAGCCGCCGCGGGAGTCGACGGCTCCAATGTCGACTCGAACGAGTTGGCGCTGCTGCCAACCGATCCCGACAGCAGCGCGCAGGCGTTACGTGAAGGCCTGCGTGAGCGACTCGGCGTCACCGTCGCTGTCGTGATCACCGACACCATGGGCCGCGCCTGGCGCAATGGCCAAGCCGATTTCGCGATCGGCGCCTCCGGGCTCACCGTGCTGCACGGTTACGCGGGCGCTCATGACCGGCACGGCAACGAACTGCTGGTCACCGAGGTCGCAGTGGCCGACGAGATCGCCGCCGCAGCCGATCTGGTGAAAGGCAAGCTCACCGCGATCCCCGTCGCAGTGGTACGCGGGCTGGATCTGACCGATGACGGTTCGAACGCGCGCACGCTGTTGCGCTCCGGCGAGGACGATCTGTTCTGGCTCGGTACGGCCGAGGCAATCGAGATGGGGCGCAGGCAAGCTCAGCTCCTCCGTCGTTCGGTGCGCACATTCTCCGATGAACCGGTCGATCACGCACTCATCGAAGCTGCCGTCGGCGAGGCACTCACCGCGCCCGCACCACATCACACCCGCCCGGTGCGTTTCGTCTGGGTGCGCGACGGCGCCGCCCGCGTGCGGCTGTTGGACCGGATGAAGGACAAGTGGCGCGCCGATCTCGCCGGGGACGGCCGAGATCCCGAATCCGTCGAACGACGCCTGAACCGCGGCCAGATCCTTTACGATGCTCCGGAACTGGTGATTCCCTTCATGGTTCCCGACGGAGCCCACAGCTATCCCGACGACGCCCGTACCCAGGCCGAGCACACCATGTTCACGGTCGCCGTGGGTGCGGCGGTCCAAGCCCTGCTGGTGGCGCTGGCGGTGCGAGAGGTGGGCAGCTGCTGGATCGGCTCCACGATCTTCGCCGGCGATCTGGTCCGTTCCGAGCTCGATCTTCCGTCGGATTGGGAGCCTTTGGGGGCCATCGCGATCGGTCACCCCGACGATCCGCAGCCACCTCGCGACTCGGTATCCACCGATGGCCTGCTGGTGGTGAAGTGAGCGCCGAGAGCCTGCATGCCTCCGCCGTCGAGGTGCTGACGCATTGGCAGACAGCCGATCCCGGCCAGGACACGCTGCGGCATGCGGTGCTGTCGTTTCTCGCGGCCCGTCCCGATGCCTGCCTGCGGGCGTGCGTCCCCGGCCACATCACCGCCTCGGCACTGGTCGTCGACCACACCGGGACCCAGACGTTGCTCACGCTGCATCCCCGCTTCGGCCGGTGGCTGCAACTCGGCGGGCATTGTGAGGAAACGGATTCCGACATTCGCGCAGCTGCATTGCGCGAGGCCACCGAGGAGTCCGGCATCAGCGGGTTGTCCATCGACCCGCAATTGGCCGCACTGCACGTACATCCGGTGACCTGTTCACTGGGTGTACCGACCCGTCATCTCGACATGCAGTTCGTGGTGCGGTCTCCGGCGGGTGCCGAGATCGCGTGCAGTGACGAATCTTTGGATCTTCGGTGGTGGCCCCTGGACGCGCTGCCCGAGGGTACCGACTTCGGCCTGACCCAACTGGCCGCCGCGGCAGCGGAATCCGCCTAGCCCGGAGCCTGCGTACAGTACGCCCGGCGGGCAGCGCGCAGTGCAACCGCGGTCTGCTCCGGTGTGGCCCCGTACTGGGCCGCAGTCTGGTCGATCACCGCCTGGGCGGGCTGGCCGGTGTAGAGATCGCGGCACATCTGGCGGCCCACGGTCAGCAACTGGTCGTCGTCGCCGGGAAAGACGCCGCGCGTGGCTTTGAGATAGTTCGTGTCCTGTGCGGTCAGCGGAATGGGCCAGGCACCCGCCTCTGGCGCGGTAGCCCCCAAACCCGCTCCGAGCACCACCAGTGCCGCAAGCGGCGCCACCACTGTGCGCCGGAAGACCTCCCGTACGATCCGGTGTCCGATGAACATGGCCCTCCCCTTTCGACCATCAAAGCCTAAGGCTCCGCGGGGGCCCGCAAATACACTTTCTCGATCGCCGAGACTACGGTTTCTGACGGATTTCCGCCCAAACTCGTCAGAAGGCGTAGTTTCGGCGCGAGGCAACGCCAACGCAACCCCGCCGACAGCGCGGTCTACACGTCGGTGGAGTACCGGATACCACCGTCCGGGATGGCCACGCCGGGCCATACCCTGGCACCGCGCAACAGTTCGCAGCGCGCACCGATGTCGGCGCCGTCACCGATCACGCCGTCGCGGATCAGTGCCCGCGGGCCTATGCGGGCACCGAAGCCGATGATCGAACGTTCAATCACCGCACCGGCTTCCACGCGCACCCCGTCGAAGATCACCGCGCCGTCCAGCCGTGCGCCGGCACCGATCTCGGCGCCGCGCCCCACCACGGTGCCACCGATCAGCAATGCGCCCGGGGCGACCGCCGCCCCTTCGTGCACCAGTGACTCACCGCGTTGCCCGTTGAGGGCCGGCGTTGGTGCGATGCCACGGACCAGATCGGCGGAGCCGCGGACGAAATCCTCGGGTGTACCCATGTCGCGCCAATAGGAGGCGTCGACATATCCGCACACCTTCAATCCGTCGGTGAGCAGGCCGGGGAACACCTCGCGTTCGACCGACACCGGCCGGCCCTTCGGAATCTGTTCGATGACATGCTTTTTGAACACGTAGCAGCCGGCGTTGATCTGGTCGGTCGGCGGGTCCTGGGTCTTCTCCAGGAATGCCGTCACGCGTCCGTCGGCGTCGGTGGGCACACAGCCGAACGCACGCGGATCACTGACGCGCACCAGGTGCAGCGTGAGGTCGGCCTGGTGGGTGTCGTGTGACTCCAGTAACGCGCCGAGGTCGGCCGCCGACAGGACGTCACCGTTGAACACCATCGCCGTGTCGTAGCGCAATTTGTCGGCCACGTTCGCGATGGCACCACCGGTGCCGAGTGCCTCTGTCTCGGTGACGTATTCGATCTCGAGCCCCAGCTCGGAGCCGTCGCCGAACGCCTCCTCGAATACCTCGGCCTTGTACGAGGTGCCCATCACCACGTGTGTGATACCGGCCTCGGCGATCCGCGCCAGTAGGTGAGTCAGGAACGGCACGCCTGCAGTCGGCAACATCGGCTTGGGCGCCGAGAGGGTGAGGGGCCGCAGCCTGGTGCCTCGTCCACCGACGAGGACGACAGCGTCCACCTCCGCGGGATTGATCACGTCAGTGCCCTTTCGCCTGTTTACGTCGAGAACTACCGACCACCAGGCCCGCACGTGCTGCCAGCGCGCCCCGAATTGTCCACCGTAACGGCGCCTGCCAGGCTGCCGGGTATCGATCGGCCAAGAAAGTGTAGGTACTGCGGTGATGGGCGGCCAAGTTGCGCGCCGGATCACGGCCGGTGGAGTGCCCCTTGTGATGCAGCACCTCCGCCGACGGCACGTAGACGTTCTGCCAGCCGGCCCGGGCGACCCGGTCGCCGAGGTCGACGTCTTCCATATACATGAAGTAGCGCTCGTCGAACCCGCCGACCGCGTCGAAGGCGGCCCGGCGCATCAGCAGGCACGAACCGGACAGCCAGCCCACTTCACGCTCACTCGGCTGTTGCCGGTCCTGCCGGTAGGCCGCGGTCCACGGGTTCGATTTCCAGAACGGGCCCACCACGGCGTGCATGCCACCGCGGATCAGGCTGGGCTGGTGGCGTGCCGACGGGTAGACCGACCCATCGGGATCATGGATCAGCGGTCCGAATGCCCCGGCCTGCGGCCACCGGTGGGCGGCGTCGAGCAGCAGGTCGATCGAATGAGGCCCCCACTGCACGTCGGGGTTGGCGATGACAAAAAATTCCGAGCACTCGGCATCCGATATCTGGGCCGCGCCGCGGTTGACCGCACTGCCGTAACCCAAATTGCCGCCGGTGCGCAGGAGCTGCACGTTCGGGTAGTGCTTTTCGGCCTGTTCAGGCGTTCCGTCCGTCGAGCCGTTGTCGGCCATGATGACCTTCACCGGCCGATCGGTGGCCAACGCCAGCGACGCCAGGAAACGGTCAAGGTGTGGGCCAGGCGAGTACGTCACCGTCACCACCACGAGCGGGCGGACCGCATCCTCAGTCACGGCGTAGAGGGTAGCGGGCCGGACGGGTCCTCATTTCCAACCGCTGCCACCAGCGCTTCCCGCCAATCCCGCAACGGGGTCAGCCCGGCCTCGGCGGATCGGAGCGCCGACAGCACGGTGTAGGCGGGGCGCGGCGCGGGCCGTGGATGGCGGCCACTGTCGACCGGACGGACCCGCTCGGGATCGGCCCCGACTGCGGCGAAGGTCTGTCGCGCCAGATCGAACCGGCTGGCCGGTCCGGTGTTGACGGCATGCAGCACGCCGGGCCGCACACCGCCGTCGGCGATCTGCAGCAGCGCCGTCACCAGGTCGCCGGTATAGGTCGGCGACCCGGTCTGGTCGGCGACCACATCCACCGGGCCGTCTCCGGCCGCCAGCCTGCGCATGGTCGCCACGAAGTCTTTCCCGTCGCCACCGCGATACACCCAGGCGGTGCGGACGACGTGCGCGTCCGGTTTGGCGGCCAGCACTGCGTGTTCCCCGGCCAGCTTGGTGTGGCCGTAGACGTTGACCGGGCCGGTCACGTCGTCGACCTCATACGGCGTACGACGCTCCCGTGAGATGCCGAACACATAATCAGTGGAGATGTGCACCAGACGGGCGCCGACGTGCGCGCACACCGTAGCGATGTTGCCCGGACCGAGTGCGTTGACGGCGTTGGCCGTGGCCTGGTCGGTTTCGGCAGCATCCACCTGCGTATATGCCGCGCAGTTGATCACCACATCGCCGGGTTCGACGAATTGCCGGACCGAGTCGGGGTTGGTGACATCACATTCAGCAGAGCTCAGGGCCAGCACGTCACGGCCCTCACGACGTCCCTGATCAGCCAATACCCGGCCGACCATGCCGCCGGCCCCGGTGATCACAATCCGTTTCGCCATGCGCCGAGTCTGGCACGCCGGTCCGCGTTACCCGGCTCACGTCCGAGCCGCAAGTAGCCTGGGCACCGTGCGTATCCCCCTCCTCCGCTCCCTTGCTGTCGCCACGGCGTCGGCCGTGGTGCTCGGAACAGGGGTGGCCTGGACCCAGATCCGCTCGTTCGAATCCGGCATCAACCACATCAGCTCGGCGGCGCTCGGCGGCGGCGGCGAGGACGGGGCCATCGACATCCTGCTGGTAGGCATGGATAGTCGCACCGATGCCCACGGCAACCCGCTGTCGCAGGAAGAGCTGGAAACGTTGCGGGCCGGAGACGACGTCTCGACCAACACCGACACCATCATCCTGGTGCGTATCCCGAACAACGGGAAGTCGGCCACCGCCATCTCCATCCCCCGCGACTCGTATGTCGAGGCGCCGGGCTGGGGCAAGATGAAGATCAACGGCGTGTTCGGCGACGTCAAGCTCGAGCGGATGAAGCAGCTGGTGGAGGTCGAGGGCGAGGATCCCGCCGTCGCCGAGCCCAAGGCCACCGAGGCCGCCCGCGAGGAGCTGATCCAGACCGTCGCCTCGTTGACCGGCGTCACCGTCGACCACTACGCCGAGATCGGGTTGCTCGGCTTCGCGTTGATCACCGACGCCCTCGGTGGCGTCAATGTCTGCCTGAAAGATGCTGTCTACGAACCGCTTTCGGGTGCCGATTTTCCGGCCGGCTGGCAGAAGCTCAACGGCCCGCAGGCGCTGAGTTTCGTTCGGCAGCGTCATGACCTCCCGCGTGGCGACCTCGACCGGGTGACCCGCCAGCAGTCGGTGATGGCGTCGCTGGCCCATGACGTGATCTCCAGCAAGACGCTGTCCAGTCCCGGAACCCTGGGGCGGCTGCAGAATGCCGTACAGCGCTCGGTGGTGATCTCCGATGGCTGGGACATCATGAACTTCGTCGAGCAGCTGCAGAAGCTGGCGGGCGGCAGCGTCGCGTTCGCCACCATCCCGATCCTGCGCGAGGACGGCTGGAGCGACGACGGCATGCAGAGCGTGGTCCGGGTGGATCCCGACGATGTTCACCAGTGGGTGTCGGGCCTGTTGCAGGACCAGGACGCGGGCAAGACCGAACAACTCAGCTATTCACCGGAAAACACCACCGTCGAGGTGGTCAACGGCACCGACATCAACGGCCTGGCCGCCGCGGTGTCGCAGGTGCTCGGCAACAAGGGGTTCCTGCCCGGCCCCACCGGGAACCACGAAGGCGCCCCGCCGACGTCCAGCCAGGTGCTGGCCGCCAAGTCCGACGACCTCGGCGCCCAGGCCGTGGCCAAGGATCTCGGCGGGTTGCCGGTGAACGAGGATTCGTCGCTGCCACCCGGCGCGGTGCGGGTGGTGCTGGCCGCCGACTACACCGGGCCCGGCTCCGACGGCATGGACCCGTCCGCGGGCATCGTGGATCCGGCTGCCGCCGGCGACACCTACAGCGATACCGGCGAGCAGAGCCCGCCACCACCGCCGTCGCCGATCCTCAACGCGGGTTCGGACGATCCCAAGTGTGTGAACTGATCGCCGTCGAGTAAAACCAGAGGCTATGAGCACAGTCAGCGCTGCGGTCCTGGACCCGTTGTTGGCCGCGGACCCGGCCGGGCCGCGGATCACCTATTACGACGACGCCACCGGTGAGCGGATCGAATTGTCCACGGTGACCATGGCCAACTGGGCCGCCAAGACCGCCAACCTGTTGCGCGACGAGATGGGAGCGGGCCCGGGGACGCGGGTGGCGGTGATGCTGCCCGCGCACTGGCAGACCGCCGCGGTGCTGCTCGGGATCTGGTGGATCGGTAGCGAAGTGGTGCTGGACGGGGACGCGGACGTGGCTCTGTGCACGCGGGACCGGCTCGACGAGGCCGACGAGGCGGTGTCCGGAGGCGAGGTCGCGGTGCTGTCGCTGGATCCGTTCGGCAAGCCGGCCGCAGATCTTCCCATCGGGGTCACCGACTACGCCACCGCGGTGCGGGTACACGGCGATCAGATCGTGCCCGAGCGTGTCCCCGGCCCCGCGCTGGCCGGGCGATCGGCTGCCGAGGTGTTGGAGGCAGCTCAGAATGCCGCCGCCGCACAGGGTTTCACCGCCAGCGACCGCGTGTTGTCCACCGCGGGCTGGGATACTCCCGACGAGCTCATCGCGCATCTGGTCGCGGTATTCGCCGCCGGTGCGTCGCTGGTACAGGTGGCCAATCCCGATCCCGGCGCGCAGGAGCGGCGTCGCACCACGGAGAAAGTCACCCGCGGCTGACGCTCTCTTGCCGAGCAGACAGAAAACTGCCCCTTTTCGCGTGAAAAAGGGCAGGTTTCCGTCTGCTCGCGGGCCTACTTGAGCAGGGCGCGGCTCATCACCACGCGCTGAATCTGGTTGGTGCCCTCGTAGATCTGGGTGATCTTGGCGTCACGCATCATCCGCTCGACGGGGAAGTCCACCGTGTAGCCGGCGCCGCCGAACAGCTGTACCGCATCGGTGGTGACCTCCATGGCCACATCCGAGGCGAGGCACTTGCTGGCCGCCGAGATGAATCCGAGGTTGCCCTCGCCTCGCTCGGCCCGCGCTGCGGCTGAGTACACCATCAACCGTGCGGCTTCCACCTTCATCGCCATGTCGGCGAGCATGAACTGCACGCCCTGGTTGTCGCTGACCGGACGGCCGAACTGCTTGCGGTCCTTGGTGTAGGCGATCGCGGCGTCCAACGCACCCTGAGCGATACCCACGGCTTGCGCGCCGATCGTCGGACGGGTGTGGTCCAGCGTCGCCAATGCGGTCTTGAATCCGGTACCGGGATCGCCGATGATCCGGTCCCCCGGAACGCGGCAGTTCTCGAAGTACAACTCAGTGGTCGGGCTGCCCTTGATGCCGAGCTTGCGCTCCTTGGGGCCGACGACGAAGCCCTCATCGTCCTTGTGGACCATGAACGCCGAAATACCGTTGGCACCCTTGTCGGGGTCGGTCACCGCCATGACGGTGTACCAGGTCGACTTGCCGCCGTTGGTGATCCAGCACTTGGTGCCGTTGAGGATCCAACCGTCACCGTCGGCCTTCGCGCGCGTCCGCATGCCCGCGGCGTCGCTGCCCGCCTCACGCTCGGACAGCGCATAGGAAGCCATCGCGTCGCCCGAGGCGAGCGACGGCAGCACCTGCTTCTTCAACTCGTCCGAGCCGCGCAGGATCAGGCCCATGGTGCCCAGCTTGTTGACCGCAGGGATCAGCGAGGCCGAGCAGTCCACCCGGGCCACTTCCTCGATCACGATGCACGCCGCGACCGAGTCGGCACCCTGGCCGCCGTACTCCTCGGGCACGTGAATGGCGTTGAAACCCGAGGTGGTCAGGGCCTGCAGGGCTTCGGACGGGAAGCGCGCATTCTCGTCGACGTCGGCGGCATACGGCGCAATTTCCTTCTCCGCCAGTGCCCTGATCGCCGCCCGAAGCTCCTGGTGCTCCTCCGGCAGCTGAAACAGATCAAAAGATGGGTTTCCGGCCCAGCCAGCCATGATCTTCTCCTTCGTTTTCAGCTCTTGGTTTCCATCGTTGCCCGGACCGCACATCGAGTGCATCGCCCTGCTAGTTTTGGTACTCAGTACCATACCATCGGCACTCAGTCCCACGAAAGGTTGCGCTCATGCCCGAACTGCCAAGCACTCGGGAGCGCCTGGTCAGCGCGGCATTCGAACTGTTCGAAGAACGTGGGTACGAGGCCACCAGCGTCGACGACATCGCCGCGCGGGCACAGGTGGGCCGCACCACTGCGTTTCGCCAGTTCGGGTCGAAAGAGGCGCTGATCTTTCCCGATCACGAAACGCTCTTGCGGCGCGCCGACGAGAGGTTGTCGGCATCGCCGACCGAGACGCTCCCCGCGGAAGTCATCGCGGTGGCAACCACCTCGGTATTCGAGAACTATCTCGCCGAGGGCGAGCGGGCCCGGACGCGGTATCGGCTCACTCGCTCTGTACCGGCGCTGCGCGACTTCGAAACCGCCGTGGTGTCACGGTATGTCCGGCTGTTCACCAAACACCTGCGGGCCGCGCAGACCGGGGATTGGACGGCGGGCCTGCGCGCTGAACTGTTCGCCAACGCCGTCGTCGCGGCGCACAACCATGTTCTGCGCCGATGGCTGCGCGGCGACGTGACCGACCCACGGTCGGACCTGGCCGAGGCGCTGGCCGCGACCTGGCCGATCTACCGGGGCGGTAGCGCCCGCACCGCAGTGGTGGTGATGTCGACCGATGAACCGATCGAGTCCCTGACCCCGCGCATACGCGGGCTCATCGGAGACTGATTCAGCCCTCGTCTCGTCAAGCGTCGCCCAACAAGCGATCACGCAAGGCGGCGTCTTTCGCCAAGACCATGGTTTCCAGGTCTGCCTGAAACTTCACCATCCGAGCCTGCAGCGCGGTATCGGCCGAGCCGAGGATCCGGACGGCCAGCAAGCCCGCATTGCGCGCTCCGCCAATGGAAACCGTGGCCACCGGCACGCCGGCGGGCATCTGCACGATCGACAGCAGCGAGTCCATGCCGTCCAACCGGGCGAGTGGCACCGGAACCCCGATGACCGGAAGCGGCGTGGCAGAAGCCACCATGCCGGGCAGGTGTGCCGCGCCTCCGGCGCCCGCGATGATGACCTCGATGCCACGTTCGGCCGCGGTCCTGGCGTAGTCGAGCATGCGTTGCGGGGTGCGGTGCGCGGAGACCACGCCGACCTCGAACGGCACCTCGAACTCGGCGAGCGCGTCGGCCGCGTCGGACATCACCGACCAGTCGCTGTCGCTGCCCATGATGAGCCCTACGCGGGGGTTACTCGCCATGTTCATCCCATCCGTCGGTCCACTCGCCGTGTGACAACCAGTGCGCCGCCCGCACTGCACGCTCGCGGAGTTCGTCCATGTTCGCGCCGATGATGTTGACGTGCCCGAGCTTGCGCCCGGGCCGTTCGCCCTTGCCGTACAGGTGCACCTTCGCGTCGGGGATCCGCGCGAAGAGGTGGTGCAACCGCTCGTCCATCGACATCGGCGGCGTCTGCGGCGCTCCGAGCACGTTGGCCATCACGATGGCAGGCGCGATCGCCGAGGTGTCCCCGAGTGGGTAGTCCAGGACCGCCCGCAGGTGCTGCTCGAATTGGCTGGTGACCGCGCCGTCCATGGTCCAGTGCCCGGAGTTGTGTGGACGCATCGCCAACTCGTTGACCAGCAGCGTGCCGTCGACGGTCTCGAACAATTCGACCGCGAGCGTCCCGACGACGCCCAGCTCGTTCGCCACGCGCAGGCCGAGTTCCTGTGCGGCCGAGCCGAGTTCGTCGGAAAGTCCGGGGGCCGGTGCGTACACCTCGACGCAGATGCCGTCACGCTGAACGGTTTCGACGACGGGCCAGGCCGCGCCCTGCCCGAACGGCGAGCGCGCCACCAGCGCGGCCAACTCCCGGCGCATCGCGACACGTTCCTCGGCCATGACCGCGACCCCGTCGGCCAGGTAACCGGCCACGGTCTCGCGCGCGGACGCCAGATCGTCGGCCATCACCACGCCCTTGCCGTCATAGCCGCCGCGCACGGTCTTGATCACCACCGGACCGTCGATCTGCTGCACGAACGCCTCGATGTCGGCGACCGAGGTGATCTCGGCGAAGCGCGGCACCGGGACGCCCAGCCCGTACAGCTTGCGCCGCATCAGCAGCTTGTCCTGGGCATGCACCAGCGCCTGCGGTGGTGGATTGACCGTGATCCCCTCGGCCACGAGTTGCTCCAGGTGCTCGGTCGGCACGTGCTCGTGGTCGAACGTCAGTACCGACGCACCGGCGGCAGCCTGCCGCAGCGCGTCCAGGTCGGTGTGGGAGCCGATGACGACGTCGGGCGTGACCTGAGCAGCGGATTCGTCCGGCCCGGCGGCCAGCACCCGCAGGGTCTGCCCCAAAGCGATGGCCGCCTGGTGGGTCATCCTCGCGAGCTGGCCGCCACCGATCATCACCACGACGGGAGATGCCCCGCTCGCGGGGGAAGGCGGCTTCTTGGGAGTTGTCGGCACGCACTCTATGGTGTCATGCGCGGATTCCTGTGCTCGTCATGACCGGCGCATTGACCTGCGGTTAAGGTTCGACGTCCGCAACGATGCGGCATCGGACCGTGCATTTACGTACACTGCCTAGCTGTGTCCTTCGCCGATGCGACAATCGCTCGATTGCCGCGATTCGTCCGTCCTTATGCCGAGCGGCATCACGAGCTGATCAAGTTCGCGATCGTCGGCGCGACGACGTTTGTCATCGATTCGGCGATCTTCTTCACCCTCAAACTCACGGTGCTGGAGCCCAAGCCGGTGACCGCCAAGATCATCGCCGGTGTGGTCGCGGTCATCGCGTCCTACATCCTCAATCGTGAGTGGAGCTTCCAGAACCGCGGTGGCCGTGAACGCCACCACGAGGCGCTGCTGTTCTTCGCGTTCAGCGCGGTTGGTGTGCTGCTGTCGATGCTGCCGCTGTACTTCTCCAGCTATGTGCTGGGGCTGCGGGTTCCCGAGGTCTCACTGACCGTGGAGAACATCGCCGACTTCATCTCCGCCTACGTCCTGGGCAACCTGCTGCAGATGGCGTTCCGATTCTGGGCGTTCCGCCGCTGGGTGTTCCCCGACGAGTTCGTCGACAAGCCCGACCTGGCGCTCGAATCCACCCTTACCGGCGGCGGCTTCGCCGAAGCGTTCGAGGATCATGCCGAGCACAAATCCGCCACCGTGACGCCGCTACGCCGTCCGAGCCGCCGCGCCAAGGCGCGTCAGTTGGGCGATGATTCCGACCCGGTGTCGAAGAGTTCCTGACATCACGACCAGACATCGTCGTGGCGTCAGTCCTTGAAGACGTCCTTTATCTTCTCCCCGGCCTGCTTCAGGTTGCCCTTGGCCTGGTCCTTGTGACCCTCGGCCTCGGTGTCCCTGTCCCCCGTTGCCTGGCCGGCCTTCTCTTTGGCCTTTCCTGCCAACTCTTCGGCCTTGTTCTTTGCCTTGTCGACGGCGCTCATGTGCTTCTCCCTCAAGTGGTGGTTGGGCCGCGGGTTCGCGGCACAGGAATGACGCAGCGTAGTAACGAATTTCGTCACACAGGCACGCATCGGATACCCAACCCGGCGATATCTAACCCTCCGCGGAGATCCACGGCACCGGGTCAACCAGCTCCCGGCACACCGTTGCGCGCGGCGACGGATGCAGCGCTGTGGGTGTCGAAAACTTCGATGACCACATCGCGGTCGCGGTAGCCGCCGATCGAGATGAGCCCCGGCGTCGCCGCGATGACCCGGTTGGCCTCATCACCGCTGAGCGGATAGTCAGCCACCTCGTGACGCCAGTGCGCCGCTATCACCGTTGCACTGCAGGCCAACTGCGGACACTCGCGGCGGAGCAGCCCGGCCAGCAACTCCTCGTCCAGGTAGTACGCCACTTCAGAAAGCACAACTAGGTCGAAGGGCCCTGGCGGCCAGGGATCGTCGAGAGAGCCACGCGTCAGGGTGACACGATCCCGCGTCCCGGCACGGCTACCGTCGGCACGCAGCCGCGCGTCGGCGATCTCCAGCGCGGCGCCGGCCACATCCATTGCGGTGACGTGATCGCAGCGCCCAGCGAGCAGCGCGGTGAGGGTGCCGATGGAGCAACCCGGCTCGAAGGCATGCCGATAGCGCCGCTGCGGCAGCATCGACATCGTGATCGCGTACTTGCGTTCCTCATACCAGCGGGTCGCCAGCTGCCAGGGGTCGGCCGCGGTCGCGTACATGCGGTCGAAGTATGAGTCGGGCAGGCGACCCGTCAACGGAACACCACCTCCCCGACCGCGAGCAGCCGAGGCAATACGAACGGCGGCAGCACTGGGTCCGCACCAGGTGCCGACGGGTGGAACTGACTGCGGAAGCATTGCGCGGCAACCTGCTTACGCCCCACAGCGGAGGCCGTCAATGGCACCGTAAGCGCCCGATTCCAGGGCACCGCGGGGTCTCCGGGCTCGGCCCAGTGCCACATCCACACCGGGTACTCGAGCAGGACCGCCGCGGTGCGCTGTACAGCCGTGGCGGCCGCCCGCCCGACGGCCTCGTGATCGGGATGCCCGTCGCCGCGCCACGTCGTTGCACACCAGGTGCCGGGCGGACAAGCCTGGAGTGTCCCGGCCAGCAGATCGGTGATCGAGTCCTGGTGGTCGGCAAGTTCGCCGTCGGGTAATGCGAGGCTGGTCGGCTCGCCTACACCGAGAACCCTTGCCGCCTTTCTCAATTCGGTGCTCCTGGTGCGTTCCAATCGGAATCTGTCGAATGGGGTGAGATCGCCTTGAGCGGCCCCGCCGTCACTGACCGACACCACCTGGACATCGATACCCCGCTCCGCCAGCAGCGCCATGGTCGCCCCGAAGCCAAGGGTCTCGTCGTCGGGATGCGGTGCGACCACCACCAGCGCCGGACACGTCGTCAGATCCAGTTCACCGAAGGAGCGGCCCCAGCTCGTCCAGACGTGACCGGGGGTGCCGCCGCAGCTCAGCGGCCGCGACCCGAACCGTGGTGCGTTGCCGCACGGTTCAGCGGACTCGGCGGCGGTCATTGACGCTCCCCCGCCAGCCTCCCGAGCACGGCGAGGTCACGCTCGGCGTGGCTCTGCCGCACGTAGATCGTCAGATCCGCGACGCAACGTGCGTGTCGGGCATCCTGACACAGCGGCGCGGGCCCGAGTGCGCGGCCAGTACGGGTAATCGCCGCGTCGACAGCGGTTTCGACGACCGCGCGGGTTCTCCTCGCCAGCAACTGGGCGGACCCGAACCGGTCGAACGGGTCAGCGTCGATCGCGGCAGCCGCCGCGGCCAGCATCGCTTCGGCGGCCGCGATCGCAGCGTCGACAGCACCGAGGTGGGCGAGCGCGTGCTCGTCGGCATCGCCGCGGGCGACGCGGCTGTACAGGGGCCCGGCGACCGCGCGGGCGGCACCGAGCCAACACGCCGCGACGCCGATCGCACCATGCCAGAAGCCGGGACGATCCAGATAGTCGCCCGGATTACCGACCGGTACCGCGTGCGCGCC
Source organism: Mycobacterium sp. IDUB_9 (assembly GCF_055419505.1). Taxonomy (NCBI): domain Bacteria; kingdom Bacillati; phylum Actinomycetota; class Actinomycetes; order Mycobacteriales; family Mycobacteriaceae; genus Mycobacterium; species Mycobacterium sp. IDUB_9. The sequence continues at coordinate 675,657 of NZ_JBVAXU010000002.1, read as the reverse complement.
GCTGAATTGGACTGCGCGGGTGTCACTGCCCGCCATGCCGCGATTCCTCCAGATACTGGGCAACGGCTGTACCCCGGCGCTGTCGGTCACCACCGCGTACAGCCCACGTCGGCCGTCGTCGCGGTGGGCCGTCACCAACGCGTGTGTGCAAAGCCCTGCCCCCGAGCACCACGGTTTGGTGCCCGACAGCCTCACCGTGTCCGTTTCGGGTTCTCCAGTGGTGTGCGCGTTGAGCACAGCGTCCGGGTCTTCGGCGGCCCACACCGCCCACAGCTCGCCGGGCGCAGGCGGTTTCGCACCAAGCTCGTCGAGGATCGCGGTTGCGTCGACGTGAGCCTCTGCGAGTCGCCCGGCTACGACGTCGATCTCCGTCAGCTCCGCAAGCCGCTGCCAGCGCCGCGCTGTCGCACCGGAGCCCGGCAGCGGCAACTCCAACCGGCCTGCCTCCAACCAGCTCCTAACCAAGGACGCCGTCATGCGGAATCCCGTTCGGCCGAAGGAAATACGGACCGCGACAAATCACGCAGGTAGCCGGCGAAGCCGCCGGGAGCCCGGCCGTTCCGGCGCGCTGAGGTGGTGACCGACAGCGTCGGGTCCCGTTGTATCCGGTAGCCGGCGGTCTCGAACCGTTCGACCAATTCGACATCCTCGCCGGTGGTCAGTGGGTGGAAGCCGCCAAGCCGCCAGTACGCGTCGGCACGGAAACCCATGTTGGCGCCGTGGATGTGGTTGTGACCGTTGGCGCCCCGCGTACCGGACTCGTACGCGTGCAGGTAGCGCTGGACCAGCGCGGCTGGGTGATGCCGCCAGTCGGCCACCCGCACCACGCCCAGCACCATGTCGGCAGCGGCCGCGGTTTGGCGCAGCAGCCAGTCGGGGTCCACCCGGCTGTCGGCGTCGGTGGTGGCGTACCAGGCGCGGGAGTCGTCGACGTGGTTGCTCAGCGAGCGGGCATAGGTGAAACCGGCGGCCCGGCTCGCGCCTACGTTGCCCTCCTCGACGCTGACCAAGTGAACGTCGTGGCCGAACTGACCCGCCAACTCGGCACTGCCGTCGTCGCAGGAATCAAGGACGACGACGGTCAGCACCGGCATCGGCCAACAGGCCGCGGCGGCGGTGACCCCACGCAGGCAGCGAGGCAAGGATGCGGCTTCGTTGTGGGCCGGTATCACCACTATGGCGTGATCGAAGGCAGTCGCCAAGTGGTTCACCCGTGCGGTCATGGCTGATAGATAGCCAGTTTCACCGAATTCCACACCCGGCCGCGCGAAGGCGCGTCAGCTCGGTGACTCCTCGGACCCCAGCGTGTCGAAGACTTCGTGGTACAGAAGTGAATGCACCTGTTCCACGCGCGGAATGTCGTGGAATTCCAGGGGATCCTGTGATGCCGATTCGATGATCAAGGTGCCGGTGCGCATCAGCCGGTCGGTCAGCCCATGGCGGAATTCGACGCTGTTGATCCGCGCGAGCGGGATGTCGATGCCGGAGCGGGTCAGTAGTCCGTGCCGGAACATCACTCGCCGGTCGGTGATGACGAAATGCGTGGTCCACCAGTTCAGGAACGGCCAGACCGTCAGCCAACCGACCACGATCAGCCAGATCGCGCCGATCACGATGAACAGGACGTTCTTGGCGGTGGCCTGCCAGTCCATCGTGTTGACCACGGCAGCGACGAACGCCGATGCCGCGGTAGCCAGGATGAGAAGGAGGACCGGACCGATCAGGCGTTTCCAGTGCGGGTGCCGGTGCAGGACCACCTGCTCGTCCTTGGCCAGCACATTCTCCGGGTAGCCCACGGCAGCACTCTACGGCGCGTCGGGCCGCAAATGTGTGATGTCACCTGCCGACACCGTGACCTGCTCGGTGCCGGTGTCGATGATCAGGCGCCCGAGTTCGTCGACGTCGACGGCCGTGCCCACCAAGGTGTTGTCGCCCGGCAGGATCGCGCGGACCCGGCTGCCGATGGTGACGCTGCGTGCCCGGTAGTCGTCGGCGAGCGCGGGATCGCCGTTGCGCCAGCCGGTGATCCGGGCATCGAGATGGCGCAGCAGGGCCCGCGCCAGCGGTGCACGGTCCGTGGTGGCCGTGCCGAGTTGGGTGAGTGAGGTGGCGCGCGGATCAGGCGCCTCCTCGGCGGTCATCGTCACATTCAGGCCGAGGCCGACGACTATGACCGGGGCGGGCGAGGCCACCTCGGCCAGGATGCCGGCCAGTTTTCCGCCCCCCGGTCCGACGAGAACGTCATTGGGCCATTTCAGGCCGACCCGTGTCCCGGCGACCTCCGCGACCGCGTCGACGATCGCCAGGCCCGTGGCCAGCGGCAGCCACCCCCACCGGTTCGGGGACACGGCGGACCCGTCGACACCGAAGGACACGATCACCTGCGAGCGCGGCGGTGCCGACCACTGCCTACCGTGGCGACCACGGCCGGCGTTCTGATGCTCGGCGAACAGCACCGCGCCGGCGATGTCCTCCCCTGCCGCCGCCCGCGCGAGTAGATCGGCGTTGGTGGATCCGGTCTCCTCGACGACGTCGACGCGCCGCCACGACAGCCCGTCGAGCCTGTCGCGCAAGGTCGTGACGTCCAGGGGTGGCCTTGTGTTCATCGCGGCCAGCTTACGGGTCGGGCTTGGAGGGCCGCCGCGTCAGCGGGCGACTTTGGCCGCGTCGATGGCTGCCAGGTTGTCGGCGACCTCCTGGTGCCAGAGCTCGTTGGCGTGCGTGGTGTCGACCTCTTGCTCGAAACGATCGGTCATGTCGGGGGTGACATCGGCAAGATCCACGTAGAACTGCTCGTACCACCGGCGATGGTGATAGACCGGCCCGTCCTCCTCGGTCAGCAACGGATTGTCGATGCGGGCCTTGTGTTTCCAGATCTCGACGTCCTCCATGAAGCCATCTCCGAAACTGCGACTCATCGTCGCCGCGAGTTTCTCGGCCTTCTCCGCGGGCATCGCCGGATTCTGCTGGACCGCGACTCCCCACTGCAGCACGAACGAGTCGTGGGTCACCGGGTAATGGCAGTTGATCAGCGCGATCTCGACGGTGAAATCCGGAGCGAGGTCGTTGTGCAGCCAGTTGATCATGTATGCGGGGCCGAAATACGTTGCCTCCGAACGCAGATAGGTGCCATCCCAGAGTTCTCTGGTGGCGTAGTCCGGACGCGGCTTGGACTCCATGAACTGGCTCGCGGTGTGGCCTTCGATGACGTTCTTGAAGAACGTCGGGTAGGCGTGGTGGATGTAGAAGAAGTGCGCCATGTCGACGTTGTTGTCGACGATCTCCCGGCAGTGCGATCCCTCGATCAGGATCGAATTCCATTGCCACGGTGACCAGATGCCGTCGTCGTAGCCCTCGATGGTGGGCGGGATCAGCTCGGCCGGTGGGGTCGAGCCTTCCGGGTCATGCCAGAGCAGCAGTTGACCGTTGACCTCACAGGTGTCCCATTTGCGGGTGCGGGCCAGCCGCGGCGTGCGTTTGGCGTACGGGACGAGCTTGCATTTTCCATCGCCACCCCAGCGCCAGTCATGGAACGGGCAGGCGAGGTTGTCGTCCTTGACCGACCCCATCGACAGGTCGCCACCCATGTGCCTGCAGTACGAATCGAGCACGTGCAGGTCACCGGCGGAGTCTGCGTACACGACGAGCTTCGTACCGAAGGCCTCGATGCCGTGTGGCTGCCCGTCGCGGAACGATTCAGCGAGCCCGATGCAATGCCAGCCGCGTGCGAACCGCGTCATCGCAGTTCCGGCGTCGATTTCCCTTACGTCACTCATGCTTCTCCCCTTGGTTCTTCGCGCGAGCGCTCATCACCCCTGCCTAGCATGTCTTTGACCGCCAGGTGGCTGAACAGCATGCTGGTTCCGATCGGATTTCCGCCGCCCGGATACGCGGTGCCGCTCGGGGCGGCCATGGTGTTGCCCGCGGCGTACAGCCCGGCAATCACTCGACCGTCGGTGTCGAGTACCCGCGCAGCGGTATCGGTACGCAACCCGCCTTTGGTGCCCAGGTCGGAGATGCCGAACGCGGCGGCGTGGAACGGGCCCTTCTCGATCGCGACCAGCGGTGATGCCCCGCCGGAGAAGGCCCGGTCGTACGCCTCGTCGCCCCGTCCGAAATCCGCGTCCGTACCCGCGGTCACGAAGTCGTTGAACCGCTCCACGGTGGCGGCCAGGTTCTCGGCGGGCACGCCGATCTTGGCGGCCAGCTCTTCGATGGTGTCGGCGGTGTGCCACAACCCGGCATCGATGTATTGCTGCGTGTCGACCATCGAGACGTTGGTGGCTTTGACGGGTGGAACTATTCCTTCTTCGCCGTCCCGATCATTGTCGTAGATCATCCAGTACGGCAACGTCATCGAACCGTCGGCCAGCCGCGGCAGGATGGCCCGGCCGATACGGTCGTAGGCCGCGGACTCGTTGACGAACCGCTGCCCGTTCTGGTCGACGAAGATGCCGCCGGTGAACCACAGTGCGAACGCCGAGCGGCCGTCGGGGTGCGTCAGGCCCGGCGACCACCAGGCCTGCTCCATCAGGTCGACGTCGGCGCCGACTGCCATCGCCGCCTGATGCGCTCGGCCCAGGTTCGCCGGCGGCCCCATGGTGTCGCGGGCGACGCCCGGCACGCCGTATTCACGGCGCATTTCGTCGTTGCCTTCGAAGCCACCCGCGGCGAGCAGTACGCCGCGTCGGGCCCGGATCGCGTGGCGCGCACCGTCGGATTCGACGATCGCACCGGTTACTGCGCCGTCTTCGACGACCAACTCCACGAGCGGGGTGTTGCGGCGCAGCGAGGTATTCGGGTATTGCTCAATGGCTTTCAGGAACCGGGCGATCAGTGCCCGGCCGCCGATGAAGTAGTCCTCGGGCTGTTCGGTGCCGAGCCGGTCGGCGTCGAGCGGCCCGCGCACCAGCTCGCGTAGATGCGGGGCCTTCTCCACCTTGAGCGGCCGGGCCGCGATGTGGCGTTGCCCGTCGGTCCGGGCCTTGGGCGCCTTGCCGAAGTAGTCGGGCCAGGGCATCGGCGCGAACTTCAGATTGTCGTCAGCCTCGAGGTACTCGATCAGACCGGCGCCGCCACGGACGTAGGTGTCCTGCAGTTCCCGCGGGGTCCGGTCGCCGACAACGGCGTGGTAGTACTCCAGCGCGTCCTCGATGGTGTCGTCGGTGCCGGCCCGCCTGAGCACGGGGTTGCACGGGAACCACACCCCGCCGCCACCGGAATACGCTGTGGTGCCGCCGAATTTGTCGCTGGCCTCGACCAGGATCACCGACAGCCCTTCGCGGGCCGCGGTGTAGGCGCCGGCCACGCCGCCACCGCCCGATCCGGCGACCAGGACGTCACACTCGTCATCCCACTTCATAGATAACGCTGCCTCCCGTGCTGCGTGAACTCGGCGTCCAACGACTGCTTGTCATCGTCGCCCATGGCCCGATACACCGGTTCTCCGCGTCCCGCCCACCGGTACACCACCTCGCCGGTGTGCCAGCGTTCCTGTTGCAGTTCACGTTTGAGCACCTTGTTGGAGCCGGTGACCGGCAGATTCTTCGACACCCGCAGGAACCGCGGAATTGCCTTGGCCCCCAGGTCATCCTGGTCGTTCAGGTAGGACACGAACGCCGCCGCGTCGAAGCCTGTGGGATCGGATACCTCGATCGCGGCCATCACCTGATCACCCGAGCGCGGATCGGGCACCGCGTAGACACCGGCGGCCACCACCTCGGGATGGCGGCGCAGGACCCGCTCGATGTTGAGCGCCGAGGTGTTCTCCCCGTCCACCCGGATCCAGTCGCCACGCCGACCGGCGAAGTAGATGAACCCCTGCTGGTCGAGATAGCCGAGATCACCCGTCCAATACCAGCCGTTGCGGATGCGTTCGGCGTTGGCCTCGTCGTTCTTGTAGTACCCCTCGAAGGTGCTGGTACCGAACTTGTCGACAATCTCCCCGACCGCGTCGTCCGGGTTGAGCACCCGGCCGTGCTCATCGAAAACCGCTGGCACACAGTCATTCAGTGACGTAGGGTCGACGATCGCCACCCCGTCGTGCGCTGGGCGGCCGAGCGCGCCCGGCGGCATGTCAGGGGGCAGCACCACTGCCCCACCGCCTTCGCTGGAGCCATAGCCCTCGAACAGTTCGGCGTCGAACCGGCGCCGGAACTCGTTCTGGTCGTCGGGTGAGGCCTCGGTACCGAAGCCGCGGACCAACGGGTTCTCGGCATCGTCGGGTTGTTCGGCGGTGGCCATCAGATAACCGAGCGCCTTGCCCACGTAGGTGAAGAAAGTGGCACCGAAATACCGGACGTCCGGCAGGAATCGGGACGCCGAGAACGACGGCGTCAGGCAGACGGTGGCACCGACCGACAGTGCCGGCGCCCACAACGCCATGATGGCGTTGCCGTGGAACAGCGGCATGCAGCAGTACTCCACGTCGTCGCGCACGTGGCCGAACTTCCCGGCGGCCGCATAGGCGATTCGGGCCAGCCGGCCCTGGCTGCAGATGACCGCCTTGGAGGCTCCCGTCGTTCCCGAGGTGAACAGCAGAAGCATCAGGGAGTCGTCGGTGACCCCGGGCGCGACCGCGGGGATGACGCGATGCGCGTCGAGTTGCGCCGCATAGTCCGGGCCGTCGACCACCAGGAACCGCTCGGGCGCCAGACCGAGGTCGAGGTTGCGCAGACGCTCCGCCCCCGCGGTGTCGGTGACGATCAATTGGCAATCAGCAAGCCGGATTTCGGCCGCCAGCTCAGCGGCACCGCGGGTCGGGTTGATCCCCACGATGGTCGCCCCGGCGAGCGCGGCCCCACCCAGCCAGAACACAAAGTCCGGCACGTTGTCCAGGAGCACGCCGATGTGCAACGGGCCGTCCACCCGCATCGCCTGCGCCAGCGCGCCGCGCGCGGCGGATTCGGCGACCACCTCATCCCAGGTCCAGTCCCGGTCGCGGGTGCGCAGGCCGACGTGTTGGTCGCCGACCCGGTCGAGCAGCAGCGACGCGATGTCACTCCGAACGTCAGGCATGAGCTTGGGCGGCGCGCTTCTGGTCGACGTAGGCCTGCGGCAGGTCTTGCTGGCTCAACTTGGTCACGCTGACCGGGCCGGTCTGGTAGGCGTCCTCGCCGAGGATCAGCCCGTCGGCGTCGATGGGCCAGTTGATGAGCTGACGGAACAGCAACAGGTAGTCGCCGTCCGGGTCGTCCACCTCGACGCCGATCGCCTGGGCGGCCGCACCCGGATAGATCATCTTCATCCAGCCTTCGGTCATCACCAGATCATCGTCGACGGCGAGGCGATCGATCTCGAAAACGAGGTGGTTGGCGCCGCTGGCCACGAATGCCTCGTAATAGGCGCGCACACCCTCGGTGGTCTTGGGACCCATATCGGCATTGGCGTACCAGAAGTGATAGTCCGGGTTCGGAGCCAAGGTGGCCATCAGGCGTTCCATATCGGGCTCAGCCTCGGCCTTCATGTGCTCGAGAACGACGCTGAGTACCTGACGGTGCCGTTCGTCGGCGGTGACGGCGAGACGCTCTTCCACGGGGACCCAGGTCTTGGTCGGGTCGATGATGGCCATTTCGGCCTCCTTGTGTCGTTTGGGCTGCATCGCAATCTTCGCCAACGGGGCGACCGCCGTCAGCCGACGTGCGTCGGGCGATTCCGCGGATTCTCCCGACACTCGTCGACCCGCCCGGACCCGGATCGCCGAAACCAACGCTATGGTCGTCCATCGGCGCTGCGAACAGCCATAGCGTTGTTTTCGAGCGGCATAGGAGCGGGATCGCGTCGGCATACGTCCAACAGATGTGCGAGTTCCATTCCTCGGGAGCGAGGTCGTGGCGGCCGGCCACCTCACCAGGGCCCAGTTGCGCAGCCGGTATCGGCCGATCTATCGCGACGTCTACGTGCCCCGCGAGCATCGGCTGCGGCTGCGTGACAGGGTCGTCGGCGTTGCTCTCGGATCGCCCGGCGCGGTGATCGCCGGGCTGGCCGCCTCCGCGATGCACGGAGCGAAATGGGTCGACGACACTGTTCCGGTCGAGCTGATCGCAACCGCCCGGTGCCAGCGGGGCTTGATCGTCCGTCGGGAAACCCTGCACGAGGACGAGATCATGACCATCGCAGGCATTCGCGTGACCACGCCCGCTCGCACCATCTTCGACCTCGGCCGTCATCTGTCCAGGGACCGCGCTATCGAGCGAATGGACGCTCTGATGAACGTCTGCTCCGTCGACCTCGAGGACGTCGCGCTCATCGCGAAACGCCATGCAGGTGCGCGCGGCCTGCGACGGCTGAGGGTGGCGCTGCCACTCGCCGATGCGGGGGCCGAGTCGCTGCCGGAGACGCGGCTGCGATTGCTATTCGTCGATGCCGGACTTCCCCGTCCGACAACGCAGTTCGTGATCCTCGACGAATCCGGGCGTTACGTCCGTCGGATCGACATGTGCTGGGAGGAGTTCAAGGTCGGGGCCGAGTACGACGGGGAGCAGCACCTCACCAGCCGGCACCAGTATGTGCTCGATGTCCGGGTGAACCGAGTGCTGCAGCGGCTCGGCTGGCACGTCATCCACGTCATTAAAGAAGACCGAGGCGAGGACATCGTCGCCCAGGCGCGCGCCGCCCTGGTGTCTCGGGGCTGGCAGCCCGGTCCGCGAAAGCAACGCCATGGTCGTTCACGTGCCGCGTGAGCATCCATAGCGTTGTTCTGGGCGAGCACCCTTACAGCAGGTCCGCGTCGGCGAGCTCCGCCGATGACATCGCGATCCGCCGGACCATGAGCACCAGCGTGCCCAGAAAGCGATCCACCGGGTTCTCGAAATCCCACCCCATCGCGGCCTCCACGCGCTCCAACCGGGCGGCCACCGTGCTGTGGTGCACGTGCAGTTCAGCGGCGGTCCGTCGCAACGAGCCATAGACGAAGAACGCCTCGGCGGTCTGCACGTCGACATCCCCGGCAGGAGTTGACGCAATCTCGTTGATACGGGCCACATCTCGATTCCGTCGTACCCGGTCGATCGGCAGGTCGGCCAGCAGTTCCAGTGAGCTCAGCCGCTCGTATGCCACCACTCGCCTGCCGAATCCGGTCGATGAGGCAAACCGCAGCGCGCGGACGGCTTCATGCCATGAGGTCGACGCGCTGAATGCGTTGCCCACGGTCCCGATTCCGACCCACGGTCCCGACGCGGTGCCGATGTTCACGACTGTCGGGAACTGTTCGACGATGATGCGCTCGAGACGGTCCGAGAACTCGCGCATGTCGAACGACCCTTGGCACACAATGGCAGTCGCGTTGCCGATGACGGCGGACCGCACGGCCGGTGCGGGCAGTTCGCCGGTGATGAGGCGCACCGTCTCGCGGGGCGAATGCCCGGATGCCGCCAGCACGCATGTCGGCCTGGTCTCGTCGAGCCCCAACAGCCGGATGGCCCGGGCCCGGTCTTCGCGATGCTCCTTGGCCGACAGCACGACCTCGAGCAGTGCGGGGTCGCCGAGGTGCGGAGTCCCGCTCACGCCGGTCCGCGCCGCGACCCGACCCAGTACCCGTCGCAGCCGGTCCAGCAGCACTTCGTCCAGTGGATGTCCGGATCCGTCACGCTCCACCCAGACCACCGTCTCGTTGCGATCGGATGTCGGCACAGCCCTGTCGTCGACCGGATCGAGGTGCCCGGACGCGTCGTACCGGACGACGGTGCCCCCGGGCCATCGGACACCTACTGGGCACCCCGCTGTCAACGCGGCAAACCGCACGGCGGCGTCGGCGTTGACTTCCTGCTCCTCCAGCGCATCGAATTGCGCGATGAGCCGCAGCACCGATGCGGGATCGGTGCCCAGTTCGGACAGCACCAGCGGCCCGGTGGTCATGGTCGAGAGCGTATGCCCAGAGTTCGTCGGGCTCTCACGCGAGTGCCACCCGTCTGAGGTCCGCCCGATTCTGCCGGTACCACGCCAGGGTCTGCTCGATCCCGTCATGCAGCGAAATCGACGGTTGCCAACCGCTGTCCCGCAAGGTGCTGATGTCCAGCAGCTTGCGGGGCGTGCCGTCGGGCTTGCTGGTGTCCCAGGCTGTCTCGCCCTCGTATCCCACTGCGGCGGCGACGATCTGCGCCGTTTCTCGGATCGAATGGTCTATCCCGGTGCCCACGTTGACCTGCTGCGGCCCGTCGAACTGCTGAAGCAGATGTAAACAGGCGGACGCCATGTCGTCGACGTGCATGAACTCACGGCGCACGGTGCCGGTGCCCCAGTTCGTCACCTGGGACTCGCCCTTCTCGTGCGCTTCTTCGTACCGGTGGATCAAGGCCGGCAGGACGTGCGAGGTCGTCGGGGAGAAATTGTCCCCTGGCCCGTACAAATTCGTCGGCATCGCCGATATCCACGGCAAGCCGTACTGCCGCCGCACCGCCTGGACCGCCACGATTCCGGCGATCTTCGCGATCGCGTAGGCATCGTTGGTCTCCTCGAGGGAACCGGTCAGCAATGCATCCTCGGTAATCGGCTGTGCTGCCATCTTCGGGTAGATGCATGACGAGCCGAGAAAGAGCAGACGCTTGGTGCCGTATTTGAGCGCCGCGTCCATCACGTTGGTCTGGATCCGCAGATTCTCGGAGATGAAGTCAACCGGGTAGGTCTTGTTCGCCAGGATTCCACCGACCCGCGCAGCCGCCAAAATCACAACCGGTGGTTGCGTTTTCGCGAAGAACTCGAATGTCGCCGCCCGGTCGGTCAGGTCCAACTCGCTGTGCGACCGGCCGATGAGATCGGTAAATCCCTCCGATCGCAGCTTCCGGTGAATCGCCGACCCGACCATTCCCCGATGGCCGGCGATGTACGTCGGCGCCGCGGGGTCGAGCGGGTGTGTCGTGTTGACGCTGTCGTTCCCTAGCAATTTCAGCCCCACCCCGCCAAGACCGGCGTGTCGATCCACGGCTTGCCGAGGCATTCGAGCTGCGCGATGTCGGCCTCCACCATGATCTGCGCGAGTTGTGGCGTGCGGACCGTGGGGCTCCAGCCGAGCAGCCGGTCGGCCCTGGCGGCGTCGCCGACGAGCGCATCGACTTCGGTGGGCCGCAGGTAGCGTTCGTCGAAACGGACGTGCCGTTCCCAGTCCAGACCCGCATGTTCGAATGCGGCGACGAGAAAGTCGCGCACGGTGTACCGGTCGCCGGTGGCGAGCACGTAGTCTTCGGGCTCATCGACCTGCAGCGTCCGCCACATCCCCTCGACGTATTCCGGTGCGTAACCCCAATCGCGGATCGCGTCCAGGTTGCCGAGATAGAGGTGCTCATCGATACCGGCTTTGATCCGCGCGGCGGCTCGGGTGATCTTCCTCGTCACGAAAGTCTCACCGCGGCGCGGTGACTCGTGGTTGAACAGGATGCCGTTGACGGCGAACATCCCGTAGGCCTCGCGGTAATTCCGGGTCATCCAGTAGGAGTAGACCTTGGCTGCGCCGTACGGCGAGCGCGGATAGAAGCTTGTCTGCTCGTTCTGCGGAGGGGGTGAGCCACCGAACATCTCCGAACTGGACGCCTGATAGAAGCGGCACGGAACCTTCGAGATCCGCACCGCCTCCAGCAATCGCGCAGAACCGATACCAGTGGTGTCACCGGTGTGTTCGGGTTCGTCGAAGCTGACCCGCACATGCGATTGCGCGGCCAGGTTGTACACCTCGTCCGGCTCGATGGTGCTCAACAGAGTCACCAGACGTGCGCCATCGCTGAGATCGCCGTAGTGCAAGAACAGTTGCGCGTGCGGATCGTGTGGATCGACGTACAGATGATCGATCCGGGCGGTGTTGAAGGACGAAGACCGACGAATCAGCCCATGCACCTCGTAGCCCTTGTTGAGCAGGAACTCGGTCAGGTAAGAACCGTCCTGACCGGTGATTCCGGTGATCAGGGCTTTCTTCTTCACCTGATTCACTGCGTCTTCTCCTTAATCTCGTACACCCGTAAAGCACTGGGTGGATTTGCTTTTGGAGATCAGTACGCTCCTTGGCTGAGCAGCACTGCCCGCACCGTCTTGGCGATGATGACCAGGTCGGCCACCATCGACCAGTTCTCGACATAGGAAAGATCTAGTCGCACCGATTCCTGCCAAGACAGGTCCGCCCGTCCACTGACCTGCCACAGGCCGGTGATACCCGGCTTGACCAGCAATCTGCGCTGGACGTCGCCATCGTAGGTTTCCACCTCCTGTCGCAGCGGTGGGCGGGGACCGACGACGCTCATTTCCTGCCGGAGCACGTTGACGAACTGTGGCAGCTCATCGATGCTGAACCGGCGGAGAACCTTGCCCACCGATGTGACGCGCGGATCGTCCTTGATCTTGAAGAGAACTCCGCCGGAGCTCTCGTTCAGGGTTTGCAGGCTCTCCAGTTGACGATCGGCATCCGTGACCATGGTACGGAACTTCAGCATTGCGAACGGCCGGCCGTCGATGCCGATGCGTTCGGCCGTATAGAACACCGGTCCCCGGCTGTCGAGCTTGATTGCGATCGCAGTAACCAGCAGGACCGGGGAGGCGACGACGAGTGCGGCCGCCGCGAAAACGAAGTCAAATGCCCGTTTCTCGAATCGTTTCGCGCCGTCGTACTGCGGCTTCTCGACATGTACCAGCGGGAACCCGGCTACCGGCCGCATCTCCAGACGCGCCCCGGAAACGTCCATCACGCCCGGCGACACCACGAGGTCGACACCCATCGCCTCCAGGTCCCACATCAGTTTCCGGATCCCCTCGTAGCCGAGATGTTCGACGCCCGTTACGGCTACCGTGTCGGCGCCGCATTCTCGTATGGCGTCCAGGACATACTCCTCACCACCCATGATCGGGATTTCCTGGTCGCCCACGGTGAGACGCTCGCCCGCGGGGGCGCCATAGCCGGGAATCCCCACTGCGACAACGTCGTATCCGGCGCGAGGATCACGGGTCAGCTCCTGCGCGAGATAGGTGACCGCGTCGGCGTCACCGATCGCCATCACCGCCGTCTGATAGCGCCCCTCCGCCCGCTTCTTGGCGAGATACCGACGCCACACCCATCTGGTCAGGCACAAGGCGACGGTGCCGGTGGGCAGCGCCACCGCAAGATAGCCCCGCGCAATCTCAAGCTGAAGCAGGAACGTGATTATCGCGATGCCCCCGAAGGTCCAGAACGACGCAGACGCAACGCGTTTGTACTCTTCGGCGCCCGCCCCGGTCACCCGCGGCGACCTGGTCCGACACAACGAGAGCGCACCCAACCAGATGGCGCCGAACAGAATCGAGACGGACGTGATGTAGCCGTCGGTGCCGGAAAGGTCCGGGGCCTGTCCGAAACGGACGTACTGCGCCAGCACCACCGCCGCGCACACCACGAGGACGTCGGTGATCAAAATGTTGACCAGGTACTGCCGTTGCCATCGAGTGCGCTTGAACACTTCGCGCGGCATCGTCACGACGGTCATTTTTTGTCGTGCACCTCCCCGGCCCATGGCCGGCGGGAATGCCTCGCAATCCGCTCAACGCGGCAACTGCGACAATCTTTGCAACAAAAACCGCGCGACCCTGGGCGTCGTACATCGATTATGCGGTCCGTCTGCAATCTAACAGCTCATCGACGTGGTCGGCCGGGCAGGTTTGGGCCAGACCCGCACGAAACGCGCACGATTCAGCTTGCTTTTCGATCGCACGCTGCGAAAACGCACACAGTGGCAACCGATGCTGTGACAACCCACACCGCGACGTTCGGCCAACCCCGGTTAACCTGATCAGCGATGGTGACCTCGAGTTCTGGCGGCAGTTGGCAGCTGCGCTGGATCATTGTGGGCGCCGCAGCCGGAGCCGTTGTGCGCCATCTCATAATCGAGAACTGGGGCACGCCCGCCCATCTGCTCGTGATCACCCTGATCGTAATGACCATCTCAGGGTCCGCAATGGGCACCGTCCTCACTTGGCCCGTGCGCCAACAGTTTCGGTCCGTCATCTGGGGCGCGGCCGGCGCAGCGGCAAGCCTCAGCGGCTATAGCGCGCTCGCGATCGACCAGCCCGCGCTGGGCGCACTCGCGATCCTGCTGCTGGCACCCGTGTGCGCGTTGGCGGGTCTGTGCGGCGGAGCAGCAGTGGGGTCCAGAATCGCCGCCGAGCGAGGCGAGGACACCCTGCCGTGATCACCGATCTGCTGCTGGTCGCGGCGGGGGCTGCGGTGGGCGCCCCGGCCGCGGTCTACCTGTATCGAAATGCCGACAGATGGCGCATCATTGCGATCAACTCTGTGATGAGCGCCCTGCTGGGCTGTCTCACCGCCCTGCAGTCCACAGTGGATTCGCCGCCGCCGGTCCTGCTCGTCGGTGAGGGACTGCTTGTGACGGCGGCGCCGATCACCACCATGTTGCTCCCGCTGGCCGCGATCGACCCCCGCGAGTACCCCTGGCAGACGATCCGGCGGACTGCGCGCACACTCGCGTTGACCGCCATGTACTGCAGCGCATTTGCCATGATCGGGTATCTCAGCGTCTATGTATTCGCGGGCGTCCAGTACAAGCTGAAGTGGTGACTCACCGGCTCAGTCACACTTCTTCGACTCCATCACCGCCTTTCCCAACGCGAAGAACTGGTACAGGTAGGTGTACTCCCACGAGCCGGCAGACAGGCGGTATTCGCGCGGCACTGCGCGCATCACGGTGGAGTCTGCCGAGGGTGAAAAACAATGCTCGAAGATGAAGCGGGCCCGGGGCAGATGGTACTGCCAGGAGGCAACCACCACGGTGGTCCAACCCCTTTCGCGGGCCAACTGCCGAATCAGCTTCGCCTCACCGAGGGTGGTGGAGGGCTTGGGCGGCACGCACAGAACTTCTACACCTGGCGGATGACGATTGCACGCTTTTTTCATCACCGGATCTGACGACCGATACGGGTTGGACAGCACCAACACTGGGGCGACGCCGTCGCGAACGAGTTGAAAGCCGTAATCCTCGCGGCCATCGTGCTCACCACCGAGCACGAATACTGCGTCGGCTTTACGCAAGTCGTCTTCCGGTGCGTAACGGAACACGACCGTGCCGACGGCAGCTACGAGCAGCAGGACCATCACCACGGCGGTGGCCACGATGGTCACGGCGCTACGCACATGCCGATTCAATCGTCCTCCGAACCCGCGTAGACGGCAGCGAGGTCGCGCGCGACGGCTTCCATGCTGAAGGCCGCGGCTGCCGTCTGCCGCGCGGCAGCGCTCATCTGCTCCCGCAGCCGTTGGTCGGTGATCAACGTGCGCATCGCCTCGATCAGAGCGTCCTCCGATTCGTCCACCACTATTCCGCTGCCAGACGCACGCACCGTTTCCGCGAGTCCACAGCTCTCGGTGATCACAACAGGCAATCCGACCGACATCGCCTCGAGTACCGACATCGGGAAGGGTTCGTCGACTGACGGTAGTACGTAGATTGACGCGGCAGCCATCCGCGCCACAGTATGGTCCGGCGGCAACGCTCCCTCCCAACGGATCTCGTCGGACCGGGTATCGGATCCCATGATGGTATCGAGAACCTCGGCCCCCTCACCTTCGTCGGGACCGACCAGGGTGAACCGCGCATCGCACCCCGCGACCAGCAGGCGGGTGGCCGCTTTCGCGAAGAGGACGGGACGTTTTCGTGCGTGCAGCCGCGCCAGATACAGCACCTCGACGAGTCCGGACGTCTGTTCGGCACGGGCCGCCGTGACTGCCCCTTCGCACCCGGGAACGCCGTTGCCAAGATGTCGCAGCGCAGCCTCGGGTTGCACCCGTCGCAGCGCGGCCCGCTCATCTTCGGTCAGATACAGAACAGCGGCTGCTCTGCGCAGAATCGGCCTGGTCAGAAGGCGATCCAGGATCGGCGCAATCGGATGGCTGCTGTCGGCGATCATTCCGTGGGTTTGCACGATCAGTCGCTTCCGCAGTATCAGCGCCATCACGGCCGCCGGCAGCGTGATCAGATCGCGCGCCAGGTGCACGTGGATCGCGTCGAAGGACTTGCGATTCCGCACGATCCAGCCGAGCAGTGCGGGAGCGACCAATCCGGAGAATCCCAGCCTGGGAATGATGCTGCGCGCCTTCGTGAGTCGGACCGGAACCCCGTCGAGCTCGGTGGGGATCTCCCGATAGCCGCGTACCGCACCGGCGACCTGGGTTTGATGACCGGCCGCACGCAGTTGTCGGGATTGGTTGAACGCCACCCTGACCGGCCCGCCGTAGGCACCATCCGGCGTGATCAGCGTGACGACGTGAAGCACCGCCGGCTGAACCGCACGGCCGAACTCGTCACTCATCAGACCTGCGGCCTCTCATCTCAGCTTCGAGGACATCGACCTTCGGCCATGCAAACCCGGTCTCTTCCAACGGCTTTTGCAGCTCGACAGTATCGCCGCGCCCCTCGGCAGCAGGGGGCACCTCAGTCGCGCCGTCCCGCACAACGCGCCGGGCGAGCACAACACCGACCAGAGCGGCGATAACGCCCGCCACGGCCAGGGAGATGGCGATGGCGACCGCTGTGCCCACTGTCAGTCCGGCGCACAGGCACAGACCTAGCTGCAGACAGATCTGAAACAGCTTGACCCGCAACACCGTCCTGCTCATGCCCCGCGCCTGGAAGAAGCTGTACACGCTGACCATCCAGCACATCGCCGCGCATTCGATCCCGAGATAGACGACGAGCGCCGAGGCATACGTCCAGGTGTCACCCAGGATGGCTGTGCCCAGCCGACTCGGGAGGACGGCCAGGCACAGGCCGGCCACCACGGTCAACCCCGACGTCGCGATGGATGTGTTGACGAGTACCCGCCACTGCTCACCGATCGATGACGCAGCACGGCGAACATGCGGAACGAACACCAACGGCAATGCTGACACCAGCATCGCAATCGGTCCGAACAGTGTCGCCGCGCCGCGCAGCCCAGCCGCCGCGGTGCCGCTGATGACTACCGTCACGGTCAGCGTCACGAGGGTGGCACCAACCTGGTTGAGCGCATAGACAATTCCGAATCTCAGCCGGGCACGGTCATACGTGCGCCACCACCCGACGAGGCGATCGCCCCGTGGCGTGGTCCGCAGCACACGCATCAGCACCAGCGCAGAAACAAGTCCGCCCGCGCCCCACAGATACACCGTGCCCACTGCCGAGATCCCGGCCCCGATCAGGTTGATCAGGTAGACGGCCAGGATCCACGCCACCCAGAACCCATCGCAGATGGCCGCGGCGAGTGGTCTGCCCTGTGCGATGGCGACGAATCGCAGCACATCCTGGGCCAGCACGGCCACCATGCTCGCGGCGAACGCCACACCGATCCAGAACTGGCCGAAAACGCAGGACAGGACCAGCAATACGGCACCCGCGACGGCCGATGTCACCAGCGACCAGCTGATCGCATACCCGCCTTCGGCCGATATCTCGCGCCGGTGCATGTTGCTGGTCAACAGCAGCGCGGTGCCCAGCGCCCCCCTGTTGAAGCCGATCCAGGTGGTGGCCACCGTGACGAGCAGAGCGACGATCCCGAACTGCTCGGCCGGTGAAACTTGGGCCACTGCAAAGACCATCAGCGCATTGCTGGCGCTGGACAACACCTGGTCGGCGGTGGTGATCACCCCGATCGAGCGTCCTTGGGGGCCGCGCTGCGTCGATGATGTCGGTATCCGAGCCATCTCACCGCCCCGCCCGACTGCTCGGTGGCGCAATCTGGCCCATGCGCATCAGCGGCGAATCCGCTGCCACGATCCGGTCGAGAACGGCGGTGACCTTTTCCGGGTCGAAGGTGCCGGCGTAGTACGACGCGGTGAGATGCAGCTCGGAGCCGACGCGGTTGATGGCCAACGAGATCTGGTTGGAGTAACGCACCGGCGCCTTACGGACGAAGTGATGGCCGTCCGGTGTCTCCGCCCAGGAAATCTTGCTGCCGGCAGCCGAGTTGGCGTGGTCCGTCACCACAATCCGGGCCCGCCGGCTGTCCGTCTTCCAACGGGGAAGCTCAGCCGGGCGGGACCGGAGCCGCGCTGCATATGACATGCCGTACCGGACCAGTGCCCGGCCCCCGTGCGTGTACTCGCCTATCGCACCGGCCACCAGGGCCGGATCGTAGGGCGGCGCAACCCGTATGGGCGCGATGCCGACGAAGTTCGCCAGGGTGCCCGCCCCGGGCGGAAGGTACCGGCCCAGATCGACCAGGAGGCCGACCTCGTCTTCCGGTGTTATTCCGTGGCTGTGCAGTCCGTCCAGGAAGGCCGAGAGGATGATCGCCGCCAGCGGCGCACGCGGCAGGCATCTGTCGCGGTTCGCCCGCACCGTTTCGAGGAAGCCGGGTCGGCTTCGGGCGTATGCCAACGATTCCCGCTCATCGAGTTGCCCGGTGGGAACGACGGCGGCGCCACGGCGCAGCGGTTCATCCAGGGCGCGCAGCAGACGCGTCGGTTCTTTGCGCACGGTGTGGGCAAACGCGCGCAGGCCGGGATTGCCGGTCGTCGCAACGGGTGCGGGTGCGCTGAACCCCTGACCTTCTGCGCCGGCCGCCGCGATCACCTCACTGAACAGCCGTCCGCCACCGAGACCGTGGTCGAAATTCAAGAACAGCCAACGGTCGGCGACGTGGACGTGCAGGGTGGCCGGTGGAAGCGCCGGGCCACCCGTCAGCAGATCCAACATGGTCCCGGCAGGGACGGTCATGTCCGGGGCCGGGCCGCTGGTCACCACCACACCACCGCACGACGGGTCCAATTCCCAGTGCCGTGATGTGCGGCTCGGGCGCAGACCGAGGCGGTTCTGAGGCCCTTCCGCCGCGATGGTCCGCAGCCGCGCCTTGAGCAGGTCCGGCGGGAGCACCCGCTCCAGCGGGCCGACCAGATAGGTGACCGGCTGCCCGGCGTAGAAGCAGTCGTTGCGACTTACCCGGGTATTCATGCCGGTAGCCCACGGGAGGCGGATGCCAACTCGCTGACCCACTTCTCATACAGCGCAACCGCGTTGGCCGCACCGAGGCGCTCGCGGGCATACCGCGCACCGCAGGAGCCGAATCGCTGCCGGCGCTCCTCGTCGGCAGCCAGCTGCCGCACTGACGCAACGAGGGCCTTTGGATCGCCCGGCGGAATGACAAGTCCGGCTCCGGATGCGCGTAGTTCTTCGGCACTCCCGCTGGTCGGCTCCGTGGCGGCGAGAATCGGCTTGGCCGCAACGCAGTACGACGTCAGCTTGCTCGGAACGGCCATCTCCCCCACTCCGGGACGCTCGTTGACGAGCAGGATGTCGGCGGCAGCCAGCGCCGCGCGGAACTCGACATCGGGCAACGGGTCGATCAGTTGCACCGCTTCGGCATCCCGGGCGAGAGAGTCGAGCATGCGACGCTGGTTCCCGTCGCCGATCAGGACAAAACGGATGTCTCGGTCGTCCTCGCCCGCTCCGCCGACGAGTTTCCCTGCGGCAACGACGTTTTCAAGACCTTGCTTGACACCCATATTGCCGGTGTGCAGCACGATGGTTTCGTTCGGCCGCCAACCGTACTTCTCTCGAACTGCCGCCGATCCGCTCGCCGGAGCATCACCGTCGATATGGGTCCAGTTTCGAATGACGGTCAGATCGTCGTTGTTCACGCCGATCTCGGCCAGCGAGTCGGCAAAGCGGGGATGAATCACCGCGACGCCGGTCGCCAACCGGAGGACCGTCGATTCCAGCCGTGCGGTCGCCGCGGCGGAGCGCCCCCCGACCGCCCCGGTTTCCACCACACCCTTGCTGTAGATGTCCTGCACGATGATCCCGACCGGGATTTTCGACAATCGGGCCCGCGCCACCGCCAGCGCGGCCGACAGCAGCGTCGGACTCACCGTGATGACGACGTCGGGATCATCCCAGGAGTGGGCGGCCGCGACAGATCCGAAGCTGGCCTCCATCCGGATTCGCCCCAGTGCGCTCTGTTCGTCGGGCACGTAGTGGCCGACGCGGTGCACAGTCACACCTCGTACCACCTCGGTACAGCGGCGTACGCCGCGGTACTCCTCGGCGATACGCCACTGGGGGTAGTGCGGCAATCCGGTGATCACCGTGACGTCATGCCCACGCTCGGCCAGACCTTCGGCAATCCCGGTGGTGTATGGGGCTATTCCGGTCACTTCCGGCGCGTAGTTGATGCCGATGATCGTCACCCGCATGCGGCCCCCTTCGTCGGCCGCGGCGGAAACAGCGTGCCAGCTGCCGGAACATCCCGGGAGACAAGAGTGGTCGCGGCGATGGTCGCGCCGTCACCGATCCGCACTCCCCGCAACACAGTTGCGCGGGCAGCCACCCAGACCCGGTCACCTATCACGATGGGCCCGTTGTCGAACTCAAATGTCGGGCTGGACCGGTCGTGACCGCCGGCGCACAGCAGAACATCTTGGGAAACACACGAATTCGACCCGATCGTCACCGCCTCCAGGTTGAGAATCCACGCGCGTTCACCAATCCACGAACACTCACCCACTTCGAGCTTCCACGGCCAGTGGATCCTGACATCGTGGCGGATCAGCGCACCGGCACCGATCCTGGCGCCGAATGCGCGCAGTACGGCGATCCGTATCCGGTTCGGCATCCACCACCGGAACAGAACGGACCGCGAGACCGCCAGCCAAATGATCTGCAATGGCAGACTCCGACCACGGTCGTAGCCCTGCCCGGTGAAGCCGGAGAGCGAAAACTGATTGCCGGTCAATGGTGGTTCGCTCGATGACATTGATGACATTGGCGCGATCAGGTGAAAGCTCCCGTCCCCTTGGCGGCACATGGAGGTCCACAACAACAATTGCGCAATTACGCGACGTCACAATGTTCGCTTGTCGGACGTCCCCCGGCGCCGTACCGGCATTTTCATCACGATCCTGGTCACTGATCCAGGTCGTGGGCACCCAGTGTTCGCAACACCGGCGTGACGTCCCGACCATACGCAACGACAAGCGATCTCGCACCCGCCACCTGTCAGAGCGTGGATCGACGCCTTCAGATCATCGCCCTGACCTACCGAATCAGCTGTGCCCACACGGATATCCGGCATGTACGTCATCTCGCGGCCTCCGTGATACGCCCCACAAACTGTCGTAGCGGTAAACGCGTGAGCGGTCCGGCGTCAGTAGATTCGGCAGTACCGACCGACGATGTCCGCCATGGGACCCCTGGTGGAGAAAGGCGTATCGATGCTGGAAATGCTTTGCTGGCTTCTACTTCCGCCGTCATCGTTCAAGAACCGTGTACTGAGGTTGTTCGGTCATCGAATCGCCGGCACCGCCAGAATCGGACCGACCGTCGTCCGCAACGTGGGGCGTTTCGAGCTCGGCGAAGGCGCGCGGATCGGAGCATTCAATGTGGTGCGTGGGCTGGGTTTGGTCCGTTTCGACGACTACGCAGCGATGGAGTCATGGAATTGGATTTCTGCGCACCCCGCCTTCCAGCGACTTGACACACAAGCCGGGACCTTGTTCCTCGGCTACGGCGCGAAGCTGGGCAGCAGACACTACGCGGACTGCTCCGGCACCATCGTCCTCCGCGCGTACGCCGCGGTCGGCGGAAACCGGTGCCTCCTGCAGACCCACGAGCCCGATTTCGCCCACAAGCGACAAACGGTGGGCCGAATAACCGTCGGACATCACTCGCTGGTCGGCAGCAGAGCCGTGATGCTGAAGGACAGTCACCTACCCGATCAGTCGCTTCTGGCCGCCAATTCGACCATGACCCGCGGATCGACACCCGAGTCGAAGCGCGGGCTGTACGCCGGGTCGCCGGCCACCTGGAAGCGGGAGACACAAGGCGAGTACTTCGACCGCAACACACTCAGCATGACCGAACATGTGATCGACAGCCCCATGGGAGTGCTGCCCGAGGACCGTGCGCTCGACACCGAACTGTTCGGTCGCTGACCGGCCCGCACGCACCGCGAACTCATTTGCCCCACGCGTGGACACGTCTCAGTCCGGGCAGAACGTGACGCGCGCCACGCCCACCACTCTTAGACCAGTCTTAGGGTTACCGATAGCATCGTGACCCATGACGAGCGTTACCGAGCCGTCCGCCGAGCACCAGGTGGACATCCACACCACTGCAGGCAAGCTGGCTGATCTCAAGAGGCGGGCCGAGGAGACTCTGCATCCCGTCGGCGAGGACGCCGTTGAGAAGGTGCACGCCAAGGGCAAGCTGACCGCCCGCGAGCGCATCCTGGCCCTGCTCGACGAGGGTTCGTTCGTCGAACTCGACGCGCTGGCCAAGCACCGCAGCACCAACTTCGGCCTGGAGAACAACCGGCCGCTGGGCGACGGTGTGATCACCGGCTACGGGACGATCGACGGACGCGACGTCTGCATCTTCAGCCAGGACGCCACCGTGTTCGGCGGCAGCCTCGGCGAGGTGTACGGCGAGAAGATCGTCAAGGTCCAGGAGCTGGCGATCAAGACCGGGCGCCCGCTGATCGGCATCAACGACGGCGCCGGCGCCCGCATCCAGGAGGGTGTGGTCTCGCTCGGCCTGTACAGCCGGATCTTCCACAACAACATCAAGGCCTCGGGTGTCATCCCGCAGATCTCGCTGATCATGGGCGCCGCGGCCGGTGGCCACGTCTACTCCCCCGCCCTGACCGACTTCATCGTGATGGTCGACCAGACCAGCCAGATGTTCATCACTGGCCCGGACGTCATCAAGACGGTCACCGGTGAGGACGTCACCATGGAGGAACTGGGCGGCGCCCACACTCACATGTCCAAGTCCGGCACCGCGCACTACGTCGCCTCCGGCGAGCAGGACGCCTTCGAGTACGTCCGCGATCTGCTGAGCTTCCTGCCCCCGAACAACTACGCCGAGCCGCCGCACTACCCGGTGGCCCCGACGCAGGGCTCGATCGAGGAGACCCTGACCGATGAGGACATCGAGCTCGACACGCTGATCCCGGATTCCCCGAATCAGCCGTACGACATGCACGAGGTCATCACCCGCCTCCTCGATGACGATGAGTTCCTCGAGGTGCAGGCCGGGTACGCCGGCAACATTCTGGTCGGCTTCGGCCGGGTCGACGGCCGTCCGGTCGGCATCGTGGCCAACCAGCCCACCCAGTTCGCCGGCTGCCTCGA
Organism: Mycobacterium sp. IDUB_9; assembly: GCF_055419505.1. Classification (NCBI taxonomy): domain Bacteria; kingdom Bacillati; phylum Actinomycetota; class Actinomycetes; order Mycobacteriales; family Mycobacteriaceae; genus Mycobacterium; species Mycobacterium sp. IDUB_9. The sequence goes on along the minus strand of NZ_JBVAXU010000002.1, from coordinate 652,589 downwards.
CATCAATGCGTCTGAGAAGGCCGCCCGGTTCATCCGGACCTGCGACTGCTTCAACATCCCGATCGTGCTGCTGGTCGACGTGCCCGGCTTCCTGCCCGGCACGGATCAGGAGTTCAACGGCATCATCCGCCGCGGCGCCAAGCTGCTGTACGCCTACGGTGAGGCCACGGTCGCCAAGATCACCGTCATCACCCGGAAGTCCTACGGTGGTGCGTACTGCGTGATGGGGTCCAAGGACATGGGCGCCGACGTAGTGGTCGCCTGGCCGACGGCCCAGATCGCCGTGATGGGCGCCTCGGGCGCAGTGGGCTTCGTCTACCGTTCGCAGCTCAAGGAAGCCGCCAAGAACGGCGAAGACGTCGATGCGCTGCGTCTGGAGCTGCAGCAGACCTACGAGGACACTCTGGTCAATCCCTACATCGCGGCTGAGCGCGGATACGTCGACGCGGTCATCCCGCCGTCGCACACCCGCGGCTATGTGGCCAATGCGCTGCGGCTGCTGGAGCGCAAGATCATTCAGATGCCGCCGAAGAAGCACGGGAACATTCCACTGTGAGCGAGGCGACTGTGGCCGAACAGACCGAAGATGCGCAGGGCCAGCAGCAAGCCGACCACGAGGCACACATCAAGGTGCTGCGTGGTCAGCCCACCGATGCGGAGATGGCCGCGCTGATGGCGATCCTCGGCACCGCCGGTGGCGGCGACGCCGACCCGGTGGTGCGCGATCGCAACCTGTGGGGACACCCCGTGGACAAGCTGCGCTACTCGATCTACAGCTGGCAGCGCATCACGCTGTGGGAGCGCACCCACATGCGGCGCTGATGAGCGCTCGCGCGAAGAAGAGACAGCACTGAATGACCCGGGTCGTTCTGGGTTCGGCATCGACAGGCCGGCTTGGCGTTCTGCGCCAGGCCGGCCTCGATCCGTTGGTGGTGGTATCAGGGGTCGACGAGGACGCCGTCATGGCGTCGTTGGCCGGCGCCCCACCCGAGCGCGTGGTGAGCGGACTGGCCGCAGCCAAGGCTGACGAAGTGCTCACCCATGTTCCCGCCACGGTCGCCGCGGACTGCGTCGTCATCGGTTGCGACTCGATGCTGTTTCTCGACGGACGGTTGTGCGGCAAGCCCGGAGACGTCGACACCGCACGGCGGCAATGGCAGGCCATGTCGGGCCGGACAGCCCAGCTGTATTCCGGTCATGCCGTGCTCGTCGTTCGTGACGGGTCGGTCACCCACCGCATCGTCGACACCGGTGTCACCGCAGTGCATTTCGGGTCGCCCATCGAAGCAGATCTGGACGCGTATCTGCGCAGTGGGGAACCACTCGGTGTCGCAGGCGGATTCACGCTCGACGGGCTCGGCGGCTGGTTCGTCGACGGCATCGACGGTGACCCGTCCAATGTGATCGGGCTGAGCCTGCCGCTGCTGCGTCGGATGCTTGCCGTGGCCGGAGTGTCGATCGCCGAACTCTGGAAAAGTTCCGCGCCGGCCTGACCGTTCACCCACAGCTACGATTACGGCCGACGACAACCGCTGGCTCACCGAAAGTTTCGCGGGTCGCGCCCGATGGCGAGCCCGGGTCAACTCATGGCATTCCCGCTCGATCGCGCACTGGTTCCCGGCTGCCAGGTCCTCTGGCATCAGCCCGTCGGCTACACCGGGGTTTTCCAGGTCGGCGACGCGCTCGTCTGGTACCGCTTCGATCAGCTCACTGGACTGCGGGCACCGACATAAAGACCTGAACAAGCCAATGCCACAACGCCTTTCACACCATCACTTCTGATCGCCTCAGGCCTGCCGACGTGATGACGACACCACCGCGGTGAATTCCCCCGACCCGGCAGTGACCAAATTGCAACCTTCTCAATGGGCGGCACGCCGTGTCGACGTCCCGAATAGTCTCAACCACGGGTTGACACTGGGCCGATGCCAGTCGAAGAAACAATGTGGGATGTTCGCGTGGCACGCGACTTCGAAACATGCGACCTGGAGCGGCTCCGCGCCGCATTCGCCGACATCATCTCCAAGCGCTTGTCTCCGGGCAAGCGATTGCTGCGCGTGGTGACCTGGTCTCAGAACGGTGGCTCACTCTTCCGCGCCAACAATGGCGCCCGCCGCTTCGCGGTGGCCTACGAGGTGGCGTTCACCGCGTAACTCAGCGCCTGGGCGGTGCGTCGAGTTTCGGCACCGTGTTACCCGCTTCGGCGGGCACAAGGACCGTCCCGTGCGCGTCGACGATAGGCGAGTCGGTGACCAACTGCACCCCTGGATCCATGTAGAAGGGTTGCGTCTTCATCTCGTTCGACTGCGCGATATCGCGGGTGGTGCATCGGTCGGAACCGGAACTGTCGACTTGCGGCACATCAGGCGCCCAGCTCAGACGGGCCGTCACCGGCGCCGGATTGGCGCCTCTAGGAGCAGATCGGCTCACATGAGTCACGCACTGGTAACGACCCTTTGGGTTGTGCATGAAGTCTTTGAAGCCGGCTTCAAACACGTTCGGCGGTTGCAGGTAGTACACCTCGTATTCGATCCGGGGTGACGATCCCCGCGGCTTCTCCACGTAGCCGATGATCGGAAGGGCGCCGCGGTCCTCGGGCTTCGGTGGCTTGTACGCCGCCACCGCTGCGTCCCATTCGTCTTTCTTCTTCTGCTCGGCTTCGGCCGCCGTCCTGTCGCGCTCCGTCGACCAGGCCAACCCGGCGAGAATGACCGCCGCGACGATGACGAACACGCCGCCGAGGGCCTGCATGCCGTAGCCCGCCTCGCTGGGTTCGTTGGCTTCGGGGTTCTTGTACTTCCACGACTCTGTCGCCCACCAGATCTTCCTGGGCCGCAGCAGCATGAACAGTCCGAGCGGTATGCCGATGACCAGGCACAGGATGGCGACTCCCACCGCAGCAGCCTAAGGCCGCAGAACGGCCCCCCAATGCGGCAATATGCGCCGGTCGTCGGCACTGCCGCAGCGCGGATAATCGGCCCGACGGTACGCTCGTGGTGTGCCGCTGCCTGCTGATCCCAGCCCAACTCTCGCCGAGTACGCCCATCCGGAGCGCCTGGTCACCGCCGACTGGCTGGCCAGCAATCTGGGCCGGCCCGGTTTGGCCATCGTCGAGTCGGACGAAGATGTCCTGCTCTACGACACCGGCCACATCCCGGGTGCGGTCAAGATCGACTGGCATCTCGACCTCAACGACCCCAATGTGCGTGACTACATCGACGGTGAGCAGTTCGCCGAACTGATGGATCGCAAGGGCATCAGCCGCGACGACACCGTCGTCATCTACGGCGACAAGAGCAACTGGTGGGCGGCCTACGCGCTGTGGGTGTTCACCCTGTTCGGTCATCCCGACGTACGCCTGCTCGACGGCGGCCGCGACCTGTGGGTTTCCCACGGCCGCGACACCACCCTCGAAGTGCCCACCAGACAGACCAGCGGCTACCCGATCGTGGAACGCAACGACGCCCCGATCCGGGCCTACCGCAACGACGTGCTGGACATTCTCGGCAAGCAACCGTTGATCGACGTCCGCTCGCCCCAGGAATACACCGGCGAACGCACCCATATGCCGGACTACCCGGAGGAGGGCGCGCTGCGCGGTGGGCACATCCCCACGGCCAAGTCGATCCCCTGGGCCAAGGCAGCCCGGGACAGCGGCCAGTTCCGCAGCCGCGCCGAGCTCGAGGAGCTCTACGGCTTTCTCAACCCCGACGACAAGACGGTGGTGTACTGCCGCATCGGTGAGCGTTCCAGCCATACCTGGTTCGTGCTCACCCACCTGCTCGGGCTGCCCGGTGTGCGCAATTACGACGGCTCGTGGACTGAGTGGGGCAATGCCGTGCGGGTCCCTGTCGCCGTCGGCCCCGATGCAGGTGAGGCTCCGGGCGCCTCATGAGTTCGATGCCGGCCACCCTGGCAGAGGTTGTCTCCGACTTCCAGGAGGTGGCCGGCCAGGACAAGTTGCAGCTGTTGTTGGAGTTCGCCAACGAGCTGCCACCCCTGCCGGCTCATCTTGAGGAAGCGGCAATGGAGCCGGTGCCCGAATGCCAGTCACCGTTGTTCCTCGACGTCGATGCGTCCGATCGGGGCAAGGTGCGGCTGTTCTTCAGCGCACCCCCGGAGGCCCCGACGACGCGGGGCTTCGCCGCCATCTTGGCGACGGGCCTGGACGGCCAGTCGGCCGACGACATCCTGGCGGTGCCCGACGACTTCTACACCGCGCTGGGCCTGGCCGCATTGATCAGCCCACTGCGGCTGCGCGGGATGTCGGCGATGCTGACCCGGATCAAGCGGCGGCTGCGCGCGGCCTGAGTCTCGACCGCTACGGGTCCGTCCGAACGGTGGTTGCCGTAGCGCCGTTCAACGACACCTGTGAAGGTTGCGACCGATGCCGACGTGGCATTGATCGTTCTGCTTCATGACGCCGAGTTGTTCAGGCGCCCAAGTGAGTTCAGGGCTCACGCTCATTCGGTCGCCATCGGCTTTGACCACTTGGGCCGAGGTGTGGCACGGATAGCTGAACACTCCTCGGCGAAGTACCAGATCAGGACCGGGTGGCCCACCAGATGCCCCTCGGCGCCGCCACCATCACGCCGCCCACCAACACGCCGATGCCCACGACCAATATCCCCGGACCCACGGGCCAACGGTAATAGCGTCGGACTACCCGTTGAGACGGGAATTTCGCACCTCAACAGGAGCGATGTTCCCGCGGCCGGATTTCGGCGAAAAGCTACCCGTCGGTAACCGATACCGGATTGGGAAGCCTCAAGGTGCGGCGCATAAACTGCCCGCGATAGATTCTTAAAGACGTTTCTTAGAGAACTGCCGAGGAGGCACCGTGGCCAACCACGCCAGCTCAAAGATCTCCAAGGTGCTGGTCGCCAATCGCGGGGAGATCGCGGTCCGGGTGATCCGCGCCGCCAAGGACGCGGGATTGGCCAGCGTGGCCGTATACGCCGAGCCCGACGCCGATGCACCGCACGTACGCCTCGCCGATGAGGCTTTCGCCCTGGGGGGCCAGACCTCAGCCGAGTCCTACCTGGTCTTCGAGAAGATCCTGGACGCCGCCGCGAAGTCTGGCGCCAACGCCATCCACCCGGGGTACGGCTTCCTGTCGGAGAACGCCGATTTCGCCCAGGCCGTACTCGACGCCGGACTGATCTGGATCGGGCCGAGCCCGCAGTCGATCCGCGATCTGGGTGACAAGGTCACCGCACGCCACATCGCCGCCAAGGCCAAGGCGCCGCTGGTTCCGGGTACCCCGGACCCGGTGAAGAACGCCGACGAGGTCGTCGCGTTCGCCAAGGAGTTCGGCGTGCCGGTCGCGATCAAGGCCGCATTCGGCGGTGGCGGTCGCGGCATGAAGGTCGCCCGCACCATCGAGGAGATCCCCGAGCTTTTCGAGTCGGCGACTCGTGAGGCTGTCGCCGCGTTCGGTCGCGGCGAGTGCTTCGTCGAGCGCTACCTGGACAAGCCACGCCACGTCGAGGCCCAGGTGATCGCCGATACGCACGGCAACGTCGTCGTCGCCGGCACCCGCGACTGCTCGCTGCAGCGCCGCTTCCAGAAGCTGGTCGAGGAGGCCCCGGCCCCGTACCTGACCGACGCGCAGCGCAAGGAGATCCACGAGTCCGCCAAGCGCATCTGCAAGGAGGCCGGGTACTACGGTGCCGGCACCGTGGAGTACCTGGTCGGCCAGGACGGCCTGATCTCCTTCCTGGAGGTCAACACCCGCCTGCAGGTCGAGCATCCGGTGACCGAGGAGACCTCGGGCATCGACCTGGTACGCCAGCAGTTCAAGATCGCCAACGGCGAGGCCCTGGACATCACCGACGATCCGACGCCGCGCGGCCACTCGTTCGAGTTCCGCATCAACGGTGAGGACGCCGGCCGCGGCTTCCTGCCCGCCCCCGGCCCCGTCACCAAGTTCGAGGCCCCCACGGGCCCGGGTGTCCGGATGGACTCCGGGGTGGAGTCCGGATCTGTTATCGGCGGTCAGTTCGATTCGATGCTGGCCAAGCTGATCGTCACCGGTGCCACCCGTGAGGAGGCACTGGACCGGTCCCGCCGTGCCCTTGCCGAGTTCAACGTCGAGGGTCTTGCGACCGTCATCCCGTTCCACCGTGCCGTGGTCTCCGACCCCGCCTTCATCGGCGACGAGGACGGTTTCACCGTGCACACCCGCTGGATCGAGACCGAGTGGGACAACACCGTCGAGCCGTTCACCGGTGGCGCCCCGATCGAGGAAGAGGACACCATTCCTCGCCAGACCGTGGTCGTCGAGGTCGGTGGGCGTCGCCTCGAGGTGTCGCTGCCCGGTGATCTGGCGCTCGGCGGCGGAGCCGGCGCCGGCGCGAGCGGTGTGCTTCGCAAGAAGCCCAAGGCCCGCAAGCGCGGCGCCAGCGGCGGTGCGGCCGCATCGGGCGACTCGGTGACCGCGCCGATGCAGGGCACCGTGGTCAAGGTGGCCGTCGAGGAGGGCCAGGAGGTGGCCGCAGGCGACCTCGTCGTGGTTCTGGAGGCCATGAAGATGGAGAACCCGGTGACGGCCCACAAGGACGGCGTCATCACAGGGTTGGCCGTCGAGGCCGGTGCCGCAATCACCCAGGGCACCGTGATCGCCGAGATCAAGTAGCGCCCAATCTTTTCCGCGAGGCTGTAGTCACCGCACCCGGTGGCTGCAGCCTCGCGGCGTTTCACGCGGCCGCCTATGGAACGCTGGTCCTGTGGAACCCGTAGAGATCAACAACGGCCAGTGGTATCTGCGCGGGCTGCGCGCCGATGACCGCGTCGACGACCGGCACGCGCTCGCCGATCTGGGCGAGTCAGACCTGGACTACGTACACGACGCCGAAGATGGCTGGGCCGACGACACGCGATACACCTGGGCCGTATGCGAGCCGACCACCGGCGAACTGCTCGCCGAGGTCGTCCTGGATCCCGTCACCGGATTCCTGAGCAGCCGGGGCCGTCCCGGCTTCGAGGACGCCGCCGCCATCTCGGAGGACACCGTGCGGCGGTATGCCACGGAAATCCTCGGGTTGGAGGTGCACACGTGACCACGTCACCGAAAGTCGTCACGGTCACCGGCGCGGCCGGCCAGATCGGCTACGCCGCCCTCTTCCGCATCGGAGCCGGTGCCCTGCTGGGACGCGACGTGCCGGTGAAGCTGAGGCTGCTGGAACTGCCTGCGGCGATCCGTGCGGCCGAAGGCGTGGTCATGGAGTTGGTCGACAGCGCCTTCGATGGGCTGGTCGACATCGAGATTCACGACGATCCGGTGCGAGCGTTCGACGGTGTCGATGTTGCGCTGCTGGTCGGGGCCAGGCCCCGCAGTAAGGGCATGGAACGCGCCGACCTGTTGGCGGCCAATGCCGCGATCTTCGCCGAGTCGGGCAAAGCCCTGAACGCCGGCGCGGCCGGCGATGTCCGCATCGTCGTGGTCGGCAACCCGGCCAACACCAACGCGCTGGTGGCCGCGGCCCACGCGCCCGACATCCCGTCGGAGCGATTCACCGCCCTGACCCGGCTGGACCACAACCGGGCGGTCGCGGCCCTGGCCACCCACGCCGGTGTGCACGTCACCGACGTGTCCCGGGTGACTGTGTGGGGCAACCACTCCCCGAGCATGTACCCCGACATCTTCCATGCGGTGGTCGACGGGCGGCCGGGCTCCGAGTACGCCTCGGACACCGACTGGCTGACAAGAGATTTCATCCCGTCCGTGGCCACCCGTGGCACCGCGATCATCGAGGCCCGCGGCACTTCGTCGGCGGCGTCGGCTGCCAACGCCGCCATCGATCACGTGCGGGACTGGGTGGACGGTACCGACCCCGCCGACTGGACATCGGTGGCGCTTCCCTCCCCCGGCGTCTACGGGGTGCCCGAGGGTGTGGTCGCCTCACTGCCGGTTCGCGCGGTCGACGGCAGGTGGGAAATCGTCGAAGGCCTGGAGATCAGTGAGTTCTCCAGGGCCCGGATCGATGCGTCGGTGGCCGAACTGCTCGAGGAGCGCCGAGCGGTCGAACAACTCGGCCTGCTGTAGCGGTCAACGCTCGTCGATATCGAGACCGGTGGCGAGATCACCGCAATCCACGGCGACGACGTCGTCACGACCGCCGAGAAACGCCCGGGCCCCCTGGTCGCCGCGCAACCCGGCGATCAGGGCGCGGTAGTGCCTGCGGGCCACGACGACGGGGTGCCCGGGCCGGCCGTGATAGCGGGCGCGGGCCAGGCCGGATCGGGAGCCGCGTGCCGCGGCCAGGACCCGGGCCACGACATCGGCAGCGACGTCCGGGGTGTCGACGGTATGCAGGACGACCCATTCGGCGCCGCCGACGGCCTCGAGCCCTTCGCGCACCGACGCGCTCATGCCGTCGGCCCAGCGGGTGGCCACCACAGCCCGAGCCGGCGCGGGCACGTCGACCACAGCGGCACCGAGCACCACGATCACCTCGTCACAACCGCCACGGTCGAGCGCGGTTACCGCCCGACGGAGCCAGTCACCGCCGTCGGCAAGAACTTTCGGCATTCCGAATCGGCTGCCGGCACCGGCTGCCAGCACCACCCCGGCAACTGCGTCGGCGTTCGGCATGCGAACAGTCTGACCTGGGACTCTAAGAATCCACTCAGACAAATTGTCCGACGACCTTGATCGCGGTAGGGTCCTTAACAGGTTGAGTTCACAGCCGCAGCGAGCGTCGATCGACATACGCGCGGGAACTCGCATTCGTGTCGATTGGCGCCGCACCACAGTACGAATACGTGTATTACGACTGATGGAGCTACCAATGACTGTCTTTTCGACGAGCGCACTGATCGACCGGACCGACGAATCGCCAGCCACATTTGCCACACGCTGGCTGCCGCCGTCAACGGCGGTGATCAGCGCTAAGGGCGAGATCGATGCCACGAACGCGACCGAATTCGCCGACTACGCGTTACGGCACATCGGTCAGGCCGAGCGGGTCGCCGTCGACCTCACCGATGTCGAGTTCTTCGGCACCGCAGGTCTTTCCGCTCTCAAGGCGATCGAAGCGCGGTGCTCTGTCGGCAACATCGACTGGGTGTTGGTGCCCAGCAAGGCAGTGAACCGGCTGCTCCGCATCTGCGACCTCGATTCGGACTTGCACACGTGCTACAGCGTGGCCGCGGCCCTGTCGACGTTGAACGGCAAAACGCCGCTACTGCAGCTGGTCACGAAGTCGCGCTAGCGATTTCGCCAGCAGTCTCGATACGTGCATCTGCGAGACACCGACCCGCTCGGCGATCTGCGTCTGCGTCATGGACTCGAAGAATCGCAGCAACAGTACCGTTCGTTCCCGCTCAGGTAACTGAGCGAGTAACGGCCGCAACGTTTCTCGATTATCGATCTGATCCAATCCGTCGTCCACATCGCCGAGCGTGTCGACTATTGCCGGCGCATCCTCGTCGCCGCCGCCACCACTGTCGATCGAGAGGGTGTTGTACGAGCTGCCCGCCACCAGACCTTCGATCACCTGTTCGCGGTCCATGTCGAGTTCTTCGGCGAGCTCGGAGGCCGTCGGGGCACGGCCCAATCGCTGAGACAGTTCCGCAGTCGCCGCGCCGAGGCGCAGGTGCAGTTCCTTCAACCGCCGCGGCACCTTCACCGACCAGCTGTTGTCCCGAAAGTGGCGCCGGACCTCCCCCATGATCGTCGGCACCGCGAATGACACGAAGTCCGATCCGGCCTCGACATCGAATCGGTTGACCGCGTTGACCAGGCCGACTCTCGCCACCTGGATCAGATCTTCACGGGGTTCACCCCGGCCGTCGAACCGCCTTGCGATGTGATCGGCAAGCGGCAGGCACCGCTCGACAATCCGCTCACGTTGGCGTTCATAGGCCGGCGAGTCCTCGGACAATCCGCCGAGTTCGCGGAACATGTCGCGGACGTCCGCATATTCCGACGTCACCGCAGCAGGCTCGCTCGTCTCGTCGTCAGGGTGATGCCGAATACCTGACCGGTGTCGGATCTGTCGCCATTGATGAACGTCTTGACGTCGTCTGTCAGGGAACTCAACACGTGCCAGCTGAAGCTGCCCGGCTCGACCACCGCAGCACCCGTACAGGTAGTGGAGGCCGTGATCACCAGCGCCTCGTCACCCGGGTCGACGGTCAGATGCAGGCTCGAATCAGGCACTGCGGCCCGGATCAAGGCAGTGCAGGCCTCGTCAACGGCCAGCCGCAAGTCGGCGACCACATCGAAATCAAGGTCTTCGAATGCTGCTACCGCAGCGACCAGTGTGCGCACTACGGCCAGGTTCTCCAACCTGGCAGCGACCCGGATCTCCACCGACCGCTCCGCGCGGTTCAGCGGCTTGGATTGGCCATGTTCGTCGGCCATCTCACCTCCCGACATCTCGGATCGACAGTATGCCAGGTTGTGAGCCTCGCCTCATGAAGCCACTCTGCTGACCACAACGCGCTCCGATGTCGGTCTCGACTTCGACACTGCCATCCCTTTCCGCATCCTCACGCAGCCCCACGTGGGGCCTTCGGCCAGGAATGCCCATCGCGGCGCAACCCGAAACCTATGACCGACGTGGGATTATCGACAGCATGGATGCGGACCGCCCCGAGCTGGATCAGCCCTGGGATCACACCGCCCGGCATGAAACGGAAGCCGAACGGCTGGACCGCAACTGGAGCAGCCTCCTGCAGGAGCTGCGGGTCGTGCAGACCGGCGTTCAGTTGCTCACCGGCCTGCTGCTGACTTTGCCGTTCCAAGAACGGTTTTCGATGCTCGACGAGCCCATGCGGGTCCTCTATCTCGTCACGGTCGCATGTTCGGCCGCTGCCACCGCGCTGTTGGTCGCCCCCGTTGGGATGCACCGCATCCTGTTCCGCAGACACCGGTTGAACCTGCTGGTCTCCGCCGCACACAGGTGCGCATTCATCGGGTTGGTCTTGCTCGGACTCGCGATGACCGGGGTGACCGAGTTGATCTTCGACACGGTTGCCGGGCGCGAGGCCGGAGTGGTCGCCGGGGCCGTAGCGCTGCTGACGTTCGTCGGGATCTGGCTGGTGCTGCCGTTTGCGATGCGTCTGGGTCATCCGATGTCGGCCGAGCCCTCAGTCGAACTCGGCGCGCAGCGCGGCCAGTAGGGGTTTTGCCGCCTCGTCGAGGAACCTCTGCTGGCCCTGGTCACCTATCTGGACCAATGCGACATCAGTGAATCCCGCTTCGAGATAGGGCGCGACGGCGGCGACGATCCCGTCCAGGTCTGGTCCACACGGGATGGCCGCGGACACATCCTCCTGACGCACGTAGCGGGTTGCCGCGGCGAATCCCGCCGGGGTCGGCAGGTCCGCGTTGACCGCCCAGCCACCGCCGAACCAGCGGAACTGGTCATGGGCCCGTTCCACCGCCGCATCGCGGTCGGGGTCCCAGCACACCGGAATTTGTCCGATCACCCGGCCCTCGGGCAGCGCGCCGGTGGCGTGGCGACGCTGGTGCCAGTCCTCGACAATCGCGTGGTCGGGTGCGACGTTGATCAGGTGATCGGCGGCCACGGCGAGCTTCTCGACGGCTTTCTCACCGGTCATCGATACGGCGATGGTCACCGGGACTTCGGGTACATCCCAGATGCGCGCGGAGTCCACCTCGTAGAACTCGCCTCGGAAATCGATCAAGTCTCCGGTGAAGAGTTCGCGAATCAGCTTGATCGCCTCGGCCAGCATGTCGAGGCGACGCTCGACGGTGGGCCACCCCTGACCCACCACGTGTTCGTTGAGGTTCTCCCCGCTGCCGACGCCGAGGGTGAAGCGGCCGTCGGCCAGGATCTGCACGGTGGCAGCCTGCTGGGCGATGATCGCCGGGTGATATCTGATCGTCGGGCAGGTCACGTACGAGTACAGCTGCACGGTGTCCGTTGAGTGGGCCACCGCGCCCAGTACCGGCCATGCGTTGGGAGCGTGGCCCTGACTGGCCAGCCACGGACTGTAGTGGTCGCTGATCACTTCGAAATCGAATCCGGCCTGCTCCGCCGACACCGCATAGCCGACAAGCTGTTGCGGACCGCTCTGCTCGCACATCAACGTGTATCCGAATCTGGCCATGGCGCAGGAATACCCGTGCAGAAGTTCATGAAACTGGGTATGCGGACACCATGACCGAATCACAGACTCTGCGAACCGAGCGCACCGGCGAGCGGCGGATGCGAATTTCGCTCACCTGGGTGCTGGCGGTGTTGACCGTTCCTGCGGCGGTCCTGGTGTTCCTGTACGGCATGGGTGCGGTGATGAGCATGGCTGGGTGCACCGGTGACGTGTGCGCGAGCAAGGGCCCAGGCGAATTCTGGTTCGGGATCCTGTTCTACGGGGCGCCGGTGGTGCCGGTGGTCGTTATCGCTGTATCGATATTCACCTCGCGACTGTGGTACGGAGTTCTGGTTCCCCTGGCCGGATTGGCACTGCTGGCCATCGATTTCGCGGTGCTGGCACTCACCTTCTGAGCCGCCCTTCTGAGCCGCCCGCGCACAGGCTCAGCTGCTGGGGCGCTGCCTCATCACACCGGGGTGGTCGGTGTACCAGCGTTCTTCGATGCGACGCACCCGCATGTGCTCGAGTGCCAGCCACATCGATCCGATGACAAATCCGGCGGCAGACAACGTGCCCACCATCAGACCGACATCGGAATGACCGGTGGCGAACGCCGCCAGGGTGCCGACGAACAGGACCAGACCCACCAGGATCAGTACCAGTGCCGGCATGATGACGTTGTCCTTCATCGACTCGCCGGCATGGGGCCGGGTTGTCCGGGCGTGGTCAACAGGATCTTTTGGACCGTGCATGGCTGCTCCTTCCGCCATTTCTCGCCCCACCTGCCTACATGGGCTGCCTCCACGGTAGATCTCCTGAGCAGGTCTCGCGAGCAAAACATCATGATCACCCCGAGTCGCTGCGCAAAAGGCTCGCACGCCGACACCACGGCCCCGCTGGGGTAGCGGGGCCGTGGGTCGGACCTCTCGATCCGGGGAATCAGTGATTGCGGAGCATTCCGATCAGCTCGCGCTTGTTCTTGTCGGAATATCCCTTGATGCCAAGCTCTTTCGCTCGCTTACGCAAATGATCGACCGTCCAGTCGTCATAGGAACCGGACTCGCCACCCGAGCGGCCGACACTCGAACGACCCCTGTTGGCAGCGGCGTTGGAGATCCGCGCCGCTTTCTCCTTCGAGTTGCCCTCGTCTCGCAGTTCCTCGTAGAGCTTCTCGTCCTTGATTGACGGATTGGGCATCAGGCACCTCCCTTGTCGTTGATGGCCGCCCTTGTCGCCTGCACTCAGTACCAGGTCCGCCTGCCCGCCACCGGCCGTCCGATGGCCCCGAGCAGCCAGAACACGCCGCCGATGACCAGGAGGATCACCCCGATCACCCAGAGCAGGTACACGTTGAAGATCAAACCGAGGATGAGCAGAATTGCCCCGAGCAGAATCATGGCGACCTCAATTCACTGCCGCGACGGAACCCATCGCGCTGGGTTGCGGCAAACGGCACTCGTCCACCTTCGGGTTGACGCCCGCATAGTTCAGCGGACCGGCAATGACCGTCAGTGCGATGGCGCCGGCGGTCGCGCAGTTCGTTGATCCGCCATGGAAATAGTCGCGCTGCCAGGCCGCCACCACGCCGATGATCAACCAGACAAGCACGAGTGTTCCGAACAATCCACCAAGTCTCATGGCAGGCGATGTACCCCGCTGACGCGTGAGTCAAACATTCGGCAAGCGTAAACTTCTCGCAGCATCTGAAGGTAGTGAAATGCGCTGGGCTGGTGCGTGATCACAAAGGACATCGTCGAGCAGGAGGCATCGTGATGAGCACCGAACCATCACTGATGGACCTGGCCCGCGACGAGCGGGCCGATCTTGCCGAATTTCTGGCCACCTTGACTCCCGACGAATGGCAGACCGAGTCACTGTGCACCGGTTGGACCGTGAAAGACGTGGTGGCACACGTCGTCAGCTATGACGAGCTGAATCTCGCCGGGTTGTTCAAGCGCTTCGCGAGGGGGCGGGTGGTGCGGGCCAACGAGGTCGGGGTTGCCGAATACACGGCCATGTCGACCGACGAGCTGCTCCATTTCCTCAACCACCATCTACGGCCACGTGGTCTTCCCGCGGGATTCGGCGGCATGATCGGCCTGGTCGACGGCACCGTCCACCACCAGGACATTCGCCGCGCACTCCGACGCCCCCGCGTGGTACCGGCGCAGCGTTTGCAGCGAATCTTGCCTCTGGTGCCGGGCAACCCACGGCTGGGGGCAGGGCGCCGGATCAGAGGACTCCGGTTGCGGGCCAACGACATCGATTGGGAGCACGGTGACGGGCCGGAAGTCACCGGCACCGGCGAGGCGCTACTGCTGGCCATGACCGGCCGAAGACAAGCCGCCCGAGAACTCACGGGCTCCGGCGCAGCAACACTGCTCGAGAGGCTCTGACGAGAACCGAAATTGATTGTTCGACGCCGTCTCGGGGCGTAGAGTCCAATGCAGGTTGAGTTCACAGCCGCCCCGAACGTCATCGGGTGCAGGGCGGTACAGACTCCCTGTATCCAATGGCTTTGAGCCCACAGAGCCTGGAATGTGACGTCACCACAGTATTTCTTTCTGCTGAGGAGTCACCGATGTCCTCCATGAACGCCGCGAAAGCGGTGATACCGTCCGGCAACGACCGCAGGCCCGCGCGATTCTGTGCCCAGTGGTTGTGGCCGGCGACCGCAGTGATCAGCGTCCACGGCGAGCTGGATGCGTCCAACGCCGCTGAACTCACCGAATGGGGAATGCGGCACAGCAGGCCCAGCGGACAACTTGTCCTGGACCTCGGTTCCGTCCCGTTCTTCGGGGCGTGCTGCTTCGCCTGCTTGCACACCTTGAACGTGCGTTTTGCCGGCGAGAATATCGACTGGACCCTGATCCCCAGCCCTGCCGTTTCCCGCGTGCTCGGCATCTGCGACCCCGTCAAGGCACTACCGGTCTCTGTCGATCTCCCAGCTGCCTTGTCCACGCTGCGCGACCGGCCACCGCAGCTGAAGTTGGTAGATGTGGACCGCTAGCCGGGTGCCGCGGCCCAACGCCGCCGGATGGTCAGCGAGATGCCGAGCGTCGGCCGACTGTTGCTTTGCTGTTCGAATCCAGTGTCCTCGACAAAGGTTTCGACCTTTTCGGTGAGGGCTTCGAGCACTCGGCGGCTGAAACCACTCAGTACGAGGCTGTCCAGGTCATCGTGGGCGGTGTTGCAGTCCGTCGAAACCCGAACGACGAGTTCCTGTGCGCGCGGGTCTTCCACCAGCACGAGAGTGGCTGTGGCCGAAGCCATGCCGATCAGCACCGTGCACGCTTCGTCAACCGCAAGGGCCAGGTCGCCGGCGGTGTCGAGGTCCAGTTCTTCGTAGTCGGCAAGGCAACCCGTCATGGCCCTCAGCACTGCCAGCGCTTCGACTCGGGCCGGCACCCTGAGTTCCACAGCGCGCGGCCCGCTGGTGTGGCCGGATCCCCAGCGGGGTATTCGCCGTCCGTGCAGCACAGTGAGCCGAGGTCTCGATGCACGGTCAGATGACATACCCCTCGCGTACCCACACTCGTGTCGTCGCAAAACGAAGCGCGCGGGCGCGATGAGGCTGCGCCGCAGCGTGGTCGGCGGACCGGGGCTTCACCGGGTACGCCGCGGCCGGGGATTCGGTTACCGGGATGACGACGGCGCCGCGGTCACCGACGCGGCAACGCTGAAGCGCATCGAGGACCTGGTGATACCACCGGCATGGAAGAAAGTCTGGATATGTCCCTACCCCAACGGACACATCCAGGCCGTCGGGACCGACGTCGCGGGACGGCGCCAGTACCTGTATCACGCGCAATGGCAGCAGGAACGCGGCGAGGAGAAGTTCGACCGGGTGCTGGAACTCTCGGCCGGCCTGGCTGATTGGCGCAACGCCATCGCGACGGATCTGAGGCGACGCGGGTTGACCCGCGACCGCGTGCTGGCGCTCGGGCTACGACTGCTGGACCTCGGTTACTTCCGCGCCGGTGGGGACCAGTACGCCGAGGAGAACAACTCGTTCGGTGTCGCGACGCTGCTGCGTGAACACATCACGCTGCGGTCCGATGCGGTGGAGTTCGATTATCCGGCGAAGAGCGGCGTGCGCCGCACGCTGCTGGTCGAAGATCCAGCGGTGGTACGGGCAGTCCGGTCCCTACAGCGCAGCCGGAGCAACGGCGATCGCTTGCTGGCGTTTCGCAATTCGGCCGAATGGACGGAGGTGCATGCGGAGGATCTCAACGCCCGATTCAAAGAGATGGTCGGCGATGACTACACCGTGAAAGATCTACGCACGTGGCAAGGCACGGTACTGGCTGCCGAGGCCTTCGTCGACGCGGATCCTCCTGTCGACGGCAAGGTGATCAAACGCGTCGAGTCCGCGGTGATGCGCGAGGTCGCCGAGGCTCTCGGAAATACTCCCGCGGTCGCCCGCAGCGCCTACGTCGATCCTCGAGTGGTCGATGCGTACCGGGACGGACTGACCATCGCGGCCGGCGCCCGTCGCGCTGCCCGCATCCGCAACAGCGATAGGCGTCAGGGGATCTTGGAGAGCAGCACAGCCCGGCTGATCCGAAAGGTGAGCAGGCAGACGCGATCGAGCACTCGAAGCGTTTGATCAAGCGGCGACGGGGTATTCCGGCCGCATGACACGCGACGACGTGCCCGACGAGGTGCCGGTTGCCGATGCGCTCGAGCAGCAGCGCGAGCAGAACGAGGTGGTCCCCGACGCCGAGGCCCCGGCCTCCGGCCTGGACAGTCCGCCCCTGGAGGCGACCGACCCCGACTGGCAGGAACAACGTGAGGTGGTCGCGGAGGACGCCGGCCGCGACGAGTTCGACCGCGAAGACGGCGAAACGCTGCCCGGGTGAGGGAGCGCACCGTGGCCGACGAAGGAGATGCCGAAGACAAACCGCGACGAATACGGGCGGCGCTGCTTGCCGCCCTTCTGGTGGTCTCGCTGGGTCTGCTGCTGACCCGGTGCCCGGCCAACCGCGACGGCATGCCCGGCCAGCTCGCCCAGAGCATGGAAGAGACGGTGGCCGCGGCTCGTAGCGGCGCCTACGCACTGGACCTCCGGATGCGTGACCGGTCCACGCCGCAACTGGTCAGCGTCCAGATCTCCGATGCCCGGGACGAGATCGCCAAGGCTTACAAGGGAATTGCCGATCTCAAGGCCGACGATCCGGTCGACCTCGACCGCCAGCGGATGCTCACCGAAGCCCAGACCACGTTGATCGGCCAACTCAACACCGCCTCGGCCCGGGTCCGCGAGGTGGCCGCCGAGCCCGAGCTGTCCGCGCTGCGCGGCCAACTGCTGACGTCGGCCGCCGCTCTGGAAAACGGCTACCGCTGATGAAGAAGTTTTTTGCGGTAGCGCTGGGAATTCTGACCGCGATCGGCGGGTTCCTCGACATCGGCGATCTGGTGATGAATGCGGTGGTCGGTTCCCGCTTCGGGTTGGCACTGGTCTGGGTGGTGCTCGTCGGCGTGATCGGGATCTGCCTGTTCGCCCAGATGGCGGGCCGGGTAGCAGCGGTGAGCGGGCGCGCCACCTTCGAGATCATCCGGGAACGATTGGGGCCGCGGACCGCGGCGGCGAACCTGACGGCCTCGTTCCTGATCAATCTGATGACCTTGACAGCCGAGATCGGCGGCGTCGCCCTGGCGCTGCAACTGGCGACGGACGTCGGGCGGATGATGTGGATACCGGTGGCGGCTTTCGCGGTGTGGCTGGTGATCTGGCGGGTCAAGTTCTCGGTGATGGAGAACACCGCCGGTCTGGCCGGGCTGTGCCTGATTGTCTTCGCCGTGGCCGTCTTTGCCCTGCAACCACATTGGGGCGCGCTGGCCCAGCAGGCGACGCAACCGGTGATTCCCGAGTCCGAGTCCTCGGCGACCTACTGGTACTACGCGATCGCGTTGTTCGGGGCCGCGATGACTCCGTACGAGGTGTTCTTCTTCTCCTCCGGTGCCGTTGAAGAGCATTGGAAGACAAAAGATCTCGGAGTGTCACGGCTCAACGTCCTCATCGGGTTTCCGCTCGGCGGCATCCTATCGGTGTCCATCGCCGCCTGTGCCACCTTGGTGCTGTTACCGAAGCAGATCGAGGTGACGTCACTGTCTCAGGTGGTGATGCCTGTCGTGGAGGCCGGCGGCAAGCTGGCGCTGGCGTTCGCGATCGTGGGCATCGTGGCTGCCACATTCGGTGCGGCCCTTGAGACCACGCTGTCCAGTGGCTACACCCTGGCGCAGTTCTTCGGGTGGCCGTGGGGCAAGTTTCGTCGTCCGGCCGAAGCGTCGCGCTTCCACGTGGTGATGTTCGTGAGCATCGTCGTGGGTGCTGCCGTCCTGTTCACCGGCGTCGACCCCGTGATGGTCACCGAGTATTCCGTGGTGTTCTCGGCCATCGCACTCCCGCTGACCTACCTGCCCATCCTCATCGTGGCCAACGATCCGGAGTACATGGGCGACAAGACGAACGGAAGGCTGCTCAACATGTTCGGTTCCGTGTACCTGGTGATCATCGTGGCCGCATCGCTGGCTGCCATACCGCTGATGATCGTGACGGGGGCGGGCCAATGAGCATTGTCGACGCGCGCCTGCACCTGTTGGATCGGCAGCTGCTCGATGATGACGGTGCCCCGGTCGGCATCGTCGACGATCTGGAACTCGACGGCGTCGAGGCCGATGTGGACATCGAACCGGACAGCCCGCCGCCGCGCGTCACCGCGATACTTACCGGGCAAGTGGTGATGACCCGCATCCTCGGTGGCGCCCCGCCGCGAACGCTGTTGCACGAAATCCCTTGGAAACAAGTCGCTTCGATCGGCGTGACCGTGCAGGTGACGGCTCCCGAACTGCCGTCGGACACCGTCTGGGTAGAGCGTTGGCTGCGCGACCACATCGTCGCCCGCATCCCGGGAGGGCGTCATGCAGCTGAGTAACCTGCTCGGGCTCCGCGTGCTGGACGCCGGGCACCACCCGGTCGGAACCGTCATCGATGTCCGGCTCAGGATCGCCGACGACGGCGCGGATCATCCGGGCAGTCCAGAACTGACCGGCCTGGTGATCAGTCCCCGTACCCGCTCGTCCTACCTGGGTTACGAGCGCACCGGCCTCGACGCGCCCTGGCTCATCGCGACCATCGCCGCATGGCGCCATCGCGGGACCTTCCTGGCAGCCTGGAACGATGTGGGCAGAGTCGGATCCGACCACATCACGCTGCGTGTTGGGTATACCCGGCGCTCGCCGGCCCTGTCGAGTCGGTAACCGCATCGCTGTGGCGCTGCCACAGCCATTCGGTCAGGGCGTACTCGCTGAGGGCCTGCCGGTGCTGACGCTCGATGGCGTCGCCGATCCGCTCGAAAAGGTGCGCTGGTCCGGCCATGTTTCTCACCTCGACTCCAACAGCTTGTTGGATACCCCGGCAGGTACCCGGACAAACCGACAGACGGGTTTACCCCACGCCGCCGACGGGCATACCTCTTGCGCCATGACGACGCCTCCACCCCTCTTACAGCCAGGGCTTCCGCTCGCGAAGGGACCGATCTCTGCCGCCCTGATCGAGCGGCTCGGCGATCGGGCACCGTACAACCACCTCGAACCGGTGTGGATCCCCCTGCGCGATTCCGATCCTCTGGGCCTGGATGTGCAACTCGCGCTGTACATCTGCTACGAACTGCACTATCGAGGCTTCGTCGGCGTCGATCAGGACTGGGAATGGAACGCGGGCCTGTTGCACCTACGCTCGCAGTTCGAACGAATATTTCTCGCGGCGGTCCGGCGCGAGGTCGGCGGAATCGATCCTGACGACACCGCCGAACGCGAGATGGCGCGCTTGTCGGTCGAACCCGTCGACGGAACGGGTCCGTCTCATCACCTGAGCGGCGAGGGCACCTGGGACCAGATGCGCGAGTACTTCGTGCACCGGTCGTTGTACCACCTCAAAGAGGGTGACCCGCACGCCTGGCTGATCCCACGCCTTTGCGGCCAGGCGAAAGCCTCCTTCGTCGCCGTCGAGTACGACGAATACGGGGCAGGGTCGTCCGATCGCCTTCATCAGAACCTCTTCGCCGACCTCATGCGCGAGGCCGAGCTGGACGACCGCTATCTCGGCTATCTGGACGCGGTACCGGCTGAAAGCCTCGCGTTGGTCAATCTCATGTCCATGTTCGGCTTGCACCGACGGTTGCGCGGCGCCGCCGCTGGCCATTTCGCGGCAACCGAGATCACGTCCTCGCCTGGATCGCAGCGCATGGTGGCAGCCCTGGAACGAATGGACGCGCCCGAGGCATGCGTTCGGTTCTACCGCGAGCACGTCGAAGCCGACGCGGTACACGAGCAGGTCGTCCGGCACGACGTGGTGGGCGACCTCGTGCGGCGCGAACCGGCGCTCGACTCCGACGTGGTGTTCGGGATACGGGCCTTCGCCGCCATGGAGGACAGGTTGGCCGATCACCTGATGAAATGCTGGCTCGCGGAGCGTAGTTCGCTATGTCGGCCGCTGGCTTGACGTCCGCTTGACCTTGCGGTGGCTGGTGTCACACAACGGATAGGTCTTGGACCGGCGACAGGTACAGATGGCCACCATGAACCGATCTGATTCGACGGTGCTCCCGTCGGGCAGTTCGATCCGCACCGGCCCCTCGACGAGGATCGGCCCGCCCTGGATCACGCGTACTGCCCGCTGCTCGGTCATGGCTTGTCCGCCCGGATGACGACCAGGTCCTCTTCTGTCCTGTCATCGGTCAAACGCCCGGTATCGCGCAGCCAAGGAGTTTGTAGGTGCAGCACGGGGCCGAACGGAATCCGTTGGGTGACATAGACGTCCGCATCGAGGCCGCCCGCACGTAACAGCCTCACCGACTCGGCGACGTCGGCGAACTCGGATTGGACCAGAAACAAGGACCCGCCCTCGGCCATGATCCCAGCGGCCGAGCGGCACAGCGGGTCGAGTACCAGCCGGCCGTCCGGGCCACCGTTCCAGGAGTCCATCGGACCGGTCGACACGACCACTTCGGCAGAGGTCTCCGGCCCTACCGGAACGTAGGGCGGGTTGCAGACCACGATGTCGAACGGTTCGTGTTCCAGCGCCTGGGTCCACGAGCCGAGTCTGGCATCGACGTCCACCTGTGCGGCCAGCGCGTTGGCCTGCGTACAGTGCACCGCGCTGGGCGAAATATCCAGCGCGGTAACCTTACTGGCGCCCATCTCGGCGGCGGCCACGGCGACGACTCCGCTCCCGGCGCACAGATCCACCACCCGGCGGCCTGCCACCGCACCGTCGCGCATGAGCGCATCAATCAGCAGCCATGAGTCCTGCTGCGGTCGGTAAACGTTCTCAGCGCCAACGGCGATGCTTCCGGAAATCACCTCTATTCGATACCCAACCGAGCGGTCTGCAAACGTCACGTTTAGCCCCGCCGCATCCGGGAAATCCAGGGGGTGCGTGGAGAAGCCGCGTGGAATGACCAATCCACTCCAGTAGCGGAAAGGTAAAGCATGACCGAGAAGAACTCAGGACCTGAAGAAGGCATCAAGGGCGTCGTCGAGGACGTCAAGGGCAAGGCCAAGGAAGCTGTCGGTACCGTCACCGGCCGCGAGGACCTCGTGCGCGAGGGCAAAGCCCAGCAGGACAAGGCCGACGCCCAACAGGATGCCGCCAAAAAGGAAGCCGAAGCCGAATCGGCTCGGGCAGGTGCCAAGGCCGCCGAAAAGCGTGAGCAGGCGAACCAGCGGCCCTAGTCCGAACTTGATTGAAGAGATGGCCCCGCCAATGGTGGCGGGGCCATCTCGCGTTCTCGTGTTGTGACGATTTTGACGGTTTTGACGTCAGCTGTTGGGCGCCTGCCTGATCACATCGGGATGTTCTGCGTACCAACGTTCTTCGAGGCGCCGCACACGTAGGTGCGCGATCGCCAGCCACAGGCCGCCGGCCAGCAGACCCACCGCCGCCAGAATCGCCAGCACCACCCCTACCCCGGTGTTGCCCGTTGCGAAGCCGAACAGACACGCGACGAACATCACGACACCGAAGCCGATCAGGACCAGTGCAGGCATGTTGCGGTTGTCCTTCATCGCCTCACCGGCATGCGGCCGGGTCGTCCTGGTGTGGTCGACAGGGTCGTCAGGACCTTTCATCGTTTCTCCCTCTCACTCGTAGCGCGGGTACTGGCCCACCTTGAGCAATCCGGCCAGGTGCGCGGCGTTGCGGGCCGCCGCGGCGGTTGCATCGGCGACGGGACTGGGCACTTCGTCGAGATCCAGATAATCGGTGCCGTGCATGGCCTCGCCGTTCCAATACGTACAGCCCTGCGCCGGGATCGTGTAGCCGATGTCGTTTAGCGCCTGGAAGAGATCGGCCACGGTCTTGTGTGCACCGTCTTCGTTTCCGACGACCGACACGAGCGCCACCTTGCCCGCCACCACCGGACGACCGGCGTCGTCGGTGTTCGACAGTTCGGCGTCGAGCCGCTCCAGGACGCGCTGCGCGATGCTCGACGGGTGGCCGAGCCACACCGGCGTCGACAACAGCAGGATGTCGGCGTCGAGAATTTTCTTCCGAATTTCGGACCACTGGTCATCGCCGCCCATGTCGGTTTCGACCCCGGGTGCGATGACGAAGTCGGCACACCGCAGCGACTCGGTGCCGACCCCGAGTACGCCGAGATTGTCGCAGACCTGCTCGGCGATCAGTTCGCTGCTGGACTCGGCCGGCCGACGCTTGAGGCTGCAGACGAGGGCCAGTGCGGACAGCGCCGGGGCCGTCATCGCTCAACTCCCCTCAGCCGGCGCGCTGACGGTCGACAAGCTCAGAATGTCCGGATTCTCTAGCGCAGTGAGCGCAGCAGTACACCGATTTGCCCGCCTCAACCCCGTGGCCCAGGATCCGGCAGCCGCAGTGCGCGCACTCAGGGGCGACCCGAACCGCCGCGCACTCGACGCTGTCGAACGTCTCGGTGTGACCGTCCCAGCTCACAGTGAAGGCTTTGTCGTAGTCATTCCCACAGGTAGCACACGTCGCCATTGCTCAACTCCCCGCTCGCTTTACATCAGCGACGGAAGTCTTCCCGGGACCGGGAGGTGCTAAACCTCCGGGCTGACCCGGCGGTGAGCGGTGAGCAGTAACCGGTCGAACACCACGCGGTCCGGAAGTGTCTCGGTGTAATCGAGATTCAGGAAATCCTGTGCCAGCTGCTCGGCCAGCAGGCGCAGCTTGGTGTTGGTTTCCTGTGAACGCCATTTCAACAGCTCGAACGCCGCGTCTTCATCGATCCGGTAGATCAGCATCAGCATGCCTTTGGCCTGCTCGATCGCGCTGCGGGCCTCGGCGATCTCGGCCACCACTTCGCTGACGGCCTGCTGTTGTGCCTGCGCCAGCGCCGGCGAGACGTCGACGTAGAAGCCGTGCGTTCCGATCACCGCACCGGTGTCGTCGAAGATCTGATCGCCGACCACCACGACGTGGTGGACATCGCCGGCGACATCGACGATCCGGTGCCGGGTGCTGAACGCGCCCGAGGTACGCCGGATCTCCAGCAGTGTCGCGGCCACCTGCCCGTAGTCGTCGGGGTGCTTGTGTGAGAGCACCAGTTCGGTGGTCGGATTCGCGGTGCCCGGCTCGTAGCCGTGCATCCGCTCCACCTGGGGCGACCATTCCCAGCGCTCGTCGGCGAAGTAGAACCGGAACCAACCGACGCGCTGCGGCTCGCCCCCGGCGAGCGCGTGCTCGATCGGTGACTCGGGGGTCCACGCTGCCGAATCACTCGTCACCGAGTGAGCCTATCGCGCCGACCTGGCAGCGACTCACCGTATTTGTCACACGTGACATTTACATTCGACCTCGTGAGACGGCTCAGGATCAAACTCTTCATCGCAGCCGGCGCGGCGGCCGCGGTCGCAAGTCACCTGGCCGGGGTCGACACGGCCTGGAGCCTGGCGATCGGCGGCGCGGTGCCGCTGGCGCTGGCGGGCACTCCGAGGTTCCTGCTGGGCGCATTCCACGGCACCCGCACCCCCGGTGCTCGCGAGCAATCGGCGACCGAGATGACCGGGCTGGAGTTCGAAGATCACGTGGCCCACGTGGCACGGAAATCTGGGCTGCCGGTGATCATGACCCCGCTCACCGGGGACTGGGGCGTGGATCTGATCGTCGGACACCGGCCTCACCGTATTGCCGTGCAGTGCAAACGACTGTCACGGCCGGTCGGCGCGGGTGCCGTGCAGGAGGTGGTCGCGGGAGCGCCGATGCAGGATTGCGCCAGGACCATGGTGGTCACCAACAACGAATTCACGCCGGCCGCACGGAAACTCGCCCAGCTTCACGGCTGCGAGTTGGTGGGCGGGGCCGACCTGCCCAGACTCAAATCGATTCTGCGCCGCGCGGCAGCTCCAGAACCGGCGATGGACCCGGCCGCGGACAGCGGGCCCTAACCCGCCAGCGGCGATCTCAGCGCCGCGCGAACGGCTTCCAGGCACGCGTCGATCTCCTGGCGGGTCACGGTCAGCGCCGGGCGGAACCGCACCGAGTCGGTGCCGCTCGGCAGCATGATGACGTGGCTGTGCCACAGCCGGCGGATCAGCTCGTCGCGCGCGGCGGACGTGGGCAGACTGAAGGCACACATCAGGCCACGGCCACGGGGGTCGAGTACGGTGTCGGCGAAGTCCGCTGCCAGCCTGTGTAACTGATCGCGGAGATAGTCACCGGTCACAGCGGCGTTGCGCAACAAATCGGCCGATTCGATGACCTCGAGGATTCGACGCGAACGCACCATGTCCACCAGGTTGCCGCCCCACGTCGAGTTGATCCGCGAGCTCACGGTGAACACGTTGTCGGCGACCTCGTCGACTCGCCGGCCGGCCATCAACCCACACACCTGAGTTTTCTTCCCAAATGCGACCACGTCCGGGGCGACCCCCAATTGCTGATAGGCCCAGGCAGTTCCGGTGATGCCGCACCCGGTCTGGACTTCGTCGAAGATCAGCAGGGCGTCGAACTCGTCGCACAGTTCCCGCATCGCCGCGAAGAACTGCGGTCGCATGTGCCGGTCACCACCCTCGCCCTGGATCGGCTCGGCGATGAAGCAGGCGATGTCGTGCGGGTTGGCCTCGAATGCGGCCCTTGCCTGACGTAGCGAATCAGCTTCGAGCGCAGCGCTGTCCACACCCGGACGCAGGTACGGCGCATCGATGCGTGGCCAGTCGAACTTCGGGAAACGGGCCACCTTGACGGGATCGGTGTTGGTCAGCGACATCGTGTATCCGCTGCGGCCATGGAACGCTCCGCGCAGATGCAGCACCTTGGTACCGAGGTCGGGGTCGATCCCGCGGGCCTCGTTGTGGCGGCTCTTCCAGTCGAATGCCACTTTGAGTGCATTCTCGACCGCCAACGCCCCGCCGTCGACGAAGAACAGATGCGGCAGGTCCGGATCGCCGAGCACCCGGCGGAAAGCCTCGACGAAGCGGGCCAACGGCACGCTGTAGATGTCGGAATTGCTCGGCTTGTTCACCGCGACCCGGGCCAGCTCGGCACGGAAGTCTCCGTCGTCGGCCAACGCCGGATGGTTCATCCCCAGTGCGGATGAGGCGAAGAAGGTGAACATGTCCAGGAACCGGGCGCCGGTGCGCGCATCCACCAGATGCGACCCACGGGAACGGTCCAGGTCGAGGACGAAATCGAAGCCGTCGGTCAGGATGCTGCGCGCGAGGACGGCCCGCACCCGGTCAGGAGTTACGCGTGGCGTGGACGTCAGCACTGCGGTCATGGCGCCATCTTAACGGAATTTTTATGGCCACATCCCACTGCAACCGTAACGGTTACGGAACATAGTCTCGTCCACTGTAAAATGTCTGCAAAATGATCGTGCTTCGAGTGCGGACGTTGGCCGCGGTCCTGATCCGCTGGAGCAGGTCCTCCAAGGCCCGGGCCGAGGCGACCCGGACCAGCAGGACGTAGCTCTCCTCACCGGCCACCGAGTGGCACGATTCTATTTCGGGGATGCCCTGCAAGCGGGCAGGCGCATCATCGGGTTGGGACGGGTCGAGAGGAGTGATGGCGACGAACGCGGAGAGCATGTTGCCCAGCGCTTCGGGATTGAGCCGCGCCGCATATCCGGTGACCACTCCGCGCGACTCCAGGCGGCGCACGCGCGCCTGCACCGCCGACACCGACAACCCGGCCGCGGATGCAAGGTGCGCCAGCGTGGCCCTGCCGTCGGCGGCGAGCGCGCGGACCAGGATCCGGTCGGTGTCGTCCAGCACGTGTTCGTCGGCTTCACCCATGGCCCGCACTGTAACTCCTCGGCAACCCCAGAAAGGCACACGATGACCACCACCGAACGGACCGATCTCCCCACCGCAGAGGAGCTGCGCAGGCGGGTACGGCTGGCCCTGTCGGCCATCGGCTCGGACATCGCACTGGGCGAACCGAGCACTCCGGGCCCCGGCCTGCATGCCAGCACACCGATCAGCGGGGACGTGCTGTTCACCCTTTTCGAGGACAGTAGTGAGCAGGCCGATGCCGCGATCACCGCTGCCGCACAAGCCTTCTCGACGTGGCGAACCACTCCGGCACCGGTCCGCGGCGCGTTGGTGGCACGCCTTGGTGAGTTGCTCATCGAGCACAAGGACGATCTGGCGACGCTGGTGACGGTGGAGGCAGGCAAGATCACCTCCGAGGCGCGGGGCGAGGTGCAGGAGATGATCGACATCTGCCAGTTCGCAGTCGGCCTGTCGCGCCAGTTGTACGGCCGCACCATCGCTTCCGAACGCCCCGGGCACCGCCTGATGGAGACCTGGCACCCGCTGGGCGTCGTGGGCGTGATCACCGCGTTCAACTTTCCGGTCGCGGTGTGGTCGTGGAACACCGCGATCGCTCTGGTCTGCGGCGACACCGTGGTGTGGAAACCGTCGGAGCTCACTCCTCTGACCGCGATCGCATGTCAGGCCCTGATCGAGCGCGCCGCATCGGACGTGGGCGCACCACCGACGGTGAGCCGGCTCATCCTCGGCGGGCGCGAGTTGGGTGAACAACTGGTCGACGATGCACGGGTGTCGCTGGTCAGCGCGACCGGGTCGGTGCGGATGGGTCAGCAGGTCGGACCACGTGTCGCAGCGCGGTTCGGCAAGGTGCTGCTTGAGCTGGGCGGCAACAACGCCGCGATCGTGACGCCCTCGGCCGATCCGGACCTCGCGGTGCGGGCCATCGTGTTCTCGGCCGCGGGTACCGCCGGTCAACGCTGCACGACGCTGCGCCGGTTGATCGTGCACTCGTCGGTCGCCGATGACCTGGTGTCCCGGATCGTCTCGGCCTACCGGAGCCTTCCCGTGGGCGATCCGAGCGTGGACGGCACCCTGGTCGGCCCACTCATCCACACCAGGGCCTACCGGGACATGGTCGGGGCGCTGGAGCAGGCCCGCGCCGATGGTGGCGAGGTTTTCGGCGGTGAGCGTCATGACCTCGGCGACGAGGGCGCGTTCTACGTCTCGCCCGCGGTGGTGCGGATGCCGGCACAGACCGACATCGTGCACACCGAGACCTTCGCGCCGATCCTCTACGTCATGACCTACGACGATATCGACGATGCGATCGCCCTGAACAACGCAGTACCACAGGGACTTTCGTCGGCGATCTTCACCACCGACGTGCGCGAGGCCGAGCGGTTCATGGCGGCCGACGGATCCGACTGCGGCATCGCCAACGTCAACATCGGTACCTCGGGAGCCGAGATCGGCGGTGCGTTCGGCGGCGAGAAGCACACCGGCGGTGGCCGCGAGTCCGGGTCAGATGCGTGGAAGGCGTACATGCGCCGGGCCACCAACACCGTCAACTACTCCTCGGAGCTACCGCTGGCCCAGGGCGTCCATTTCGGCTGAGCGGCCGACGTGCGTCACAGCACAGGATCGGCTGGTGCGACTGATCGACACGAGGCGGCCCCGGCTCAGCACCATTCGATCCTGCGGGGCGCCGGCCACCGCCTCCTCCAAGCTCGATGCCCGGATGGCCAGCAGCTCCGCGGACAGGCCGGCAGCCACCCCCGCCACCGGCAGACCCATGATGTCGCGTGCCCCCGCACTGACAGCGTGGTAAGCCTCACTGACCGACAAGTGCCCCGCCGCCACCAGCAGCATCGCGGTCTCGAGTGCGTCGCTGCGGCCCAGCGGGTTGTAGGGGTCGCGGACGTTGTCCGCGCCGCCCGCAACGCGCACACCGGCGTCCAACAACGCCCGAACGGCGGTCAGTCCGCGCGGCGTGGCGACCGGATCGGCCCAGCCTTGCAGGTACAGATTGGTGATCGGGAGGCTGACGATGCCGACGTCACTGAGTTTCACCGCACGGATCACCCGATCGAGCACGTCGGCTTGCACCATCCCCAGACTGACGCAATGCCCGGCCGTCACCGGCATCGACTCCGGCCAGTCCCGTACCGAATGGGCGAGTTCTTCCAGCGTCAGCATCATCGGGTTGAGCTGTTCGTCGGTATGCATGTCGACGCCGACATTGCGGGCCCGCGCAATCGCCAACAACCGCTGCAGGTTCCCGCTCGGATCCGGGGTCTGGTGCGGATGGCCGCCGACGAATTCGGCGCCGAGATCCAGGGCTGCGTGCACGGCCGCGTCGTCGGCGAAGTACGGCGCCATGACAACGATCTGGATGTCCATGACGGCGGCGAGTTCCTCGCGCACCGCGACCAGCGCGCGGATACCCCGCAGTGGGTCATCACCGCGCAACAGGTTGACGTGCGACCGCACCGCAGTGGTCCCGTTGCCGAGCAACAACAGCGCCGCCCTGCGAGCACGCTCGGCGATGCCCTCGACGGTCAGGGACGGGGTGTGGTTTTCCCACGCGGCGATCGCTGCGCCGAGATCCCCCATCGGCGGCCGGATCTCGTCGAAGGACAGCGCCTTGTCCAGGTGCGCGTGCGGCTCGGCAGGAGCGGTCAGCAGCAGATGCCCGCTGAGGTCGAGGTCATCTCCGACGGCCACCCTCCCCGCGGCGGGGACGACATCGCGCACCCGTTCTCGTTCGAGGTGCACGTCGACGACACGGCCGTCCGGCAGCGTGGCGTTGTGCAATACCGGCACGGCTCGTCCGTGCGCGGTCACCGGTGAACCCTGGGCCATCACAGTCCTAACAGAAGTCGGATTTGCGGATCGTGCAGTGCACACCCTTGACGATGTCGACCACCTGGGTGACCGAAAAGTCGCCGGCCGCACTGAGATAGAGGTATGCCTCGCTGGGCGTCATCCCGGTGTGCGCCGACAGGAAGTCGACCGACAGTTGAGCGCACTGACGCATCGCCTCGTCGAGGCTTTCGTTCATCCCGAGAATGATCCAGTGATCATCGGTGTCGACGAACGGCATGGGCGCACGGGCC
The DNA here is from genome assembly GCF_055419505.1 of Mycobacterium sp. IDUB_9. NCBI lineage: Bacteria > Bacillati > Actinomycetota > Actinomycetes > Mycobacteriales > Mycobacteriaceae > Mycobacterium > Mycobacterium sp. IDUB_9. The sequence continues at coordinate 623,154 of NZ_JBVAXU010000002.1, read as the reverse complement.
GGTGTCAGCGAGGTCACCACCGTGAGGCGTGCCGTGGCCCGTAACGACCCTTCCAGCGCGGTCAGGGCGATCTCGCCGTTGCCCTGCGCGAAGTGAGGATCGCCGAGGTAGAACCCCGCACCGGGCACCTGCACCGGTAGGTACAGCGAGCTGCCGACCACGATGTCCCGCACATCCATGTTGCCCCCGAATGGACCCGGCGGGATGGTGCTGAGCGGCTCCGGACCGGCAGGGGTCACACCACACAGACCCATGAACGGACGGAATCCGATTGTCGCTCGGCCACTGGCGAATTCGAACACGGCATGCGTTCCGGTCCCGTCGAGCCTGCAGAACTTGCTGAACACCGCGGGAATACTGCCGTCGGCTTCTCGTGGCAGCCGATCCGGCAGTGCACCGCGCTGGTGCCTGCTGGAGACGACACCGTACGGGACGCGTGGTCGCAGATCCAGGAAGTCGACGCGTAGCCAATCGCCCGGCTGTGCACCGCGGACGTGAACCGGCCCGAGCACGATATGCGGTGCCTTCGGCGCTACCGGCTTGCGCAGGTCCGACGCTGCCAGATCGATGGCGTCAGTGAGTACGTCGGTGCTCTCGACACCGTGCCGGCCGAAGTAGGCGACCGGGTCACGGCCCTGATCCTCCATCAACCCTTCCTGCGACACGGTGTCGAAGGTGACGGTCCGGCCGCTGTCAACGGTGAGCACCGGTGCCGTATCAGGGGTGGGAAGCGTTCCCCAACTGATGGTTTCGCTGTTGCACCACAGATAGTGCTCGGCGGTCCCTGGGTCGATCCCGGCCTGCAGGATCGGCATCACCGCGTCCCGGCGGGCTCGCCGAGGTGCTGTCGCCACCCACCACGCGCGGTGATCTCCCGCGCCTGGTCATCCTCGATCGGCAGCGATCGGCACACCATACTCAGTGCACCGCGACCGTCTTCGAGTTGGATCACCGAAAGTTCGAGCTCGGCGGGCTCCCGGGGCAACAGATTCTCCCGTAGTTCTGCGTAGGTCATCTCGTAGATCTCCCCGGGCACCGACCAGCCGCCATCGCGCACCGGTGCCAGCCCGGGAAACACATCGCCGAAGGAGAAGAACCGGTAGGCCGGCGCGGTGCGCACCGGACCGACGAACCGGGCCGAGGCCAGGGCATCGTTGAGCGGCCCGCCCGACATGGCCTGGCCGTTGACAAACATCAGGACAGTCTCGTGTGACATGAAAACTCCGTCTGGAAAGTAGGTTCAGCTCAACGTGGTGTTGCCGTGGCCGCGCAGCGCGTGCACGCGCATGGCGGTGGCGGCGCGGTCGAGGTCGCCGCTGGCAAGGTCGTCGAGCAGGGTGCGGTGCTGGGAGATCGGCTCATGGCCCGGCTGCTGGACGTAGTCGTCGGTCGGGTACAGAAACGCCTGGCGTTCCAAGAACGACGACGTGATCGGGCAGAATGCGGCGCGATTGATGGCCATGTGGAACTGCAGATGCGCCATCGCATACTGCGGGCTCACGACGCCGTACTCGCGCATTGCGGCGGCAAGTGGGTTCAGCCCGTCATACAGCGAATCCCAGTCCACTTCACCGCATTTGGCAGTGATCAGCTTCGCCGCGACCTGATCGAACGCGACCCGCAGCTCGTGCAGCTCGGCGCGGGCGGCCGCGTCGACCTCGACCACCACGAGCTGACCGCGCCTCACCCGCTCGACGAGTCCTTCACTCGTCAAGCGCTGCAGCGCTTCACGTATCGGCGTCCGGCTGACCCCGAGATCCTCGGCGATCTCCTCCTCGGTCAGCCGGATACCGCCGGTGTATTCACCGGTGGTGATCTGCTGCCGCAGATAGCGGTACACCCGCTCGCGCACGCTCAGCGGTTCACCCGTGGTGGAAACGGCGAGGGTACTGTCCAACGGACTCATCTCATCCTCGCTTCGCCAGTGCGGCGCGGCACGCGTTCGTCGCGCGCTGCATGAAGGTGCCCGACATCACGTTCATACCCGCTTGCAGCGCCGATGTCTGCAATGCGCTCACCCGGTTGTTCAGGTCGAAGAACTGGTTGCCGGGTGCGGTCAGCCGGCCGAAGTCGAAGGCGAACGGCGTGTCCTCCGAGGCATCGGTCTCCCCCCAGGTCGTGGTGTTGACGAGCAGCGACGGCGGCTCGTCTCCCAGCAGTTCGGCGACCCCGGCCGGGCCGCAGTGCTCGGCGCCGAATCGCCGCGCCCAGGTCGCGAGCGCCTCGACGTTGCGTGCCGAACCGATCAGGCGGGCCAGCGGCCACGCCCGACGGCAAGCCAGCGCCACCGAGTTCGACGAACCGCCCGAACCCAGCACCAGTACCGACTCCGGAGTCCTGCCGCCCATCAGGGTCTCCATGGCTGCCTGGGAAGCCCAGCTGTTGGTGTTGACTCCGACCGCCCCTGCGGATCCGCGAACGATGGTGTCGACCACGCCCGTCTGCGCGGCCGACGTGGTCAAAGTCGGTATCGCAGGAGCCACCTCTTGTTTCCACGGGCTGAGCACCAGTGCCAGAGACCAGCGCGAATCACCCAGTAGCTCAACGGGACTGTCGAAGTGAACGGTGTCGTCCAGGTCGACGTTCTCGGCCAGCAGAGCATCGTGCAGGAGCCTGCCCTTCAGTGCATGCGCGGCGGTGGTGCCGATTCCCGCGATCACGGTCGGATCCGACCCCCCCGATCCTGATGACAATCCGGTTGCGACGCTCCGCACCTCGTCGACGCACTGCGCCACGGCAGCGCGGATCGTCGCTGCGCCGTCGGCCTCCAGGAGAGTCATCCCGGTCATCGCAGCCCCTCCCGTACCGGCTTCACCTGACGGCCCGCGGGCGCACCGATCACCTCGCCTTTCTCGTAGACCAGTTGACCACGCAGATAGGTGGCCACCACACTGCCGGTGAGCTCCCACCCGTGATAGGGCGTGACATTGTGCTTGGAGTGCAGGCCGGCCTGGTCCAGCACCACCTCGGCACCGGAATCGACGAGCACGAGGTCGGCATCGAAACCCGGTGCGATGCGGCCCTTGTCGGCCATCGACCAGCGGCGTGCCGGGGCGTACGAACACAATCGCACGATGTCCTCCACCGTCAGCCGGCCCTTGGCGGCGGCGGTCAGCATCAGCGGGAGCATCGTCTCGACGCCGATGAATCCGCCATAGGCCTTCCACACATCCTTCTCGGCCTGCTCGGTGACGGTGTGCGGAGCGTGGTCGGTTGCGACCATGTCGACATCACCCCGGTCGATGCCCGCCCACAGCGCGGCGACATCGGCCGCCGGGCGGATCGGCGGGTTGAGCTTGATCAGGTTTCCGTAGGTGTCATAGGCACGGTCATCGAGGAACAGATGGGACACCAAGGCTTCGATGCTGACCCGGTGACCCTGAGCCCGCATGTCCATGACGCGTTGCAGTCCCGCGGCGGTCGACAGGTGGTGGATATGCAGCTTCGTCTTGGCCTCGGTGGCCATGGTGATGATCCGGGTGATCGCCTCGACCTCGACGAACGCCGGCCTGCCCTCCAGGTGGGCGCGGGGATCCCGCCTGCCCTCGGCCTTCAACCGGTCCCCGAACATACGCAGCAGGTGGTCGTTCTCGGCGTGGACACCGACCACCAGATCCGCGTCGGCGGCGGCTTCCAGGCCACGGAATATCGCGGCGTCGTTGGGGCAGCGGTTGTCGCCGGTCGTCTGTCCCATGAAGAGCTTGAACCCCATGGCGCCCAGCTCGGCCATACCGGCGATCTCGTCCGCATTGTCGTGATCGAGCATTCCGTAGAGCCCGAAATCCACGAATGCCTTGTTCTTCACCAGATCGAGCTTCTGCTGATAACGCTCCGCTGTGGCGACCGGTGGTTTCGTGTTGGGCATGTCGACAACGGTGGTCACACCGCCGGCGGCCGCCGCCGACGTGCCGCTGGCGAAGTCTTCCTTCTCGGTCATGCCAGGCTCGCGGAGGTGCACATGCACGTCGACCAGGCCGGGAAGCACCAGCAGCCCGGCCGCGTCGACCGTCGGAACCCCTTCCATCGCCAGGTCATCGCCGACGGCGATGACTTTGCCGTCTGCCACAGCGATGTCCTGGCGGCGGCGGCCGTCGTGGGACACCACGGTTCCTCCGGTTACGACGAGATCCGGGGTGAGTGGAGCGGTCATGTCAGACCTTTCTGTTTCGTGCGGTCATTCGATCCGTCGAGCTGCGCCTACGTCAGTGTCAGATCCGGGTTCTGTTCGTAGACTTCGTGAATGGGGCCGAGGTCGAACAGGTCGTCGACGGACAGGTTCAGCCCGCCGGCAGCAATGGCCTTGATGTTCGCGGCCGCGGTTTCGTCGGAGATCGCCACGATCTGTTGGGAAGGCTTGCCATTGCGGATCAGTTCGTTGCCGGCCAGGCAGCAGTCGTAGGTGGCCTCGGGGTTCAGATGCAGGTCTTTGCCGTACTCGTTGACCGTGAGATCCGTCGCCATCTTCGGGTTGTCGAGCACCTCGCGCCAGCCGCGAATCTCGGCGTGCAGGAACGCCTTGAGCTTGTCCCGATTCTTGTCGATGTTCTCCTGCGTAGTGATGTAGGTCTGCCCCACGAGCGGAAATCCGACGTCGGCCAGGAGCATGGTGTTGATGTCGAACCCCTTGTGCCGGAGGTCGACAACCTGGCTGTTGATGAAACCGAGGTAGCCGTCGATCTGGCCGGCGGTCATACCGATGGGGTCTCCCTGGACGGGGACCGTGTTGATTCGTGAGGAGTCCAGTTTCAGGGCGGACATGAAGTTGCGCCAGACGGGTTCGCTCGACGACGCACATCCGATTGTCTTGCCGTACAGATCCTCCGGAGTCTTGATCGGCTTGTCCGCCATCGACATGATGCAGCCCGCATATCGGTTGTAGACCGCTCCGACGATCTTCAACGGTGCGCCCTTGGCGACAGCCGATCCCACGATCGGCACCTGCGACACCCCCGCGAAGGTGCGCGACAACACATCCGATTCGATCGGTGGCGCGGTCGGCCCGCCCGAGACCAGGTCAGCGCCGCTGAAGCCGGCGTCGGTGTAGTAGCCCTTCTTGTCGGCAATGAAGCTTCCGGCGAACTGGGTGTTCTTGATCCAGGACAGCCGCTGGGAGGCCACGCCGAATCCGTCGGCAGCTCCACTTGATTCGCCTGAGACGCAGGCCGACAGCGCGGCCGGTGCGGCCAGAGCGAGGCCACCGAATGCGAGGCCTCTGGTGAGGAACTGACGCCGGCCGAGATGTTTGTTCATCAGATGTGTCCGTTCGGGTTGAGTGGTGGTGTACTCAGCGAGGAGCACTCATGCGGGCGGTGACAGCGGCCTCGATGACGCTGACGATCTGGTAGACGACGACGCAGGCGACAGTGAGTACGACCACCGATGCCCACAGCCGGGCGAACTCGAATTCGTTGGCATCGCGCAGCATCTGACCGCCCAGTCCCTCGCCGGTGGCCAGCCATTCCGCCAGCAACGCTCCGACGACGGAAGTGGTCACCGCGACGCGCGCAGCTGCGAACCAGGTGGGAATCGCATGGGGCAGGGCAACCTTCCGAAATGCCGACCAGGTCGAACCGCCGTAGGCCACGATCATCTCGACGTCGGTACGCGGTGTGCTGCGTATCCCGTGCAGCATGGTGAGCAACGCGGGTACCACGACGATGGCGGCGCCGATGACAGCCGTTCCGAGCACTCCGCGGTCGAAGATCAGCACGAGGATCGGAGCGATGGTCACCATCGGGATCGCATGCAGTGCCGTCACGGTCGGCAGGAACATGCTCTCGACCGTCCTGGAGAAGTAGAACAGCAGCGAAACCCCCGCCGCCAGAAGCAGTCCGAGGACGAATCCGTACGCGGCGTCGACAGCTGTCCTCGCGAGATTCGTCGCTATACCGGCTCGGTGAGCCGCAGCATCACCGTCGACGAACAGATAGTGCCAGACGTCGGCCGGCGACTTGGCCACATATGAGCTCACATCGGCCAGAGCGATGAACACGGTCCACACCACGAGGATTGCGAGCACCGCACCGCCCGACGTCAGCAGCGTACGTGCGGCACTGCGGGCCGTCGGTGTCTGCAGAGTTGTCATGCTCGTCCTCCTGCCATCCCGGCGGCCCACGGCGTGGCAACCTTCTCGACGGCGTTGACCAAAACGAAGGCGAGGCCTGCGATGAGACTCGACACCAGGGTGATGCCCCAGGTCCGCACCACATCGCTGGAAGACTGCGCGACCACGAGTGCGGCGCCGAGGCCACGCTCCTGCCCCATGAACTCACCGATGATCGCACCCAGAATCGCCGCCGGGACAGCGACTTTCAGCGCAGTCAGGATGCTGGGCAGCGCCGAGAGCAGTTCGACCTTGCGCAATACCAGATATCTGCCGCCGCCGTAGGCTCGCACCAGGTCCTTGCTGAGCGGATCCGCGTGGCGCAGGCCGTTGATCGTTCCCACCAGGGTGGTGAAGAAGACGGAGACGCCCGCCATGATGGCCGAGGTGACCATGCCGTCGAAACAGGCAGCCAGGATGGGGGCGATCGCGATCAGAGGGATGCACGCCGACGCAATCCCCGCCTGCAGCACCAACTTCTCCAGCGCCGGCACGGTGGTGACCAGGGCTGCGCAGCCGATCGCGGCAAGGTTGCCCCAGAAGTATCCGACGGACGCCGAAGCCAGAGTGACGGGTATGTGGATGCCGTAGAAGGCAGCGCCGTCCGACATCACCCCGGCCAGGATCTCGGTCGGCGCCACGATGCCGGGCCCGAGAATGCCCGTCATGCCGACGAGTTGCCATAGTGACAGCACGATCAGGGAGCCGGCCAGACCGGCAAGGCGGTTGTGGTTCATCGGCCCACCGGTACCCGTACCTCGGCCTCGTCAGAACGCGAGCCGAACAGGATGGAGGACAGCAGGTCGACATATTCGTGAAACTCGCTGGTGCGCATCATCTCCGGGAGTCGAGGCCGGGGCAGGTCGATCTGGACCGACTTCACCACCCGGCCCGGCCGGGCGCTCATGACCACGACCGTGTCGGACAGGAACACCGCCTCGGCAATGCCGTGCGTGACCATCAGGGTGGTCGCGGGCCGTTCGGTCCAGATCCGGAGCAGCTCGACATTGAGGCTCTGGCGGGTCATGTCGTCCAGGGCGCCGAACGGCTCGTCGAGCAGTAGCACCCGGGGCTTTACGACGAGGGCCCGCGCGATGGAGACCCGCTGACGCATACCGCCTGACAGCTGGGCGGGCCGTGCAGTCTCGAAGCCGGTCAACCCCACCAGATCGATGAGTTCCTGGACGAACTCGTCGGACACGGACTGCTTGGACACCTCGATCGGCAACCGGATGTTGGACCTGACCGACCGCCATGGCAGCAGGGCCGAATCCTGGAATGCGATGCCGAGATGGTGGTGCCTGCGCATGTCCTGTGGGGTCTCGCCGTGGACCAGGGCGGTGCCCGCGTTCTGCGCCTCAAGTCCGGCGAGGATCCGCAACACGGTGCTCTTGCCGCACCCGGACGGTCCCAGGAGCGTCACGAACTCACCTTCGTCGGACTGGATGTCGACTCCGTCGAGCGCTGTGACTACCGACCGGCCCACCTTGAACTGCTTCGTCAGTCCCCCTATGTGAATCCCGGGTGCCGTCGGCGCGATCATGTGTTCTCCTCTGGTGGGAAGCCGTTCATGTTCGGATCCAAGCTTGGATCCATAACCTAGGGACGTTTTGTTTCCGCTCGATGAACCCCGGACACGGTCGGGTTACAAGTGCACTCGCCCGTGAATTTCGGTAGGCAGGGGGCCATGGACATCGAACAGACGGTTGCGGTCATCACCGGCGCCGGATCGGGCATCGGCCGGGCACTGGCCGGATCCTTCGCGACGGCGGGCGCCCGGGTGGTGGCCGCTGACCTTGATGTGGAGTCGGCCGAACAGACCGCCGCACAGATCCGGTCCGGCGGCGGGCAAGCACTCGGTGTCCGGGCCGACGCCTGCGTCACCGCCGACATCGAGGCGCTGACCGCCACCGAGTTCGGCCCCGTCGACATCTACGTCGCCAACGCCGGAATCATCGGCGCACCGGGCCTTGGCACCGAGGAGAGCTGGGACGGCATCCTCGACGTCAATCTGCGCTCCCACATCAGGGCGGCTCAAGTGCTTGTCCCGCAATGGTCGTCGCGCGGTGGCGGGTATTTCGTGTCGGTCGCCTCGGCGGCCGGTCTGCTGTCCCAGATCGGGGCGGCCGGGTATGCAGTGAGCAAGCATGCAGCGGTCGGGTTCGCCGAATGGCTGGCCATCACATACGGCGATGACAACATCGGGGTCAGCTGCGTGTGCCCGTTGGGGGTGGCCACTCCGTTGCTCGATGCGGTACGGGCCTCGGCGGATCCGGATTCCGCGGCCGGTGCGGCGTCGATCGTGCAGTCCGGTGAGGTCATCAGTGCCGAACAGGTGGCCACCGCGACGGTCGAGGCCGTCCAGTCCGACCGGTTTCTCGTGTTGCCGCACCCTCAAGTGCTCGACATGTACCGCCACAAGGGATCCGACTACGACCGGTGGATCGCAGGGATGCGCCGTTACCAGCGGTCACTGCGCGCCGGCAGATGACCGCCCGGAGGGCAGCGTCTGCGGCGGGACGTAGACGCCCAACGAGATGCGGTGCCACCAGACGTGATCGCGGCGCAGCTCGGTCCAGGTGCTGAACTCGTACCGGTACAGTCGGGCGCGGACGTAACGGGGCGGGTCGTCGGGGAATGGATTGCCACGCAGCAGCTTCAGCGTGTCGCGGTCGTTCTCCAGCAGTCGGGTGAGCAGCCTGCGCAGCCAGCCGTGGGCGTACGCCGGCGAGATGGCGGCGAACCACATCAGCCAGTCCAGCCGCAGGTGGTAGGGCGCGAACTGCCGCGGCCATCGGCGAACATCGCCGGGCTTTCCCTTGAACTCGTATTCCCGCCACACGGTGTGCTCGTTGAGGGTCGCGTCCGACGTGCCCTCCAACACCACCTCGTCGCGGGCGCGTCCGACGGTGCCGAATGCGCCGTAGGAGTTCACCAGGTGATACCTGTTGTACGAGGCGTTCATCCGCTGCCGTCGGGAGATGAGGTTGCGCGCCGGCCAGTAGCTCAGGCAGGTCACCGCGCCGGCGAACGCGATCACCACGACGACGAACCACAGTGGGGTTTGGCCGAGTTGGTGGTGCGGTACCGGAAGCAGTGCCGCCGCGGTGGAATCCGAGAGCGCGCTGAACGCCAGCACGATGGTGATCCAGTTGAGCCAGGCGAAGTTGCCCGATGCCACCAACCACAGCTGGGTGATCATGACGACGATCGCCGCGCCACTGGCCACCGGCTGCGGGGCGAACAATGCGAACGGCACGACGAGTTGGGCGAAGTGGTTGCCCGCCACTTCGATTCGATGCAACGGCTTGGGCAGGTGGTGGAAGAACCAGCTCAGCGGGCCGGGCATGGGCTGGGTCTCGTGGTGGTAGTACAGGCAGGTCAGGTTGCGCCAGCACGGGTCACCGCGAAGCTTGATCAGGCCCGCACCGAACTCGACGCGGAAGACCAGCCAGCGGGCCAGCAGCAGCACCAGAAGTGGTGGCCCCACGTCGTCATTGCCCAGGAAGGTCACCAGGAACCCGGCTTCGAGAAGCAGCGATTCCCAGCCGAACGAGTACCACGTCTGCCCGACATTGACGATCGACAGGTACAGCACCCACACCAGCAGCCAGGTCGGCATCGCGGCCCACAACGGCACCACGTCTCCGAAGCCGGCGAGTAGGGCCGCCGAGAGCACGGCCCCGGCTACGCACACTGCGGCGAAGAAGCGGTCCGAATAGTGGAGTTGAAACACACTGGGGGCATGCCGGAACGAGTTGGCAGCCAGGAATCGGGGTATCGGCAGCAGGCCTCGTTCACCGAGGAGCCCGCGGAACTGCCGGGCCGCCACGATGAACGCGATCAAGTAGATCGCGGCGGTCCCCCGCTGCAATACCTGTCTGGCCAGCCAATATTCGTCTGCGATGAACCATTCCATGCGCGGACCTGCCGACGTTGCGGTTCTGTCCACGGAAACGGTACCCCGAATTGGGGCATTTCATACGCGGTACGGGTGGCTATCGTCGCCGCAGGCCGAGCCGGAAGCCCGACGGCATCATGGTCAGGCGCTCCTGCACCCGCAAACGGTAGTCCGGATCGGCAACCAAGTCGTAGCGGCGGATCAACACCGCCAACATCAACACCGCTTCGTGGAGCGCGAACTGTCTTCCGATGCAAGATCTTTCGCCGGTTCCGAATGGCTTGTACAGGCCACCCGGGCGGGTCCGCATCTGCTCCGGCGTGAAGCGGTCGGGGTCGAACACCTCCGGGTCGTGCCCCCAACGTGGGTCGCGGTGCAGGGTCGAGGTCAGCGCCAGGGCCCAATCACCCTTGCGCATCGGGTGGATTCCGGCGAGCACGGTGTCCTGGCGGGCAGCGCGGTAGTAGGCCGGCACGGTCGGCTGCAACCGCAGCGACTCGTCGAGAACCCGCCGGACATACCGCAGTTTGGCGATCTTCTCGAATTCTGGCCGCGCCTCGTCACCCCACACCTCGTTCACCTCGTCGCGGGCGCGAGCGAACACCTCCGGGTGTTGCGACAGAAAGTACAGTGCGAATGACAATGCACCGGAAGTAGTTTCATGTCCGGCGATCAGAAAGTTGATCAGCTGAAAGCGGATGTTGGCGGCGTCGAGATCGGACTCCAGCATGATCTGCAGCAGGTCGTCATGGCTGCCTGATGGCTGCGCCCGCCGCGCCGAGACGATGTCGTCGGCCAGCCCGTGCAGGTAGTGCGCGTCGCGGTGGAGCCGGCGCTCGTAGCGCCGGAAGACGAAGGCCGGCAGGAAGGTTTCGCGCAGTACCCCGAGGCGGTCGGCACCTAGTAGCGCCGACACCATGTGGGCGACGAACGGGTGCACAGTGTCGTTCTGGAAACACCCGAACGAGTACCCGGCCGTGCACCGCCCGATGGTCTCCAGGGTGACTCTGGTGGTGTCGGCCGAGACATCGACGGTTTCACCTCGGCCGGCCTGCTTATCCCAGTGGTCGGTCAGCTCATCGGCGACGTCGAACATCACCCCGTGGTAGCGACGCATCGCAGCCTGACTGAACGCCGGCATCAGCAGTTGATGGGCCTTGAGCCAATTCGGCTCGTCGTTGTAGGCGGTGAACAGCCCGTCGCCGGCCACGATCCGCAGGGCCTCGATGTCTGGGCCCACATGCTTGCAGAACCGGGTTTCGTCGTTGAGATCATTGACCGCGTCGGCCCCGGCCGCCACCACGTAGCGGGCACCCAGGAACCGGAATTCACAGATCGGCCCCAGCTCGGCCATGCCCATCGCATTCTGCATCGAGGAGTCGGGCTGCAGACCGAAGACGTCTCCGAGCAGGGGGACCCGCCGTGGCGGGTGGGGCAGTTTCGGATACTTGGCACCCTCGGGTGAGGTCCGCGCGCCCACGACGGTCATGACACCAAGATTCCGCCTTGTTATACATGTGTCAAGTAAGGCCCGGTCGCGTTAAGCTGCTGTCGTGGGTGCCGAGTCGAGACGCCGGCTGTCCCCCGCCGACAGACGCAATGAGTTGTTGGCCCTGGGTGCCGAGGTGTTCGGCCAGCGGCCGTACGACGAGGTCCGCATCGATGAGATCGCCGAGCGTGCCGGGGTGTCGCGGGCCCTGATGTACCACTACTTCCCCGACAAGCGGGCCTTCTTCGCCGCCGTGGTCCGGGCCGAGGGAGAGCGCTTGTTCGAGGCCACCAGCACTCCTGGAGAGCCTGGTCAGAGCTTGTTCGTCCAGTTGCGCGCCGGAGTTCTGGCCTATCTGCGCTACGACGAGGAACACCCGCACGGCGCCTGGGCGGCCTACATGGGTCTGGGCCGCACCGACCCGGTGCTGCGAGGCGTCGACGATATCGACAACGATCGCCAGGCCGACCGGATCATGGGCCGGATCAGCGACGCGATATCCGAGCCCCTGGACGCCAAGGTCGAACGCGACCTACGGGCCACCGTCTACGGCTGGCTGGCGCTGACCTTCGAGATGTGCCGGCAACGGCTCAAGGACCCGTCGATCGACGCGGATTTCGTCGCCGACAGTTGCGCCCACGCCCTGCTCGACGCCGTTGCCCGCGTGCCAGGACTACCGGCTGAACTTGTCGGTGCCGCGCGGCAGTATGACTAGATGACCACCACGCCGGCCGATCCGCTGGCCCGGTTCAGTGCGCTGACCCGGGAGTGGTTCACGGCTGCCTTCCCGGCGCCGACGGCCGCGCAGGCCCAGGCCTGGTCAGCCATCGCCGAAGGCGACAACACCCTGGTCATCGCGCCCACCGGGTCAGGCAAGACGCTCGCGGCATTCCTGTGGGCGATCGATGAGTTGGCCCAGTTGCCTCCTGACCCCCGCGCGGGCACGACGGTGCTGTACGTGTCGCCGCTCAAGGCCTTGGCCGTCGACGTCGAACGCAACCTGCGCACCCCGTTGACCGGCATCACCCGGGTGGCCGAGCGCCACGGCGTGCCGGCCCCCTCGATCAGCGTCGGCGTCCGTTCCGGGGATACCCCGCCCAGTCAGCGTCGCGCGATGCTGAGCAAGCCGCCCGACATCCTGATCACCACCCCGGAATCGCTGTTCCTGATGCTGACCTCGGCGGCCCGTGAGACGCTGGCCACCGTACGGACTGTGATCGTCGACGAGGTCCATGCCGTCGCTGCCACCAAACGTGGTGCACACCTGGCACTTTCACTCGAGCGGCTCGACCAGCTGCTCGGCAGGCCGGCCCAGCGGATCGGGTTGTCGGCGACAGTGCGGCCACCCGAAGAAGTGGCCCGGTTCCTGTCCGGACAGGCTCCGACCACGATCGTCGCCCCGCCGGCCGGCAAGACCTTCGACCTCTCGGTCCAGGTTCCGGTGCCGGACATGGCCAACCTCGACAACAACAGCATCTGGCCCGATGTCGAGGAGCGCATCGTCGACCTGATCGAGGCACACCAATCGTCGATCGTGTTCGCCAACTCCCGCCGGCTGGCCGAGCGGCTGACCTCCCGACTCAACGAGATCCACGCCGAACGGGCCGGAATTGAACTCTCGCTCGACCGTAACCCGCAGGTCGGTGGCGGTGCGCCCGCGCAACTCATGGCGAGCGGCCAAGCCAACGGCGCACCGCCGCTGCTGGCCCGGGCCCACCACGGTTCGGTCAGCAAGGAGCAACGGGCCCAAGTCGAAGACGACCTCAAGAGCGGCCGTTTGCGCGCCGTGGTGGCCACCTCAAGCCTGGAGTTGGGCATCGACATGGGTGCGGTCGATCTGGTGATCCAGGTCGAGTCGCCGCCGTCGGTGGCCAGTGGGCTGCAGCGCATAGGACGTGCCGGGCACCAGGTCGGTGAGATCTCCCAGGGCGTGCTGTTCCCCAAGCACCGCACCGACCTGATCGGCTGCGCAGTGGCAGTGCAGCGCATGCGCTCGGGTGACATCGAGACCATGCACGTCCCGGCCAATCCGCTCGACGTACTGGCCCAGCACACCGTGGCGGCGGCCGCTCTGGAACCGGTGGACGCCGACGCCTGGTTCGACGCGGTACGGCGGAGCGCGCCCTTCGCCACGCTGCCGCGCAGCGCCTTCGAAGCCACCCTGGATCTGTTGTCCGGAAAATACCCGTCCACGGAGTTCGCCGAGCTGCGGCCGCGGCTGGTGTATGACCGCGACCACGGAACCCTGACCGCCCGCCCGGGAGCTCAGCGCCTGGCGGTCACCTCCGGTGGCGCGATCCCCGACCGGGGGCTGTTCACCGTCTACCTGGCCACTGATTCCGAAAAGCCTTCGCGGGTCGGTGAACTCGACGAGGAAATGGTCTACGAATCCCGCCCCGGTGACGTCATATCCCTGGGCGCGACCAGCTGGCGGATCACCGAGATCACCCACGACCGCGTGCTGGTCATTCCTGCGCCGGGTCAACCGGCCCGGTTGCCGTTCTGGCGCGGTGACAGTGTGGGGCGGCCAGCCGAACTGGGCGCCGCGGTCGGCGCATTCACCGGAGAGTTGGCTGTGCTCGGCCGCGCGGAGTTCGATAGACGTTGCCAGGAAATGGGTTTCGCCGGGTTCGCGACCGACAATCTATACCGGCTACTGCACGATCAGCGTGAGGCCACCGGCGTCGTTCCCAGCGACAGTACGTTCGTGGTGGAACGCTTCCGGGACGAGCTCGGAGACTGGCGGGTGATCCTGCATTCGCCGTACGGCCTACGGGTTCACGGGCCGCTGGCCCTGGCGGTGGGCCGCCGGCTGCGGGAAAGGTACGGCATCGACGAGAAGCCCACCGCGTCCGACGACGGCATCATCGTGCGCCTCCCCGACAGCGGCGAAACTCCGCCCGGCGCAGACCTGTTCGTGTTCGACGCCGACGAGATCGAACCCATCGTGACCGCCGAAGTGGGCGGGTCTGCATTGTTCGCGTCCCGGTTCCGAGAATGCGCCGCGCGTGCCCTGCTGCTGCCGCGCCGACACCCCGGCAAGCGGTCCCCGTTGTGGCATCAACGGCAACGTGCCGCTCAACTGCTCGACATCGCCCGCAAGTATCCGGACTTCCCGATCGTGCTCGAAACGGTGCGCGAATGCCTGCAGGACGTCTATGACGTCCCGGCCCTGACGGACTTGATGCGCCGGGTGGCTCAACGTCGGCTGCGGTTGGTGGAGGTGGAGACCGCCACCCCCTCGCCGTTCGCGGCATCGCTGTTGTTCGGCTATGTGGGCGCGTTCATGTACGAGGGCGACAGCCCGCTGGCCGAGCGCCGCGCCGCCGCGCTGGCGCTGGACACCGTGCTGCTGTCCGAATTGCTCGGCCGGGTGGAACTCCGCGAACTGCTGGATCCGGCTGTGATCGCATCGACTTCGGCACAGCTGCAGCACCTCACCGAGGAGCGGGCCGCGCGCGACGCCGAGGCAGTGGCCGACCTGCTGCGGATGCTCGGCCCGCTCACCGAGGCCGAGATCGCCGAGCGCGCCACCGCCGACACCATCGGCGGCTGGCTGGACGGGTTGCACGCCGCCAAGCGCGCACTCCCGGTCACCTACGGCGGTCAGACCTGGTGGGCGGCGGTGGAAGACATCGGCCTGCTGCGCGACGGGGTCGGCGCGCCGGTCCCGGTCGGGGTGCCCATGGCCTTCACCGAATCCGTCGACGACCCACTCGGCGACCTGATCGGCCGCTACGCGCGCACCCACGGCCCGTTCACCACCACCGAGGTCGCTACGCGGTTCGGGCTCGGCCTGCGGGTGACCGCAGACGTGTTGGGCCGCATGGCCGTCGATGGACGGATGGTGCGCGGGGAGTTCGTCGACTCGGCCACCTCGGGGACCGCCGGCGATCAGTGGTGCGACGCCGAGGTGCTGCGCATCCTGCGTCGTCGTTCCCTGGCCGCGTTGCGCGCCCAGGTCGAGCCGGTCAGCACCGCAGCCTATGGCCGCTTCCTGCCGTCCTGGCAGCACGTCGGGTCCGGCCTCAGCTCAGGTATCGACGGGCTGGCGGCAGTGATCGAGCAGCTGGCCGGCGTCCTCCTTCCCGCGTCGGCGGTGGAATCGCTGGTCTTCGGCCAGCGGGTGCGTGATTACCAGCCGGCAATGCTCGACGAGTTGCTGGCCTCCGGTGAAGTGATGTGGTCGGGCGCCGGGCAGATCGGCAGCAGCGACGGCTGGGTGGTGTTCCACCTGGCCGACACGGCACCGCTGACGCTGCCCACCCCTGCCGAGATCGAATTCACCGACACACACCGGGCCATCATGGAGACGTTGGGTCACGGCGGCGGCTATTTCTTCCGTCAACTCACCGATCAGGCGTCCGAATCCGAGTTGAAAACCGCGCTGTGGGAACTGATCTGGGCCGGCTGGACCACCGGGGACACGTTCGCCCCGATACGGGCGATGCTGTCCGGCCCCCGACGGTCGGGAGCACCGGCACACCGGCAACGTCAACGCCCGCCGAGACTCAGCCGCTACAGCGTCGCGCGCCCGCACAGCCGCGCAGCCGATCCGATGGTGTCCGGCCGGTGGTCGGCATTGCCCGGCGCTGAACCGGATTCGACCGTGCGGGCGCATTTCCAAGCGGAGCTGCTGCTCAACCGGCACGGGGTGCTGACCAAGGGGGCGGCGTCGGCCGAAGGCGTGCCGGGCGGGTTCGCCACGTTGTACAAGGTACTGAGCGCCTTCGAGGACGCCGGCCGCTGTCAGCGGGGCTACTTCGTCGAGTCACTGGGCGGGGCACAGTTCGCGGCAGCCTCGACCGTCGACCGGCTGCGGTCCTATCTCGACGGCGTCGATCCGCAGCGTCCCGAGTATCACGCCGTGATGCTCGCCGCGACCGACCCGGCCAACCCTTACGGGGCCGCTCTGGCCTGGCCTGAACGGACTGGCGACACCGACATGCACCGACCGGGCCGCAAGGCCGGCGCCCTCGTGGCGCTCGTCGACGGAAAGTTGGTGTGGTTCCTGGAACGTGGCGGCAAAACCCTACTCAGCTTCACATCCGATACCGAGACGCAGCGGGCTGCCGCGGCCGCACTGGCCGAACTCGTGAGCAGCGGGCGGATCCCGTCGCTGTTGGTCGAGCGGATCAACGGAGTCGCCGTACTCGACCCCGGGGTCGACGAAGACCGCGCAAGCGTGCAGGAGGCGTTGACCGGGGCCGGGTTTTCCCGCACCCCGCGGGGCCTGCGATTGCGCTGACGCGGGTACCGCATTTCCCACCCTGGTTGAATAGGGCATGCCCGAAGGCGACACCGTCTTCCACACCGCCACAGCGTTGCGTGACGCACTGGCGGGCAAGACGTTGACCCGCTGCGACCTCAGGGTCCCCCGCTACGCCACGGTCGATCTGACCGGGCACGTGGTCGATGAGGTGCTCAGCCGCGGCAAGCATTTGTTCATCCGGGTTGGTCCGGCCAGCATCCACTCTCATCTCAAGATGGAGGGCAGTTGGCGTATCGGCTGGTCCAAAGGAGCGGCGCACCGCATCCGGATCGTGCTGGAGACCGCCGACAGTAGGGCCACCGGGATCGATCTCGGCGTGCTCGAAGTGCTCGATCGCGACACCGACATGGCAGCGGTGGCGCACCTCGGACCGGACCTGCTCGGTCCCGACTGGGAGCCTCGCACCGCCGCGGCCAATCTGATCGCTGAGCCTGAGCGCGCCCTGGCGGCTGCCTTGCTCGATCAGCGGGTGATGGCCGGTGTCGGCAATGTGTACTGCAACGAGCTGTGTTTCGTCTTCGGGCGTCTACCCACCTCGCCGGTGAGCTCGCTGAACGATCCCCTACGTGTCGTGCAACGCGCCCGGGACATGCTGTGGCTCAACCGGTCCCGTTGGAATCGCACCACCACCGGGGATACCCGGGCTGGACGCCAGCTGTGGGTGTACGGCCGCGCCGGTGAACCATGCCGACGATGCGGGACCTTGATCGAGACGGACTCCGGCGGCGAGCGGGTGACCTACTGGTGCCCGACCTGTCAGACGCAATCCTCAGCCGAACCCTGATGACCGAGCCGATGTCAGGCGTGATGCCTCAGGACATCGGTGACAGTTTGGGTGGTTTCTTGTGCCGCCGGCATGTGGGTAGACATCGACCCTTCCGCGTGTCAGCCCTCCGTGGCATAATCGAACATGTGTTCGATACCGATTCTGCTGCTGACCTGATCGACCGGGTCAGTGTCGGGGCGCGGGCCGAATCGGCGGCGATCGCGGGCCGCCTGGCGGCGATCGGGGAACTCGACACCCGCCGCGCACACGAACTGGCCGAATCGATCTTTTGGACCACCGACCCCTTCGCCGAAGTGTCTGCTGAAATCTCGGCTGTCCTGCGGATCAGCCGGCACCGGGCCGGCACCCAGATCCACCACGCCCGCGTGTTGCGCGACAAACTGCCCCTGGTCGCAGCGCGCTTCGCTGCCGGGGACATCGACTATCGGGTGGTGCGGATGATCATCGCCCGCACCGGCATCGTCGATCCCTCGGTGTGGTCAGGGCTGGATGAGGAACTGGCCACCCGCGCGCACCGGTGGATGCGCCTGTCCGAAAACCAACTCCGCGACCGGATCGATCAGTGGATCGCCAAACTCGACCCCAACGGGGTGCGGGTGCCACCCAATGTGGCCGAGGAGCGGTTTGTTCAGGTCGAGGTGGGCAGCCCGGGCAAGGCCACGGTGTGGGCCAATGTGGATGTCACCGACGGGGCCGCGCTGGATCAGCGGCTGGATGCTTTGGCTGACACGGTGTGTGAGCATGATCCGCGCACCCATGCCCAGCGCCGGGCTGATGCGATCGGTCCGCTGGCCCGCCTGCAGTCCCAGCTGCAATGCCTGTGCGGGTTACCCGACTGCCCGGCCGGCCAGCAGCGGGCCGCCGCTACCGCCGCGGTGGTCCATGTGTTGGCCACCGAGTCGACCCTGGACGGCACCTCTGATGATCCGGGGTATCTGCCCGGCTATGGGATCCTGCCCGCCGAGACGGTGCGTGACCTGGCCGCCAACGCCAAACACAAACCGGTCGTGGTGCCCGCCACTGACACCGGCACACACACCGGCACCGACACACACACCGAGAACACTGCGCAGACGGCCCACACCGAGAACGCTGACGCCGGCGCGGGCGAGCCGCAGTACCGGCCGTCAGCAGCATTGTCGGAGTTCATCCGGTTCCGCGATCTCACCTGCCGCTTCCCCGGCTGTGATGCGCCGGCGGTGGTTTCCGATATCGACCACACGGTGCCCTATCCGCTGGGCCCGACACACCCGTCAAACACCAAATTATATTGCCGCGCACACCATTTGGTCAAAACGTTCTGCCCCGGCTGGACCGACCGCCAATTTCCTGACGGCACCATCGAATTCAGCTCACCCACCGGACACACGTATCTCACCGAACCCCACGGCGCCGCGATGTTCCCCACCCTGGCCCAACCCACCGGGAACCTGGACCTCCCCGAGCCCGAGCCGCAAGCGCCAGAGACGAACCGGTGCGCGAAGATGCCGACCCGCCGCCAAACCCGCGAACAAGACCGCCAAGACCGCATCGCCGAAGAACGACGGCTCCGCGCCGAACTCAACGGCGACCTCGCATTCGAACGCGACTTCCAAGCCTGGATCGCCGAAGAATACGGACCGCCACCACCATTCTGAGTTTGACGCTGCAACGCCACGCTGACAGCACGGGCTGGTGACGACATCGCCGATGCCCAGAGCGTGCCAGAACCCCGCCCCTTAGGGTGACACCATGACCAACGTCGTCGTCCGCGTCACCTCATCGGGTGACCTCGACGCGATCAGCGCCATTTATGCCCATCACGTCGAGACCGGCGTGGCCACCTTCGAGCTGACTCCGCCGGCACACGAGGAATGGGACCGCCGACTGGCGACGGTCCGCGAACGTGAATTGCCCTTCCTCACCGCGATACTCGAGGGGCAGATCGTCGGCTACGCCTACTGCTCACCGTGGAAGCTGCGGCCGGCCTATCGGCACACCGTGGAGAACTCGATCTACCTCGCACCACACACCGCCGGCCGCGGAATCGGAACTCTACTGCTGCAAGGACTTCTGGAAGGCTGCGCCGCAGCGGGTATCCGTGAGGTCATCGCCGTGGTGGTCGACACCGACGAGGCGGCGGCATCCCTTGCCCTGCACCGCAAGCACGGATTCGTCGAGGCCGGACGACTGCGTGCAGTCGGCTACAAGCACGGACGGTGGCTGGACACGGTGCTGCTGCAGTGCAGCCTGTCGGTCAGCAGTTGACGAGCTCCGGTTCACAGATCGGCTGCGAGTCCGCTTCCGGTGCAGACTCTTTGACCTCAGCCACCTCGACGGCCGGCTCAGGATCCTTGGGCTTGCCGCCCCAGGGGAATGCCAGCCGCACGATCTTGCGCACCACCGAAGCGAACTGCTTGTGGATCGGGCCCGAGTTGTACGGCAGGCCGTAACGCTGGCAGATCTCCTTCACCTCACCGGAGATCTCGGAGTAGCGATGTGCCGGAATGTCGGGGAACAGGTGGTGTTCGATCTGGAAGGACAGGTTGCCGCTGAAGATGTGGAACCACTTGCCGCCACTCAGGTTCGCCGAGCCGAGCAGCTGGCGGAAGTACCACTGCCCTCGGGACTCGTTCTCGGTCTCCTCGATGGTGAACTCATGGGTGCCCTCCGGGAAATGACCACAGAAGATGATGGTGTAGGACCACACGTTGCGCATCAGGTTGGCGGTCATGTTGCCCGCGAACACGAATGGCGCGAACGGGCCGGCCAGCAGCGGGAAGGCCACGTAGTCCTTCACGGTCTGCTTGCGCACCTTGGCCCACATCTCGCGCAGCATGTCCTTCTTGTCCCGCAGCTTGATCTCGCCGGTGCGGATGCGCTCGGTCTCGAGCTCGTGCAGCGCCACGCCGTACTGGAAGAACACCATCAGCAGGAATGCGTACAACGGATTGCCCAGGTAGTACGGGCTCCACTTCTGGTCCTCGCTCATGCGCAGGACGCCGTAACCGATGTCGCGGTCCATATCGACGATGTTGGTGTACGTGTGATGCATGTAGTTGTGCGAATGCCGCCACTGATTGGACGGGCACGCCGAATCCCATTCGAAGTTCTGGCCGCGCAACGCCGGATCGCCCATCCAGTCGTACTGGCCGTGCATGACGTTGTGGCCGATCTCCATGTTGTCGAGGATCTTCGACAGCCCGAGCATCACGGTTCCGACCGGCCAGGCCGGCGGCAGGAACAGCAAGGCACGGCCGCCGATCTCAAGCTTGCGCTGCAGCTTGATGATGTCGCGGATGTACGTGGCGTCGCGCTCACCGAGATCGTCGATGGCACGTTCACGGATGACGTCGAGTTCGCGGCCGAACTCCTCGAACTGGTCGGGGGTCAGGGTGTACTTCTTCAGCTCGGGCATGACAGTGCCTTTCAGAGTGAGAGTCAGAGGTCGATGTCGACGTCACCGACGGGGGCGGTGACGCAGATCTGGATGTTTTCGCTGTCGGCGCTGGATACCGCGCCGGTGATCAGGTTGCGCACTGCTCCGCGGCTCTTGGGCCGCGTGCAGCTGTGGCAGATACCCATGCGGCATCCGCTTTCGGGAGTCAGCCCCGCCGCTTCGGCCTGCGCCAGCAGGGTTTGACCGTCGTCGGTCACCGTGACGGAACTGCCGGTGAATGTGACTGTCCCACCGGCGGATTCGCCGGAGATGCTGAACACGGGCGGAACGAAACTTTCCGAGCGCGCATCGGGGCAGTGCATGCGGACGGCGTCGACGAGCGCCGGCGGACCGCAGACGAACACCGCATCGGGCTCGCCATCGGGAAAGGCGGCGGCCAGGTGCGCCGGGCCGAAATACCCGTCGAGATCACCAATGATCCCGGCACCGTCGCCACCGCGGGTGTATCCGTGCAGCACCCGCACACCGGCTCGGCCCATCGCCGCGAGCTCCGAGCGGTAGCAGGCCTCCTCAGCGCCGCGCGCGTAGTGCACGAACGCAATCTCCCCGGTGAACGCCTGTGCGCGGAGGGTCCGCAGCATGGACATCACCGGAGTGATTCCGCTGCCGCCCGAGACGAACAGGATGCGCTTCGGCAATACCGCCGGGAGAACGAAATCTCCGCCGACGGAATCGAGCCCCAGCACCATTCCCGGGTACGCGTGGTCGCAGAGGTAGGTCGAGACCAGGCCGCCGTCGTGGCGGCCGATGGTCAGCTCCAGGCGAGCTGCACCTTCGGCGCTGGCCGGCGAGTAACACCGGGTGCGGCGTCGGCCGTTGATCTCGACGGAGAGGTTGATGTGCTGGCCCGCCCGAAAGCCGGAGAAGGCGGCGTTGGGTTCGAGGGTCAGCGTGACGCTGCGCGGCGTCTGCCGCCGCACTGCGATCACCTTGGCGCGGGCGTCGCCGCGGGTCCAGGTCGGTTCGACCAGCTCGGTGTAGCGGTCAACTCCGTGGGGACCGGTAAGCAGGTTCGCGAGCGCACTCATTCGGGGGCCGGCCAGCAGTCGCCGGCCAACGCCTTCAGTCAATGTTTGAGTGAACATGTGTACACAGTGCGCGTGCACACCTGACTCTGTCAACGATAAAAATGCAGGAAGTGGTAGGGTTCACATCAGTGAACAGACGTACGCCCAATTCACGAACACCCACGTCACGAACACGACGGCCGGACTCGGCGTCGCGCTCGCGCGAGACGCTGTCCAGGGAAGAACGCAAAGAGGCCACCCGGCGCGCGATCATCACGGCCGCGCTCACCCTGCTGGAAGACCGCAGCTTCAGCGGACTGTCCCTGCGGGAGGTCACCCGGGAGGCGGGCATCGTGCCCGCCGCGTTCTACCGGCACTTCGACTCGATGGATGCGCTCGGCCTCGTCCTCATCGACGAGTCGTTCCGGTCCCTGCGCGACATGCTGCGTGGCGCCCGCGCCGGCAAGCTCGACCCCCACCACGTCATCGAATCCTCTGCCGAGATCCTGACCGGGAGTGTCAACGAGCGCCGCGAACACTGGCGGTTCATCTCGCGCGAACGCTCCAGCGGCGTCTCGGTACTGCGCTACGCGATCCGCACCGAGATCCGGTTGATCACCTCGGAACTCGCGATCGACCTGGCCCGTTTCCCGGGCCTCAAGGACTGGAGTAGTGAGGATCTCAACATCCTTGCCAACCTGTTCGTCAATGCGATGATCTCGACGGCCGAGGCTCTCGAAGACGCGACGGACGCACAGTCCATCGAGGCCATCCACCGCACCGCGGTCAAACAACTGCGAATGATCGCCGTTGGCGTCAACGGGTGGCACAGCACCGGCTAGGGTCCGGCTCATGTCTCTCGACCTCGCCTACCCGCGTCCCGACATCGCCGTCATCACGCTCAATCGGCCCGACAAGCTCAACGCGTTGTCGTACGAATTGGTCGAGGCCCTGCACGCCACGCTCGACACGATCGCAGGCAACAACGAGTGCCGCGTCGTCGTGCTCACCGGCGCGGGCCGCGGCTTCTGCGCGGGCCTGGATCTGAGCAATCCCAATCCGCCCGAGGCGGGTGGGGGCACCGAGTTTCCCCGCTCGGGCATGCGCTGGCAGGAACGCATCGCGAACCTCACGGTCAAGCTGCACCGGCTGCGCCAACCCGTCATCGCCGCCGTCAACGGCGCGGCCTACGGTGGCGGCTTCGCCCTGGCCGCAGCCAGCGACATCCGCATCGCCGGCCCGGCCGCGAAGTTCTGCACGCAGTTCATCAAGCTGGGCATCGGCGGCTGCGACATCGGCGTCAGCTACACCCTGCCCAGGATCATCGGCGCGGGCCCGGCGTTCGACCTGATCCTCACCGCGCGGGCGGTCGAGGCGGCCGAGGCGCTGCGGCTCGGTCTGGTCACCCGCGTCGTCGACGACACCGCGGATCTGCTCGGTGCAGCTCTTGAGATTGCCGAAACCCTCTGCAGCTATGGCAAATTCGGCCTGGAGTCCACCAAACAGGTGCTCTGGGCCAACCTCGACGCCGGCTGTCTGGAGACCGCGCTGCACGTCGAGAACCGCAGTCAGATCCTGTCCGTCGGCACCGGAAACCTGAGCGGGTCCATCCCGGCTCAGTTCACAACTCCAACAGCCAAAAAACCGCGCTGATCACCAGTGGGAGCATCGCGAAGGCAATCGCGACTCCGCCCCCTATCCGGGTCCGGCGGGGCGAGGTGACAGCGAGCAGAATCACAGCAACGACGACGGTGGTAGCGAGCAACGTCCAGATCGACGCCCTGAGCATGACTAGGGCCACGAGGCCGATCAGCACAGCCGGGCCGAGCACCCAGGGATACTGCCGTCGCGGGATCCCCAGTGGCATCGGCCGAGCTGCCTCGGCGTCCGGCAGTTCGAGATCCGGGCGATAGTGCGCTAACCAACGTCCGATGGTCCCGGTGGTCCACTGCTGGTCAAATTCGGCCGGATAGATGGGAAGCTCTGCTCCCCCTATGGACCATTCCTTGCGCGTCGACCACCGCGGCAGCATCGGGACGGGCCGCAGCCAGAGAACTCGCTGCCAAGCGACCTCGGCGATGACCTTGTCGTTGCGCACCAACGTGATCCCGGCGGGCGACAGCGTCAGCGTCTGGTGCGCGCGAGAACGCCGCACCCGCATGCTGTCCGTCCCGGCGAGCTCGACGGGACGGGTGAAGTCGTCCATCAGCATCGTCATCGCGCTGTGCCGCCACCGTCGACGATGATCACCTGCCCGGTCATGTAGCTGCCGGCGTCCGAACACATGAGCAGGGCCGCGCCGACCATCTCGTCGGGCGTGGCCAGCCGCTTCATCAAGGTCCCGCCCTTCATCAGATCGATGGCCTCCTGCGGGTTGTTGCGCATCATGTCGGTATCGACGGGCCCCGGCGCCAGTGCGTTCACCCTGATGCCCAGCGGCGCGAACTCGGCCGCCATCGACCGGGTCACCGACATCAGCGCGGCCTTGCCCGAGGCATAGATCGACAGAGCGGGGGCGAAGTTGAACGCGCCGACCGACACCATGTTCAGCACCGCCGCCTTCGCGCTGGCCTTCAGATGCGGCAAGGCGTGCTGCACCAGGAACACCGGTCCGCGCAGGTTCACCTCATAGGACTTGGCCCAGGCTTCCGGCGTCATCTGCCCCAGCGGTTGGGCCAGTGCGTTGGCGGCGTTGTTGACCACCACGTCGATCCCGCCGAACTCGGCGACCGTGCGCTCCACCAGCGCACCCAAGTCGTCGACGTTCCCGCTGTGCGCGGGAACTCCGATCGCCTGTCCCCCGAGCCCGCGCAGATGCTCGGCCGCCCGGTCGCAGGCCTCGGGCTTACGGCTGGCGACCACCACCCGCGCGCCGGCCAGCGTAAAGCCCTCGGCGAGAGCCAACCCGATGCCGCGGGTGCCACCCGTGACGATCACGGTGCGGTCGGTCATGTCGAACAGATGGTCAAAGGTCTCACGGTTCACCCCGTCAGTAGACCATCACCACGGTCCGCTCACGCAACGCTTCAGCCCAATGTCCGGGCACTCACGAATTCGCGGTCCGCACCGGTGATCGGGTCGGTGAACTCCAGCCGCTGCGCCAGCAGTTGCAGCGGATGGTCGAAATCATCGGGAGCTACGTCGATCACGTTGGGGTACAGGGAATCACCCATGATCGGCAGCCCGATGGAAGCCATGTGTACCCGCAGCTGATGGGTCCGCCCGGTGCGAGGCGTGAGCCTGTACACGCCCTCCTCGAACACTTCGACAAAAGTCTCCGCGTTGGGCTCACCGGGTTCCTCGAAGGCCTGTAACTGCCCGCGGTGCTTGATGATCCGGCTGCACAACGTGGCGGGCAACGGCACCGTGGCGGTGCCGGCAGCGCGCGCCAGATACGTCTTGCGCACCCCGCCCTCGGCGAACAGCCGCTGATAACGGCCACGGACCTCACGGCGCACGGTGAACAACAGCACACCCGCGGTCAGCCGGTCTAGTCGATGCGCGGGGCTCAGTTCCGGCACGTCCAGTTCACGGCGCAACCGCACCAGCGCAGTCTGGGCGACGTGCCCGCCGCGGGGCATCGTGGCCAGGAAGTGGGGCTTGTCGACGACGACGATGTCGTCGTCGCGGTACAGCACCGGGATGCCGAACGGCACTACCACCTCATCGGCGAGGTCGCGGTAGAAGTAGACGTGCGCACCCGCGGGCAGCACCGTCGTCGAATCGACAGGCGTTCCGTCGGGTAGAACCACCTCTCCGGCAAGCACTTTGGCGCCGATGCCGAACCGTTCCTGCAGCTCGTCGCACACCCGGCCGCCCAACAACCGCAGTCGCGCCGGGCCGATGCCGTCACGGACCGGGAGTGGCGGCGATGAGCGCCTGCGCGTCAATTCAGGGGCACGGGTTCGAGGATCTCGGCGCGGGCCTCCGGCGCGGCCTGGCGCAGGGCATCCGCGGACTCGTCGTCGGGCTGGGTCTGCGACAGCACCTCGGCCTCCACCCTCGCGATGTAGGTGGCGACCTCACGGTCGACGTCCTCGGCGGTCCATCCGAGCACGGGCGCAACCACTTCAGCGACCTCACGGGCGCAATCGACTCCGCGGTGCGGGTATTCGATGGCAATCCGCATCCGGCGGGCCAGGATGTCTTCCAGGTGCAGTGCGCCTTCGGCCGCGGCGGCGTAGTAGGCCTCGACCTTCAGGTAAACCGGCGCAGCGGTGACCGGTGCCAGCAGTTCAGGGTTGCCCTCCGCCATCTTGAGCACCTCACCGATCAGCGACCCGTAGCGGTCCAGCAGGTGCCGGACGCGGTACGGGTGCAGCCCGTATTGCTTGCCGACGTATTCGGTCTGATTGATCAGGGCGAAGTACCCGTCGGCACCCATCAGCGGGACCTTCTCGGTGATCGACGGCGCCACCCGGGCCGGGATGAACTCTGCGGCAGCATCGATCGCGTCGGCCGCCATCACCCGGTAGGTGGTGTACTTCCCGCCGGCGATCGCCACGAGTCCGGGAGAGGCCACCGCGACGGCGTGCTCCCGCGACAGCTTGGAGGTCTCTTCGCTCTCACCGGCAAGCAGCGGACGCAAACCGGCGTAGACACCGTCGATATCGTCGTGGGTCAACGGGGTCGCCAGCACTGTATTGACGTGTCCGAGGATGTAATCGATGTCGGCCTTCGTCGCGGCGGGATGCGCGAGGTCGAGATTCCAGTCCGTGTCGGTGGTCCCGATGATCCAGTGCGTACCCCACGGAATCACGAACAGCACCGACTTCTCGGTGCGCAGGATGATGGCCACCTCACTGACGATCCGGTCGCGCGGCACCACGATGTGCACGCCCTTGGACGCACGCACCCGGAACCGGCCGCGCTCCTTGGACAGCGCCTGGATCTCGTCGGTCCACACCCCGGTGGCGTTGACCACGACATGGCCGCGCACGTCGGTGGTGGCTCCGTCTTCGGAATCCCGCAGGGTCACCCCCACGACGCGATCGCCCTCGCGCAGCAACGACACCACCTGACTGGAGGAGCGCACGACCGCGCCGTAGTGGGCCGCGGTGCGGGCCACGGTCATCGTGTGACGGGCGTCGTCAACCACGGTGTCGTAGTAGCGGATACCACCGATCAGCGAGCTGCGCTTGAGCCCGGGCGCCAACCGCAGTGCACCGGATTTCGTCAAATGCTTTTGTGCGGGAACGGATTTCGCCCCGCCCAGTTGGTCGTAGAGGAAGATCCCCGCCGCCATGTACGGCCGCTCCCACCAACGGTTGGTCAGCGGAAACAGAAACGGCAACGGTTTGACCAGATGCGGTGCCAGCGTGGTGAGGCTCAGTTCCCGCTCGTGGAGGGCTTCGCGTACCAAGCCGAATTCCAGCTGCTCCAGATACCGCAGCCCGCCATGGAACATCTTGGAGCTGCGACTGGATGTGCCGGACGCGAAATCGCGCGCCTCGACGAGTGCCACGGTGAGCCCACGAGTCGCGGCGTCCAACGCCGCGCCGGCTCCCACCACGCCACCGCCGATGACCACTACGTCGAATTGTTCGTGGGCGAGTCGTTGCCAGGCTTGCGCCCTGTGCTGCGGTCCGAGGAAGGTTTGCCCGTCGCCCGGTGCTGAGATCGGGTCAGTCACGATCCCCAGGCTACGTGGGCGGCGTGGGATCCGCCCGATTCTCTAGTCCAGGTCGTCGTGTTTCATCAACTGGCGCGCGGCCTCGGTGATCGATCCGGACAGCGACGGGTACACCGAAAACGTCTGGGCCAGCTCATCGACCGGAATGCCGTTCTGGACGGCCAGGGCGATGGGCAGGATCAGCTCGGAGGCGATCGGCGCCACCACCACCCCGCCGATCACCACACCGGTGGCCGGGCGGCAGAAGATCTTGACGAAACCGCGGCTCAGGCTGGACATCTTGGCCCGGGCATTCGTGTTGAGCGGCAAGGTAAGGGTGCGGGCCGGCACGGACCCGTCGTCGATAGCGGCCTGCGGGACGCCGACCGCGGCGATCTCGGGGCGGGTGAACACTGCCGCGGCGACGGTTCGCAGCCGGATCGGTGCCACTGCCTCGCCCAGGGCGTGATACATCGCGATGCGTCCCTGCATGGCTGCCACCGAGGCCAGCGGCAGCAGTCCGGTGCAGTCACCTGCCGCATAGATGCCCGGTACCGAGGTTCGCGACACCCGGTCGACCTTGAGGTAGTTGCCCTGCCCGAGTTCGATACCGACGCGTTCCAGACCGAGACCACCCGTGTTGGGAACCGATCCGACCGTCATCAGGGCATGACTGCCGTCGACGACGCGGCCGTCGGCCATGGTGACGCGAACCCCGTGCTCGGTGCGGGTGACCGACTCGGCGCGGGCGTTCTTGACCAGGGTGACGCCGCGTTCGGAGAACACCTCCTCCAGCACGGCGGCGGCGTCGGAGTCCTCGTGGGGCAGGATCTGGTCGCGGCTGGCCACGACCGTCACCGTCACCCCGAGCTCGGTGTAGGCGTTGACGAACTCGGCGCCGGTGACACCCGACCCCACCACCACAAGATGTTCGGGCAGTGCTTCGAGGTCGTAGAGCTGACGCCAGTTGAGGATGCGTTCCCCGTCGGGTGCGGCGTTGGGCAGCACGCGCGGGCTGGCGCCGGTGGAGATCAACACCACATCGGCGGTCAGCTGACTGACCGCGCCGTCGGGACCGGTGATCTTGACGCGGTGCTGGGCCATGCCGGGAACATCGTCGATCAGCTCGCCGCGACCTGCGATCAACTCGATGCCTTCGTTGCGCAGCCGCTCCGCGATATCGCCGGACTGCGCCGTGGCCAGGTTCTTCACCCGCTCGTTGATCTGCGGCAGGGAGATCTTGGCCTGCTCGAAATCCAGCGAATACCCCAGGTTGGGAGCACGCCGCAGCTCGGTGCGCACACCTGTTGAGGCGATGAACGTCTTGGACGGCACGCAGTCCCACAGCACGCAGGCACCGCCGATGCCGTCGCAGTCGACGATGCTCACATGGGCGACCTCTGGGCCGCGGGCAGCGGCGACAAGGGCCGCCTCATAGCCGGCGGGTCCGCCGCCGATGATCACGATGCGGGTAGCCACTGGACCAACCTAACCAACTTCGCCGATTAAGCTGTCTTACCGTGCCGCTGTACGCCGCGTATGGATCGAATATGCACCCGGAGCAAATGCTCGAGCGGGCTCCGCACTCGCCGATGGCGGGTACCGGGTGGCTGCATGGTTGGCGGTTGACGTTCGGCGGTGAGGACATCGGCTGGGAAGGCGCGTTGGCCACCGTCGTTCAGGACCCCCTTTCGAAGGTTTTCGTCGTGCTCTACGACATGACGCCGGCCGATGAGCATTCGCTCGATCGGTGGGAGGGCTCCGAACTCGGGTTCCACAAGAAGATCCGCTGCCGCGTGGACCGGTTGTCGTCGGACACCAACACCGACCCGGTGCTGGCCTGGCTGTATGTGGTCGACGCCTGGGAGGGCGGCCTGCCCTCGGCCCGCTACCTGGGGGTGATGGCCGACGCCGCGGAGATCGCCGGGGCACCCGATACGTACGTGCACGACCTGCGCACCCGCCCAGCGCGCAATATCGGGCCGTGATCTTGTTCCGCGAGCGTGCGTGTTTGCCGCCCGACACGCCGCGCTTCGCGCGCATTTTGCGCACGCTCACGCCGCGCGAGCGTGACTCAACCGCCCATTGATCCTGGCCACCATCTCGCATTGTCGTTCGCGGACATCCTCGAACACGATCGAGATAACGGTCCACCCGACGTCCATCAACGCCGCGGTACGCCTGCGGTCGTCACGCAACGCGTCGGGATTGCCATGCCATGCCAGTCCAGGCTGTCGTACTCGACTGCGACGTTGTCATGTGGCCAGGCGAAGTCCAACCGGCGCACCTGCCCGTTGCCGTCGACGACCCCGTACTGCAATTCGGGCACCGGAAGGCCACCGTCGAGCATTACCAACCGCGCCTCGCTCTCCATCGGCGACTCCGCGCGCCCGTCGGCTAGGGCAATCAGCGCATGACGCGTGAGGCAGGAGAGTATCTGCCCGCTGGTGGTCACTCCGCTCTGCCCATCGAACAACCGCATGAGTTGAGGGTCCATGTGGACGATCGTCGGTGGTGCAGGGGTTACGCGAGGAGGTCCGCGCGTTCGGCGGTGATTCGGTTCAACTCGACGGTGCGGGCCCGAGTGCGCCGGTCGAGTTCGCTGAGAACCCGTTTGACACCCGTGATGGCCTGATCGACCTTGTCCTGGGCTTGAATGATGCGATCGCGCACCGCGAAATCGGTGAAGAAGTTGTCGAACCACACATCGAAAACCCGAGTGAAAGAGCCGAGTTCGACGAGACGGGCGCCCTCCATGTGGACATCGGCGAGCTCGGTGCTGAACTGCTTGAGATGAGTATCGGCCGAGCGTAGCGACTCCGACACGCTGTCGAGTCTGTCCTCTTTGACGATGCTGGCGATCACGCCACCGTCAAACCAGGTGTCGTACGCCGACCAGGACCTGGCACTGTCGAGCCGTTCAGCGGCGGTGCGCAGGTCTTTCAACGCCCGCTGGCCTGCGGAACTCGCCTGCTTGAGCTCGCGCAGTTCGGCCGTCAATTGCCCTCGTGTTTCCGCGATTTCGAGGAGTCTGGCTGCGTCCGGGCCACCGTTGCCCTGAAGCCAGCGTTCCTTGGCGTTCAAGGCACGCTCCAAACCGAACTCGACATCGCCGAGCGCCGCGAGGCGTCCGCTCAGATACTCGACGTGCTGTTGATCGGCCTCGGCGCGGCCCCGTTGAGTGCGGTAGTCGTACTCGGCGGACTGACGTTCGGCGGTTTCGCGGACCATGGCGTCCTGGTGGGAACCTTTGAGGTGCGCCCAGATCTTGGTCAGCGACAACGATTCCAGCTTCTGGACATCGCGAGCCTCCGATTCCAGCCGGCGCCCGGCTGTTTCGGCGCGGGCGGCGGACTCCTCGGCGTGCAACTGGGCAGTCCTGAGCTGGCGTTTGAGCGATTCAGCCTCCCGGGACGCCGCGATTGCCGAGGCCAGTTGCTCGTCAGGCTCAGCTGTCATGACGACAGCCTATGGGCGCTCGCCGGCCACGAGTGACGCCAAAATGTCGGCGATCCGCGGCGTGTTGACCGGCAAACACGCACGGTCGCGGTGCAAGAAACTAGGCGGAGGCCTCGATGATATTGACCATCGTGCGCACGCCGACGCCCAGTGCACGCTCGTCGATGTCGAACGTGGGCTGATGCAGATCGAGTTGCGGTCCTTGTCCGCTCCACACACCGAGCCGGCCCATCGCGCCGGGTACGTCTTCGAGGTACCAGGAGAAGTCCTCGCCGCCGCCGGACTGATGAGTGTCGGCGAGGACGTCGGGGCCGATGGCCTCGATGGCGTGGGTGAGGATGCGGGTGGACACCTCTTCGTTGACGACGGGGGGCACGCCACGCCGGTAGTTGAGGCTGTGCGAGATGTTGAGCGGCGCGAGCAGCGCGGTAACCGTCTCTTCCACAATCGATTCCAGCGTCAGCCAGGTATCGCGACTTGCGGTGCGGATCGTCCCGGCCAGCGTCCCGATCTGCGGGATGGCGTTGGCGGCCACGCCGGCATTGACCGCACCCCACACCATGACGGTGTCGTGACGGGGATCGATACGACGGGACAGCACGCCGGGCAGCCCGGTGATCAGGGTCCCCAGCCCGTAGACCAGGTCGCCGGTCAGGTGCGGCCGGGAGGTGTGCCCGCCGGGCGAGTGCAAGGTGATCTCGATGGAATCAGCCGCCGAGGTGATCGGTCCGGGCTTGGTGGCCACTTGTCCGACGACCAGCCGGGGATCGCAGTGCAGCGCGAAGATCCGGCTCACCCCGGTCAGCACGCCCGCATTGATCGCGTCGATCGCGCCGCCCGGCATCAGTTCCTCGGCCGCCTGGAACAGCAACCGGACCCCGACCGGCAACTCCGGCACCGACGCCAGAGCCATCGCCGTGCCCAGCAGTACGGCGGTGTGTGCATCGTGCCCGCAGGCGTGCGCGACGTTGGGCACCGTGGAGGCATAGGGCGCGCCGGTCCGATCGGCCATCGGCAAGCCGTCCATGTCGGCGCGCAGCGCGATACGCGGACGGTCCTCCGGCCCGAAGTCACACGTCAATCCGGTGCCACCGGGCAGCACTTTGGGGTTCAGCCCGGCCTCAGCCAGGTGGCGGGCCACGAATTCGGTGGTGGCGAACTCCTGACGGCCCAGTTCCGGATGGGCATGCAGGTGACGCCGCCACGACACCATCTCGTCGTAGTTGAGCGACAACCAGCGCGCCGCGGCATGCTGCAGCACACTCATGACGCCCGCCTCCTCTGCAGCGCCTCCAGCACCCGGTCCCGCTGCACGGGTGTCTCAGCCAGCTGAACCACGCTGCGGGCCAACATGATTGCACCTTCCAGCACGGCCTTGTCGGCGCTCGGACCCGCCGCCGCGGCGGTGAAAGCCGGCTGGTGGATGGCCGCGCCACCGGAGTCGATACCGATCACCGGATGAATGCCGGGCATCACCTGGCTGATGTTGCCCATATCGGTACTGCCCAGTGGCACACTTGCCTCCACGTTCTCCGGCAACGGGTTACGGCCCAGGCGCCGCATCTCGGCGCGGATGGCCTCGGAAAGCCATGGGTCGGGCACCAACTCGGCGTACGGCGGGCCGATCTCGGTGACCCGGTGCTGACAACCCGTCGCGAGTGCTCCGGCCGAAAAACACCCGGCCATGCGGCCTTCCAGCTCGCGCAGCGCCGGCATGTCGGTGGCCCGCATGGTGTAGCGCATCTCGGCCCGGCCCGGGATGACGTTGGTGGCCTGACCGCCGTGGGTGACGATGCCGTGCACCATCTGTCCCGGCATCAGTTGCTGGCGCAGCAGGCCGATGGCGACCTGCGCGACGGTGACCGCGTCGCCGGCGTTGACGCCCAGATACGGCGCGACGGCTGCGTGCGATTCCCGGCCGGTGTAGTTCACCGTGACCTCGGAGAGCGCCAGCGAGCGGGCGGCGGCGATGTCCACGGGTCCCGGATGCAGCATGACCGTCGCGGCGATGTCGTCGAACACACCGGCGTTGAGGAGCAAGACTTTCCCGCCACCGAGTTCCTCGGCCGGGGTGCCGACGAGCACGACGGTCAGACCCAGTTCGTCGGCGACGCCGGCCAGGGCCAGCGCGGTACCGACAGCCGAGGCCGCGATGATGTTGTGGCCGCAGGCATGCCCGATCTCGGGCAGCGCGTCGTACTCCGCGCAGATCCCGACCACCAGCGGGCCGCTGCCGTAAGAGGCCCGGAACGCGGTGTCCAGTCCTCCGGCAGCCGCGGTGACCTCGAACCCGTACTCGGCCACCAGCGCCTGCGTCTTGGCACAGCTGCGGTACTCGGCGAAGGCCAACTCCGGCTCGGCATGTATCGAGTGGGAGAGCTCGAGGAGGTCGCCACGGCGCCGATTGATGGCGTCCTCGACGCTCAGCGAGGCGGTGGCAGACGGCATCCTCGCAGTATCTCACTGCGGGTTTCCGACGGTTAAGCTCGCCTATCGTGACCGATCCCGAGGCATCTAGCCAGGCAGCCGCCACCATCGCCGAGCGGACGGGCGTCGAACGCCACGATGTCGCGGTCGTGCTCGGCTCAGGTTGGGCGCCCGCGGTGGCCGCGCTGGGCGAGCCGGTGGCCACCGTGCCGATGGCCGATCTTCCCGGCTTCACCCCGCCGAGTGCAGCCGGGCACCGCGGCCAGGCGTACTCGGTACGCATCGGAGACCACCGGGTGCTGGTGTTGGCCGGGCGCATCCACGCCTACGAGGGCCATGACCTGCAGCATGTCGTGCATCCGGTCCGGACGGCGGCGGCCACGGGCGTGTCCACCGTGGTGCTCACCAACGCCGCCGGCGGCCTGCGCGCCGAATATCGCGTCGGTCAACCCGTCCTGATCAGCGACCACCTCAACCTCACCGCGCGGTCTCCGCTGGTCGGCGCGCAGTTCGTCGATCTGGTCGACGCCTACTCCCCCGCGCTGCGGGCCCTTGCCCGCGATATCGAGCCCACGCTGGCCGAGGGCGTCTACGCCGGGCTGCCCGGCCCGCATTACGAGACCCCGGCGGAGATCCGGATGCTGCGCACGCTCGGGGCTGACCTGGTCGGCATGTCGACGGTGCACGAGACGATCGCCGCCCGGGCCGCCGGCCTGCAGGTGCTGGGCATCTCGATGGTGACCAACCTGGCCGCCGGGATGACGGGTGAGCCGCTGAGCCACGCCGAGGTACTCGAGGCCGGACGTCAGTCCGCAACCCGGATGGGTTCCCTGCTGGCATCGGTGATAGACCGGATCTAGCCGACCAGATACCGCTGCAGCGTGGGGCCGATCCAGTCGACGACCTCCTGGCGGTCCATGGTCACCAACGGCGGGAACTCCAGCACGTAGCGGCACAGGGCCATCCCGAGCACCTGCGAGGCGGCCAAGCTCGCCCGCGTCGGAGTGTCGGCAGCGTTGCGCGTCGTCTCGGCGATGACCGGAGCAAGTTGCGCCGCGAAGATCGTGCGCATCCGCTCGGCGACGGCCTCATTGGTCACCCCGGCCCGCAGCAGGATCAGCAACGCCTCATCGCGCTCCCAGCGTTCGAGGAAGTGCGCGGCCAGCGCGGCACCGATCTCCTCACGCGGGACCCGGGTGAGATCCGGTAGTTCCAGATCGAATTCGGCAGCGGCGGCGAACAGCCGTTCCTTGTTGCCGTAGTAGCGCATCACCATCGCAGGGTCGATCCCGGCATCGGCCGCGATCGCCCGGATGGTGGCGCGCTCGTACCCGTCGGCGGCGAATCGCTCCCGCGCCGCAGCGAGGATGACGGACTTGGTCTCGGCTGCAGGTCGTCGCATGTCAACAATTGTAGGCCAACAACTGTTGACATCGCGTCAGAAGGCTCCTACGTTGAAGTCAACAGTTGTTGACCAACGGTTGTTGACCAAGGAGTCGAAGATGCAGAACACCACT
This sequence comes from Mycobacterium sp. IDUB_9, assembly GCF_055419505.1. NCBI lineage: Bacteria > Bacillati > Actinomycetota > Actinomycetes > Mycobacteriales > Mycobacteriaceae > Mycobacterium > Mycobacterium sp. IDUB_9. The sequence goes on along the minus strand of NZ_JBVAXU010000002.1, from coordinate 588,142 downwards.
ACAGACGTCCTGATCGTCGGAGCCGGGCCCGTCGGACTGACGGCGGCCATCGTGTTGATCCAGCACGGCCACGACGTGACCGTCGTCGATGCCCAGGCCGAGGGCGCCAACACCTCGAGGGCCGCCGTCGTCCATCCCCACACCCTGGAACTGCTGGAGCCCTACGGCGTGGTCGACCAACTCGTCGCCCGCGGAGTCCACACCCCGTCATTCACCATCCGGGATCGCGATGACCTCCTCATCGCGGCACCGTTCAGCGAGCTGCCGACCGCCTTTCCGTACACGCTGATGATCTCGCAGGCCGACACCGAAGGCTTCCTCTTGAACCGGCTGGAACAGCTGGGCGGGAAGGTATTCCGCCCGGCCACGGTGACCGAGCTCCGGCAGGACACCGACCAGGTGATCGCCACGTTCGCCGATGGTCAGCAGATCCGGGCCCGTTACCTGATCGGCGCGGACGGCATGCACAGCACGGTCCGCGACCAGGCCGGTATCGCGTTCAGTGGGGGCACGTACGGCGAATCGTTTGCCCTGGCCGATGTCCGCCTGTCCGGCGGTGTGCCCGCCGACGAGGTGATCCTCTACTTCTCACCGGCCGGGTTGGTCGTTGTCGCCCCACTGCCCGACGACATGTACCGCATCGTCGCGACAGTGGACGAAGCTCCGCAGCATCCTGACATTGCGTTCGTGCAGTCGCTGTTGAACGAACGCGGTCCGGTGGCGGTGCCCGCAGTGGTCGAAGAGGTGGTCTGGGGTTCCCGGTTCCGGGTGCATCACCGCGTCGCCGACTCGTTCCGCGACAACCGCATCCTGCTCGCGGGCGACGCCGCACACGTGCACTCTCCCGCAGGCGGGCAGGGCATGAACCTGGGCATCGAGGATGCCGTCGTCCTGGGCGAGCACCTCTCGCAGGTGCTGGACGCCGGGGCCGACGAGGCGCTGCTCGACGAGTACGCCACCGCCCGCCGCCACACCGCACGCGGTGTCGTCTCGATGACCAGCCGGCTCACCGAACTCGCCACCGCGTCCGCTCGCCGGCGCCCGATCCGCAACCGTGTCATGCGGCTGGCGGGCAAGCTGCCCGCTGTCCGCCGGGCGCTGGCCTGGCGACTGTCCGGCCTGAACCGACGCTGAGAAGAGGGAAAGCAGATGAAGCTCGTCAATGATCAACTCGCGGTACCGGTTCGGCTCACCCGGCCGAGCGACGACAGATTTCTGATCCTGGCGGCCGAGGCCGGCCGCTGGGCCGGGCCGCTCGCGCTGCCGTCGCGCGCCCGCCGCCGCCTGACCGGCCATCTCGAAAAGTGGGCGGCGGAGCTCGCTCAGCGCGACGACGTCGTCGAGGCCGTGGTGTTCCGTGGAGCACTGCGCCCGCCTGGTGAGGGCGCGGCGTTGCTGGCACGCGCGGGTGTCCGGCCCGCCCGTTACGACCTGGTCGTTCTCATTCGCACCGGTGATGTTGACGCGATCGACAGCGTGCGGGCTGACAAGGCCTACCGCGCCATGGTTGCCGAAATAGAGCGCAGCGCACGCCATTCGTATCAGGTGGCGGCCGACAACGCAGCCCGGATCGCCGATGTGGACCACACCGGCGACCGCTGGTTCCTGTTCAACTACTTTCACGGCGATTCAGCGGAAACAGTCTGTGCCACATGGGAATACACGGCCGGGTGGTTTCAGCGCCACACCGCACTGCCGGACTCGACACTGCTCGTCCCACGGGCCGGTGAGCCGACCGACTACCGCGTGGTCAACCACGCCAGCTGGCCGGCTTTGCGGGTATTCCTCCCCAGCTTGCTGTTTCGCCGCACTTTCCGGTCATTCGTGCTGGCCAATTTCAAGGCCAACGACATCGCGGCCCAGCCGATCATCTACCGCCGGACGGCGGCCACCGGTTGTTCGGCCGGCCTACGCGCCATCACCCGCGCCATGAGCGGCGCGACGAACAACATCAGCAACACCCTCAGCACCTGAGCGGCGATGATGAACGTGACATTCGAGCCGGTTTCGACCGCGGTCGCCAACACCGCGTAGACGCCGCCCGGACTGGTCGCCAGGTAGCCCTCCAGTTGCGTCATCCCGGTGACGTCGGCCAACACCATCCCGAGGCCGGCGGTTGCCGCGCCGAGCACCACGATCAGAGTCAGTGCGAGCGGAAGTATCCGGCCGATCGCCCGGAGCGAGTCGCGGGTGAAGGCAATGCCGGCCTGCCAGCCGATCACCATGTAGGCGGCCTGCACCAGCAACACCGGGACGGCCAGCCCGAAGGAGAGGCCGGTGAGTTGCAGTGTCACCGTGAGGGCCAGCGGGCCGAGTAGTCCGGCGCCCGGCAACTTGGCCCAACGCCCGCCGACGACCCCGACCGCCACGATCACGGTCAGCATTGCCAGGCTGAGATACCAAGGTGCCGAGGCAGATTCACCGGGATCTGACGGCGCGTGCGACCGATCGGCGTGGAAGACCAAGGTCACCACGAGCGGAATGGTCGCGGTGACCAGCGCTACCCGCAGGTATTGGACGACGGAGACGACGCGATCGTCACCGCCGAGTTCACGCGCGATGGCCACCAGGCCCGACGCACCGCCGGCCACGAGCGCGAGCGACCCGGTCAGCGGACTGACGTCGCGATGCAGACCGAGCAACCCGCCGGCGAGAATGCTCAGCAGCAACGTCGCCACGGTGATCGCCAGCACGATCGGCCAGTCCGATCCGAGCGCACTGACGGCGTCCTGATGGACCATCGTGCCGATGTAGACGCCCAGCACGCCCTGGGCGATCACCCCGGCCGGGCGTGGCATCCGTTCCGGGGCCAGCGAGACCAGCGCCAATACGATGCCGACCGCGAGACCGGCGAACAGCGCGGCCGAGGGTACGTCGATGAGCGTGAGCGGGACGGTGACGGCGACCGTCGCGACGAACAGCAACACCCACCGCAGCGTCCGTGTCATCGGCGTCGTCCACCTCCCACGGAAATCGTAAGGCATTCCTTTGCAATATTCACGGTCAGATGGGTGCCAAATGCCACATCGTCGCTAAATACCAAGGTATAACTTGCTTATGGCAGCAACATCGGCGACTGAACTGCGCGAGTCGATGATGGCGGTGGCCCGGCAGATGCGGCGGCACCGTCCAGATCACGGCCTGACGTTGAGCCAGCTGGAACTGTTGGGCGAGGCCGGCCGCAGCGGTACGACGACCCCGGCCGAGATGGGCGCGCGGCTGCATGTGCGGGCCCAGTCGCTGACCGACAGCATCAACGAACTGCTCCGCCGGGGGCTGATCGCCCGGCGTCCCGACGACCACGACCGGCGCCGTCAGCTCATCGAGATCACCGCTGAAGGTACGGCGTTGCTGCAGGCCGACCGGGCCGAACGCGACGCCTGGCTGCACGCCGCGATGCGGGAGAACCTCACCGATCTGGAGTTCGATCTGCTGATGCTGGTGGCACCGGTCCTGCGCAAGCTGGCGTACTCCGACGCCGCTGCGGGCACACTTGGGTCATGACCACCATCGCGACCGCCGCCGCCGAATGGATCGCGCATGACCCCGACCCGCAGGCCGCGGCCGAATTGTCCTCCTGCAGTCCCGAAGAGCTCGACCGCCGGTTCAGCAATCCGCTGACCTTCGGTACCGCCGGGCTACGCGGGCCGTTGCGTGGCGGGCCCGACGCGATGAATCTGGCCGTCGTCGTCCGCACCACCTGGGCACTGGCGCAGGTTCTCAAGGACAGATGTCTGGGTGGATCGCACGTAGTGGTGGGGCGCGACGCGCGGCACCACTCCGACGAGTTCGCCCTGGCGGCCGCCGAAGTCCTTGCCGCCGAGGGCTTCCAGGTAGTTCTCATGATGGCCGCGGTCCCGACCCCGATGGTCGCCTATACCGTTCGGCACCTGCCTGCGGTGGCCGGCATCCAGATCACCGCGTCACACAATCCGCCGACGGACAACGGTTACAAGGTGTTCCTCGACGGTGGCATGCAGATCGTCTCCCCCGCCGACCGGGAGATCGAGGCCGCGGTGGCCCGCGCCCCGTATGCAGACGAAATTCGCCGATCCGCAGTGGAAACCGGTGGGCGTCACCAGATCTACGGGTACCTGGAGCGGGCCGCTCGGGTTCGCCGGAGCACCGGTTCGGTGCGGGTGGCGCTGACGCCGCTGCACGGGGTCGGCGGTGAGTACGCGCTTGATGCCCTGGCCCTGGCCGGATTCGACGACGTGCACGTGGTCGAGGAACAGTTCAACCCCGACCCGGACTTCCCCACGGTCAGCTTCCCCAATCCCGAGGAGCCGGGTGCGGTCGACGCGCTGCTGGCCCTGGCCGACGACATCGATGCCGAGATCGCAATCGCCCTGGACCCCGATGCGGACCGGTGTGCCGTCGGGGTACCCGGCCCGGATGGTTGGCGCATGCTCACCGGAGACGAAACCGGCTGGTTGCTGGGCGATTACATCCTGTCTCAGCTCGAACCCGGACCCGTCAGCGAAGCCGCTCTGGTGGCCAGCACCGTGGTGTCCTCGCGGATGCTGGCCGCCATCGCGGCAGCGCACGGGGCCCAGCACGCCGAAACCCTCACCGGATTCAAGTGGTTGGCCCGCGCCCAGTCCCCCGGTAACACCCTGGTCTACGCCTACGAAGAGGCGATCGGGCATTGTGTCGACCCGGCCTCGGTACCCGACAAGGACGGGATCACCGCCGCTATCCTCGCCGCCGACCTGACGGCTGCGCTGCGCGATCAGGGCCGCACCATGCTCGATGCCCTCGATGCTCTGGCCAAAGCGCACGGCGTGCACGTGACGGGCGCGGTCACCCGCCACGTCGACGACGCCGGCGCCGCCATGACCCGGCTGCGCGAGGCCCCGCCGACAGAACTGGGCGGTATCAACGTCACCGTCGAGGATCTGCTGCAGCGGCGGGGGCAGCAACGTACCGACGCGCTGATCTTCACCGGCGACGAGGCCGACACCTCCGTCCGGGTGGTGGTACGTCCGTCGGGAACCGAACCGAAACTCAAGTCCTACACCGAGGTTCGTTGTGCACCGACCGACGATCTGGATACGGCACGGGCCCACGCCCAGAAGCTGAGCCAGGACCTCGCCGACGCCGCTGCGCGCTGGTAACCGGAAACGCAATGCCGGACTGGACCTACCAACCGCTTCGCCCCATCGCGTCCGCGGTCATCGGCGAACATCGTACGCAGCGGTTGGCACTGCGGCTGCTGGCCACGCTCGTCGAGGCAGGCGGGTACCGTTGGATCCCAAGGGTTTTCGATCACCCGCCGGTCCCGCCCGAATGGGTGGGACGCTTCGGCGCGGTGGTCCCGCCGTCGGTGGCCCGCGATGCCGTACTGGTGTTGCCGGTTCAAGGTGCCAGCATCATCGAGATCGCGCCGGTGAGCGCCGCCGATGTCGACACCGTGCGCCGGGCCGCCACCGGTCGACGCTGCCACGTCGTCGCCCGGGTGGATTCTTCAGAGGTGGCCGACCTGCTCGCCCCCGACGTCGACGAGGTGGTCATCGGTCCGGCAAGCGAGGATCGCTATCTGACCGATCCAGACGTCGCCGCCGCCGTTGCCGCGCTGCAGGATCCGGACACCGTCGTGCTGGCCCGGCCGGCGGTGCTGCTGGCCACCGGGCCGGGCTGGTTCAACCGCGTGATCGAAGCCGCCTCGCAGACCTCGACGCCGCCGCCCAGCCTGGCCGATGCCGGGCTCAACCCGTTTCGCTGGCCGGGCTGGTTGTGGGGTGTGCTGGCCGGACTCGGTTTGATCGTGGCAGGTATCGGTGCCGGTGCCATCACGCTCGGACCTGTGTTGCTGAGTTATGACCGTTCCTATCTCGGCCTCGGGGTGGATGACCTTCGCCAGATCAACGACAACCTGGTGCACTTCATCCAACATGACCGGATCAGCATGGCGGGCAACATGATCGGCCTCGGCGCGCTGTACGCGGGATTGTCCTGGGGCGGCATCAGACGCGGCCTGGGATGGGCCCGTACCACGTTACTGATCTCTGGACTCGTCGCTTTCCTCACGCTGTTCTACTTCGTCGGAACAGGGTTCGTCGACCCTCTGCACACGCTGGTGGTGGTGACGCTGTTCCCGATGCTGCTGGCCGCGGTGTGGAACAGACCCGACCCGCCCCGATGGCGGGCGCTGCCAGACGGTCCGGAATCACTGCGCAGGCGCGCGTTGTGGGGCCAGCTGCTGTTCATCGGCCTAGGCGCCGGGCTCGCCGGCGCCGGGGCGACCATCTCGTTCGTCGGGCTGACCGACGTGTTCGTCACCACCGATCTTGGCTATCTGCACACCCACGGAGCGACCCTGCGAGCGGCTGACCCGCAGCTGCTCGGTTTCATCGCCCACGACCGGGCTGGTTTCGGCGGGGCCTTGGTCGGTTCCGGGCTGGCGATCGCATTGATCGCGCTGTGGGGATTCCGGCGCGGCGAGCGCTGGGTGTGGTGGACGTTGCTGATCGGATTCGTGACGGGCACGCTGCCGGCGCTAGCCGTGCACTACGCGATCGGGTACACCACCTTCATCCATCTGTTGCCGGTGTATGTACTCGTGCTCACCACGGCGACGGCACTGGTGTTGTCACGGCCGTACCTGACCGCGAGAGCCCCCTAGCGCGGACCGAACTGACGGTCGCCGGCGTCCCCGAGACCCGGGACGATGTAGGCGACCTCGTTGAGGCCTTCGTCGATGGTCGCGGTGATCAGCCGCATGTCCGGGGCGACCTTCTCGATCGCGGCGATGCCCTGCGGCGCGCACACCACACACACCGCGGTGATATCGACGGCGTTGCGCTCACGGAGCAGGTCGATGGTGTAGGCCATCGACCCGCCGGTCGCGAGCATCGGGTCGAGCACGAAAACTGACCGCGTGCTCAGATCGTCGGGCAGCGACGCCAGGTAGGGCGTCGGCTGGTGCGTCGTCTCGTCGCGCGCCATCCCGACGAAGCCGACCTGCGCCTCCGGGATGAGCGCGTGCGCCTGGTCCACCATCCCGAGACCGGCCCGCAACACCGGCACCAACAGCGGCGGATTGGCCAGCCGCGACCCGGTGGTATCGGTCACCGGGGTGCGCACCGCGATCTGTTCGCAGGCCGCGTCCCGGGTCGCCTCGTACACCAGCATCATCGTCAGATCGCGCAGCGCGGCACGGAACCCGGCGTTGTCGGTCCGCTCGTCCCTCAGGGTGGTCAGCCGCGCCGCGGCCAGGGGGTGGTCGACGACGCGCACATCCATGCGCTGACCTTAACGGTCGACGCCGGGGGCGTGCAGGTCTATCCGGGGTCGAACGCCACGGACCACAGAGACCACGGACTCTCAAGGGTCCGCTACGAGGTGGCGCGAATCAGGCTGAGTTGATGATCACGACGACAGCCGTAGCCGCCTCGGCAGCCCTGGGCGAGTCTGACGCGCAACGGGCGACACGGTTCGTGCGCGAGGCGATGCCGTTCCACTCCGTCCTGCTGCGCACCGCGCGACGGCTGACGCACAGCCAGGCCGACGCCGAGGACCTGGTGCAGGACACGCTGATGAACGCCTACGCCGGTTTCCACCGGTTCGAACCGGGCACCAACCTGCGCGCCTGGCTGTTCCGCATCATGCACAACCGCTGGATCAGCACGCACCGGATGAAACAGCGCCGTCCCGATACGTTCGCGGTCCCAGAGATCACCGACGGCGACATGTTCAGTAGCGCAGCCCATTCCGTGACAGCAGAGCGCTCTGCCGAGGATTGTGCACTCGACCTGTTCTGCGACGACCGGATCCGCGATGCGTTGCTGACGCTGCCGGAGGGGTTCCGAACGGTGTTGTACTACGCCGACATCGAGGGTCTCACGTATGCCGAGACGGCTGCGCGCATGGAAATCCCTCTGGGAACGGTCATGTCACGCATCGCACGGAGCCGCGAGCGTCTGCGGGCCGTGTTGAGCGATGACACCGATGTGCGCCGTGTGGCGTAACGAACAACGAGAGGACACAATGGAATCCGGATCGACAGAACTCAACGGATACCGCGCGCTGGTTACCGGAGGCACCGCGGGTATCGGATTGGCCTGTGCCGACCTGCTGGCCCGGGCGGGTGCGGCAGTGACCATCACCGGGCGGGATGAACAGCGCGGACGTGACGCCGCGGCCGCGCTCGGTGGCGACGTCCGGTTCATCAGCGCCGACCTCGCCGACCTGGACTCGGTGCGATCTCTCGCTCAACAATGCGATCGTCTCGACATCCTGGTCAACAATGCGGCCGCATTTCCCGGTGCGCTCACCGTCGAACAAGACGTCGCCTCCTTCGAGCAGACTTTCGACACCAATGTGCGCGGCACATATTTCCTGGTGGCCCAGTTGGTGGGCGGCATGCTCGAACGCGACCGCGGCAGCATCGTCAACGTCACCTCGATGGTCGCGTCCAAAGGCGTACCCGGTGCCTCGACCTACAGTGCGTCCAAGGCCGCCGTCGAATCGTTGACCCGCACCTGGGCTGCCGAATTCGGTTCCGGCGGAGTGCGAGTCAACAGTGTGGCACCGGGCCCGACCCGCACCGAAGGCGTCGAGGCCCAATGGGGCGACACCAACGAGGAACTCGGCCGCGCCCTGCCGCTGGGCCGCACGGCCACTCCTGCGGAGATCGCCCACGCAGTGCTGTTCCTGAGTTCGCCGCGGGCGGCCTTCATCACCGGCTCGACGTTGCACGTCGACGGCGGCGGTACAGCCATCTGAACGCGGCGCCTCGGGATGCCCCGTGTGCGCCGCTTTCTACCGTGGGGCTGTGCCAACGGCGCACGAGCAGCCGTGGCGTGGAAAGCGACGCATGACGGAACCGATCGGGCGCGGCGGACGTCCTAACCACATGACCGCCGACACCCTGCGCGCCGACATGGCGGCCATCGACGCCCTTGGCGGCGCCTACGGCGCACACGCCGCCGAGCTCAGCGCCGTGGCCGCAACCCTGCGGTCGATGCCGTCACCGGCAGGCGCCCTCGGCCCGATCGGCGAGCGGTTCGTGGCAGCCTTCACCGCATCCGTCAGCGCCCACATCGAGGCGGTAGCGGCACTGAGTGCCCGGGCCGGCACAGGTGCCGTCAGCGCCGGGGTTACCGCCGCCGAGTACGACACCGCCGGTCAGCGGGCGGCGGCACTGTTGCCGCGGGTGTAGCCATGCCCGCATCCGCCGCCGCGCTGGCCACACCGCTCTACGCGCTGCGAGACCTGGTGGGCAGTGGCCGGGCCGAGCCCGGCCCCGCCGTGACGGTGCTGGATGCGGCGCATTCCGCCCTGTCGGATATCGCTGCGGCACTTGGGCGGTCGTGGGAGAGCGCCGCCGGCGACTGGTCGGGCACAGCCGCAACGGCCGCCGCCGACTTCGCCACGGGCACCGCGGCCGAGGTGACCGGCCTGGCGGCGCAAGCGCAGGTACTGAGCGCAGCCGCCCAGAGCGCAGGCACAGCTGTGACCGAGGCGAGGTCACGACTGCAGGCGATCATCGACCGCTTCGAGGAACGCGCCGCGGCGCTGGGTCCCCATCTCGATGAGCCCGGTGTGGCGCAGGAGCTGCAGGCCGAGGCACGGCGTGCGGTCGCTGAGGCGTCGGCCGTCGTCGACGAACTACGCACCGAACTGGACCGCCAGGCCGGTGTGGTCACCGCGGGGATGCACGCGGGCCCGGCGGGGCTCCCGGCCAGTTCGGGGCTTCCGGCCGGCGCGCCGACGTCGTCGGGATTTCCAGGAGCGGGGTTCCCGGGGGCCGGCTTCTCCGGAGCGGGGTTCTCTGGGGCCGCAGACCTGCCGGCCTCTTCGGGTGATCGCTCCGAGGCAGCGGTCGGGCTTCGCGACCCGGGCATGTTCGGGGACGGTGTGGCCGTGCGGCTGCCCGACGGGAGCACCGCGGTGGCCCCCAATGCCGTGGCGGCCAGCGCCGTGCGGCACGCGCTGACCCAGCTCGGGGTGCCCTACCGGTGGGGCGGCACCACACCCGGCGTCGGGCTGGACTGCAGCGGGCTGACTCAATGGGCCTATCGCGAAGCCGGGTTGGACATCCCGCGGCTGGCCCAGGAGCAGGACATCGGCAAGGCGGTCTCGGCGGGGACGCTGCGACCGGGTGACCTGGCGGTGTGGGACGGCCATGTCGCCATGATCGTCGGCGGAAATACGATGATCGAGGCAGGTGACCCCGTGAAACTGTCCCCCGTCCGAACGACGAATGCCGGTCAGGGCTTTCAGGGCTTCTGGCGGCCGACAGTGTGACGGGCACCCCCGAGCCGACCCAGGAACGGGAGACAACCTGACTGGCGTCGGAGGCGCCCCATTAGGCTGTGCCGCATGGCTGCTGACATCGTCCCGATTCGGCTCGGGCTGACCAAGGGCGACCTCTACACATTGTGGGCTCCGCGTTGGCGTGATGCCGGCGACGAGTGGGAGGCCTTCCTCGGCGAGGGTGACGCCCTGTTCGCCTTCGAATCGGTCGCTGACCTCGCGGCATTCGTCCGCACCAACACCGACAACGATCTGGCCGACCACCCGGCGTGGGACAAGCTGACCGCCGCCAACGCCCACAAGCTGCAGCCGGCCGACGACCGTGAATACGACATCGTCGGGATCCCGGAGCTGGTTGCCGACAAGCCGACCGAAGAGTCTGTCGCGACTGTGCACCGCACGCTGGTTCTGGTCTCCTCGATCGGCTCGGTGTGTGAACTGGCGGCCATCAGCAAGTTGTTCAACGGCAACCCGGTGCTCGGCACACTCGGTGGCGGGGTGGACGGCTTCACCGGGCGCTCTGGCCGCAAGCGTTGGGCCGAGATCGAAGCCGTGATCGCGCGCGGCTGGGACGGCGTGCTCGACGCCATCGACGAGGTTGTCACCATTCCCGAAGACATCGACGAGGACGCGGTCAAGAAGGCCGAGGCCGAGCTCGAGGAACCGGCTCCCGAAGAGGACGAAGACGACCTGGTCGCCGACACCGAAGACGACGACGCCGAGAGCGACGAGGACGACACCGCGGCGGCCGAACCCGTGCGCAGCGCCGCCGACGCCGCTGTCCTGGGCGACGACGAGGACTTCTGGCAGAAGGTCGGCATCGACCCGGTGCGCATCATGACCGGCTCGGGGACCGTTTACACCCTGCGTTGCTACCTTGACGACGATCCGGTCTTCCTCGGCCGCAACGGTCGCATCAGCGTGTTCACCTCGGAGCGCGCACTGGCCCGCTACCTGGCCGACGAGCACGACCACGACCTGTCCGACCTGGCCACCTACGACGACATCAGAACCGCCGCCACCGACGGCTCGCTGCGGGTGGACGTCGCCGAGGAGAACATCTACGTCTTGTCCGGCATCTCCGACGACATCGCCGACGGACCCGACGCGGTCGACCACGACCAGCTGGAACTGGCCGTCGAATTGTTGCGCGACGTCAGCGACTACTCCGAGGACAAGACCGTCGACGAGACGCTGGCCGATACCAAGGCCCTCGGCAAGTTCGTCGGGTATGTCCTGGGCAACGACAACGCCCGCAAACCCGACGCGCCGTATGCCCAGGCCGTCGAGCAGTGGGAAGCGTTGGAGCGTTTCGTGGAGTCACGCCTGCGCGCGGAGTAGCCGCGATCCGATGAGTTCTGGCCGCGCAGGCGGTCAGATCACTCATGACCGCATCGACCAGCCTTTCCACGCACACCGTCGAGGTTCCCGGCGCACGCCTGCACTACGAGGTGCGCGGCGAGGGCCCGCTGCTGATGATCCTCGGCGCGCCGATGGCTGCCGCCGAGTTCGCACCGCTGGCGCACGCGCTGGCCGGGGACCACACCGTGGTGACCGCGGACCCGCGCGGCATCGCCCGTAGTTCCGTCGACGATCAGACCGAGAACTCCATCCCGGAGCGCCGGGCTGATGACGTCGTCGCGATCCTCGATGATCTGGGCGCCGACTCCGCCGATGTGTTCGGCTCGTCGGGCGGGGCGGTGACGGGCCTGTCATTGGTGGCCCGCCACCCCGGCCGGGTGCGCATCCTCGTCGCGCACGAGCCTCCCCTGCTCGAATTGCTACCCGACGCCGCTGAGCAACGCGCTGCCACCGAAGACATCATCGCCACCTTCAACAGCGACGGGATGTTCGCGGCCTGGGGAAAGTTCATGGCCAACGCCGGCTTCGACGTACCGCCCGGTGCACGGGAGATGCCCGCACCGAGCGAGCAGGAGCTGCGCGACGCGGCACACTTCTTCAACCACGAGCTCCGGCCCACCACCCGCTACTTACCGGATGTCGCCGCATTGATGAACGGACAGGTCGTGCTGGGTCTCGGCGAGGAGTCCGGGCACCTGTTGACCAAGCGGACCACGATGACCCTGGCCGGGCTACTGGGCGTGCGTCCGGTCAAATTCCCCGGCGACCACGGTGGATTCATCGACGCGCCAGGGATTTTCGCCGACGCATTACGGGGGGTACTGCGCGGCTGACGTGTCCGGCGCGGATCAGTGTTTGGTGACCTTCGGCGGCTGCCAGGTGCCGTCGAGCGCCTCCTCCTTGGGCCAGTACAACCGCAGCGGGAATCCTGAAATCTCGATCAGCCCATTTTACGAAATCCTGGACTCCTGCATACCCTCCTGCCAGGTCACATTTATCAGGCCTACGGCATCGGCTCAGGCCAGCCGCGCGATGCCGTAGTACGACGAGTTCCAGGACGAATACAGCCCGTCACCCACCCAGTCGATTGAACCCATCTCGGGCAACTGCCACAACTGCCGGCCGGTTGCGGAGTCAAAGGCGGTCACCGGACCCCAGCGACTGCGGCTCGCCGAGTCGGGATCAGCGAAGCCCAGAACCTGGGTGTCGTTGGCGGCGACGAGTTGAATGATTTTCGACCTGTCCAGAAACGCACCGGTACCGTCACTGCAGTCCCGCACCCGCTTTGCCCCGGCAGTGCCAGTCGTGTACGAAACAACGCACAGATTGCCAAAACCGCCGAGGCTGACCGCCGCCTCCGCAGGCAGCGAAATCTGCTGGGTCCACGTCAATTCTCCGGTCAGGACGTCCACCCCGGCGATCTCATTCTTCTCCCTGTTGTACACGATCAGCGATGTGACAGCCGACGTGACACCCGACTGCCAAGCCGCCTCCGAAACTGAACTGGCGATGCCTGCATCCGTGCTGGAGGGAAGCCGATAGCCGCGATCTGCAGTGATCCGCCAGGCGATTTTGCCGCTGAACGAGTAGAAGTCGATCTGCGACTTGAAATTCTTGTCCTTCCCACGCGACACAGCAATGCCGCGACTGGTGGCGACTGGCGGTCTGTAGGTCTCGTCGACCGCGAACAATTGGTCGCCGGTCTTGGCGTCGTAGAACGTCGTCGTGGTACCAACGAAGTTGGCTACGATGCCTTGATCCAGGAACACGGAGATAATTTCCGATGAAAACTGCTTCGACCACAGCTGCCGTCCCGAATCATCGAACATCGTGAATTCTTTTCCCAGTTTCACGGCCAACATGCTGGCGCCGCCGTAGACGTCGGCGTTGTGTTCCTTGGCCGACTTCGATTCCTTGGTCACACCAGTCGCCATGTCGATGAGGATGGCCGCCGCTCCACCGTTGCAGAGGGCGGCCTGGCCCGAAGTGCCGATGACACAACCCATTTGCATGATCCGCAACGGTTGTTGCCATCGCGGAGAGCCGTTGGTGGCATCCAGCGCGATCAAGGAGTTGGCCGCCTGGATGATGACGGTCTTGGCATCACCGCCCAGGAGGCGGACAAGACCGAGGGTGTTCTCGCCTGGCGGATAGGTCCACAGCGGGGTGGTGGGCGCGCTGGTCAGGGTGGGGGCCTTCACCGCGCCCGGCGGACGCTCCTCCGCAGCGATCTCGGCCCGACCGGCCGCGGTATCGGCCTCCGACAACGGCTGCGGCCCCGAACCGAACGTCCAGGCCAGGACCCCGCCGACCACCAGCGCCACAACAACCACCACCGCCGCGACGATCATCCCGATCAACTTCGCCCTGCGTCGGCGATCCTCCTCCGGCGGCGGGGGTGTGAACTGGGGCGGGTACCCGTACCCCGGTGGCTGAGACGCGAACCCCGGGGCGGCGCCGAATACCGGCGGACCGAACGGCGAGGAACCGGGCTGACCATCGTTGTCGCCCCACGGCGAACTCCCCCACTGGCTCACGGCCGGAGTCTAGTTCAGCCGTTCCTGCCCGCCCCGCGCCAATCTCTCAGCCGACCAGCACCGCGTACCGGGGCTTGATCACCTCGTCGATGATGGCGAGCCGCTCATCGAACGGGATGAAGGCCGACTTCATCGCATTGATGGTGAACCGCTCCAGGTCACTCCAGCCGTAGCCGAACGCCTCGACCAGCCGTAGCATCTCCTGGCTCATGGTGGTGTCGCTCATCAGCCGGTTGTCGGTGTTGACGGTCACGCGGAACCGCAGCCGAGCAAGCCGGTCGAACGGATGCTCGGCGATGCTCGGCGCCGCTCCGGTCTGCACGTTGCTGCTGGGGCACATCTCGAACGGAATTCGCTTGTCCCGCAGGATGGATGCCAGCCGGCCCAGGCGCTGGGTCCCGTCGTCGAGTTCGGTGATGTCGTCGACGATGCGCACGCCGTGGCCCAAACGGTCGGCACCGCAGAACGCGATGGCCTCGTGGATGGACGGCAGCCCGAACGCCTCACCGGCGTGAATGGTGAAGCGCGCGTTGTTGCCTCGCATGTATTCGAATGCGTCGAGGTGCCGGGTGGGCGGGTAGCCGGCCTCGGCCCCGGCGATGTCGAAGCCCACAACGCCCTTGTCGCGGAACCGGATTGCCAGCTCGGCGATCTCACGGGAGCGGGCAGCATGACGCATCGCGGTGACCAGACAGCGCACGGTGATGATGCGCCCCTCTGCGGCGGCCGCCTTCTCCCCGTCGGCGAAGCCGGCCAACACGGCGTCGACCACGTCGTCGAGCGACAGGCCGCCGTCGATGTGCAGTTCGGGGGCGAACCGGATCTCGGCGTAGACGACGTTGTCGGCGGCGAGGTCCTCCACACACTCGTAGGCGACACGGTGCAGCGCCTCCGGGGTCTGCATCACCCCGACGGTGTGGGCGAACGGCTCCAGGTAGCGCACCAACGACCCGCTGTGCGCCGCAGTGCGGAAGAAGGTGGCCAACTCGTCGACGTCCGTGGCCGGCAGGTCGTCATAGCCGACCTGACCGGCGAGGTCGAGCACGGTGGCCGGACGCAGACCACCGTCGAGGTGATCGTGCAGCAGGGCCTTGGGAGCGTGCTGGATCTTGTCCAGACTCAGCGGCGTACTCATCACTCCATCATGCGCACAGCGAGCCCGTCAGCGCGGATCATTCAGGCTGCGACCCGCTCAACAGTCGGTGACGAAACAGGTCGAGCACCTGGTCGAGCGCAGCTCGGGTGGGTTGACCGGGTACATCGATCAGGTGTTCGGTGAGCACGGAGTGCGGCCGCATCGTCGCGTCGGGGTTGGCGTCGGCATCGTCGAGTTCAACCGCCACGAATGCGTCACCGAGCTGCTCACGCAAGAAGCCGAAGCGTTCTGCCGGCACCAGCCGGTCCCCGGTGAACCGCAGCCCCAACACCGTCAGACCGCGGGCGCACCGTTGCCGGACGATGGCCAGGTCAGCCTCCGAGATGTCGATCGACCCGCGTTGGGCGGCAGTCAGCCCCATTGGCATCGAAGGTTGTGACAGCACCGGAGCGAGCAAAGTGTCGTCGGTCGCCATCGCCAGGGCGTAGCCCCCGGTGAAGCACATGCCGACGGCGCCGACACCGGGCCCGCCGCAACGCTCGTGTTCGTGCCTGGCCAGGGCCCGCAGCCAGTCGATGACCGGGGAAGTCCGGCCGGTGGCCAAGGTGACGAATTCTCGGCTGATGCAGGCCGGTACGAGCGATCCGACAGCATTCGCCACGAAGCCAACCCGACCGCGTGCGTCCGGGTTCGGATCGCGGCCTGGGACTCCGAACAGGTGTGGAAGGACTGCGGTGCAACCGATTCCGCTGACCTGGCGGGCGAAGTCGAGGACTTTGGGGGTGATGCCAGGCATTTCGGCGATGATGACGACCGCCGGCCCGTCTCCGCGCCGAAACACGGAGCGGGTCTTGGATTGGTAGGTGAACTCTGACCGTTGGAAATCCGCAAGATCGTCGTCGGGCACCATCTGTGCCTAGCAGTTGGGTTCCCGATTGACCAGAGGGATCGTGAATACCTACAACCGGTCGATGATCAGGGGCCGCTGCGTGGGCGCGGTGTCGCTGACCGTCCAGGCGCCCTCGAGCTCGGCGAGTGCGCCGGGCAACCGCTCGGCGGTCTCGGTGTACAGGGTGAACAGCGCCTCCCCCGCGGCCACCGGCTCCCCCGGCTTGCGGTGGATCCGCACGCCCGCACCGAACTGCACCGGCTCACCCGGCTGGGCGCGGCCGGCACCCAGCCGCCAGGCCGCCAGCGCCACTCCCATGGCGTCGAGGTCACCCATGATGCCGCCGCGTGGGGCCGTCACGGTCTCGGTGGCCGTCCCGATGGGCAACGGGCGGGTCAAATCCCCACCCTGGGCCGCCACCAGCGCACGGAAGCAATCCATCGCGCTGCCATCGCGCAGCGTCTGGGCAGGGTCGGTGCCGTCGACACCGGCTGCGTCGAGCATCTCGGTGGCCAGCGCCAGGGTCAGGGTGACCACGTCGGACGGACCGCCCCCGGACAGCACCTCCAGCGACTCGGCGACCTCCACGGAATTGCCGACGGTCCGCCCCAGCGGGCAATTCATATCGGTGAGCAGGGCCCGGGTCGGGACCCCGTTGGCATTGCCCAGGCCCACCATGGTGGCCGCCAGTTCGCGGGACTCGGCCTCGGTCTTGAGGAACGCGCCTCGCCCCACCTTCACGTCGAGCACCAGCGATCGCGCCCCTTCGGCCAGCTTCTTGCTCATCACGGAACTGGCGATCAGCGGCAACGACTCGGTGGTGGCGGTGACATCCCGCAGTGCGTAGATCTTGCGATCGGCCGGCGCCAACTCCCCGGCCGCGAACACCGCTGCACCGATATCCCGAAGTTGTTGCCGGATTTGACCTTTGGTCAGTTCAGCGGTGAAGCCGGGGATCGCCTCAAGTTTGTCGAGCGTGCCGCCGGTGTGGCCGAGCCCGCGCCCTGCCGCCTGCGGAACACTGGCGCCACAGGCCACCACAACCGGCAGCAGTGGGATGGTGATCTTGTCCCCCACCCCGCCGGTGGAGTGCTTGTCCACCAACGCCAGTGGCCGCCCGGCACGGCGCAGGTCGGTGAAGTCGAACCGTTCTCCGGAATCGACCATGGCCGACGTCCAACGGGCGATCTCGGCGGGTGCCATGCCTTTCAGAAAAATCGCCATCAGTAGGGCCGACATCTGTTCGTCGGCGACCCGCCCGTGGGTGTAGCCCTCGATCACCCAGTCGATTGCGGCGTCGGACAGCACACCGCCGTCACGCTTGGTCCGGATGACGGTCGGCGCGTCGAGATACGGCATGGCCGCCAACCTACTCGCCGGTAACCCGGAGTTGTTGGACCACTTGGCCTTACCTACGCTCCAGATCGGCGGGACCGAAGGCGTCGGGTAGCAGCTCGTGCAGCGGGCGCGGGCCGTGCCGATGGTCGATGAGCAACTCGGGACCGCCGTGTTCGAGCAGCACCTGCCGACAGCGCCCGCAAGGCATCAAAACGTCCCCGTCGGGGCCCACACACGACAGCGCGATGAGCCTTCCGCCACCGCCGGAATGGAGGGCACAGGCCACAGCGCACTCGGCACAGAGACCTAGGCCATATGAGACATTCTCCACATTGCATCCGGTGACGACGCGGCCGTCGTCGACCAGAGCGGCAGCCCCCACCGAATATCCCGAATATGGCGCATAGGCGTGAGATGATGCTTCGATTGCCTTGTGACGCAACAGATCCCAGTCAACGGCAACCGTCACGAGACAACCCCCGACACAGGTTCTGAATGCATTCCGAAACCCCAATTCGCGGCGCGCACTGCAAGATAGGTAAGCCTAACTTTCATGCGATTTTCAGGTCGAACGGCTCAACCGTAATTCCTTCGCCACTACAAATGGGTTTAGAGTCGCCCCGAGGTTTGGGGCTAATTCACTCCGCAGTCCCGAACGTCCACCGAAGACGTTGGAGGGCGAGATGAGTACTCAGACGGAGGTGCCGGCTCCGCAACCCAGGAAGACCCGTCGGCGCACCCTGTACAAGGGTGATCCGGGCATGTGGTCCTGGGTATTGCACCGTATTACCGGTGCCACAATTTTCTTCTTCCTGTTCGTACATGTCCTTGATACCGCGCTGGTCCGGGTGAGCCCGCAGGCCTACAACGAGGTCATCGAGACGTACAAGACACCCATCGTCGGATTGATGGAGATGGGCTTGGTCGCCGCGGTGCTGTTTCACGCACTGAACGGCATCCGCGTCATCCTCATCGACTTCTGGCAGCAGGGTCCCCGCTACCAGCGGCAGATGCTCGCGGTCGCCGTCGGCCTCTTTGCCGTGGTCCTCATCGCAGCACTAGGAGTCATCGGTATGCACATGGTGGAGCGGTTCCTGTGAGCGCGCCAGGAGCGGGCGAGTCGCGGTTGGGCCGTCCGGCACCGGTGATGGAACGTGAGCACGACCGGCCCGCCGCGCTGGACCACCCGCGCGCGCCCCGTCGTGCCCGCGGCATTCCGTACTTCGAGAAGTACGCCTGGCTGTTCATGAGATTTTCTGGTTTGGCACTCGTCTTTCTGGCGCTCGGCCACCTGTTCATCATGCTGATGTGGCAGGACGGCGTGTACCGCATCGACTTCAACTATGTCGCACAGCGCTGGGCCTCGCCGTTCTGGCAGATCTGGGACATGGCCCTGCTGTGGCTCGCGATGATCCACGGCGCCAACGGCCTGCGCACCATCATCGGGGACTATGCCCGTAAGAACGTCACGAAGTTCTACCTGAATTCGCTGCTTCTGCTGGCGACAGGGTTCACGTTGGTTCTGGGTACCTATGTCCTGGTCACCTTCGACCCGAATATTGGGGGCTAACCAATGATTCAGGAACATCGCTACGACGTCGTCATCGTCGGTGCCGGCGGCGCCGGCATGCGCGCGGCCGTCGAGGCCGGTCCGCGCGTCCGCACCGCCGTGCTGACCAAGCTGTACCCGACGCGCTCCCACACCGGCGCAGCGCAGGGCGGCATGTGCGCCGCGCTGGCCAACGTCGAAGAGGACAACTGGGAATGGCACACCTTCGACACCGTCAAGGGCGGCGACTACCTCGCTGACCAGGACGCCGTCGAGATCATGGCCAAGGAAGCCATCGATGCGGTGCTGGACCTCGAGAAGATGGGCATGCCGTTCAACCGGACGCCCGAGGGCCGCATCGACCAGCGCCGGTTCGGCGGGCACACCCGCGACCACGGCAAGGCCCCGGTGCGCCGGGCCTGTTACGCCGCCGACCGTACCGGTCACATGATCCTGCAGACGCTGTACCAAAACTGCGTCAAGCACGACGTCGAGTTCTTCAACGAGTTCTACGCGCTGGACATCGCGCTGACCGACACCCCGGCAGGCCCGGTGGCCACCGGCGTCATCGCCTACGAGCTCGCGACCGGCGACATCCATATCTTCCACGCCAAGGCGGTCGTCTTCGCCACCGGCGGTTCGGGCCGGATGTACAAGACCACCTCCAACGCCCACACCCTGACCGGTGACGGCCTGGGCATCATCTTCCGCAAGGGACTTCCCTTGGAGGACATGGAGTTCCACCAGTTCCACCCGACCGGCCTGGCCGGCCTGGGCATCCTGATCTCCGAGGCCGTACGCGGCGAGGGCGGTCGTCTGCTCAACGGCGAGGGTGAGCGGTTCATGGAGCGCTACGCGCCGACGATCGTCGACCTCGCGCCGCGTGACATCGTCGCCCGCTCGATGGTGCTCGAGGTGCTCGAAGGCCGTGGCGCCGGACCGAACAAGGACTACGTCTACATCGACGTGCGTCACCTCGGCGCGGACGTGCTGGAAGCCAAGCTGCCCGACATCACCGAGTTCGCCCGCACCTACCTGGGTGTGGACCCGGTGACCGAACTGGTGCCGGTCTACCCGACCTGCCACTACGTCATGGGCGGCATCCCGACCACGATCCACGGACAGGTCCTGCGCGACAACACCAACGTCATCCCCGGCCTGTACGCCGCGGGTGAATGCGCGTGCGTGTCGGTGCACGGTGCCAACCGTCTGGGCACCAACTCGCTGCTGGACATCAACGTGTTCGGCCGTCGCGCCGGTATCGCCGCCGCGGAGTACGCCGCCAACCACAATCACGTCGACCTGCCGGAGAGCCCGGCCGATATGGTCGTCGGCTGGGTCGGCGACATCCTGTCGGAGCACGGCAACGAGCGCGTTGCCGACATCCGGACCGCACTGCAGCAGTCGATGGACAACAACGCCGCGGTGTTCCGCACCGAGGAGACACTCAAGCAGGCGCTCACCGACATCCACGCACTCAAGGAGCGGTACAGCCGAATCACGGTGCACGACAAGGGCAAGCGCTACAACAGCGACCTGCTCGAGGCCATCGAGCTGGGCTTCCTGCTGGAGCTGGCCGAGGTGACCGTGGTCGGTGCGCTGAACCGCAAGGAGTCCCGCGGCGGGCACGCGCGTGAGGATTACCCGGACCGCGACGACACCAACTACATGCGGCACACCATGGCCTACAAGGAGGGCGAAGACCTGCTCTCCGACATCCGGCTGGATTACAAGCCCGTGGTCCAGACCCGCTACGAGCCGATGGAGCGGAAGTACTGATATGAGTGCACCCGTAATCGACAAGCCCGAAGCCGGCGACCCGGAGCTGCCACCCGTGCCCGAGGGCGCGGTCATGGTCACCCTCAAGATCGCCCGGTTCAACCCCGAGGACCCCGACGCCGCGGGCTGGCAGAGCTTCCGAGTTCCCTGCCTGCCGTCAGACCGGCTGCTGAACCTGCTGCTCTACGTGAAGGGCTACCTGGACGGCACGCTGACCTTCCGCCGCTCCTGCGCCCACGGCGTGTGTGGCTCGGATGCCATGCGCATCAACGGCGTGAACCGGCTGGCCTGCAAGGTGCTCATGCGCGACCTGCTGCCCAAGAAGGCCGGCAAGCAGCTCACCATCACCATCGAACCGATCCGCGGCCTGCCCGTGGAGAAGGACCTCGTGGTGGACATGGAGCCGTTCTTCGACGCCTACCGCGCCGTGAAGCCGTACCTGATCACCAGCGGCAACCCGCCCACCAAGGAGCGCATCCAGAGCGCCACCGACCGGGCCCGCTACGACGACACCACCAAGTGCATCCTGTGTGCGTGCTGCACCACGTCGTGCCCGGTCTACTGGAGTGAGGGGTCGTACTTCGGCCCGGCCGCGATCGTCAACGCGCACCGGTTCATCTTCGATTCGCGTGACGAGGCGGCCGCCGAGCGGCTGGACATCCTCAACGAGGTCGACGGTGTGTGGCGCTGCCGCACCACGTTCAACTGCACCGAGGCCTGCCCACGTGGCATCCAGGTGACTCAGGCGATCCAGGAGGTCAAGCGCGCTTTGATGTTCGCGCGCTGAGTTCTTTGGCTTTGTGCCGAGTGTGAAGAAGATCGCGAGATTTCTCGGAAATCTGGCGATCTTCTTCACGTTGGGCAACCCGCCGCGCGCAGTGCGTCGCGGGTGCGGGCGATGATCACGCGTTGGCGGTGACGAAGCAGGTCAGCGCCAACCCGGACTATCCGCCAGTCGAGTTCGCGGTACTCCGCATCCTGGTCGATGTCCTTGGTGCGTTGTCTCGGATCGGTCCAATGCTGAATGCCGTCATATTGCACGCCAACCTTCCATTCCGGCCAACCCATGTCGAGGCGGGTTTCCTGCGGTGACTCAGCACCGTAGTCGGCAAGGTCGAGTACCCGCCGCAGTTGCACGAGTCCACGCACGCCCCGGTGCTCTCTGATAAGTGCCTGTATGTCAACAAGTTTCAGATCGCACGCCTGCAGCAGTGCGTCCACGCGCTCAACCGCGATGCCTTGCCCTCGCCGCCGACCAAGGTCGAACGCAGTCCTGGCCGGTGTCGTTACCCGGACACCGTCGACTACACAGATCTCGTCATGGGCGAGCTTGTCACTGTGCAGGATGATGCCGGAGGTCTTGTGCCGGCTCGCGTGATTCAGCTCGGCGGGCAGTTTCGCATCGATCCATTTAGAGCCGTGGAGCGCGGCCGCCGACAATCCGGCTACGACTGCTCGTCGCTCCGACCACAACCAGGCAGCGATCGCCTTGTCGACGGATTGAGCACGGTGCCGCGCGGGACATAGACGTCCCAGTGCACCATGTCGCAGCGCGTGGTCAGCTGATACCGATTGAGCTTGCCGGCCGCGAGCGCCTCGGAACCCAAAAATGGCATACGGGTATGACGCAGCGCAGGTCAACGAGGTTCCACCGCGAGCGAGCGCTCGGCGCTGTCACACATTCAGGGGCTATCTCGTCTAACTCGTATGACCGAGACAAAGACCCGAATCCCCGCGGTAACCCCCAAGCAAGCCGGCCTCCTGACCCGCGCCATGTACTGGTACGCCAAGCGCGAGTTCGGTGAGGTACCCGAGCCGTTCGCCGTGGCCGCAAACCACCCGCGTCTGCTGGTCGCCAACGGCGTCCACGAGATGCTGTTGCAGGGTGGCTCCAAGAAGCTGCCCCCCACGGTCCGCGAGCTCGCGGTGTTCTGGACCGCCCGCACGGTCGGCTGCTCGTGGTGCGTCGACTTCGGCTCCATGCTGATGCGGCTGGAGAACCTCGACGTGGAGCGGCTCAAGTCGATCGACGACTACGCCACCTCGCCGTTGTTCACCGAGGACGAGCGCGCCGCGATCACCTACGCCGACGCGATGACGACTGATCCGCACACCGTCACCGACGAGCAGGTTGCCGACCTACGCCGGCGCTTCGGCGACGACGGCGTCATCGAGCTGACCTACCAGATCGGCGTGGAGAACATGCGATCGCGGATGTACTCGGCTCTGGGCATCACCGAGCAGGGCTTCAACTCCGGGGATGCGTGCCGGGTGCCTTGGGCACAGTGATAGACAAGCCGAGTGCATTGGTATACCGGCAACACGTTCTATGACACGGTGCTGACCGCGGCCTTCGTGTTCGCCGCATTCGTGATCATCGGCGGTTTCTTCGCGCAGAGCTCCTATGGGCGCTTCTCGACGACGAAACTCGGCCTCAATCTCAACCCGAAGCTCGGCTGGTGGCTGATGGAGATACCCGCGACCGTGGTGTTCTTGATCAGCTATCTGGCCGGGCCGAACCGATTCGAGCCGACATCACTTGTGCTCGCCGGAATCTGGATGCTGCACTACGCCAACCGGGGGTGGTTCTTCCCGCTCGCGATCCGCCAGGTTCCGGGCAAGCGCGGCACCTTCAACATCTCGGTGATCGTGATGGGCATGCTCGTCACCTCGATGCACGGTTACCTCAACGGCACGCTGTTCAGCCACGACTTCTTCGGGCAGTACACCACTGCCTGGCTGACCGATCCGCGGTTCCTGATCGGGTTGGCGATCTACCTGTGCGGGTTCGCGCTGCTGGTCAACTCGGAATCGATCGTGCGCAACCTGCGGGACAAGAACAATCCCGGTGTTGCCGAATATCGGATTCCGTTCGGTGGCGGGTTCCGGTTCGTCACCAGCCCAGCGTATCTGGGCGAGATCATCGCCTGGTCCGGCTTCGCGTTGCTGACCTGGGCCCTGCCCGGCGTTGCCATCTTGCTGATCACCGCGGGCAATCTGATTCCCCGGGCGCTGGGCACTCACAGTTGGTATCAGGACAAATTTCCCGAGTACCCCACCGACCGCAAGGCGCTGCTCCCCTACGTGCTGTGATGGTCACGCCGGAGCAGGCGTGATCTCGATGAAAGCGATTGGCATGTCCATGGTTTGGCTGCCGTAGTCGAGGGTGCGCTCGAACAGTTTCATGGGGGCGCTCCAATTGGCGGCGATCACTGCGTCGGCGTGCGCGTGTTCTGCCTCGGGCAGGATGCGCGCCACGCCGGCCACCACCGGGCCGAAGGGCTTGCCGCGCAGATTGCTCGCCACCACACGCACATTCGGGTTGCTGCGGATGCGCTTGACCTTCCCGGTCGACGCATCGGTGCGCACGTAGAGCTTCCCGTCTGCCACACCGTGGTTGATCGGGCTGGGCATTGCCTCACCTGAGCGTTTGAACGTCACCAACACGATCTGCCGATGGTTCTCGAACCCGGCGAAATCCGACCCCGTTGCCGGGCCGATGTCGAAGGCCTCACGGTGGCGCATCTTGTCCATGCCGCGGAACATCATTCGACTGAGCGTGTGGGCCATCGTTCCGGGTTCGTTCGGCATCACTGTGCACCTCGTCTCAGTGGGGATCCGGTGAACTTGTCGGGGTTGGCGATATCCCACACCGCGCAGACCTTGCCGTCGCGGACCGTGAAGACCGTGACACGCGGCATCATCTCGGGGTATCCGTCGCCGGCCGGCGCGCCCGTCGTATAGAGGCCCAACTGGCCGTTGACAAGCGCGAATTGGCTGCCTGCCAACCAATTCGGCCCATAACGTTGAGACAGTCCGAGGATGAACCGGGCCACCTTGTCCGGACCGTGGATGACGCGGGCAGCCGTCGGGGCGCGACGGTTCGAATCGCCGGTGAAGGTGACGTCGGGATGCAGCAGCCGGACGACGGCGTCGAGCTCCCCCGACGCCAGGGCGGCCATCAGCTCGCCGGCCACCTGGTTGTGCAGATCGTCGGGCGAAGACGGCGGAGGATTGTCGGCGACCGCGCGGCGGGCCCGCGACGCCAACTGGCGGGCGGAGGCGTCGCTGACCCCGAGCACACCGGCGATCTCGCTGAACGGCAGGCCGAACCCGTCATGCAGCACGAAGGCCACCCGCTGATCGGGGGTGAGCCGCTCCAGCACCACCATCGCCGCGAACCGGGCGTCTTCCCCGGCCACCACCGCGTTGAGTGGGTCGCTCGCGTCGAGCCCGGTCACGACGGGCTCCGGCAGCCATTCGCCGTAATAAGCCTCGCGGCGGTGCGCCGCAGAGCGCAACCGGTCCAGGCCGAGCCGGCTGACCACGGTGGTCAGCCAGGCCCGCAGGTCGGCGATCGCGGTCTGGTTGTCATGCCAGCGCAGCCAGGCGTCCTGCACGATGTCTTCGGCATCGGCATAGGTACCCGTCAACCGGTAGGCGACCGCCAGCAGGTGCGGCCGCAGCGCCTCGAATTCATCGGTGCGCGCCGCAGTGGTCACGATCCCAGCTTAATCCCGCCGTGTGACAGCGGCATGGACGAGCCCTAGCGCCTCGTGAAAACCGTCCGGTGCCACTCTTTTTCGGCGACACCAGTGATGTCGCTCATCACGTGCTTGATGGTGAGGTACTCCTCGAACGAGTAGTCGCTCATGTCCTTGCCGAAGCCCGACGCGCCGACGCCGCCGTGCGGCATTTCGGAGATGATCGGGATGTGGTCGTTGACCCACACGCAGCCGGCGTTGATCTCGCGGGAAGCCCGCTGCGCGCGGTACACGTCGCGGGTCCAGGCCGAGGCAGCCAGCCCGTAGTCGGTGTCGTTGGCCTGCCGGATCGCGTCGTCGTCATCGGTGAACGCCCGCACGGTCAGCACCGGACCGAAGATCTCGTCGCGATACACCTCAGACGTTTCGGCGACGTCGGCGATCAGGGTGGGCCGGTAGAACGCGCCCGGCAGATCGGGCGCCACACCACCGGTGACGACGCGGCCACCCTGCCCGGGCGCCCGAGCCACCATCTGCGCGACCTTGTCGCGGTGCGCGAACGAGATCAGCGGTCCCAGGTCGGTGTCGGGGTCGTGCGGGTCGCCGACGACGATCTTGCTCATCACCTCGGCGACACCGGCGACGAAGTCGTCATACAGGTCGCGGGCCACGATCGCCCTGGTCGCAGCGGTGCAGTCCTGGCCGGTGTTGATCAGGGCACCCGCCACCGCACCCTGAATCGCGGCGTCCAGGTCGGCGTCATCGAAGACGACGAACGGGGCCTTGCCGCCCAATTCGAGCTGGGTGCGGTGCCCGTGGGCGGCCGCGGCGGACATCACCTTGCGACCGACGGCTGTGGAACCGGTGAAGGTGACGACGTCGACGTCGCGATGGCCGGCCAGTGCGGTGCCGACGTCGGCGCCACCTCCGGTGACCACGTTGAACACGCCGTCGGGCAGGCCCGCCTCAGTGGCCAGCCGCGCCAATGTCAGCGTGGTCAGCGGGGTGATCTCGGCGGGTTTGATGACGACGGAGCAGCCTGCCGCCAAGGCCGGGATGACCTTCCACACCGCCATCTGCAGTGGGTAGTTCCACGGGGTGATGGTCGCGACCACGCCTACCGCGTCGCGTCGGATGCTCGACGTGTGGTCACCGGAGTACTCGGCGGTGGCCTTGCCCTCGAGGCGGCGGGCAGCACCGGCGAAGAAGTCGATGTTGTCGACGCTGCCGGGGACATCGAATTCGGTGGCCAGCCGCACCGGTTTGCCGGTCTGGCTGACCTCTTCGGCAACCAGCTGATCAGCATGCTCGTCGGCGAGCTTGGCCAGCTTGGCCAGCACCGCCGACCGCTCGGCCGGCGTTGCCTTGGACCAGCTGGGAAATGCCGCCCGGGCGGCTGCGACGGCGGAGTCCACATCAGCCGGGGTGGCCAGGGCATAGTCGGCAACAGCCTGCCCGGTGGCCGGGTCGATGATCTGGTGGACGGGCCCAGCCGTCGCGACCGGCGCACCGCTGATCCAGCTGCTCGTCACATTTACTGCCACGCTCATGGAGCCCCACGGTAACCGATGGCAGATTTGATCTCTACGCAATCCCGCGTTCGATACGCTCAAAACAAGGGATTTCATCGATTCAGTTGCCGCAAACGACGGATTCCGTGCACAATCGGTGCATGAGCAACCCGGAGGGTGACGACCTTCAGCCCGTCCAGCTGCGGGTGAACAACAATTCTCGCACCGCCTTTCAACTCGACGATCTGTCGAAGGCGATCATCGAGAAGTTGCAGGCCGACGGCCGCCGTTCGTACGCCGGAATCGGCAAGGCCGTGGGCTTGTCCGAGGCAGCAGTACGCCAGCGCGTGCAGCGCATGGTCGACGCGGGCGTCATGCAGATCGTCGCGGTGACCGATCCGCTGCAACTCGGGTTCGCCCGCCAGGCGATGATCGGCATCCGCTGCACCGGCGACACCCTGAAGCTGGCCGAAAAACTCTCCGCCATCGACGCCGTCGACTACGTGGTACTGACCGCCGGATCGTTCGACGCCATCATCGAAGTGGTCTGCGAGGACGACGACAGCCTCCTCGAGCTTCTCAACACCAAGATCCGCTCGCTTCCGGGAGTGATAACCACCGAAACCCTTGTTTACCTGAAACTCGTGAAACAGCAATACAATTGGGGAACTCGATGAGTATCACAGAAACTGCACCGACCACCACTTCAGATCTGGCCGCCAAAGCCAACCGCCACCTGTGGGGACATTTCTCCCGGCACGGCGAGGGCATCACACCGCCCATCATCACCCGCGGCGAGGGTGTCCGAATCTTCGACGACAAGGGCAAGAGCTATATCGACGGCCTGTCCGGCCTGTTCGTCGTCCAAGTTGGGCACGGCCGCAAGGAACTTGCCGAGGCCGCGGCCAAACAGGCGGAGAAGCTGTCCTTCTTCCCGCTGTGGTCCTACGCCACCCCGCCGGCCATCGAACTGGCCGAGCGGGTCGCCAACTTCGCGCCGGGCGACCTGAACCGGGTCTTCTTCACCACCGGCGGAGGCGAGGCCGTCGAGAGCGCGTGGAAACTGGCCAAGCAGTACTTCAAGCTGACCGGCAAGCCGGGCAAATACAAGGTGATATCGCGCTCCATCGCGTATCACGGCACGCCGCAGGGAGCCCTGGCCATCACCGGCATCCCGGCGTTCAAGGCGCCGTTCGATCCGCCTACCCCCGGCGGTTTCCGTGTGCCCAACACGAACTTCTATCGGGCGCCCGCCGAATACGGGCACGACGAGAAGGCCTTCGGCCGGTACTGCGCCGACCGGATCGCCGAGTCGATCGAATTCGAGGGCCCCGACACCGTCGCCGCGGTGTTCCTGGAACCGGTGCAGAACGCCGGTGGCTGCTTCCCACCGCCGCCCGGGTACTTCGAGCGAGTGCGCGAGATCTGCGACGAGTACGACGTGCTGCTGGTGTCCGACGAGGTGATCTGCGCCTACGGCCGCATCGGTTCGATGTTCGCCTGCGACGACTTCGGCTACGTGCCGGACATCATCACCAGCGCCAAGGGCCTGACGTCGGGCTACTCCCCGCTGGGCGCGATGGTGGCCAGCGACCGGTTGTTCGAGCCGTTCAATGACGGCAAGACGGTCTTCGGCCACGGCTATACCTTTGGCGGGCACCCGGTTTCGGCCGCGGTCGCCATGGCCAACCTCGACATCTTCGAACGCGAGGGCATCAACGACCACGTCAAGGAAGCCGCCCCGGCCTTCCGGGCCACCTTGGAGAAGCTCTACGACCTGCCCATCGTCGGCGATGTCCGCGGTGAGGGCTTTTTCTACGGCATCGAGCTCGTCAAGGACAAGGCGACCAAGGAGACGTTCAACGACGAAGAGTCCGAGCGGCTGCTGCGCGGGTTCCTGACCCCCGCACTGTGGGAGGCCGGGCTGTACTGCCGCGCCGACGACCGTGGCGACCCAGTGATCCAGCTGGCCCCGCCGCTGATCAGTGGCCAGGCGGAGTTCGATGCGATCTACGAAATCCTGCACGGCGTACTGTCCGAAGCCGGAAAGCTGCTCTGACCTGAACTTGCCGAGCGTGCGGTGAGATCGAGTTCTCGCGCGAAATCACGATCTCAGCGCACTCTCGGCGTCAGACTGGCGGCGTGCCGCGCAAACCGCCGATAGATCCAGTCCGCTGGACACCGCCTCCCATTGACGAGCTGCCGAATTTCGGGCCGGCCGAGCTTACCGTCGTGCCGGTGCCCGGCGACGGGCCGGAGGATGTTGTCGTCGACTCATCCGGACAACTGTGGACCGGTTTGGAGGACGGCCGCATCGTGCGGGTTTCGCCCGACGGGGCGGCCGCAGTGGTGGCTGACACCGGCGGCCGCCCACTGGGCATGCACGTTGCCCGCGACGGGCGAGTGCTGATCTGCGACAGCCACCGCGGGCTGTTGGCCTTGGATCCTGATTCCGCAGTGTTGTCCACGCTTGTGGAGTCAGTGGACGGCCGTCCACTGAAATTCTGCTCGAACGTCACCGAGACTGCAGGCGGCACAATCTATTTCACCGAGTCGACCAGCCAGTTCCATATCGAGCATTTCCCTGGAGCGATCATGGAGGCCCGCGGGCGTGGCGGCCTGTTCCGGCTGGATACCGACGGCTCGGTCACCACGTTGCTGGATGGCCTGTACTTCGCCAACGGCTTGACCACCACCGCCGACGAGTCAGCACTCGTGTTCGCCGAAACCCAGGGCCGGCGGCTGTCCAAGTACTGGCTGAGCGGGCCACAGGCCGGGACGGTGACACCGCTGACGGTGCACCTGCCGGGGTATCCGGACAACATCTCCACCGGTGCCGACGGTCGGATCTGGGTAGCCATGGTGTCACCACCCAACGCGGCTGCTGAGGCGCTCGCACCTCATGCGCCGGTGATCCGAAAACTGCTGTGGCGGTTGCCCGATCGTCTGCAGCCGAAGAGCAAGCCACAGGTGTGGGTGCTGGCGTTCGACGCCGACTCCGGCGAGGTGCTCACGGGTATCCAGACCACACGTCCCGACTTCGGCACCGTCACCGGGGTGGTGGAATCGGCGGGCAAGCTGTGGATGTCGACGATCGCCTTCCCTTCTCTGGCCTACGCCGAACTCCGCGACTTGGGTTAGCCGCGATGCCGTCACCTACCGCCCGAGGTGACAGGCGGCACGTCGACGGCGCCGAGCGGAAACACCGGTCGCCAACCCCCAGTTTTCACACCAGTCACACACGTCACAGCGTGGCAAACCGGAAATCGGTGCCGAATCGCCTAACCTTCGGTCACGATGGCGACGTTGCGCAGGACCGCTCAGCGCGCAGTGTCCGCATTCGCGGCGCTGGCGATGCTGACGGCACCCCTCATGACAGCCGGTGTGGCCAATGCCGACCCGGCCCCGGAATGCCCGTACAAGGTGACGACACCTCCGGCCGTGGACGCTTCCGAGGTACCCAAGCCGGGCGAAGCCGCACCCGGCCCGCTACCGGTGCCCACCAAGACGATTGGCGGCGAGGCGCTGTCGGGTTGCGGCGTGATCACCGCGGCAAACACCCCACCACTGCCCAACGACGTCTCCGCCGAGTCCTGGGTGGTCGCCGATCTCGACACCGGCGACATTATCGCCGCCAAAGACCCGCACGGACGTCACCGTCCGGCGAGCATCATCAAGGTGTTGGTGGCCACCGCCGCACTCAACGAACTCAACCTCAACAAGTTGGTTGCCGGCACCCAGGATGACGCCAACTCCGAAGGCACCCGCGTCGGCGTCGGGCCCGGCGGCCAGTACACCATCAACGACCTGCTGCACGGTCTGCTGATGCACTCCGGCAACGACGCCGCGCATGCCTTGGCCGCCCAGTTGGGCGGCATGGACCCCGCGCTGCAGAAGCTGAACATTCTGGCCGGCAAGCTCGGTGGCCGCGACACCCGGGCGGCCACCCCGTCGGGCCTCGACGGACCCGGTATGAGCACCTCCGCCTACGACATCGGCCTGTTCTACCGATATGCCTGGCAGAACCCGGCATTCGCCGACATTGTCGCCACCCAGACCTACGATTTTCCCGGCCGCGACGGCAATCCGTCCTACCCGGTGGAGAACGACAACAAGCTGCTCTACAACTACCCGGGCGCGATGGGCGGCAAGACCGGATACACCGATGACGCGGGGCAGACCTTCGTGGGCGCGGCCAACCGTGACGGTCGGCGCCTGGTGGCCATTTTGATGAAGGGCACCCGGGTACCGATCGCGCCATGGGAACAGGCGGCACACCTGCTCGACTACGGGTTCGCCACTCCTCCGGGAACCAAGGTCGGGTCCCTGGTCGACCCCGATCCGTCGCTGATCACCCCCAAGGCCGACCAACCGACCGCAGCACAGGCGGCTTCGGTTCTGCCACCGGCGGATTCACTGCCGGTGCGGGTCGGCGTGGCGATCGTCGGCGCCGTGATCGTGTTTCTGCTGATCATGGGTGCGCGCTCGCTGAATCGCCGTCCCGTTCGCTGATCGACATCTTCCAGTTGGCCACTTGCAGCCACCTCTTGCCAATTTCTGACCGGTCGGTCTAATCTCAGACCATGCGGTCAGAACGCACGAAGACGTTCACCGAACAGGCCCGCCGTCGGCAGATTGTCGAAGGCGCCCTTGAGGTGATCGCCGAGCAGGGCTATCCACAGGCGTCGCTGGCGCGGATCGCCGAACACATCGGTATCGCGAAAAGCGCTGTGTTGTATCACTTCACCAGCAAGTCGGAAGTGGTCGAGGCGGTATTCACCGAGATCTTCACGCGTGGCGCCGCGGTGATCGTCCCAGCGGTCAACGCCGAAACAACCTCGGCGGCAAAGCTGTCCGCCTACATCCGGGCCAACATTGCGTTCGTCGCGGCCAACCGGTCGGCGGCCGTGGCGATGCTGGAGCTCATCTCCGGATACCGCGACGCGGACGGACTGCGGGTCGATCAGGCCGCGGCCAAAGCGGTCCAGGAGAATCCGCCGACCGGAGACCTGGCCGCTCTCGACCCGCAGAGCATCTTCGCCGCCGGCCTACAAAGCGGTGAGTTCCGGAAACTGTCGCCGCCGTTCATGAAGAACATCCTGCGCGGCGGGCTGGACAGCGCAGCCCAGGAGTACGCGCGCGACCCCGACTACGACGTGATCGCGCACGGCGAAGTACTCGTCGACATCTTCGAGAAGGCCACCGCGCCGTGACCACCATCGTCATCGCCGCCTTCGGCAGCCGCGGGGACGTCGCCCCGTACACGGGTCTGGCGCGAAGCCTCACCCAGGAGGGTTACCACGTCGCGGTCGCCGCCCAGGAGCCGTACCGGGAACTCGTGTGCGCCTCCGGAACTGAATTCCGCTCACTGCCTGGGGATACCGAACGCGCGACCAAGGCTTCACCGGTCGCGCAGGCGTTCATCGACGGGGGCAGGATGCGGCCGTCCCGGGCCCTGCTCGGCGAGATGCGCGAGGATCTGCGCCGGCTGGGCGGAGGCTTGATCGAGGCAGCGAAAGATGCTGACCTACTGCTGCTTCCATCCGTCGCGGCTCTCCTCGGATACCACGTCGCCGAAGGACTCGGCATCCCCAGCGCCGGGGTGCTACTCCAACCGACCGCACCCACCGGCGACTTCCTGCCGTCAGTGCTCAGCGCCCGATCGCTCGGTCGCTGGGGCAACCGCGTCGTCGGCCGGTTGGGCGCGCTCGGCGAGAAGCCGCACCTGGCGCTGATCAACGAGCTACGCGCCGAGCTCGGGCTGCGCCCGACCACGTTGGCGGGGTATCAGGACAGACGCGCAGCCACCTGGCCCATCCTGCACGGGTTCAGTGAGCACGTGGTGCCGCGCCCCGCGGACTGGCCGGCACACCTGCAGGTCACCGGCTACTGGTGGCCATCAGAGCCCGATAACTGGTCTCCGCCAGGGCAACTGGTCGACTTCCTGCAGGCCGGTCCGCCACCGGTATTCGTCGGCCTCGGCAGTACCGCAACCGCGCGGGGACCCGAGCTGTCCGACACCATCAGCTCAGCGCTGCGTGCCACCGGCACGAGGGCGGTGGTGCAGACCGGCTGGGCCGGGCTGCACTGCAGCGGGGACGACGTTCTGATGATCGACGACCTGCCGCACTCATGGTTGTTTCCCCGGGTCGCTGCGGTCGTGCACCATTGCGGTGCGGGTACCACCGCAGCAACCCTCCGGGCTGGTGTTCCGTCGATACCCGTCACCGGGATCATGGATCAACCGTTCTGGGCGAAGCGGCTGCGACTCCTGGGCGCCGCACCTCCCGCCCTTCCGCGCGCCAAGGTAACCGCCTCCGAACTCGCCAGCGCCCTCCGCGAGGTCTGCGGCAACCCGTCGTATCGCGCACGCGCTCAACAGCTCTCAGCACTGCTCGCCGCTGAGGACGGAGCGGGGTCGGCAACGCACCGCATCACCGAACTGCTCGCACGATCACAGGAGGTTCATCATGGCAAGTGACGCACTGATGGGTAACGCCCTGCTGGCCGGGGCGATCGTTCTGGCCGGCGGCGCGATCGGCGCCGGTATCGGCGACGGGCTCGCCGGTTCGCAGTTCATCGCCGGTGTAGCACGCCAACCGGAAGCCCAAGCACGCTTGTACACACCGTTTTTCATCACGGCGAGCCTGGTGGAAGCAACGTTCTTCATCAACATCGCGTTCATGGCCTTGTTCGTCTTCGCCACCCCAGGCGGATAGATGGCCACCGTCGCGATCATCGCCATCGGCAGTCGCGGTGATGTGGCACCGCTGACCGGCGTGGGTGTGCGGTTACAGCAGGCCGGCCATCGCGTGATCGTGGTGGCGTATCAGGCATTCTCCGAGCTGGTCACCGGGTGCGGGCTAGAGTTCCGTGGGCTCGACGACGGCACAGCCGATTTATCGGACGTATCGGCAAGCGAGGCCGCGAAGGCCATGGCGGCGTTCGTTGCACCCAGCGGTATGCGGGCTTTGGGCGACGCGGTGTTGGCCGCCGTCCACGCCGAACCGCTCGATCTCGTCCTGCTGTCGCCGTTCGCGGAACTGGTGGGACATCCGCTCGCCGATGCGCTCGCCATCCCCAGCATCGGCGTGCGGTTACAGCCCTTCTCCGCGACCGCCGACTATCCGCCGGCAGTCCTGGGAGCCTGGACCGCCGGCCAGTACGGAAACAGGGCGGCGGCGCGCATCGGTGAGGCCATGATCGACGGGCTGTACGGGAAGACGGTCAACGGCTTTCGCGCGCATCTCGGTCTGCCGAAGGCATCGGCTCGATCGCTGCGACGACGGCGCACCGATGCTCGTTGGCCGATCCTCTACGGCTACTCCCCCACCGTGCTGCCGCGGCCGTCCGATTGGCGCCCGGGTATCGAGGTCGTCGGCTACTGGTGGCCGGCACATCCGGCCCGATGGCAACCACCCGCCGAACTGGTCCAGTTTCTCGACGACGGCCCGCCACCGGTCGTCATCGGCTTCGGCAGCACCGTCAACACCAGCGCCGAGGCCCAACGGCTGTCCATGCTTGCCGCGCAGGCAGTTCGGGCCGCCGGCACCCGTGCCGTGATCCAGGCCGGCTGGGCGGGGCTCGACTTCAGCGGGGACGACGTGATTGCGGTCGGCGATGTGCCCCACGACTGGCTGTTTGCGCAGGCGGCGGCCGTCGTTCACCACTGCGGCGCGGGCACTGCCGCGGCGGGGCTACGTGCCGGTGTGCCGGCGATCGCGGCACCGGGTGCCTACGGCGATCAACCGTTCTGGGCACGAAGGCTGTTCGAACTCGGAGTCAGTCCGCCGCCGATCCCACAGCGTCGACTCAGCGCGGAGAATCTCGGCGCATCAATACACGACGTGTTGTCAGATAACAGCTTCGGACACCGGGCGGCGAAGATCGCGGCAGCTGTCGCCGGCGAGGACGGTGCGGGCGGGGTTCTCGCAGCCGTTGAGAAGGTGCTCGGCTGAGAGTCAGCGAATTTGCGGGTTCGACTGACAAATAATTTGCGCTCCGGTTAAATACGTTCCGGGCCTGCCGACCCGTCGCCGCTCTCGACGGATCGGCAGGCCCATCAACTCCACCGGCCGAGTAGCTGCTGCGCCCCTTCGGACAGCGATCGCACGATCTCGGCCGCGCCGGTCTGACGCCGCACCAGCCCCACGCCCTGCCCCGCATTGACCGGCGACCCACGCAGCACACGCTCGGGAATGCTCGTCGGCCATCGGTATCCGGCAGCAACGTCGTATTCGGTGGTCAGCTCGGTACTGTCCCCCTCTGCGGCCAGCAGGGCATCACGTGCCGGGACCGCGGTCAGTGCCTCCGAACAAGCCGCGAATGCCGTGCCGACCCAGGCCGCGGCCGCCCCGGCGGCCAGCACCGCAGCCACCGCCCGTGCCGACGAGATGCCGCCGGCCGCCAGGACCGGCACAT
The DNA here is from genome assembly GCF_055419505.1 of Mycobacterium sp. IDUB_9. Lineage (NCBI taxonomy): Bacteria > Bacillati > Actinomycetota > Actinomycetes > Mycobacteriales > Mycobacteriaceae > Mycobacterium > Mycobacterium sp. IDUB_9. The sequence continues at coordinate 552,916 of NZ_JBVAXU010000002.1, read as the reverse complement.
CGACGGCATCGAGCACGTCGGCCAACAGCGGCAGAGTCCCGACCGTCGGCTCACCGTGGCCGCCGCCCTCGGCACCGCGCGCCACCACAACGTCGATGCCGGCGTCGACCGCGCGTCGCGCGGCATCGACCGTCGCCACCTGGGTGGTCACCGTCACGCCGGCGTCGTGCGCCCGACGCACCCAGTCCCAGTCCTCACCGAAGCTCACGCTCAGCAACGTCGGCCGAGCGGCCAACGCCACGTCGAAAAGGTCCGGCCGGTCCTGGGTGACCCAGTGCACCAGGCCGATTCCGAATCGCTGCCCGTGGAGTTGCCCCAGTTCGGCGGTCAATTGTTCGGCCGTCGCCGAACTGCCCATTCCGACCATGCCCAGACCGCCGGCGGCCGAGACCGCAGCCGCAAGGCGGCCTCCGGCCGCGCCGCCCATCGGCGCGTTGACGATGGGGACATCAATGCCGATCGATTGCGACCAGGTGGTTGCCAAGCTCACAGCCAGCAATGTTACGTCGTTGTTACAATGGCAATTGCCAGCACATGGCACCGGACGAGGCGCACCCGTACCCGGCCAGCGACAAGACGGGGTGTTTGGAGGTGTGCCATGGCTTGGCTGATTCTCGTCGTCTCTGGGGTCCTGGAAGCGGTCTGGGCGACCGCCCTGAGCAAGTCCGAGGGTTTCACCCGCCTGGTTCCGTCAGTCGTGTTCCTTGTGGCACTTGCATTCTCGATGGGCGGACTGGCCATCGCGATGCGCAGCCTGCCGCCCGGCACCAGCTATGCGATCTGGGTCGGCATCGGCGCGGTGCTCACCGTCGGCTTCGCGATGATCACCGGCGCGGAATCCGCATCGGTGGTCAAGGTGCTACTCATGCTCGGCGTGGTCGGCTGCATCGTAGGCCTGAAAGTCGTCAGCCACTAACGTCGCAACAGCCGCGAAAGCCCGAGTGCGCCAATAGCTCCCATGGCAGCAGCGGCGAGCGCGCCGGACGCCCCGATCCCCTCGCGGACCTGCACCCTGGTGACGATCTGCGCGGGGTCCGGTGGTAGCACCGGCGCCTCGGCCAGGCTCTCCCGCGACGTCGCCGCCCAAGCTGTCGCGAACAGGATGAGTCGTGCGGTGACGTAGGCGAACACCATCAGACCCAGCACCGGGCCGAACGTCGCCCCGGCGGGGCCGTTCAGCACGGATTGCAGGTAGATCGACGCGACCTGCTTGAAGATCTCGAAACCGACAGCGGCCAGGATACCGGCCCGAAAAGACCGGCGGAAGGGCACCGGTTCGCGCGGCAACCGCGAGATGATCCAGGTGAACAACAGCCACGAGATCGAGACCGACACCGCGATCGAGATGACGCGCAAGCCGCTACCGAGCACCGCGCCGTCGTGAAGGCCGATCCAGCGCAACACCTTCCGCATCAGTGTGGGGTCGCCGAGGACGGTCAGTCCGATGGTGATCACCATCGCCAAGAATGCCGATACCAAGGCGAACAGGTCCGACAGCTTGTTGCCGACGAAGTTGGACTCAGCCTGATGTTGCTCCCACATCTGGCTGAGCGCCTCACGGAGATTGGCCATCCAGCCCAGGCCGGCCCACGCCGCGGTCGCGAGGCCGATCACGCCGACGGTGCCACGTGAGGCAATGGCCGAGTCCATCAGGGTCACGAGTTGCTGGCCGAGGTCACCGGACACTGCCCCACGGATCCGGTGCTCGATTTCTTCGAGCAGATCCGGACGGCGCGACAGCAGAAAACCCCCCGCGGCGAAGCCCACCATCAGCAGCGGGAACAGCGCGAAAATCGTGAAATAGGTGATGCCAGCGGCGTAGAAGTTGCCGTTGCAGTCGTTATAGCGCTCCTGGGCGCGCATCACATGGTCGAACCAGGGAAAGCGTGTGCGGACCCGTGCCAATAATCCCGGCTTCTCCGCCTCGTTCACCGCCGACCCTCCCCTGGCCCTCATTGCGTTTGCTGGAGAAACCCTATCCTGTCGTAAACGCGGGCGAGTGTCTTCCCCGCGACCTCCCGGGCGTGTTCCGCCCCGGCCGCGAGAACCGACTGGAGTTCGGTCGGATCGGCCAGCAATTCGTCCACCCTGGTCTTGATCGGGGTGACGAACTCCACCACGGCCTCGGCGGTCTCCTTCTTGAGGTCGCCGTAACCGCGGCCGGCATAGCCCTCGACCAGCTTGTCGACATCGGTACCGGTCACCGCTGACTGGATGGTCAGCAGGTTCGAGATGCCGGGCTTGGCCTCCGGATCGAACCGGATCTCCCGCTCACTGTCGGTCACCGCGGAGCGGATCTTCTTGGCCGTCGCCTTGGGATCGTCGAGGAGGCTGATCAGCCCGGCATCGGACGCCGCGGACTTGCTCATCTTCGCCGACGGATCCTGCAGGTCGTAGATCTTGGCCGTCGCCTTGGGGATCATGGCCTCGGGCACCACGAGGGTGTCGGGGAATCGTGCGTTGAACCGCTGGGCGAGGTCGCGGGCCAACTCGAGATGCTGCCGCTGATCCTCCCCGACCGGAACCAGATCGGTGTCGTAGAGCAGCACGTCGGCGGCCATCAGCACCGGATAGGTGAACAGACCCACGGTCGTGGCATCTGCCCCCTGCTTCTGCGACTTGTCCTTGAACTGCGTCATCCTCGACGCCTGGCCGAATCCGGTGAAACACCCGAGCACCCAAGCCAATTGGCTGTGCTCGGGCACGTGGCTCTGGACGAACACGGTGCTGCGCTTCGGGTCGATGCCCAACGCCAGGTACTGCGCGGCCGTCACCAGAGTGCGCCGGCGCAGGGTCTCGGGATCCTGCGGCACGGTGATGGCGTGCTGGTCGACGACGCAGAAGAACGCCTCGTAACCGTCCTGCAACTGCGCCCAGTGCGTGACGGCACCCAGGGCATTGCCGAGGTGCAGGGAGTCAGAGGTGGGCTGGGCGCCCGAGAATACGACCTGTTTGCTTCCGCTACTCATGATGATCTGATTTTCGCACTGGCGTCATCCGGATTCTTCGCGGGTCAGCTGCTGCAGCACCCGCAGGAACACTTTCCGATCCTCGGCAGTCAGGTCACCCAGCCAACGCTCCTCGCCGCGCTGGATCTCCCGCTGGACCGCATCCTTGATCGCGCGGCCCGCCTCGGTGATGGCCAGCAGCCGCACCCGCCGGTCGCCGGGGTCGGCCTCGCGCTCGATGAAGCCCTGCTGTTGCAGGTCATCGAGGGTGCGGATGATGCGCGTCTTGTCGGCGCCGATCGCCTCGGCCAGTGCCGCCTGCGTCCGCACCGAGGACCGGTCGAGGGCAAGCAGCACGACGTAGCCCCACATTGTCAGGCCGTGGGCGTCGAGCACGAGCTGCTCGGCGGCCATCAGGTCCCGCATCAACGGGGCGAGCATGGCCGCCAGGTCCGGGCGCTTCGGCATCTCCTCATCGTAGGCGTTGCATTATCGTATGCTCCAGCATATCGTAAGCTCATGCATACTATTGGAACAGACCTACGCCCCGTTCACCGCGTCGCCGTTCTGCGCTCGATCGAAGCCGTCGACGCGGTCCGCACCTCCGACCTGGACCGCCCCACGCCGTGTGCAGAGTGGACGCTGGCCGATCTTCTGGCGCACATGACCGTGCAGCACCATGGGTTCGCCGCCGCCGCCCGCGGAAACGGTGCCGACGAAGCGGTCTGGAAGGCGACGACGATGACCGACGCCGTACGCGCCGACCCGGCCCGCACCTATGCCGCTGCCGCCCACGACGTGCTCGACGCGTTCGCGGCCGACGGAATCACCGAGGCGACGTTTACCTTGCCCGAGTTCGGACCGGACGCGACATTCCCGGGCGCTTTGGCGATCGGGTTCCACCTTGTGGACTACGTGGTCCACGGCTGGGATGTCGCCGCCACCCTCGGGTCGCCCTACGAGTTACCGGACGACGTGGTCGCCGCCGCGCTGCCACTTGTCATGGCGATCCCCGACGGCGACTTCCGCGATGATTCGTCCTCGCCGTTCGGCCGCGCCGTCAATGGTTCAGCGGCAACAGATCTCGACAAAATCCTGGCCCACCTCGGCCGGACGCCGGACTGGCGTCAGCCGTAGCTGACCGTCACCGGCGAGTGGTCGGACCACCGCAGCGCGTACAGCTCGGCCCGGTCCACCCGTGCCGAACTGGCCCTGGCGGCCAGTGTCGGGCTGGCCAGGTGATAGTCGATGCGCCAGCCGGCGTCGTTGTCGAAAGCCTTGCCGCGCCATGACCACCAGCTGTAAGGCCCGGCCACGTCGGGATGCAGCACCCGCACCACGTCCACCCAGCCCGTGCCCAAGAGCTCGGTGAGCCAGGCCCGCTCGCTGGGCAGGAACCCGGCCTTCTTGACGTTGCCCTTCCAGTTCTTGATGTCGTTCTCCGTGTGCGCGATGTTCCAGTCACCGCACAGCACCGCGTCCCGGGCCTGCAGCTCGGCCATCCGGGCGGCGATGGTGGCCATGAACCGTTCCTTCTCCAGCTGGCGGTCCGTCTCGGCCTCACCGGTCGGGACGTACACGCTGGCCACCGTCACTCCCGCGGTATCCACCTCGAGGTAGCGCCCGTGGGCCTCGAACTCGTCGGAGAGCAGCAGCCGGGCTGCCTCGATGGGATGCCGGGACAACACTGCAACCCCGTTGCGGCCCTTGACATGCGGAACCGCCGAGGCCAGGTGCCAGCCGTCGGCCAGGGCCGGCGCCAAGGCATCGTTGAGCTGCTCGTCGTCGGCCCGGGTCTCCTGCAGACACACCACATCTGCCTCGGCCTCCTTGAGCCAGGGCAACAGGCCGAGATTGTCCGTGGACCGCTGTTTGACCGCGGCGCGAATGCCGTTGACGTTGATGGTGCTGACGGTCAGGGTTGCCGGAGATGCCACGGCCCAGACCCTACCGACCCCCGCCGACACACACCGACGGCCTCTTGCGGTACCGGCGGTATCACCTTAATGTCGGGCGGCATGGCCGAACGTGCACCCATCCACCTGGGATCAGGCGAGCCCCTCCTGCTCCTGCATCCGTTCCTCCTGTCACAGAGTGTGTGGAAGTACGTCGCACCCCAACTCGCACAGACCGGGCGCTACGAGGTGTTTGCACCCACCATGGCCGGCCACCACGGCGGCGCGCACGCCCCGCTCCTGCTCGACGTCGCGACACTGGCCGACGACATCGAACGCCGGCTCGACGAACTGGGCTGGTGCACCGCTCACATCGTCGGCAACTCGCTCGGCGGCTGGGTGGCCTTTGAGCTGGAACGCCGAGGGCGGGCCCGCACGCTGACCGGCATCGCCCCCGCCGGCGGCTGGTCGCGGTTCACCCCGGCGAAGTACGAGATCATCGCCAAGTTCGTGGCCGCGCTGCCGATCGTGCTGTCGACTGCGGTGTTGGGCCAGCAACTGCTGAAACTCCCACTGACCAAACAGATCTCATATCTGGCCGTGAGCGCCACACCCGACGTGCTGAACGACAGCGATCGCCGCGACCTGATCGAGGACCTGGCTCACTGCCCGGCGTACTTCAAGCTCATGGTCAAGGCACTGACCACCGCGGGCCTGATGGAGATCAAAAACTCCCGAACCCCAACCCAACTCGTGATCTGCGAGAAGGACCGGGTGCTGCCGGCGCCACGCTTCAGCCGGCATTTCACCAAGAGCCTGGCTGCGGATGCCGTGGTGAAGACACTCGAGGGCGTCGGACACGTCCCGATGTTCGAAGCGCCCGACACCATCACCCGGGTGATCACCGAATTCGTGGACCCGCACATCGGTAAGGCGCGCGCCACGGGGTGACGCGCGCCCTACCGCCTAAGCGTTCTCGGCCTCCGCCAGGACGTCGTTGAGCGTCTTGCTCGGCCGCATCACCGCGGCGGTCTTCTCGGCGTCCGGGTAGTAGTAGCCGCCGATGTCGGCCGGCTTGCCCTGCGCCGCATTGAGTTCGGAAACGATGGCCTGCTCCTGCTCGCCGAGCGCCTTGGCCAGCTGCGCGAAGTGCGCGGCCAGTTCCTTGTCCTCGGTCTGCTCGGCCAGCGCCTGCGCCCAGTACAGCGCAAGGTAGAACTGGCTGCCGCGATTGTCGAGCTCCCCGGTCTTGCGCGACGGGGACTTGTTCTCGTCCAACAGCTTTCCGGTCGCGGTGTCGAGCGCGGTGGCCAGCACCTTGGCCTTCTCGTTGTCGAGCTTGTTACCCAGGTCCTCGAGGCTGGCCCCCAGCGCGAGGAACTCGCCTAGCGAATCCCAGCGCAGGTGGTTCTCCTCCACCAGCTGATGGACATGCTTGGGTGCCGAACCACCGGCACCGGTCTCGTACAGGCCACCGCCGGCCATCAGCGGCACGATCGAGAGCATCTTGGCGCTGGTGCCCAGCTCCAGGATCGGGAACAGGTCGGTCAGGTAGTCGCGCAGGATGTTGCCGGTCACCGAAATGGTGTCCTTGCCCCGGATCAGACGCTCCAGCGTGTAGCGCATGGCCCACACCTGCGGCAGGATCGTGATCTCCAGGCCCTCGGTGTCCTCTTCCTTGAGGTATGCCTTGACCTTCTTGCGCAGCTCGTTCTCGTGCGGACGCTCGTCGTCGAGCCAGAACACGGCAGGCATGCCGGACAACCGGGCGCGGTTGACGGCCAGCTTGACCCAGTCCCGGATCGGGGCGTCCTTGACGATCGGCATCCGCCAGATGTCGCCCTCTTCGACCTCCTGGCTCAGCAGCACCTCACCGGAATCGATGTCGACGATCTTGGCGACACCGGCCTCCGGAATCTCGAACGTCTTGTCGTGGCTGCCGTACTCCTCGGCCTTCTGCGCCATCAAACCGACGTTGGGAACCGTGCCCATAGTGGTGGGATCGAACTGACCGTGGGTCTTACAGAAGTTGATCACTTCCTGGTACATCCGCGAGAACGTCGACTCCGGGTTGACCGCCTTCGTGTCCTTGGTGCGGCCGTCGGCGCCATACATCTTGCCGCCGAGACGGATCATCGCCGGCATCGACGCATCGACGATGACATCGCTCGGCGAGTGGAAGTTCGAGATGCCCTTGGCCGAGTCCACCATGGCCAGCTCCGGCCGGTGCTCGTGGCAGCGGTGCAGGTCCTCGATGATCTCCTCACGCTGCGAAGCGGGCAGCGCCTCGATCTTGCTGTAGAGATCGGACAAGCCGTTGTTGACGTTGACGCCGAGCTCGTCGAACAGCTTCTGGTGCTTGGCGAAGGCGTCCTTGTAGAAGATCTTGACGGCGTAGCCGAACACGATGGGGTGGCTGACCTTCATCATGGTCGCCTTGACATGCAGGGAGAACATGACGCCGGTCTTGTAGGCGTCCTCGATCTGCTCTTCGTAGAAGGCGCACAGGGCCTTCTTGCTCATGTACATGCTGTCGATGACGTCGCCCGCGTCGAGCTTCACCTCTGGCTTGAGCACGACGGTCTCGCCGCCGGCCGTCTCGAGCTCCATGCGTACGTTGTGGGCTTTGTCCAACGTGATCGACTTCTCACCGTGGTAGAAGTCGCCGGTCTTCATGGTGGCCACGTGGGTCCGCGACGCCTGCGACCAATCGCCCATGCTGTGCGGGTGCTTGCGCGCGTACTCCTTGACCGCCTTGGGGGCCCGGCGGTCCGAGTTCCCTTCGCGCAGAACGGGGTTCACCGCGCTACCGAGGATCTTGGAGTAGCGGTCCTTGAGCGCCTTCTCCTCGTCGGTCTTCGGGTCGCCCGGATAGTCGGGGATCGCGTACCCCTTCTCCTGCAACTCCTTGACCGCGGCCATGAGCTGCGGAACCGAAGCGCTGATGTTGGGCAGCTTGATGATGTTGGTCTCGGGCAGCTGAGTGAGACGGCCCAGCTCACCGAGGTTGTCCGGGACCCGCTGATCCTCGGTCAGGTAATCGCCGAATTCGGCCAGGATGCGGGCCGCGACCGAGATGTCACTGGTCTGGACATCGATACCCGCCGGCTCGGCGAAGGCACGGATGATCGGCAGGAAGGAGTACGTCGCAAGTAGCGGCGCCTCGTCGGTCAGCGTGTAGATGATGGTCGGCTGCTGGGCAGTCATGGTTGCTCTCCCGGCGTCAGTCTCGTTCGACGAGGATCACTCGTTGTCACTCGTGGTTATTCGCTGCTCTTGTATCGCGGCCAGACTACAAGGAGGGGAACCGTCCGGAAGGGGCAGCTTTCATTACTGACCAGTAACTTTGGCTTCCGTTCGGGCGCCCGACACCTCCATGAGACCGCCGAACCGAACCTGTTCCAGCCCCGCGCGCGCAAGAACCGGCAAACACCCCGGACAACCGACTGGCACGGCCTCAGCGCGTTGCGATAAGCTGCAAGCCGGTCATGAGTGCCAGCGTCAAGCCCCGGCTTGCTGGCCGGCAACCCTCCAACCGCGGTGGGGTGCCCTGGGTGATGACCAGGTTGAGTAGCCGACGGAATTTTTCCGGCCGGCTGCAAGGCAAGCGCGGGTCCGAAGGTACGGGCCCCCAGACAGACAGGGAAACCTGATGGAGGCCAGCCATGTGTATGTGTCCGTGACCTGTTGGTGTCCGCATGTCGTCTTCGACGACGCGCCCAACCCCCGGTAGCCGACCACGCCCCTTCTTTCCTCATCCCTCACCAGGAGGAGACACCGAGCCATGACAACCCCCGAAAACGTCGACAGCTGGTCGTTCGAGACCAAGCAGGTCCACGCCGGCCAGACCCCGGACAGCGCCACCAACGCCCGGGCCCTGCCGATCTACCAGACCACGTCATACACATTCCGCGACACCGACCACGCCGCCGCCCTGTTCGGCCTGGCCGAGCCGGGCAACATCTACACCCGCATCATGAATCCGACCACCGACGTGGTCGAGCAGCGCATCGCCGCACTCGAAGGTGGCGTCGCCGCACTGCTGCTGTCCTCCGGGCAAGCTGCCGAGACGTTTGCCATCCTCAACCTGGCCGGCGCCGGTGACCACATCGTGTCCAGCCCGCGCCTGTACGGCGGCACCTACAACCTCTTCCACTACACGCTGCCCAAGCTCGGCATCGAGGTCAGCTTCGTCGACAATCCCGACAATCTGGACAGCTGGCGGGCGGCCGTGCGGCCGAACACCAAGGCCTTCTTCGCCGAAACCATCTCCAATCCCCAGATCGACATCCTCGACATCCCGAACGTGTCCGCCGTGGCACACGAGAACGGCGTCCCGCTGATCGTCGACAACACCATCGCCACGCCCTACCTGATCCAGCCGATCGCCCTCGGCGCCGACATTGTGGTGCACTCGGCGACCAAGTACCTGGGCGGCCACGGCTCGGCGATCGCCGGTGTGATCGTCGACAGCGGCAACTTCGACTGGACCAACGGCAACTTCCCCGGATTCACCACACCGGACCCCAGCTACCACGGCGTGATCTTCGCCGAGCTCGGGGCGCCCGCCTACGCGCTGAAAGCCCGGGTGCAGCTGCTGCGCGATTTGGGGTCGGCGCTTGCGCCTTTCAATGCCTTCCTTATCGCGCAGGGATTGGAAACGCTGTCGCTGCGTGTTGAACGCCACGTGGAGAATGCGCAACGCGTCGCTGAGTTCCTGGCCGGGCATGACGGCGTCACCTCGGTGAATTACGCCGGACTCCCCACCTCGCCCTGGTACGAGCTGGGCCAGAAGCTCGCCCCGAAGGGCACGGGCGCCGTGCTCGCCTTCGAGCTGAAGGGCGGAATCGAGGCCGGCAAGGCGTTCGTCAACGCGCTGACTCTGCACAGCCACGTCGCCAACATCGGTGACGTGCGCTCCCTGGTGATCCACCCCGCCTCGACCACCCACGCACAGCTCTCCCCCGAGGAGCAGCTGTCCACCGGTGTCACGCCCGGTCTGGTGCGGTTGGCAGTCGGCATCGAGGGGATCGACGACATCCTGGCCGACCTGGAGCAGGGATTCGCCGCCGCGCGTCCGTTCAGCGGCGTCGCGCAGACTGCGGCGACGGTGTAGGACGGCGAGAGAAGACCGGCATGACGATCACCGAAGAACCGGCCGTGTCCACCCTCCAGTTGCCTGCCGAAGGCGAGATCGGCGTGGTGCGCATCGGTGCATTGACGCTCGAGAACGGCACCGTCCTGCCTGACGTGTCGATCGCCGTGCAGCGATGGGGCGAACTGTCACCCGCACGCGACAACGTGGTGATGGTGCTGCACGCGCTGACCGGCGACTCCCACGTCACCGGACCGGCCGGCGACGGCCATCCGACCGCGGGTTGGTGGGACGGGGTGGCCGGACCGGGCGCCCCGATCGACACCGACCAGTGGTGCGCGATATCGACCAACGTCCTCGGCGGCTGCCAGGGCTCCACCGGGCCGGGCTCCCTCGCGCCCGACGGAAAGCCTTGGGGCTCAAGGTTCCCCCAGATCACGATCCGCGACCAGGTCGAGGCCGACCGGGCCGCCCTGGCCGCCTTCGGCATCACCGAGGTGGCCGCGGTGGTCGGTGGGTCGATGGGCGGAGCCCGGGCGCTGGAATGGCTCGTCGGGCACCCCGACGAGGTGCGATCCGGCCTGGTGCTGGCCGTCGGAGCCCGTGCCACCGCCGATCAGATCGGCACCCAGAGCACCCAGGTGGCCGCGATCAAGACCGATCCCGACTGGCAGGGCGGTGACTACTACGAAACCGGCCGGACACCGTTGGCCGGCATGGAGATCGCGCGACGCTTCGCGCATCTGACGTATCGCGGTGAAGAGGAACTCGACGACCGCTTCGCCAACGACGCTCAAGGCGACGAGGACCCGCGGACCGGCGGCCGCTACGGCGTGCAGAGCTACCTCGAATACCAGGGCGGCAAGTTGGCCCGCCGATTCGACCCGGGCACCTACGTGACCCTGTCGGATGCGCTGTCCACCCACGATGTGGGCCGGGACCGTGGCGGCGTCGCCAAAGCGCTGCGTAGTTGTCCGGTGCCCGTCATCGTCGGCGGAATCACCTCCGACCGGCTCTACCCGATCCGCCTGCAACAGGAACTGGCCGAGTTGCTGCCCGGCTGCAACGGCCTGGACGTCGTCGACTCGGCCTACGGTCACGACGGCTTCCTGGTCGAGACGGAAGTGGTGGGCAAATTGATCCGCCGCACACTGGAGCTGGCACAGCGGTGAACGCGCCCAAGCAGCGTTCCCTGTCTTTCGGCTCAGAGGCCGCAGCCTACGAACGCGGCCGGCCGTCGTATCCACCGGAGGCGATCGACTGGCTGCTTCCCGAAGGCGCGCACGATGTACTGGACCTGGGTGCAGGTACCGGCAAGTTGACCACCCGGCTCGTCGAGCGCGGACTGGACGTCATTGCCGTCGACCCCATCCCGGAAATGCTTGAGCTGCTGTCGAACTCGTTGCCGGACACCCCGGCACTGCTGGGCACGGCCGAAGAGATCCCACTGGCCGACAACAGCGTCGACGCGGTGCTGGTGGCGCAGGCCTGGCACTGGTTCGACCCGGAGCGGGCCGTGAAAGAGGTCGGCCGGGTGCTGCGCCCCGGCGGCCGGTTGGGCCTGGTGTGGAACACCCGCGACGAGCGGTCGGGCTGGGTCAAGGATCTGGGCCGCATCATCGGACCCGAACACGATCCGTTCAACAGCGAGGTGACACTGGCCGAGCCGTTCGGCGCGATCGAACGCCACCAGGTGGAGTGGACGAGTTACCTGACGCCCCAGGCGCTCATCGATCTGGTGGCCTCGCGCAGCTACTGCATCACCTCACCGGAGAAGGTGCGCACCCGGACGCTGGAGCAGGTCCGGGAACTGCTGGCCACCCACCCGGCGCTGGCCAACTCTTCGGGGCTGGCGCTGCCCTACGTCACGGTCGGGATCAGAGCCAGCCTCGCCTAGTTACGTGGCACGGCCCAGAATGAACTCCCCGATGAGTGCAGTACCTGAGCCGGGCCGGGCACCTGGACCGGCCGTGGCCGAGGTTGTCGCGGCGTCCAGTTCGCCACCGCATTCGGCACAGACCGTTTTTGCCGTTGTGACGCAACCACATCCGGTGTGCACGAGTAGCGCAGGCGGCCCGTCCGCACCAGCCTGCCACTTGTCACCCCAGGCAAGCAGGGTCGCGATCACCGGGTAGAGATCACGTCCCTTGTCAGTCAGGACGTACTCGTGGCGCGGCGGTGCGCTCTGGTACTGCCGCCGTTCCACCACCCCGTGGCCTTCGAGGTCGTCGAGACGGGCGGCCAGGATGTTCGACGCGATACCCAAGTCACGACGAATGTCTTCGAACCGCACCAATCCGGCGAACAGGTCACGCAGGATCAACGGCGTCCAGCGTTGTCCGATCACGTCGACGGCCCGCGCGATCGAACACGCGATGTCGCCGAACGACTGCTTGGGCACCCCTCCACCCTAGTCCATTGCTAATTGCAACGGACTAGGGTTAGGTGGATTGCACATCGCAATCGACCTGGAAGGGCATGTCGATGACCGCTACCACCGACTCGGTTACCGCGTTCTGTGAGGCCACCCGCTCCAACGACATCGACCGATTGATGACCACGCTGGCTCGCGACGCAGAGCTCGTCTCACCGTTGTCCGGCCGCATGGTTTTCCGCGGACACGATGATCTCCGCACACTGCTCACCGCGGTGTACGGCGGTTTGCGAGAGCTCACCTGGGACGAGGTGATCGGCGAGGGTCCGACGCGCGTGGCCGTCAGCGAAGGCCGGGTCGGGCGCCTGAACATCACCGACGCGCTGGTGTTCGAACTCGACGACAATGGTCAGATTCGGCGTCTGCGACCGCACCTCCGGCCGTGGTTGGCGATCACCGCGTTCGCACTCATGGTCGGGCCGAAGATCGCCCGCCGTCCCAGCGTCCTGCGCCGCGCCCTCAGGCGCTGAGTTCCGCCAGATCCGTCTCGGGCCCGAACCAGCGCTCCAGCGCAGCATGCAGACGCGCCGGGTCGGCTTCGGTGGATTCGTCTGCAGCCCAAGCGATATAGCCGTCGGGCCGGATGAGGAGAGCCGCGGCAGGACCCCCCGCCGACGACACGCAGGCATCGACGCGATCGCGCCAACCCTGTGCCACGGCGGCGTACTCTCCGCCGGACAGGTCGAGCAAGACCGGTCGGCCCGCGCGCAGCAACTCGGCAACCCGACGCCCGTCGTCGAGCGCGAAGTCGGGAACGAAGTATCCGGACAGCCGGTGCTCATCGCCGACGTCATAGCGGACATCGGAGCCGGAGAGCAGCCCGGCGATGTGCGCCGAGCCGTCCGGCGTCGCCAGCAGCTCACCGAAAAGTGTTCGCAGCGCGGTGACTTCGGGACCAGCGGCCATCAGGGCGGCCTGGGCCATCGAGTGCATCATCACCCGCTGTCCGGCCGGCCAGCGCTCGCTGTGATAGCTGTCCAGCAGGCTGTCGGGTGCCCAGCCCTGCACGGCCGCGGCCAGTTTCCAGCCCAGGTTCATCGCATCCTGCATGCCCAGGTTCAGCCCGGGCCCGCCCATGGCCGAATGCACATGCGCCGCATCGCCGACCAGGAAGACATTGCCGGCGCGGTACTGCGAGGCCTGACGGGTGTTCTGGCCGTTGATCCGCCGCAGAGCATGCGGGCCAGGCCAGTTCGGAGGCGCTATCGGCACGTCGGCGCCGACAACCCGGTTCACGCTCGCCCGCAGTTCGTCGATGGTCATCTCCGGAGCGGCGTCGGGCAGCAGCGACCCATACTCGATGGTCCCGACCATCGACCGTCCCGGCTGGAATTCCGCATAGATCAGCACACCACCGTCGAAACGATTGTGCCCAAAGGGGATTCGCCCCAGACCGGGAACATTCAATTCTCCGTACCCGCTGCGCAGTTCATCCGGCACGCTGACGTGGGCCACCCTGGCGACCACATCCGTCGTGAGCCCGGGAAACTCGATACCCGCCTGCTTCCTGACCGGGCTGCGGCCGCCATCGGCCCCGACCAGGTAGGTGGCCGGCAACCGGTAGTGACCCGACGGTGAGGCGACGTCTATGAAGACGCCTGCAGTGCCCTGCTCTAGACCGACGAGCTCGTGGCCCCAGCGGATCTCGACCCCGAGGCTCTGCACCCAGTCCACCAATTGCCGCACCACGCGCGGCTGCTGGATCAGCATGCCGTACATCGGGTTGTCGACGACATCGATGAACGGCACCTGCATGCCCGCGAAGATGTAGCCGGCCATCGGCTCCGGCGCCTGACCCGTCCCGCTGAGCTCCTGGTAAAGGCCGCGCAGATCGAGGACTCGGTTGGCCTGTCCGACAATGCCGTTGGCCTTGAGCTCCGCACTGGGCTCGGGCAATTGCTCGAGCACCACCGGACGCACCCCGGCCAGGGCCAACTCCCCCGCCACCAGCAGGCCGTTGGGGCCGGCACCCGAGATGACGACATCTGTTTCGGTCATGATTTCTCTCCATATGTTTCGTGCCCCGTGTGCGTCGGTTGCGACGCCAGGGCAGTTGACTGGCGGCCGCCGCAACCCTCAGGTAGAAATCGGCGGTGATGGTTCAGGCAGGCCCGCAGCGACCGCCGCGAACCCTTTGCGCAGCAGTGACGTGAAAGACACTGGCGGATCGGCGTTCCCGTACTCGTCCATCGCGACATCGCCGACCGCTCGCACCACGGCGGCCACCAGACGCGGGTACATGTCCCGTTCCGGGTCGGTGCCGGTCCGTTCGGCGATCGCCGTCACCCACTCGTCGGACATCCCCCGGAAGGTCGCATCGCGAATCTCCGGGATCATCAGTAGTTTTCGGACCTCGCCCAGCTGCTGGCGGGTCGGCAGCGCGTTCTCCACACCGTAGACGTCGGACATGTCGGCGTCCACCGGATTGAGCACGGACTCGGTGATGGCGGTCCACAGCGGTTCGTCGGCCGGGCGGGACCTCAGCAGGTCGATACTGCGGCGCAAGCGCTCCTGCTGCCGGTATGCCAGCGCGTCGTACTTGCCGGCGAAGTAGTTGGTGAAGGTGCGCAGGGAGACCCCGGCCAGATCGGCGATGTCCTCGCGGGTGACGTTCTCCAGGCCGCGCTCGAACGCCAAGGTCAGCGCCGCATCGCTCAGAGCCCGGCGCGTGTCGAGCTTCTTGCGTTCCCGCAGTCCCGGTGCCATGCCACCACGGTAGACCAATTCTTGCCCACTAGGCAATCTTGCCTGCTGGGCATTTCCTGTGAGGATCCGCAGTGGATGAAATCGCCAAAATGGCTAAAATGGCCACATGGCTACTCTGACTTTCCGCAACCGCGCCGGCGAGCTGGTCGACGTTCCCAGCGTGGCGGCCACCCGGTTCAAGAACGAGTTCGCCGCGATCGTCGAACAGGCGGCCCTCGGCGGCGCCGTCACGATCACCAAACACAATGCCCCCAAAGCGGTGCTGATCTCCTACGCCGAGTTCGAGGCGCTCACCCACGCCGGCGCCCCGGCCCTCGACGAGCTGACCGACGAGTTCGACACCCTGCTGGCACGCATGCAGGCACCGGAATCCAAGGCCGCCATGGCGGCAGCTTTCGACGCCACACCCGAACAGCTCGGCGCCGCGGCACAATCGGCAGCTCACCGAGGCTGAGCCCGGCAGGTGCCCGGTATCTACGTCCTTGCCGGCGTCAACGGCGCCGGCAAGAGCAGCATCGGCGGTGCCGCCATCCGCTCCTTCGGAGGCGACTACTTCAACCCCGACGAGGCCGCCCGCAAGTTGGTGGCCGCCAACCCTGAACTCGACCAAACCCGGGCCAACAGCCTGGCCTGGCATCAAGGCAAGCGGCTGCTGGAACGCGCCGTCGCCGAAAAGCTCGACCTGGCCATCGAATCCACGCTCGCCGGCAGCACCATCCCCCGGCTGTTGACCGAGGCCGCCACCGAAGGCTTCGAGGTGCGCATCTGGTACGTCGGGCTGGCCTCACCCGAATTGCACATCGAGCGGGTGCATCACCGGGTCGGCACCGGCGGTCACGACATCCCCGAATCCTCGATCCGGCGTCGCTGGCGGCACAGCAGGCAGAACCTCGTCCAATTGATTCCGGTGGTCACCGAACTGCGCGTCTACGACAACTCAGCCGACGTCGATCCGGCCGGTGAGCAGGCACCGCTGCCGGTGCTGGTCCTACATGTGGCCCGCGGTGAGGTCGTCGGTCCACCCGATCTGTCGAACACCCCGGACTGGGCCAAGCCGATCGTGGCCGCCGCCCTGAAGGCCACGCCGAAAATCAGTTGAAGCTGCATCACCACCTACCTACAGTGGCAGCCATGTCAGTGACCTACATCCGCTTGCGCATCGCATAACGGCGGATCTTCACTTTCTCCGAATCGTCCGCCGCAGCAGCTTTGTCCCTGCAATGGCGGAGTTTCCGTGTCTTCAACTCATCACGGCCGGCACGAGTTCGGCCAGAATTTTCTGTGCGACCGCCGAGTGGTCGCCGATATCGTCAGATTGGTCTCGCGCACAACCGGTCCCATTGTCGAGATCGGCGCCGGTGACGGCGCACTGACGCTGCCGCTCCAACGGCTGAACCGACCGCTGACCGCCATCGAGATCGATCGCCGAAGAGCAAGACGACTGGCTGCCCGAACCTCGGCCGAGGTGGTCACCACAGACTTCCTGCAGTACCGGCTGCCGATGGTGCCGCACGTGGTCGTGGGTAACCTGCCCTTCCACCTGACCACCGCGATCCTCCGGCGGCTGCTGCACGGCCCAGGGTGGACCGACGCCGTACTGCTGACGCAGTGGGAGGTGGCCCGCCGGCGGGCCGCAGTCGGCGGCGCCGCCATGATGACGGCGCAGTGGTGGCCGTGGTTCGAATTCGGTTTGGCACGAAAGGTTTCCGCGGACGCCTTTCGGCCACGGCCCGGGGTGGACGCCGGGCTGCTGATCATCGAACGCCGCGGCGAACCTCTGATCCCCTGGGCCGACCGTCGCCGATATCAAGCACTGGCGCACGAGGTGTTCACCGGCCGGGGCCGCGGCATGGCGCAGATCCTGCGCCGTCACGTCGACCGGCGGTGGTTGCTCGCCAATGGAATTCAGCCGTCGGCACTCCCACGGGATTTGACGGCACAACAGTGGGCGGCGTTGTTCGCCGCAGTCGGCTAACTGGTGCCGAGCGGGTCGATGGTCCAGGCGATGTAGAGCACGATGGCACTCACCGTCGCGGTGGTCGTGAAGTCGATGGTCTTCGAACGCACCACCAGGAGCCCGGCCCTGTCATCGGTCAGGGCCAGCCGCAGCGCCGCCGCCGCGCCCACGCCGATCCCGATGACCAGCGCGCCACGGCGCCAGTAGCCCGCCACCACCAAAGCGAACGCCGCGATGAAGATCAGCCCGACCGACAGGATCGGCCACTGCCCGGCGAACACCTTGCGGACGAACTCGTTCACGGTCACGCCAGTTTCGACTCTTCGAGCTCGACGACGTTGGTCAGCAGGAACGCCCGCGTCAGCGGACCCACCCCGCCCGGGTTGGGTGACACGTGCCCGGCCACGTCCCAGACATCGGGCGCGACGTCGCCGGTCAGCTTGCCGTCCACCCGGCTCACACCGACGTCGACGACGGCCGCGCCGGGCTTGACCATGTCGGCAGTCACCATGTGCGGTACACCGACCGCGGCGATGATGATGTCGGCCTGCCGCGTCAGAGCGGGCAGATCACGGGTGCCCGTGTGACACAGCGTCACCGTGGCGTTCTCCGAGCGCCGGGTCAGCAGCAGGCCCATCGGCCGACCGACGGTGACCCCGCGGCCGATGACCACGACATGCGCGCCGGCGATCGGCACGTCGAACCGGCGCAACAGGTGGACGATGCCGCGGGGCGTGCACGGCAGCGCTGCCTCCTTACCGAGCACCAGCCGACCGAGATTCGTGGGATGCAGACCGTCGGCGTCCTTGGCCGGATCGATGCGCTCCAACGCGGCGTTCTCGTCCAGATGCTTGGGCAGCGGCAGCTGCACGATGTAGCCCGTGCAATCCGGGTTGGCGTTGAGCTCGTCGATCGTCTCGTCGAGCTGGGCCTGGGTGATGTCGGCCGGCAGGTCGCGGCGGATCGAGTTGATCCCGACCTTTGCGCAGTCGGCATGCTTGCCGCGCACATATGCCTGTGACCCGGGATCGTCGCCGACCAACACGGTCCCGAGCCCGGGCGTCCGGCCCGCTTCGGTCAATTTCGCGACGCGCTGCTTGAGATCGACGAAGATCTCGTCGCGCGTGGCCTTACCGTCCAACACAATGGAACCCACGGGTGCCATTGTGTCAGTCGCGTGGCAGGCTCAGCATATGAACACCCAGCCCAATGTGTTCACTGATGTTTTCAGTGAGGCCAAACTCGGTCCGGTGACGCTGCGCAACCGCATCATCAAAGCCGCGACCTTCGAAGCGTCCACTCCCAACGCGCTGGTCACCGAGGATTTGATCAACTATCACCGGCTGCCCGCAGCCGGTGGCGTGGGCATGACCACCGTCGCCTACTGTGCCGTGGCCCCCGGCGGCCGCACCGACGGTTGGCAGATCTGGATGCGGCCCGAGGCCGTGCCCGGACTGACCCAACTCACCGAGACCGTCCACGCCGAAGGCGCGGCGATCAGTGCCCAGATCGGCCATGCCGGGCCGGTGGCCAACTCGCGCACGAACAAGGCCAAGGCGCTCGC
The DNA here is from genome assembly GCF_055419505.1 of Mycobacterium sp. IDUB_9. Taxonomy (NCBI): domain Bacteria; kingdom Bacillati; phylum Actinomycetota; class Actinomycetes; order Mycobacteriales; family Mycobacteriaceae; genus Mycobacterium; species Mycobacterium sp. IDUB_9. The sequence goes on along the minus strand of NZ_JBVAXU010000002.1, from coordinate 534,317 downwards.
GCCGGTGCGGTTCTTCAACCCGCTGTCGATGCGGTTCGCCAAGAAGGCCTCGATCGACGACATCCGCGACGTCACCGAAGCGCACGCGAACGCCGCGCGACTGGCCATCGACGCGGGATTCGACGCGGTCGAGGTTCACCTCGGCCACAACTACCTCGCCAGCTCGTTCCTGTCCCCGCTGATCAACCGGCGCACCGACGAGTTCGGCGGTTCACTGGAGAACCGGGCGAAGGTGGCCCGCGGTGTGGTGCGCGCGGTGCGCGACGCCGTCGACAAGCACGGCGGCAAGAAGATCGCCGTCATCGCCAAACTCAACATGAGCGACGGCATCCGCGGCGGCATCCCGATCGACGAGTCGCTACAGACGGCGAAGTGGCTCGAGGAAGACGGCGGCCTGGACGCCATCGAGCTCACCGCGGGCAGCTCGCTGGTCAACCCGATGTACCTGTTCCGCGGCGGCGCGCCGGTCAAGGAGTTCGCCGCGAACTTCAAACCCCCGATCAGCTGGGGCATCCGGATGAGCGGCAACAAGTTCTTCCGCGAATACCCGTACCACGAGGCGTATCTGATGCGCGACGCCGAGAAGTTCCGCTCCGAGCTGACCATGCCCATCATCCTGCTGGGCGGCATCACCAACCGCGAGACCATGGACCGGGCGATGGCGGCGGGCTTCGACTTCGTCGCGATGGGCCGCGCACTGCTCGCCGAGCCGGACCTGCTCAACCGGATCAAGGCAGAGAACGAAAAGGGTTCGGTCAGATCGCTTTGCACGCACTGCAACGAGTGCATGCCGACGATCTACAGCCACACCCATTGCGTGGTGACAGGAGCTCCGGACACACTCGTGAAGTGAGCACCGATTTCACCAGCGACACCATGGTGACCTACCGCTACGTGCGGGTCGGCCTGGTCGCGCTGGTGGTTTTCCTGTTGGCCTCACTGGCGTTGACGTGGACGCACAGTTGTCCGCAGGGGTCGATCAGCGCGTTCTTCTACACGCGCACCCACGCAGTGTTTCTGGCCTCCCTGTGTGCGATCGGCATCTGCCTCATCGCCTACAAGGGCAGCCGGATCGGTGAGGACGCCCTGTTGAACTACTCCGGGTTCATGGCCTTCATCGTGGCGCTGGTGCCCACCGGTCCCGGCGACGACCTGTGTCAGCCATGGCTTCCCACGGTGGCCGACCCCTTCGGCGGCGTCGCCAACAACGTCGCCGCGTTGTTCGTGGCCGTCGCCGTCGGCACCGGGATGTACCTGGCGCTCGGTCGCTGGCGTCGCCCGCAAATGCCGCCCGTGCCGTCCGAACCGTCCTGCGCTGAGGCCGCCACCCTGTGGAAGACCGTCGCCACCGCACTGCTTCGCGTCGAAAAATGGCTCCCGACAGCACTGTTGGTCATCTCCATCGCCGGCGCCCCGTTGATGCTGTGGGACTGGTTCGCCCAACACGCACACGTCATCGCCGCGGTGGCGATGTTCCTGGCCATCACACTCGTCGCGGTCTACCACGCGTGCTACGCGCGGGCCGCCGTGCGCCGGCACCTGGCCCGGTTCTACGCGACCATCGCCGCGCTGATGCTCGTCACCGTGGTGGCCGGTGTGGTGTTGCTGATCCTGGGATGGCATTTCGGCGTGATCACCGTCGAACTCATCCTCATCGTGCTGTTCGCGGTGTTCTGGGCCGTGCAGACCTGGGACGTCTGGGACGCCCAGGACCGCTACCCGGCAGAAGCCGTACCCACACTGGCCGAGACACCCACTTAAGCGGTGTACCCGTCGATCTGCAGCGTCTGCCCGTCACGCCGCAGCACCAGCACCGTGCCAGGCACCGGGAGCAGTCCTTCGACCGATTCCGCGGGGACCGCCGCGGTCTGAGCGCACGTCTTCGCGTCGAAGGTACGCAGCGATCCTGCGCCGCCCCGCGAACCGCGGTCGGCGAGGAGCAGCGCGCCAGGGAACGAGACAAAGGCAGGTTGATCCACTCGGAGACTCGGCACGTTCATCCGAACCGGCTCGACACCATCGGGAATCTGGCACCGTTGACGCCCGTCAGGACCGAACAGGGTCAGCCGGGCATTCCCGTCGGTGAGATACCACACGACGAAATCATCACTGGGACCGTATGATTCGGCGAAGCGACCGTCTGCCGGCAATGCGGTGACGGTGCGGTGCACGATGTCGGCATACAGGGCACTGTCCGGCGTACCGGAGCCGAGCAGTGAAACGAATACTCCGATACCGTTGGCCGGGCGGGCCCCGAGTTTCAGGTAGCGCTGCTCGATCGGCGCCTTCGGATCGATCTTTCGCTCCGTCAGCACTGTGTCCCAACTGATTTGCCCGGTTTCGGGATCCAGCACACTCAGCCAGACCTTGCCGTCCTGGCACTGCACCGTGGACACCACACCGGACGCGGCCACCACGGGTTCGACAACACCGCAGCCAGGATGAGGTGCGGGCACGCTCCACAACGCGCGGCCGGTCCGGCTGTCATACCGGGTCCAGATGCGCTCGTCGTTCCAGCCCACGATGAACGGACCGGTCGCGGACCGAAAACGACCGCGGGCCGCTTCATACACGTCCGCATCGGCACTGGCCCAAAGTTGCTCCCCGGTGAGGGCATCCAACCCGACCAGGCCACCTCCGATGAACGCCAATATCGTGGCGCCATTGTCGACCACCCGCATCCCGTTGACGCCGACATCGGTCGGTCCGGTACGCGCGTAGTGCCAGCGCTCCTTGCCGTCGGAACCGTACGTCGTGATGCGGCCGTCCCGATACACCGCGAAACCGGCCCCGGCAGAACCGATGTCGTACACCGGCACACCTTTGTCGGCGAACGCATCGGGCGCCGACACCGTGAACGTCCGCTTCCCCAGCACGGCCGGCATTGCCTCCGCATCGGTAGCTGCAGCTTTCGTGGCGTCGATGAAGCGTCCATCGTCACCGGCGCGCAACGCACCCACGGTCACCACCGCGGCAACCACGACAGCGATCGCTGCACCGACCGCCAGCAACTTCACCGAGCCGCGGTCCAAGCGCGGGATGGCCCGGGCCGCCAACAAGGTCGCCGCTGCACCGGCCAGGCACAACCACCACGCCCCCGCACCGAGAGGCAACGCCGTGGTGACCGGGGCGCTGTCCATCACCCTGCGGTAGAACGCCGGAATGCCCTGACTGACGTAGGCGATGACCAGCAGCGCCGCCACACCCGCCGCGCCCGCCGGGGTGGCCGCGAGGTCGCGGTCGGTGCGTCCGCGCCAGAGGCTGTAGGCCATCGCCGCGATCAGGACCACCGCGATCACCACCACCATCAGCGCCATCCGGTTCGGCAGCGCATCACCCCAGCGGTGCAGGGTGAATACGTACCAGGCACTTTCACCTGCACTGCGGGGTGCGACCAACCGCGCCCAGGCACCCAGCACCGCCGCCCACACCAGCCACACCGCTGCCGCGCCGGCCAGCACCGTGCCCACCCACCGCAGCACGCCGAGCACCCGGCCGGCCACCTTCTGCGCCCCGTCAGAAACCATGCGTGTCATCGTCACACGGCGCGACACCCCCGCAACGGCCCGGCCCCGGTGAAAACTACCGATAGAGTTGAGCACGATGAGCCCTGCGCTGACCGTTCGTTACGACGGATCGACCCGTACCTTCGCCCCGGGCAACGATGTCGTCATCGGCCGGGACCTCCGCGCCGACGTCCGCATCGCCCACCCGCTGATCTCGCGTGCCCATGTGGTGCTGCGCTTCGACCAAGGTCGATGGATCGCGATCGACAACGGCAGCCTCAACGGCATGTATGCCAACGGCCGCCGGGTGCCCACGATCGACATCCACGACGGCCAGGTCGTCAACATCGGCAACCCGGACGGCCCGCAGCTGACCTTCGAGGTCGGCCGGGTCCAAGAGGGGTCCGTCGGCCGCACACCGACCGCGGCGGTGCCGATCGCGAACCGGCCCAGTGGTGCCTGGCCCACCCAGGCCGCTGCCCCCGCCCGGCAGCAGTACGGCCCACCGCCGGTGGCGCCGCGCCCAGGCCACTCCTCCGGTCCCCAACCGCGCTACCCGACGCCGCCGACCGGATATCCCAGCGGCCCGCAAGGCGGCTACCCGAGCGGACCGCAGAGCGGGTATCCCAGTGGCCCCCAGACCGGCCTCCCCAGCGGGCCCCAGGCCTATCAGCCCCAGCCGGTTCGCAACTCGAACCCGGCCGCCGCACCGACGACGATGGGCCCGGCCGCCACCTCGGACCGCGGTAGCAGCGAGCCCGGCGGCAACATCGCGACCAGCATGCTCAAGATCCTGCGGCCCGGGCGCACCACCGCGGCGCCGGCAGGTGCAGTGAAGATCGGCCGCGCGACCGACAACGAGATCGTCATCCCCGACGTGCTGGCCTCGCGGCATCACGCCACGTTGATCCCGATGACCGGCGGCACCGCGATCCGCGACGAGCGCAGCATCAACGGCACCTTCGTCAACGGCGCGCGGGTCGATTCCGCGGTCCTGCACGACGGTGACGTGGTCACCATCGGCAACGTCGACCTGGTGTTCTCCGGCGGCACCCTGGTGCGCGGCAGCAAGACCGAGGCCGACACCCGCACCGGAGGGCTCGAGGTGCGGGCCCTGACCTGGACGATCGAGGGCAACAAGACGCTGCTCGAGAACATCTCGCTCGACGCGCGACCGGGCATGCTGACCGCCGTCATCGGCCCGTCGGGTGCGGGCAAGTCCACATTCGCCCGACAGGTCGCCGGCCTGACCCATCCGACGAGCGGCACGGTCACCTTCGAGGGCCACGACGTCCACGCCGAGTACGCCTCGCTGCGCTCCCGGATCGGCATGGTGCCGCAGGACGATGTCGTGCACGGTCAGCTCACCGTCCGGCAGGCACTCATGTACGCCGCCGAGCTGCGGCTGCCGCCGGACACCACCAAAGCCGACCGCGAACAGGTCGTCATGCAGGTGCTCGAAGAACTCGAGATGACCAAACATCTCGACACGCGGGTCGAAAAGCTGTCCGGCGGACAACGCAAGCGCGCCTCGGTCGCACTGGAACTGCTGACCGGCCCGTCACTGCTGATCCTCGACGAACCGACCTCGGGTCTGGACCCGGCACTGGACCGCCAGGTCATGACGATGCTGCGCCAGCTCGCCGACGCCGGCCGCGTCGTGCTGGTCATCACCCACTCGCTGACATATCTCGACGTCTGCGACCAGGTGCTGCTGCTGGCACCCGGTGGGAAGACGGCGTTCTGCGGCCCACCTGACCAGATCGGCGAGGAACTCGGCACCACCAACTGGGCCGACATCTTCAGCACGGTCGCGGGTGACCCGGAAGGGGCCAAGCAGCGGTACCTCGCCAAGCACGGCCCGCTACCCCCGAAACCGCCCGCGGAGAAACCGGAAAGCCTCGGCGAGCCGACGCACACCAGCCTGTTCCGCCAGCTCTCCACGATCGCCCGCCGACAAGTGCGGCTGATCGTGTCCGACCGCGGCTACACCGCATTCCTGTTGATGCTGCCGTTCATCATGGGTGTGCTGTCGTTGTCGGTACCCGGCGATGTCGGGTTCGGTCTGCCGGTGCCGGCCATCCAAGGCGGCGAGGCCCCCAACGAAGCAGGCCAGATCCTGGTGATGCTCAACGTCGGCGCAATCTTCATGGGCACCGCGCTGACCATCCGGGCTCTGATCGGTGAACAGGCGATCTTCCGGCGTGAGCAGGCGGTCGGCCTGTCGACCACGGCATACCTGATGGCCAAGGTCGCCGTCTTCGCGGTGTTCGCGGTGATCCAGTCCGCCATCGTCACGGTGATCACGATCCTCGGCAAGGGCTGGGGCCCGGGCGCAGTCGACAGCGGTGCCTTCATCGGTGGCCGCAACCTCGAATTGTTCATCGACATCTCGATGACGTGTGTGGCCTCGGCGATGGTGGGGCTCGCGCTTTCGGCACTGGCCCGCTCAGCCGAGCAGATCATGCCGCTGCTGGTCGTGACCGTGATGAGCCAGCTGGTGTTCTCCGGCGGCATGATCCCGGTGACCGACCGGGTCGTACTGGATCAGTTGTCCTGGATCACGCCGGCGCGCTGGGGCTTCGCCGCCTCGGCATCGACCGTCGACCTGACCCGCCTGGTGCCGCCGCCCCTGCTGCCCGCCGACTCGCACTGGAAGCACACCCCGTCGGTGTGGCTGATCAACATCGGCATCCTCGTGCTGATCTGCATCGTCTACACCGGGTTCGTCCGCTGGCGGATCCGCCTGAAGTCCGCCTGAGTCCTCTCCGCGAGCGGGAGAGGTCAGCCCCCGTGAACGTCGAGGCCATGCGCGGCCGAGTAGGCCAGCGCCTGGCTGATGTCGATCTTGGCGCCGCGCAGCTTCGCCGTGGTCCAGAAGGTGGGGTCGACGCGGGCGCCGCGCAGATCTGCCTCGTCCAGCTTCGCGTCCTGCACCCGGGCCCCGGACAGGTCCGCCTGCCGTAGCACCGCCTTGCGCAGGTCCACCCCGACCAGACTGGCCTCGCGTAACCGGCAGTCCGACAGGTCGACGCCACGCAGATCGCAGCCGCCCAACACGGCCAGCGTCAGATCCGACTCGACGATCTTGATCGGCCGCAGCCGGCACTCGGTGAACACCGAACCCAGCAGGCTGCAGTTGGTGAACGTGCTGTGCCACAACGTGGCGCGACGGAAAGTGCAGTTGCGGAATGCCGAGCCGAAATGATGAGACTCGGACAAGTCGACGCCACTGAAATCACACTCGGTGAACACCACACGCTCGGTGGTCAACCGGCTCAGAGCTCCGTCATATTCCTCGGCCCGGAAGTCTACGCCCGTGAATTCCCTGTCCGCCCAGGCGATTTCGTCAGCTACCACGCCTCAGCCAGGCAACGCGGAAAGCGTGCTCAACGAGTACTCGGTGACCGCGATCAGCGCAGCCTTGGCCGAGTTGCGGTCACGGGCATCCACGGCGACCACCGGGATGTGCTCCGGCAGCGCCAGTGCCTTGCGCACCGCCTGGGTGGGATGCTTTGGCGCTTCGTCGAACTCGTTCACCGCGACGATGAACGGCAGCTTGCGGGCCTCGAAGAAGTCCACCGCGGCGAAGCTGTCCTGCAGGCGACGGACGTCGACCAGGATGATCGCTCCGATCGCACCGCGCACCAGGTCGTCCCACATGAACCAGAAGCGTCGCTGCCCGGGCGTGCCGAACAGGTACAGCACCAGCTCCTCGTCCAGCGTGATCCGGCCGAAGTCCATCGCGACCGTCGTGGTGCGCTTGTCCGGGGTGCCGTCCAGGGCGTCGACGCCCTCGGACACGTTGGTGACCAACGCTTCTGTACGCAGCGGCATGATCTCGGAGACCGCGCCCACGAAGGTCGTCTTCCCTGCCCCGAACCCGCCAGAAATGACGATCTTCGTCGAGGCAGCCCCACGTCGGGGGGCGCCGCCGCCGGAGGCCGAGCGGGGTTCAGAGTGCTCGTAGGCCACGCAGGGTCCTTCCAATCAATTCGCGGCGTTCGTCGAAGCTAGCCGAGTCGTCGAGGGTGGCTTGCACCTCTAGATAACCCTGCGTCACCAAGTCCCCGATCAGCACGCGCGCGACGCCGAGCGGGAGAGATAAATGAGCGGCAATCTCGGCAACCGAAGGACTGCCGGTGCACAACTCTACGATCTGTGCGCGCACATCGTGTGTAGTCCAACGCGGTTCACGCGTCGTGTCGGTTTTTTGCACCGGTGCTTCCAGCGGAAGGTGCACACGCGAGTCGGTGCGGCCGGCCGTCAGGGTGTACGGCCGCACCAAACTCGGTCGATCGGTGGTTTCCGGTTCGTCCACAGGCACCTCGCGATGGGCAGAAGGGGTCGGGGACTCAGGACGGCTGCGGCGTACGGCGCGAGGACTGCACCACCGCGCCGACCCGCTCGACCAGAATGGCCATTTCGTAACCGACCTGCCCGATGTCACACGACGGGGCGGTCAGGGTGGCCAGGTTGGAGCCGTCACCGACCCGCATCAACAGCAGGTAGCCGTTCTCCATCTCGACCACCGACTGCATCACATGGCCACCGTTGAACAACTGCGATGCTCCGGTGGCCAGACTGGCCAGGCCGGAGGAGACCGCGGCGAGCTGGTCGGCCCGCTCGATCGGCATGTGTTCGCTGGCTGCCATCAGCAGTCCGTCGGCCGAAACCAGCACCGCGTGGGACACCCCGGATACCTCGCGGGCGAACTTGGACACGAGCCAGTCCAGGGAGTCGCGTTGCGTCGGACGGGTCATTCGTTATCGGTTCCTCTGGTCTCACGGGCATGCGATCGCCCGGCGTGCACGCCTCCGAAAAGGTTGCTGGTGCTCGCGCGGACGGCCTCAGGATCACGCGGTTTGAACGCCGTGAACATGCCGCTGTCAGGTTCGTCTGCCGATGCTACCGTCTCGGAGCCGTCGTCGTTACGGTGCACTCCACCGTTGCGGTGACGGCCGTTGGACTCGCCCACGGCCGCGGCCACCGCTGCAACGCCGCCCGGCACCAGGCGGGCACCCGGCGTACGCATGGGCAGGCCTTCCTCGGTGTGCTGCTCGACGGGCGCATCCTGCGCCGCGGCGGCCACCGACCAGCCCTTCTCCCAGACCGTCTTCCAGTCCAGGTCGGCGCTGCGCACATGGGTCGTTGGATCGATGTCGAATTCCGACACCATCGACTGGTAGATCGAGTCGCCCTGCGCGTCTGGACTTTCAGCCTCGACCGGGGCGGATTCCAGCGGTTCATCCGGTTCCTCGCCGGAATCATGAACCGGTACGTGCACACCGTTGAGCCCGTTGACGCCGTTGAGACCGTTGACGCCGTTGAGGCCGTTGACGCCGTTGAGGCCGTTGACGCCGTTGACGCCGTTGGTGGCCTGTCCGCGGGATGCGAAGAACGACGAGGTGTTCGTGGGTGTCAGACGTCCGGACTCAACGTCGTCGTCGGCCGCGGTGTCGTCCGCTGCGTCCGCCGCTCCCCCGGGTTCGCCCTTGGCTTCACCCTTGGCCAGGGCCGCGCTCTCTTCGGTATGCACCGGCCACTGCTGCGGCCACTCACTGACCGGCTCGTCCGCAGACTCCTCGACCGGCTCCTCGGCGTCGGACTCGGGTTGCGGAGCGAGCGTGCCCGGCAGCTCCGAGATACCGCTGGCCCCCGGACTGCGTTGCGGCAGCAGATCGAACGGAACCTCGGCGCCGTTCTGGTTGGATTCGGCCAGCCCGAAGTCCGAGCCATCCGCGGAATCGGCGTCCAACGACAGCGCCGTGGCGATCCCGGAATGGGCGTCAACGGGCATGCCATAGGGAAGGTCGTCGACTGCGTCGCCACCGTCGCGGGCCAGCAGCGTGGCCGGGATGTAGACCCCTGCCGTGGTGCCCGAGCTCGGCTCTTCGGCGACGGTGCTGCGCAGCCGCACCACCAGACCGTGCTGAGTGGCCAGACGTCCGACCACGTACAGACCCATGTGCCGCGCGGTGTAGGGGTTGACCTCACCGCCGGACTGCAGACGGGTGTTGGCCACCCGCAGGTCGGCCTCCGTCATGCCGAGGCCGACGTCGCTGACCTCGATCACCAACGCGCCCTTGGCCGCATGCACGGCCGAAACCCGCACCTGCGAGATCGGCGGCGAGTAGCGCAGCGCATTGTCGAGCAGCTCGGCCAGCAGATGGATCAGGTCGCCGGCTGCGGAGCCGGTGATCTCGACGTCGGCGACCGACGCGGTGACCACGCGGGTGTAGTCCTCGACTTCCGACGCCGCGGCGTTGATGACTGTCGCCAGTTGCACCGGCCGGCTGTGCTCGCGAGCCAGCTTGGACCCGGACAGCACCAACAGGTTGGCCCCGTTCCGGCGCATGCGGGCCGCGAGGTGATCGAGCCGGAACAGGCTCTCCAGGCGTTGCGGGTCGTCCTCGTTGCGCTCCAGCTGATCGATGAGCGACAACTGCTGGTCGACCAGGGAGCGGCTACGCCGCGACAATGTCTCGAACATGTCCGAGACCTGCAATTGCAGCTGAGCCTGTTCACCGGCGAGGAACACCGCCTGCTCGTGCAGTTCGTCGACGGCATGGGCCACCTGACCGACCTCTTCGGTGGTCTGCACCGGGATCGGGGTCACCGGCACCAACTCGCCGCCGGCGCGCACCCGTTCGATCTCCTTGGCCAGATCCTGGTGAGCCACCCGCAGCGCGCTGTCCCGAAGCGTCCGCAACGGACGCACCAGCGAGCGCGCCACCAACAACACGATGACGATGGCGCTGATTATCGCGGTCGCAACCAGGATCGCGTCGCGGATCGCATCGTTGCGAGCGTCGTTGGCCTGAGCCTCGACCGCAGCCGGAATCGCCGCGGTGGTGTTCTCGATGATCTGCCCGGCGATCTTGTCGGTGGTCTGCAACGAGGCCAGCATGTCCGGATTACCGACCAGCGGTACCCCGGGGTTGGACATCATCGCCATCCGCTTGACCATCTCGGCGCGCAGGGTGGCCGCCTCCTGGGATCCACCCCCAAGCACCTTCGTCAGTGCCGCGACGGTGGACGGTTCGGTACCGGCCATCGTGATCATCGAGGTGCGCAACAACGGTTCGGGCTCGGCGCCGCCGGCCGTGACCAGCATCTGTTGGATGGCCATCTGTCCGCGGGCACCGACCGCCCGGGCCAGTGCCTCGACCTGGGCCTGAAGCGACTGCTGGTTGCTGTGCACCGAACCGGTGATGGCAGCTTCCCCGGTCAGCAGCAGCGGGCCGTAATTGAGGATGCGCTGACGCAGGTCGATCGAATTCGACATCACCGCATCGACCAGTTCCGGCCCCTTGGTGAGCAGGCCGTTCACGGCCTGATCCACGTCCTCAGCCGCATCGGTGGCATCCAGGCGTTGCTGCAGGTCCGATTTCCGCTCATTGAACGTGGACATCGCGGCCTGCCCATCGCCACCTTCAGTAGCTGCGATGAGTACGCCCTCCATCGCAGCCATATAGCTGTCGATGCCGGGAATCAATTCGGCCCGGTCAGCGGCCAACCGGAGATCTCCGGCGGCGCTGGCACTGGCATAGATACGTAAGCCACCGAACGTCGCAGCCAGAATCAACGGCACGACGACGATCGCGAGGACTTTCCGGTTGACCGGCCAGTTGGCCGGCGACCAGCGGGAAGGGCGCTTGGCCGGAACCGATGGTGTTGGGGAAAATTCGACGAGGGTGCCGTCAGCCTGTTTCAGCTGCGTAAAGGCAGTCATCGGCACCCAACCGCACTACCGGCTGTGTGGCCGCAATTCACTCGTGGGGCGTGATTCATAAGACTTCCTGCTGTTTCCGCCCACGCAGGGGCGGGCGTCAAACGCCTTGGCAATTGCACGAGTATGACAGCAGCGCGCGAGCGTTTCCACAATTCTTACTGAACAGACAGAGTTCGTGACCGAGCTGTAGCGGAGTTGTGTGGTAATCGAGCAAACAGTGCTGCGCTTGCCCAAACGTGCGCCGATTTCCAGCTCCGATTCTCCATGCCGATTCAGCACTGCATTTGCATCCCGATTCGTCACAGAGCAGGCCGCCATACGATCATCGTCGAATGTTCCGGGTGATGTTCTTTTCTCCTCGCATCGCACCCAACACCGGCAATGCGATCAGGATGGTGGCGGGCACCGGATGCGAGCTGCATCTGGTCGAGCCGCTGGGTTTCGATCTGTCCGAACCCAAGCTGCGCCGGGCCGGCCTGGACTACCACGACCTGGCATCGGTGACGGTGCACGCCGATCTGGCAGCGGCGTGGCGCGCCCTGTTACCGGCCCGCGTCTATGCGTTCACCGCGCACGCCTCGACGTCGTTCACGGACGTCTCCTATCAACCCGGCGATGTGCTGATGTTCGGCCCGGAACCCACCGGGCTGGATGCCCAAACTCTGGCCGATCCCAATATCACCGCGCAGGTGCGCATTCCGATGCTCGCCGGCAGGCGATCGCTGAATTTGTCGAATGCGGCTGCCGTCGCCGCCTATGAGGCTTGGCGCCAACACGGCTTCGCCGGCGGCGTCTAGTTACGCCGCGGGCGTGGGCCGACATGCGGCCCACGCCCGAATCCCACAGAGTGTTCATACTCCCGCTTCACAAAAACACCTCGGGCAACAGGCGCCCCGAGGCGCCCGCGTTCACCAACTGTCCCAGTGTGAGAACTGCTCGGCGGGAAGGCGCTTGGCCTTCTTGAAGTCGGTGCCCAGGGTGTAGGCGATCGGGAACAGGCCCGCCTGGGCATAGCGATCGAACGGAATGCCCAGCAGTTCGGCGGCCTGCTTCTCGCCGTCTCCGAGCAGGTGCAGCGTCGTCCAAGCCGATCCCAGGCCCCGCGACCGCAGCGCCAACATGAAGCTCCACACCGCGGGCAGCAGTGACCCCCAGAAGGACGCGCTCATCCCCGCCGGTGCGCCGTCGGGGCGGCCTTCCAGGCACGGCACCATCAGCACCGGGGCCTTCTCGAAGTTGTCGGTGAGGTAGCGCGCCGAGCTCATCACCGCGCCGATCTGCTCATCGCGGACGTCGCCGCGCTCGGGCTTGGGCAGGTCGAGGTAGGGATTGGCATTGGCCCGGTAGATGTCGGCCAGCGCCTTCTTCTTTGCCGGATCCTCGACGAAAACCCATTGCCAGCCTTGCGCATTCGACCCGGTTGGGGCCTGTAGAGCCAGGTCGAGGCACTCCATGATCACCTCGCGCGAGACCGGCTTCTCGAAGTCGAGGCGTTTGCGCACCGAGCGGGTCGTGGTGAGCAGTTCGTCAACGGTCAAGTTCAGGGCTGGTTCGGCTGTCATGCGGCGAGACTACAACTCTTCACCCAACCAGAGAAGCTCCCCAGCAGTTTGCTGGGGAGCTTCCAATCATCGTGCGCCGCAGTGAAACTCAGCTAACCGATGAACGTTGCGCGCCGGCCCCTGATCGATGCCGGCGCACAGGTTGTGCGTGGGGGTTCTCAGCCGGCGTTCTCGGAGACCAGCACGGGTTCCCAGCCGTTGGACTGCGACTCGTCCTGCGACCCGAAGTCGGCCGGGGCGGGGACGGCATGGATGCCGTGATCGTCGCCGGGCAACCCACCGAGCGCCGCGATGGTGTCGCGGATCTTCTGCGCCTCGGCGTCCGTCGGCGTTGCGCCCGCCTCGAGTTCGTCGAGCAGGCCGTCACGCAGACCGGCGCCGTTGGCCACTTCCTGCGCCGACAGCTTGGCGTGGATGCGGGTGACGTAGATCTGCTGCCCCAGAGAGGAACCCGGCGCCGATGCGGCGTGGGACATCAGCGAGTCATACCGCTGACGGACCCCGCTGAGCGCCACGATGACCGCAGGGGAAGGCCGGTTGCTGCTGGCCGCCTCGGACAGGGAGGCACGCAGCTTGCGCAGGCCGGACAGGACGACGTCGGCGCGCTTGTGGAACTTCTTGTCCTCGGGGAAAGGCAGTGCGTCGATCGCAGCGGAATACATATGCATCGCCGCTTCCGACAGACTGACGATGACCGCCGAATCACCTTCCAGCGTCGCGTTTTGTCCCATGGGCCCTCAATTCTCAAGCGAACAGATCAATAGAAATGAGCGGGCGGTCGCCCGGACCCCTCGGGTCCGATTCACCACCGCTCACGGTGAGCACGCCGATGACACTAGCGGTTTGGAAGCCGTCCGTCATCGCTAGGGGCACTTGAAGAATGACGAAGAACAGGGTATGCGAGTGCGGGAGCACCGGCCGGTAGCACGCGGGGCGGAGCGTGGCCCTACTCTGAACGCCGGCACGGTGGCAGGCTTGGCCGACGGGAGGTCGACATGGCCGGACTAACTGAATCGACAAGGGCCGCTGAGTCTTCAGTGGGTGCCCCGCCGAACTACGGCCAGGTGGGCGAGGTGACCGTGCCGATGCGGGTGGCTGTGGTGGATCCAGGCGCGGCGCCCAAGACGCTGTCGGGCGACACCAAGGCCAGTATCGGGTGGCTGGTGTGCGGGGGCCTGGGCAGCTTGGCCATCATCTCCTACCTGCTGTTCAGCCCGGGCGAACTCGGTAGCAAGGCCGAGTGGTTCTTCGGTGCCGTCGTCTTCGTCGCCGTGATGGTGACGATGTGGCTCATCCTCACGATCGCGCGTCAGGCCAAATACGACATCGCCCAGGCCGACGACCGCCTGCGGCGTGAACTGGCAGCTGCTGACGAGCGCTCGGCGCTGGAACTCGCGCTGACCCAGAAATGGCATCGGGCCCAGATGGAGTCCCAGCAGAAGCTGCACCAGGCCGAACTGGTTGCGCAACGAGAACTGGCCCGCATCGAACGCAACAACCTGCTCGAGCAGCTGCAGAAGCAGGCGATGATCGAGGTATCCCGCGCGGTCGGAGCCCACACGCGGATGTTGGCCACGCTGTGGACCGAAGGTGCGACGCAACTGCGCAACCCGGACCGCGACGAGCGGGAAGCCGCGATGAACGCGCTCTTCGCTCAAATCAGTCAGGTAGTCAGTGATGTCTCGGTCGAGCTGGACAACGCCCACCTGCTCAGCCAGGACGACCGTCTGCAGGACGCCCTGAACCGGGTCAACGACGCGGTGCTGATGGCGATCCAGGTCTCCGAGGATCTGCACGCCGACGTGGTCGAGGGCCGTACCCCGGAAACCAACCCCATCCCGGCCGTCCAGCACCTCCTGCACGAGCGGGCCACCGCCGCGCGGCGGTTGGCGTGGTCACTGCTGCGGACCGGGCTTGAGGACAGTGCCACCGCCACTCCGGCAACCGACCCATCCGCCTGAGTATCCGAGCCCGAGCGCTCAGCGGAAGTCCCGCGATCGCGAGCCGACTCGCAACGCGACCGGTTCCATCCGGTCGGCGATCACGGTGACCGCTCCCGTGGCGTTCTGCACAATGCCGCGCACCACCAGCGCCGGGGACGTCTGGGCCAGCTTGCGGTAGCGCGCCCACACCCCGGGGGCGCACAGCACGTTGACCATCCCGGTCTCGTCTTCCAGGTTCATGAACGTCACCCCCTGTGCGGTCGCCGGGCGCTGGCGGTGAGTCACCGCCCCGGCAACCAGAATTCGGGTCCCGTCGACGACGCCCAGCAACTTGTCGGCGGGAACCACCCCGAGGGCGTCGAGGTCGGCGCGCAGGTACTGAGTGGGATAGCTGTCCGGCGAGATGCCGGTGGCCCACACATCGGCGGCCGACAGTTCCAGGGCGCTCATCCCCGGTAGCGGCGGCACGTGCGAGGAAGAGCCCACCCCCGGCAACCGGTCCGGTCGCTGGGTGGCCGCCGCCCCCGCCGCCCACAGCGCCTCGCGCCGACTGACCCCGAAACAGCCCAGCGCACCGGCGGTGGCCAGCGCCTCGGTCTGCGGTACCGACAGCTGCACCCGGTTGGTCAGGTCGATCAGGGTGGTGAACGGCCCGTTGGCATTTCGTTCGCCGACCAGGCGCTCTGCCAACTCGTCACCGATATGGCGGACACTACCCAACCCCAGCCGCACGTCCATGCCGGCATTTTCCAGCGTGGCATGGGACAGGCTGGCATTAATGTCTGGTCCGTGTACCACCACCCCGTGCCGGCGTGCGTCGGCGACCAGGGACTGCGGTGAATAGAACCCCATCGGCTGGGCCCGCAACAGTGCCGCGCAGAACGCCGCCGGATGGTGCAGCTTGAACCACGACGAATAGAACACCAGCGACGCGAAACTCAGTGAATGACTCTCCGGGAAACCGAAATTGGCGAATGCTTCGAGCTTCTCATAGATGCGCTCGGCCACTTCGCCGGTGATGCCGTGCAGTTCGGCCATGCCTTCGAAGAACCGGGTGCGTAGCCGTCGCATCTTCTCGGTGGAGCGTTTCGAGCCCATGGCCCGGCGCAGCTGGTCGGCCTCGGCCGCGGTGAAACCCGCACAGTCGACCGCCAGTTGCATGAGCTGCTCCTGGAACAACGGGATACCCAGCGTTTTCTTCAGCGCGGATTCCATCGACGGATGGTCGTAGGTGACTTTCTCCAAACCGTTACGGCGACGGATATAGGGATGCACCGAACCACCCTGGATCGGACCCGGCCGGATCAACGCCACCTCGACCACCAGGTCGTAGAACTCCCGCGGCTTGAGCCGGGGCAGGGTGGCCATCTGCGCGCGGGACTCGACCTGGAACACCCCGACCGAGTCGGCCTTCTGCAGCATCTCGTAGACCGCCGGTTCGGACAGATCCAGCTTGGCCAGGTCGACGTCGATGCCCTTGTGCTCGGCCAGCAGGTCGATGGCGTAGTGCAGCGCCGAGAGCATTCCGAGGCCGAGCAGGTCGAACTTCACCAAACCGATTGCCGCACAGTCATCTTTGTCCCACTGCAGTACGCTGCGGTTGGCCATGCGGGCCCACTCCACCGGGCATACGTCGGCGATCGGGCGGTCACAGATCACCATGCCGCCGGAGTGGATGCCGAGATGCCTTGGCAGATTGGCGATCTGGGTGGCCAGATCGATCACCGGCTGCGGGATGTCTTCCGCCTCCGGCGAGTCGGGGCGTCCGTTCCACCGGCTGAGCTGCTTGCTCCAGGCGTCCTGCTGCCCCTGGGAGAATCCCAGCGCCCGGGCCATGTCACGGACAGCGCTGCGTCCGCGGTAGGTGATGACGTTGGCCACCTGGGCAGCGTAGTCCCGACCGTAGCGTTCGTAGACGTACTGGATGACGTTCTCGCGCAAGTCCGATTCGATGTCGATGTCGATATCGGGCGGCCCGTCGCGGGCCGGGGACAGGAACCGTTCGAACAGTAACTCATTGGCAATCGGGTCGACGTTGGTGACCTTGAGCGCGTAGCAGACCGCCGAATTGGCTGCCGATCCCCTGCCCTGACACAGGATGTCGTTGTCCCGGCAGAACCTGGTGATGTCGTGCACCACAAGGAAATAGCCGGGGAACTTCAACTGCTCGATGATGCGCAGCTCGTGTTCGATCTGCGCGTAGGCCTTTTCTGCGTTGCCGACGGGCCCGTACCGCTCGGCAGCACCTGCCATGACCAGATGTCGCAGCCAACTGTCCTCGGTGTGCCCGGCAGGAACGTCGAACGGGGGCAGCTGCGGGGCGATGAGCGCCAGACCGAAGGCACACTGCTCACCGAGATTTGCTGCGGCCGTCACGATCTCGGTACCGAACCGCCGGGCCATCTCCTCCCCCGAGCGCAGATGCGACCCGCCGAGCGGGGCCAGCCACCCCGCCGCGGTGTCCATCGAGTTACGGGCCCGGATCGCCGCCATCGCCATGGCCAGCCGGCCCCGGTCGGGCGTCGCGAAGTGTGCACCGGTGGAGGCCACCACCGCTGTTCCGAATCGCTGGGCCAGCCCGGCCAGGACGGCATTGCGCTCATCGTCACACGGATGGCCGTGATGGGTGAGTTCGATGCTGACCCGGTCAGCCCCGAAGCGATCCACCAGATCGGCCAGTGCAGCGGCGGCAGCCTCTGGGCCGCCATGGGAAAGCGCCTGGCGGACATGACCTTTACGACAGCCAGTGAGGATGTGCCAGTGCCCACCGGCAGCCTCGGTGAGCCCGTCGAAGTCGTAGCGGGGCTTACCCTTCTCGCCACCGGCCAGGTGGGCCTTGGCGATCTCGCGGGACAACCGCCGGTACCCCTCCGGCCCACGGGCCAGCACCAGCAGATGCGGGCCGGGCGGATCAGGATCCTCGGTGCGGGGGACGTTGCCCAACGACAACTCGGCACCGAACACCGTGGCCACGTCCAACTCCCTGGCCGCCTCGGCGAAGCGAACCACACCGTAGAGCCCGTCGTGATCGGTCAGCGCGATCGCCCGAAGGTTCAGCCGGGCCGCCTCCTCGACCAGTTCCTCCGGCGTGCTCGCACCGTCGAGGAAGCTGTACGCCGAGTGTGCGTGCAGCTCGGCATAACGGACCGACGTTCGCGGCCGGTCGAGCTCCGGCGGCTGATAGCTGCCGCGCTTACGCGACCAGGCCGGGCCGTCCCCACCGTCACCCTCGGACTCCAACGGCAGGCCGGAACGGCGGGGCTTGCCATCCGCGGCGGGCCGGGGGTTACCAGAGAGCACCCGCTCCATCTCCGACCAGCTCGGCGGCCCGTTATGCCAACCCACCGCACCAGTATATCGAACGCCTGTTCGAATCTTCACCTCGTGATGCCAATCACGCTGCCGCCCCCTACGATTCCTCTGGGCTGGGGATCGGCTGTGAGAGGACGGGCAATGGCATCGGCGTCAACGTCAGCATCAACCAGGTACATCGGCTACGTCGGTGGTGTCGCGGTGGCGGCCGGAGTCGGGGCGGCGCTCGCCGTGGCCGGCCAGGGCACTGCTCACGCTGATTCGACGGACGGTGCGTCCAAAGAGTCGACCAACAGCAGCGCATCGCAGCACGTCAACGCCGGACCCAAGGGCGGTCAGAGCAAGGCCGGTGGCGTCAAACGGACCAAGCCGCTGTCGCAGGTCAAAGACAGCGTCAAGGACAGCATCGACAAGCAGGCCGACAAGATCGAGAAGGCGACCGCACGCGTCACCAAGACCGTTCAGGACGCCACGCCCGCCAAGCCGGTGGCCGTCACGCCCAAACCGAAGCCCAGCGCCGAGGAGTTCGAGGCCGGGCAGGTCGCCAAGCTCAAGGACCTGTTCTCCCCCAAGCAGGCGGCGGCTCCCAAGCCGGCGCCCGTGGAGGCCGACCAGTCGGACACCGAGACCGTCGTGCAACCGGTGAGCAGGGCGCTCGTCACCCCGAAGGCCGGCGCCGTACAGACCCAGGCCGACACCTCAGACGATGTCCAGGCATGGAATCCCAACCCGTTCCGGGCCGACGATCCGGAGCCCACGGACATC
The DNA here is from genome assembly GCF_055419505.1 of Mycobacterium sp. IDUB_9. Lineage (NCBI taxonomy): Bacteria > Bacillati > Actinomycetota > Actinomycetes > Mycobacteriales > Mycobacteriaceae > Mycobacterium > Mycobacterium sp. IDUB_9. The sequence continues at coordinate 515,494 of NZ_JBVAXU010000002.1, read as the reverse complement.
CCCGAGCCGATCATGAATCTCCGGGACGCGTTGATGAACACCGCCCTTCCCGACGAACTCGACCCGTTCATCCGGGAAGCCACCGAGCAGATCTACCGGGGCAGTCAGATCGTGCCGTGGGTGAACGCCGTGATTCCGATCAGCAAGATCCTGCCGAGTCTGACGCCCGCCCTCGGCGATGACGCCGCGGCCCGCGATGCACGGCAGACGATCATCAACGAGCTGATCAAGACCACCCCGCCGGGATCGGCGGTGTACTACGGCTACGACATTGCCGTCGACCTGCTCAACATCGAAGACCAAGGCGCCGATCTCAAGGTCCAGGCCGTCGCAACGGTATGGGATCTGCTGGATCCGTTCCAGTTGGCGCACAACACCGGCAATTCCGGCATCGGCGGTTCTGCCGGCTAGCGCTGCGTCGTCCGGGTAGCGGGCCTACTCCACGAGCGACGGTGTGTCGTGCCGGAGTGTCTCGCCCCGGAAGAACGCCGGGTTGACCGACCGCCAGACGAACATGAGCACGGCGCCCAGCAGCAGGATGCCGAAGCCCATGAAGAACACCAACCCGATACCGCCGATCGCAGCACCGCTGCCGTTCTCCGGGTTCATGCTCTCCCTGATCGCGATCACGAACACGAGAGCCAGCATGATTCCGCCGAGCAGGGGGAACAGGAACTTGAACACGATGTTGTGGGCGCTGGTGAACAACTCCCGACGGAAATACCAGACACACGCGAATGCCGTGATGCCGTAGTACCAGCAGATCATGATGCCAAGGGCGGCAATGGTATCCAGCAAGGCGCTCTCGGACAGCAGATTCACCACGGTGTAGAACACGCCGGTGACCACGCCTGCGGTGATGGTCGCGAAACCGGGCACGAGATAGCGCGGGCTGACATCGGCGAAACGCGGCGGGAAGGCCTTGTAGGCACCCATCGCCAGCATCGCCCGCGCGGCAGGCAGGAAGGTGGTCTGCAGGCTGGCCACCGACGAGGCCAGGATCGCCAGGAACAGCAACGGGCCCGCCCAGTTGCCCAGCACCGGATCGGCCAGCGCGGCGAATACGTTGTCCTCGTGCTCCGGATTACCGAGCCCCAGGCCCTCTTCCCCGATGCCGGCATACATCATCACCGCGACGGCAACCAGCAGATACGTGGCCAGGATCGAGAGCACGCACAGCAGTCCGGCCCGGCCCGGCACCTTCGTCGGGTCCTTGGACTCCTCCCCCAGCGTCAGGCAGGTGTCCCAGCCCCAGAAGGCGAAGATCGATCCAGTGAGGCCGACGGCGAACACACCGAAGGTCAGTCCGGTGAACGGATCGAACCAGTCCAGGTCCAATGACAGCCCGGCCGGTGCATCACCGCGGCCCACATGGATGAACGCCATCACCGCGAAGGCGAGCAGCACCACCATCTGGAAGCCGACCATGACGTACTGGACCCGCTCACTGGTCGTGATACCGCGGCTGGCGATGGCGGTGGCAATGGCCAGGAACACCAGCGTCGTGACGATGTTGATGGCCTTGTTGTCGGTGAGATCGGCGATCGGGGGATGGTTGGTGATCCTGGCGATGAACAGATAGAAGAACTCCACCGCGATGGCGGCGAGGTTGGACAGCACGATAATCGAGGCCATCACCATGCCCCATCCGCACATCCAGCCGACATACGGGCCAAATGACTTGGTGGACCACGTGAACGACGCCCCGCAATCGGGCGCACGCGAGTTCAGTTCGCGATAGGCGTAGGCGGTCAGGAACATCGGGATGAACCCGGCGATGAAGATCGCCGGCATCTTCAGGCCGACGGCGGCGACGATCAAACCGATGCTCGCGGTCAGCGTGTACCCGGGCGCGACGCACGAGATCCCAAGGATCGCACCCGAGAACGTGCCGACCTTGCCCGCGGCGAGCCCCTTGGACACCAACCCGCTGGACTGCTCGGCCGCCTCCAGCTTTTGATGCGACACGGATTCCGATGCGGACTCGGTCATGAGTGGTCCTCGCCGTCTTTCAGTTCATCCCGGGGCACAACCACCATCGGCACGTCCAACACCCGCAACATCTTGGCCGCCGTGGAACCGAGGAAGATCCGCCGCGGCGCACTGAGCCGGCTGGATCCGACCATGATGATGTCGCCGTCGTCCCAACCCAACTGTTCGACGGCGGCCTCGACGCTGGAACCGGTCACGATCGTGGAGGTCACCGGAAAGTCCGCCGGCAGTTCATTTCTGGCGGTCTCCAACGCCCGCTCGGCATGGGATTGCGCATGCGCCCGCACCGCCTCGCTGTCGCCCCGCAGCGAACCGAAGGTCGGATCGAGGGCGACCAGCGACACCAGACGCAACGGTATGCCCGCGGCCCGACTGGCGCGTACCGCGGTGGCGAGCAATAGATCCGATCCCTGGCGTTGACCGATGGCGCAGGTGATTTCGTGTACCCGCTGGACCCTGGAAAAGCGGGTTCCGCGCGGCGCCACCGCGACCGGTACCGGCGATGAGTGCAACAGCTCGTTGACCACGGACCCCAGTGAGTAGCTGCCGACCAGCCCTCCGCCCGCGCCCCCGACCACGATGGCGTTCGCCTGCAGCCGTAGCGCTTCGCGGATCAAGCCGTCGGTGAACGATTCGTCGAAGCTCAGATGCGTATGTGCCACAACGTCGTCGGGCACCGAGGCCAGCGCGTCGTCCAACCAGCCCTGCGCCTGTTCGGCCAGCACCTCTTCGTAGCCGCCGCCTTTGGGGACCGTGCCCGGCGGCGCGGTGTCGGGCGGTAGCACGATGCAGATGTCGACCTCGGCGTCCAGGGTTCGGGCGAACCGAACCGCCAAGGCCAACGCATCGGCGCCACCGGGAGTGGCCAGATATCCAACGACCAGGTTTACCTGTGTCACCTGCCACCGCCCATCCCGCACCGCGCCGTGCGCCCGTAGTGGTCCGATCCTGTCAATCCACCACGCGGTATGCAGCGCTTCTACGAAATTGCCGGATCGGCTGGATCAGTCGCCATACTCGGCTGCCCCGTCGTCGAGCACGACCCTGGCGTCGGCACCGTCGGGCCCCGCGGCCTCGGTGCGGAACACCGCCCGTCCCGGTTCGGTACGCCAGACCGACGTGGTCAGCGTCTCCCCCGGGAATACCGGCGAGCTGAAACGCGCCGCCACCGCGTGAACCTTCGTGGCGTCACCGCCACCGAGTGCGGCGACCAGCGCCCGCCCGGCCACGCCATAGGTGCACAGCCCGTGCAGGATCGGCTTCGGGAAGCCTGCGAGATTCTGCGCGAACCACGGATCGCTGTGCAGCGGATTGCGGTCCCCGGAGAGCCGGTAGATCAGCGCCTGGTCCTCGCGCGTCGGCAACACCACCTGGGCGTCGGGTTCGCGGTCCGGAATCTGGGGCGCCTCGGGACGCTGCCCGGGGCGGCCGCCGAATCCGCCTTCACCCCGAATCACCACGGTGGTAAGGGTTTCCGCGACAACCTCGCCGTCGGCCGGATCGGTGCCGATGCCCTTGAGCATGACCACCGCGTTCTTGCCCTCACCCTTGTCCTGGATGTCGACTACCTCGGAGACGACGCTCAACTTTCCGGCCGGGGGCAGCGGCCGGTGCAGCCGGATCTCCTGGGAGCCGTGCAGCAGCATGCTGAAGTTGAACGTGCCGATCTTGAGTGCCGCCGGGAAGGCCGAACAGGCAATCACCGCATAGGTGGGCAGCACCTGCTGTTCGATCTCGTGGCTGTTCTCGGTGGTGAACGCGAGGTCGTCTGTTCCCGCGCCGACGCCGATCGCGTACAGCAAGGTGTCGCGGTCGGTCCAGTCGAACGTAATCGGATCGGTCGTCTCGCCAATGGCATCCGGATTGAGTGGCATGCGTGCCGACGATAGTTGAGTCGACCGCCCTTGTTGACGTTTGCCCGTTCTCGGGCCACGATGGCTCGCATGCGTTATGTCGTTACCGGCGGTACCGGGTTTATCGGCCGCCGAGTGATCACCCGGATTCTGTCCCGCGAACCCGCCGCCGAGGTGTGGGTGCTGGTGCGTCGTGAGTCTCTGACACGGTTCGAGCAGCTGGCCCAGAACTGGGACGAGCGAGTGAAACCACTGGTCGGCGACCTGACCGCGGCAGATCTCGGACTGTCCGACACCGATATCGCCGAGCTCGGGGACGTCGCGCACGTGGTGCACTGTGCGGCCATCTACGACATGACCGTCGGCGAATCCGAGCAGCGGGCCGCCAACGTCGACGGCACCCGCGCGGTGATCGAGCTGGCCCGGCGACTCGACGCCACGTTGCACCATGTGTCCTCGATCGCGGTGGCCGGAAACCATCGGGGCGTGTTCACCGAGGACGATTTCGACGTCGCCCAGGACCTGCCCACGCCGTATCACCAGACCAAGTTCGAGGCCGAACTGCTGGTGCGCTCGACACCCGCCCTGCGCTACCGGGTGTACCGCCCGGCCGTCGTGGTCGGCGATTCGCAGACCGGCGAGATGGACAAGATCGACGGCCCGTACTACTTCTTCGGCGTACTGGCACGCCTCGCCGCACTTCCCAGGTTCACGCCGATGATGCTGCCCGACTCGGGCCGGACCAACGTCGTGCCGGTGGACTACGTAGCTGACGCGATGGTCGCGCTGATGCACGCCGAGGACAAGGATTGTGAGACGTTCCACCTCACCGCGCCGAAGACCATCGGGCTGCGCGACATCTACCGCGGGGTGGCGGGCGAGGCCGGGCTGCCCCCGCTGCGCGGCTCACTGCCCCGGGCCACCGCTGCACCGGTGTTGCGCGCGCGGGGACGGGTGAAGGCGGTGCGCAACATCGTCGCCACCCAGTTGGGCATCCCCGGCGAGGTACTCGACGTGGTCGAGTTGCGGCCGACCTTCACTGCCGAGAAGGCCATCGCCGCGTTGCGCGGTACCGGCATCGCGGTGCCCGAATTCAGCACGTACGCACCGAAACTGTGGCGGTACTGGGCTGAGCACCTCGATCCCGACCGGGCTCGGCGCGACGATCCGGCCGGCCCTCTGGTCGGCAAGCACGTCATCATCACCGGTGCCTCCAGCGGCATCGGTCGGGCTTCGGCCATCGCGGTGGCCGATCGGGGGGCTTGCGTCTTCGCGCTGGCCCGCAACGGTGAGGCGCTCGACGATCTCATCGCCGAAATCCGTTCTGGCGGCGGGCAGGCCTACGCGTTCACCTGTGACGTCACCGATTCGGCGTCCGTCGAGCACACCGTCAAGGACATCCTCGGCCGCTTCGGCCACGTCGACTATCTGGTGAACAACGCGGGCCGGTCCATCCGCCGGTCGGTGGTGAACTCGACGGACCGCCTGCACGATTACGAACGCGTGATGGCGGTCAACTACTTCGGCTCGGTACGCATGGTGCTGGCGCTGCTGCCGCACTGGCGCGAGCGCCGGTTCGGCCACGTGGTCAACGTGTCCAGTGCGGGCGTGCAGGCCAACAGCCCGAAGTACAGCGCCTATCTCCCGTCCAAGGCCGCGCTCGACGCCTTCTCCGAGGTGGTCGGCACCGAGACCCTGTCGGATCACATCACCTTCACCAATATCCATATGCCGCTGGTGAAGACGCCGATGATCGCACCGTCACGCAAGCTGAACCCCGTGCCGCCGATCTCCGCCGAGCATGCCGCGGCCATGGTGGTGCGCGGCCTGGTGGAGAAACCGGCCCGGATCGACACGCCGCTCGGTACCGTCGCCGATTTCGGCAACTACCTGACCCCGAAGCTGTCTCGCCGCGTCCTGCATCAGCTGTATCTCGGCTATCCGGACTCGGCCGCTGCGCGTGGTCTGGACGACGCTGAGGGCACGGTGAGCGCGCCCCGTCGGCCGAAGCGGCCGGCCCGCAGCGGCCGCACCCTGCGGGTCCCCCGTGCAGTGGCCCGCCCGGTCAAGCGTGCGGTGCGGTTGGTGCCCGGCGTGCACTGGTAGACCTTCAGCGACTTCCGGGGCCGCCGTGGCTATCCAACAACGTTGTCCCACACAATCATTGCCATATCCGCGGTCGCTTCCATGTCGGCGCGGGAAGCGCCGTCCCTGGCCTGGATGGACAATCCGTAGAGCACCGTGATCATGAACGAGGCAAGCCGCTGCGCGTCGAGGTCCTCGGGCAGCTCGCCGTCTGCCATGCCCGCCCGGATCCGGCCGAGCAGACGCGCACGGTCCTCTTCGCGGCAGGCCTTGAGCAGGTCGCGCATCACCGCGGTTTCGCTCGAGTAGGCGATGCCGGCGAGCACGATGAGGCAGCCCGGCGGCGTTGCGGGATCGGCATAGTCGCGCACGTTGTCCCGCAGCATGGCCTCGACGGCATCCCGAACCGGACCCGGGCGCTGCAGTGCGATCGTGGTCGGTGAGCGGTCAGGCGCGTTGTAGTACGCGACCGCTTCGCGGAACAGATCCTCCTTGGAGCCGAACGTGGCGTACAGGCTCGGGGCATTGAGGCCCATCGCCGTGGTCAGGTCACTGACCCGAGCGCCTTCGTAGCCGCGCTCCCAGAACACGTCCAACGCCGCCTGCAGCGCGGTGTCCCGATCGAACGCACGAGGCCGGCCGCGACGGCCTACGGGTTGACGGGGCATGGGATCAGTCTATATTTGTAGTGTTCATTACAAAATTGATTGGAGCTCGGCATGCCGTTGACATCCAAAACCGCACTGGTGACCGGGGGCAGCCGCGGGATCGGCGCCGCGATCGCGCGACGACTGGCCGCCGAGGGCGCCGACGTGGCCTTCACCTACCGGTCGTCGCCCGAGCGAGCGGCCGAAGTGGTCGAGGCGATCACCGGATCCGGCGCGAAAGCCCTTGCCCTACAGCTCGACACCGCCGCTCCCGACGCTGCGCAGCGAGCCGTCGATGCGGTAATCGAGGCGTTCGGCCGGCTGGACATCCTGGTGAACAACGCCGGCGTCTTCCCCAACGGTCCACTGGACCAGGTGAGCACCACCGATATCGATCAAGCCATCAATCTGCACATCCGCGCGCCGTTCCTGTTCAGTCAGGCCGCCGCGGCGGTCATGGGCGAGGGCGGCCGCATCATCACGATCGGCAGCAATCTGGCAGACCGCACCCCATTTCCCGGCGTGACGCTGTATTCGACGACCAAGGCGGCCGTCGGTGCGCTCGCCCGAGGGCTGGCCCGCGATCTCGGACCACGGGGAATCACCGCCAATGTGGTGCAGCCGGGCAACACCGACACCGAGATGAATCCGGCTGACAGTCCCGAAGCCATCGCCGACCTCCCCAACATTCCGCTGGGACGCTTCGCACACGCCGACGAAATCGCCGCCGCCGTCGCCTATCTCGCCGGTCCGGATGCCCAGTACGTCAACGGCACCACCCTGACCGTCGACGGCGGCTACAACGCCTGACACGGAGGCAACCATGTCGTGGGTATTGCTGGTCTTTGCGGGGCTGCTGGAGATCGTCTGGGCGCTGGCGATCAAACAGTCCGAAGGCTTCACCAGGCTGTGGCCGAGCGTGGTGTGCGTGGTCGCCGCGGTTGTCAGCTTCGCGATCCTGGCGCTGGTGGTCAAACACCTGCCGGTGGGCACGGCGTACGCGGTGTGGGCCGGCATCGGGGCGGTCGGAGTCACCATTGCGGGCGTGGTGTGGTTCAGCGATGCGCTGACACCGTTGCGGATGATGTTCATCGCGCTGATCGTGGTGGGCCTGGTCGGCCTGCGCTTTGTTGAGCAGTGAGCCCGCCCGCCTTAAGGTTGGCGACGTGACGTCGCCGCTACCCGTATTCGCCGATGTCGATACCGGTGTCGACGATGCCATGGCGCTGGCGTATCTGTTCGCCAGCCCCGAGGCCGAGTTGGTCGGTATCGCCTCGACTGCGGGAAATGTTCCGGTGCAACAGGTCTGCACCAACAACCTGGGCCTGCTGGAGCTGTGTGGGGCGACCGGGATCCCGGTCTCCAAGGGGGCCGAGCAGCCGCTGAGTGCACCGCTGCGCACCGCCGAGGACACCCACGGGCCACAGGGCCTTGGATACGCTCAGTTACCGGACAGCGACCGACTGCTCACCGCCCACGACGCCGCCGAGGCCTGGATCCGCGCCGCACATGCGCACCCGGGTGAATTGATCGGGCTGGCCACCGGACCCCTGACCAACCTGGCGTTGGCCATGCGCGCCGAACCCACTCTGCCCAAGCTGCTGCGCCGCCTGGTGATCATGGGTGGGGTGTTCGACTACCGGGGCAACACCACACCGGTGTCGGAGTGGAACATCAGCGTCGACCCCGAGTCTGCCGCCGAGGTATTCGGTGGCTGGAACGCCGCCTGGGGTCTCGACAATGCCACCCATGTGCCAATCGTGCTGGGCCTCAACCTCACCGAGAACATCGCGATGACGCCTGCACTGCTGAACCGATTGGCGGCCGCGGCCGGGTCACCGTCGGCAGCGATGAGCGTGCTCGACGAGCGGGGCACCCGGTCGACGGCGGGCAACCCGTTGATCCGCGTCCTGGAGGACGCCATGCGGTTCTACTTCGAGTTCCACTTCGACACCGGCGACGGGTACCTGGCGCATCTGCACGATCCGTTGGCTGCCGCAGTGGCCCTGGACCCGGAGTTGGCTAGCTACCGGGAAACCACGGTCGACGTCGAACTGAGCGGCACGTTGACCCGCGGCATGACGGTGGCCGACTGGCGCGGGCACTGGGGCCGCCCGCCCAATGCGCTCATCGGCACCGACGTCGACCCGACGGTGTTCTTCGACCGGTTCATCGATCGGGTGGGATATTACGCGAAGCGGCTTATGTAGCGAGCCGCTCAACGGTGGGACAGCGCTACCCGACGCCCCTGTTCGGCGCCATCGGTGAGGGTGCCGGCACCGGGCGACTGGGAGTCGGAATGGAGACATCTGGAGCGTCGATGACCTGAGGCGTTTCCACGACATCTTCGCGTGTGCAACAGCCAGGATCGATATCGGGCGCATCACAGTAGGGAACGGTTCCTCCCATACCCTTCGTGTCTCCACCAGCCATGTAGCAACACTGCGCGACGAGATCGTCGTATTCGACACCCGGATTCCCTGCGGCCACGCAGGAGTTGTAGGCATCCTCGTTCAGGGTTTCCGGTCTGGCTTCGGCGATTGCGGTTGACCACAAGGTGATCCCGGCAAGGAGCACGGCTGCGGCCAGGTAACAGCTGGAGCGGGTGAGAACGGTGGCGCTGGTGTCCGGGGTTGTCGAGGTCATTTCTGGTCCTTGGTGGTCGAGTGATCTGGGCGTCCGACCGTCCTGACCGCTGTGGGTGGCATGCAATCGTGTCCGTGGTTCGCTGCGTTGACCCGAACCCACAGCAAGATTAGTGATTACGGGGGAGAATGTCTTTTGCTCGTTTCACTGACTGAAACGAGCATCATCAGCCCCGGCGCGGGAGGGGGCGGCAATGGTTGGCAAGATCGACGACGACCACACCATGGTCGGACGTGTCCTTGCCGTCATCGAGGCGGTGGCTGAGTTCGGGCCCAACACCACACTCGGGCAGCTGGCCACGATCACCGGTCTCCCGAAGGCAACCGCGCTGCGCATCGCGAATACCCTCGTGCGACGCGGGCTGCTGGGGCGCACTGTGTACGGCTATATGCTCGGGCCGGAACTGAGTCGTTTCGGCGAGACAGCTTCGTTGCACCAGGATTTCGACCGTTACCTGCCGGTGCTCGAGGAGCTGCACGCCGCTCACGGCGGTGTGGTTTGGCTGACCGCCGGACACGAATTGGTCAATGTGCAACCCATTATCGTGGTGTGCGACAACGGGTTATCCGTAGCGCAGGTAGGGGGGCCCGCCCCAGGAAGTGCGGCGATGCTACTCAACACCGCTGGGGGTCATCTGGTGTTGGCGCACCGGCCGCACCTGCTGGAAAGCATGGTCCGCAACGGGATGGCGCCCTCCACATCCAATTCCATACGCGACGTGACACAGCTCTACGCAAGCGTGCATCGAGCCCGGCAGGATGGAGTCGCCGTGGAATCCGAGCAGAGCAGTCCCGGATGGAGTTGCGCGGCGGCGCTGCTACCGAGCACGACCGACAAATGCGCCCTCATCGGCATCACCATCCCAGCCGGTCGAGCCAACACCCGCGAAAAACTCCGCTCCCTGCTTCGCGCGTTCGACGCGATCGTGGCAGATGCCGGACCCCTCAACGAATCCCGCACACTCGGCGGCAGGCATTAGCTATTCATAGGCGCCCTCCAGATACCACCGGCGCTGCCGATAACACAGCAGCAAAGCTAGATCTTCCCCGCCGCCCCTCTCGTCACGCCCCAGCAGCACCTGGACCCGTGCCGTGCGTCCAGCTCCTCGGTTCTCCGGATCCCACCACCGCTCGTCGACCGGCCACGGCCCCGCCCACCAGCGCAGCCTGCCGTCACGGCGGCCGGCACCGGCCAGCTGCGCCGGATCAGCCGAGAACAACCCACGGCTGGTGACCCGAACCGGATTTCCCTGTACGTCAAGCAATTCCACGGGTTCATCGAGCAGCACGGTCGGTGAGGGTTCGGGCAACTGGCCGGGCCACGGCTGCCGCGGATCGGCTCGCGGTACCGGCTCGTCTCCCAAAGGTGTGAGGGTGATGCGTTCGGCAGGCCCGCGCCCGCCGCTGAGCACCGGAACCTGCACCGCTTCCGGGCCGAGCAGCCCCTGAACGCGCAGCAGCGCCCGCCGGGCCCGCAGCCGATCCTCCTCCCCCAGCCCGCCCCACAACGGCAATTGCAGCGCCGCCGACGACACCACCTCCACCGGGCGCAGGCGCAGCACCGTGACCGGGCCGGTGGGCCGCTCGGAAGTGCGACGGTTCAGCCAGCCGTCCAGCTGCCAACGCACCCGGTCCGCGGTGGCATCCTCGGTCAGCGGTTCGGCACACCGCCAGACCCGTTCCAGTTCTTCGCCATTGGCGGTGACAGCGTGAATGGCCAACCGGGTGCAGCCCACCCCCGCCGCCTCCAGATGACGATGCAGATCGCCGGCCAGGGACCGGCCTGCGAACGCTGCGGCGTCCACCCTTTCGATCGGCGGGTCGCAGTTCATCACCGCATCGAGTTCGGTGGCCGGATCCCGTCCGGAAGGACCCCGGTCCGGCTCGCCACAGGCAAACCGGTGCGCCGCCACCGCGTCAGCTCCGAACCGGGAGGCGACATCGGTGCGGGACAACTCGGCGAACTGCCCGAGGGTTCGGATACCCATCCGCCACAACAGGTCTGCCAGGTCCTCGCGGCCCGGGGCGGCCAGGGCCGGTTCCGTGGACAACTGCCGGATCGACAGCCCCGACAGAAACTGCGCGTCGTTCCCGGGTTCGACGATGCACCCCGCCCGGGCAGCGAAGACCGCGGTGGAAAGTTGATCGGCGATACCGACCTGGCATTCGGCCCCGGCCGAGGCGACGGCGTCGATCAATCGTTCAGCCGCAACCGGTTCGGACCCGAAGTACCGCGCCGCGCCGCGCACCGAGAGCACCAGCAGTCCCGGACGCAGCACCTCGGCGCGCGGCACCAGATCGTCGACGGCAAGCGTCACGTTCTCGAAATGGCGGGCGTCCCTGGCCGGGTCGGCGGTGACGACATGTAGTTGCGGACACCGGGCCTGCGCCTCGCGCCGGCGCAGGCCGCGCCGGACCCCGGCCGCACGTGCCGACGCCGAGCAGGCGATCACCCGGTTGGCCAGGGTGACCGCGACCGGCACCGTCGAGGTCAGCCCTGCCGCCGTCGCCGCGGCCACTGCCGGCCAGTCCATACACCAGAGGGCCAGCACCCTGGAATCCGCGGGCATGAACTATCCGCCTGCCGCACAAGCCGATCCGATGCCACGCCCCCGGCCACGCATGGCCAGCCGGACCCGGCTGATCCGCCCGCGCCCGGGCGTCGGGATGTCCTGTCCGGCGCCGGCCACCTCATAACCGCACACCCGGGCCTCCAGCCGAGCTGATGCTCCCTGCCAGTCACCGTCGGTGACCAGCAGGGTGCAGCCTTTCTGCCGGGCCCGCGCCACCATCACCCGGGCCCGGCTCGGCGGCACCGAACGCCCACCCAGCCCGAGCACCACCAGATCCATCCCGTCCATCAGCACCGAGGCCACCTCGACGGGATCGGCACCCGGGTCGGGGACCACCGCGAGCCGGCTCAGATCGGCGCCCATCTCCACCGCGGCCAACAGGCCGGCATCGGGCTGGCCGATGATCACCGCGTGCCCACCCGCGGCCGTGACCGCAGCCACCATGCCCAACGACAGCGACCGGGCACCGGCAGCCACCGCGACGGACCCGCGCGGCAGCATCGTCGGCAGACTCTCGGGCAACGTCTCAGCCAGCGTTTCAGGGGGCTTCAGCAAAGATTCTGCAGCCGGGACCGCAGCGCCGGCCCGAGGCACGCCACGATGCGCCGGACCAACCTTCCCCGACACCGAGGCAATCTTGCGGCGGAGGTGTTCCACCTGCTCAGAGCGGGTAAGTAGGCGCAAATCAAGTTCTGCCGCAACAGTCACAACAACACCTCCCGCACCATCCATATCCGGCCATTTTCGAATATATGTTCGATAACTCGAGTAAACACCCACCCCCCGACAGCGTCAAGCTGCGGGCGGCGGCCATCGACCCAGGGGGCAGGACCGGCCGAAATGGTTCTGCGGCCATGCGGACCTTCAGTTAGAGTTCCCCTCACCAGAACCCGCTTCGGGATGGGACTGGCCACGACTTTGCGTTGCAGGTAGTGGGAATCACCGCGATTCGCCGAAGGCCAAGTTCTGTAACAGTCACGGGGGACAGTGAGGACACGCATCATGAAGTCAGGGCAGTTGACTCGTCGGCTCACCGTCATCGCAGGCGGTGCGGCCGTCATCGGGATGATCTCGTTCACCGCGGCGTGCGGTACCGAGGAGCAGAAGGGTCCCGAGACCACCACGCCGACCACTACGACGACGACCACCACCACGCCGGCCACACCTGCCCCACCGCCGACGGTCGAGCCGACCGAGAAATCGATCAACCCCACCGGCGGCAACCTCTTCACGCCCGGCGTGAAGGCACCCCCGGCTCCGACCGCCATCCCCGGCGACAACTAGACGCGGAGCGCAGAAAGTCGGTCGTTCACCCATGGCCGGGATGAACATCACCCCCGGACGGGCGTTACTGGCACTGATCCTGTTCAGCGCCCTGCTGGTCTCTGACCTGCGGACTGCGCCCGCCCCGGGTGGCACAGCGTACGGACCCGCTCACATTACGGGTCCGTACGCTCAACTGCTTTCTGCCTCAACCGATCTCGGCCCCGCCGACAACGGCTCGGCCCAGCTCACCATGACGCTGCACAACGCGACCCGACCAGCCGCACTGCTCGGGTGGGCCGACGAACATTCGTTGTCGGTCCGCTGGCGGCCCGGTGACGCCTGGGCGGTCACCGAGGGCCGATCCGCTGACCTGGCAACTGCTTTCGGGGTGGACATCCACGACTACCGGGGCCGGCGCGGCCAGGAGTTCTACGCCTCACCACAGCAGCCATCGATCCCCCGACGACTGTCCGGGGAGGTCACCGGAATCGGCCGCATCCTGGGATACACACCGCACCGGATGTCGCTGCCGGACCTACGCAACCTGCCGACCGATGTTCCGGACCAGGGGTTGACACCGCAGGGGGTGCGCAACACCTACAACCTCGCCAACCTCGCGCAACAGGGCTTCACCGGCAAGGGCACCACCATCGTGTTCTTCGCGTTCGACGGCTTCGATCAGGCCGACCTGGACACCTTCGCCACCACCTTCGGCCTGCCGACGTTCACACCGGTCGTGGTCGGCGGGCAACCGAGTGCCCCGCACGGCGAGACCACGATGGATCTGCAAGTCGCCCATGCCATCGCCCCGGATGCACAGAAGGTCGTGGTCAATGCCCGGCCGACAGTCCAGGGTGACGGCGCCTACGAGAAGATCGGGAAGATGCTCGAGTCCGCGGACCAGCAGTTTCCCGGTGCAGTGTGGAGCTTCTCGATCGGCTGGGGCTGCGACAAGCTGATCACCGCCGCCGATCTCGCCCCGGTCCGCTCGGCTCTGGCCACCGCACACACCCACGGCACCACCGCATTCGATGCCAGCGGCGACCTGGCGGGCCTGGAATGCAAAGGCGGACAAGACTGGTCGTCTGCACCCGGCGAGGACGACATCGGCCTGGACTCGGTGGCCTCCCTGCCGGAGATGACCGGTGTGGGCGGCACGACCCTGTCCACCGACGCCCACGGCGGCTGGCTGGCCGAGCAGGCCTGGTTCGACGTCCCGCTGTCGCAGGGCACCGGCGGTGGCGTCTCGGCGATCTTCGACCGCCCCGAGTGGCAGCGCGACGTGTCTGCGCCCGGCAATGACAGCGCCGGGCGGCGGCTGACCCCGGATGTGGCCGCCGTGGCCGACCCCTTCACCGGCGTGAAAATCGTTCTGAACAACCAGGTTCTGGTCGGGGGCGGCACATCGCAGTCCGCACCGCTGTGGGCCGGGATGGCCGCAGTGATGAATCAGTACCTGATCGCCAACGGCGGCCGGGCGCTCGGCGACCTCAACCCGCTGCTGTACAAGATCGCCTCGGGCGCCCCGCTGCCGGCTTTCCGTGACGTCGACCTCGGCGGCAACGCAGTGGCCACCGCTTCACCCGGCTACGACGTAGTGACCGGACTGGGCTCGCCCGACGTGGAGAACCTCGCCAAGAACATCCTTGCCCTGCAGAAGGCACACCGATGACCGACGCACCCGACGACACCGACGTGCCCACCACCGAGTGCCGAGTCTGCAAGGTCGATGTGCCCGACGGGAAATACTGCGGGTTGTGCGGGGTACCGATCGACAAGGAGCGAGGTGACGGCCCGGAGTGGTTGCGCCTCAGCGCATCCTGCGTGGCCCCCGATGAACACCTGCTGCGACCGTCGATCGCCAGCTCCCTGTTCCCCCACCTGTCGCACCAGTCCCGCACCCCGTTCCGCATCGCGATGCTGGTCCTGTTGGCCGGGTTGGTGGCCTGTGCACTGCTGAAGTTGCCCGCGGCCCTGATCGCGGTTGCCGCGCTCGGGCTCCCGCTGCTGTTCGGCATCTATCTCTATGAGTCCGACGCCTTCCGCGACCTGCACCGCGTCAACCTCGTGCTGACCGTGGTGCTCGGAATTGCACTGGGGGTGGGATGGGTGCTTCTCACCGGCCACGCCATGGCCAGGTCCTACGGCGTCCCACTCGGTAGCGGGGTGACCACGTTCCGGATCATGCGCAACGGGTTGGGAATTCCGCTGGGCGGTGCCGTCCTGATGCTGCTACCTGCCGTTGTGGTGCGGGTGACCCACCGGTCGAGCCGGGAATCGTTGGACGGCTTCATGATCGGCGCCCTGGGCGCCACAGCCTTCACCGCGGCGGCCACCCTGACGCGGCTGGCACCACAGCTCACCACCGGCATGGTGGCGCGGGACCGCCCGATCTCCGGCCTTGTCGTCGAAGCCGGAATCCGTGGGGTAGCCATGCCTTTGACCGCCGCATCCATCGGCGGCCTGATCGGCGCGGCATTGTGGTTCACCCGCCCCGCCACCAAGGTCGACAAACACGTCGGTTATGTCCGGCTCGTGATGTTCTCCAGCGCATTTTCGGTGCTGATCGTCTACTGCGCGCTGGGTCTGATCGATGTGGCGCGGGTTCCCCAATGGATCCAGTTGGCGGTGCACCTCGCGGTTTCCGCGATGGCGCTGCTAGCAGTGCGGGTGGGTCTGCATCTGGCGCTGCTGCACGAGGCGCAGGACGAGATCGCCTCCGATCAACCCATCCTCTGCGCCCGATGCGGCCACATCGTGCCCGATATGTCGTTCTGTCCGCACTGCGGTGCGGCCACCCACGCATCGTCGCGCACGTCCAGAGAAGTGCGACGCGAGCACCGGCCGGTGCGTGACCCGGGATCCGATGCCGGGTGAGCACGTTCTTTCCCGGATACGCGGTACCGATTTCCACTGGCAGAACCCGAGCCATCCGCGGGACCTCGGCGCTGAAAGTGCTGGCGATCCTGGGCACCGGAATCGCTCTGGTTGCCGGCGTGCTGGCCTGGGTCTCACATGCGACGAGCACGCCGCCGGCCCGCTACATGTGCCCACCGGACTGCGGGCGGCCCCCGACCGGGCAGGCGGTGGCCATCAATCCGGTATTCACCGCCCCAGACGGGAGCTTCTCGGTTTCCTACCCGGTGACCTCCTCGGCCTACAAGGTCACCACCAACCCCACCGGTGTCACCGCGGAGTTCCAGGCCGGTGACGGTGGCATGCTGCAATTGTTCAGCGAGCCGGCAAGCGGACGTAGTGCCGAGGACATCGCCAATTCCCTGGTCGACAGGACATTTCCGGATACCAAGACCGCCTACGACATTCCCAACGCCATGGTCGGCTACCACCCCGGTTTCGGCCTGGTCGCCGACTGCTGGCCACAGGGCGCCACAAGTAACTACATGCGAATGCGGGTGCTGGTGTTGGTGGCGGTGAAGAACGACCTCGCGCTCATCGCATCGGCCGTAGGACCGTACCGAGAATTCGGCCCCGGTTCGGGCGCCAGTAAGCCCTCGGGCGCCAACCTGCAGCTGGCACTGGACATGGGGAAGTATGTCAACAGTTTCCGGTGGCGCGGAGATCCCGACCGCTAACTCGCCCCGGTCGGAAAACACAATTGACGCCCGCGCCGGAGCGCACTGGGCTAGAGTTTGCTAGCAGACCCGCTCCAGGGCTGCATCTGCATCGTCCGCGGGGACCAGTGAGGACTAATCATGAGGTCACGTCGATCAACTCGTCGCCTCGCAGCTGCCGCTGCCTCCGCCGCAATCATCGGGATGATCGGGCTCAGTGCTTGCGGTACCGGCGAGAAGGCACCCGAGACCACCACGCCGTCCACCACGACAACGACGACCACGACTCCGTCGGCCCCGCCCCCAGTGCAGCCCACTGAGAAGCAGGTCTCCCCCGGGGGCGCCAACAGTTTCACGCCCACTCACGTAGAAGTGCCGGCGCCACCCACCGGGCGTCACGGGTTCGGCAGCCCTCATAGGCAGTAACGCCGGAACCGGCTCTGACAACCCAGCGCTCACCGTCGAATGCCGGGTATGCGAGGTATGCCGAACCGAGGTACCGGCGGGCACATTCTGCGGAGCGTGCGGCGCCCATCTGGACCCACAGGGCCACGGAGCCGCGTGGTTACGGCCACGTGCGTACTGCGCCGGCCGCGAGCACCTGCTGCGGCCGTCGGTGGTCAGCTCGCTGTTCCCCGCGCTACCACACGATTCGCGCACGCCGTACCGACTCGGGATAGCAGCGCTGGCGGTCGCGGTAATCGCCTGCACATTGCTACGGGTACCTGCCGCGATGATCGCGTTGGCTGCATTCGGCCTACCGCTTCTGTTCGTCACCTATCTCCGTGAAACGACTGTCTTCCAAAACCTTCCATCACGAACGCTGCTGCTGACCGCCGTCCTGGGCGCCGGATTGGGCGCCGCCTGGGCGCTGCTGACCGGAACCGCGGTTGCACGCGAGTACGACATGCCGATGGGCGTCGACGTGCCGCAGTTCCGAGTCATGCGCGACGGTCTCGCCGTCCCGCTCGGTGCCATCTTGTTGATGCTCGTCCCCGTGGTGGCGATCCGCCTGTTCGGGCCGCGCACCCGAGAAACGTTGGACGGCTTTGTGATCGGCGCCCTCGGCGCACTCGCTTTCAGCGCCGCAGCCACATTGAGCCGATTGGCACCGCAGTTCGACGACGGGCTGGTGGACCACGACCGCCCTTTGGACGGGCTGCTGGTCCAGGCCGGCATCCAGGCAGTGGCGGTGCCGTTGACCGCAGCGGCCGCCGGCGCTCTCGTCGGCGTGGTCCTGTGGTTCACGGCCGCAGACAACACTGGGCGCCCGAAACATGTGCGCGCTGCCTTGTTGCTGACGGCGGCAGCCGTCCCGGCCTGCTATGCGATCCTCGGTCTGATCGACGTCGCACCGGCGCCTGAGATCTCGGTGCTGGCAGTGCATTTCATCGGGACGGCGTTGGCCGTCCTGGCGTTGCGAGTCGGCTTGCAGCTCGCCTTGCTGTACGAGGTACACGGCACCATCCACGCCGACCGATCGCTGCAGTGCCGGCAGTGCGATCACACCGTTGGAGATATGGCGTTCTGTTCGGAGTGCGGCGCGGCGATCCGCGCATTGCAACGGACGGCACACCACCTGGGCCGCCCATTGCTGGGGGCATGGGGTACCGGCGTCGCGCTGTTGACGGCCGCCCTGGTCGTGGTGGCCGCCGTGGTCAGCAGCCCACCGGCACGCTATCGATGCCCACCGGACTGCGGCCGTCCGCCGACCACAGATCCGGTGACGACGAATCCCCGCTTCACCGCCCCGGACGGCGCGTTCTCGGTGTCCTACCCCTCGCCCGGCGCGGCGTACCGGATCACCACCGCCGACAACGGTGTGACAGCGGACTTTCTCGCCGGCGACGGCGGGACGATGCAACTGATCGGCAAACCCGCACACGGGCGGACGCCGGAAGAGATCGCCAAGGCCCTGGTCGAGGACACCTACCCCGACACCGAGGTGGACTACGAGATTCCGAACGCCATGGTCGGGTATCAGCCCGGCTACGGCGTGGTCGTCGACAGCTGGCCGCAGAACGCCACCGGTGACTACATGCGGATGCGGGTCGTCATTCTAGCTGCGGTCAAGAACGATCTGGCACTGGTCGCCATCGCGACAGGCCCGTACCACGAATACGGTCCTGACTTCGGCTCAGGGAAGCCCTCGGGGGCCAACCTCGATCTCGCACTGGATATGGGCAAGTACGTCAACAGTTTTCGTTGGCGGGGCGACCCGGCGCGTTGATCACTCCCACTCAATGGTGCCCGGCGGCTTGCTGGTGACATCCAGCACCACCCGGTTGACCTCTGGCACCTCGTTGGTGATCCGGGTCGAAATCCGTTCCAGCACTTCGTAAGGCACCCGGGTCCAGTCCGCGGTCATGGCGTCTTCACTGGACACCGGCCGCAGCACGATGGGGTGCCCGTAGGTGCGTCCGTCGCCCTGCACACCGACCGAACGCACGTCGGCCAGCAGCACCACCGGGCACTGCCAGATCTGATGATCCAGACCGGCTGCGGTGAGTTCCTCGCGGGCGATCGCATCGGCACGACGCAGGGTGTCCAACCGGTCGGCAGTCACCTCGCCCACGATGCGGATGCCCAGCCCCGGACCCGGGAACGGTTGGCGCCCAACAATTTCCTCGGGCAGGCCCAGCTCCCGGCCCACCGCGCGCACCTCGTCCTTGAACAGCAGCCGCAACGGCTCGACGAGCTTGAACTTCAGGTCGTCAGGCAGCCCGCCGACGTTGTGATGGCTCTTGATGTTGGCCGTGCCGGTACCACCACCGGATTCGACGACGTCGGGATACAGCGTGCCCTGCACCAGGAATTCGATCTCACCCTCACTGTCGCCCAGGGTGTCGCGAACCACGCGCTCGAACGCCCGGATGAACTCGCGGCCGATGATCTTGCGCTTGCCCTCGGGGTTGGTCACCCCGGACAGTGCCTCAAGGAAACGATCGGCGACGTCGAGGGTCACCAGTTTGGCACCGGTCGCGGCGACGAAGTCACGCTCGACCTGCGCCCGCTCCCCCGCCCGCAACAGACCGTGGTCGACGAACACACACGTCAGCCGGTCCCCGATGGCGCGTTGCACCAGCGCGGCCGCCACCGCGGAGTCGACGCCACCGGACAACGCGCAGATGGCCTGGCCGTCGCCGATCTGGGCGCGAACCGCCTCGATCAGCTGCTCGGCGATGTTGGCGGCGGTCCATGTCGCACCGATCCCCGCGAACTCGTGCAGGAACCGGCTCAACACCTGCTGGCCGTGGGGGGAATGCAAAACCTCGGGGTGGTACTGCACGCCGGCCAGGCGGCGGGCCCGGTTCTCGAAACCGGCGACCGGGGCGCCAGAGCTGGAGGCGATCACGTCGAAACCGTCGGGCGCAGCGGTGACCGCGTCGCCGTGGCTCATCCACACGGGCTGAGTGCCCGGGAGGTCGACATGCAGATCGCCGCCGGCGACGTGCAGTTCGGTGCGCCCGTACTCGCTGGTCCCGGTGTGCTCGACGGTGCCGCCGAGCGCCTGGGCCATGGCCTGGAAGCCGTAGCAGATGCCGAACACCGGCACGTCGAGATCGAACAGCGCAGGGTCCAGCCGCGGGGCGCCCTCGGCGTAGACGCTGGCCGGGCCGCCCGACAGCACGATGGCCTGCGGATCCTTGGCCTTGATCTCCTCGACCGTGGCGGTGTGCGGGATGACCTCGGAGAACACCCGCGCCTCGCGGACCCGGCGAGCGATCAGCTGTGCGTACTGAGCGCCGAAGTCGACGACGAGGACAGGACGGGGAGATGGTGATGCCACCGCAACAGTCTAGAGGCCAGGTCAGCGCGTGCTCGATGCGCCGGAAATCTGGGGTACGCGGCCGCTGACCGATCAGTGCGTGTTTAAGCGGACCGCCCGCGCGGTGATTACGCATGATGGAGAAGACGTCGGCGAAAGCGAGGTGCCCAGTGCTGGGCTTGCCCGAGCAGATCACGGCCTGCCTGTTCGACCTCGACGGCGTGCTCACCGATACCGCGAGCGTGCACAAGAAGGCCTGGAAGGCCATGTTCGACGACTATCTGCGCAAGCGTGCCGAACGCACCGGGCACGAGTTCGTCGCGTTCGACATCGACGCGGACTACCTGAACTACGTCGACGGCAAGCGCCGCGAGGACGGCGTGCGGTCGTTTCTGACCAGCCGCGGCATCGAACTGCCCGAGGGCACGCCGGACGACGACGCCGAGGCCGACACCGTCGCGGGCCTCGGCAACCGTAAGAACGCGATGTTCCACAAGACCCTGCGATCCGATGGAGTCGACGTGTTCGAGGGGTCACGGCGCTATCTCCAGGCCGTGACCGACGCGGGCCTGCGCCGGGCCGTGGTGTCGTCCAGCGCCAACACCGAGGAGGTACTCAAGATCACCGGGCTCGACAAGTACATCGAACAACGGGTGGACGGGGTGACCATGCGGGAGGAGAACCTGCCGGGCAAGCCGGCGCCGGACAGCTTCCTGCGCGCTGCCGAACTGCTGGGCGTCTCCCCCGCGCAGGCCGCGGTGTTCGAGGACGCCTTGGCCGGGGTCGCAGCGGGCCGGGCGGGAAAGTTCGGCTTCGTGGTCGGCGTGGACCGCGTGGGACAGGCCGAGCAACTGCACCGCGACGGCGCCGACATCGTGGTCACCGACCTGGCGGAGTTGATCTAGCGCCATGATGATCACCCACGACGCGTACCCGGTGGAACCGTGGCAGGTTCGGGAAACCCGCCTGGACCTCAACCTCCTCGCGCAATCTGAATCGCTGTTCTCGCTGTCCAACGGCCACATCGGCCTGCGCGGCAATCTCGACGAGGGCGAGCCGTACGGCCTGCCGGGCACGTACCTGGCCGGGTTCTTCGAGGTGCGTCCACTGCCTTACGCCGAAGCCGGATTCGGCTACCCCGAGGCCGGGCAGACCGTCGTCAATGTCACCAACGGCAAGCTGCTGCGGCTCCTGGTCGACGACGAGCCCTTCGACGTCCGTTACGGCGACCTGATCGATCATGAGCGCACCTTGGACATGCGCGCCGGCACCCTGACCCGCCGCGCCCATTGGCGTTCCCCGGCGGGAAAACAGGTCAAGGTGGTCTCCACCCGCCTGGTGTCGTTCGCCCACCGCGGCGTCGCCGCCATCGAGTACAGCGTCGAGGCGATCGACGAATTCGTCCGGGTGACAGTGCAATCCGAACTTGTCACCAATGAGGATCAACCCGAGACATCCGACGATCCACGGGTGTCGGCCGTACTGAAGCATCCGCTTCGCGCTGTACATCACGAAAACACCGACAGCGGTGCGCTTCTGGTGCATCGCACCGTCGGCAGTGGACTGATGATGGCGGCCGCGATGGACCACGACGTCGAGGTGCCCGGACGAGTCGAGGTCAGCACGGATGCCCGCGACGACCTGGCCCGGACCACCGTCATCTGTGGGCTGCGGCCCGGCCAGAAACTGCGCATCGTCAAATATCTCGGCTACGGATGGTCCAGCCTGCGCTCGCGTCCCGCGTTGCGCGATCAGGCCGCCGGCGCCATCACCGGCGCCCGGTACAGCGGGTGGCAGGGCCTGCTGGATTCTCAACGCGCCTACCTCGACGAGTTCTGGGACTGTGCGGACGTCGAAGTCGAGGGCGACCCGGACTGTCAGCAGGCGGTGCGATTCGGGCTGTTCCACGTGCTGCAGGCCAGTGCCCGTGCCGAGCGGCGCGCCATCGCGGGCAAGGGACTGACCGGGACCGGCTATGACGGCCATGCGTTCTGGGACACCGAAGGCTTCGTGCTCCCGGTGCTCACCTACACCAAACCGCAGGCCGCCGCCGACGCGCTGCGGTGGCGGGCCTCCACGCTGGACCTGGCACGTGAGCGTGCACAACAGCTTGACCTCAAGGGCGCCAGCTTCCCGTGGCGCACCATCCGGGGCGAGGAGTGCTCGGCGTATTGGCCGGCGGGCACCGCTGCGTGGCACATCAACGCCGACATCGCCGCCGCGTTCGAGCGCTATCGCGTTGTCACCGGCGATGATTCGCTCGAGCAGGAATGCGGCCTCGCG
Organism: Mycobacterium sp. IDUB_9; assembly: GCF_055419505.1. Lineage (NCBI taxonomy): Bacteria > Bacillati > Actinomycetota > Actinomycetes > Mycobacteriales > Mycobacteriaceae > Mycobacterium > Mycobacterium sp. IDUB_9. The sequence goes on along the minus strand of NZ_JBVAXU010000002.1, from coordinate 492,809 downwards.
GTTCTCGTGGACACCGCCCGGCTGTGGATGTCATTGGGTCACCACGACCGCCACGGGATCTGGCATCTGGACGGCGTGACCGGACCGGACGAATACACCGCGGTGGTGCGCGACAACGTCTTCACCAATCTGATGGCCGCGCACAACCTGCGGGTGGCGGTGGCGGCGTGCACCCGCCACCCGGATGCGTCCTACTCGATGGGTGTCACCACCGAGGAGACCGCCGCCTGGCGCGACGCGGCCGACGCCGCCCACATTCCCTACGACGAGGAGTTGGGTGTGCACCCGCAGTGTCAGGGCTTCACCACCCTGGCTGAATGGGATTTCTCCGCCAACACCGCCTACCCGCTGCTGCTACACGAGCCCTATGTGCGGCTCTACCCGGCCCAGGTGCTCAAGCAGGCCGATCTGGTGCTGGCGATGCAGTGGCAGAGCCACGCGTTCACCCCGGAACAGCGGGCCCGCAACGTCGACTACTACGAGCGGCGCACGACCCGGGACTCGTCGCTGTCCGCCTGCACCCAGGCGGTCATGTGTGCCGATGTAGGCCATCTCGAGCTGGCCCACGACTACGCCTACGAAGCCGCGCTGATCGATCTGCGTGACCTGCACCAGAACACCCGCGATGGCCTGCACATGGCGTCGCTGGCCGGCGCATGGACGGCGTTGGTGGCCGGATTCGGCGGGCTGCGCGACGACGAGGGCGTTCTCTCACTCGACCCGCGTCTGCCCGACGGCATCTCTTGCCTGCGATTCCGGTTGCGGTGGCGAGGTTTTCGGGTGACTGTCGAGGCGACCCACGACAACGTCACCTACACGCTGCGCGACGGACCAGACGGGACGCTGACCATCCGTCACGCCGGCGACGACGTGGCGCTCAAGACCGCCGGGCCGACCACCGTCGCCGTCGTTCCGCGGCCTCCGCTGCTGCCGCCTCCGCCTCAGCCGCCCGGCCGGGAGCCGATACGTCGTCGCGCCGGTCTCTCCGAGCGGTAGGGACCCGTCGCGGCCGGCGGGGTTTGAAGTACCGATGTCGCGGGGTACCCCGGTTCTCGTACGTCACGGCGGTGGCGTCGCTGCCTGGCGCCCACCGTGAACAGCGAAAGGAGCGCAAGGTGACCGGTATGCAGCCCAAGCCGACAACCACCGACGCCGGAATTCCGGTCTACAGCGACGAGCACTCGCTGACGATAGGTCCCGACGGGCCGATCCTGCTGCAAGATCACTATCTGATCGAGCAGATGGCGATGTTCAACCGGGAGCGCATCCCGGAGCGCCAGCCACATGCCAAAGGCGGAGGCGCATTCGGTCACTTCGAGGTCACCAACGACGTCAGCGCATACACCAAGGCCGCACTGTTCCAGCCGGGCGTCAAAACCGAGACGCTGACCCGGTTTTCGACCGTGGCCGGCGAGCGCGGCAGCCCAGATACCTGGCGTGATCCACGTGGGTTCGCCACCAAGTTCTACACGTCCGACGGCAACTTCGACATGGTCGGCAACAACACGCCGGTGTTCTTCATGCGTGACCCGCTGAAGTTCCAGCACTTCATCCGCTCCCAGAAGCGCCGGGCCGGAAACAACCTGCGCGATCACGACATGCAGTGGGATTTCTGGACGTTGTCCCCCGAGTCCGCACATCAGGTGACGTGGCTGATGGGTGATCGTGGCATCCCCCGCGATTGGCGGCACATGAACGGCTACTCCAGCCACACCTACAGCTGGATCAACGCGGCCGGCGAGATCTTCTGGGTGAAATACCACTTCAAGACGGACCAGGGCGTCGAGTTCCTCACGCAGGAGGAAGGCGACGAGATGGCCGGTATCGACGGCGACGCCCACCAGCGCGATCTGTACTCGGCGATCGAGCGCGGCGAGTTCCCGACCTGGTCGCTGAAAGTGCAGATCATGCCGTTCGAGGAGGCCAAGGACTATCGGTTCAATCCGTTCGACCTGACCAAGGTGTGGCCGCACGGCGACTATCCGCTGATCGACGTCGGCACGTTGCGCCTGGACCGCAACGTCACCGATTACCACACCGAGATTGAGCAGGCCGCTTTCGAACCGAACAACCGAGTGCCCGGTACGGGCCTGAGTCCCGACAAGATGCTGTTGGCCCGCGACTTCTCCTATGCCGATGCCCACCGTCACCGGCTGGGCAGCAACTACAAGCAGATTCCGGTCAACGCGCCGAAGGTCGAAGTACACAGCTATTCGAAAGACGGCGCCATGCGGATCAAGAATGTGTCCGATCCGGTGTATGCCCCCAATTCGTACGGCGGCCCCCAGGCCGATCCGGCGCGAACCGGCGAATCGCTGTGGCACGCCGATGGCGACATGGTTCGTGCCGCCTACAGCCTGCACGCCGAGGATGACGACTGGGGTCAGGCCGGAACAATGGTGCGCGATGTGCTCGACGACGCGGCACGGGCCCGGTTGGTCTCCAACATCGCCGGGCACCTGTCCAAGGGCGTCTCCGAACACGTGCTCGAGCGTGCCTTCGAGTACTGGAAGAACGTGGACAAACAGCTCGGCGAGAAGGTCGAATCAGCGGTCCGTAACGGCGGCTGACCAGTCCGCGGCGGCGCCGGGTTCGAGGATGCGCGCGATCTCGGCGCCCATCGCGGCGCGCATCTCATCGTCGCTGAGCGAGTCCAGGCCGGTCGCCGATTTCAGGAACGGTTCGAACATCCGCCAACCCAGTTGCAGCGCAACGGCATTGGCGACGGCGAGCCGGCCACCGCGTTCATCGTCGAAACGGGGAAGCACCTGGCCGAGCAGCCTCGTCACCCCCGGGAACCGCGTCTGCAGCCGACCCACGGGATAACCGTCGAGCAGTGCCCTGGCCATCAACCGCATGTGCTGGTCCATGGTCCGGTCGATTTCGTCGGCCGGACCGCCGGCGTCCAACAAGGCGGTGAGCCGGCCGCCGAGGTGATCGAGTACGGCTCCCACCAATTGATCTTTGGTGCCGAAGTGCCGGTAGATGAGTCCGTGATTCACCTTGGACTTCGCCGCGATGTCACGGATCGACGTGGCCGCCGGTCCTTGTTCGGCGAACAACTCCGCCGCCGCCACCAGCGCGGCGGCCACCACCTCGTCCCGGCCGACCGGACCGGCCGCATCCGTGGGCGGTGGCGTCGGTGTAGTCATGTGGTTACACTAGCCGACATGCAAGTGTAGTCACTTGACTACAGCTGTTCCGACCAGCGAAAAGGACACGCCGATGACCGCTTCCACCACCGCTCCTCTCACCGTCAAGAAGCTCGGAAGCCGGATCGGCGCCCGCATCGACGGCGTGCACCTGGGCGGAGACCTCGATGAGGCCACGGTCGCCGAGATCCGGCGCGCGCTGCTGCAACACAAGGTGATCTTCTTCGGCGGTCAGCACCACCTCACCGATGAAGAGCACAACGCGTTCGCACGGCTCCTGGGCCGGCCCATCGGCCATCACGCCCTCAAGTCGGACGATGCACCGCTGATCACCCCGATCGACTCCGAGTACGCCAAGGCCACCCGCTGGCACACCGACGTCACGTTCGTGCCGGACTATCCCGCCATCTCGATCCTGCGCGCGGTGACGTTGCCCGAATACGGTGGATCCACTCTGTGGGCATCAACCGCGGCGGCCTATGACGCACTACCCGAACCACTCAAGCGGCTCACCGAGAATCTCTGGGCCGTGCACAGCAACCGCTTCGACTACGCGGCGGTGGCGGCTGCCGCGCTCAGCGAGGAACAGCAGCAGCTGCGGGCCGCCTTCGAGAAGCCGGACTTCCGTACCGAGCACCCGGTGGTGCGGATACACCCCGAAACCGGTGAGCGCACCCTGGTGGCCGGTGACTTCACCCGCGGCTTCCTGGGCTTGGACAGCCATGAATCGGACACCCTGCTGGAGTTGCTGCAGCGTCGGATCACCGTCCCGGAGAACACCGTTCGCTGGAACTGGGCTATAGGCGACGTCGCCATCTGGGACAACCGGGCCACCCAGCACCGTGCGGTCGACGATTACGACAACCAGCGCCGGGTGATGCACCGCGTGACGCTCGCCGGCGACGTGCCCGTCGACATCCATGGGCAGCGGAGTCGCCCGCTCGCGGACGCCGCTCTACTGCAGGCGGTCTGACTCACATCTTGATGGCGGGCATCAGCCTGGTCATGTTCCACAGTCGGTTGCGTCGGGCCGACAAGGCCGAGATGGTCAGGGCACCGACCCAGATCACCAGCAGTGTGATGATCGCCTGCCAGAGCCGGTGATCGATCCCACCGAGGATGAGCTGACGTAATCCGTTGACGCCGTACGTCATCGGATCGTAGTTGTGGAACGCCTGGAACGGCCGCGACGTGGTCTCCACCGGATACATGCCGCCGGCGCTGACCAGCTGGAGCATCAGCAGGGCCATCAGCAGCACCCGGCCCACCGCGGGTCCGACGAATGCGTTGATCGCCTGCGTCGCGGCGACGAAGGCGCACGAGACCAGGATCATGAAGCCCAGCATCGCGACCGGATGAGCCACCTGCATGCCGAGCGCGAACCGCACGACGCAATACAAGATGATCGCCTGGAACATCCCGATCACTGCCGCGGGCAGGTAGCTGGCGAGCACCACGCGGATCGCCAGCACCTCCGCGGCAATCGGCCGGTTCTGCAACGGCCGCAACACCATCCACAGCACCAGCGCACCGAAGAACAGGGCCAGCGTGATGAAGAACGGCGCCATCCCGGTGCCGAAGTTGGGTGCGGCGTGCTCGGACGAGTTCTGTAGGTGAACGGGACCCCCGATGGTGTCGGCGATCGCCTCCTTCTGCGCAGGCGTCCAGTCCGGCACCTGGCCGGCACCGTCGGCGAGCTTGGTCGCCAACTCGGCCGAGCCGGACCGCAGCTGCGAGGTGCCGGATTTCAGCTGTCCGGCGCCGGTGTCGAGTTTGGCTATGCCACTGGCCAATTCGGCGTTACCCGAAGCCAGCTGCTGGGCACCGCTGCGCAGCTGGTTCAGCTGGGCAGTGAGGTCCCGGTTTTTGGTACCCACCTGATTCAGCGCCGAGTTGAGCGGGCTGCCCGGGTCGCGCAGTGATGACGTCATCGAGATCGCCGCGTTCTCGGCGTCGGTGAGCTGCTGACGAATCTGCGGGGTAAATTGGTGGGCCCGAAGGTCATCGGCCACCCCGCGCAGGGTTCCGGCGGCATTGTTGGCGATCGGATCCGGGCTGGTCGAGAGCTGATCGATCACCGCGTTCAATGCCGTCGCGGCGGAATCCTGCGCGCCGGTGATGGCACCGATCTGATCGTTGGCCTGCCGCAATGCCGCGGTGCCGTCCTCCAGTTGTGCAGTGTCGCCGCCGACCTTCGACAACGCAGAGGTCACAGCCACGAGCGGATCGGTGGCCTTGTTGATTCCATCGGAGAGTTGCTTGGCGCCGGTGGCCAGCTGGGCCGACCCGGACCGCGCCGTGTGCAGCCCGGACGCCACCTGACCGGCGCCGTCGTCGACTTTCACTGCCCCATCGGCGAGTTGGCCGGCACCGTCGGCCGCCTGTTTTATCCCCGCACCCGAGCTGACCACAACCGAGAGCACCTGGTTGACCGCCTGGCCCGAGATCCGCGTCGACACCGCGTTGAGCACCTGGTCGATGGCCGTGCGGCCGATGTTCGACGAGATGTAATTGTTGGCGTCGTTGTAGACCGCGTTCAGGTTGGCCTGCTTGGGATTTCCGGTCAGCGGTGACGCGATGGCCTCGCTGAAATCCGGTGGCAGCTCCAGCATGAAGTAGTACTGACCATGGTCGACGCCTTTGCGCGCCTCGTCCGCATCGACCACGTGCCAGTTCAGGCTGGCATCGTCGGTCAGGCTCTTGGCGATCTCTGACCCGACATTGACGTGCTGGCCCGAAACCACCGCGCCCCGATCGGAATTGACCAGTGCCACCGGCATCTTGTCGACCTGCCCGAACGGGTCCCAGTATGCCCAGAGGTAGAGCGCGCCGTAGACGAGCGGCAGCAGCATCAGCACCACGATCGCGGCGCGGGTCAACCGGCTGCGGCGGAAGCGTTTGATTTCGGAGCCGAAGGCGAGCCCGGCGGCAGGTGTGCCGAACGAACGTTTGGCGAATGGGAATGTGACCATCTCAGTTCTTTCCGGTCAGGATTCGGTGATCGTGCAGATCGTGGTCCGGGGCTTCCACCCCGAGCGGATTGGTCACGCCGACAACGACACTGCGCTTGGTGGCGATGGCGCCGAGGCGTTCGACGGCCGTCGCCCGTCGTGCGTTGTCCCTCACCTGTTCGAGGTCGCCGACCACCAGGATGGGGCGATTCGAGAACAGCGCCAGGGTGACCTTCAGCAGGAACAGGTCGAGATCGGACAGCTCGCTGATGTAGGTCCCGGGCGCGGGCGGCACCAGCTCGCCGAACACCTCGCGCAGCGTGGCGTCGCCGGCCTCGATCGGAACCCGTCGATACCACGGCGCCAGCCACCGGCGCTGCTCGGCGAGCACCGTCTGCACGGTGACCGAGTCCTCCAGCTCGTCGATGTCGGCGAACGCCGCGATCGCGCATTGTCGCCTGATCGCACGAGGGTTGGTTTCCCCGCAGACGGTCACGGTGCCGTGGCTGGGTGCCAGGCGTCCCGCCAACGTCAGCAGCAGCGCGGTCTGGCCCCAACCGCCAGGCATCTGGATGGCGTGGAATCCCGGCGTGAGTGCGAGGTCGATATCCGAGAACAGTGGCCCGTGCTCGCCGTCGACTCCCAGTCCGGCCGCGATGATCTGCGGCGCGTCCTGCGCCGCGTCTTCCTCGGACACCTGGGCATCCTCGGCGTCGTCCCTGTCTTCCATCCGCGACCTTTCGATACTCACCGGTATCCATACGATACTAGCGAGTATTGTGTTGGTCATGTCGGCTGTCAAACCCGCCCGCACCCGCCCCACCCGCGACGAGGTACGCGATCGGATCCTCGATGCCGCGCTGAAGGTTTTCGCGGCCGAAGGGTTCGCCGGCGCCACCATCGACGCCATCGGTCACGCCGCGGGATTCACCAAGGGCGCGGTGTACTCGAACTTCGAATCCAAGGACGAGCTGTTCCTGGCGCTGCTGGACCGCCAGTTCGAGAGTCGCGGCGCCCTGATCGCGACCGCACTCGACAGTGGCGGCGGCGACACCGCCACGATCGCCGAGGCCCTCAGCCGGTCAACGCTGGACTCGATCCACGATCAGACGGAGTACCAGATCGTGTTGATCGAGTACTGGCTCCGCGCGATACGTGATCCCCAACTCCGCGAGCGGTTGGTGGCCCGCCGCCGCGCAGCGGCAGATCAGGCCCTGCACATCGTCGAACAAGCCGGCACCGCACTGCCCGGTCACCAACTGTCGGCGCTCGCCCAACTTGTGGTCACCGTCATCTCCGGCATTGCCACCGAGGAGGTGCTGCAGCCGGGCACGATCGATATCGACACCCTCGCCCGGCTTTTCACCGCGCTGCTGGAATCCTCGCCCGCCGCCACGCGGTAGTCCGGCTCAGGCGAGCTTCTTGTGCATCGGCCGCCCGCCGGTGGCTTCGAAGATGACCCGCTTGCCGATCTCGACGGCGTGATCGGCATACCGCTCGTAGTAACGGCCCAACAATGCGACGTCGACAGCCGAGCACACCCCGTCCTCCCACTGACGGTCCAGCAGCAGAGTAAATAGGTGGCGATGCTCGGCGTCGACGGCGTCGTCCTCATCGCGCAGGCGCGCGGCCGCGTCGGGATCCCGCGACACCAGCACCTCCTGCGCGGTCTGCGCCAACCGCACCGCCTGCGAACCCATATCGGTGAAGCTCGCACGCACCTCGTCCGGCACGGCGCAATCGGGATGGCGCAATCGAGAGATGTCCGCGACATGCACGGCAAGCGCGCCCATCCGGTCGATGTCCGCAGCGATGTGCATCGAACCGACGACCGTGCGCAACTCGCCGGCAACCGGCTGTTGCAGGACCAGCAGCCGGAACGCCGACTCCTCGATTCGGTGGCCGTATGCGGCGATGCGTTCGTGATCGGCGATGACCTGCTCGGCCAGCGACAGGTCCGATTCCAGCAAGGCCTCGTTGGCCCGCTGCATCGCACTCACCGCCAGGGCACACATCTCGGCGAGTTGATCGCACAGTGCCGCCAACTCGTCGTGGAACGCCTTGCGCATGTGCCACCCTCCCGCCAGTCACCACCGGACCTCACCGCCCGGCGAGGACTAGGTACCCGGAAGGGGCCGGTTGCTAACCGGCGGAATTGACCGGCTCGATCGGCAGCCGCCGCAATCCACCAGGAGCCTCGGCAGGCACCACGGGATGCTGCGGCGCGATCGGCGCCAGTTTCCGGTACGGCTCATTCTGCGCCGGACGCTGGTCATCCTCGCCCTTGTTCGGCCACAACGACGCCGCACGCTCGGCTTGTGCCGTGATCGACAACGACGGATTCACACCGAGGTTCGCCGAGATGGCCGCGCCGTCCATGACATACAGCGTCGGATAGTTGTAGACGCGCTGATACGGGTCGATGACGCCGTGCTCGGCGCTGTCACCGATGGCCGCGCCACCGAGGAAGTGTGCGGTGAGCGGGATGTTGAACAGCTCGCCCCAGGTGCCGCCCGCGACTCCGTCGACCTTCTCCGCCATCCGCCTGGTGAACTCGTTGCCCACCGGGATCCACGTCGGATTCGGCTCGCCGTGCCCCTGTTTCGACGTCATCACCCGCTTGCCACCGGGCCCGCGCTTGGTGAAGGTGGTGATCGAGTTGTCCAGATGCTGCATCACCAGGGCGATGACCGTCCGTTCACTCCAGCGGGCCGGGTTCAGCAGCCGGATCAGCAGCCCTGGCCGCTCACGGCCCTGGTCCAGGAACTGCCGCCAGCGCGGCACATCGGTGCCCTGCGGCCCGGTGCCGTCGGTCATCAAGGTCTGCAGCAGCCCCATCGCGTTGGAACCCTTGCCGTAGCGCACCGGCTCGACGTGGGTGTCGGCGGTGGGATGCACCGAGGAGGTGATGGCCACGCCGTGGGTGAGATCGAGATCCGGCGGCACCGTCAGGGTCTGGGCGCCCACGATGGACTCGGAGTTCGTGCGGGTCAGTACGCCGAGACGCGAGGACAATTTTCCGAGTTTTCCCGAGTCCCGCACCTTGAACAACAGCTTCTGGGTGTTGTACGTACCGGCCGCCAGGATCAGATGCGATGCGGTGAAGGTCTTACGTCTGCGCCGCAGCTTGCTGCCGGTACGGACCGTGGTGACCTCCCACAGACCGTCGGCGCGCTGCTCGAAACTCGTCACCGTGGTCATCGGATGCACTTGCGCCCCAGCGGATTCCGCCAGTCCCAGGTAGTTCTTGACGAGCGTGTTCTTGGCGCCGTGCCGACATCCGGTCATGCATTCGCCGCATTCGATACACCCGGTGCGGGCCGGTCCGACACCGCCGAAGTACGGGTCCGGCACTGTTTTGCCCGGCGTCATCTCATCGTCGAGTCCGAAGAACACACCCACCGGCGTCGCGACGAACGTGTCACCGCAACCCATATCGTCGGCCACCTCTTTGACGATGCGGTCCGCGTCGGTGAAGGTCGGGTTCTTGACCACGCCGAGCATGCGCTGCGCCTGGTCGTAATGCGGCATCAACTCGGCGCGCCAGTCGGTGATGTCCTTCCACTGCGGATCGTTGAAGAACGGCTCCGGCGGCACGTAGAGGGTGTTGGCGTAGTTCAGCGATCCGCCGCCCACGCCGGCACCGGCCAGGATCATCACGTTGCGCAGCAGATGGATGCGCTGGATGCCGTACATGCCCAGTTGCGGGGCCCAGAGGAACTTGCGCAGATCCCACGAGGTCTTGGCGAAGTCGGCATCGGTGAACCGCTGGCCGGCTTCGAGTACACCGACCCGATAGCCCTTCTCTGTCAGCCGCAGCGCACTGACGCTGCCGCCGAACCCCGAACCGATCACCAAGACGTCATAGTCAGGCTTCATGTGTTCAGTATGACGCTACCCACAGGTAACTTCTAGACAGGAAGCCCTAACTTGTAAAGAAGATCGCTTGGGTCGCGCGTCATTTTCCACCTGAGGGTCGCGAACCCGGCGTCGGCACAGCCCACGCGTAGAAACCGCCGACGAAGACCCACGCAGCGATCAGCTCCCGACCGAGAGCCCCACCTTCTGGAACTCCTTGAGATCGCAGTACCCGGCCTTCGCCATCGACCGCCGCAGGCCGCCGACGAGGTTCAACGAGCCGAACGGGTCGTCGGACGGCCCGGTGAGCACCTGCTCGAGACCCGGCCGCTCCCCGACTGCCACCTGAAGGAGGGCGCCGCGCGGCAACGACGGGTGCGCAGCCGCGGTCGGCCAGAACCATCCGGCGCCCTGAGCCTCGGCAGCCACCGCCAGCGGCGTGCCCAGCACGACGGCGTCGGCACCGCAGGCGATCGCCTTGGCCAGGTCTCCGGACGTGTGGATGTCACCGTCGGCCAGCACGTGCACGTACCGGCCGCCGGTCTCGTCGAGGTATTCGCGACGGGCGGCCGCCGCGTCGGCGATCGCCGTGGCCATCGGCACGCTGATGCCGAGCACCTCGTCGCTGGTGGTGACACCGGCCGTGGAGCCATAGCCGACGATCACGCCGGCTGCGCCGGTACGCATCAGATGCAGGGCAGTGCGATGGTCGAGCACGCCGCCGGCCACCACCGGGATGTCGAGCTCGGAGATGAACGTCTTCAAGTTCAACGGCTCACCATCGGACGCGACCCGCTCGGCCGAGATGATGGTGCCCTGGATGACCAGCAGGTCGATCCCGGCGGCTACCAGCGTCGGGGTCAGCGCCTGGGCATTCTGCGGGCTGACGCGGACCGCGGTCGTCACGCCGGCCTCACGGATACGCGCCACCGCCGCGCCCAGCAGCTCGGGGTCCAGCGGCGCGGCATGCAACTGCTGAAGCATCCGGATCGCCGCCGAATCGTCAGGTGCCGACGCAGCGACATCCAGCACCCGGGCGATCTTCTCCTCGACATCGGCATGCCGGCCGATCAGCCCCTCGCCGTTGAGCACGCCGAGCCCGCCGAGCCGACCCATCTCGATCGCGAACTCCACCGACACCAGGGAATCGGTCGGGTGTGCGATGACCGGGACCTCGAAGCGGTAGGCATCGAGCTGCCACGCCGTCGAGACGTCCTTCGACGATCGGGTGCGCCGCGAGGGCACGATCGTGACGTCGTCGAGCTCATAGGTCCGGCGGGCGGTTCTGCCCATGCCGATTTCAACCATGTCGCGCATGACTGTTCTTAGTCTCCTGCCCCACCGGATCAGCGGGTGTAGTAGTTGGGGGCCTCGACAGTCATGGTGATGTCGTGGGGGTGGCTTTCCTTCAACCCGGCTGCCGTGATCTGAACGAACTGCGCCTGCTGCAACTGCTCGATGGTCGCCGAGCCGGTGTAGCCCATGGCTGCCCGCAACCCGCCCGTCAGCTGATGGATCACCGACCCCAGCGGACCGCGGAACGGCACCCGACCCTCGATGCCCTCGGGCACCAGCTTGTCCTCGGAGAGCACATCGTCCTGGAAGTAGCGGTCCTTGGAGTAGGACTTGCCACCGCCGCGTCCCTGCATGGCACCCAGTGAACCCATGCCGCGGTAACTCTTGAACTGCTTGCCGTTGACGAAGATCAGGTCACCGGGTGACTCGGCGGTGCCGGCCAGCAGCGAGCCCAGCATGGCCGTCGACGCGCCGGCCGCCAGTGCCTTGGCGATGTCGCCGGAGTACTGCAGGCCGCCGTCGGCGATCACCGGGACGCCGTAGGGACGGCAGGCTGCCACCGCCTCCAAGATGGCGGTGATCTGCGGGGCGCCGACACCGGCGACCACACGGGTGGTGCAGATCGAGCCGGGGCCCACACCGACCTTGACCGCGTCGGCGCCGGCCTGCACCAGCGCGGAGGCGGCGGCCCGGGTCGCGACGTTGCCGCCGACGACTTCTACGCGGTCACGCACGGTCTGCTTCAACCGCGCCACCATGTCGAGCACGCCCCGGTTGTGGGCGTGGGCGGTGTCGACGATCAGCACGTCGACTCCGGCGTCGACCAGTGTCATGGCCCGGGCCCAGGCATCCTCCCCGACGCCGACGGCGGCGCCGACCAGAAGCCGGCCGTCGCTGTCTTTGGTGGCCAACGGGAACTGCTCGGTCTTGACGAAATCCTTGACCGTGATCAGGCCGGTCAGCTTGCCGTGGCCGTCGACGATCGGCAGCTTCTCGATCTTGTGGCGACGCAGCAGGCCCAGTGCAGCCTCGGCGGACACCCCTTCTTGCGCGGTGATCAGCGGCGGTTTCGTCATCACCTCGGCGACCGGCTTGTTCTCGTCGACCTCGAAGCGCATGTCGCGGTTGGTGATGATGCCAACAAGCTGCCCGGCCTCATCGACGACCGGGAGACCGGAGATCCGGAACCGGGCGCACATCGCGTCGACCTCGGCCAGGGTGTCGGTCGGCGAGCAGGTGACCGGGTCGGTGACCATGCCGGCCTCGGACCGCTTCACCGTCTCCACCTGGGCGGCCTGTTCGGCAGCGGGAAGGTTGCGGTGCAGGACACCCATGCCGCCGGCGCGGGCCATGGCGATGGCCATCCGCGATTCGGTGACGGTGTCCATTGCCGAGCTCACCATGGGCACCCGTAGACGGATGTTCCGGGTCAGCTGGCTCGAGGTGTCAGCGGTGGCGGGGACCACATCAGAAGCAGCCGGCAGCAGCAGCACATCATCAAAGGTGAGACCGAGCATCGCGATCTTGGTGGGATCGTCGCCGCCGGTGGGGACCGGTACGGCGATGGGAACGCTGCTTTCAGCGATCGACATGGGTGGGGCCTCCAGTGGCAGGCGTGGGGCTTGTAACTCGATTCTATCGGCTCGGATATCGACAGCGATGTTGCCGCTCCTTGCACCTCAGGGCGCAGATCACGGCGCGCATCAGGACGGCTGGCGCGATGGGAGTACGGCTGCGTAGTGTGGGACTCGTGCGTGACCACCTCCCCCCTGGTTTGCCGCCCGATCCGTTTGCCGATGATCCTTGCGATCCTTCTGCTGCGCTGGACGCGATCGAGCCGGGCCAGCCTCTGGACCCCCAGGAACGGACGGCTGTCGAGGCTGATCTAGCCGATCTCGCGGTGTACGAAGCGCTGTTGGCACACAAGGGAATTCGTGGCCTCGTCGTGTGCTGCGACGAATGCCAGCAGGACCACTACCACGACTGGGACATGCTCCGCGCCAACCTGCTGCAACTACTTGTCGACGGCACCGTGCGCCCGCACGAGCCGGCCTACGATCCCGAACCCGACGCCTACGTGACGTGGGATTACTGCCGCGGCTACGCCGACGCATCGCTCAACGAGGCGACGTCGGAAACCGACGGCTACCGCTGAGAACCGCCTAGCCCCGGCAACAGGGGCACCTCGATCGCCGGCATGGCCGGTCCTTCTCCGCCGTGCCCGCCCGACTGGCTTCCGTGACTTTCGCCACTGCCGGTCTCCGCGGGCGCGGCCGGCGTCGTGCGCGCCGGCGGTGCTGAGGGCACAGATGTCGGCTCCACGGACGGTGCGACCGTCGTCGTGGTCGCCGGAGGTACTTCGACCACCGGCGCCGACGAGGTGGTCGGGGCCGACGTCGTATGCGTCGCCGACGACTGTGTGACCGGTGACGAGGGAGCTGTCACCGGCGCCGGGGCGCTCGTCGTCGGCTCGGCACTGCTAGACGGTGTCGGTGCCGCGGTCGAGGAGGACGGGGTCGACGTCGGTGCGGACGTCGGGTTCTCCGACGGCGACGTCGACGGCGTGGACGTCTCCGAACCCGGGCTGGGCTCCGTCGGCGACGTCGATGGCCCGGTCGTCGGTGTGGACGTCGGAGTCTCCCCTGGCGTGCTCTCGGACGGGGTCGTCGTCACCGTCACCTCGGGCAACACCACCGGCGGCGCATCGGGCGGCACGGTCGCATTCGGGTCGCGGTTCTCCACCTTGACCGACAGCTGCTGCCACTGGTCGACGAGCTGCTGCTTGCGCTGCTGGTCGTCGACGGTGGCAACAGTGGTGGTGATGGTCTGCAGCTTCTGCTGGGCCTGTTCCCACTGCCCGTCGTCGATCAGCTGCTGGACTTGTTTGAGCTCGCTCGACGCCAGCTCGACCCCCACGTCGCGCGTCACCGGCGCCGACCCGAAGACCAGTCCGCGCACGCCGTAGAGGGCATCGCCGGGGCCGGAGCCGTACACGGCCGCCCCGAATCCACCGAGGCACAGCACGGCCGCGGCCATCGATCCCACCAGCGCCATCGGGAAACGTACCCGCCCCTGCGCGGTGGCCTTGTCGAGCGCTTTGACGGCCTCACGCGGCGGCGCGATACCCGACATCGGGGTGCGGCGTGCGTCATCGCGCCACCCGGCCAGCAGGACGGCCAGTTCGGCTTCCTCCCGGTCGGTCGCATAGACCTGATGCTCGAGGGACAGCGCCTCGATGAATTTCTCGGACCGGTTGATCTCGTTGAGGGACGGATCACCACCATTTGAGGTCCAGCGGCCGAAGTCAGGCATGATCCCGCCCCGTCGCCATGATCTCGTTCTTCAGCCTGGCCAGTGCGCGGTGCTGGGCGACACGTACGGCGCCGGCGGTGCTCCCGACGGCCTCGGCGGTCTCCTCGGCGCTCATCCCGACCACGACACGCAGGATGAGGATCTCGCGCTGCTTCTCGGGCAGCACGGCCAGCAGCCGGGCCATTCGTTCAGAAGATTCGGTGTCGAGAGCGGATTGCTCGGGCCCCGTGTCAAGGGAAAATCGCTCGGGCACCACGTCGGTGGGCTCGGCACGGTTCCTGGCTGCCGCGCGATGCGCGTCAGCAACCTTGTGCGCAGCGATGCCGTAGACAAAGGCCAGGAACGGGCGTCCCTGATCTTTGTAGCGCGGCAGCGCCGTAATGGCGGCCAAGCACACCTCCTGCGCAACGTCATCAGCTGATAGACCACTGCGCTCGGTCGCCCCCACCCTCGCCCTGACGTACCGAACGACGATCGGCCGAATGATCTCCAGCACTTCCGAGAGCGCGTTTCGATCACCTGCCACTGCCTCAGCAACGACAACGTCGAGACGGTCTCCCGAACTTGTCATCGTGGGCGATCTCTCCAGCGTTACGTTGCACCGACACTCGCGGCGGATTGGCTGAGCTAAACAATAACGATCAATGGGGCGGTGCCCTGCCGGTGCCGCGCTCAGGCGCCGGCCCAGACCCCGCCTCTGCGACGCACTGTATCGGCGCTGAGGTCCCGGATCCGGCTGATTTGGGCAGCGTCGTGCGTGCTACTTCCGATGTCGGCCAGCACGCAGGCCAGGGCCCAACGCAGCGGAATCAGCCCGGATTTCTCGGTGGCCGGCAGGGCCGCGTCGGCGACGTCCCGGGCAGCGTCGAGTTCGCCGGCGCTGCACAGCGCTGCGGCCAGCACGACTTCGGATTTGACGGCGTGGCGCGTCGAGCTGTGTCCGGCCGCCGCGGCGACTCCGCAACGGGCATGCTGGACCGCCGTCACACCGTCGCCCTGAACCATCGCCAGTTCGGCACCTACCCACGACAGCCGGATCCGCTGTCGCGAGCCGGCGGGAGTGTCGATGGCGCGCGCCCGGTCGAGCAGTCGTGCCGATACGGCGAACCGCCCGACCCCGAGGGCGTCCGCGGCGAGCCCGACGAGCGCGTCGGCGGCGGCCTCGTCGTCGTCACCGCGGTGAGCCCACGCCTGACCGTCGGCGCCACGAGCGCGTGCGTGGCCGCCCAGCTGGCGGAGAAACGACGCGCGGGTGCTGTGCGCAAGTGAGACCAGCGGACCCGAATCCAGGCTCCGCAGGATCGCGGCGAGCTCGGTGAGCGCACAGCTGTAGCGCCCCTGCCCACCCGCGGCGACAGCCCGCAGCCAGCGCTCGTGCGGAGTGGCCGCGCTGGGCAGCGGCCAGCGGCCCGGATCGGCCCCGAAAGCAGCGTCGGCCAGCGTCGAGGCAGCAGGTGCGGATGTCGTCATCGGTAGGCGACGGTATCAATACGGAACGATTCGAGGGTCCGTGGGAACCGGATACCGGCGGAACCGGGTATTGAATATTGCGCTATGCGCATTAGTTAACAATTGATGGCTCGAATGTTAATGGCGTGTCAACTAACTGTCGATTGCCCGGAATTGCATACAACGCCCCGGCCTGGCCCAACAGGGAAAACCTCAAGACCTCTAGCAGATCCTCATCACCGATGTCTCCGTCACCGCGTCACAATGATGAACGTGATGTAAATTCTCGACCTGCGGTTATGTCCTTTGGCACACCGCCAAGGTATTGACTCGCTTTATTCGGTCCCCCTAGTTTGTGTGCACGAGCGGTCATCGGCGACATGTGCTCAGTTCGGTTCCACCGACTCATACCCGCCCACTTTTGGCGAAATGGGCGAGCAGAGAGGGGTTTTCCAAATGCCGCAGCCGCAGCAACTTCCCGGACCCAACGCGGATATCTGGGATTGGCAAATGCAGGGACTTTGCCGTGGAGTCGATTCGTCGGTGTTCTTCCATCCTGACGGCGAACGTGGACGCGCCCGGGCGCAGCGTGAGGTGCGCGCCAAGGAGATGTGCCGCAGTTGCCCGGTGATCACCCAGTGCCGCTCCCACGCGCTCGCCGTCGGCGAGCCGTATGGCATCTGGGGCGGGCTGAGCGAGGCCGAGCGTGAGCTTTTGCTCAAGCGGGGCATCCGCCGCAGCGCCTGACTCCACAGCAAACTTCACACTCCGAACTGCAGAGGCTCCGTCCCGCGAGGGGTGGGGCCTTTGCAGTTGGAGGTCAGCCCGCCGCGAAGGCGCCCAGCGCCAGCACCGCGAGCACGAGGAACGCGGCCGGGAAGGCAATGTTGTAGAACACCCGCGCGCGGATGTGGGTGATGAGGGCACCGACGAAGAACGCGATCAGACCGATCGCGGCGGCGACGCCGAGCGGCGGGAAAGCCCACAGACCCACAAGCAGTCCGACGGCGCCCGCGCCTTTGAGCAGCCCGAGCGTCGGTACCCAGGTCCGCGGGACGCCGACCTCTGCAGAGTTGGCCAGTACGAAGCGGGCCCCGACGAGGTCCGCGAGTGCCATCGCCCCATTGGCCGCGATGGCGATCGCGACGATCACGGCCGCGATCGTGCCGAGTTGTAGGGTCATGATGGTCGTCTCCCATGTTCGGTTGCAGCGGTGGTGGTCCACCTTGATGACGTTTCCCACGCCCGAAAGGTGACGCTGTGACCGACCTCGAGGCCCTCGCCGCCCGATTCGAGGAGGATCGGCACCAATTGCGCGCGGTCGCCCATCGGCTACTCGGTTCGGTGCACGAGGCCGACGATGCGGTCCAGTCCGCGTGGCTGAAGGTCAGCCGGCGCGGCATCGCCGACGTGGGCAATCCGACCGGCTGGTTCACCACGGTGACCGCGCACGAATGCCTCGACCGACTGCGGGAGCGGAAACGGCGTGCCGAGGCCCTCGGCGCCGACGAGCCGCCTCCCACTGCCGTCGCCCCCGCCGCCGACGAAGAGGTGACCATGGCCGAGTCGGTGGGCCGCGCCCTGCTCGTGGTGCTCGACCGGCTCTCCCCCGCCCAGCGGGTGGCCTTCGTTTTGCACGACGCCTTCGCGGTGCCGTTCGACGACATCGCCGCACTGCTCGATCGCACGCCGACGGCTGCGAAGAAACTGGCCAGCCGGGCCCGGGAGCGGGTGCATGGTGCGGCCGTCGCGGCTCGCCCCACCGCCGAGCACCTCGAGATCGCTCGGACATTCCTGGCCGCCTCGCGAGAGGGCGACCTCGATGCGTTGTTGGAGATTCTCGATCCCGACGTGGTGCGCCGCGTGGATCGCGTGCTCGTCGGCGGACACCTCCCCGTCCAGCTGCGCGGCGCCCGGGAGTTTGTCGAGGAATCCAAGATGTTCGCCGCGACAGCGCGGGGCGGTGAGGTCGCCGTCCTCGACGGCGCCGCGGGTATCGTCATCGCACCCGCAGGCCGGCTGAAGTCCCTACTGCGCCTTGACATCCGTGACGGACGGATTCACGGCATCGACATCATCGGCGACCCGGACCGCCTGGCGGCGGTCGACGTGAGGTTGGTGGGCTGAATTCTCTCGATTCTCTCGCGAGCAGACACAAAACTGCCCAAAAATCAGCATTTGGAGGCAGTTGTGTGTCTGCTCACGGAGACTCGTGGGCATGACAACAGACGTGACCGTGGCCGAAACAGGCGCCGGTACCTACACCCAACAGATCACTGTCGGGCGCCACGAATTCATCGCCGACGAACCCCTCCCCGTGGGCGACGATGCCGGCCCCAATCCCTATGACCTGGTGTTGGCCGGTCTGGGCGCGTGTACGTCGATGACGGTGCGGATGTACGCAAACCGCAAGGGTTGGCCGCTTGAGCAAGTGCGAGTGACGTTGCGTCACTCACGTATTCATGCCAAAGACTGTGCGGACTGTGAAACCACCAAGGGCATGCTCGATCACATCGATCGCGAGATCGAGCTGATCGGCGAGCTCGACGAGATGCAACGGCAGCGGCTCATGGACATTGCCGAACGTTGTCCCGTGCATCAGACCCTGACCACGTCCGTCCACATCACCACGACCGCGATTTCGTGATCTCACTGCACCGTTGCGCTGCCCAGGCGTAGGAAGGAAACCATGGCAGACAACTGGAATGACAACATCATCGCCGAGTTTCGCGCCAACGGCGGCAAGGTCGGCGGCCCTTTCGAGGGGGCAACGCTGCTCCTGCTTCACACCACCGGCGCCAAGTCCGGCAAGGAGCGCGTCAACCCGGTCATGGCATTCGACATCGACGGGAAACTCGCCATCGTCGGCTCGTACGCGGGTGCTGACGTCGACCCGGCGTGGTTGCACAATCTGCGCGCGCATCCCGATGCCCACGTCGAGATCGGCACCGACGCCTACGACGTGCATGCCCGGGAGATGTCGCTGGCCGAGCGCGACTCCGCCTACCCACGCATCGTCGAGAAGGCCCCGGGATTCGGGGAGTACCAGACCAAGACCGCCCGGATCATCCCGGTGATCGAATTGCAGCGCCGCTGAGGCCCGGCCACGCCGGGGGGCGCTTGTCGATGAAGGCCTGCACCCCCTCGAGGGCACTCGGGTCCATCATGTTGCAGGCCATCGTCTGCCCCGCATCGGCGTAGGCGGACTCGATGTCGACGTCAATCTGCCGGTAGAACAACGCCTTTCCCATCGCGACCGCGACGCGGGGTTTCGCCACGATGCTCGCGACCAGCGCCTCGATCTCGTCGTCCAGGGCCTCAGCCGCAGCCACGCGGTTCACCAATCCCAGCGCGCAAGCCTGCTCGGCAGAGATGAACTCGCCGGTCACCAGCATCTCGAAGGCGACCTTGCGAGGCACGTTGCGCGACAGCGCGACTCCCGGGGTTGCGCAGAAGAGCCCGACGTTGACACCGCTGACCGCGAAACGGGCATCCCGAGCTGCCACCGCGAGATCACACATCGCGACAAGCTGGCATCCCGCTGCCGTCGCGAGACCTTGAACCCGGGCGACCACCGGCACCGGCAGGCGCTGGATGGACAGCATCACGTCGGTGCACTGTTCGAACAATTGCTCGTAGTACGCCAGTGACGGCTCCGCCCGCATTTCCTTGAGGTCATGGCCGGCGCAGAAGGCCTTGCCCGAAGCGCCGAGGATCACGGCCCGCACAGTCTCGTCTTCGGCCAGTGCATCAATGGCCTCACCCAACGCGTTCAGCATCGCCTCGGACAGCGCGTTGAAGGCTTGGGAGCGGTTGAGGGTGAGGGTGACGACGCCACGGTCGTCACGATCGTGCAGCAGCAGAGTCATGGCTCGATCAACACCTTGAGGGCCTCACGGTCGGCCATGGCGCGGTAGCCGGCGGGGGTGTCGTCCAGGCCGATGGTGCGGTCGAAGACCCGACCGGGCTCGATGGTGCCGTCGAGAACATCGGGCATCAGTTCCTCGATGTAGGCGCGGGCCGGTGCGACGCCGCCGGTGAGGGTGACGTTACGGAAGAAGGTTCCGAAACCCATTGGCACCTCAGTGTATTGAGATACCCCCAGCCGGCTGACGCGGCCACCGGCACGCACCGCATCGAGGGCGGTGGCGAGCGACGGCTCGGTCCCGACGCATTCGATCACCGCATGCGTCCCGTCACCACCGGTCAGTTCACGGATTCTCTCGACGGCTTCATCACCACGTTCCGGTACCACGTCGGTGGCGCCGAACTCGCGGCCCAGGTCGGTCCGGACGGTGTGTCGTCCGTTCAGGATGATCTGCTCGGCGCCCAACCGCTTGGCGGCCAGCACCGCGCACAACCCCACCGCACCGTCACCGATGACGGTCACCGAAGATCCCGGCCCCACCCTGGCAGTCACCACGCCGTGGTGACCGGTGCAGAAGACGTCGGACAACGTCAGGAGGGAGGGCATGAGCGCTGAGTCCTCCGCTACCGGAAGCTTCACCAGCGTGCCCTGCGCCTGCGGAACGCGTACGGCCTCGCCCTGGCCGGCATCGACGCCGGGGGCGCCCCACCCGCCGCCGTGGCGGCACGACGTCTGCAATCCCTCCTGGCAGAAGTCACAGGTGTTGTCCGCCCATACGAAGGGCGCCACCACCAGATCGCCGCGACGAAGCCCGGACACGTCGGCACCGACGTCCTCGACGATGCCGATGAATTCGTGGCCCATCCGCCGGCCGCCGTCCTTGTGCGGCATGGACTGGTACGGCCACAGGTCACTGCCGCAGATACAGGCGCTGGTGACGCGCACGATTGCGTCGGTCGGCTCCTTCAAGGTCGCGTCGGGCACGTTCTCGACCCGCACGTCACCGGCTCCATACATCACGGTTGCTCGCATGTTCGGTTCCTTCACTCGTTCGGGTGGCAAGTGAGACACATCGTCTTCGAGGCTAGGCCGGTGGGCAAGGCCACGGGACTGAAAGGGCAGCCCTACACGGTTCGTGCACATGACCCAGACCGCCGGTGACGTGCCCGTCGATTGCCAGGACTCTCCCTGACGGTCCCCGTTGACGAGCTGCCTTTTCAGAACCAACAGGAAATCTATGGGATGGAAGAACTTCCGGTCACATGGCGACCTTCGCACCGTCTACTTGCCTTGATCGACGCCGTCGAAGACCTGCACCGCGTAGTCGAGCAATGCCGGCGTAACGCCAAGCTGCTCCCCGAACGGATGGTCCAGCCAGAAGATGAGGAACAGCAGCAGGCCGAGCAGGATGGCGATCGCGCTCGACAGAATCATGTGACTCACCGCATTGCCGAGGTGAGTAAAGCCGATGAGCCCGATGAGAAGGACAGCCCCGAACAGCAGACCGCTCCACAGCAGACCCGGTATCCGAGGCTTCGCATCCAGGACTCTCGTGTTCCGTTGCGATGTCAAGACATTGAGCTGATCGCGAATCTCCGCGTTGACCGGGTGGGCGGTGGGCCCTTCCCGACCCAATACGCGGTACATGTCGGTGATCGCCCCTCGCGCCGAACCACTCGCGACAACGCGTTGCCGCGTATCCCACTCGGCCTGCGCGGCGACGGTGTAGGTACGCAGCAGTCCCCGGATTCGCACCTGCTCAGGCCCCGGCAGGCTCACCGTCTGCCGGTACATCGTCGCCAGAGTCGATGACTCATTGGTGACGTTCTCCTCCGCCGAGGAGAACTGCTCCCATGCGACGACAACCGTGAAACCCAACAGCGTGCCGTAAACGAGGGCAACGGTGGTCAGAAACGGTGACAGTGTGCCCGTCTGCGTCTTGACGCCCGGCCGGTACACGGTCTTGTTGGCAATCCAAACACTCACGACAGCCAACAAGACCGACCCAGCGAGAACCACGGCCAGAAACAACCACAACCCCGGCAGGCTCAAGCCGCCCATCGCTCACCTCGGCCTCGGGCCAACGAACATCAAATCATCAGGGAATCGCGGGAAGTCCGCAGCGCTGTCGGAAGTCGGCGCCCGGTTGCCTGATGCGGGCGAGGTCGTCCTGCACGGCGGGATTGGCCTCCAGGTAGCTTCGAACCTGTTTTCCGATCTGATCCTTCGGTTGTCCCTTGAGACTGGTGAAGAAGTCGTTGGTGTCAGGGTGAGCGGTCAGATAATTCGAGGTCTCGAAGGAGACACCCGACATCACGCGCGCCATTTCAGCGGCCGTGCACGGCGGCGGGACGGGTGGATCTGCCGCGGCCGCCGCAGCAGTCAGAAGTGTCAGGCCGGCGAACACACCGGCACCGATCGCGGCGCCGGCTGCGCGCCGCGTGAGACGTGAGAGCGACATGTTGGCTCCTTCAGCAAGTTGTCCACGGTTCATGACGTAGCTCCTCAACGCGGTCCGATGCCGCCACCGCCACCCGGACGGCCGGGGCCGCCCGGACCACCAGGCCCACCTGGGCGGCCAGGCCCGCCCGGATCCCAGGCGACATCGAGATCCCACCCGGTGTCGCAATACCAGTCGTAGTCACAGGGATAGGGCACGACCGGTGTTGCTGCTCGTGGCACGCCATCT
Organism: Mycobacterium sp. IDUB_9; assembly: GCF_055419505.1. Taxonomy (NCBI): domain Bacteria; kingdom Bacillati; phylum Actinomycetota; class Actinomycetes; order Mycobacteriales; family Mycobacteriaceae; genus Mycobacterium; species Mycobacterium sp. IDUB_9. The sequence continues at coordinate 470,234 of NZ_JBVAXU010000002.1, read as the reverse complement.
GCACCGCGCACGTCTCCCTGCGCACAGACCGTGGCATAGCCCGAACTTGTGCATTCCGCCTTCGCCGGAGGTGCTGTGGTGGTGACGACCCCCAACGGGACCATCGCCGACAGCAGTCCCAAAACCAGATAGCGCTGTGGTGTTCGCACGCCCGCCCCCTTTGTCAGTTTGGTCGGGGTCCACCCATATGCACGGATTTATACCGCACTACCAGCGAGTATGTAGAGTATTGACGCCCATGACGGTAATCGCGCCGCCTCCTTCTTGACTCGGAAAGCATGCGAGCACGCTTTCTCTTTGCGTCGCAACCGATTTCGATCAGGGAATCTCGCGGATGCAGTAGACCTTGCCGTCCACACGCTGATTGCGCTGCCCTTGATTGGTCACTGCGACGAACATCCCGGTCCCGAACACCGGTATCGAAATCGCTTGTGTGTCTTGCGGTCCGAAGGTGCATTGGCGGCCACGCACGCACGAGTAGTCCGCTACACCTCTCTTGGGCGGAGCACGTGAAATCGACTGCGCCGGAGATTGAAGCGGCTACGCCAAGGTGTCCAAAGGATTGGCTCTGATGCGTTCGGCACCATTGTTGGCCACCGATACGGCAGCGGCGCCACCCGGTTTGCGCCTCGCCTGATCCTCGAAGCACGCAATGAATTCACTGCCGAAACCTTGCCTGGGATAGCGCGCGAATATCTCCAGCCTCGTCTCGGTGGGGAACTCCTCCGGCCGGCGACCGGCGACGTCCCACGCAGTGGCGACCTGCAGGAGGTGGGACTCGGGATCGGCAGAAGCCGAAACGTCGTCGCGCATGTGCAGAACGATGATCTCGGTCGCCCTGGCAGCCCGGTCCGCAGGCCAACCGGCTGCCACCCCGAACACCCAGGCCAGGTCACCGCCCGCCACCTCGAACTCGACTCGGTGGCTGTCGAACGGGTCGGTCAAACCGAGGTCGTGCAGCATCGCCGAGACGTAATAGAGCTCGTCGTCGAAGGCGATGTCGTGCGCGGCGGCATACTTCACGCCCCACAGATACGAACGCGCACAGTGGTTCAACAAGGCGGGCGTGTAGAAACGGGTCGCCACCGCAAGTGCGGCCACGGCCGCCGGGGTCTGCGGAGACTTCTCGTCCATGGCGGCCTCTCTCAGAAGTTCAAGCCCGAGAACATGATCCGGCCCGGGTCATATTTCTGCCGGGTGGCTGCCAAGCGGGACAGGTTGGCACCGAAATACCGCGACGCGGGCTGGTTCGCTTCGAGATAGTTGACGTAGCCGCCGGCCGAATACGGTGCCACCGCCTGGTGAGCGGTGTTCAGCCAATTGGCCGCCGCCGCAGGTGAACCGGAAGTTTCCACGTACCACTGCACCAGCGCGGACTGCCGCCGCCACGGAAAGGCGGTGTCACCCGAGCCCACGGTGGCCAACGCACCATCGAGTGCGTGCATGATCACGATCGGGCGGCCCGCCCCTGCAGGGAAGGCGTTGAACGCCGCGGCGATTCCCTGGGCTGCGGCCGGGGTGATCGTCGGGAACACGTCGGATCCACCGACATAGCCGAGCGGCGACGGATTGAGATTGTCGGCGGCCAGAAACTTCACCAGATCCAGGTAGTTGAATGTGCGGTTCTCGGTCCCGGCCGGCTGCAGCCCTACTGCCTTGATCACAGCAGCTCCCACGCTGTTGCCCGACCCGGCGGGACACGTCGCCAGGATGCGGCAGTGCGCGCCCTGCAGATCGGTGATGGTGTCGGCCAGCGCCCAGCTGTTGCGGTCGGCGGTACGCAGCCAGTTCTGCCACCCGAGAAGGACCTGCGCGAAGGCCTCCAACGGGAAATGCAGGCCGACGACATCCACGTCGCTGGTAGGGAAGGTGGCGAAGGTCAGCGCCGTCGTCACCCCGAAATTACCGCCACCTCCGCCGCGCAACGCCCAGTACAGATCCGGATGTTCGTTGGCCGACGCCGTGACACCGGCACCGCCGGGCAGCACCACGGTCGCCGAGACCAATTGATCACTCATCAAGCCCGCGTGCCGCGACTGGGCGCCCAGCCCACCGCCCAGAGCGTGTCCGGCAGCGCCGACCGTCGGGCAGGTACCCGTCGGGATCCCCCGGCCGGCTCCGGCCAGAGTTTGGTGGATCGCGTACAGACCGGTCGCGGGTGTCACCGTGACACGCCCGGTCGCCGCGTCGTAATTGATATCGCCGGGCAGTTGGCGCAGGTCCATGACCATCGTGCCGTTCGCCGTCGACGCGCCCACATAGGAGTGCCCGCCGCCGCGTGGAGCGACCTTGAGGTTATGTGCCGCAGCGAATTCCATCGCCCGCTGCACGTCGGCCGCCGATGCCGGGGTCACCACCGCAGCGGGCGTCAGGCCGTTGAAGTTGGTGTTGAAAACACTTTTGGCCGAGGCGAACTGCCCGCCGTTGTCCGGCAGGACCACTTTCCCATTGATGGCGGCGGCGAGGTCGCCCCAGCCGGCCGGCTCGGCACTGGCCCGGCTCGACCCGAATACCGCGCCGACGGCCAAAGCCCCGACGGCCCCGCGCAGGAACGTCTGACGCGAGACCCCGCGCGGCGACTCCCGCGGTTCCGTCATGTCCGAATTGTGGGCTACGTGATGTGAAAAACCGCACTGCCGCATGACGTGTCGTGATCTCGGTCCGATACCGATTCGGTTCCGCCGTTACGATCACCACCGCCGGGCGATCGCCCGGTTCCGACAGCACATCTGGAGGCCCAGCGCAGTGAGCGCACCGTCGAACCCGAACGTGATCCCGGTCCACGCCGCACTCCCCGACCTCGCGCTGGACGCGGACGACCGCGCGACCCTCACCTCCGAGATCTGGGGAATGCTCGTCACCGGCAACGACGATGTCGAGGAGTTCCTCGACAACTACGCCGGCGATTACCAGCTCACCGACGAGCAACTCACCAACGCCTTCGCCGCTCTGCGCGAAGCGAGGCTGCGCCAGCAGACCGAGATCGGCGACTACCGGTCGCGGACCCAGGCGGCGTTCGAGGAGCTCAACACCAACGGCGTGGTCGCGCGGGCCGACTTTTCCTGCTGCGGAACCTGCGCGTCGGCCGAGATCGGCGATGAGCGCGACGACAGCCGCCATTGGACCGGGTTCATCTACTTCCACAGCCAGGACACCGATCGCCTGATCGAGGACGGCTCCACCTACATCGGCTATGGAGCGTTCGAGCCCGAGAACTTCGACGAGGACGCATACAACCGGCTCAGCGATCAGGCGAAGGAGGACCTGTATTTCGGTGACGTGGTGCGGATGCTCGACGAGGTCGTCTTCCCCATCGTGCGTCGCCACGGCATCGAGCCGGAATGGAATCGGGACCTGGGGACACGGGTGCTGCTCACCAACGCCGACTGGTACGCGCCTATCGAGAGCTGACGATCTGTAACTGTGGCGATGGGTGAGCCGAAATACAATTCAACACCCGTGAAGGGTGCCCGAAGGAGGGGGACCTCAATGCCGAACGATCGCCGCCGGGCGAAGGCGCTCATCGGTGCTGCCACAGCAGCACTGGCGATCCCCGCCGTCCTGAACGTCGCCCCAGCCCACGCGGCTCCGCTGCCCGGATTCTGCGTGCCGCCCAACGTCGTCGACAACGTGTGCACTGCGCGGCTGACATCGGTGACGGCCGATGTCATCGACGGGACGATCACCGGGACACCGGTCGGCGGCAGCACGGCGATCACCCTTGCCGGACAAGCAGATGCGTACCTGAAATCGGCCGGATTCGGCGAAACACCGCCGGATCCGGTTCAAGAATGGGACACCGAGATCGACAAGGTCGGCAGTCTCGACACCTCCCCCTCCAACCCCAATTGGTACGGCAACGCGAAGGCGAGGGTCTTCCTGCCCAGGACGCTGAATGACCTGGCTACCAAGTTTCCTGCGGAAAGCATCGTGGTCCGGTTCGTGGCTGACGACACACGGCAGGACGCGGTCCGACTGGTATCCATTCAGCCCACGGCTACGTCCGATCTTGCGCCAACCCGGCCAGGTGCTTGAGCGAGTTGTCCAGATGCTGCCGGTCGAACGGCGGGAACTCGATCTCTTCGCGAAGTGCGGGCGGCACCGCCGACCAGTCGTATGTGAGGGTGACCTCGGTCCGGTCGTCACCGCGCGGCTCAAGGTCATAGCGCCAGATCCAGCCGCCGAACTCGATGGCGGCGTCGTCAGCGCCTTGGCCGGGCAGCCATGCGATCGCTTGCGGCGGCTCGAAAACCTCGACCCGGTTGGCCATCTCGTAGTGCATGCCGCCGTAGTTGTCGTGGTACATCGCCATCCGGAAGATCTGCCCGGTTTCGGTCAGCGGCTTACCGTCAAGCGACTCGCGCACCCAGCCGGTGCCATCGATCGCCTGATGAGTGGTCGGGTCGGCCAGCACCGCGAACACGGTTTCGGCCGGCGCATTGATGGTGCACGTGGCGCTCATGGTTTCGTCAGTCATACCCCTACCGACCGGCGGCGGTTCACAAACTCATCGCGAAGGCTCGGCGCAGTGGGGCTATGGGCTGAGCCCGAACACCTTCACCGCGGCTGACTTGCCCTTCAGCTCGTGAAACCCCCGGTCGGTGAGTCCGGGTGGGCGCACGTCCAATGCGTCGGCGGTCGACTGGGTGAGCAGGATCGAATCACCGGTCGTCTTGGTCAGCTGCTCGACACGGGCGGCCACGTTGACGGCGTCGCCGATCAATGTGAATTCCAGCTTGCCTCCTCCACCGATGGTCCCGGCGATCACCACACCGGTGTTGATGCCGATCCCGATCCGAAGCTCACCACCGAATCCCTCACTGACAACCCGATGAATCAGCACGGCGGCGCTCACCGCCGCATCGGCATGACGCGCAAGGACGTTCGGTGCTCCGAAGACCGCGAGCGCACCGTCGCCGAGGAACTTGTTCACATGCCCACCGGCATCGACGACCGCGGGCACCACGATCTCGAAGAGCGCGTTGAGCCGGGCGACGGTGTCCTCGGCACTGTTGGTCTCGGCGAACGGGGTGAAATCGCGGATATCGACGAACAACACCGTGACGTCCCGCCGCTCACCGGTGAAAATGTCGTCACCCTGCTCGAGTAGCCGCGCCGCCAAAGCCGGATCGACATAGGTCCCGAACGCGGCCTGAAGCCGTTGCCGCTCAGCCAAACCCGCCTGCATCCGGTTGAACGACGCCGAGAGTGCACCCAGATCGTCGTCCTGGACTACAGGCAGACGTTGGCTGTAGTCGCCGGCGGCAACACGCTCAGTCCCCTGTGCAAGGTCGCGGATCGGTCGCAGGAAGGGCGACGTCACCATGACCGCTATCGGCCCGGCAATCAGCATCAACGCACACCCGATCACGACGGAGACAACAGGGTCCTGGCGGGCGCGGTCGATCGCGGACGCGGTAAGCGCGGTCCCGGTGCCGAACGCGAGTGCCATCGCGAGCATGGTGATGTTGGACCACGCGGCAAAAGTCGGGTGGGAGCGCGGCAGCGAGTCGCCAATCCCTGTGTCACCGGCGATCTCGGCCCGCACTGGCCGCAGCGACCCCTCGCTGAAGCTGTGCACACCGATCACTCCGATCGCCGCTCCGTATACGGCACCGAAAATCGCGTACTGGACCAGCCGCCACCCGGACGCGCCGGCGATCGCGGCGACACCAACCCCGACGCAGGGCGCCCAGACGACATCGGTTGCGAGTGCTCGGGCTGCTGTCTTGCGCCCGTAGCTGAAGGTGGCACGGAGCGCCTCCATCGGATCGACCTCGTGGCCTGCCGCCCACCTTTCGATCAGACGCAACGGCTTCGAGCCCGGGAGCACCAGCAGGTAAACCCGCAGCAGCATGGCGGCAAAAGCGACGGCGACCGCCTCGATGTAGCGATCGGATCCTTCGAAGGCGACGATGACTATCGGGTAGGCGACGTAAACCGACAGCCCCGCAAGGAAGACCAGTACGCAGATCGCCCAGGAGTACACCGGCCCATACCGATCCCACACCCACTGAAAGATCCGGTCCATGTCGAAACAAAACACCCCCGGCCTGATGGCCGGGGGTGTTTCGGACTACTCCTAGCGAACTACTTCTAGTGAGCGTGGCCGTGATGGCCGTGCCCGTGATCTTCTTCTTCGGCAGGCTTGTCCACGATGGCCGTCTCGGTCGTCAGGATCATGCGCGCCACCGATGCGGCGTTGAGCACCGCGGAGCGGGTCACCTTGACCGGGTCCACGATGCCCTCGGCGACCAGATCACCGTAGGTCAGGGTGGCGGCGTTGAAGCCCTGCCCGTTGGGCAGCTCGCTGACCTTGTTCACCACGACCGAACCGTCCAGGCCGGCGTTGGTGGCAATCCAGTACAGCGGAGCCGACAGCGCCGAGGAGAACACGTCGACACCGAGTGCCTCGTCGCCCTTGACCTCGCCACGCAGCTTGTCGAGGGCCGCGCGGGCCTGCACGAGGGCGGCGCCACCGCCGGTGACGATGCCCTCCTCGACGGCAGCCTTGGCCGCCGAGACGGCGTCCTCGACCGCTTCCTTGCGCTTCTTCAGGTCGGTCTCGGTGGCCGCGCCGACCTTGATCACCGCGACGCCGCCGGACAGCTTGGCCAGCCGCTCCTGCAACTTCTCCCGATCCCAGTCCGAATCAGTGGACTCGATCTCGGCCTTCAGCTGCTTGACGCGATCGGCGACCGCGTCCTTGGAGCCGCCACCATCGACGATCACGGTGCTGTCCTTGGTGACCACCACGCGGCGGGCGGAACCCAGCACGTCCAGACCGGCCTCGCGCAGCACCAGGCCCACATCGGGGTTGACAACCTGGCCGCCGGTGACGACCGCCAGATCGTCCAGGAACGCCTTACGACGATCACCGAAGAACGGCGCCTTGACGGCGACGGCCTTGAGCGTCTTGCGGATGGCGTTGACGACGAGCGTGGACAGGGCCTCGCCCTCGACGTCTTCGGCGATGATCAGCAGGGGCTTGCCGGCCTCGGCGACCTTCTCCAACAGCGGCAGCAAGTCGGGCAGCGAGCTGACCTTGTCGCGGTGCAGCAGCACCACCGCGTCCTCGAGCACTGCTTCCTGCGAGTCGAAATCGTTGACGAAGTAGGCCGAGATGAAGCCCTTGTCGAAGCCGACGCCCTCGGTGACCTCGAGCTCGGTGTTCAGCGTCGAGGACTCCTCGATGGTGACCACACCGTCGTGGCCGACCTTGGTCATGGCCTCGCCGACGAGCTCACCGATCTGCTCGTCACGCGAGGACACCGTGGCGACCTGCGCGATGGAGTTCTTGTCCGACACCGGGGTGGCCGCGGCCAGCAGGGCCTCGGACACCGCGTCCGCGGCCTTGCCGATACCCAGGCCCAGCTCGATCGGGTTGGCGCCCGCCGCGACATGGCGGAGCCCGGTCTTGACCAGGGCCTGAGCCAGCACGGTGGCGGTGGTGGTGCCGTCGCCGGCGACGTCGTTGGTCTTGGTGGCCACCGACTTCACCAGCTGGGCGCCCAGGTTCTCGAACGGGTCTTCCAGGTCGATCTCGCGGGCAACAGTGACACCGTCGTTGGTGATCTGTGGTCCACCGAAAGCCTTGGCCAGCACCACGTAGCGGCCGCGGGGACCCAGGGTCACCTTGACCGCGTTGGCCAGCTTGTCGACACCCGCTTCCATGGCACGGCGCGCAGTCTCGTTGAACTCAATCTGCTTGCTCATAGATGTCTTTCTGCTTGAGAACGCATACCGCCCCGGACATCACCCGCGCTGAACACGGGGATCTCCGGGGCGGTTACACGAGTGATTACTTGTTGACGACAGCCAGCACGTCACGCGCGGAGAGGATCAGGTACTCCTCGCCGTTGTACTTGATCTCGGTGCCGCCGTACTTGCTGTAGATGACGGTGTCGCCCTCGGCAACGTCCAGGGGGATCCGCTTCTCGCCATCCTCATCCCAGCGGCCGGGGCCAACTGCGACGACGGTGCCTTCCTGCGGCTTTTCCTTGGCGGTGTCGGGGATGACCAGACCGGAAGCGGTCGTGGTCTCGGCCGCGTTGGCCTGAACGAGGATCTTGTCCTCGAGTGGCTTGATGTTGACTGCCACGATGGAAGCCCTCCACTTGTTGGGGTATCGAGTCCCGGTGTGCTCCGGGGCCCTCGGGTTAACCAGGTGTTCGGCATGCGCCCGTGCCCCTCGCTCCGTCGTCGCGGGTGCCGGCGCTGGAGGTTGGCCGCGTGCCACCTAGCACTCTATACATGCGAGTGCTAGCACTCAAGGGTGGGCCTGTGCGTGCTGTCAGAACTCGCCGAGGACTGAAGTCGCCAACGGTTGCGTCGACAACCTTGCCGCACTACTATCGAACATATGTTCGGGTCGAGCTTCACGATCGATCCCAATGCCACCGAGGAGGCGTTGGTCGATCAGCTCGCGGCGATGAACCGAGCGGTTTCGAGCATCGCCGCCGGGCAGGCACGGGTGACCGCGATGCTGGAAGCCAAACGTCATGCACACAGGGCCGCTCAGGGTGTGCCCGCCGCCAAGCGCGGTAGAGGCCTGGCTTCCGAAGTCGGCCTGGCCCGCAATGCATCGCCGTGGCACGGAGCCAAGTATCTGAAGATTTCGCGAATTCTCGTCGACGACATGCCCTACACCCTGGCCGCGCTGCAGTCAGGGGCCCTCACGGAAAACCGGGCCATGATCATCGCGGACCATGCCGCGTGCCTGCGCCCCGAATATCGGCGTGCGATGGATGCCGAACTGTGCTCCGACCCCTCGAATTTGGACGGCCTCGGCGACAAGAAGATCGAAGCGGAGGCCGGCCGGACCGCGTTCCGGCTCGACAGCGCAGCGGTACTGGACAGCATCAGCCGCCACGAAGTGGACCGCACGGTCACGCTTCGTCCCGCCCCGCACAACATGGCATACGTCACGGCCTTGCTGACGGCGGCCGAAGGTCAGACGGTGTACGAGTCGCTGCAGGTAGGCGCCGCGGCCGCTGCCTCCGCCTCAATCGCCGCCGGGGCAGGATGCGACGGGCGGGGCCCGTTGTTGGCCGATACTTTCTATCGTCGCGTCACCGGTCGGGAGGTCGGTGACGCGGTCCCCGTCACCCTCAACCTGGTGATGTCCGACGAAAGCTTGTTGGCCCAGGGTTCCGAGCCCGCCATCCTCGACGGATACGGTCCGATCCCGGCCGAGGTGGCTCGGCGGATGACCTGGGCCGCAGTCCTCGACCCACAGGCCGAGGCCGCGGTTCGACGTCTGTACGCCAATCCCCGCACCGGCAACCTTGTGGCCCTCGAGTCGACGGCCCGCAAGTTCCCCAAGGGCCTGCGCTGGCTCATCAAGTTGCGCGACCAGACGTGCCGGACCCCGTACTGCGATGCACCGGTACGGCACGTCGACCACATCACCCGGCACGCCGATGGCGGCGCGACCAGTGCTGCCAACGGCCAAGGGCTTTGCGAGAGGTGCAATTACACGAAGGAATGTGCCGACTGGCAGACGTTGACCAGCTACGACCGGTACGGCCGGCACACCACTGAAATCACCACACCGACCGGCCGAACGTATCGAAGTACCGCCCCACCGCTACCGATGAGCGCAAGGCTGTTCACCAGCGACATCCATGTCGTGAACATCCACGCGGCCGCATAGCCGGCCGGCGTGATACTCCACCCCTATAACGGGATGTTCAGATGATCAGACACGTCTCCGACCATCTCGACGTCGACCTTGCGCTCGGTGAAATACCAGCCGTGGTCGTCACGGGCGAACACATCGGCATAGCGGCCGACCACGATGGGCTGCAGCGGCACGGTCTCGGTGTTCTGCACGACGACGAACGTCGAGCGGGCCGTTGCCCGCGCATCCTCGATGTCGACAATCGGGTTGAGCACCAGGTGGCGGGTTCGGGTGCGGTTGCCGTGGTCCGGGAATCGGCGGGTGGTGTGCGCGAACAACTTCGCAATCGCCGACGCATCCGCCACGCCCATGAACGAGCCGCGGCCCAGTAGTTTCCCGACCCCGTCGAAGTCGCCCGCATCGATCAGCTCGGCGTAGCGGTACAGCAGCTCGGTGACCTCAAGCTTGTCGCCCGTCGAACTCATGCCACCTGTCCCTTCACCACCGGCAACCCCGGATCGCTGGCCACGTCCAGCGGCGAGGGGGCCGCCCCCGCCGCGATCAGGTGTGCCGCGAACGACGCGATCATCGCGCCGTTGTCAGTGCACAGCCGCGGCCGCGGCACCCGCAGGGTCAGGCCCGCTGCCGCGCAGCGTTCCTCGGCGAGCTCACGTAACCGGGAGTTGGCCGCCACCCCGCCCGCGATCAGCAGGGTGGACACCCCGAGGTCGGTGGCCGCGCGCACGGCCTTCGCGGTCAGCACGTCGGCGACGGCCTCCTGGAAACCGGCGGCGACGTCGGCCTGCGAGGCCTCCGGGTGGCCCTCTACATAACGAGCCACCGCGGTCTTCAGTCCCGAGAAGCTGAACACGTACGGGTCGTCCCGCGGCCCGGTCATGCCCCGCGGAAAGGCGATGGCGTTGCGGTCACCGGTGCGGGCCAGCTCGTCGAGCACCCTTCCCCCGGGATAACCCAGTCCGAGTAGCCGGGCCACCTTGTCGTAGGCCTCCCCTGCCGCATCGTCGACGGTGCTGCCCAACTCGATGATCGGCTCGCCCAACGACCGCACGTGCAGCAGATGGGTGTGCCCACCCGAGACCAGCAGACCGACGCTCTCGGGAAGCGGTCCGTGGTCGTACACATCGGCGGCCAGGTGCCCACCCAGATGGTTGACGCCGTAAAACGGGACGTTCCAGCCGGCCGCGTATGCCTTCGCCGCGGCCACCCCGACCAACAGCGCACCGGCCAGCCCGGGCCCGATGGTCGCGGCGACGACGTCAGGCCGTTCGATGCCAGCGGTGTCCAGGGCCCGGCGCATTGTCGGCCCGAGGGCTTCCAGGTGTGCGCGCGAGGCGATCTCGGGTACGACGCCGCCGTAGCGGGCGTGCTCGTCGACGCTGGAGGCGACTTCGTCGGCGAGAAGCCTTACGGTTCCGTCTTCGGCGAGGTCTGCGATACCGACCCCGGTTTCGTCACAAGAACTTTCGATGGCCAGGATGATCACGTCGGGCCCCCTTGGGGAAGGCGTTGCATGGTGTAGGCGTCGGCCCCGCTGGCGTGGTAGTACCGCTTGCGCAGGCCGATGTTGGCGAATCCGACACTCTCGTACAGCGCGATGGCCGGTTCGTTGTCGGTGCGAACTTCCAGGAAAACCGTTCCGCCGGAAGCGAAGTCGAGCAGGTCGTTCAGCAGCCGGCGTCCGATCCCCTGCCCCTGGAAGTCCGGGTCGACGCCGATGGTGTGGATCTCGTACTCATACGGGCGCATTCGGCCCAGCCGGGAGATACCGGCATAGCCGACGAGGACGTCGTCGCTGCGGGCGGCGAGGTAGCGATTGTGCTTGGCGTCGAGTTCGGCCAGGAACGCCGTGGCCGGCCAGGGATCGTCGCCGGCGAACAGCTTGGATTCCAGCTCGGCGCACCGCGTGGCATCAGCACGGGTCAGTGCGTCGAACACGATCATTTCCGCACCGCCGCAGAGGGTTTGGCGTCGGGTCGGCGCAGATACAGCGGCACCAGGGGTTGTGGGTCGTCCCAGTCGGCGACGGCGCGCACCAGGCCCGCGGGCGTCGGGTACACCACCTCGAGCCGAGGCAACGCGAACATTGCGGCGTGCTCGGGTGACCCGGCCACCGCAGCCACCGTGGAATCCACGACAACGTCGGCGGGTGCGTTGACGGCGGGGCCGTCGACCCTGACTCCGTCGCGGTAACGCGCCCAGTACACCTCGCGGCGCCGCGCATCGGTGACCACCAACACGTCACCGTCGGTGTGGACACCGATGGCGTCCAGGCTGCACACCCCGTGCACCGGAACGCCCAGCGCATGGCCGAAGGCCGCGGCACTGGCCATTCCCACCCGCAGCCCGGTGAACGGGCCCGGCCCACAGCCGACGACGACCGCGTCGAGATCGGCAACGGTGATCCCGGCATCAGACACGGCACCGAGCACGTTCGGCGTCAGCTGTTCGGCGTGGGCACGGGCATCGACGGTCACCCGCTCGGCGAGGGCCTCCACGACGCCCTCCGGAACCTGGCGGACCACGCCGGCGCTGACCGCCGGGGTCGAGGTATCGATGGTCAAGATGTTCATGGGGCGCTCCACTGCCAGATCACCGTGCGCGTCTCGGTGCCGGTGTCGCGCTCGATACGAATGTCCAGGTGATGATCGGAGAGCCGTTCGGCCAGGCCCTCACCCCACTCGACCACCACGACGGCGTCGTCAAGATCGGTGTCGAGGTCGAGCGCATCAAGCTCACCCAACAGATCGACACCGGGATGGTCCAGCAGTCGGTACATGTCCACATGCACCATCGCGGGGCGGCCGGCCTGCCGGGGCGGATGCACCCGGGCCAGCACGTACGTCGGTGAGACCACCGGCCCGTCCACGTCCATGGCCGCCGCGATGCCCTTGGCCATCACCGTCTTGCCGGCACCCAGCGGGCCCGACAACACCACCACATCACCGGCTTTCAGCCCCGCGCCCAGCGTTGCGCCGAGGGCGATGGTGTCCTCAGTGGTGGCGAGTTCGGCCGTACCGGCGCTGCGCTCAGCCACGGAACCAGACCCGATCGCGGACCCGGCGGGACAGCGTGACCAGTTTGGAGGGCGTGGCCCGCTCCACCAGACGGACCAGTGCGTCGTCGATCACCACGGGCTCCTCAAGCTGGACCAGATGACCGGCTCCCCCGACGATCACCAGTTCGGAGCGGGGTAGCTGTGCGGCCATGGCCTTTGAGTATTCCATTGGGGTCAGCAGGTCCCGGTCACCACAGGCGATCAGTGTCGGCACCTTGGCCAGCACCCGCAGGGCGCCGGCCTCGTCGTGGACCTCGAGGGCGTGCAGGAATTCGACGAGGGTGGTGATCGACGTGCCGTGCATCATCCGTTGGGAGAACTCGACCACGCTCGGGCTGACGGACTCGTCGCCGTAGGACGCCGCCCGCAGGATCGGTCCGATCACCGACCGGGCGGCGCCGCGGGTGCGGTGCACCGCACCAGGGGCATAGCGGGCCAGGAACCGCACCGCCTCCAGCGCCGGGTTGCGCAAGATCTCCCCCAGCGGTGAGCGCGCCACGCCTTCGACCGCCGAGGAGATCACCGCGGCGCCGACGATTTGTTTCGGATAGCGGCGCGGGAACTGTCGCGCATGCGAGAGGACCGTCATGCCGCCCATCGAATGTCCGACCAGCACTGCGGGGCCGCGTGGAACCGTCACGGCGAGAACGGCTTCCAGATCACGTCCGAGTTGTTCGACGGTGTAGGTGTCCGGCGGTGCAATCCCCGACTGACCGTGGCCGCGCTGGTCGTAGAACACCATCCGCACCTGCGGACCCCACTGTTCGGCCAGCCGGGTGCGCTGAAAGTAGAAGGCGCCCATGCGCAAACAGAATCCGTGGGCGAAGACCACTGTCAGCGGCGCGTCGTTCGGGCCGACTTCCCGCACGGCCAGCGGCACCCCGTCGTCGGTTGTCACCACGGAACTACGATCGGCGTCCAGGCGTTCGAAATCCTCACCCAGATAGGGATCCTCACCGGTGCTGCGCCGGGTCAGCGACCGCGCCACCGACCGGCCCGCCACCGTGCCCACGGCGGTGACCCCGGCCGCACCGGCCAGCCACTGAGCATTGCGACTCAACGCTCGCGACCTGCCTCTAGGTAGGTGCGGGTGATCCGGCCGCGTGGGCTGGTGGCCACCTCGTAGTTGATGGTGCCGAGCAGTTCGGCCCAGTCCTGGGCGGTCTGTTCGCCCTGGGTGCCGGGGCCGAACAGGATCGCGTCGTCGCCTTCGGCGACGTCGTTGACGTCCGGGCCGAGGTCGACGACGAACTGATCCATGCAGATCCGCCCGACGGCCGGGCAGCGCCTCCCGTTGATCAGCACCTCGATCCGCCCGCTCAACAAGCGGAAGATGCCGTCGGCATATCCCACCGGTAGCAGTGCCAGCGTGGTGTCCCGGTCGGCGATCCACCGGTGACCGTAGGACACCCCGTCGCCGGCGTGCACCGAACGAACCAGCGCGACAGGGCATTTCAAGGTCATGGCGGGAACCAGACCCATGTCGCCGAGCTCCGGGATCGGGCTGAGGCCGTATACGGCGATCCCGGGCCGCACCATGTCGAAGGCCAGATCCGGACGGGTCATCGCTGCGGGCGAGTTCGCGATGTGGGCCACCTCGAACACCACGCCCCCTTCGGCGGCCTGCTCGCGCATCGCGGTCAGGCGCTTGCCCTGCAGCTCGTTGAACGGGTTGTCGGGCTCGTCGCCGTGCACCAGGTGACTCATGATGCCGCGCACCCGGATCGCGCCGTCGGACTGGGCCCGGCCCAGCGCGGCGACCATCGCGGGGAAATCTGCCGGGCTGACACCGTTGCGGCTCAGGCCGGTGTCCACCTTCACCGTGACCGTCGCGGCACGGCCGGTCTGGCGCACGGCCGCCAGCACCTCGTCGAGTTGACGCACCGAGGACACCGCGATCTGCACGTCGTTTTCCAGCGCGGGCGTGAAGTCGGTGCCCGGCGGATGCAACCAGCACAACACCGGAGCGGTGATCCCGCCGGCCCGCAGCGCCACGGCTTCGGCGATCGTCACCACCCCGAGTTCGGCGGCCCCGGCGGCCACCGCGGCCCGACCCACCTCGACGGCGCCGTGCCCGTAACCGTCGGCTTTGACCACCGCCATCACCCGGGCGCTGCCGGCATGTTCGCGCAGCAGGCGGACGTTGTGGTCGATCGCGCCGAGATCCACCACCGCCCGTGGAGAGGCGTGCGGGATCAGCGATGTCTCGCGTTCGGTCGTCTGCATGTCATATCACCGCCGACCATTGTCCCAGAGGCACGCATCGGGGCAGATCACAGCCGGATGTGACGCGCGGTGACCGCCAGCCGGCGCATCCGGGCCCGGATCTCGCCGTCGGTGTTGGGCGCCAGGGTCAGCCCGGCGGTCGCGGCGATCCGGTCGGCCACCTGGGGTATTCCGACGGTGTCGGTCCAGATATGTTCGGCGAACTCCGGCCTCGACAGACTCTCGAGACCGCGGTCGAGCCGTTCGACCGCGAATGCGTCGCCCCATACCGGCAGCTCGCGCGGTCCGCCGTGGCGCAGCAGTCGTCCGAAACCCAACCCGCGGTCGGACAGCCGCTTCACGACCGTTTCCCGCTGCGCCAATAGTGCGAAGTGCAAAACGTTGTGACCCGCGTCGCGCAGACGACCGACTGTCTCGGCAAAGTAGCTCGGCTCGAAGACGGTCATCGGTGCGATGACCGGCCCGTCGAACCGTCGCAAAGTGTGGTCCAGCACCTCGAAAACCCCTTGCCGCCAGGCCGGAAAGTCCTGAAAATCCCTGCGCAGCTCGCGCGGCATCGTCCGGTGCAGACCGTATCCGACGAATTCGGGGTCGCAGACCACGCTGCCGGCCAGGCGGCGGTTGAGTTCGTATGCGGTCTGGGTCTTTCCGACCCCGAATGGTCCATTGATCCACAGCAGCATGCCGCCGACGCTAGTGCGCGAACGGCTGCAGGTCGTCGAACGCGCCGCGCGGTTTGAGCTTGTCGAGCCGGCCGAGCACGGTGATCATGTCGTCCTTGAGCGCCCGTGCCAGATCCGCCGAGAAACCCTCACGCACGACGACGCGCAGCACCACGACGTCGGTGGCTCCCTCGGGCATGGTGTACGCCGGGACCTGCCAGCCGAAGGAGCGCAAGCCCTCGGATACGTCGAACTCGGTGTAGCCCGAATTGCCCTTGAGCCGGAAGCTGACCACCGGGATGGCCGAACCGTCGGTGATCAGCTCGAAGTGCTCACTGTCCCGTAGCTCGTCGCCCAGCCAGCGCGCGGTCTGCGACAGGCACTGCATCACCTGGGTGTACCCGGCCCGCCCCAACCGGAGGAAGTTGTAGTACTGGCCCACCACCTGATTGCCGGACCGGGAGAAGTTCAGGGTGAACGTCGGCATGTCACCGCCCAGGTAGTTGACCCGGAACACCAGATCCTCGGGCAGATGCTCCTTGCCGCGCCACACCACGAAGCCGATGCCCGGGTAGGTCAACCCGTACTTGTGGCCGCTGACGTTGATCGACACCACGCGCGGCAGCCGGAAGTCCCACTCCAGGTCGGGGTGCAGGAACGGGACGACGAATCCGCCGCTGGCGGCATCGACGTGCACGGGGATGTCGAGGCCCTTGTCTTGAGCGAGCGTGTCGAGCGCCGCGCAGATCTCGGCGATCGGTTCCAGTTCACCGGTGTAAGTGGTGCCCAGGATGGCCACCACCCCGATGGTGTCCTCGTCGACCGCGTCGAGTACCTGCTCGGGGGTGATGACGTAACGGTCCTCGGTCATCGGGAGGTACCGCGGCTCGACGTCGAAGTAGCGGCAGAACTTCTCCCACACCACCTGGACGTTGGAACCCATCACCAGGTTGGGCGTGCGCCCCTTCCAATCTTTTCCGACCTTCTCGCGCCACCGCCACTTGAGCGCGAGCCCGCCCAGCATCACCGCCTCGCTGGATCCGATCGTGGAGACTCCGCACGCGCTGGACGGATCGTCGTCCCGCAGATCTTCGGCGTGGAAAAGGTCGGCGACCATGCTCACGCAGCGCGCTTCGATCGCGGCGGTGGCGGGGTACTCATCCTTGTCGATCATGTTCTTGTCGAACGTCTCGGCCATGAGCTTCTCGGCCTCGGGGTCCATCCACGTGGTGACGAACGTCGCCAGGTTCAACCGGGAGCTGCCGTCGAGCATGAGCTCGTCGTGGATGAACCGGTAGGCCGCCTGCGGATCCATGGCCTCGTCGGGCAGACGCAGCGACGGGACCGGCGCCATCGCCAACCGGCCGGTGTAGGCCGGCGAGATGTGCGGGGTGCGATGGTGCTTGTGCGACATGGCAAGTCCTTTTCGTTGCGGCGAACTGTTTACAGCGAGGCGATGGCGGCGCGGACGTGGGCGAGGATGCGCGACGCCGAGGTGGGCGCCGGGCTCGGGCCGGGATCGGCCGCCGACAGGTTGGCGGCGCGGGCGTGGACGAAGGCTGCCGCGGCGGCGGCCTCTCCGGCGGGCAGGCCGGCCGCCAGCAATGCGCCGATGATGCCCGTCAGCACATCACCGGATCCCGCTGTGGCAGCCCAGGACTGGCCGGCCAGATTGAGGTACGTCATGCCCGCCGAACCGGGCTCTGCGATGACGGTGACATTGCCCTTGAGCAGCACCGTGACTCCGAGTCGCTGCGCCAGCTCGCGGGTGGCCGTCACCCGGTCAGCGCCCGGCGGATGGCCGGCCAGCCGCTGGAATTCGCCGGCATGCGGGGTCAGCACGGTCGGCGCGCCGCGGCCGGTGAGCGGGCCCGGGTCGGCGGCGAGCATCGTCAGCCCGTCAGCGTCCACGATGACCGGAAGATCGGATTGGAGCGCGAAATCCAATGCCGCCCTCGCGGTCTCGTCGGTACCCAGACCCGGCCCCACCGCCCAGGCCTGCACCCGGCCTGCCTCCTGCGGGGTAGGCGAGGCGATCACCTCTGGCCAATGTGAAAGCACCTGCGGTGCAGCGCTTCCCGCATAGCGGACCATGCCCGAGGTGGCGGCGACGGCGGCACCGGCACTCAGCACGGCCGCACCGGGATAGGTCGACGACCCGGACAGTACGCCCGTCACGCCCTGGGTGTACTTGTCATCGTGCGGCCCCGGAATCGGCCACCGCGCCCGCACATCGGCCACTTCGAATCCGGCGAGGTCGCTGGGCGCCAGGCCCAGTCCGATGTCGATGAGTTCGACGCGACCGCACTCCCCCAGTGCGTGAACAGGTTTGAGGCCGCCGAATGTGACGGTCAGAGCGGCACGCACATGTGGGCCTTCGGCGGCGCCGGTCTGCACGTCGAGGCCGCTGGGGATGTCGACCGCCACCACGGGCACCGTGTTGGCCTCGAATACCGCCGCGGCGTTGGGACGCAACGCACCGCGTCCGGAGATGCCGACAACACCATCGATCACCAGATCGGTTCCGGCCGCGATCCCGGACACCACCCGACCACCGGCGCTCCGGAATGCGGCCAGGCCCTTGGTGTGAGTTTTGTCAGGGTTGAGCAGGACGGCATCGGCCGCCGCTCCGCGACGACGTAAGAACGTCGCCGCCCACAGGGCATCGCCGCCGTTGTCGCCGGAACCCACGACCGCGCAGATCCGCCGGCCGGCCACACCACCGGTGCGCAGCTTCAACTCCGTCGCGATCGCCGTCGCCAGCCCATAGGCGGCGCGGCCCATCAGCACCCCGTCGGGCAGTGATGCGAGCAGTGGCGCCTCGGCCGCACGGATCACATCGGCCGAGTAGTAGTACCGCATCAGCTCCCGCTCCACTCGAGGTGTCTTCGACTTTGCCGCGCGCCAACAGGTTACGTGTGTTTGCTCGGCACGGTCACAGATTTGCGCCGAGCGGGCTACCCCACGATGCGGGCGATCACGGCTGCAGCTTCGCGTAACCGGTCCGGTGGATGCGATGCGTACCCGACAACCAGGCCTGGCGGTCCGGGTAGCCGCCGGTGCCATGACACCGGGTGCACGAGAACGCCGGCCTCACGCAGCTCGTCGGCCAGCGCAACGTCGTCGACTCCCTCGGGCAGGCTGACGAGCAGGTGCAGCCCGGCGGCGACACCGGTCACCGTCGCAGCGGGGATCGCGGTGGCAAGCACGCCCAGCAGGGCATCGCGCCGGGCCCGGTGCCGCGCCCGGACCAGCCGGACATGGCGGTCGTACTCGCCGGATTCCAGTAACCGCGCGAGCACCAGTTGCGGCACAGTCGGGCTTCCGAGGTCGGTGGCATGCTTGGCCGCCACCAGGCCGGGCCGTCGCTCCCGCGGCGCAACCAGCCAGCCCAGACGCAGTGCGGGTGCGAGGCTCTTCGAGGTGCTGCCGGCATACGCGATGCGATCGGGCGCCGACGGATGCATGGCCGGCACGGGTGCGCGGTCATAGCGGTATTCGGCGTCGTAGTCGTCTTCGATGATCAGCTCGCCGTCCCACTCGAGCAGCTCGCGGCGCCGCTGCGGGCCGAGCACCACGCCCGTCGGGAACTGATGCGCCGGAGTCAGGAAGACGGTGGGTGCGCCAGTGGCAGTCAGCTCCGTGACGACGATGCCGTCGCCGTCGACGGGGACCGGCACCGGGCGCAATCCCCAGTACTCGAGTTCGTCGACCGCACCGCGCGAGCCGGGATCCTCGACGGCGACCGTGTCGAGCCCTTCACCGCGCAACTGCTGGGCCAGCAGGGCAATGGCCTGCGCGACGCCCGCGACGACCAGGATGTCGTCGGGCTCGATGCGCAGCCCGCGCGTCCTGCCCAGCCACGGGGCGAGTGCCGCGCGCAACCGGGGATGACCGCGGGGATCTCCGTAGCCGAGGTCGTCCGGAGTGGCCTCGGCCAGCACCGCCCGTTCGGCGCGCAGCCAGACACTGCGGGGAAATGCCGACAGATCGGGCACTCCCGGCGAGAGGTCGATCCCCTCACCTACCGGTAGGCGGGAACGCGGCAGACGTGACACCGACGGCGCCGCGGGGCCTACCCGTGGCGGCCGGACCGGTTGCGTGAGCACGTGGGTGCCACCCCCGGCGCGTCCCCCGACCAGACCTTCGTCGGCCAGCCGTCGGTAGGCCTCGACGACGACGCCGCGAGATATCCCCAGTTCGCCGGCCAGGATCCGGGTCGCGGGGAAGCGGGTACCCGACGTCAGCCTCCCGTCGGCGATCGCGCCACGCAGCGCATCTGCGAGCCAGTCGGTCAGGCCGCGCGCCGGGGCAGTCGCCGGATCGAGCTGTAGAAAATCTGCGCCGACCGCATCCCGCACCGTTTGGTCCATTAGAGATGTCCAGACTTGGTTCTATTTGTTGGACCATGTTGGCCCGAAGATGGTCACATGTCCAGCCCTGCCCGTGCCGGCCTGTCCGGCGCCCTCGGTATGACGTTCGTCGGCGGCAGCGTCGCCGTCTCGAGCGCCCTCGCCGACGCGCCACTGCACACCGCGCAGGCACTGCGCTACGCCATTGCCTGCCTGCTGCTGCTCGCCTGGCTCCGGCTCACCGGCCGACCGCTGCGCCGCCCCCGCGGCAGCGAGTGGTTCTGGCTACTCGGCGTCACCGTGACCGGCCTGGTGCTGTTCAACGTGGCCCTGGTGTACGGATCACGCCACGCCGAACCGGCGGTGCTGGCCGTCGCGGTGGCATGCGTGCCGTTGGCACTGGCGACGGTGGGGCCGCTACTAGAGAGCCACCGGCCAGGGAGCCGTGTGCTTGCCGCGGCCGGCGTGGTCAGCATCGGCGCTGTCATCGTGGAAGGGCTCGGCCGCGCCGACGCCGTCGGATTACTCTGGGCCATAGTCGTTTTCAGCTGCGAGGCCGGCTTCACGCTGCTGGCTGTGCCAGTCCTCGGGTCACACGGTCCCGCCGGAGTGTCTGTACACACCACCTGGATGGCCGCCGCGATGTTCGGCGTGCTGGCGCTGGCAACCGAAGGGCCCAGAGCGGCAGGCACTTTCGATGCCGGCGAGATCCTGGCGATCGGCTATCTGGCCGTCTGCGTGACGGCGGTCGCGTTCGTCCTCTGGTACACCTGCGTGCACACACTTGGCGCCGGACCGGCCGGGCTACTGACCGGAGTGGCACCCATTGCCGCCGCGGTGATCGGCATACCCGTCACCGGCACACCACCCGCGGCGCTGGTGTGGGTGGGCATCGGATTGATTGCCGCAGGGCTGGCACTGGGTTTCAGCGACAAGCGGGTAGCCGGGCAGGTTCAGCCATCGAGGGAACGCATGCCCGATATGAGCAGGCCCAGCCCGAACTCGAATCGCGCGCCGAAGTCGAGCAACTGCTCGGCGGGACTGGACGCGAGGTGCGGGTAGTGCCCGGCGCGAACCACAGCTTCGAGCGTCTCGGTCTCACCACCGGCGGCGCCCTGCTGCTCAAGAACTTCACCGAGGACGTAGCAGAAAAGTGAGCTGGCAGACCACAAGGCATGATCCCGGACCAGACCGCCGGCCTGGATACTGCCTACGAGCGTGTCGACAAAGGTCAGGTTGGCCCGCTTGGCGGCGTAGTTGCCGCCGACGATACGGGCTCCGTCGCGCTGCGCCAGCAGAGCCGAACGCAGGCCCGCGGCAAGACTTTTGACGCGATCGGCCCACTCCGGACGATCGGTGTCAGAGCTCTCGAGCGCCTTCGCCAGAATCGTCTCGGCCATCTCGTCCATCAGGGCGTCCTTGCCGTCCACCAGCCGGTAGATCGTCGGGAGGTGGGCCCGCAGCCGGTCGGCCAGCCGTCGCATCGTCAGCGATTCCAGCCCGCCCTCGTTGACCAGCGCCAAGGCTTCACCGACCACACTGTCCAACGACAGGTTTGCCAGTGCCACGCGATCACGTCCAGTCGGGGCGGTTGACACGTTAACAACGTTATCATTACGCTCTGAACTGCAATTAACATTGTTAACGCGGAAGGAGGGTGTGTGAGAGACGAACTGCCAGCCGACGGAATCGGCGTCGCCGTGCGGCAGCTGCGTTGGGAAGCCGATGGCGTGGTATCCGTGCAATTGCAGCCGCGTGCCGGTGAGCTACTACCGGCCTGGGACCCGGGCGCACACATCGACCTGGTCCTGCCGACCGGCATCCAGCGCCAGTACTCGTTGTGCGGGCCGGTCGGCGAGCGGTCGTACTACCGCATCGGGGTCCGGCGGGAACGCACCAGCCGCGGCGGGTCCGAGTACGTGCACGCGTTTCTGCGACCAGGACAACAACTTACGGTTGCCGGCCTGCGAAACACCTTCCAACTGCAGCAGGCCGCCTCATATGTGTTCGTGGCCGGCGGCATCGGAATCACCCCGATCCTTCCGATGATCCGTCAGGCCGAGGCCTGGGGTCTGGACTGGAAACTGCTCTACGGCGGGCACACCGCGACCTCGATGCCGTTCTCAGACGAACTCCGCGGATACGGAATGCGGGTGAGCCTCTACGCCTCTGACGCCGACGGTCGCATCCCTCTCGGTGAGCACTTCGCCGAGGTTCAGCCCGCGGTGAAGATCTATGCGTGCGGCCCCTCGGCGCTGCTGTCGGCGCTGCAGGACGCCACCGCACACTGGCCGGCGGACAGCCTGCATCTCGAGCGCTTCAAGCCGCGCGAACGGGCGCCCGCTGCCGAAGACAAGCCGGTCGAGGTGGTGTGCGCAGCCTCGGGCACAACCGTCAAAGTCGAAGCGGGCCAGAGCATTCTCGCCGCCCTCGATGGCGCCGGGATCAACGTGCCGTCGTCGTGCCGATCGGGTATCTGCGGTGCCTGCGAGACCGCCGTCGTCGACGGAGTACCCGACCATCGCGACGACATCCTCTCCGACTCTGAGCGCGCCGCCAACGATCGCATGTTCATCTGCGTTTCCCGGGCACAGACTCCCCGACTCATTCTCGACGTGTGATGGAGGCGATGGTGAAAACCACAGGTACAGCGGCAGATTCGTACTCCCCGATCTCGATGGAGCGGGTCAGGGAGATCGTCGGGCACCCGGAGCGGTTCATCGCGGAGAAGAAGGAGCCGAAACTCGGCGAATTCTCGGCCCGGTTCATCGCGCACAGTCCGTTCTTCTGCATGGCCACGGTGGGCGCCGACGGCCAATTGGACACCAGCCCGCGCGGCGACCCACCGGGTTCGGTGCGAATCCTCGACCCGTGGACGCTCGCCATCCCGGACCGGCCGGGCAACAAACTGGCCGACACTCACGAGAACATCACCAAGCATCCCGCGGTAGGACTGGTCTTCTTCGTGCCGGGCATCCGCGAGGTGATCCGGGTGAACGGGGACGCGTTCGTCACCGACGACCCCGAACTGCTCGAAATGCTCAGCGCCGACGGCAAACCCGCTGTGTTGGCCACCATCGTGCGCATTCGCGAAGTGTTCGGTCAGTGCGGCAAGGCCGTGATCCGGGCCAAGCTCTGGGAAGGAGACAGCCGGGGACTGGCCGAAGCCGTGACGTTGGGCGGAGACTTCTACACCCTCACGATCACCGAGAGCGCGGCGAAGATGGCCGAGAAACTCGGCGACCTGGCCGGCTCACTTCATGCGGTGATCGACGATCACTACGAGAACGAGCTGTACTGACCTCAGACCGGCGCGGTCGCAGCGGCAGGCTCGACCGTCACCTTGATGGCCTCACCGTTCTGCACGATCGAGAACGCGTCCAGCACGTCGTCGAGCGGGATGTGGCGGGTGATGAGGTCCTTCACCGGCACCTGTCCGGTCGAGATGTACAGCAGCGCACGCTTGTTGTGCTCAGGCGCGGAACCGTTGGCACCGTGGATGTGCAACTGCCGGTAGTGCACGATGTTCGAATCGCACGTGATGGTGGGGTTGGTCTTGGGCAATCCACCGAAGAATGAGATACGCCCGTTTCGGGCGGCCATCGCGATGGCCTGTTCCTGAGTGACGTTTGCTGCGGTGGCGGTGATGACGACGTCGGCGCCGCGGCCGCCGGTCAGTTCCATCACCTTCTCGACGACGTCGACCTCCGCCGCGTTGATCACCCCGTCGGGATGCACGGCGTCGGCCGACATCTTGAGCCGGCTTTCGTTCACGTCGACCAGATAGACCGGGCCGCAATTGTGCACCCCGCGCGCGATGCGGATGTGCATACAGCCGATCGGTCCGGCGCCGAACACCACGACGGTGTCGCCCTCCTCGATACCGAGCAGGTCCTGCGCGTTGATCGCGCACGCGAACGGTTCGGCCGCCGACGCTTCGTCGTAACTGACGTTGTCCGGAATCCGGTTCAGCCCATCGACTTTGAGCACCTGGCGCGGAACGATCATGTACTCGGCGAACCCGCCGTCGTACTGGTACCCCATCGACGTCTGGTTCTGGCAAACGGCCATCCAGCCCTTGCGGCACTCGTGACATTCTCCGCACGGGACCGCCGCGATCACCTGGACGCGGTCGCCCTCGGCCCAATCGGTGCCATAGGTGGAATTCACGTCGGCACCCACCTCCACGATGTCACCGGCGATCTCATGGCCGATGGTGCGCGGTGGGGTCAGGTTCTGGTGCCCGTTGTGCAGGATCTTGACATCGGTGCCGCAGGTGGAGCAGTTGCGAACCCGGATCTTCACCTCGCCGGGGCCGCACTGGGGCTCCGGTACATCCTCCAGCCGGACGTCCTCGGGGGCGTAGTAACGCAGGGCTTTCATGACGGGTCCTCTCGACTCGCAGGGAATGGCGCTAACCGGGTCGGTATCAGCACCCTAACGCTGATCCGGTCATAAAACCACAGTTTTCTGCGCCCATTTACGCCCGATTGCTTGCGAAGATGCCCACTTATGCGATGTACTGAGCATGCATGTGACCGGCGTCACCCAGCAGCCGGCAAGATCGGAGGTCGTCAGATGTCCACTGTCGAAGCGCCACGCACCGGGGTCCGGGTGCATGTGCAGAAGCTGGGCACCTCGCTGTCGAACATGGTGATGCCGAATATCGGCGCCTTCATCGCCTGGGGCCTGATCACCGCCCTGTTCATCGAGCAGGGCTGGCTGCAGGCCATCTTCTCCGGGCTCAAGGACCCCGACGGGTGGGTGGCCAAGATCGGCGGCTGGGGCAGCTACGACGGCGCCGGCATCGTCGGCCCGATGATCACCTACCTGCTGCCCGTCCTGATCGGATACACCGGTGGCCGGATGATCCACGGCAACCGCGGCGCTGTCGTCGGCGCGATCGCCACCATGGGCGTGGTCGCCGGTGCCGACGTCCCGATGTTCATGGGCGCGATGATCATGGGGCCACTGGGCGGCTGGGCGATGAAGAAGGCCGACGCCCTGTGGGAGGGCAAGATCCGGCCCGGCTTCGAAATGCTGGTCGACAACTTCTCCGCCGGCATCCTGGGCATGCTGCTGGCGATCCTCGGCTTCTTCGGCGTCGGGCCGATCGTGTCATCGTTCACCCGGGCCGCCGGACACGCGGTGGACTTCCTGGTCAACAACGACCTGCTGCCCGTGACCTCATTGCTCATCGAACCGGCGAAGGTGCTGTTCCTCAACAACGCCATCAACCACGGGGTGCTGACACCGTTGGGCACCACCCAGGCGCTGGAGACCGGCAAATCGGTCCTGTTCCTGCTCGAGGCCAACCCCGGGCCCGGCCTGGGACTCCTGTTGGCCTTCATGGTGTTCGGCCGCGGCGTTGCCCGCGCCTCGGCACCGGGCGCCGCGATCATCCAGTTCTTCGGCGGCATCCACGAAATCTATTTCCCTTACGTGCTGATGAAGCCCAAGTTGATCGCCGCGACCATCCTCGGCGGCATGACCGGCGTCTTCATCAACGTGCTGTTCGGTTCCGGGCTGCGCGCCCCGGCCGCGCCCGGTTCGATCATCGCGATCTACGCACAGACCGCCGGCGGCAGCTACCTCGGCGTGACGCTGTCGGTGCTCGGCGCCGCCGCCGTCTCGTTTGCCGTCGCCTCACTGCTGCTCAAGACCGACCGGGCCGGTGACGAACCCGATCTGGCCGCGGCCACCGCGGAGATGGAGGCACTCAAGGGCAAGAAGTCCAGCGTGGCTTCAGCCCTGGTCGGTGCGCACCGGGGCCCGGTGACCAGCATCGTGTTCGCCTGCGACGCCGGCATGGGGTCCTCGGCGATGGGCGCCTCGGTGCTGCGCAAGAAGATCCGTTCCGCGGGATTCGGTGACGTCACGGTGACCAACCGATCGATTGCGAACCTCACCGACACCTACGACATGGTGGTGACCCACCGCGACCTCACCGACCGGGCTCGTCTGAAAACCGGATCGGCCGTTCATGTCTCGGTGGAGGACTTCATGAGTTCACCCCGCTACGACGAGATCGTGGAGATGTTGCGGAACACGAATGCCTCCGCCAGTGGGGTTGCCGAGGAGCAGCCCGATGACATGGAAAACGATGTACTACCGCTGGATTCGATCGTGTTGGCCGGCACCGCCACCTCAGCGGACGCGGCCATCGACGAGGCCGGCGCCCTGCTGGTCGCAGCGGACGCCGTCGAGCCGGCCTACGTGGATGCCATGCACGAGCGCGAGAAGTCGGTGTCGACCTACATGGGCAACGGTCTGGCCATCCCGCACGGCACCAATGAGGCCAAGACCGCGATCCGCCGTACCGGGATCTCCTTCGTGCGCTACCCCGAACCCATCGACTGGAACGGCAAACCCGCCGAGTTCGTGGTCGGAATCGCCGGTCTGGGCAACGACCACATGGCACTGCTGACCAAGATCGCCCACGTCTTCCTCGACAAGGATGAGGTGGCCCGGCTGCGGGCGGCGACCAGCGCAGACGACGTGCGCGCGGTGCTGTCCGACAGCAAATAACCGACACGACACCCGGGCTGCCCCAGAATGGCAAGCGTGGATTCAGATACCCGCCAGAGCCGCATCGTCGAGTTCGCGCGCAGCCGCGGCCGCGTCGACGTCCTGACGCTGGCCGACGAACTCGACGTCGCTGCCGAGACCATCCGCCGCGACCTCAAGGCGCTGGCCGGGAGACGACTGCTCAAACGTGTACACGGCGGCGCGATTCCACTGGAGACCGCCGCGTTCGAATCCACCGTCGAATACCGCAGCCAGGTGGATCTGGCCCAGAAGCACCGCATCGCTGCCGCGGCGGCACATCTGTTGCACGGCGCCGAAACCGTTTATCTCGACGAGGGTTTCACGCCCCGGCTGATCGCCGAACAGCTCGTCGATCAGGAACTTACCGTTGTGACATCGTCGCTGCTGGCCGCCGAAGCGCTGGCCCACAGCGAGACCGTCACCGTCCTGATGATCGGTGGGCGAATGCGAGGGCGCACCCTGGCCACCGTCGACCACTGGGCGGTCGAGCGATTGAGCAGCCTTGTCATCGATATCGCGTTCCTGGGCACCAACGGGATCACCGCCGAGCATGGCCTCACCACACCGGATCCCGCCGTGGCAGCGGTGAAGCAGACGGCGGTGAGGGTTGCACAGCGGTGCGTGCTGGTGGCCGCGCATTCCAAGTTCGGGGAGACGAGCTTCTGCCGGTTCGCGGAAGTCTCCGATTTCGAGTCGATCGTCACCGGCACCGAGTTGCCCGCGGAGGAAGCACAGCGTTTCGAAGCGCTGGGGACGTCGGTGATCCGCGCCTGAGGAGCAGTCCGGCGAAGGGTTACGCGGCGCCCCAGAATTGGCCCACCCGCTGCGCAATCTCTTCCGGGTATTCACCGTTGATGGCGTGAGAGGCGTCGGGCCAGAGTTCAATATTCCCGCGCGGCAACAACTCTCGTCCCCGCGCGACGGCGCGCGCTGGGTCGAGCATGACGCTGCGGCCCGCGATCAATGCCAGCACCGGTACGCGGATGCCCCGCAGCTGCTCATCGCTGAACAGTTTCGGCATCGGAGTGTGGAGCGTGAAATCCGTTGAACCCGCGGAGATCAGCGCGGCTTCCATCTCGGCGGCATCCAGATCGGCACCCCCGGCTATCCAGCTCTGCACCCTCCGGCGCCACTGCTCCGGCACGCCCGGAGCGAACAGTGCCACCGAGGCCAGTATCGCCTTGACCGGAACACCGGTGAAGGTGAAGACCGGATCGAGCAAGGTGATCGACGCTATCCGCGCGGGCCGGTGCACCGCACCGTTGGCTGCGGTCCAGCCGCCCATCGACACACCGAGCAGGTGCGCCTTTTCCAAGCCGAGGCCGGCCAGCGTCTCGTCGAGCCACTGGGCCTGATCCGGGGCGTCGCGAACAGGCTTGTGCTGCACCGACAGGCCGGCCTCGCCGAGCAGGTCGATGCCATAGACCGTGCGGTGCTTCAGCAGGGATTCGAGGTTGGTTCGGTACATCGGCGTCGACGCGTTGCGGCCGGGCAACAGGATTGCCGGTGCGCCGGTGGCCGGCCCGGCGAAGCGATAGGCCCGCACGGTCCCGAATGTGGTTGGCACGTCGAACAACTCGAACGGCGGCAGCGTCGCCATCCCGGCCTCGTACGTGCCCAGGAAATGAGTGAACGCCGCCTCGGATGCGAATGCGCCCAGCCCGTCACGGGCCCATCGCCCAGCGATGTTGACCTCGGGAACCCGTAGATCCATCAGACCTCGACGCCGAATGTGCGAAAGATCGCGAGATTTCTCGGAAAGCTCGCGATCTTCTTCACGCTCGACGGGATGGCGCGGCTACTCGACGGTGACGGACTTGGCCAGGTTGCGCGGCTTGTCGACGTCGTAACCCCGAGCCCGGGCCACCCCGGCAGCGAACACCTGCAGCGGAATGGTCGACAGCAGCGGCTGGAAAAGCGTTGACACCGCCGGGATCTCGATCAGGTGATCGGCGTAGGGGCGCACCGTGTCGTCGCCCTCCTCGGCGATGACGATGGTGACCGCGCCACGTGCCTGGATCTCACGGATGTTCGAGAGCAGCTTGGCGTGCAGCATCTGCGCGTTCTTGGGTGACGGCATCACCACGATCACCGGTAGATCGTCGTCGATCAACGCGATCGGGCCGTGCTTGAGCTCGCCGGCGGCAAACCCCTCGGCGTGCATGTACGCCAGCTCCTTGAGCTTGAGCGCACCCTCCAGCGCCACCGGGTAGCCGACATGGCGGCCCAGGAACAGGATCGTGGGCGACGTCGCGAACCGCTGCGCCAGCTGGAACACCGACTCGATGCCGGCCAACACCCGGCTCACCTGATCGGGCATGGCTTCCAGCTCGTGGTACTCGCGCTCGACCTCGTCGGGATACTTCGTACCGCGGGCCTGCGCCAAGGCCAAACCCACCAGATAGTTCGCGGCGATCTGGGCCAGGAACGTCTTGGTGGCGGCCACGCCGATCTCCGGCCCGGCCCGGGTGTAGAGCACCGCGTCGGCCTCGCGCGGGATCTGGCTGCCGTTGGTGTTGCAGATGGCCAGCACCTTGGCCTTCTGCGTCTTGGCGTGCCGCACCGCTTCCAGCGTGTCGGCGGTCTCGCCGGACTGCGAGATGGCGATCACCAGAGTGCTGCGGTCCAGCACCGGGTCCCGGTACCGGAACTCGCTGGCAAGCTCGACCTCGACGGGCAGGCGGGTCCAGTGCTCGATGGCGTACTTGGCCAGCAGCCCGGAGTGGTATGCCGTACCGCAGGCGACGATGAAGACCTTGTCGATCTCGCGCAATTCCTGATCGGACAGGCGCTGCTCGTCGAGCACGATGCGGCCGTCGACGAAATGCCCCAGCAGGGTGTCAGCGACAGCGGCGGGCTGCTCGGCGATCTCCTTGAGCATGAAGTAGTCGTAGCCACCCTTTTCGGCGGCATCGAGATCCCAGTCGATGTGGAATTCCCGGAAGTCGCGGCCGGCCTGCAGATCGTCCCTGCCGAAGAAGTCGGTGATGCGGTAACCCTCGGCGGTCAGCACCACGGCCTGGTCCTGGCCGAGTTCCACGGCGTTGCGGGTGTGCTCGATGAATGCCGCCACATCGGAGCCGACGAACATCTCGCCGTCGCCGATGCCGACCACCAGCGGGGTGGACCGGCGCGCGGCCACGATCGTGCCCGGATCGTCGGCGTTGGCGAACACCAGGGTGAAGTGGCCTTCCAGGCGCTGCAGGACGGCGAGCACGGAGGCCGGGAAATCTCCGGCGGTCGCGCCGTCGCGGTACTGCCGGGCCACCAGGTGCACGGCCACCTCGGAGTCGGTGTCGCTGGCGAACTCCACCCCGTCGGCTTCCAGCTCGGCGCGCAGGACTGCGAAGTTCTCGATGATGCCGTTGTGGACGACGGCGATCTTGCCCGCCGCGTCGCGGTGCGGGTGCGCGTTGCGGTCGGTGGGCCGGCCATGGGTGGCCCAGCGGGTGTGACCCAGGCCGGTGCTACCGCTCAGCA
This sequence comes from Mycobacterium sp. IDUB_9, assembly GCF_055419505.1. NCBI lineage: Bacteria > Bacillati > Actinomycetota > Actinomycetes > Mycobacteriales > Mycobacteriaceae > Mycobacterium > Mycobacterium sp. IDUB_9. The sequence continues at coordinate 440,267 of NZ_JBVAXU010000002.1, read as the reverse complement.
CGCCATCGTCGGTCTCGGCGAGGGCAGTCTCGAGGTTGGACAGCCGGCCGGCCCGGCGACGTACCGTCAGGCCGCCGTTGCCGTCGATCAACGCGATGCCCGACGAGTCGTAGCCGCGGTATTCCATCCGGCGCAGCGCGTCGACGACGATGCCTCGGGCCGGGCGCGCCCCGACGTAGCCGACGATTCCACACATAAGGTCCCAGGGTAGTGCAGTCGGGCCCGTGACCCGATTCTGCGCGACGGCGGTTGACGCAAATCACCATGTCCGCACCCGGGCCCCGATTGGGCGCGCTGCGCTACGGTCAACGCGTGGCCAGCACAAAGAAGCTTTTCGCAGGGTTGTCCCGCCGGGGGCCGCATCGCGTTCTGCGCGGCGACCTGGCTTTCGCCGGGATGCCGGGCGTGGTGTACACCCCGGAGTCCGGCCTGAACCTGCCCGGTGTGGTCTTCGGCCACGACTGGATGGCCCAGGCCGGCAACTACACGGGCACACTGGAGCATCTCGCTTCGTGGGGAATCGTGGCCGCAGCACCCGACACCGAGAAGGGGCTGGCTCCGTCGGTCCTCAATTTGGCCTTCGACCTGGGTGCGGCACTGGAGATCATCACCGGCGTGCGGCTCGGACCGGGCAAGATCAGCGTGCATCCGGGCAAGCGAGGCGTCGTCGGGCACGGCTTCGGCGGATCGGCCGCAGTCTTCGCCGCTGCCGGGATGGCAGGTGACGCGCACCGCCCGAAAGCAGTGGTGTCGCTCTTTCCGACCGTGACCAAGCCACAGGCCGAAGAACCCGCGTCGGCGTTGCGGGTGCCCGGCCTGATCCTCACCGACCCCGGCGACCCGATGACGCTGCGCTCGAACGCCGTGGAGTTGGCCCGGGCGTGGAACGGCGCCACATTGCGGACGGTCAGCAAGGCCAAGGCCGGCGGCCTCGTCGAGGGGCGCCGGCTGGCTCGTTTCATCGGGCTGCCCGGCGCCGACCGCGAGACCCAGAAGATCGTCCGGGCCCTGCTCACCGGGTATCTGCTGGCCACACTGGCCGGGGACAAGACCTACCGCGATTTCGCCGATCCCGACGTCGACCTGCCGCACACCGAAGCGGCCGATCCGAATGCCGATCCGGTGGCGCTGGAGGACAAGGTCGTCGCGCTGCTCAAGCCGTGACCGCGCGTCACACCAAGCCCGATCAGACCAGCGTTGTACCGCCGTCGACCGTGAGAACGACGCCGGTGCCGAACTCCTGTTCCATCAGGTAGGTGTACGCCAGTGCGGTGTCGGCCGGCTGACCGATCCGGCCGGCGGGGAGATTGCTCGCGAACTGCTCGTATACGGCGTCGCGATCGGCCTCGCCGAGTGCCGACCACAGAGGCGTCTCGATGGGCCCCGGGGCGACGGCGTTGACCCGCAACGGCGCAAGTTCGACTGCCAGTGCTCGGGTCATGGCGTTGATCGCGCCGCAGATGGCGGTGGGCAGCACCCCCAGCCCGGGCTTCTCGGCGGCCGTGCCACTGGTCAGCGTGATCGACCCGCCCGGCGTGATCCGGGGAGCGAACTCCCGCACCGTCTGCAATTGACCGACGAACCGGGTGCCGATGAACTCGGTGATCGCTGCGGCGGTCAGATCGGCCAGGCCGACCATGGTGAGTGGTTCGCCTGCGCTGAATACGAGGTGCTCGATCTCCCCCACCTCGTCGACGAGATGCGCGAGCGACGAGGGATCACCGAGATCGACGGTCAGTCCGCGGGCGTTCTCGCCTAGTCCGGTCAGCGCTCGGTCGACGTTGGACCGGTTGCGCGACACCACGATCGGTATGCCGCCTCGATCAGCCACCGCTTGCGCCACTCCCAGACCGATGCCGGAGGTACCGCCGATGATCAAGACGCGTGCGTTCTTGAGGTTCATGAGTCCACTGTGTGTTCGCCTCGGGTTTGTCGTCCAAGACTCTTTTGGTCGGACGGCGATACCCTCAGGGCATGAGCACGCCCGACCTCGATCTGCGCAAGCTGCGGTATTTCATCGCAGTGGCCGAGGAGCTCAATTTCGGGCGTGCCGCGCAGCGCCTGCATATCGCCCAGCCGGTGTTGTCGCGACAGATCCGGGCGTTCGAGAGTGAGCTCGGCGCTCAGTTGTTCATCCGCGGCAGCAGCGGCACCCAACTGACCAGTGCCGGTGCCCAGCTTCTGCAGGACGCCAAGGTTCTGCTCGACGACGCACAGGCCCTGCGGCAGCGGTTGACCCAGGCCGCCGGACGCGCGGTGACCGTGACGGTCGGGGTGATGGCCGGGCTGCGTGCGACGGCAGCGGCCGCAGCATTCGAAGCGGGCAATCCGCAGGGCCGCGCGGTGATACGCCAAATCCCGTGGCAGCAGCAGGCTGAGTTGGTCCGGTCAGGCGAAGTGGACGTGGTCTATGCACGTGAACCCGTCGACCACCGCGGGCTGGGCAGCGCCCCGCTGCTGGAAGAACCCATGGATGCGGTGCTGCCGGCTGACGATGCCCTGGCCACCCGGGCGTCACTGCGACTGGCCGACCTCACGTCCAGGGTGTTGTTGTTGCCGGACCCGGCGATGTTGCCGGAATGGCTGTCGGCGGCCGTGGCCGGTCAGCGTTGGGCACCGCCGCGCGAGGAGTTCCGCACCATGGAGGACAAACTCGAACATGTCGCCGCACGTGAGGGTTTCGTCATTCTGCCGCGATCCGCGACTGCCTACTACCGTCGTCCGGACGTGCGAGCGGTGCCGATCGAGGACCTCGGGCCGGCCCGGGTCACGCTGATCTGGAACGCCACGACCGACAATCCGATGCGGGACGAGTTCGTGGCGGCTGCCCTGGCGTGCCGGGATCAGACGACCTGATACTCGACGTGGCGCGGGCACCGGTGCCACGCCGCTATACCTCCAGCGTGCCCAAAATGGTTCCCACTGCATAGGTCTCGTCTTCCTTCGCCGAGCCGTAGCGTAGTACCCCGGGACTGGGCGCCGGAACGTCAGCGGACACTTTGTCGGTGCCGACCGTGTACAGGTCCTCCCCCTCCTCCACGGCGGTCCCGTCGGGCACCAGCCAACCGAGGAACGTACCTTCGGTCATCGTCACGTCGAGTTTGGGCATCTTGATCTCCACGGCGTTAAACCTTTCGGGCGGGTTCAGCGGACGGGTCGACGGTCGCTTTCATCGGGCGCCCTTACCTGGTGAGAATCGTGCAACCGCTGAGGCCCGGTGCACCGTAGACGTGGGACAGCGCAACCCTGGGTTGCCCGAGCACCTGGCGCTCCCCCGCGGTGCCGCGCAGTTGCAGGACGTTCTCGTGGATCTGCCGGAGGCCGGAGGCGCCGATCGGCTCTCCGTTGGCCAGGCATCCGCCGTCGGTGTTGATCGGCAGCCGGCCGGTGAGTTCGGTTGCGCCGGAGTCGATCAGCTCGGCCTGCTCACCATCGGCGCACAGGCCGGTCTCGGCCATGTGGATGATCTCCGCGCCCGCATCGGTGTCCTGCAACTGCGCCAGGTCGACCTCGTCGGGCCCGATGCCGGCCAGCTCGAACGCCGCAGCCGCGGCATCGACGGTCGGGCTGACGCCCCGGCGAACGGACAGCGACGGACTGAGCACCTCGAATGAGCCGGGACGGCGCGTTCGCACCGCCGACGACGCGACGTACACAGGGTGCGGGCTGAACTCCTTAGCCTTCTCGGCATTGCACAACACCAGCGCGGTCGCACCGTCACCCGGCGAACACAGCATGTACTGACGCAATGGATCCGAGAGCATCATCGACGCTTCGACCACGGCCACCGACTGCGGCTTGCGGCGCCAGGCATTGGGATTGAGCGATCCGTTGCGGAACGCCTTGGCCGCAACCTCGGCAAGCAACCGCTCCGGCAAGCCGAACTCGTGCAGGTACCGCTGGATCTTCAGCGCGAAGAACTGCGAGGTCAGCGCGAGACCCGATGGGCCATACCACTCTCCGAGGCCCAAGGCGGCGGGGTTGATCGAAAATGCGCCGCGAGGATGCGAGTCGAAGCCCACCACCAGCGCGAGATCCGCCGCCCCGGCCTCGATGGTGTGCATCGCCGAGATCAGCGAACTGCTGCCCGTCGCACAGCCGTTGAGGACGTTGACAAACGGAACGCCCGTCAACCCCAAATCGGACACCAGCGTGTCGGCCGACCCGGCGGACATGCTGCCGCCCACGGCGTATTCGATCTGCGGCCACGTCACCGACGCGTCGGCCAGCGCCTGCCGGACGGCCGCCACGGCCTCCGAACGCGCCGAGGTGTCCTGATAGCGCCCGAAGGGCCGGCAACCGATGCCGATGACCGCTACGGAGTTCATGATCGATCCCCTCGCGGTTCAACCGGCATGAACGCGAACGTCCACGCTAATTCTCCGGTTTCGGTGATCACATCGATATCGGACAGAGCCATCGGCATACCGATCCACAACCGATCGGGATCCGATTCGGTCAGCCGTGCCTCCACAATCACCTCTCCGGAGAGTTCCACGTAGCCCACACCGAACGGCTCGAATTCGTCTGCGGCGCCGAAGTATGGCGGGCTGGGCGGCGGGAACCGCTGCACAGTCCAACTCCAGAGCACGCCATGATCGGCCAGCGGCACACCCGCGATGTCGACCCCACCGCAGTCACGGCATGACGGCTTGCGCGGGAACTCGATCTCACCGCAGTCGCCGCAGCAGCCGCCGACCAGCCTGAGCCGGCCGTCGATGACCTCCATGATGCCGGCATCGATGAGCTCAGCCACCCAACTCCTCCTGTCCAACTTCGTTGCGTCGCTTACGCACCCCACGTTTTTCGACCACCACGTCTCCCAGCACGCCCGCCTGGCAGGCCAGCCGCACATGCTCGCCGCGCCCGCCCCGATCGCCGGCGAGGTTTCGCACCGCTTCGGTTTCGGTCGCCGACGGCTCTGCCAGGTGCTGTGCTCCCTGAAGCACGCCCACGTGGCAGACCAGGCAGTCGCCGTTTCCGCCGCACACCGTCGGCCACCGAAGGCCCGCTGCCAACGCGGCAGCCATCACCGTCTGCCCCTGGCAGGCCTCGAACGTGATCCCCGAGGGTCGGACGGTGACGGTCGGCATGTCAGCTGCGCCGCAGTTCACGCCAAGGCTTGCCACGCCCCGGATCGATCTCGCGGTCCAGGCCCAGCACTCGTTCGCCGACGATGTTGCGCTGAACCTCGGACGTTCCGCCGGCGATGGTGAACCGACGGCTGTCGAGCAGCGCGTGCGTCTCCGACGGTATCGCTCCATCCCAGTACGCCGCCTCTGGCCCACCCAACTCGAAGCCGAGTTCGCTGATCTCCTGGGACAATTCAGACAGCACCAGCTTGGTGATCGACCCAGTCGGTGAGCCTCCCGGCGTACGGGATTCGGCGATCGACCGCAGATTGGTCAGACCCAGCGCGTGCTCGATGGCGAACAGATCCACGAGCCGGTCCCGAACCACAGGATCGGTCCAGCCTCCGTTGCGCCGTGCCAGATCGAGCACCGGCGCCAACCGGATGCCGCTGGCGCTCGAGGTTTCCGAGAGCCCTGAACGTTCGGCGTTCAGGGTCGTCATGGCGACGCGCCATCCATCGTTCACCTTCCCGAGTACCGTCTCGGGTCCCAACACCAGCTCCTCGAGGAACACCTCGCAGAAGTGCTCATCGCCGGTGAGTTGGCGTAGCGGCCGCACGGCCACACCCGGAGAGGCCATATCGACCAGGAAGCAGGTGATTCCGGCGTTCTTCGGCTGATCCAGATCGGTGCGCGCCAACAACATCCCGTAGCGGGACTCGGTGGCGAACGAACTCCACACCTTCTGTCCGTTGACCCGCCACGAATCACCTTCGGGCACCGCGCGGGTGGCCAGACTGGCGAGGTCCGATCCCGCCCCGGGTTCGCTGAACAGCTGGCACCACATGTCCGCGCCGGCCGCGATCCCGGGCAGGTACTTCCGCTGCTGTTCGGCGGTGCCCCAGTCCATGAGGGCCGGGCCGATCAGCATCAGCGGCACGAAGTAGTGGTCGGGTAACCCGGCGCCGTGTTCGTTCAGGACCGACCGCACCACGGCGGCCTGCTGCTCGGTGAAGCCGAGTCCGCCGTGTTCGCGCGGCCAGTGGGGAACGGTGTAGCCACGGTCCCCAAGTGCGGCATACCAGGTTTCGGTGACGCCGGGAAAGTTCTCGACAACCCAGCGGCCGACCTCGTCGCGCAGATCGGCGTCGTTCACCTGCTCAGACAATGTCACCATCCCGTCGATCGATCAGGTCAGCGAGCTGGCGCCTGCACTCACTGGGCGAACCGGTCAGCGCGACAACCGAATTGGCTCGCCGCAGGTAGCGGTGTGCCCAGTGTTCCCAGGTGATCGCGATGCCACCGTGCAGCTGGACGGCGGCCTTGGTGACCGCGAGTGCCGACTGCCGGGACAGCAGCGCCGCCACCGCCAGGTCGATGTCGGTGCTCAACGAGCCGGGATCACGACTGAGCCGCCAGGCTGCCCCGTAGACGGCCGAACGGGTGAGTTCCACCGCGGCCAGCAGATCCACCAGACGATGTTTGACCGCCTGGAAGGAGCCGATGGTGCGGCCGAACTGGACTCTCTTGCCGACGTAGGAGACGGTCGAGTCCAGTACGTGCTGAGCCACTCCGAGCAACTCGGCCGAGATCACCAGGCCGGCCCGCTGCGCCGTCACGGTATGCACTGCGACGGCCTCGTCTCCGCGAAGGAGCACCTCCGGTTGCGTTGTCTCGACGGACAACCTCCCCAGTGGCCGGGACAGATCCAGCCCGGACAGCTCGTCCACCGCCCCGGCGGAACCGGTGAACAGAGCTACCGCAGGCGCACCGTCCAAAGTTCCAGAGATCACCACCAAATCGGCTCCGGTCGCATTCCACACCGGGGCAGCCCTCACGTCGACGCCACCAGACGGGTTGGTGCTCATCTGGGCATCCGTGGCGGAGGCGACCGTTCGCCTCCCGTCGCGCAATGGGGCCACCAGCGCCGCGTCTCCGACGCTTGCGGCCAGTACTCCCGCGGCGACACTGGGGAGTAACGGGCCGCCGAAGAGCGCTGCGCCGGCCTGCTCGGCGACAATCGCCAAGTCGACGGCGGTGGCCGCGGATTCCATGGTGTCGAAAACGATCTCGTCGATCCCGACTTCGGACAGCAGTCTGCGCCAACTGATCTCGGCGACACCGGCAAAGAACTCCTGGAGCACGGTCCGCAGCGCAGTGTGCTCCTCGGTGAACGCGAACTCCGTAGACGGGGTGTCACGCGTCAGCCCGGCGGTGTCCATCAGGGCCTCCCGGCCGACGTCGTGGCAGCGACCATCCGGGCCAGATACCGGTCCCGCAGCTGCCGCTTGTTCAGCTTCCCCATCACCGAACGCAGATCGAAGTCGACGAGCTCGATCAGGTTTGGGCATTTGTAGTGCGCCAGGCGTTCTCGCGTCCACGCGACCAACTCCTCGGGTTCGACCTCGGGGCCGGCGCTCACGACCAGGGCACACAGCTGCTCGCCGAGATCGTCGTGCGGAATGCCGATGACAGCCACGTCGGCGACGGCGGGATGCCGGCGCAGCACCGCCTCCGACTCGGCCGGATACACGTTGACCCCGCCACTGACCACCATGTCAGAGGCCCGATCCGTCAGATACAGATAGCCATCGTCGTCGAGGTAGCCGATCTCACCGAGCGCAAACACCCCGTCGGCCACATAGCTGCGGCGGGTCTTGTCCGGATCACCGTGATAGCTGGGGCGGTGCCCGACGCTGGACTGCACGCAGACCAATCCCGTTGTACCGCGGGGAAGGACCTCGCCTTCCTCGGTGCGGACGCTCAGCTCGTATCCCGGCATGGCACGCCCCACCGAACCTGGGCGTGCCAGCCATTCGGCCGAGTTGATCAAGGTGACGGTGCCGGCCTCGGTGGAGCCGTACGCCTCCACCAGGATCGGACCGAACCATTCGATCATGGCCCGCTTGACCTCGATCGGACAGGCCGCGCCGGTATGCACGATGCTGCGCATGCTGCTGATGTCGTAGCGGTTGCGGGTGCCGTCCGGCAGCTGCAGCAGGCGGGAGAAGTGGGTCGGCACCATCATCGTGGCCCCGATGCGCTCCCGGTCGATGGTGGCGAGCACCTGCTCGGCGTCGAACTTCGGCAGGATCACCAAGGGCTGACCCGCCAGGATGCCGCGCACACCCGCCATGGGTCCGGTGTGATGCATGGGCGCCACGACCAACTGCCTGCCGGGTGTGCGAAGGGGTGAATCGATCACGCGCTGCACATATTCGGCCATCGAATTCCCGCCGGGAAACATCTGGTCGGGCAGTTCGACGCCCTTCGGGTAGCCAGTGGTGCCCGAGGTGTAATACAGCGGCTTGACCGGCGCGATGCCCGCGGGCGGCTCAGCGTCGGGACACTGCGCCGTCACGGCGTCGAGATCTCCCCAGTCCACCACATGCACATCGCAATCCGCAGTGCGCACGGTGGCCGCCACGTCGGCACTGCACAGCACCGTGTGCACGGCGGCGTCGCGCAGGATGTAGCCCACCTCACCCGCAGTCAGGTGGTAGTTCACCGGGACCGCCGACAACCCGGCATAGGTGGTGGCCAGGTGCGCCAGCACCACGTGCACGCTGTTGGCGCCCATCACCGCCACTCGGGCGCCATCTGGAACATGTTGCGCCAGCAACCAATTCACACAACTGTTCAGTCGTTCATCGAGCTGCTGCCACGTCCACGAGGTCGTCCCATCGGATAGCGCCACCGCGGCCCCGTCTTGACGAGCGTATTGCTCGATCGCATGGACCACGGAAGTCAGCCGGGCGATCCGGCGGTGGCGCGCGACCGTGAGACCGCACGCTTGGCCGCTTCCACGATGGCATCCTGACCCGGTATGAAGGCATCCTCGAGGACCTTCGTGAACGGTATCGGGGTGTCGGCGCCGGCTACCCGCTGCACCGGAGATCCAAGCTCGTCGAACAGGTTTTCGGTGATCAGCGCGGCGAGCTCGGCACCGAATCCCCCACGGCGAACGGCCTCGTGAATGACCACGGCGTGCCTGGTGCGGGCAACGGATTCCAGAATCCTGCTCTCGTCCAACGGCACCAGCGATCGCAGGTCGATCACCTCGGCGTCGATCGAATCCTGCGCCAGCTCCTCCGCGGCGGCCAGTGCGGTGTGCACCTGCCTGCCGTAGCTGATCAGGGTGACGTCGCTGCCCGTGCGCACTGTTGCCGCCGAGCCCAGCGGGACGACATGATGGCCGACCGGTACCGGCTGCGGCGGCGCGAAATAAAGGAGGCTCTGCTCGACCACCACCACCGGGTCGGGGTCGAAGATCGCCGCGGTGAGCAGCCCCTTGGCATCGGCGGGGTTACTGGGCACCACGACCTTCAAACCTGGGATGTGGGTGAGCCAGGCCTCCAGCATCTCGGAATGCTGTGCCCCGAACTGCATTCCGGCACCGGCAGCGCACCGAATGGTCAACGGCACGGTGGTCTGCCCGCCGGACATGTAGCGCAGCTTCGCGGCGTGATTGGACACCTGATCCATGCACACGGCCAGGAAGTCCATCAGCATGATCTCGGCGACCGGCCTCATGCCGGCGATCGCGGCGCCCACCGCGGCGCCGACGATGGCCTGCTCGCTGATCGGGGTGGCCCGCACCCGGTCGGCACCGTACTTGGTGGAGAGCCCGGCGGATACCTTGAACACGCCGCCGCTGGGGTCGGCGATGTCCTCGCCCAGCAGGATCACGGACGGGTCGCGCGACAGTGCGTCGTCGAGAGCACTGCCAAGGGCCTGGAATCCGAGCATCGGGACCGTTTCCACGCTCTCGGTCCCTGCCGTTTCGGTGGTCATGGCCTCATACCCCTTCGTAGACGTCGGTCAACAGCTCGGAAAGCTCGGGAACCGGGCTGGATTCGGCGAACTCGAAGGCGTCCTGTACTTCCGCCTTTGCCTGCGCCTCGATGGCCTTGGCCTCGTCCTCGGTGAGCACGCGATCCTCGATCAGCCCGGCCCGTAACCGGAGCACCGGGTCGGCGGCGCGTTCGGCGTCCAGTTCACCGGGCTTCATGTACTCGTTCTGGTCCGACATCTGATGGCCGTAGAAGCGGAAGGTCATGGCTTCCAACAGGGTTGGCCCTTCACCGGCGCGGGCCCGATCGATCGCGGTGCGGGCCGCGTCGTACATCGCCACCGGGTCGTTGCCGTCGACCCGTACGCCGGGCATCTTGTAGGACGCCGCCCGGTCGGCCACCCGGTCCACGCTGGTGCCACCCTCGAAAGACGTGTGCTCGGCGTACCGGTTGTTGTGACAGCAGAACACCACCGGCAGCTTCCACAACGACGCAAGGTTGCAGGCCTCGTGGAACGCCCCGATGTTGGTGGCGCCGTCACCGAAGTTCACGATCGTGACCCGTTCGCCGCCCTGTAGTTGGGAGGCCAGCGCCAGCCCGTTGGCGATGGGCAGGCCGCTGCCCACGATCCCGGTGGTGACCATCAGGCCGGAGTCGGGGTGGGTGATATGCATCGGACCGCCTTTGCCTTTGCAGGTGCCCGTGGCCTTGCCGAAGAACTCGGCCCACAGCTCCCGCATCGGCACACCCTTGGCCAGATGGTCGTGCAGCCCGCGGTAGGTGGTGACCAGATAGTCGTCCGGGCGGAGCAGTGCGCCGATCGACGATGACACGATCTCCTGCCCCCGCGGCGAGTAGTACTGGGCGCTGACCTGGCCGGTCAGGATCAGAGAACGGAATTTCTCGTCGCACACCTTGATCCGCGTGGCAGTGGTGAAGATCTGCGTCAGCTCGGCTGCCCCAGGCGTCATCAGCTTCCCATCTATTGGTCGGTCAGATAATTAATTAGTAACAGAGATCACTTCTCCATGTCAACGGATGTTTACGGCCATCCCGCCCGGTGACTCTGCGTGCGGGGCGCAAAAGTACGAGAAGCCTGCGCCCTCACCGCAGAGCGAACGAGGAACGGCTAGAGGTTTCCGAAAGCCTGCGAGTACAACGGGCCGTCCACGCTGTAGTAGCTGCAGTGGAATCCGCTGGGGACACCGAAGGGGATGACGGCACTGGCAAGCGGACCGCCGGCGATGTCAGCCGCATCGAAAACCACGAGTTCACTTTCCCGGGCGTCGGCGCGGTGCACCAATGTCAGCGCGTAGCCGTCGAGTTCGTGAGTGCTTCCGACCCGCGGAGCGAAGATGAGTTCGCCGACGGCGGCCCCTGCACCGAAGTGATAGAGGTCCTCGGCCCCGGTCACGGTGTCCACCCGCAGTGCCGAGTCCATGCCGTCGACCCGGCCGTCACGTGATTGCAGATTGCTGTTCGCGAACGCGTGCCGGCTTCGCTGCGCCATCAACCGGTCGTCGGGCCGCGGGAACTGGATGTCGCGATCGTTGATGATCTCTTCATTGAGTGTGTCCGACATTGCCTGCGGATCAATCGTCCAGCGGCGCAAGCTCTGCCGGGTTTCCGCATGCCCGGCCCGGTTGCCGTCGACGTCGGGAAACAGTGCGGTGCCCTCCGCTGCAGCGACATCGGCGATGATGCGGCCCTGCGCGTCCTCCCACACGTTCGCCTCGTGCAGCATGTGCCGCGGCTCTACCTCGATCCAGCGCACGTCGGCTGCGTTCCCGCGCCGCGGCATCAGCCCCAGCTTGCTCGGCCGGCCGGGCACCCAGGCCGTCATGGGACCGCCGCGCATCGCCCGCGCCAAGCTCAGCTCGAGCGGCATGACCGGGAACACCACCCAGTTCTCGGTGACGAAGAAGGTGTGCAGCATGGTCATGTGCGGCACCGGAATCAACTCGGTGACCACCGGAACACCGTCGAAATCGATGACGTCGTAACGGATCACCGCGTCTCCGCCCAGCCCGTGCACCGCATTGCCGATGTTGATCAGCTCGCCGGTGGCGTGGTCGACCTTGGGGTGCGCCGAAAACGTCGTGGTGATGAGGCCGCCGTAGGTCTCCTCGCCCAGCGTGGCCAGTGTGCGCGGGTCCAGGGCCACCGGCGGCGCGCCCTCCATCAGGGCCAGCAGCTTGCCACCGTGGATGATGACGTTGGTGTTGGCGGTGTTGTAGCGGGTGCCGGCGGCGGTCGGATCCGTGGTCATCGGGTTGCCCAGCACGCCGAACAGCCGACGCCCCTCCCCCTGTTCGAGCAAGAACTTGTCGGTGCGCACCCACCGGTTGCGCATCGACACCCGGCCGCTCTCGATGAAGAACGCATAGACCATGCCATCGCCGTCGAACCAGTGGTAGTCCTCGTCAGTCGGCGGATACAGCGACTCGGCGCCGTTGCGATAGAACACCCCCGCCAGGTCTTCCGGTAGCTGACCGCGGACCACCAGGTCGGGGGCGTCGACCTCCATCCGGGTGGGCTGGTGATGGCCGGTCAGAAACGGGCTCTCCCGAACAAGGCTGGCATCCATGGGTTCTCCAAGACTCGTACGTAATCGTTCAACATGCTCACGCCATACGGCGCAGCAACCGCGATCTCTTGTCCGTGTAGGGCGGATAGAACATTGCCGTCAGATCCGGGCGAGTCGGCTTGGCCAGCACCGATTTACGGTGACTGAACTCCTCGAACCCGAACCTACCGTGGTAGGCGCCCATCCCCGACGGCCCGACACCGCCGAACGGCATCTTTGCCGTCGCCACCTGTAGCAACAGCTGATTGATCACCATGCCGCCCGCCGGAACTCGACGGACGACCCGCTCCCGGGTCGCCTTGGAAGTGGTGAACAGATATGCAGCAAGAGGTTTGGGCCGCCGCCGGATGAACTCGATTGCGTGATCGACGGATTCGACGGTGAGCACCGGAAGGATGGGACCGAAGATCTCGTCGGTCATCAGCGGCTCGCCCGCGTCGGGTTCGACGACAACCGTGGGCTCGATCTCCAGGCGCCCGGCATCGGTGCCCCCGCCGACAACGACGTCGCCGGTGGTGGCGGCCAGGGCGCCCGCCAGGCGGGCGAACTGACGCTCGTTGACGATCGGCAGACCGGTCGCCGCCCCGCGCCGGAAGTCGGCGATGGCCGTGCGGATCTCCTCGACGAACCGATCGCGCACACCCTCATGCACCAGGACGTAATCAGGTGCGACACAGATCTGGCCGGAGTTCATCAGCTTGATCCATGCGATCCGGCGGGCGGCAGTCCTCACGTCGGCATCGTCGGCGACGATCACCGGGCTCTTACCGCCCAACTCCAACGTGACCGGAGTCAAATGATCTGCCGCAGCCGCCATGATCTTCTGGCCGGTCGCGGTGCCACCGGTGAACAGGACCCGGTCCAACCCCTGCGCGATCAGCTCTTGGGTGACCACACCGTCGCCCTCGACGACTGCCACCGCCGCGGGGTCGAGGTAACGCGGTATCAGCTCGGCCATCAGCCGCGAGGAAGCTGGCGCAAGTTCGGATGGCTTGACCACCACGGTGTTTCCGGCAGCGATCGCCCCGATCGCCGGCGTCAGACTTAGTTGGAACGGGACGTTCCACGGACCGATGATCAAGACCGTGCCGTAGGGCTCGTACTGGATCCAGGCCCGGCCCGGCAACTGTGTCCACTCCAGTAGCCGGTGCCTACGTCGGGCCCACCTACCGACATTCCTGGCGGCGTAGCGGGCCTCGTTCGCCGTCGCCACGACCTCGGCCAGCCAGGTCTCGAACGGCTCTCGGCGCAGGTCGGCTGCGACCGCGTCCACGATGGCGTCGCCGTTGTCGGTCAGCATCTCGACGAGAGCCCGCAATTGGGTACGGCGCCAGTCCAGATCCAGCGTTCTCCCGGTGTCGAATGTCTGACGCAGCCGGAGAACCGTTGCCGCGCAGTCGGGTTCGGGAGTACTAAGCATCGACTAAGGCGCGGTGCCGGACTCGAGAAGCAATCTCCCGAACAGATCGTTCATCGAGTCCATGGCGGTGACGTCCGTGTTGGCGGCGGCGTGGGCGAATCCGTCGACTATCGCACTGATCATGCCCGCGACGGCGAGGGCGTCCAGGTCGTCCGGGATGAGGCCGGCGCGCTGGCCGGCGGTCACCGCCTGCGCCAGCGTGTCGGCCATGGCGGCGGCCTGCTTGGCGAATGCCTCGGACAGCTCGGGATGGCGCCGGGCGTCGATGGGTGCGGTGGCCACGAATCCGGCCAGCTCCGGGGACTCGTGGTTGATCCGCATCGATTCGGCGAGGACCGCCCGCAACAGGCCGCGCACCGAGTGCGGGCCGGCCAGCGCCTCCACCGAGCGCGCGACGATCTTGCCGTACACGTAGTCACAGACCGCTTCGAAGAGATTGCTCTTGGATCCGAAGTGGTAGTGCAGCGAGCCTGCGGTCACCCCGGCCATCTCCGCGATCAGGTTGTTCGTGGCCGGTCCATAGCCATGCTGCGCGAAACATTGGCACGCCGCGTCGAGCACGCGCTGACGGGTATCGACGCTGTCGGTGCCTGCCGGACGGCCCGGTCCCGATCGGGTGCTGGTGACCTCGCTCATCAGAACATCATTGCGCAGCGCACTGGCCGACGGGGCGCTCAATGGCAGTTCAGTCGTCACCGGCGAGGTACCGATCCAGGTCCTGGTGAAAATGCCGTATCCGGATTTCTTGGTAATTGGCCAGCGTCACACCGGATTTGGTCATCGACCGCAGACCGCGCTGCACCCGGGGCAGATTGGCCAGGTCCTGGTTGAACACCGCGCACAACCCGCCCAGCTCCGGTGCCGCGCCGTAATCCTCGTCGGCCGTCAGCCAATGGACCGGCGGCGACTTGGGTTTGGGCACACCGGGCGGCAACGGAATCAGCATCATGATGTCGAAGATGCAGCGATCGGGATCGTTGCCGTACGGCCGGAACCGGTAGGTCAGCGGTGCACCGATGCCCGCCCAGGGCACCATGTTCGGAAAGACGAAGTACTGGATCGCGTCGACGATCTCCGAGTCGCTGGTGCCGGAGAGATCGGCGCCGGTGGTCTGCGCCAGATTGTCACGCATCGCCGCGGCCACGATGGGACGCGCCGATTGGCCGTCCGGAACCTCGAACGCCCCGACGCCCTCGGGGAAGAAATCCCGGAACATCGCATCGAGCACGTCCTGGGGCTCCAGCGGTTCCAGGTGCGGGCTGCTGGTCGCCTGCGGTGTGATCATCCGGTTGAACCCCGGCAGTCCGTCGGACCGGGTGTAGATGTCGTACTGAGTGTTGGCGTCCCCGAGGTATTCCAGCAGTTGGGGGTGGGTGGCGATGACGTGGTAGGACTCCAGGAACGCCTCGATGCCGACTTTCCAGTTGCAGTCGATGACCTTGGCGACGTGAATCGCCTTGAAACGGTCCTGCAGGTGAAACGGCGCAAAATGCTTCTCCAGGTCGCCGAGATAGTCCGACAGCGGGGCCGCGTCAGGGTCGGGGTTGACGAAGACGAACCCCGCCCAGGTCCCGGTCTGAGCTTCGGGCAGGGCGAAAGCCGCATCGTCGACGTGCGGGAAGTCCCACCGTCCGGGCACATCAGTGAGGTTGCCCTCCAGGCTCCAGGTGAAGCCGTGGAACGGGCAGCGCAACTGGTTGACCCGGCCGGCGTCGTCACACAACCGGGTACCGCGGTGCAGGCAGGAATTGTGGAAGGCCCTGATCGCACCGGCAGCAGTGCGAACCACGATCAACGACATATCGGCGAGGTCGTAGACGTAGTAGTCCCCCGCTTCGGGGATGTCCTCCTCGCGGCAGGCGAACTGCCAGACCTGCTTCCACATCCGATCCACCTCGAGCCGGTGGAACTCCGCGGTGAAGTAGCGCTCCTTGTCGATGTCGGCCGACCCGAGGAACTCGTACGACTCCTCCAACAGCGGCGCAGGTACTTCCCGGGAGTCGTCGGCGAGCAGACTCTGCACGGTCGGCCCCGAGGATCGCGCCTCCCCCGGCTTGCTCACCTCGTTGTCCGTTCTGCCAGGTGCCTGGGTCACACTGCCTCCTCTGTCAAAGGTGCCTTCAGGGGTGTAGAAGCCAGGCCCTCCAGGTATTCCTGCACAGCTGCGCCGATGAAGGCCGATCCGTTGATGCCCCATCCCCCGTCGACGTAGAGCACCTGACCGGTGATGTAGCCCGCCTGGGCCGAGGCCAGGAAGGCCACCGCCGCCGCGACGTCGGCCGGTTCACCGAGGCGCCCCAGCGGCATCGACTCGCCGATGGCCGACCGCAATCCCGGATCGGCGAACTCGCCCACGGTGCCGTCGGTGAGGACCAGGCCGGGCCCGACGGCATTGACCCGGATTCCCCGGGGCGCGTACTCGGTTGCCATCTGTTTGGTCAGCGCGACCAGCGCGGCTTTCGAAGCCGGATAGATCCCGCGCCCGGCGCCGCCGAGCTCGGCCAGTACCGATGTCAGGTTGACGATCGCGCCGCCGCCGGGCCCGAATCTCCCGAGCAGTGCCCGGGTGACCAGCCAGCTGCCGAGGACATTGACCCGCAACACCGCATCGACCTCGTCGACGGTGCTCTCGGCAAGGGTGTTCGAGCGCCAGATGCCGGCGTTGTTGACCAGCACATCGATTTCGCCGATGTCACCCACAGCACCGGCCAGCGCTGCGACCGACCCCTCAGAGGCGACATCGCAGCCGACTGCTCGACCGCCGATCAAGGTGGCGACATCTTCGGCGGCGGCTACATCCACGTCCACCACGACCACAGCCATACCGTCGGCCGCGAGGCGTTCTGAGATCGCGCGACCGATGCCTTTGCCGCCCCCCGTCACCACTGCTGTCGGCACCGTTCCCTCGCTTTCCCGGGCCCCAGATTGAGCCTTGATATATGACGCACCTCACTATTATATTGGTCCACCAATTAGTCAAGCGGATATTCGAAGCCCCGGGCAGCCTGCCCACAACCCTGGAGACGGCCTTGACCGACATCACCAGCCCGCCCGCCACCTGCCCGATCGCGGCGTTCGACCCGCTGAATCCACAGACGATGCAGGTGCCGCACCCGTGGTACCAGGCACTGCGCCGGGAAGCGCCGGTTCACTTCGTCGCCGAGCGGGGAATGTGGTTCGTGACCTCCCGGGAGCTGGTGTCTGCCGCCCTGACCAACCACGAGGTGTTCTCCTCGGCGTTCGGCCTTCCGCAGATGCCGCCGCCGGCCTCGGTGGCCGAAGAGATCGAAGAACTCAAGAAGCAGGGCTGGGACATGATCCCGACGCTGCTGACCGCCGACCCGCCCGACCACCACTACTACCGCCGGATGGTCGCGCGCGCGTTCACCCCCCGCTTCGTCGCTCAGCGTGAACCGGGGATTCGCTCGGTCGTCAACCAACTGCTCGACACGCTGCCGACCGACGAACCGGTGGAGATCGTCGAACAGTTCGCCGCCCCGTTACCGCTGCGGATCATCGCCCAGGCGCTCAACGTGCCCGACGACCGCATCGACGACTTCCGGCGCTGGTCCGATCAATTCGCGTTGACCATCGGCGCCGAGATCGACGAGACCGGTGCCCTCGAGCAAGCCCGCAGCTTGCTGGAGTACCAGCGTTACTTCGCCGCCGAGCTTGAGGATCGTCGCACCAATCCGCAGGACGACCTGATCACCGGCCTGGTGCAGGCATCCAACGCCAACGACGACGACCCTCTGACCACGGGCGCGGCGCTCAGCATCATCCAGCAGATCCTGATCGCCGGAAATGAGACCTCACGCAAGCTGATGACCGGCACGCTGCACCAACTCGGACTGAACACGAAGTGGTGGCACTGGCTGCAGGAGGATCCCGCGCCCCGTTCCGAATTACTCGTCGAGGAGGCACTGCGCTTCCTCACCCCGGTGCAGTCGATGTTCCGCATCACCAAGGCCGAAGCGAACCTCGGCGACTACACGATCCCGGCCGGTTCGCTGGTAGTGCTGGTCTTCAGTTCGGCCAACCGCGACGAGGCACAGTACGACGGCGGCGAGGAGTTCAACCCCGAACGCTCGAATGCCAGAACGCATCTGGCGTTCGGTCAGGGCATCCATTCCTGCCTGGGAGCCGCGCTGGCACGGTTGCAGGCGCGAATCGCCTTGGAAGACATCGCCCGTCGGTTCAGTGCGGTCGAGCTCGCACCCGATAACGACTACGAGTACGAGCCCAGCTTCATGCTGCGCGGTCTCAAGCGACTCGACCTCATCTTCCGGGCTCACTGACCGTGCCGCACGCGCCGTCGGACGCAGACACCGCAGCCACCGATCGGGTCCTGCGGTGGTGGCGGGGGTACGTGGATCGACACCCGCTCGCCTCGCTGCGCACCGTCGGCGGTCAGTGCATACTGGCGGTCCGCACGATCCAGCACCTGGTCGGCGATCTGGCGCGTGGCCGCTTCCCGTTCTGGGAATTCGTCGAACAGGCCGTCTTCATGGCCCGCACCGCCGTCGTGCCGACCTTGTTCATCGCGATACCCATCAGCGTCACCCTTGCCGTCCAATTCAGCCTGCTGGCAGGACAACTCGGCGCGACCGCGTTGGCCGGTGCGGCCAACGGACTGGCGGTGATCAAGCAGGGAGCACCACTGGTCGCGGCAATCCTGATGGCCGCCGCAGTCGGCTCGGCCATGAGCGCCGACCTCGGTGCGCGGACCATCCGCGACGAGACCGACGCGATGGAAGTCATGGGTATCTCGGTGATCCAACGGCTGGTGGTCCCCCGCCTTGCCGCTGCCGTGATCGTCTCGGTTGCCCTCACCGGGTTCACCTGCTTCATCGGATTCCTCGCCGGCTACGCCTTCACCGTCATGCTGCAGGGCGGCACCCCGGGCAGCTACACCACGACGTTCTCCTCATTCGCCACCGTCGACGACCTCGTCCTCACCTTGATCAAGGCCGTGGTGTTCGGCGTCATCGTCGCCGTCATCGCCTGTTACAAGGGACTGGACACCAGAGGCGGACCCGCCGGGGTGGCGAACTCGGTGAATGCCGCTGTCGTGCAATCGATTCTGCTTTTGTTGCTGACGAACACGCTGATCAGCCAGATGTATCTGGTGCTGTTCCCGAAGACGAGTTTCTGACATGGCCGCCACCTACCTGCCGACCGGCGCCCGCCCCCTGATCTCCGCCGCACGCGCCACCGAATTCCAGATGGCCCGTAACGGCCACATCGTCGCGTTCTTCTTCCGCACCCTGGCCGGCATCCCGATCGTGATCAAGAAGTACCCCCGCGAATTCCTGCGACTGTCTTCCGATGTCACGTGGGGCAACGGATCGATCGTCGTCGGCGGCGGCACCGCGGGCGTAGTCCTGGTGGTCGGTGCAGCCGCGGGAGCGGTGGTGGCGATCGAGGGCTACAACGCGCTGAACCTGCTCGGCCTGGGGCCCGCGACCGGGCTGTTGACCGCACTGGCGACCGTGCGCGAGCTGGCGCCGATGATGGCCGCCCTGGCCTTCGCGATCCAGGCCGGCTGCCGATTCACCGCGCAACTGGGCTCGATGCGGATCGCCGAGGAGATCGACGCGCTGGAATCCGTGGCCATTCGCCCGATCCCCTACCTGGTGACCACCCGGGTGCTGGCTTCGGCAATGGCGGTCATCCCGCTGTTCGTCGTGTGCCTGGCGCTGAACTTCCTGGTGTGTCAGCTCGTCGTCTACTTGGCCAGCGGCCAGGCCTCCGGGACCTACCTGCACTACTTCGCGCTGATGCTCTCAGGCCGCGACATGTTCTTCGCGGTGATCAAGGTGGCGGTGTTCGTGGCGATCATGTCCACGGTGCAGTGCTACTACGGCTTCTACGCGTCCGGCGGCCCCCAGGGCGTCGGCATCGCCGCCGGACGTGCCATGCGGCTGTCCATCACGCTGATGGTGGTCACCAACATGCTGCTCACAATGGCATTTTGGGGCGTCGACGCCGGCGGAAGGCTGGGTGGCTGATGCCGAATCCGTTCGAACTGGACGGTCGAGGACCCTCCGAACGCGCCCTGGTCGTCACCTGCGTCATGTTCCTGGTGGTGTGCGCGATCACCGGATACCTGATGTTCGCCAAGTCCACCGGATCCCTCGACCATCGGATCCAGATCATCGCGCGCCTGCCGAGCGTCGGCGACGGGCTGCCGCCCAAGTCGGACGTCAAGTACCGCGGCGTCCTGGTCGGCACGGTGCGGTCCGTCACGCCCGCGCTGGGTGGCGGCGACAATATCGTCAACATCGACCTGCGCCCCGACCACGTCGCCAACATCGCGAACACGGTGACCGCCCGCATCGTCCCCGGCAATGCCTTCGCGGTCTCCACGGTGCAACTGGTCGAGAACGGCGCCGGCAAGCCGATCCGGGCCGGTGACGTCATCGGTCAGGACACCACGCTGCCGACCCAGCTGTTCCAGACCACGCTGGCCAAGCTGCGCGAGCTGGTCGCCGCGGCGGGACGTCCCGGCACAGACCACACGCTGGGCGTGCTGCGCGCCATCGCCGATGCGACGGCGGGTAAGGGCCCCGAATTGACCTCGGCAGCAAAGGGTCTCAACCGGATCGTGACCGAGATGAACGAACTACGCACCGACGACTCCGGCCCGCCCACCCTGCAAACCTGGAACTCCGCGCTCAGCGCCCTCGGCGACACCGCCCCCGATCTATTGGATTCGCTGCAGAGCGCGGTCAAACCGATGCGCACCGTGGCCGAACAGCATGCGGCACTGACAAATCTGCTGACCGGCGCCAACCACACCGCAGGCACCCTGCGAACCGCCATGGACAACCACACCGACGAGCTGGCGGGCATCACCACCAATCTCACCCCGGTGATCGGGGTGCTCGCCGACCGCTCCGGGAAATTCCCGGCCGTCGCCGTCGGCCTGAACAATGTGGTCAACGGCTTCTTCGAGGAAATGTGGACGCGCACCAATCAGAAGGTGACGTTCACGTTCAAGCTCGTCGTCGCACTCGCGCCGCTGCGGCTCTACAACCGCGCGGATTGTCCGGTGTACGGCGAGTTGCGCGGTCCGAGTTGCGAGACCGCACCCGAGGGTATCCCGATCGTCGACACCCACGGCCTACCCGATCCGCGCGCCTACGTCCCGCCGGACGGCATCACCCTGCCCGACCCGGCGAATCCTGCCGACGAGGTACTTCAGAATGCTTTGCAAATACCGCCCGCCCCAGAGGAATTCGTCCCCACACCGGCTCCGGTCCCCCCACTGCCCGCCGAACAGCCCACGGGAACACCATGAACGTACGCGCCCGCATGTTGGTCTGGCTTGCCTTCTTCATGGCGGTGTGCCTGGCACTCACCTGGACCATCCTGGTGACGCTGCGCCGAGGAGTGCAGGGCGATACCTTCACTTACACCGCACAATTCACCGATGTCACCGGATTGCGCGAGGGCTCGGATGTGCGGGTGGCGGGCGTGCGGGTCGGCCGGGTCGACTCTGTCACCCTCGTCGATCCGGGCTCGGGTGAGGCCACCCTGGCCACCGTCGGATTCCGGGTGCAGCGCGATCAGCCGTTGTACGGCAACACCAAGGCCTCGGTCGTCTATCAGAACATCATCGGCCAGCGCTACATCGGCCTGACCCTGGCCGATTTCGGCCTGCCCGAGCGGCTTGCCGACGGCGCCGCGATCCCCGTCGAGCACACGGAGCCGTCATTCGACGTCACCAACCTCCTCAACGGTTTCGAGCCGATGTTCACGCTGCTCGATCCGACCAACCGCGGGAACCTCTCCAACGCGTTGATCAATGCGCTGCAGGGTGATTCGGACTCCGTCGTGGTCCTGGTGGCACAGACCTCGGAGTTGGCACAATCGATGGCCGGCCCGGACCAGGTCCTCGGCCGGGTGATCGACAGCCTCAACGCCGTCACCGAAAACCTGGCCTCTCGTGGCGCTCAACTCCAGACCACGCTGGTCCAGATGCGTTCGGTGATCGCCGGGCTCAACGTGCACCGCGACGAGCTGGTGAACTCGACCGGGTCGATCGCGACCGTGGTGTCGCGGCTGTCTGCAATCACCACCGCGACGCAGCCCGAGCTGCACGATCTACTGAGCCGCGAGCCCGGGATGCTGTCGACGATGGTGGCCAACCGCGACGGCTGGGCGACACTCGGCTCAAACCTGCCCGCGGTGCTCAAAGGGCTGTCTCGCATTACGGGGGACTCCACCGCGATGAGCGCGATGCCGTGCGACTTCAACTTCACGCTGTTCAACTTCCTCAAGCCGATCATTCCGACCATCGTCAACGCGGCCACCCCCGGCGGGCAGCGTAAGTACACGGCGAAGTGCAGGTGATGAGCGAGATGAGCCAATCCGATCCACAGACCCGGCGCCCTAGGACACTCGAAGACCGCAACCCGGCGGTGATCGGCACCCTCGCCCTGCTGGCCTTGACCGTCGTGATCGTCGCAAGCACGGCCCTTAGCTCGATGCATCTCGGCAAACGGACCTACACCGCCGAGTTCCTGCAAGCGGCCAGCCTGCGGCCCGGCGACCAGGTCAGCATCGCCGGCGTTCCGGTCGGCGTGGTGGCCGCCACCAAACTGGCGGTCAACCGCGTCATCGTGACCATGAAGCTGGACAACAACATTCGTCTGGGCGACGACACCAAGGCCGCAATCAAGCTCACCACGGTGCTGGGGTCGCGCTATGTCGAGCTGCGCCCCAAGGGCGGCAGCACGCTGGCCGATGACCGGATCCCACTGGCGAACACCTCGGTCCCCTACGACCTGCAGAAACTGCTCTCCGATTCGACGACGACGTTCGAGGACGTGGACGCCGAGAGGTTCGCCACGTCGATGCAGACGCTGTCGCAGCAACTCACCGGAGTGCCTGCGGTGCTCCCGGAGGCGCTGACCAACGTCCAGAACCTGTCGGCGATCATCTCGGCGCGCCGAGACCAGATCTCCAATCTGCTTCGTAACACCGCCAGCGTCGCCGAGATCCTGGGCGGTCAACAGGACGATCTGGCCGCACTCGTCGTTCAGGGCCGCGAGCTCACCGGCGAGATAGTCCGTCGCCGCGCGAGCGTCGAACGGTTGCTGCAAGCGACCACCACCCTGATCACCACCGCCGACGGCGTCGTCGGGACCAACAGCGCGCAGATCGACAAGATGCTCGCCGACCTGCAGCAGGTCACGTCGATGCTCGGCGACCATGACGCCTTGTTGCGCAACCTGTTCCAGATCATGCCGGTCGCCATGCGGAATGCCGCCAACGCCACCGGATCGGGACCGTTCCTCGACTTCATGTTGCCCGGCGGGCTGATGGTGGATTCCTGGATGTGCGCCATCAGTGGCCGCGCCGAGCAGTGGAAGTGGCCGGAGCGCTACCAGTATTTCAAGGACTGCGAATGACACGAAAGACCGCGATTGTGACGGTACTGATCACCGCAGTGGCGCTGGCGGTGACCGGCGCCTATCTGTTCCGGCCGAAACCAACGGCCCCGCTGAGGTTCACCGCCCAGTTCGATAACGCCATCGGTCTGTACGTCGGCAACGACGTGTCGGTGCTGGGCATGTCGGTCGGACGGGTGACCGCGATCGACAACCGCGGCGCCCATGTCGACGTGGCCATCGAGGTCGACCCAGGCACCAGCATCCCCGCCGACGTCTCTGCAGTCACCGTCGGAACCTCTATTCTCACCGACCGCCACATCGAACTCACCCCCGCCTATTCGGGCGGGCAGATGCTGACCCAAGGCGCCGTGCTGGGACCGCAGCACACAAGAACCCCAGTCGAATTCGACCGGGTACTGAAGATGGTGGACAAGCTCGGCAGCGCCATGGGTGGCGACGGACAGGGCAACGGACCGTTGTCCGACCTGATGTCGGCCACCTCCGCGATCACCTCCACCAGCGGGCCCGAGATCAAGAACGCACTGGCCGGAATGTCGGACGCTCTGCGCACCGGCGCCGACGGCGGCGCCGCGACCAAGCAGAACCTCGATGCCATCATCGCCAATCTCAGCAAGCTCACCGACGGTGCAGCACGCAACGAGGCCCAGGTCCGTGAATTCGGTTCCTACGTCCGACAGCTCACCGATCTGCTGGCATCCGAGGCAGTCGGTCGCGGTGACACCGGCCGACGGCTCAACGGACTGCTCAACCAGCTCAACGAACTCCTGGCAGACAATGGCGGCAACCTCGAGAACAGCATCGCCAGCAGCGCCAGGCTCAGCAGGGCGCTCGTGGACTATCGTCGCGAGCTCGCCGAGGTGTTCGACGTGGCGCCGTTGGCAATCGACAATGCCGCAGGCGCGATCGACATGCAGAACGGAATGCTGCGCGTCGGCGCCCATTTCGACAACGTGTTCTTCGACAGCTCGATGACCAAGGAAGTCTGCAACATCCTGGGACTGCGTCAACTGGGCTGCCGCACCGGATCCATTCGCGATCTCGGCCCCGACTTCGGGATGACCAGCATGCTCGAAGCCATGACGAAGCTGGGGGATCGATGAAGACGGCCCTTCACATCGCAGTCGGCACCGTGGTGGCGACCGCGACGGTGGGATGCTCTGCCGGAGTGGAGCAACTGCCTCTTCCTGCCCCCGGGCTCAGCGGGTCTACGTACGAGCTCGATGCGGAGTTCTCCAACGCGCTCAATCTCCCGGACCGTGCGAAGGTCCGCGTCGGCGGGGCCGATGTCGGCGAGGTGGTCGGCATGAGCGCCAAGGACTACACCGCCGTGGTCCAGATGCGCATCCTGGACCGCATCCGTCTGCCCGAGGGCACCACCGCCGAACTGCGTTCGGCGACACCGCTCGGCGACGTCTTCGTCTCCCTGACCCCACCCGCATCCAGCCCGGCCGGCACAGCGCTGCTCGCCGACGGGGACCGGATTCCGCAGCACGCCACGACCGCGGCCGCGACCGTCGAACAGGTGCTGGCCACTACATCGTTGATCGTGAACGGTGGCGTGATCCGGAACCTGACGCGGGTGCTCAACGGGGTCGGCGGAGCACTCGGCAAGGACGGCGAGGGCCTCACCAGACTGATCCACGAGTCCCGCGCACTGGTCTCTACGATGGCCGACCGCTCTGACGAGATCCGGACCATGCTGGAGGCGACCGCCAGGCTGGCCGACGAGCTCAACGCCCGTCGCGACACCATCAACGAGGTCTTGGACTCCGCCACGCCCGCATTACTGACGATCGCGGACAACACCGCTGCGATCGTGGACCTGGTCGATGAGATCGGCGCCGTAACTGCGCAACTGCAGAAGCTCCCGGCCATCGCTGGTACCGACACCCGCAGCTGGATCCACGACCTCAACACCCTGTCGTCCGCCTTCAACGAGGCTTCCACCGAGCCCAGGGTGACCATGGCGAACTTTCTGCGGTTCATGCCGGCGGCGCTGAAGCTGTTCGGCAGCAACGCTGCCGCTGCCGACGTCGACCTTCAGCAGGTCGCGATCGGGCACATCCCGGACATGAACCACTTCGCGGACCCGGGGTTCACCGGTCCCAAGTGGGCCAACTGGGAGAACATGGTCGGCTCGATCCGGTTCGTCCTGACCCAGCTCGGTGACCGGGTATGGGGCCCTGATCGCGGCCAGATCTGGGGGCCGCCGCAATGAGCCTGCGCACTGTACTGAACCCGTTGGCGACCTTGGCCATTCGCTCGGTGCACTTTGTCACATCGCGCAAGCTGGTGCTGTCGGTCGTCGGCCAACTGCTCTTGGTGGTGATCGGCGTTGCGTATCTGGCGTTCGGCGCGTTGCGGGTCAACCCGTTCGATCGCCAGATCACCGTAAAGGTGGACCTGGCCGAATCAGGTGGGCTGCTCCCCGGCCAGGACGTCACGGTCCGGGGCATCCCGGTCGGCCGGGTCAAGTCTGTCGAGGTGGCAGGCAACGGTGTGGTCGCGACCGCGATGATCGACCGCGTTGCTCATATTCCCATGGCCGACACTGTTGTTCGGGTCTCAGCGCTTTCCCCGGCCGGAGAGCAGTACCTGGACTTCACCCCGCAACACGCCGACGGGCCGTTCCTGTCGGACGGCACGGTGATCGACCGCAGCCAGACTGAGATTCCGGTCCCCTTGTGGCGCCTGCTGACCAATGTCGACGGGGTGCTGGCCCAGGCCGACCCCGAGCAGATCGAATCGGTTATCGACGAGCTCGGGGTCAGCGCAGAGGGGCCGGAGAAACTGCGTGCCCTGTTCAACGGTTCGGCGGTGTTGCTCAACACCCTCGACGGGGTGCTGCCGCAGACCATGACGCTGCTCCGGAGCAGCCGCACGGTATTCAAGATCATCGACGACTCCTCCGGCGGGCTGACCGCCATGTCGCACAACCTGGCCGGCACACTCGGCGGCATCGGCGAAAAAGACGAGGGAATAAGGACCTTGCTCGCCAAGACACCGGAACTGCTGACGACCGTGGACTCCGTGATCGACAACAACTCGCCCACCATGGTGCAGCTGCTCGGCGACCTGACCACGGTTGCCCAGCTCTCCCAGGTCCGGGTTCCCGCCCTCGAAGGGATGTTCAACGACCATCGCCAACCCCTGCTCGACGGCATCCGGTCACTGATGCACGACGGTGCCATCTGGGCCATCGCCGATATCTATCCCCGGCCGGTGTGCGACTACCCGCACCAGCGCGATGTGCCGTTCATCCCGAACTATCCCGAACCGTACCTGTACACGTATTGCGAGAATCAGGATCCCAATCTCCTGGTCCGAGGCGCCCGCAACGCACCCCGACCGCCTGGCGACGACACCGCCACGCCCCCACCGGGACTCGATCCCCTACGGCGCGCCGACCCGACGCCGACCACCGACCACACCATCGAACTGCCCTATGGCGGGCCGGCGCTCCCTCCGGAGTCCCAGCCGCAACGCCAGG
The DNA here is from genome assembly GCF_055419505.1 of Mycobacterium sp. IDUB_9. NCBI lineage: Bacteria > Bacillati > Actinomycetota > Actinomycetes > Mycobacteriales > Mycobacteriaceae > Mycobacterium > Mycobacterium sp. IDUB_9. The sequence continues at coordinate 413,483 of NZ_JBVAXU010000002.1, read as the reverse complement.
GTGGACAGTGGTAAGAGATGAGGAGCACCATGGCAAGCATCAAACTGGCCGAACGTCTCGACAGTGAGACTGCCGATCCTGCAGATGGCGACACCTGCGACTCCCCAGAGAGCGATGTCGAAGAACCGGAATCCGTTGATTCCCAGGTTAGTTGGAAGTCGCGGCTGGTTGCGTCAGGAGTTGCAGCCCTGCTGCTGACCCTTGCCGGTGTCGCCGGATTCTTCGGCTGGCACTACTTCGAAGGCCGCCGGATCGCGAATGCCAGTGCAGCCGCGCTGAATACGGCGGACTCCTACGCGGTGACGCTGACGTCGGTGGACACCAACAACCTGGACGCGAACTTCGCGGCCGTACTCGACGGTTCCACGGGCGAATTCCATGACATGTACGCCAAATCCAGCGCCGAACTCCGCAAGTTGCTGATCGACCACAAGGCGACCGGCCACGGCGTGGTCGTCGACTCCGCGATCAAGTCGGCCACCACCGACCAGGTGGTTGTGTTGTTGTTCGTCGATCAAACGGTGACCAACACCGAAGTACCTGACCCGCGGGTGGATCGCAGCCGCATGGTCATGACCATGCAGAACGTCGACGGCCGATGGAAGGCCGCCAAGGTGGAGCTCCCGTGACCGCGCCGACCGGCGGCGTCGCCATGCTGCGCGACGAGTTGCTGATGCATTCGATGCTCAAGCGTGTCGCCGGTCTCCCCGAAACTGTGTTCCTGCCAATGCTGCGATTGGTCACCGACGACCGCCAGGCGATCGATGCGCAGTGGGAGACCCTGGTGGCCAAGCGCCGCCGGCGTGGGCTGTTCGAGAGCCCACGGCACTCCTGGGAACGCCAATATGGGCAGTTCGTTGCCGAACTCGAATGGGTGACCTCGGAACTGCTGCGGGATCTGCCCTTCGCGGCAGTGGAGGAACTGGTGTCCGACGCCGTCGCGGCCAGGCTGCGGCAGTGGCTGCGGTTCCTGCTGCCGATCTTCCACGCCGTGAAGATCGTGCCGAAGGCGTGGTACGCACCGGTGATGGATATGGGTGTCGGCATCTCCACCTTCCTGGTCGGACCCATCTACCGCACCGGCGAGGAACCCGGTGGCACATTGGTCTACGAGATCCCCGAATGCGCGATGCATGTCGTGGTCGGGACGTCTACTGCACAGGAGAATTCCTGCCAGATGGGCTGCAAGGCGGCCTGCGAGAAGGTCTTTCACGCCGACGGACCGATGCCGCTGGAATTCGACCCTCATCTGCCCGGCCTGGGATGCACCCTGCGCGTCCACCCGGCCCACTGACCAACACCGAACAAGGAGTCCCGTCATGACCAACGTCGACAACAATCCCATCCAGACCTACGCCCCCCTCTACGAGGAGTACGACTACACGATCGACGACGTCACCGGCGAGTTGCCCGACCAATTGCGAGGAACGTTGTACCGCAACGGCCCCGGCAAGATGGAGGCCGGCGGAACGCCGCTCGGCCACATCTTCGACGGCGACGGAATGCTGACGATGTACTCGATGTCCGACGGCAAGGTTCACTTCCGCAACCGGTTCGTCCAGACCAAGCACTACCAACGCTCGATCATCTCCGAGGGCGCGCCATTCCGTGCCCTGGGCACCATGCGCCAAGGTGGCCTCCTGGCCAATGCGTTGCGGTTTCCCGCGAATGTCGCCAACACCGCTGTCGTCGTGAATGCCGGGAAACTGCTCGCCCTCTGGGAAGGTGGCCGGCCCACCGAACTCGATCCCGACACCCTGCGCACCAAAGGTGAGTACGACTACGACGGTGAGCTCAAATGGCTGGGAGCATTCTCCGCACATCCGAAGTGGGACTGGGAAACCGGCGAAATGTACAACTTCGGGATGGCGATGGCGCCGGTCCCCAAGCTGATCTGCTACCGGGTCGATCGCGCAGGCAAGCTGCACCGTCTGGGTGCGGTCCGGCTGCCCGGGCCCATGTTCAACCACGATGTGGGCCTGACCAAGCGGTACATGGTCTTCGTGATCCCTCCGCTGGTCTTCCCCCTGAAGAAGTTCTTCGGCGCCGCCTTCGGGTTGCTCAACTACATTGACGCGATTGAATACGACGCATCAATGGGCACCATGATCGCGTTGGTACCGCGCGACGGCGGCAAGCCACGCATCTTCCACACCGATCCGATGTTGCACCTGCATTTTGCCAATGCCTACGACGACGAGAACGGCGACGTCGTGGTGGACGTGATGAACTACCACGCCACCTGGGAGCAACTCAACGGTCAGCTGGCCGGCGTCGAAACCCTGATGGAAACCTCCACGATGCCCTTCGGTGGCCTGCCCACCCGGTTGAGAATCTCTGGGACCGGGAACGTCACCATCGACGAATTCTCCAGCGTTCACGGCGAATTCCCGAGTATCAACGTCTTCAAGATGGCCAAGCCCAATCGCTACTTCTACATGTCGGCCGCTACCGGCGGGAGCCTCTACCCGAATGCGGTGGCGAAGATCGACAACGAGACCGGCACGGAAACCCAGTTCCAGTTCCCCGACGGAGAACTCCCCCACGAAGCCGTCTTCGCGGCCCGCCCGGGCGCGACCGACGAAGATGACGGTTGGCTGATCGGACCGGTCCTCGACGCGGTCAACAACACCGCCAAGCTGTCGGTGTTCGACGCCAAGGACATCGCAGCCGGACCGGTCTACGTCGGCCGGCTGCGCCATCACCTGCCGCTGAGCTTCCACGGGTGCTACACCCCGCGGATCGTCCAACCGCACTGACCACCGGTTACCCGGTGATCGCCTGAAACTCCGGCGCGATCAGATCTCTGACCGCCGCCCAGCCGACGGTGATCACCGGGAGGCCGCGACCGAACTGCCAGTCCGGGAAGTGCAGCTCGATGCCCTGATCGGTAGGGATCCAATAGCGGAAGTTGTCGTCGACCGGAGCAATCTCGCTGCCGAACTGCCACACCCCGGGACGGCTGGGGGGCGCGTAGACCGTCGGGAGGATCCGCTTCGTCTGCTCGGAAAGCCGCTCGAGCCCCGCCTTTTTATCGGTGAAGAGATTGTCCCAATCGATCATAATTCCGCTTCGACAATCGAAGACCCGGGTCGCAACGGCGTTGAATGGCATGTTCGGCTGGTCGGTATTGTATTCGCCGGTGAACAGCGCAGAAATGGTCACCGGCCGTTTGACAACATGCCCACCTATATTCAGCGTCCAGGGATTCGTCTTGGTCGCACTGGGCTCGTAGGTAGCCACCTGGCCCCGAGCTTCGGCATCGATCACCTGGTTTATCGCGTCAGCGATCGCCGGGTCGCCGGCACTCACCCGCTCATAGCGAACGACCCAGTTGCCCAAGTGTTCTGGGCTGGCACCGGCAATCGTGTCGGCGATCGGCACGTACGGCGCACACGGAGATTCCGGAGCTGCCGAAACTATGCCGGTTCCCAGGATTGCGACCCCCGCACTCACCGCGGCGACGCCCAGAATACGGGTCAGCATTTCAGCCCTCCTGCATGGTTGTCGATTTCCCGTGCGTCCATTACTCCGAATTATGTCACGTCATAATTGGATTATCGTGACGAATTATTCACCTATCCGGACAAATTTCACCTGCCCCGAAATTGGCCAACCAACTGGTTGGTGGTAAGGTATTGTCATGCGGACAGGAATATTTCTGAGTTACGCCGGCGGCTTCAAGGAGGCGGCCGATCAGGTCGTCGAGCTGGAGAAGGTGGGCGTCGATATCGCCCTGGTCGCCGAGGCGTACTCCTACGACGCGATCAGCCAGCTGGGTTACCTTGCCGCCAAGACCTCGACCATGGAGCTCGGCACCGGCGTCGTCCCGATCTACACCCGCACGCCGGCCCTGATGGCCATGAGCGCCGCCGGCGTCGACTACGTGTCCGACGGTCGGTTCCGGCTGGGCATCGGCACCTCCGGTCCGCAGGTGATGGAGGGCTTCCACGGTGTTCCGTTCGACGCACCGTTGGGCCGCACCCGCGAGGTGGTCGAGATCTGCCGGAAGGTGTGGCGCCGGGAGAACCTCGAATACGACGGCAAGTACTACCAGCTGCCACTGCCCGCCGACCGGGGCACCGGACTGGGCAAGTCACTGCACTTGATCAATCACCCTGTGCGCGAGCGTATTCCGATTACCATCGCGGCACTGGGACCCAAGAACGTCGAGCTCACCGCCGAGATCGCCGAGGGCTGGCAGCCGGTGTTCTACCTCCCGGAGAAGGCCGATGACGTGTGGGGGGATGCCCTGCGGGCCGGGACGGCCAAGCGCGATCCGGCGCTGGGCCCGCTGGACGTCATGGTCAGCGCCAGCCTGGCTATCGGCGACGACGTCGACGACCGGCTGGCCTGGGCGAAACCCCAACTGGCGCTGTACATCGGCGGCATGGGTGCACGCGGCAAGAATTTCTACCACAACCTGGCCACCCGCTACGGGTACGGCGAGGTGGCCGATCACATCCAGGACCTGTTCCTGGCCGGCAAGAAGGCCGAGGCCATCGCCGCGGTGCCCGACGATCTGGTCCGCAACATATCCCTTGTCGGGCCAAAGGGATTCGTCAAGGAACGGCTGGCCGCCTATGCCGAAGCCGGGGTGACCACGATGCTCGTGCACCCGTTGGCCACCGATACTGCCGAGACGGTGAGGTTCTGCGAAGAGCTGGTGTCTCTCACCCGATAACGACTACTGCCCGATCCACTCACGGGCCCGCGCGAGGGTGCTCGTCCGATCAAAGGTATCGGCCTCCCAGGTGGTCGACCGGACGGCTCCGCGATCGCCGTAGCGGCGCATGATGTCTACGTGGTGCGGCAGGATGACGAACTGCTGCAACGCCTCTGCATCCGTCCACACCGAAATCGATCCGCCGCGGCCTGCAGCGGGCAAGCTCCACAACCACAGCCCGACCGCGCCCGGCATGGCGTACCAACCTTCCCGCATGCGCATCCCGTTGTAGGCGACGCCCGGCAGATGCCGTAGAGAATGCGCGGCATACTCGGTCACGCTGACCAGGACCGGTCCGTCGCCGACTGGGGCAGGCCCGGGCATCCACGACGTGATCACCGGGCGGACGACTGAGGAGAGGTTGTTGATCGTAGACATGGCTCCACGATCGCTCCTAGCATTGGTCTATGTCAGGGTCCAATTCTGGAGATCTTCAGCAGACCAATTCAGCTGAGGCCGGATTTCCGCCGGACCTTCTGCTGGACCTGGACCGCGCGTCCCCTGACGGGCTCGCGATGCAGCTGCAACATCAGCTGCGGGTGGGGATTCAACAGGGCCGGCTCGCGGCGGGCTCGCTACTGCCACCATCGCGCGTACTGGCCACACAGCTCGGTGTGGCGCGCAGCGTCGTCGTCGCCGCCTACGAACACCTGGTGGCCGACGGTTACCTGACCGGACACCAGGGTTCGGGTACCCGGGTGAGACCGGTTGCGCCACAACAATCTCCGCGCACGCGCGAGGCCCGAGACCCGGCCGTGCCGCTGGGTGGAGGCCTGCCCGATGCCGCGCTGTTTCCCCGCAACGAGTGGCTGCGCCACTACCGAAGTGCCCTCACCGCGGCACCCAACTCCCAATTGGGCTACCCGGGTCCGCTCGGCATGCGCCCGCTACGCGAAGCCCTCACCGAGTACCTGGGCCGCGTCCGTGGCGTTGCGGTCACGCCCGACCACATGATCGTCACCTCGGGTCTCACGCAGGGGATTACGCTGCTGGCCCGGGCGCTGCAGGCGCGGGGATGCGACGCAGTCGCTGTCGAGGACCCGTGTTTCGGATTTCATCGCGACGCGATCGCACGTGCCGGGCTCCGGGTGCTGCCGGTGCCGGTCGACAAGGACGGGCTCGATGTCTCCAGATTGGCTCAACTCGACGTCGGCTCAGTGTTGGTGGCGCCCGCCCATTCCTATCCGACCGGGGCCGTGCTCGACACCGACCGCAGGGCAGCGCTGATCGCCTGGGCCCACGACCGAAATGCGCTGATCATCGAAGATGACTACGACGCCGAATTCCGTTATGACAGAAGTCCTGTCGGCGCGCTGCAGGGACTCGCCCCGGATCACGTGGCCTATGCGGGGTGCGTGAGCAAGACGCTGTCCCCTGCTCTGCGACTCGGATGGATGGCGCTGCCGTCCTGGTTGGTTGAATCCGTGGCCGCCGAGAAGCTGTACGACGACATGGGCAACTCCGCGCTCGAACAACTCGCCCTGTCCCGGTTCATCGCTACCGGCGGGATGACTCGCCATCTGCGGCGGGTGCGCCCGGTATATCGCCAGCGACGCGATGCCATGCTGTCGGCAATCAGCACGTCGATGCCCCAGACCAGGCCGACCGGCATCGACGCGGGCCTGCACGTCTATCTCCGATTGCCCGGCAACTCGGACGAGGATGCCATCGTCACCGCCGCCCGCGAACAGGGCCTGCGCCTGGACGGCGCCCGGTGGAACTGGGCGGATCCCGACTCTGCGCCACCTGCCCTGGTGATCGGATACGGCGCACTCGGCGAGACCGCCATCCGCGACAGCATCAGCCGACTAGGAGCGATCCTCACCCGATCGAAGGGCCATCCGCACCGTTAGCCGCAGCGGCGGCAGGACACCGGCACCATCGGCAACTCTTCGAGCCGAGGATCGAGGCGGTCGGTCATGGCGCTGACTCAACGGTGGCGCGGGCAACGATGTTGTCTTCGATCTCCTGCGCCCACGCATGCTGAGCGCTCGTCGTGTCGATCACGTACTCGAACCGGTCGACCATGTCGGCGGCCACGTGGTCAGCGTCGACGTAAAACTGTTCGTACCAACGGCGCAGCTGGTACACCGGCCCGTCTTCCTCGCACAGCAACGGGTTGTCGATGCGTGCCTTGGTCTTCCAGATTGCCACATCTTGTTCGAAGCCGATCTTGACCCAGTCGCCCAGTGCGATTGCGTTCTGCAGGGCCCGTTCTCCGGACACGCCCTCGGCTTTCTTGACGATGATTCCGTATTGCAGGACAAACGAATTCGCGTCGATCGGATAGTGGCAGTTGATCAGCACGCTGTAATGGTCGGCTTCGGGATAGTGGTAGGTCAGGTCATCGATCATGAAGGCCGGCCCGTAGTACGACGCCACCGATGTGGTGCCGAGCATCGCCGAGCCGCCGACATCGTCACGGTCGGCGCGGGTATCCGCGTTCATGTACTGGGTTGCGATGTGGCCCTCGAAGATGTTCTTGAAGTAGGTGGGCATTGATCCGTGCACGTAGAAGAAGTGCGCCATATCGACCACGTTGTCCACCAACTCACGGCAGTTGGCATTGACGACCGTTGTGTACCAATGCCAATCGGTCCACTCATCACTGGTGGCACCTTCGATGCGCGGAATCGTCACATCGGCCGGCGGAGGATTGCCCTCGGGATCGTTCCAGACGAACAGCATCCCGTCCTGCTCAAGGGTCGTCCAGGTGGCGGTGCGGGCCAGTCGGGGCGCACGCTTGCCGTACGGCACGTTCTTGCAGCGCCCGTCGCCGCCCCACCGCCAGTCATGGAACGGGCAGGCGATCTCATTACCCTTGACCTGACCTTGGGACAGGTCACCGCCCATATGTCGGCAGTATCCGTCGAGCACGTTGATCCTGCCGTCACCACTGCGGAATACGACAAGGTTCTGCCCGAATACGTTGATCCCGTGCGGTTCCCCGTCGCCGAGGTCGCGAGTCAGTCCGAGGCAGTGCCAGCCACGAGCAAATCGCGTCGGCGGTGCTTCGGCTTCTATCTCGCGCACCTCGCACTCGGATTCCATCGTCATCAAGGACCCCCTCCGAAGTTTCGGCGACTGTGGTTCACATCACAACCAGGTCTAACACCCAGGTGTCCACTTCGGCTCCCAAAGTCCCACTGGCAGGGATCGAAAGCCGATTCGGCGCAGACCCTAGCCACCCACCTGCGGTAACTCGTCGGTGGCGATCGCACACGGCGTTGCAAGCTACGCCGTACCCTTGGCGAATCGGCTGATCGCACCGCGGATGGGTGGTGGTCGACATGACGGCAGCAGGCGTGAAGTGCGCTGCCTGCGGCAACCAGCTGCCGGCGAACTCGAAGTTCTGCAACGAATGCGGCGTGGCTGTCAGAGTCGCCGAACCGGCCGAGTTCAAGCAGGTGACGGTGCTGTTCGCCGACGTGGTGCATTCGATGGAAATTGCCGCGACGGTAGGCGCGGAGCGGCTGCGGGAGATCATGACCGAACTGGTCGGTCGTAGTGCAGCGGTAGTGCGACGTTACGGCGGCACGATGGAACAGTTCACCGGTGACGGCCTGATGGCCGTGTTCGGGGCACCGGTCGCACTCGAGGATCATGCGATCCGCGCGTGCCTGGCGGCCCTTTCCATTCAGACCGACGCTGGACATTTCGCCGACGAGATCCACCGCCGCGACGGTGTCGCCTTGCGATTGCGGGTGGGCCTGAACTCGGGCGAGGTCACAGCCGGGGCCACGGGGCCGGGCGTGCTGGGCTACACCCTCATCGGAGAGCAGGTCGGGTTGGCACAGCGGATGGAATCCGTCGCTCCCCCGGGCGGAGTGATGCTGTCCGAGTCGACCGCGCGACTGGTCGAGCATGCCGCGGTCCTCGACGACACCGAACTGGTCCACATCAAGGGAACTGACAAGCCGGTGCCCGCGCGCCGGCTGCTGGCGGTGGAACCGAAGCGCGCTCTGGTCGGGGGCACGGAGTCGACCTTGGTCGGTCGACAGGCCGCACTGGACGCTGTCGGGGCATCAGTGGACCGCGCGAGCAGTGGTCGCGGCGCGGTCGTGGGATTGGTGGGGCCGCCAGGTGTCGGCAAGTCCCGGGTGCTCCGGGAGGCCGCGGCGCTGGCGGCGGACCGCGGGCTCGAGGTGTATTGGACGTTCTGCGAATCGCATGCCGGCGACCTGCCCTTCCGGGTGGTCAGGCACCTGTTACGGGCGGCGTGCGGGATAGCCGAACTCGGTGACGGGGCGGCCCGGGTTCGGGTGCGGACGCAGTTCCCTGGCACTGAGGAGCAGGATCTGCTGCTGCTCGATGACCTGCTTGGCATCGCCGACACTGCCACTCCGCTGCCCAATATCGACGCGGACGCCCGGCGGAGCCGGCTGACGACGATGATCAACGGCGCATCGCTGGCCCGCACCGACCCGGTGCTCTATCTCATCGAAGACGCGCACTGGATCGATGAGGTCAGCGAGTCGATGCTGGTCGACTTCCTCGCCGTCATCCCACAAATCCCGGCGATGGCGCTGATCACCTACCGCCCCGAATACCATGGGGCGTTGAGACGCGTGACCGTTACACAAACGATAGCGCTTGCGCCGCTGAGCAATTCGGAATCAACGGCACTGATTGACGAGCTGCTGGGTACAGATCCCTCGGTTGGCGACGTGGCCGCCACCATCGCCGAACGAGCCTCGGGTAACCCGTTTTTCGCCGAGGAAATGGTGCGCGAACTGGTCCAGCGTGGTGTGCTGGACGGTGGCCGCGGCGACTATGTGTGCCATGCCGACACCGCCGACGTCACCGTGCCCGCGACGGTGCAGGCGGTCATCGAGGCCCGCATCGACCGCCTCGACACCAAGGCCAAGCGGACGTTGAACGCCGCTTCGGTGGTCGGGTCACGCTTCGGCGCAAAGCTTCTGACCGCGCTGAGGATCGATCCGGTGTTCGACGAGCTGCTCAGCGCGGAGCTGATCGATCAAGTGGGGTTCACCCCGCACGTCGAATACGCCTTCCGGCACCCACTGATCCGCGCGGTGGCATACGAGTCGCAACTGAAGTCCGATCGTGCCGAAGTGCACCGTCGGCTGGCCGCGGCCATCGAAACTGGCAGCCCGGCGTCAACCGACCAGAACGCGGCGCTGATCGCCGAACACATCGAAGCCGCCGGCGAACTGCGAGTCGCCTACGACTGGCACATGCGGGCCGGCTCATGGTCGGTCAACCGCGATATCACTGCGGCGCGGGTCAGTTGGGAACGTGCGCGCCAGATCGCCGATTCGTTGCCGAGCAACGACCCGGACCGCACCGCTTTGGGCATCGCTCCCCTCACCATGCTGTGCGCCACCGGTTGGCGGACAGCTGAAGCGAACGTCTCGGGCCGGTTCGAAGAGCTGCGGACATTGTGCGAGCAGGCCGGGGACAAGGCCTCCCTGGCCATGGGCATGACGGGTTTGGCAACCGCGCGCATGTTCCACGGGCGGGTGCGCGAGGCATCGCGGCTGGTGTCCGAACAGATGGTGCTGCTCGACTCGATCGGTGATCCAACCCTCATCATGGGAGCGACATACGCCGCGTCAGCCGCCAAGATGGTAACCGGTGCGATGGCCGATGTTTTGGGGTGGTCGCAGGCCGTCATCGACATGGCCGACGACGCGCGTAGCAACCTCGGCATGGTGTCGCCGCTGGCGTCGGCGTTGGAGTTTCGCGGCATCGCTCGCGCCTGGCTGGGACAGCCCGGGTGGCAGCAGGACCTCGACGACGCGGTGGCCATGGCCCGAAGCTGCGACCCGGTCACCCGTGCATTGATCGCCGGAGGAGCGTATGGATTCGCGTGTTCGAACGGGATGGTTCACGCCGACGATGGCGTCGTGGAACAGCTCGATTCAGCGCTGCGCGCCGCCGGGAGATTGACCGGCGATTCAGCGCTGAGCAGCGTCAAACTATTTCTTGGTGTCACACTGGTGAGCCGGGATTCCCGCACGGACTGGGACCGAGGTTTGGCCTTGCTGGAGCAGATGCGCAACATGTGGCTACACGAGCGGTCCCGCCTCTACCTCGTGCCGACCGCCGATCTCACCGCCGGCTTGGCAAGAGCCAAGCTCGGTGACCGCGACGAGGCGATACCGGTGATGCGGAGGGCCCTGGACCACATGTTCCGGACCGGAGCCCTCATGGCGTGCACGAGCGGCACCAGAGTTCTGGTGGAGACACTGTTGGAACGCTGCGCCGACGGTGACGTGGCCGAGGCCGAGTGCGCGGTCAGCAGATTGGCGCTCGCACCCCTCGGCGAGTCGGCTGTCCGCGACATCGTGCTGCTGCGATTGCGCGCGTTGCTTGCGCGGGCGCAAGGCGATGACGCCACCTATACGAACTTGAGGGATTGCTACCGGGATATGGCGAATTCGCTTGGCTTCGAGGGCCATATGGCCATGGCCGAGGCAATGAGCTGACCGCAGTACCATGACTGGTCACGGACCCGCCTGAGGTAACTCGTCGGCCGCGATCGCACACGGAGTTTCACCCGCGGGCGCGGCGAGCGGATCGGCAACCGGATCCGGCACAGTGGACGGCGAGCTGACGGTTGCGGGGACCTCCGGTGCGGGCTCGGGTGAATCGGATTGGGGCGCATCAGTCTGCGGCTCGGCCACTTCCCCGGTCTCATCCGGCTCCGCAGCTTCGTCGCCGGAGAGCTCACCGTCCTCGTCCGCGCCTTCGGTGCCGTCGTCCTCGGTGCTGTCGTCCTCGGTATCCTGTTCGGCTTCATCGGCCATGTCGTCGGGTGCGTCATCGTCTGTTTCCGGATCAACGTCCTCGAAGTCGTCGTCCTGCAGGTCACCGATATCCCCGGGCAGATCATCGGCAGACGACCCGATCAGCCCGCCCAGCAGATCCGCCAGTGGCTGCCCGGAACCGGCCAAGCCGGAACCGATGTCAGGCATGCCACCCAGACCGGGCAGGCCACCGCCACCGAGGCCCTGTCCCAATCCTGCAGGTGAGGCCAGGGCGGGAGCCGCCGACTCGACGGGTGGTGCCGCCGGGGCGGTGGGCTCGGGTCCGGCCGCCGGGGCGCCGGGTGCCATCCCGGCGGGCACCATCGCCGCGGGAGCCGAGAACGAAGGCACGCTCGCCGGAGCCGCGGCGAATCCCCCACCCGAACCGGCTGCCGAAGGCCGGTCGGCGGCATCGGCGGTGGCGGCCAGGACGGGACCCGGAGGGCCACCCGACGGAAGCCAGGCCGGCCCCAGATCCCCCGGGATGCCGAACACCGGTTGCGCCTCGGCTCGCAACGCGGCGACCGCCTGCGCGTACGCATCGGCAACCGCCCGCGTCGAGCTGCGCATCGCCGTCAACCAGTCGCCGCCGATGTCGTTCGCCACGAAGGGTTTCACCTGCTTGTCGATCAGTTCACTGGCCACCGACCGGTCCCCCACACCGGTGCTCACCGTCCGCGCCGCCGCCAGCCAAGTTCCACGGTGCCCGGCCTGGCGCTCCTCGATCTGAAGCGCGGCGGAGACCTTGGCGTCCACCGCATCCCGGAGCGTGTCGTGCAACCGGGTCAATGTCGCTGCCGCGCCGCGGATCCCGGCGGCGACCTGCGTCGCCGCGGTCGCGTGCCGGGCGAGAAAATCCGTCGACGCCCGAGCCCCGGCACCCTGCCATGCCCGCGACAGATCCTGAAAGTGGTTGTCCTGCACTCGCAATACCTGCTCCGCCACCGCAGCAGCGGCGGCCAGTGATGCGCATTCGGTATCCAGCGTCCGCAGGTCCAGGCCATCCTCGGCGGCGTACCAGTCGCGCACCTGATAGCGGTAGCGGGTCAGATCGGGGTGGCCGAAGCCCAGCAGGTGGCAGGCCCAGACGTATTCGGCGATCGTGTCGACGGCGACCTGCCCCTCATCCAACCGGGCCGCCACATCGAGGCTTGCCGCCACGGCTCAACGCACCCGGGCCGCAGCACGCGCGTCGGCAACCGCGTACCGATCGATCGAGCTGCGCAACACGGCCGCGACCTCGGCACTGGCCCGTGACCACCGGCGCAACCCGTCCGTCACCTCATCCACGGCGGTCCGCACCGCGTCCCCGTCGGCAACGTGGGCGTGCCCGGCGGACGCACCGTCGAACACGGGCCCACGCAGGCGGTCGCGCACCACTGAATCGAGATCGTCGGCAACGGCGTCGTATCCGGCGGCCACGGACGCCAGTGCCGCGCCGTCAAGACTGGCGGCAGTTACATCTCCCATGCCCGGTTTAGACGCAGCCGGGCACCGTCCGGTTCCCTCAGGCCGATTGCCCGCTGACCGAATCGGCCACCCGAACGGCGACCATCCTGGCCGTGCTCTCGTCGGCCGCCTCGACCATCACCCGAACCACCTGTTCGGTACCCGAGGGCCGCAACAGGATTCGGCCGGTGTCCCCCAACTCGGCCTCGGCCTGGGCCACGGCGGACTGCACAGACGGCGCTTTCGCCACCGCAGCCTTGTCATCGACCGCAACATTGATCAGGACCTGGGGCAGGGTGCGCATCGGCGCGGCAAGCGTCGCCAGCGTTGCGCGGGTCTGGGCCATCCGGGACATCAACCGCAGACCGGTGACGATGCCGTCTCCGGTGGTGCCCAAGCCGGGCAACACGATGTGACCCGACTGCTCACCACCGAGGGAGAACTCGCCGGACCGCAGTTCCTCCAGGACGTAGCGGTCCCCGACACCGGTGGTGCGGACCTCGATACCGGCCGCCCGCATGGCGATGTGCAAGCCGAGATTGCTCATCACCGTGGCCACCAGGGTGTCCGACGCCAACTCGCCGGCGTCCTTCATGGCCAGCGCCAGCACCACCATGATCGCGTCGCCGTCGACGACCTGGCCCGCAGCGTCCACGGCCAGGCACCGGTCGGCGTCGCCGTCGTGGGCCAGGCCCAGATCGGCGCCGTGCTCGAGGACTGCCGCCTGCAGGATCTCCATGTGGGTGGATCCGCAGCCGTCGTTGATGTTGAGGCCATTGGGTTCGGCGTTGATCGCGATGACGTTGGCTCCCGCGGCCCGGTAGGCCCGGGGAGCGGCCGACCACGCCGCACCGTGCGCGCAGTCGACGACCACCGTGAGTCCTTCGAGTCGGGTGGTGACGGCCTTGGAGGCGTGACGCAGGTAGCGGTCCAACGCGTCCTCGGCGTCGAGAACCCGGCCGATACGGGCCCCCGTGGGCCTACTCCCGGGACCCGCCTGGACGAGCTCCTCAATGCGGTCCTCGGCGGCGTCGTCGAGCTTGTGGCCACCCGGACCGAAGATCTTGATGCCGTTGTCAGGCATCGGATTGTGCGACGCGGAGATCATCACCCCGAAATCCGCATCATAAGCACTGGTCAGGTACGCCACCGCAGGCGTCGGCAAGACACCGACCCGCAACGCGTCGACACCCTCACTGGTGATGCCGGCGATCACCGCGGCTTCGAGCATCTCGCCACTGGCCCGCGGGTCACGGCCCACCACAGCCACCCGACGGCCGGGTCCCGCAGAGTTGCCGAGACGCCGTGCCGCCGCCGAACCGAGCGCAACCGCCAGCTCAGCGGTCAGATCGCGATTGGCGACCCCACGCACCCCATCGGTGCCGAACAGTCGACCCATGCCCTTAAACTTCTCATAATTGGCCGCCGTAAACACAACCGACGAGGTCAGCGACCATCCCGGCGCCGGATTGATACCCGTTCGAGATCCAGCGGATCACCGCCCGCGGGTCGGGCACGGGCGGTGATCGGCGACAAATCGCTAGCTGATGCCGGTGCCTGACGGCGAGTTGCTGCCTCCCGGCACCATGTTGGGTGCCGTCGTCGGCGCAACGCTGTGCGGCTCGGTCCCCTGGGAAACCCCACCCGGGCGCTCGGTGGTTCCGTTCTGGCTGAACGAGATGGTCCCGAGGTTGTTTGTGCAGACCACGTGGTCGGTGCTGTTCGCGTCGACCCCTTGAACCGCGGTGGTCAACGAGGCCGTGTCGGTGTTGTCGCACACCCCCGCAGCGATCTGCGCGGCCGCGGCGTCGTCGACGTTCTCCAGGACGGAAACGTTGCCGAGGGTGAGGTTGACCTTGCCGTCTCCGGCAGTTTCGGGCGCCGCACTGGCGATACCCAGGCCGGCGGTAAACAGCAGCGATCCACCGAGCACTACGCCTGCAGTCGCTGTCTTCGCGAAGTTCCCCACAATTACTCCTTCCGATGGGACAGCGGCACCCGGTCCCCCGACATCGCAATGACATCCACCGGCGGCAGGAAGGTCCTGCGGGCACAACCCTGCTGACACAAAGCGGTCCCCTGCTCTCCGCACAGTGGGCTTCCACGCAGCGTCTGCCGTCAAACCCGAATCCGGAAAAAAGTTGTGCCCGGTCCCGCGCCGTTTTCGACATGAGGGTCGCAAAAACCTCCAAGAGCAGCCCATACGTAGAACTCGGCGAGTCCGAGCGGACGCAAAAACAAACCCGCCGGGTGTGTGCGTGACACACCCGGCGGGTTCGTTCGACCAAATGGCGACAGATCAGCGCTTGCTGTACTGAGGCGCCTTGCGGGCCTTCTTGAGGCCGTACTTCTTGCGCTCGATGGCACGCGGGTCACGCGTCAGGAACCCGGCCTTCTTGAGTGCGGGCCGGTCCTCCGGCTGCACCAGGATCAGCGCACGGGCGATGGCCAGGCGCAGGGCACCGGCCTGGCCCGAGGGGCCGCCACCATCGAGGTGGGCGTAGATGTCGAAGTGCTCGACCCGGTCGACGGTCACCAGCGGGGCCTTGATCAGCTGCTGGTGCACCTTGTTCGGGAAGTAGTTCTCCAGCGTGCGGCCGTCCAGGTTGAACTTGCCGGTGCCGGGCACCAGGCGCACCCGCACCACGGCCTCCTTGCGGCGGCCGACGGTCTGGATCGGACGGTCGATAATGATCGGCTCGCGGTGATCCTGCTCCGCCACCTCGACGGTTTCGGTCACGGCTTCGACGTCGGCTTCGACAGCCTCGGTGTTCTCACTGCCGTTCTCAATCGTTTCGGTCACTGGGCCACCTGCTTGATCTCGTACGGAACCGGCTGCTGCGCGGCGTGCGGATGATCCGGACCGGCGTAGACCTTGAGCTTCTTCTGGATCTGCCGACCAAGCTTGGTGTGGGGCAGCATGCCGAGGATCGCGTTCTCGACGACGCGGGTCGGGTGCTTCTGCAGCAGGTCACCGATCGCGCGCTTGCGCAGACCGCCCGGGTAACCCGAGTGGCTGTAAGCGAACTTGTTGGTGAGCTTGTTGCCGCTGACGGCAATCTTCTCGGCGTTGATGACGATGACGAAGTCGCCACCATCGACATTCGGCGTGAATGTCGGCTTGTGCTTGCCGCGGAGCAGCTTGGCTGCTTCGACGGCGAGCCGGCCGAGCACCACGTCTTGGGCGTCGATGACATACCACGAACGTGTGGTGTCACCCGCCTTCGGCGTGTACGTAGGCACAGCGCTTACCTCTTCTTCTCGGGTTGATCCCCAGGATGTCCCGGGTGCCGGTCTGGTGAGCGCACTACGACGTTCCGGCGACCGACGTTGACCCGGAACCGCATGCCCAAAAGGGCAGCACACACCAACGGAGCAGCTTACCTGTGGGCGTCCATGCAGGTCAAAACGTGGCTCCAGGGACGAGCGTTGGCTTGTGTGCGAGATCTTCGAGAAAGATCGCACACAACCCAACACTGGGCGCAACGGGAACCGCTAGCCCATCCGTTGACGTCCTATTCGCATGCCATTCCTGGGCACCGAGGCGCTGGCTACCGGCAGGCTCAGCCGCTACCAACTGCGCACACGCTATGAGGCGGTGTTCCGCAATGTCTACGTACCGAGGGGCACCGAGCCGACGCCGGTGGACAAAGCCGTCGCGGCGTGGCTGTGGTCAGGACGGCGAGCCACGGTGGTGGGACTGTCCGCGGCAGCTCTGCACGGCACACTGTGGATCGACGCCAAGCACCCGGCCGAGATCAATCAGCCGAGCCGCTCTCAGCCGCCAGGGATTCTCATCCACAGTGACAGGCTTGCCGGTGACGAAACCTGCCTGGTTGGAGGCATCCGCACGACCACGCCCGCGCGAACCGCGTTCGATCTGGGCCGCCGACGCGGACTCACTACGGCCGTCATCCGTGTCGATGCACTCATCCAGGCAACTCGCCTCAAGATCCCCGATGTGACGGCACTCGTCGATCGTCACCCCGGCGTTCGAGGCGTGGTTCAACTGCGACAAGTGCTCGAGCTGGCCGACGACGGCGCCGAGTCACCGCAGGAGACGCGCCTGCGACTGCTGTTCACCAAGGCGGGCATGCGTCCGTCGCACACCCAGATCGAGGTGTTCGACCATGGCCGGCAGGTTGGCCGGATCGATATGGGATGGCCTGAGTGGAAGGTGGGTGTCCAGTACGACGGTATTCAGCACTGGACCGATCCGAGGCAACGTACGCGGGATATCGACCAGACCGTCGAATACGAGGACCTCGGCTGGCGCATTGTCCGCGTGGGTGCCGACCTGCTCAGGTATCGCCAGAGCACGATCATCGGCCGCACTCGCGCAGCCTTACGATCCGCGGGCGGTCCCTACTGACGAGTGTTGGCTTGTGTGCGAGATCTTCGAGAAAGATCGCACACAACCCAACACTGGAGAACTAGGACACCGCGTCCTCCTGGTCGGGCACCACGCTTCCGTCCGGACGGTGCAGCGGGGCGTCCTTGCCGCTGGGCTCGATAAAGCCCTCCGTCGCGCACTCGTACGCGTCGCCCTGCCTCTTCTTCGGGTCGATGAACATCGGATTGACCACCCAGCGACCGTCGGCGTTGTCGTAGGCCGTGCACATCAACTCGGTCTTGTTGCGGTTGAGCACCAGCCGCAGCGCCGTCGCATCGGTGAGGAACGTGACGTCGGTATCGGAGTCGCCTGCGCCGAAGGCCGCGCGTTTCGACTCGGGCTGCTGTTGGAACGCGGCCGGCCCCGTGACGCCGAAGACATCCTCGTTCACCCGGCACCGCTTGCCCTCGATGTACGGGATAGCCGTCTCGTCGCCGCACGGCACCAGCTTCGAGGTGAGCACGTCACCGTCGCGTTCGGTCCGCACCCCCATCACCTTGTCCGGGGTGAAACCGAGATCGGCCGCCCACACGCGCACGACCGGCTCAGCCGACGCGGAGATGATGCGGACGTCGAAACCGTTGGCGCGCAAGGTTTCCACGAGATCGCGCATCTGCGGGTAGTAGCGCACCCAGCCGGTCTCGTCACCGCTGCCGACCTTCTGCTCCGTGCCCTCGGGCGCGTCGAGGTTCTCCTTGCGGGCGGCCTCGGCGAAACCGGTCAGCTCGGATTCGGGCCAGCCGGCCAGCATCTGCGCGGCCCAGGCATACGAGGGCTCGAACCGACGGGCGTTGAACCCGGCGAACGCCGGCTCGTCGGCACGCGTCTCACCGTCGGTGTAGACCGACAGCAGCTCGTCGGCGCAGCCTAGGTCGGTGTTGGTCGGCATCGGCCGGCCGGGAGTGGCAGCGGCGCACGCCTTGGCCAACGCCGCCGCGGCCTGCGGTGTGAGGTAGGGGCTGGTGCTCGCCCAGTCGCCGCCCGCGGGGGCCCGCAGCTTGCCGTTGCGCACCATCCAGAAGAAGGTCGCGTCACCGATGTCGTTCTTGACCACGGTGTTGTCCCAGTCGAACAGCGCCAGCGGCGCACCGTCGGCCACCGATCCGTTGGCCCCGCAGGTTCCCAACTCGGCGAGCATCGCGTCGATGCGGTCCCGGTTGTCGCCGTACCAGCCGGGGTTCTCGGCCAGCGTGCGACAGCCGGCGGCGGGAGTGGCGGCCGAGGTGGCCGAGGTGGCCGACGACTGCGACGACTCGGTTCCGGAGCCGCACCCGGCGACGGTCAGCGCCGCGGTCACCGCGGCAACGAGAAGGGACAGCGGTGCACGTGAGGTCATCAAGGGTTCCCGTCTGGTGGGTTCAGGTGAGTTCGACGACACCCGGGGTGCCGAGCGCCGAGGTCCGTGAGGTGTCCTTCAGGTCGACGCCGGAGCGGCCCAGCGCCCGCGCACCGTCGACCAGTCCGGCCGCCACCTTGGCGGCTTCGGCGTATCCGAGGCCGTCGGGCGGGTGGATGTTGGAGATGCAGTTGCGATCGGCGTCGGTGCGGCCGGGCATCGGCAGGTGGGTCAGGTAGATGCCGAGGCTGTCGGCGACGCTCAGACCCGGCCGCTCCCCGATGATCACGAGCAGAGTTCGGACGCGCGACTGTGCCCCTATGTGGTCGCCGAGTGCCACGCGGGCCTGCGTGGCAATCACGGGCGGGGCCAGGGTGTAGCGGTCCTGCAGCTGGGCCACCAACGCCGCGAGCAGTGTCGCGCCGTGCCGATCCAGGGCAGTCGGCGACAGCCCGTCGGCCAGCACGAAACCGATATCGGCCGGGGTGTCGGGCACGTGCATGCCGTCGGCGGGCTGCCGTCCCAGATCCGGGCGGCGCAGATACTCGTCACGTGAGGTGGCCCGGCTGGTCACCACGGTCGGCTCACCGATACCCACCTCGAGGAGAGCTTCCCTGAGGCGATCTACGTCCAGCGGCACGTGCACCGCATCGCGCGCGGCGGCATGCGCCGCGGCCAGTTCGAGCACTCGGCGGGTGGGCAGTGCGTTGCCGGCCCGGCCCAGCCCGATCCTGGCCTGTGTGGTCTTACGCAGCTCATCCCAGAACTCTTGAACCGCAACCTCATTGGGGCTCATGACGTCTCCGCGGAGGTAAGGGACCGCAGCACCGAACGCTCCAGGTCGAACGGGGTCAGCTTGCCGGAGTCATCGACCATGCCCACGCTGCGCAGCCACGCCTCGAACTCGGCGGCGGGCCGCAGGCCCAGCGTGCGCCGGGTGGTCAGCACGTCGTGGAACGACAGGCTCTGGTAGCCGAGCATCACGTCGTCGGCGCCCGGCACGGTGATGACGAACGCCACTCCCGCCGCGGCCAACAACGTCAGCAGGGTGTCCATGTCGTTCTGGTCGGCCTCAGCGTGGTTGGTGTAACAGACATCCACCCCCATCGGCAGGCCGAGCAGCTTGCCGCAGAAGTGATCCTCCAGACCGGCCCGGATGATCTGCTTGCCGTCGTAGAGGTACTCCGGTCCGATGAACCCGACGACCGTGTTCACGAGCAGCGGTTGCAGGTCGCGGGCGACCGCGTAGGCGCGGGTCTCCAGGGTCTGCTGGTCCACCGGTTTGCCGCCGACACCCAGATGCGCACCGGAGCTGAGCACCGAGCCCTGCCCCGTCTCCAGGTACATGACGTTGTCGCCGACGGTGCCGCGGCGCAGGCTGCGCGCCGCCTCGTTGCCTTCCCGCAGCAGCTGCAGGTTCACTCCGAATGCGGAGTTGGCCCCTTCTGTGCCCGCGACGGACTGGAACATCAGGTCCACCGGCGCCCCGGCCTCGACCAACCCGATCGTCGTGGTGACATGGGACAGCACGCACGACTGGGCGGGAATGTCGTAGCGCGTGCGGATCGAGTCGAGCAGGTAGAGCAGGTCCGCGGTGGCCTGCGGCGAGTCGGTCGCCGGGTTGATCCCGATCACCGCGTCACCGCAGCCCAGCAGCAGCCCGTCGAGCACCGCCGCCGCGATCCCCCGAGGGTCGTCGGTGGGATGGTTGGGCTGCAGCCGGGTGGCCAGGGTGCCGCGGGCACCGACGGTGGTCCGGAACGCCGCGGTCACCTCCGCGGCGGCCGACACCGCGATCAGGTCCTGGTTGCGCATGATCTTGCTGACCGCCGCAACCATTTCCGGGGTCAGCCCCGGGGACACAGCGGCCAGCCGCTCGGCGCTGTGATCATGCGCCGCGGTGTCCATCAGCCAGTCCCGCAGCCCACCGACGGTCAGGTGCGAGATCTCCGAAAAGGCTTGGCGGTCATGGCTGTCCATGATGAGCCGGGTCACCTCGTCGGTGTCGTACGGCACCAGTTCCTCGTTGAGGAAGACCTCCAGCGGCAGGTCGGCGAGCACCCAGGCGGCCGCGGCGCGTTCACCGTCGTGCTCGGCCGCGCAGCCGGCGAGTTGATCGCCGGAGCGCAGCGGGGTGGCCTTGGCCATCACCTCGACCAGACCGTCGAAGCCGTAGTTCACCCCCGAGACCTGCTGGTGGTACTTCATTTCAGGGCACTCTCCGCCTCCGCGAGCATCGCGAACTCCTCGTCGGGCGAGTTGGCCACCAGGCGGTGGCGGCTGTAGAGCGCGAAGTAGAGCATGAACGCGGCGAACACGCCCAGGCACAGACCGGCCGCCACGGGGTTCACCAGGAAGGTCGCAATGACCGCGAAAACTGCAATGACGAGGGCGATTCCGGTGGTGATCGCACCGCCCGGGGTGCGGTATGGCCGCGGCATCTTGGGTTCGCGGATGCGCAGCACGATGTGGCTGGTCATCATCAACACATAGCTCAGCGCGGCGCCGAAGACCGCCATGTTGAGCAACAGGTCGCCCTTACCGGTCAGGGACAGCAGGAAGCCGATGACGCCGGGGATGATCAGAGCCAGTGTCGGCGCCTTGCGCGAATTCGTCACCGACAAAGCCCTGGGCAGGTAGCCCGCACGCGACAGGGCGAAGAGTTGACGCGAGTAGGCGTAGATGATCGAGAAGAAGCTCGCGATCAGCCCGGCCAGTCCGATGTAGTTGACCAGCTTGGACGCGGTGCCGTGGCCCAGCGCCTCGACCAGCGGGTTGCCCGAGGCCGACATCTCGTCGCCGCCACCGGCGCCGGTGGCCAGGATCAGCACCGCCGCGCAGGTGACCAGCAGGACGCCCATCCCGGCGATGATGCCGCGGGGGACGTTGCGTTCCGGGTTGGCGGTTTCCTCGGCCGCCAGCGGAACGCCCTCGATTGCGAGGAAAAACCAGATGGCGAACGGGATCGCGGCCCAGATGCCCAGGTATCCGTGTGGCAGGAACGCCGACGCCCCAGCTGCTCCGCCGTCCACCGCGATGTTGGTCAGGTTCGACACGTCGAAATGGCCGATGGCGGCGATCGCGAAGACCAGCAGGCCCAGCAGGGCGATCGCGGTGATGACGAACATGACCTTGAGCGCCTCACCGACGCCCGACAGATGTATCCCGATGAACAGGGCGTAAGCCGCGAGGTAGACCCACCAGCCGTTGGTGATCCCGAACAACCCCAGCGATTCCACGTAGGCGCCGATGAAGGTGGCGATGGCCGCAGGCGCGATCGAATACTCGATGAGGATCGCTGTGCCGGTGGCGAACCCGCCCCACGGCCCGAGCGCGCGCCGGGCGAATGTGTACCCGCCGCCCGCCGCGGGCAGCGCCGAGGACAGCTCCGCCATGCCCAGCACGAGGGCCAGATACATGCCGGCGATGATCACGGCGGCGATCGCCAAGCCACCGAAGCCGCCCTGCGCCAGGCCGAAGTTCCACCCTGAATAGTCGCCGGACACCACGTAGCTGACGCCCAGGCCGGCCAGCAAGAGCCAGCCCGCACTTCCGGATTTGAGCTGACGCTTCCGCAGATAGTCAGCGCTCTCCAGGTGTTCTTCCACACCCGCCATTTCAAACTCCTTCATGGACAACGTTTTCGTATGTCTCGTATTGATGCCGTCACCTGTTGACGGCTTTTCCACGCGGTGGCCGACCTTTAACCCGGCAACGCTGCCGGCCCGGCGCAAGATCTCGGGCGAGCTGACCTTCCAAAGGTATGAAATTCAACCTTTAATCGAAGATTATTGCCCCACTACGCGGCGGTGTCTACCCCAATGGCCAGTTTCGTTGTCAATCGTCGGGTTTGAGCGGAACGCCGACCACGATCCGGGCCGCGTTGTGCCCCAATACCCGGACAACCGCAGAGCTGGCGCCTTCACCAGAGGACAACTCGGGCAACGGATCTGACAGTTTGGCATGTTGCACGCACACTTCACCTCGAAGGCCGACGCCCACCCCGACATGCAGCGGTGACCTGAGCGCCGCGCGGCGGGCCAGTTCGGCCGCCGACACCTCGGAGTCGCAAGGAACCAGCATGTGCGGAACACCTTCTTCCTCGATGCCCGCCAACACGTCGCGTTCGACATCCCGGCTGCCCGAACTCAGCACCACGATCGCGGGACGATCGGGTTGACCACCGCTACGCACTGACACCCGCTCCGATCAGTGGGGCATGCGACGCCACCAAGCCAGTGGCCACCGCATTGCGCGGCCCTTCTGACCCACGCACATTGCCTGTGCCGCAGACGATTCCGAAGGGAGCAAGGGCATCCGCGATGAGTTCTGGAATCTCGAAGTCCAGCGCGCACCCACCGAGCAGCACCACGAACCCGATCTGGCGCAGGTCGCCACCTGGAGCGACGGACCGCAGTGCGCGCAGCGCATTGACCACGAAGACCCGCTCCTTGGCCGCACGGCGCACCAACCTGACCCGGTCCATGGAATGCCGGGTCGGGATCGCATTCATGCCGTACTCGGCCAGCGTGACCACCCGCGCGAACGATGCCGCGGGCAGTGGCTTCTCGAAGAACATCACGGTGCCGTTCTCCAGCCGCACATGAAAGAAGCTCTCGGCTTTGCCCAACGGTGATCGTTTGATGTCCTCGGCCAGTTCCAGGTTGTCGAGACCGAGCTCGGCGTCGATCAGCTTGGTGACCAGGTCGCCGGCGCCGGCCAGGTGCACGGCACTGATCCCGCCGTCCACCTCTATCAATGCGGCATCGGTCGACCCACCACCCAGGTCGAGCACCACGAGCGGCTTGCCGGTGCCCGGCGTGGTCAGCGCACCCAGCGCCGCCATCTCGGCCTCGACACCGCCGACCATCACCTCAACGCCTTCGGCCCCGGCGGCCCCCAACCGGGACCGAACCTCATCGGCCACGGCTCGCATTCCGCTTTCGCGCGTCCGGACCATGGCAGCCAATGCAACCGCGTTCTCCAGGGCCACCTCACCGGCCACCCCGCCACGAACCTCCTGCGGCACAAAGGTATCCACCGCAAGCAGATCCTGGATGCACACGTCGGCGAGCGCATGTCCGGAGAGCTCGGCCATGCTGTGCCGGACGTTGGCGATCATGCCGCCGGTGTTGGTGCCGGCCTCCCCCGCCACATCCGCCAGCGGAGCGACCCGCTCGACCGCGCTCATGATCTCCGGCGCACCGCGGGACACATCGACCGATGTCCGCTTGTGCACACCGGCCAGCTCGAGCGATCCGGCCGGGATACTGCGATCAGCGACATCGCCTGCGGGAGTGCGAACCACCACCGCAGAGCGGTTGCCGGTCAGCGCCCGGGCCACCGGCGAGATCACCTTCGTGGCAGCCGCGTCCAGGTCGAAGATCGTCGCCAGCCCGTAGGCATTGGACAGGGTCCGGATCGAGTTGCCGGGCGCGGCCACTTCAACCGCGGCCAGCATGCCCAGCGGCACCGCATCGATGCGCGATACCTCATCGATCACCGGGACCACGGTGTCGAGCCGGTTGGCCACCAGCACAGCGTCATCGTTGCCGAGGATCACCCCGCACACCGTCAGCCCATGGGCCGCCGCTGCATTGATCCCGCATGCCGCGTCCTCGAAGTCCACACCCCTTGGCACCACCACGATCACTTCGGTGCCCGAAGGGGTTTGGGCGAGGGCGTCGAACGCCACGGTGACGCCCACACCGAGACCGCGACCGCCCGGCGTGCGCGGGTCATGGCCGATCATCGTCGACTCGGTGATGATGGTTTCTGTGATGGTCTCCATCGCCATGCCACTGATCACCGGCGTGGCCTCGTTCAGCAGGACGAGGTCGAGGTCGGCCAGCCGGATCGCGCTCGCCTCCAGCGCACGAACCACCGCCTGGGCCACGCCGTCGACGTTTCGAGGAGTGCCCTTGACGCCCGTTGTCGGGGTCAGCGCCGCGCCACGGAACCCGATCGAGCCGTCAGTCGCGACGACTGCGGCGCTGGCCTCGGTCGTCGAGTTGCCGATGTCGACACCGACAACATTCAATGCCATCAGGTGCCCAGTGCCTCGGGGATCTGGGCGAACTCCGCGACCACCTCGACGGGGCGGGCGTTCCTGCGGATCTGCTCGGTCTCCTTCAAATGCAGCAGCGCGGCCTTGGCCTGCCAGCGGGGCCGGGCCATCTGATCGTTGAGGGTCGGAACCGGTTCGGGTGACTCACCTTTGGCGTACTGGGCGGCGTTCGACCCGATGCGGCGATAGGTCTCCAACGTCATCAGCGGGCTCTGTGGGAACAGTTCAAGGCTGGACAACCTCGGCAGGTCACGCTGATGGATCATCGATGTGCCGCGAGACAGGATTCCGATGCCGATACCTGATCCGCTGAGCCTGGCCGCTGCGTGCGCGACCACCGCGAGGTCGCTGCTGTGCCTGATACGGATGCACCGGGCGGTCACCTCCTGCTCCTCGATGCCGGCCAGGATCTGGCGTATCACCTCAGCATGGGGCAGGCCGACGATGGTCTGGCTGAAGAAGTCGGCGAACGCCGGCGAAATCGCCAGCACCACTTCATCAGTGCGCTTCCCAGGTTCTGCCGGCCGCTCGCCGGTGAATGTCAGTGTCCGCTGCCCAGTCACTGCCGACATGTCACTCGACCTCCAGTTCAGGGTTCTCGGCGCTGGTCACGTGACGTAGCCGCTTCATCTCCTCCCAGCGCGCCCCCGTGGGGCGGTAGCCGGTGCCCGGGCCCGCATAGTCATTGCGGTCGTTTATCGCAGACAACGGCTGGAGCTCGCGCGTCATGATCGCCGACGTCTGCAGCAGGTCACCCGAGACACGTTGCCGCAGAACGGCCAAAAGGTTCTCGGCGACATCGGAGAAGCCGGTCGATTCCAGTGCCTTCACCAGATCCAGTCCGGTGATGTTGCGGTCCATCACCTGCTGTGCGCCCTTGAGATCTTCCAGGACGTCACGCGGGATCAACTCGCGGCTGCCATGCGCGTACACGGCCGTCTCGATCTCGGCGTCGGAGATGGCGGGCAGATCAAGGTATGCGAACACCGCCTGCAGAGCCTTGCCCGCGCGGTGCCGGGCAGCGAGAATCTCGGCCTCGTTGACGTGGCGCAACCCGCCGTCGATCTGCAGGTCCCGCTGGATCGTGTTGAAGTCGTCGTAATCCTCGGCGTCCAGGTTCGATCCGGCGAACATGTCGTCGTAGTTGGGTGGCGCCGAGTAACCGGAGCAGATGAAATCAGTGCCCGGCATCAGCTGCGGCAACAACCGTGCCACCCGGCGCATCGGTGAGTGTGAGAACGACTGGTCGTTGCCGGAAGCGCATTCCAGGTCCACCGCAGAGGCAATCAGATTTTCCGCCGCAACCGCCCGGATCCCCGCCGGGACTGCGCCTGGTACACCGATGCAGGAAATCGAACCGTTCTGCAGGCCTTGCACCCCTGCGCCTTTCGCGACCAAGATGCACCGAATCTCCAGGTACAGCATGGAGCGGCCCTCGGCGTTGCCCATCTGCACCTCGGAACCGGTGCCCGAGGTGAAGCGCATCTTGATGCCACGCGAGGCATAGGCCGCGGCCAGGAAGGCTTTCGACCACGGGGTGTCATCACCGTCGACGAACACCGACTCCGTGCCGTAGACCGAGATGGTCTCGGCGTAGGCGGTGATGCCGCGCATGCCGAGTTCGAGTTCGGTGGCCTCCTCGAGGGCGCACTGGGTAAGGCGTCCACCACAGCCGACCTGGCTGCCGATCTGCTGCGCCATTGCCACCAGTGGGGCGTAGCGAACTACACCCAAAGTGGTTTCCACTTCCGAGAATCCGCGCAGCGATGCCTCGGCGGCTTCACAGGCGACCTGGAGCGGGTTGTCCCGGGCACTGGTGCAGTGCGCCTGGTTCGCCGGAGTGCGGCGGGCACGCATCTTCTGCATCCCCATCATGATCTCGACGATGTTCAGCGTCTTTGCCACTTCGAGCAGCTTGGCCGGCGTCAGCGCCGTGGTCACCGCGATCACCTCGTCGCGGGCCACGTGTGGGTCGACCAGCATCCGGGCGATTTCGGCCGCGGGGATCTCCATCGCCTGTTCGGTGGTCGCGGCGTCGATGGCGTGATCGGCGATGAACTGGTCGATGAAATCGAACTCGGCGCGGGTCCGACCGTCCATCTCGACGATCACCCCGTCGACGACGCGCACGCTGGGGGCGGGATCGAACGCACTGTCCAGCGCCACCATGCCCACCTCAGGCCATTCCTCGACGAAGCCGTCGAGGTTGACGGGACGGTCTTCCAGTACCTTCGTCCGCTCGGACTGGCGTCTGCCGTCAACGCCGAGATTTCTGGCTGTCGTCACAGGTGTCTCCTACTCGCTCGTGGCCAGAATGTCGCGGCGCTCGTATACGTCGGCGGCCTCGCGCACCAGCCCGGCCAACAGAGTTGCGCCGTACTGCGTGTCGAGTTCGTCGGCGATCGAGTCGAGCTCAGCCTTGGTCGATGCGTTGGGCCGCAACGCGTTGTAGATCTGCAGCACCCGCTCGTCACTGATCGCGGTCATCTCCGCCGCGCGACGCAGATTGCCGCCGAGCTGCTTGCGGCCGACCTTCTCCGCGATCTGCGCCTGCAATCGCAGGGTCTGCGGGGTGATGCGCAGGTCCGACGCCTCCACATCACCGGCCATCACCGCCTCCATGGTGATGGCGTCGATCGGCCTGCCGTTGGGGGTGAAGAGCAGGTCCTTGCGATTGCTGCTCAGCGGATAGTCCACCGAGGGATCGAGGATCGGTTCTGTCATGCATTGCTCCCAACTGGTGTGACTCGGCCAGTGCGTCTGCTCGATTGTGCGCTGCATCACGTTGCATGAGGGTTGCGCCGCAGGTCAGTGGCTCGATCCGGGTTGGGGCTGTGAGCAGGGGCTAGATTGTGCCGACGATGGACGTTCCCGGGTTCGAATCGCTCGCACCGCTTGGCGAGTTCTTCGCCCTGCCGGCCGCTGCCGAAGGTTCGTGGATGCCGATCACGTCGCTGCTGAGCGACGCCGCGACCCTACGCGACTACGCGTACCTGACCCGGACGGCGCTCGCGTCGTCGATGGGTGTCGCCGCAGCCGACGTGCCGCTCAAAGCGGCGGCGTCCTCGGTGCACCTGTCAGTCGCGGCCCGGCTGTTGTCCCCAGTGATCGGCGCCGCCGTACGCCTGGATGCCATCCCGCTCTTGGGGTCGGATTCCCTCTATTGGCAACAGGATTCGTCACACCGCCCGATGTTGGGTGTGGCGGACCTCGCCTGGGCGGCGGTGACCGGCCCGGCCCAGGCCGCCACGCTCATCACCGATTCGCTCGTCGAGGGCGTGCTGCGTCCACTCAACGAGACCATGCGATCAGCGACAGCACTGTCACCACAGGTGCTTTGGGGCAACGTGGCGTCGGCGGCCAACGGCGCGGTAACCGTGCTGTCCATGTCCACACCCGGCGACCAAAGGCATGGCCGCGCGTTGATCGCCGCACTGCTGAGCGCGCATCCGCTGTCCGGTACGGCCGAGATCACCAGTGGCCGGTTCACGCGCCGGAATTGCTGCCTGTTCTATCAGGTTCCGGGTGGCGGCTACTGCGGTGACTGTATTTTCACCGACTCATAGCGCCGCTACACCGGCTGCGGTTGTATTGCCGCGACACCGGCGGTCGCCACCGCCACGTCCTGCTCGACGCTGCCCGCGCTGACGCCGACCGCGCCGACCACGGCTCCGTCGACCTCCAGCAGCAGCCCGCCACCGAACACCACGAGTCCGCCGGATGTCTGTTCCAGGCCATAGAGTTCCGCGCCCGGCTGCACCGCAGCGGTCAGCGCACTGGTGGGCAGATTCATCATCACCGACGTCCGCGCTTTGCGGATGGAGATGTCGATGCTCGCCTTGATGGCGCCATCCATCCGGGCGAACGCGACCAGATGGCCACCGTCGTCGACGACAGCGATGTTCATCGGCTGGCCGATCTCCGCCGCTTTGGCGATGGCGGCATCGATCACCTTGTGTGCGGTGTCCAGAGACAGGGATGCCACAAAAATCCTTTCAGGTGGGCGAAAGTGAGCTTGTGTGCGAGTTCTGCGGGTTTTTTCGCACACAAGCTCACGTTCGAGGGACGGCTTAGAAGAACCCTTGGGCCTTGTTGCCGTAGCTCACCAACAGGTTCTTGGTCTGCTGGTAGTGGTCGAGCATCATCTTGTGGTTCTCCCGGCCGATGCCGGACTGCTTGTAGCCGCCGAACGCCGCATGCGCGGGGTACTGGTGGTAGCAGTTGGTCCACACCCGGCCGGCTTTGATGTCCCGGCCGGCGCGGTAGGCGGTGTTGCCGTTGCGGCTCCACACGCCGGCACCCAGGCCGTACAGGGTGTCGTTGGCGATCGAGATGGCGTCGTCGTAATCGGTGAACGAGGTGACCGCCACGACCGGACCGAAGATCTCCTCCTGGAACAGTCGCATCTTGTTGTTGCCGGTGAAGATCGTCGGCGCCACATAGAACCCGCCGGCCAGATCGCCACCGAGGTCGGCCCGCTCGCCGCCGGTGATCAGTTGGGCACCTTCGGATTTCCCGATCTCGATGTAAGAGAGGATCTTCTCCAGCTGATCATTGGAGGCCTGGGCACCGATCATCGTCTCGGTGTCCAGCGGGTCACCCTGACGCACCGCCTTGGTGCGGATGGCGGCCAACTCCAGGAACTCGTCGAAGATGTCGGCCTGGATCAACGACCGCGACGGGCAGGTGCACACCTCGCCCTGGTTCAGGGCGAACATGGTGAAACCTTCCAGGGCCTTGTCCTGGAAATCGTCGGCGTCGGCAAGCACGTCGGAGAAGAAGATGTTCGGGCTCTTGCCGCCCAGTTCCAGAGTCACCGGGATCAGGTTCTGGCTGGCGTACTGCATGATCAGCCGGCCCGTGGTGGTCTCGCCGGTGAAGGCGATCTTGGCTATCCGGTTGCTGGACGCCAGGGGCTTGCCGCACTCGACACCGAACCCGTTGACCACGTTGATCACACCGGCCGGCAGCAGGTCGCCGATCACCGACATCAAGAAGAGCACTGAAACCGGCGTCTGCTCAGCGGGTTTGAGCACCACCGCGTTGCCCGCCGCCAGCGCCGGGGCCAGCTTCCAGACCGCCATGAGAATCGGGAAGTTCCACGGGATGATCTGGCCGACGACGCCGAGGGGCTCGTGGAAGTGGTAGGCGACGGTGTCCTCGTCGATCTGCGAGAGCGAACCTTCCTGGGCGCGCAGCACACCGGCGAAGTACCGGAAGTGGTCGACCGCCAGCGGGATGTCGGCGTTCAGCGTCTCGCGGATCGGCTTGCCGTTGTCCCACGACTCGGCCAGTGCCACCGCTTCGAGGTTCTCCTCGATGCGGTCGGCGATCTTGTTGAGGATGACGGCGCGCTCGGCCGGCGAGGTCTTTCCCCACGCAGGCGCGGCCGCGTGCGCGGCATCCAGGGCCTTCTCGACGTCGGCCTCGGTGGAGCGGGCCACCTCGCAGAACACCTGACCCGTGACCGGCGTCGGATTCTCGAAATAGCGGCCCTCGGCGGGGGCGACCCACTGCCCGCCGATGAAGTTGTCGTAGCGGGCCTCGAACGACATCAGGGCGCCTTCGGCACCCGGACGGGCATAAACAGTCATGGCAATCTCCTGCATTCGGACACCAGGTGTGTCGGTCGTCACTAAAGGTACTCAGCAGCAGGTTGCAGCACAGTTGCACACGTTGGGCCGGGTGATCAGCCCAGTTCGGAATCGATCCCGGCCAGGTGACCGCGGGCCTGCGCCCTGGCCACGGGATCAGCCTCGGCATGGTCGTGCAGCACCCGCCAACCCTGACGATCGTCACGACCATCGGGCAGTGCCAACCACCGTCGCAGCAGGCCCAGGTCACCCCCGGTCAGCACCGCTTCGCGCAGGCCGGCACTCAGCTCGGTGCGCAGCCGCGCGATGGCCGGCGAGACCGATTGCGGCAACAACGCCCCCGAGTAGGCGTCCAGCGCGGCCGAGAGGTTCCCGGCCTGCAGCGCGTCGAAGACATCGCCCATGTCGCTGGCCACCGGTGCCAACAGCCGGTACGGCCGGGACTCGATGTAGGTACTGCCGATGACCCGACGCAGCCGCGACACCTCGGCTCGCACGGTGACGACGTCGAGGTCCTTGTCGTCGAGCAGCATGGCCAGGTGATCGGCACTCAGCCCCTCGGGATGGCGGATCAGCAGAACCAGGATGTCGGCGTGGCGGCCGGTCAGCCCGCTGGACTGCGGCCGGCCCGCGTCGTCGGTCGTCTGCCAGCGCGGGCGGTCGGCGCCCAGCACGGTCAACCGGGCGCCTTCGGGCGCCGCGGGAGCGGCGGGTCCGGCGAGGCGAAGCAGGGCCAGCTGGTTCTCCACGGCGACGGCAGTCGCTCTGACCAGCGCCAATGTCTGCGGCGTCGCGACGGCTGAGCCGCCGGTCAGGTCGATGGCGCCCAGCAGCACCCCGGTGGCCGGGTCGTGCACCGGAACCGCCGAACAACTCCACGAGTGCATGATGCGGGAGAAGTGCTCGGTCCCCTGGATCTGCAGCTCACGGTCCAGCGCCAGCGCGGTGCCCGGGGCATTCGTCCCGGCCGACTGCTCGCTCCAGTCCGATCCGGGTACGAAGTTCATCGCCTCCGCCTTGCGACGAACGCCGGCGTCGCCCTCGACCCACAGCAGTGTGCCGTCGGCCGCGGTGATCGCCACCACCACTCCGGCGTCGACGGCATCGTCGACCAGCAGGCGGCGGATCAGCGGCAGGGTGGGGGCGAGCGGATGCGTATTGCGTAATTCGGTCAATGCCGCGGCCGCGGCGGCCGCGCGGGCGCCCAGATCGGGGTCCACCCCGGTGGCCAGGCTGCGCTGCCAGCTCTCGGCGATGATGCGGCGTACGGGGGTGGAATCCAGGTAATCGGCGTCTACCTGGCCTTCGATGAACAGGTCATGGACAGCACGCACCTTCGCGGGCACCGCTCGGGTCGACACCCGGCCTCCCGCGTTCCTCGATGCGGCCACGGCGATCATCTCTCCCGGCGTCGGGCCATTGGACATGGCATTCACGCGTAACCGCCAGGATAGTTGACCAGCCCGGCCTGTGATGGATACCACCAGCACCTCAACCACCAGGAATCGGGGAATCCACCCCACGACCCGTATAGTTGGACCACAGCGGCATGCCTGTTCTGCCTTTGCCGCCTTCTCGATCGTCACACCGAGCGCCGCGAGATGTCACTCGCGCCGGGCAGGACGACCGCCCTCTATTTTCGGAGCTTTCATTTTGTCTGTCCAAGAAACCCCTGGCACCGCTGTGCCCACTTTCGCCGACCTCGGCCTGCCCGCCGAGATCGTCGCCACCCTCGCCGCCAACGGCGTGGAGTCCCCCTTCCCGATCCAAGCCGCGACCCTGCCCGATTCCCTCAAGGGCCGCGATGTGCTCGGCCGCGGCCGGACCGGGTCCGGCAAGACCTATGCGTTCTTGTTGCCCCTGGTGGCACGGTTGGCGACCAGCGGCACCCGTCGCGCACCGAACCGGCCCCGTGCGCTGATCCTGGCGCCGACCCGCGAACTGGTCACCCAGATCGAGGCCTCACTGGCTCCGTTGGCCAAGGCCACCGGCCTGCGGTCGGTCAACATCTTCGGTGGTGTGGGCGCCAACCCGCAGATCTCCGCACTCCGGGGTGGCGTGGACATCGTGATCGCCTGCCCGGGCCGGCTGGAAGACCACATGCGCTCCGGCCACGCAGACCTGTCGGCGGTCGAGGTCACTGTGCTGGACGAGGCCGACCACATGGCCGATCTCGGCTTCCTGCCCGGCGTCAAGCGCCTGCTGGACCGCACGCCGAAAAACTGCCAGCGCCTGCTGTTCTCGGCCACTCTCGACGCCGGGGTCGACGTGCTGGTCAAGCGCTATCTGCACGACCCCGTGGTCCACAGTGTCGATTCGGCACAGTCACCGGTGAGTGCGATGGTGCATCACGTGCTGCACGTGGACAACGCCGCCCGGATCAACGTGGTTGCCGATCTGGCCGCCGCCCCGGGACGTACCATCGTGTTCGCCCGCACCAAGCACGGCGCGAAAAACCTGACTCGCCAACTCAATTCGCGTGGTGTCTCGGCAGTTGAGCTGCACGGCAACCTTTCTCAGAACGCCCGCACCCGCAACCTGACGGCGTTCTCCGACGGGTCGGCCGGGGTGCTGGTCGCCACCGACATCGCCGCCCGCGGTATCCACGTCGACGACGTCAGCCTCGTCGTGCACGCCGACCCGCCGGTCGAGCACAAGGCCTATCTGCACCGGTCCGGCCGTACGGCCCGCGCCGGGAACGAGGGCACCGTCGTGACGCTGATGCATGACGCGCAGGTCTCCGATGTGCGCACCCTGACCAAAAAGGCCGGAGTCAAGCCCACCATCACCCGCGTGAACAGCATCGACCATCCGGTTCTGCGTGAGATCGCACCAGGGGACCGGGTTTTCGGTGATCCGATTCGTCTCGAGCCGGCCGCCCAGGCCGCTCCGGCACCGCGGCGCCAGCCCGGTAGGTCCGGCCAGCAGCAGCGCAACCGCCCCAACGGGTCCACCCGCAACGGCGGCGGTGCCCCCGCAGCCCGATCCGGTGCCGGCGCAGGCGGACAGCGCGGTGGTGGACACCGTCGTCCCCGTCGCGGAAGCGATTCCGGCTCAGGCCGCTAGCCAGAGGCCGCAAGACAGAGAAAGTGTGCGGTCCCGTTCGGTCCTCTCCACCGAACGGGACCGCACATGTCTTTCTGGGCGACCAGCGTCAGGCTCCCCACGCATTGGCCGCGCTACGGTCGGTCGCGGCCACCTCGTCGGCACCGTCGCGCACCGCGTTGCCCAGGGAGAACAGGATCTCGTTGAGAGCGGCCGCGGCCTGGTTCCAGCGGGCCTGCTCGACGGCGTAGGCCTGCGCGGCCTCGCGAGTCCAGACCTGCTGCAAAGGCGCGATCTGCGAACGCAATTCATCGAGGGCAGCGTTGAAGCGGCTCGACGTGGTGTGGATCTCCTGGCGAACCGAGTACTCGATCTCGCCGAAATCGTATGACAGCACGTGTTCCATGGTCGATGCCGATCAGATGCCGTTGCCCACGGCGCCGAGCCGCTGCGCGTGAGTGGCGGCACCGGCGCGCAGCGTGCGCTCATTGGTCCGGATGGTCTCGGCGATACGGCCCAGTGCGGTATGCAGGGTCAACGATTCGCCGTTCCAGCGGTCCACCACGTCACGGAACCGTACTGCGGCCACACCGCCCCACACCGACGGTGGCACGCTGCTCATCTTTCCGATAAAGGTCTGCAGCATGGACCGGACATCGTCGTTGAGCACGTCGATCCGGCCGGCCACGCTCGTCATTACCTCGAAATCGGTGCCCAACGGCCCCGTCAGTCCTGGTGGCATGTCCTGTGCCCTTCCGGTTTTGTCTTGCGGGATATAACAATTCGACGCAGCGGAGCTCGGTTTGGTTCCACCCGATTTCAGAACATCGCATGCGCGGATCTCGTGGCCGCCTCGCAAGCCGGGCGCACGGCCTCCTCGCGTCCCGGTGAGCTCTGGCACCCGACCGCGATCCGCACGGCACCGTCGACGAACACCGCCCAACGGATCTCCCGCCCGGTACGGACCTCCCGGTAGCTGACCACCGGCCGGGCAGCCACGACCGCGGACGGATCGAAGTCGACGAACACCCCCGCAGGCTGCTCCTGCAGAGCACGGCCCACGGTGTCGGCCAGTGTGCCGTCACCGACACCGGACTGGGTCAGATGAATCATCACCTGCGGGTCATCTGGCGAAATCACCTGAACCCGAGCCGATCCCGGCCCGTCAATCACCGGTCGAGCAGTCCAGCCGGCCGGAATCTGCATACCTACCCGGCCTTCGACGAGAACCGTCATCGAGGGGTGTTCCGCGGGTCCGCCCCGGGCGGCGAAGACGATCCCGCCGAGCACCGACGCCAGCCCCGCTGCGGCGCATGTAGCGACCCAGATCGAGTCCCTGCCGGGCCGTCGCCGCCTGCCGGCCTGCTGGTCGACCGGGATGTCCGGCGCGACGAGGGCGTCGCGCCAGGACCGGGAATCGGCCATGGTCGCCGCCACGCCGCGACGACGAAGCGCAGCCACTACCGCGTTGCCGACCCTCGCTGCTCCGGCCACCTCTTCCGGAGCGTCGACAACCACCTCTGCAGCCGTGCCGTCGATCGCCATCACGGCGCGTACCACCGCGTCGGGATTCAGATCACCTTCGGTATGGCGGGCCAGCGCGACGCCACCGGCATGCACGCGCGACACCATGACCAGCTCGTCGGCGATCTCGACCACCACCGGGGACGTACCCGACGAGCATGCGCTCAGTGCCTGAACCCGCTGCATCACCACGACTTCGGCATCCGCGGCGGCCTCCCGGACGCGGTCACGACGGTCGCGCGTCCACCACGTCGGACACACCAGGGTGAGCGCCCGTGCCCCGGCACCCGCCGCGTCGAGAACCTCGATCCACAGGTCCGACACCGCGACCGGCTCGTCGTCGACCAGGGCGATCTCGTCGTCGATACCGGCCACCGCGACTTCGGCGAGGTCTGCCGACACCGGGCCGGGTCCGCGCACGGTCACCGGTCCCACCTCGACGACGGCCGACCTCACGGCGCATCGGCCCCTGGGGGCAGGGCAACCTGAACCAGCTGATCGGGCGCCGCACGGGTGATCAACGTGCCACGCCCCGGTGGAAGGCGAATCGGCCGTACCGATCCCAGCAGCACGCCGTCGTCGGGACCGGCGCTCATCATCAGGCCCATGCAGCCGAGGTCCCTGACAGCGGCCAGCACCGGATCGAACATCGCCCGCGCCGCACCGCCGGAACGGCGGGCCAGCAGCAGGTGCAGTCCCAGGTCACGGGCGTGTGGCAGATAACTCAACAGCGATGACAGCGGATTCGACCCGCCTCCGGCCACGAGGTCGTAGTCGTCGACCACGACATAGAGCTCGGGCCCGCTCCACCAGGAACGTTCACGAAGCGCCCGCTGGGTTACCTCGGGTCCTGGCATCCGGTCCTTCAGCGTCTCAAGCACTCCCGGAAGCGCAGCGTCCAGCGCCACAACCGACGCGGCGTATCCCGCCAGATGGTCCGATTCGACCGCGCCCAGCAGCGCACGGCGGAAATCCACGATGAGCAGCTGCACGCTCGCCGGGTCGTTGCGCGCCGCCAGGTCGCAGCACAGGGCGCGCAGCGTGGTCGACTTGCCGCATCCGGTGTCACCGAAGATCACCAGATCGGGCTGCGCGTTGAAATCGACCAACACCGGCCTGAGTTCGCGTTCACCGAGCCCCAGCAGCACCTCGGTGGCGGGCCGGATGCGAGACACCGGGCTCAGTTCGTGCCCACCCACGCGCGCCGGCAACAGCCGGACACCCGGCGCGCGGGCCCGGCCGTACTGGGCCTGCAGCGTGTCCCCGATCCGTGCCAGCGCCGCACCGATGCCGGTGTCGGACGGTGCGCCGTCCAGCCGGGGCAACGCGATCAAGAACTCGCGGCCGTCCGGCGTGAGCCCACGCCCGGGTGCGCACTGCGTCAGCTGACGCGCGCGTTTGCGGTCCATCTCCGACTCGGCCGGATCACCGAGCCGCAACTCGATGCGGGTTCCCAGCTGGTCCTTGAACGCGGGACGGAACTCCGCCCACCGCGACGCGGTCGCCACCACATGGATTCCGAGCGAAAGCCCCTGCACGGCAAGCGCAGTGATCGACGGCTCCAGAGCATCGAACTCGGTGCGGAACGTCGACCAGCCGTCGATGATCAGGAACACATCGCCCCGGGGATCATCGATCTCCCCGGCGTCGCGACGCGTCCGGTATTCAGCCATGGAACCGATGCCGAGGGCGGTGAATCGTGCCTCTCGTGCGTTGACCAGGGCGTGCATCTCGGCGACGGTGCGCCGGACGAGGTCGGTATCGGAACGTCGGGCGACCGTGCCGACGTGCGGCAGGGCCTGCAGTCCACTCAACGTTCCACCACCGAAGTCCAGGCAGTAGATCGA
This sequence comes from Mycobacterium sp. IDUB_9, assembly GCF_055419505.1. Lineage (NCBI taxonomy): Bacteria > Bacillati > Actinomycetota > Actinomycetes > Mycobacteriales > Mycobacteriaceae > Mycobacterium > Mycobacterium sp. IDUB_9. Next base: position 376,729 of record NZ_JBVAXU010000002.1, on the reverse strand, counting down.
CACGTCTCGGGGATGGTGGGTGGCTGCCAGTGCCACCGCCAAAGTCTTGGCAGCCGTGGATTTTCCGGATTGGGGACCACCCACGATCGCCACGTTGCCCCGGGCGCCACCCAGCGACAGCATCAGCCGGTCCCGGCGCTGCTCGAACGGGCGGTCGATCAACCCGATCGCGACGGTGAGCGGATCGGGGTCCGACAGCAGGACGTCACTGAGCGGGATGGCATGTGGCAGCGGTGGCAGCCAAACCTGGTGTGCCGGTGCACCGTACCCGGCCAGCCGAGTGACGACCTGCTGCAGCACAGTCGTCGTGGTGGACGGCGAGGGGTCGCGGTAGGTCGACATCCAGGACACCGCGAAACGGCGGGGCGACGGCGTCTCCTGCGGCGCCGTCGGCAATTGTTCGGGCAATGAGCCGGGCGCCGAGACGAACGCCGTCTGAAACCTGAGGATCTCGCCGGACGGTGTCTTCAGGTAGGCCGCGCCCGGCGTGGTCGGAAGCTCGTACGCCTCAGGGATTCCGAGCACCGATCGGGACTCGTTGGGCGAGAAAGTCTTCAGGCATACCCGGTACGACAGGTGGCTTTCTAGGCCCCGCAGCCGGCCCTCGTCGAGGCGCTGGCTCGCCAGCAGCAGATGCATGCCCAGCGATCGTCCGAGCCGGCCGATCGCCACGAACAACTCGGCGAAATCCGGGTGTTGCTGCAGCAGTTCGGAGAACTCGTCCACCACGATGAGCAACGCGGGTAGGGCGGGAAGGTCGGCGCGGCGCCGGTACTCCGCGATGTTGGCCACGTTGCCGGCCGCCCGAAGCAGTTCCTGACGGCGGGTCATCTCCCCGGCCAAGGCATCGGCCATCCGGGCCACGAGCTGCGCCTCCTCGGCCAGGTTGGTGATCAGCGCGCTGACATGATGCGACCGGTGCAGACCGAGAAATGTTGCCCCGCCTTTGAAATCGACGAGGACGAGGTTGAGCGCCTCGGGCGGATGTGTGGTGATCAACCCCAGTACCAGTGTGCGCAGAAACTCCGACTTCCCCGAACCGGTGGCACCGACACACAGCCCGTGCGGCCCCATGCCCTCCTGCGCCGCCTCCTTGAGGTCGAGGTGCAGCGGAGTACCGTCGGCACACCGGCCGACGGGAACCCGGAGGAACCGCTGCGGATCCGGTGTCGTCCACACGCTCGGTGGATCGAAGCGGGCCGGGTCGTCGATACCGATCAGCTCCGGCCAACCAGAGACCTCGGGCACCGGCGCGCAACGCCATCGCGCCAACCATCGGACGCACGTGACGGCCTGCTCATGATTCATCCGGTCGGGCCGCGCCGAGACGTCACCGAACCGCACCAGGTCGGCCTCGAGTTCCAGATGCAGGTCCGCGGTGGCGATCCCGGAATGAGTCGCGACGGTCAGCACAGTGACGCCACCACCGGGGACAGATACTGCCGGGCCTGCCGTCGGGCAATCGACGATGACGACGGTATGCACCGGCGACTCCGCCACGGGCAGCGCCGTCAATGTGCGCAGCCGTAACGCGACCGGTTCACCCTGCCCAGCAGGATGCCAGTGGTGGTCAAGCCATTTCAACCAATCCCATTCACCGGCCGTCGCTACGTCGACGACCGTTGCGATGCGGAGATATCGCGGACTGTGCGCCGTAGCCAGCTGGCAGATCACCGCCCGCAGCAAGTCCCGTGCCGCGTCGACCGGCCCGCCCACCGTCACATGCTCGACGCTGCGCAAGTGCAGCGTCACCGGGACGTCTGTCACCGTCGACCGACGCCGGATCAGTTTTGCCAGAGCCGATGCCGTCACCGGATCGGCTTCCCGCCCGGGGTTGGCGCCGGTGGCTGTCAGTCTGGTGGACGGCGGCCTCTCCCCCACACCGATCCGCACCTCACAGAACCCTGGGGTATCGGGGCTGCGGCGCCACATCTGCTCGCCGCCGGCCAGTGTCCACAAGCACCCCGGCTCGGGATGGGCAGCGTGCAGGCGCAGCCATTGGGTTCGGGCGGATTCACCGGCCACGGTGTCGATCCCGTCCAGGTAACGCAGGTACTCACTGCGGTCCCGGTAGAGCTGCTGGGCGCGACCGCCGTTCTTGACGCTGTAGGCGGCCGTGCCGATCGCCGACACGGCCATCATGATCGGGAACATCAGGGCGGTCGGACCACGGGTGGCGGCTGCGCCAGAGGTGACGTACAGCGCGACCATGCCGCCCATCGCGACCACGACCAGTAGCGGCAACAACCTGGTCAGCGGGCTGACCGGGTTGTCACGTGGTAGCGCAGGCGGTGCGTCGATCAGCACCTCCGTAGTCGGCGACTCCGTTACGGGGAGCTCACCAGAGGCCTGGGGCGCGCGGATGGGTTCCATCGACATTTGGACGCGCGCGGGGCCTGGCGGGTTCCCGCTGCACACCAAAAAATTGGTGCACGAGGGGGCTCGCCGAGTCGGTTAGCGTGACAGGTGTCGGCGTCAACCGGGGGGTGATGCGATGCCGGATTCATTGCGCCACGTATCGATTCACCGTGGTGCGCCCGACGACGTCGGGCACTGCGCCACGCTCGACCTGTCCTTGCCCGCCGCGATGACCGTAGGCGAGCTGCTGCCGTGGATCGTCCACGCACTCGGTGCCGGCGACGGCACACCGCGGCGCTGGCGGTTGACACACTCGGGCGGATGCCGCCTGGACGAGTCGGCAACCCTGGTACAGAACGATGTTCGCGATGGCGATCTCCTGGTTCTGGCCGGGGCCGGCGACAACCCCACACCTGATCGGTCGCTGACTGCCGCACTGACCGTCGGCCCCACCGAGGACGACGCCCTGCCCGCCGGACTGCGCGTGGCCGCCGGCCTGTGGGCCTGCGTGCTGAGCGCCGTGGCGTTGACGTGGGCCGGCCTCGCCGGTGAGGGGCTGGAGCGCATCGCCGTGGCCGCGGCGGTGACGTCGGCTGTCATCGCCGTGGCGGTGGCCGCACCACGTCTCGGTCTCAGTTCGGCGAAGGTGGCGACGCTCGACGTCGCGGCCGTCGCGCACGTGGCGGTCCTCGGTTTCCTCGTCGTCCCGGCCGGGCCGGCTCCCGCGAACTTCCTTCTGGCCGCCACGGCTGCCGGATCGCTGTCCGTGGTGCTGATGCGGGTATCCGGTTGCGGCACGGACATCCTGCTCGCGGTCGCGACGGTCGCCGGGATCGTCGCCGTAACGACCGGATTCTCCGCGTTGTGGCCCGTGACCACACCGGCATTGGGTTCGTTGATCGGCGCACTCGGGGTGGGTCTGCTACCCCTGACCCCGCGGCTGTCCATTGCCCTGGCCGGGCTGACGCCACCGGTTCCCGACTACCCCGGCGCCGAGAGTGACCCATCGGACGACTCCGCCTCCGACGGCGACTCACGCGCGCTTGTCGGGCATCGGCACCTGGCGAGCCTGGTCGCCGGATGTTCGGCCGCGGCCGCGCTGGGAACCGCACTCCTCACCTTCGCGGGCCCGCCACGGGTCACAGCCGTCGAGGTCGCGTTCGCCGCGGCCGTGGGCGTGGCACTGCTGCTGCGCTCGCGGTCGTATGCGTCGGGCCGCTGCCGTACCGCGGCGAGCATTGCCGGATTCCTCTCGCTCACTGCGGCTTTCGCCCTGGTGGTGGTCTGGCATCCAGTACAAGGCGGTTGGGCGGGAGTTCTCGCAGTCGGCATCGGGATCGCCGTGGTCTGGCCGGTCACGATCCAGAGTCCCGTGGCGGTCCGCGTCGCCGATGCCCTCGAATACGGCGCGCTGGCCGCGGTGGTGCCGCTGGCATGTTGGCTCGCCGGCGCTTTCGACGCCGTTGGCGACGTGGCGCTGAGGTGAACCGGTCCGGCGGGTTGGCCGCGGCGCTGGTCGTCGGGCTTCCGCTGCTGTCCATCGCGCCGGCAGCAGCTGTCGTCCCGCCGGCAGTCGATGCGACCCTGCTCCCTCGGCCGGCTCCGCCGGGGCCTGTCGAGCGAACCGAACAGCGCCAACCCTGCTATCAATCCCCGGCCGACATCACCACCACCACCGAGCCGGGCAACTCACTGGGCCTGCAAGCGGTATGGCCGCTCACCCGCGGCGCAGGCCAGAAGATCGCGGTGATCGACACCGGTGTCGCCCGGCACCGGCTGTTGCCGCACCTGATCGGAGGCGGCGACTATGTGTCCCGCAGCGACGGCACCGTCGATTGCGACGGCCACGGCACGATCGTTGCCGGAATCGCCGGTGCGGCGCCGAGTGCCGGATTCAGCGGAGTCGCACCCGACGCCGTCATCCTGGCCATCCGGCAGTCGAGCAACAAGTTCGCCGCAGACGGTGGCTCGACCGGTGTCGGCGACGTCAACACCCTTGCCATGGCGGTGCGCACCGCGGCCGACCTCGGTGCGACCGTCATCAACATCTCGTCTCCCGCGTGCGTAGCAGCCACCGCCGCACCCGACGACCGTGCCCTCGGTGCCGCGCTGAGCTACGCCGTCGACGTCCGCAACGTCGTGGTGGTGGCCGCGGCCGGCAACATCGGTGCGGGCTGCACGCAGCAGGACGGCCCCGTCGGGCCCTCTGGCGAGGCGGACTGGGACAGCGTCCGCTCGGTGTCCAGCCCGGGGTGGTACGACGACCTGGTGTTGTGCGTGGGTTCGGTCGGATCCGACGGCACCGCATCGGTTTTCAGTCTGGCCGGCCCCTGGGTCGACGTGGCCGCGCCCGGCGAGAATCTCGTGTCGTTACATCCCGACGGCGAGCGGTTGATCGACACGATCGGCCGTGTTGCCCCGATTTCGGGAACCAGCTACGCCGCGCCCATGGTGGCCGGGGTTGCCGCACTGGTGCGAGCCCGGTTCCCGCAGCTGAGCGCGCGCGAGGTGATGCGCCGTATCGAAGACACCGCGCGCACGCCGGCCGATGGCTGGAATCCGTTCGTCGGGCACGGTGTGGTCGACGCCTTGGCCGCGGCCAGCGGCGGCGGCACCCCGTCGTCGGTGTCCGTGCCGACCGCTCCGGCCTCGGTGGCGCCGACCGCGCGGGTTGCGATCGATCCCCGGCCCCAACGTATCGCCTTCGGCGGCGCCGCCGTGTGTGTAGGCGCCACAGTTCTGACCGCACTCGCGCTGGCAGCCAACCGGTTACGACGACGACGCGTCCCGCACGACTGAGGCCGCGTCACGGTTCAGTTCGGGGCCCCGGGGCAGCATGGCCAGCATCGGCCACGGCGCAGGAACAGCACTGGTCCCCAGACCGAGCATTTCGGCGGTCGCCCCGTCGCGGACGCCGAACAGCACCCCGAGATCGTTCAACAGATACAGCGGCCCACCGTCGATGGCGTCGGGTGTCAACCCACCGGCCTGCAGCAGCATGCTGCGGCCGGCCGGGATCTGCACACGGTCGACATTGGGCCCGTCACCGTCGGCCTGCGCCAGCTGCACACTGTCATCTGGCAGCGAATCAGCCATGGCCACTGTGGTTTTCGTACCCTTGCCAGCCTGTCGCGGATCCCAGCGGGCACACACCACCGCCCGCGCCCGCGGCAACACTCGCTCCGGGAACCGGGCCACGGCGAGGCTGTCGGCGACTGGCACATCGGCCACCGCGTCGGCCGGAACGACGGGCGGTTCGCCATGGGCCTGTGCCACGCTGAAGCGGATGACATCGGCCGCCACCCGCCCGACGCGTTGGAGGCCGTCGGTCAGCACCACATAGAACTCGGCGGGACCGGCCCGCACTACGCGCACCACGGTGCCCACCGCGAGTCCTCTCAGCGCCGCCGGTCCCGGATTTCCCAGACCGGCGATCACTGGTGTCCGCATAGCTGGAGCCTCCGGCACGGAGCCCAACAGAGCTTGCGAAACCGGCTGGGCTGAAACACCTTCCAGATGCAGCGCCCGCACCACGGCGATGTCGCGCAGATCGACCCGGGCCCGCCACCCGTCGGCCAACAGGTATGTCGCACCTCCCACCGCGCGCTCTGACACCAACACTGCCTGACCGCTACCCAACGCCGCCGGCTCCCGGTCGGACCGGCCGGCCAGCAGCACCGTCTCGGCCGGTTCGGCGCCGTCACAGATGGCCCAGTCCGACTCGTCGACGCTCAGTGGTCTGCCGAGCCGTACCGGGGCGCCGGGGATGCCGACCAGCGGCCCGCGCCGGAACTTCGCCACGGCGGCATCGTTGATCACCACCGGATTCGCCGGTGTACCAACGATGAGCCGGGCCGACGCGAGATTGGGCACCGGGTGCACGGTGTCGTCGATACGGACGTACAGCGCGCCGGTGTCGCGCGCCATCAGGATCGGCGCATCGCCCGGCACCGAACCGGGGCGTACCAGCGCGAGAACCGCACACACCGCGATCGCAACGGCCGTCAGCGCACAGCCCGCACCGTAGGCGACCGCCTGTGTGCGCAGCGGATCGTCGAGCATCCGCGCGTCACCGCGAACCAGCGCGTGTGCCATGCGCCGCAACAGGAATCGATGCCCGCTGAGCTGTAACCGAGTGGCCGATCGCCGTGCCATGTGTCCCCCGTGCGCAACCCTAACCCGGCCGGGGACAGCGTGATCACGCTGATTTACCCAGCCACTAGTCGGTGCGCTGACGCTGCCGGTAGGCCGCGACGTGCTGACGGTTACCGCAGTTGCCGGTGTCGCAGAAGATGCGGGAGCGGTTGCGCGACAGGTCGGTCAGCACCGCCTCACAGTCCGGGGCCGCGCAGATCTTGAGGCGGCGCAGTTCACCGCCGCGGATCAGATCGGCGAGGGCCATCGCCATCTCGGCGCCCATCCGCTGGGCCAGCGGATCATCGACCGACGCCAGGTGCAGGTGCCATTCCGGCATCTCCTGGTGCCGGGTCAGCCACGGCGCCGCCTTGGTGTCGCTCAACAGGGCGTTGACCCGCCGGACCGTCTCCTCCTCATCGTCGGCCACCGCCCAGATCTCCCCCACCCGCCCGCGCAGCGCGCGCACGGCCTCCAGCTCGGCGTCGTCGCGATCGCGCCGCCCGGTCCAACCGAACTCATCCAGATAGGCGTTGAGATCCGCCTGACCGGACAGTTGTTCGCCTTCTACCCGATCGGTGTTCACCAACACCATCGCGGCCCGGAGCGTGAGCTCCGTGTCATAGGTAAAAAGCATTTGACTCATGACCCCCTGTCGTCGTAGCGTCACTTCTACCGTCATTACCATAATCCACTTTACTCATGACATGCCTCGGGGAGGTGTACCGATGACTGCCGAAGCCCAGCTTGACCGCACGACCGCCGATAACCACTTTCGGCTCGGCCTGATGTTCGCCGTCAGCTCCGCGCTGGCGTTCGGCTCATCGGGTCCGTTCGCCAAAGCGCTGATGGAATCCGGCTGGAGTCCCACCGCGGCCGTCACCGCCCGTCTCGCCGGCGGCGCGCTCATGATGGTGGCCTTCGCCTCCATCGTCCGGCCCGGCTGGATCCGTGAGGTGCTCGACCACGCCAAGACCGTCGTCGGCTACGGCCTGATCCCGATCGCGGGCGCGCAACTCTGCTACTACAACGCCGTGGCGCACCTGTCGGTCGGCGTGGCCCTCCTGCTCGAGTACACCGCGCCGATTCTCGTCGTCGGCTGGGTCTGGGCCACCAGCCGGCACCGCCCCAGCGCCATGACCTTTTCCGGCGTGGCCGTCGCCATCGCCGGCATCGTCCTGGTGCTCAACGTATTCAGCGGCGCCCAGATCAACCTCGCAGGCGTGAGCTGGGGCCTGGCCGCCGCCGTGTGCGCCGCCTGCTACTTCATGATGTCCAACCAGGCCAGCACCGACGGCGACGGGCTCAGCCCGATCAGCCTGGCCGCCGGTGGGCTGATCGTCGGCACCGGCGCCGTCACGCTCCTCGGCGTCACCGGCATCATGCCGCTGACCTTCACGACGAATTCCGTGACGATCGCCGGGCACACCACCGCATGGCTGGTGCCGGTGATCGCACTCGGCCTGATCCCCACCGCCCTGGCCTACACCCTGGGCATCGTCGGGATCGCCCGGCTCAAGCCCCGCTTCGCGTCGCTGATCGGGCTGTCCGAGGTGCTGTTCGCGGTCCTCATCGCGTGGATCATGCTCGGGGAAGCCATGTCGGCGAGCCAGGCGATCGGCGGCGCGGTGGTGCTGGTGGGCCTGGCGGTGGCCCGCCAGGGTGACCGCAGTGAGCAGTCGGATCCCGAGGCGGCCACCCAGATCGAGAGAGCCACCTGGCCCGACCTGCCGCTGCCGGAGACCGTGGAGGCGGCAAACGATTAGCCGTGGCTAACCATTTTGTGTGACGATGTCCCCCGTGAGTCTCCTCCGGAAGTCGGCCCGGGTGGCCGCGATTGCTTCAACGCTGGTCAGCGCCGCTTTGCCACTGGCCCTGGCTGCGCCCGCCACGGCCGCGCCGTGCTCCGACATCGAGGTCATCTTCGCCCGTGGCACCAATGATGCGCCCGGCCTGGGCCGGCCGGGCCAGGCATTCGCCGATGCGCTGCAGTCACAGGTCGGCGGCCGCTCCGTGAGCACCTATGCGGTGAACTACCCGGCCAGCTACGACTTCCTGGCCGCCGCCGACGGCGCCAACGACGCCGCCAACCGCATCGCCACACTGGCGTCCAGCTGCCCGTCCACGCGGGTCGTACTCGGCGGCTACTCACAGGGCGCCGCCGTCGTGGACATGCTGGCCGGAATCCCCCCGCTCGGCAACAAGGTCGGGGAGATCGGATCGGCGCCGCCGCTCGCGGGCGATCTGGTGCCCCAGATCGCGGCCGTCGCCGTGTTCGGCAACCCGTCGACGAAATTCGGCATTCCGATCACCTCCTCGGTGTTCGGAGGCAAGTCGATCGACATCTGCAAAGACGGGGACCCGATCTGCTCACGCGGCCGGAATCCCTTCGCTCACAGTGACTACGTGGGCATGGCGGATCAGGCCGCCAACTTCGTCGCCGGAATTGTCTAGCCGGCACCCGACGTTAGGATTTGACGTGGCCATTGATCTTGTTCGTCGTTGCACTGTGTTCGTGGCGGCAGCGCTCACCGCTGCCGCCGCCGTCGTCGCACCGGTTCTGGTGCCCACCCCCACCGCAGGGCTGGGCCTCCCCATGGCCAAAGCCGCGGACTGCCCCGACATCGAGGTGGTCTTTGCCCGCGGCACCAATGACACCGCCGGCCTGGGCCGCATCGGCAACGCGTTCGTCAGTTCGCTGCGCAACAAGGTCGGTGGCCGTTCGGTCGGCGCTTACGCGGTGAGTTATCCGGCCAGCTTCGACTTCCTGGCCGCGGCCGGCGGCGCCAACGACGCCTCCGGCCATATCCAGTGGATGGTGGACAACTGCCCCGCCACCCGGCTGGTGCTGGGCGGGTACTCGCAGGGCGCCGCAGTGATCGACGTGATCGCCGCCGTCCCGTTCCCGGCCGTCGGCTTCAACGCACCGCTACCGCCGAACGTCCCCGAACACGTCGCCGCCGTGGCCGTCTTCGGCAACCCGTCGGCCAAGCTGGGCTTGCCGCTGACATCCAGCCCGGTTTACGGATCGCGCGCCATCGACCTGTGCAACCCGGGCGATCCGATCTGTGGCGACGGCGACAGCGTTCAGGCGCACCGGGCATACGAAGGCCCAGCCAATGACGCCGCAAACTTCGTCGCCGGGTTGTTGTAGCTCTCGTCCGCTACGATCGCCTAGGTGGTCGAACTTTTTGCCGGCCGACGGCTCCGGCGATGGATCTGTGCGGGCGCCGTCATCGTGGCGGCTGTCGCTGTCCTGCCTGTCGCTTCAGCTGTCCTGCCTGGATCCCCAGCCGTGGCCAACGCCGCCCCATGCTCGCCGATCGAGGTGGTCTTCGCCCGGGGGCGCACTGAACCCGCAGGCACCGGCACGCTGGGCAACGCGTTCGTGAGCGCGCTGCGGTCCCGCGTCCACAAGAACATCGGCGTCTACGCCGTCCGGTACCCGGCTGACACCGAGGTCGACATCGGTGCCAACGACATGAGCCAGCACATCCAATACATGATGAACAACTGCCCGGATACCCGGCTGGTGATCGGTGGGTACTCGCTGGGTGCGGCGGTCGCCGACGTGGCGCTGGCCGTTCCGTTCACCGGCTTCGGCTTCAAGAATCCGCTGCCGGCAGGCGCGGACACGCACATCGCGGCGGTCGCGCTGTTCGGCAACGGATCCGCATGGGCAGGTCCGATCACGAACTTCATCAGCCCGGTCTACGGCGACCGGACCATCGAGTTGTGCCACGGCGCCGATCCGATCTGTAACCCGGCCGATCCCGACACCTGGAAGAACAACTGGCCCGATCACCTGGCCGGCGCCTACATCGACGGCGGAATGGTCAACCAGGCCGCGGATTTCGTAGCGGGCAAGCTCTAGGTTCGTCGCCGGATCGTTGCCTGACCGGCACCTATTCTCGACGTGGCCGTCAATACCATCGTATGCGTGATTGTCCGCCGGATGTTCACCGCGCTCATCACCACCCTGACTGCCGTCGTGACGCCGATGACGGTAGCGCCCAGCATGATTGGCGTCGCCCGTGGCGCCGTATGCCCAGCGGCGGAAGTGGTGTTCGCCCGCGGCCGGATGGAGCCCCCGGGCCCGGGTCAGGTCGGCACCGCATTCATCAAGACGCTGCGAGCCCTCCGAGGGCCGAATATCAGCTTCTATCCGGTGAACTACCCGGCGGATACCCAGGTCGACGTGGGCGCCAACGACATGAGCCGGCACGTGCAGTGGATGACCCGCAACTGTCCGAGGACCAAGCTCGTACTGGGCGGTTATTCGTTGGGCGCCGCCGCCACCGATCTCGTTCTGGCCATGCCGGTTTCGGCGTTCACCTTCAACAGTCCGCTGCCGCGTGGCACCGACCGGCACATCGCGGCAGTGGCATTGTTCGGCAACGGCGCAAACTGGGCCGGCCCGATCACGTTGTTGAACCCGACGTATCAGAGCCGCACCATCGACCTGTGTCACAGCGACGACCCGGTCTGTAACCCGAGCAGCCCGTACAACTGGCGGGCGGGGTGGCAGGACCATCTGGCGCCCGGCTACATCCGTTCGGGCATGGTGGCGCAGGCGGCCAAGTTCGTCGCCGCCCGACTGTGAGTGTCAGGTCTCTCCGGTCATCACCCACCTTCGCGACGCTGTGACCAACGTGCGGCCTTTTACGGCGAGACGGCGAGACGGCGAGACCGCAAGGAGAACCTGCACGTTCGTCACAGCGGCCCGAAGTGGACACATGCGGAGACCGAACCTGTGGACAACTGACTCCCGTTCGCCGCAAGGCCTCAGAGCGTGCGCATGTCCCGGGTGATCGTGTTCCGGCCGGCCAGCTGGTCATCGGGCGGGTAGTCGACCTGCACGAGAGTCAGCCCACGCGCCGGCGCAGCGGCGAAATCACTGGACCGGCTCGTCGCGCCCAGTAGCCCGGCCGTCCACTCGGGCGACCGCCTACCTTCGCCCACCGCGAGCATCGCGCCGACCAGCGAGCGAACCATGTTCCAGCAGAAGGCATCCGCGGTGACATACGCCGTCACATAGAAGCCGCCACGCACCCATTCCAGCCGCTGCAGGTCACGGATCGTGGTGGCGCCAGGGCGGTGCCGGCAGAATGCGGCAAAATCGTTGAGTCCCACCAACTCCCGCGATGCGGCAGCCATCGCATCAAGGTCCAACGGCTTCGACCACGGCGTGACGAACCGCGTTTCGGCCGGCTCGACCCCGTACGGGGCCAGGCACAGCCGGTAGGTGTAGTGCCGACGCAGTGCCGAGAACCTGGCGTCGAAACCCGCGGGCGCCCGCACGATGTCGCGGATCCGGACGTCGGCCGGCAGCAGCCGGGCCAATCGCCGCACCAGCGGAGTGAACTCGGCGTCACCGGGATAGGTGGTCCGCGGATAGGCGTGCGCGACGGCCTCGACCGGAACGTCGACATGGGCGACCTGGCCGGTGGCATGCACCCCGGTATCGGTACGGCCCGCGGTGCGCGTCACCACCGGTGTGCGAAACACCGTGGACAGCGCCTCATCGATCACGCCGGCGACGGTGCGCTGACCGACCTGCGTGGCCCAACCCGCGAAATCGGTTCCGTCGTAGGCTACGTCGAGCCGCAGGCGGATTGATGCGACATGCCCGCCACCGGAATCGATGGCGGGCATGTCGTTCAATGCCTGGTTAGGACTTGGCTTCATCCTCAGAAGCTGCCTCGTCGGAGGGAGCCTCCTCGGTCGCCTCGGCCTCAGGAGCCTCGGCCTCTTCGACAGCATCCTCAGCGGGAGCCTCGGCCTGCGCGGCGGCGGCGCCGGACTGGATGTCGCCGCCGGAGCGGCTCCGGCGAGCCCTTTCGGCCTCAGAGGTCACGGTCTTCTCCCGCACCAGCTCGATGACTGCCATGGGGGCGTTGTCGCCCTTGCGTGCCTCCACCTTGATGATGCGGGTGTAGCCACCCTCGCGGTCGGCGAAGAAGGGGCCGATCTCGGCGAACAGAACGTGCACGACGTCCTTGTCGCGGATCTTCTTCATCACCTCGCGCCGGTTGTGCAGCTCACCCTTCTTGGCGTGGGTGATCAGCTTCTCGGCGTACGGACGCAGCGCCCGTGCCTTCGGCTCGGTCGTCTTGATACGGCCGTGCTCGAACAGCGAGGTTGCCAGGTTGGCAAGGATCGCCTTCTGGTGTGAGGACGACCCGCCGAGGCGGGCACCCTTTGTGGGCTTGGGCATTGCGACTATCTCCTAAATGGGGCCGGCCCCCGTATCAGGTAGGACCGGGACGGCTGTGTACTTGTAGAGCTGAGTTACAGCTGCTCGGTCTCGGCGTAGTCCTGGGTGTCGTCCAGGTCGTAACCGCCGGCGTCCGCAGTCCAGGTGCCGGTGGCGGCGTCGTAGCCGGCGACCTCCGACGGATCGAACGTGGCCGGGCTGTCCTTGAGCGAGAGACCCAGCTGGTGCAGCTTGATCTTCACCTCGTCGATGGACTTCTGGCCGAAGTTACGGATGTCCAGCAGATCGGACTCCGTGCGGGCGACGAGCTCGCCCACCGTGTGCACACCCTCGCGCTTGAGGCAGTTGTACGAGCGGACGGTCAGGTCCAGATCGTCGATCGGCAGCGCGAAGCTGGCGATGTGGTCTGCCTCGGCCGGCGACGGCCCGATCTCGATACCCTCGGCCTCGACGTTGAGTTCCCGTGCCAGACCGAACAATTCGACCAGGGTCTTGCCGGCGGACGCCAGAGCGTCGCGCGGGCTGATCGAGTTCTTGGTCTCGACGTCGAGAATCAGCTTGTCGAAGTCGGTGCGCTGCTCGACACGGGTGGCCTCAACCTTGTAGGTCACCTTCAGCACGGGGCTGTAGATGGAATCGACCGGGATACGGCCGATCTCGGCACCCGAGGCCTTGTTCTGCACGGCGGGGACGTAACCGCGACCGCGCTCGACGACGAGCTCGACCTCCAGCTTGCCCTTGTCGTTCAGGGTGGCGATGTGCATGTCCGGGTTGTGCACCGTCACACCGGCCGGCGGAACGATGTCGCCGGCGGTGACCGCACCGGGACCCTGCTTGCGCAGGTACATGGTGACCGGCTCGTCCTCCTCGGAGGACACGACCAGACCCTTGAGGTTCAGGATGATGTCGGTGACGTCTTCCTTCACCCCGGGGACGGTGGTGAACTCGTGCAGCACACCGTCGATGCGGATGCTCGTGACTGCCGCGCCTGGAATGGACGACAGCAGCGTGCGCCGCAGCGAGTTACCCAGCGTGTAACCGAAACCGGGCTCCAGCGGCTCGATGACGAACTTGGAACGGTTTTCGGCGAGGGCTTCCTCGGCCAGTGTGGGTCGCTGAGAGATCAGCATGTGTTCTTCTCCTTCTCGGCACCCGCTATTTGATGCCGTCTGGGTACCTACCGGCCGAACGGCCGATAAGTCATTACTTCGAGTAGAACTCGACGATGAGCTGTTCGGCGAGCGGCACCTGGATCTGAGCGCGCTCAGGCAGCTGGTGCACCAGGATGCGCTGACGCTCGCCGACGACCTGCAGCCACGACGGGATCGGACGCTCACCCGCGGTCTGCCGAGCAACCTCGAAGGGCAGGGTGTTGAGCGACTTTTCCTTGACGTCGATGATGTCGTACTGCGTCACCCGGTAGCTCGGGATGTTCACCTTGACACCGTTGACGGTGAAGTGACCGTGGCTGACCAGCTGACGGGCCATCCGGCGGGTGCGCGCCAGGCCGGCGCGGTACACCACGTTGTCCAGGCGGGTCTCCAGGATCTGGAGCAGGTTCTCACCCGTCTTGCCTGCCTTGCGGTTGGCCTCTTCGTAGTACTTGCGGAACTGCTTCTCCAGCACGCCGTAGGTGAAGCGAGCCTTCTGCTTCTCCTGCAGCTGGGTGCGGTATTCGCTCTCCTTGATCCGCGCGCGACCATGCTGGCCGGGCGGGTAGGGGCGCTTCTCGAACGACTGATCTCCACCGATCAGGTCGACGCCGAGACGACGCGACTTGCGGGTGGCGGGGCCGGTATAACGTGCCATGAGTCTCTATTCCTCCTAGACCCGGCGCCGCTTGGGCGGACGGCAACCGTTGTGCGGCTGCGGGGTGACATCGGAAATCGCGCCCACCTCGAGGCCAGCGGCCTGCAGCGAGCGGATGGCGGTCTCGCGGCCCGAACCCGGGCCCTTCACGAACACGTCGACCTTCTTGACGCCGTGCTCCTGTGCCTTGCGAGCGGCGTTCTCGGCGGCCAGCTGTGCGGCGAACGGGGTCGACTTACGCGAACCCTTGAAGCCGACGTGACCCGACGACGCCCAGGCGATGACGTTGCCCTGAGGGTCGGTGATCGAGACGATCGTGTTGTTGAACGTGCTCTTGATGTGCGCAGCGCCGTGCGGAACGTTCTTCTTTTCCCGGCGCCGGGTGGTCTTACCGCGCTTGGCGCCCGCGGCCTTCTTCGGTGGTGCCATCGGGGTTACCTAGCCTTCTTCTTGCCGGCGATGGTGCGCTTGGGGCCCTTGCGGGTACGCGCGTTGGTCTTGGTCCGCTGGCCACGCACCGGCAGGCCACGGCGGTGCCGCAGGCCCTGGTAGCAGCCGATCTCGATCTTGCGGCGAATGTCGGCCTGCACCTCGCGGCGCAGGTCACCCTCAACCTTGAGGTTGCCTTCGATGTATTCGCGCAGAACGGACACCTGATCGTCGGTCAGGTCCTTGGTGCGCATGTCCTTGTCGATGCCCGTCGCGGCGAGGATCTCGTTCGAACGGGTCCGGCCGATGCCGAAAATGTAGGTCAGCGCGATCTCCATGCGCTTGTCGCGCGGAAGATCAACGCCCACAAGTCTAGCCATTGTGTGCTATTCCTCTTGTTCTCTGCGGAGGTCTGGTCCCAGCCCGTTCCCATCAGCCCCTAAGGGCTCCCCGGGGTCCGGCCTCCGTACCGGACGTGGATGCTTGCCGTTGGCTCGCATCACGAGTGAGCGGCCTATCCGCTCAGTGGTGCTGGGGGTTCATCATTCAGTTGTGGTGAGATGAGCGACAGCGCGACTAATTGCTCGTCACGCAAGCGCTCATCAGCCCTGCCGCTGCTTGTGGCGGGGATCGCTGCAGATCACCATGACCCGCCCATGCCGGCGGATCACCCTGCACTTATCGCAGATGGGCTTGACGCTCGGGTTCACCTTCACGGCTGTTTCGATCCTTCTGGCTCTGTTGGTGGCGTGCAGGCACGCACGTCACCGGTCTCGTCGTTACTGGTCGGGCTTCTATCGGGTCACTTGTACCGGTACACGATGCGGCCCCGGGACAGGTCGTAAGGAGAGAGCTCCACCACTACCCGGTCCTCGGGCAGGATGCGGATGTAGTGCTGCCGCATCTTGCCGCTGATGTGGGCCAAGACCTTGTGTCCGTTCTCCAGCTCAATGCGGAACATCGCATTGGGCAGAGGTTCGACCACGCGACCCTCGACCTCGATGGCACCGTCTTTCTTGGCCATACTTTTCGGCGATCCTTGCTTTCGTTTCGTAGCTTCATCAGTCGCAATGCAGCCCGTGGTGGTGCCGCCGCCGACCGACTTCGCGACGTGAGCCGGTCAAAGCGAAATTGCAGAAATTCAGCAGTTCCAAGGCGGAGCACGCAAAAAGTCGGCACGATAGCCGCACCGTTGGTCCACGATACTCGCTTCGCGGCCTGTACCAAAATCACGGCTGATCAGCTCCGGCTGCCCGATATGCCCGCCGCAGATTGGTGCGACGGCGCAGCCGCGGCACAGGTGAGAATGGTACGGACTGATCCGCACCCGGCGAACGGAGACCACGAGCACGTGATGGCTGTGTACCTGGCCGCATTCGTCGTCGGCGGCATCGCTGTACTGGCCGCTCTGCTGCTCGCCGACGTCGGGCACGGGGACGGAATGCCCTTCCTGAGCCTGACCGGACTGTCGGTCGCCCTGCTCGGTGCCGGCACCGGAGGCCTGATCGGCACCTGGGTGGGGCTGGGCACCGTGTGGAGCGCGGCGCTGGCGGCTGCCTGCGCCATCGTGCTGGTTTTCGCCCTCAACGGGCTGCTGCTCCCCTACATGCGCCGCCAGCAGTCCAACTCGCACCGGGGCCGGTCGTCCTATGTCGGCCTGCTCGGCACCGTCACCCTCGAGGTCCCGCCCGGCGGCTGGGGTGAGGTCTCCTTCGTCGACGCCGACGGCAACCGCGTCTTCTCCCGCGCGAAGAGCGACGAAGTGGCCGCGTTACCCAAATCCACTCGCGTCTACATCGCCGATATCGATCCCGACTTCGTCCACGTCGTCGCTGTTCCAGAGACCTGAGCTGTTCCAGAGACCTGAGCCGTTCCAGAAACCTGAGCCGTTCCCGAGCACTGACCCACTGAGAAAGGCACCACCGTGTCCCTGCTGCTCATCGTCGTCCTCGCCGCCATCGCCGCGATCCTCATCCTGGTGGTGCTGCCGATGGTCTACGTCAAGAACTACATCAAGGTCCCGCCCAACGAGGTGGCCGTGTTCACCGGCCGTGGCACACCCAAGGTGGTCCGCGGCGGGGCTCGGTTCCGGATGCCCGGCATCGAGCGGGTCGACATCATGAGCCTGGAACCGTTCAACGTCAGCATCAACCTGCAGAACGCGCTGTCCAACAACGGCGTCCCGGTCAATGTCGAGGCGGTCGGCCTGGTCCGTATCGGCTCGGCCGACGAGGCCGTGCAGACGGCGGTCCAGCGGTTCCTGACCTCCGACCTCAACGAGTTGCAGCGCCAGATCAACGAGATCCTGGCCGGCAGCCTGCGCGGCATCACCGCGACCATGACCGTCGAGGATCTGAACTCGAACCGCGACAGCCTGGCCCGCAGCGTGGTCGAGGAGGCCGGCGGCGACCTCTCCCGCATCGGCATGGAGGTCGACGTCCTCAAGATCGCCGGCATCTCCGATGCCAACGACTACCTGAAGTCGCTCGGCCAGCGGCGCATCGCCGAGGTCAAGCGTGATGCCACGGTCGGCACCGCCGAGGCCGAACGCGACGCGCAGATCCGGTCGGCCAAGGCCCGCCAGGAGGGGTCCATCGCCCAAGCCGAGGCCGACACCGCCATCGCGACCGCCAACCAGAAGCGCGACGTCGAACTGGCCCGGTTGCGCGCACAGACCGAGGCCGAGAACGCCCAGGCCGATCAGGCCGGACCGCTGGCCAATGCCCGTGCCCAGAAGGACGTCGGCATCGCCACCGAACAGGCCGAGGCGGCCCGGGTGCAGGCCCGCATCGAAGTGGAGCAGCGTCGTGCCGAGCAGGCCCAGGCGGCCTTGCAGGCCGACGTGATCGCGCCGGCCGAGGCGAAACGACAGGCCGATATCGCGCTGGCCGAAGGACAGCGGCAGTCCACGATCCTGGCCGCCGAGGCCGCGGCCGAGTCCGAGCGGCGCAAGGGGCAGGCCGACGCCGATGCCCGCAAAGCCGCCGCCGACGCGCTGCGGGTCGAGAAGCAGGCCGAAGCGGACAGCCTGCAGGCCAAACTGGTCGCCGAGGCCGCCGGCAAGAAAGAACTGGCGGACGCACTGCGGGTCGAGCAGCAGGCCGAGGCCGCCGGTATCGAGGCCAAACTGCTGGCCGAGGCCAACGGTAAGAAGGAGATCGCCGCAGCGCTCAACGGCTACTCGGCCGACGCCGCGCGTCTGCTGATGCTGCCCGACGTGCTGGCCTCGGTGGTCAAGGCCACCGAAGCCGCCGCCTCCCCGCTGGCCGAGATCGAGCGGCTCTCCATCATCGGCGGGTCACGGGACACCCAGGACGCCATCGGCGGCCTGCTCGGCGTCAGCCCGCTCGCGGTGGCCAACATCCTGGAGGCGCTCAAGGCCTCGGGCATCGACGTGGCGTCCATGCTGAATCGAAACGGGCAACCTGCCGAGAACTGACGGTCAACCGGCCTCGGCGGTGGCTTTGATCGCCGCGAGGGTTTCGGGGATGCCGGTGACTGCGGCCTCACTGCGCGCTGCGATCTCGGCATCGGCTCGCTCACCGAAGCGGTCTTGGAAGCCGGCGATGCCCTTCGGCAAGAAGGTCCAGGCCTGGGTGATCTTCGTACCGCCCTTGGCAGGTTCGAGATGGAAGCCCCACCGGACCCAGCCGTCGTTGACCTCCCAGGTGAACTGACGGCCGGGATCGGCAACGACGACCCGACTGCGGGTGTCCCAGGTGCGCTGCGGCGTGACGTTGCGGCCGGTGAACCAGGCGCCGGCGATCGCGCCCGCGGCGGGGTCGTCCCACCAACACGACTTACAGATCGGGCTCCACTGCCCCATTCGCGAGATATCGGAGACCAGGGCGTAGGTCGAATCCGGGTCAAGCGCAACAACAACCGAATCGGCGAATTCGAGAACAGTCACGAACCGGATTCTAGGAGCCGGCGGGAATCCGCTCGGTTGATGCGGTGATGACGTGGGCGAAGGTGGCGACCTGGCCCGATATCCGCTGGACTGGCGGCGCATACTTGGTAGCGATGACTGGCCCTGCCTCCCAGCCCCGTAAACCCGTGATCCTGACCGTGGACGACGACCCGGCGGTGTCGCGGGCCGTCGCCCGCGATCTGCGCCGCCACTACGGCGAGCGCTACCGAATCGTTCGTGCCGAATCCGGCCCGGACGCCCTGGAGACCCTCAACGAGTTGAAGCTGCGCGGCGACACGGTCGCGGTGTTTGTCGCCGACTACCGGATGCCGCAGATGAGCGGCATCGAATTCCTGGAATCGGCGATGGACCTCTACCCGATGGCGCGCCGGGTGCTGTTGACGGCGTACGCCGACACCACCGCGGCCATCGCCGCCATCAATGTCGTGGACCTCGACCACTATCTGCTCAAGCCGTGGGACCCACCCGAGGAGAAGTTGTACCCGGTGATCGACGGCCTGTTGGAGGCCTGGCACGCCGTCGGCGACCGGGCCATCCCGCACACCAAGGTGATCGGGCATCAGTGGAGTTCGCGGTCCTGGGAGGTGCGTCAGTTCCTGGCCCGCAATCAGCACACTTTCCGCGCGTTCACCTCCGACGAACCCACGGGGCGTCAGCTCCTGGACGCTGCCGGGCTGGACGGTCTGCTGCTGCCCGTGGTGATCACCGAGGGCGGTGAGACGCTGGTCGAGCCCAGTGACGGTGAACTCGCCGACATGCTGGGCCTGTCGACCACCCCGTCGCTGACCATGTACGACCTCGCGGTGATCGGCGGTGGCCCGGCGGGTCTGGCGGCCGCGGTGTACGGGGCCTCCGAAGGTCTCAAGACCGTGCTGATCGAGGGCACCACCACGGGCGGGCAGGCCGGTCGCAGTTCGCGGATCGAGAACTACCTGGGCTTCCCGACCGGGGTGTCGGGGGCCGAACTGGCCACTTCGGCCCGCAGGCAGGCCGAGCGGTTCGGCGCCGAGGTCATCACCACCCGCGAAGCCGTCGCCCTCGACATCGCGGGCGCGGCCCGCACCATCACCTTCGCCGACGGCGAGACCATCGGCGCCCGGGCGGTCATCCTTGCCACCGGCGTCGAGTACCGCCAGCTCCCGGTGCCGGGATGTTTCGCCGATCCGGACAACCCGAACAACTATGTCGGCCGCGGCGTGTACTACGGCGCCTCGGTGTCGGACGCCTCCGAATGTCGGGGCGAGGACGTCTACATCGTCGGCGGCGCCAACTCCGCCGGGCAGGCCGCGATGTTCATGTCGCGCGAGGCGAAATCGGTGACGCTGCTGGTGCGCGGGCCCTCGCTGGAGTCGTCGATGTCGTACTACCTGATCCAGCAGATCGAGCAGACGCCCAACATCTTCGTGCGCACCTGTACTGAGGTGGTCGGCGCCATCGGCGAGGACGATCACTTGGTGGGTCTTGAGCTGGTGAACCGGCAGTCCGGCGAGCACGAGGAGGTGCGGGCGACGCGCCTGTGCTGCTTCATCGGCGCCACGCCCCGTACCGATTGGCTCGACGGCGTGGTGGCCCGCGACGACCACGGGTTCATCCTGGCCGGACCTGACCTGCGCGACGTGTGCGGCTGGTCGCTGGAGCGTCCGCCGCACCACTTGGAAACAAGTGTGCCCGGTGTGTTTGTTGCAGGAGACGTGCGCGCCGAATCCGCCAAGCGGGTGGCTGCCGCCGTCGGCGAAGGGTCGATGGCTGTGATGCTCGTGCACCGCTACCTGGCAGAAGCGTGACGGCCGGCGAGGCCTGAGGAGTTGAGGACGGATATGGGCGAGACCTGCGTACGGGACGAACTTCGGACGTTGTTCCTGTTCGAGGATCTTTCCGACGAGCAGCTCGACACGTTGTGCCAGGCGGGCAGCATCGAGAAGTTCCCGGCCGGCCCGATCGTCACCGAAGGTGATCCGGCCACGTGCTTCTACGTGATGCTCGACGGTGAGCTGGTGATGTCGAAGCGCTCCGGCGGCGTCGACATCCAGACCAACCGCACCTCCATGCGCGGCGTGTACTTCGGCGCCTGGTCGGCCTACATCCCCGGTGAGGAGCACATCTACGAGGCGTCGGTGCGCCTGACGAAACCGTCGCGGGTGTTCGTGCTCGACGCCAACGCGTTCGCCGGGTTCATGCAGTCCGAGTTCCCGATGGCGGTGCACCTGCTCGAGGGCCACAAGGTGGGCGGCCGGCGGCAGAGCCAGATCATCGGACAGCGCGAGAAGCTGCTGGCCCTCGGCAACATCACCGCCGGGCTGACCCATCAGCTCAACAACCCGGCAGCGGCGACCGCCCGGGCCGTGGCAGATCTGCGCGAGGGCGTCGGCAAGATGCGGCACAAGCTGGCGATGCTGGCCGACGGCAAATTCACCCCGCAGGCGCTGCGGATGCTGGTGACCATCCAGGACGAGGTCGCCGAGCAGGTCGCCAAGAACAAGGGGCTGGAGCTCACCGCGCTGGAGACCTCGGACCGCGAAGACGAGATGGGCGACTGGCTCGAAGACCACGACATCGTGGGTGCCTGGGACTACGCGCCGACGTTCGTCGAGGCCGGGCTGGATATCGACTGGCTGGAACGCATCTCGGCGTCGGTCGACGACGCGCTGCGCGACGGCGAGGCCTCGGCGACCCTGCAGGCCGCCCTCGGCTGGCTGAAGTACACCATCGACACCGAGCTGCGGATGAACGAGATCGCCGAGGCCAGCAAGCGGATCTCGGCGCTGCTCGCCGGCGCCAAACAGTACTCGCAGATGGACCGCGGGTCCTATCAGAGCGCCGACGTCCATGAAGGCCTGCGCAGCACGATGATGATGTTCGGCGACAAGGTCGGCAAGGACAAGCCGGTCAGCCTTTGCAAGGAACTGGACAAGTCTCTTCCTCAATTGCATTGCTACCCAGGTGATCTCAATCAGGTGTGGACCAACATCATCGACAACGCGATCCAGGCGATGGGCGGCCACGGCACGCTGACGCTGCGCACGTCGCGGGAGACCGACGAGATGATCCGGGTAGAGATCTGCGACGACGGCCCGGGCATCCCCGCCGAGGACATCAGCCGGATCTTCACGCCGTTCTTCACCACCAAACCGTTCGGTGAGGGCACCGGGCTGGGCCTGGATCTGGCGTGGCGCATCGTGGTGGAAAAGCACCATGGGGATCTGCGGGTGCAGTCCAAGCCGGGCGACACCCGCTTCATCGTGCTGTTGCCGCTGCAGGCCCCCGCCCCGGAAGCGTGGAATCCGTCGGAGACCTCGGAGACGTCGGCATCGGAGTGACGCTCATGGTCTCGGCCAGTTCCAGAATCAGCGTGATCGGTTCGGAATACCCACCCGCGAGACCCGAGTTGAGAGATTCATGACCCAGACCACAGCTGGACCCAAGCCCGATCTCGGCACGTTCGGTGCATTCGGCCACTATTCGCAGTTCCAGCAGTTGTCGCCGCAGCAGCTGCGGGACATCGAAGGGCTCGGTTACGGCGCCATCTGGGCCGGCGGATCGCCGCCCGCGGAGCTGGAGTGGATCGATCCGATCCTGGCCGCCACCACCACCTTGCAGCTGGCCACCGGCATCGTGAACATCTGGAGCGCGGCGGCCGGTCCGGTCGCCGAGTCGTTCCACCGCATCGAGGCGGCCTACCCGGGACGGTTCCTGCTCGGCATCGGCGTCGGCCATCGGGAGGCGACCGGCGAATACCGCAAGCCGCTCGACGCGCTCACCGAGTACCTCGACAAGCTCGACGAGTACGGCGTGCCGCGACACCGCCGGGTCGTCGCCGCGCTCGGTCCGAAGGTGCTGCAGTTGTCGGCGGCACGTTCGGCCGGCGCGCACCCGTACCTGACCACACCGGAACACACCGCGCAGGCCCGCGAGCTGATCGGCCCCGACGCGTTCCTGGCCCCGGAACACAAGGCCGTGCTCACCACGGACGACCCAGCTGGCACAGACAAGGCGCGCACTATCGGCCGCAAGGCTCTCGACATCTACCTCGGTCTGACCAACTACCTCAACAACTTCAAGCGGCTGGGCTTCACCGACGAGGACCTGGCCAAACCGGGCAGCGACCGCTTCATCGACGCCGTCGTCGCGCACGGCACGGTGGACGAGGTGGCCGCCCGGCTTCGCCAGCACGTCGATGCGGGCGCCGACCATGTGCCTGTACAAGTGCTGACCTCACCGGACAAACTGGTACCTGCACTGGCCGAACTCGCCGGGCCGCTCGGCCTGGCCTAGAGGACCACAGATAAGGACTCGCAGATGACCGAATCTCTCTCGCTCAAGCCGGATCTGGGTCGCTACGGCGTGTGGACGTTCGGGGCTGTCCAGCCTGAGCAGGCGGCCGAGATCGAGGATCTGGGTTATGGCGCACTGTGGGTGGGTGGATCCCCGGCCGCCGATCTGTCGTTCGCCGAACCCATCCTCGAGCGGACGCAGTCACTTCAACTGGCCACCGGCATCGTCAACATCTGGACGGCTGATGCCAACACGGTCGCCGAATCGTTCCACCGCATCGAGGCCGCGCACCCGGGCCGGTTCCTGCTCGGCGTCGGGGTGGGGCATCCCGAGCACACCGACGAATACCGCAAACCCTATGACGCGCTGGTCGAGTATCTCGATGTGCTGGACGCGGCCAAGGTACCGACCAGCCGGCTGGTGATCGCCGCGCTGGGCGACAAGGTATTGAAGCTCTCGGCACAGCGCAGCGCCGGCGCTCACCCGTATCTCACGACACCCGAGCACACCGCTCATGCCCGTGATGTGTTGGGCGACACGGTGTTCCTGGCACCCGAGCACAAGGTGGTGCTCAGCACTGATGGCGCGGCGGCCCGCGCGGTCGGGCGCGAGACGGTCGATTTCTACCTGAGCCTGAGCAACTACCTGAACAACTGGCGGCGGCTCGGTTTCACCGAAGACGACATCGCCAAACCGGGTAGCGACAAGCTGATCGACGCCGTTGTCGCGCATGGCACCGCCGAGAACATCGCCGCGCGCCTGCAACAACACGTCGCCAACGGCGCCGACCATGTCGCCATCCAGGTTCTCGGTGGTCCCGACAAGCTGATCCCGACCCTGACGGAATTGGCAGGCCCGCTGGGCCTGAAAGGCTGACGCTGCGGCCAGTTAGGGTTGGCGCATGCGGCTACTGGTCACCGGCGGCGCCGGGTTCATCGGGGCGAACTTCGTGCGTCTCGCGGTGCGGGAGGCGCAAACGACGTCGGTGACGGTGCTCGACGCCATGACCTACGCGGGCAGCCAGGAATCCCTGACACCGGTGGCCGACCAGATTCGGCTGGTGCAGGGCGATGTCGCCGACGCCTACCTGGTGAATCGGCTGATCGGCGAGGCGGACGCCGTCGTTCACTTCGCCGCCGAGACCCACGTCGACAACGCCCTGGCGAACCCGGAGCCGTTCCTGCACAGCAATGTCGTGGGCACATTCACCGTGCTGGAGGCCGTGCGCAGGCACGGCGCTCGGCTCCACCACATCTCCACCGACGAGGTGTACGGCGATCTGGAACTCGACGACCCGGCCCGGTTCACCGAGGGCACGCCGTACAACCCGTCGAGCCCCTACTCGTCCACCAAGGCTGCCGCCGACCTGCTGGTGCGCGCGTGGGTGCGCTCCTACGGCGTACGCGCGACGATCTCGAACTGCTCCAACAACTACGGGCCCTATCAGCACGTGGAGAAGTTCATCCCACGTCAGATCACCAACATCCTCACCGGCAGGCGCCCCAAGCTGTACGGCACGGGCGCCAATGTGCGTGACTGGATCCACGTCGACGACCACAACCGAGCGGTGTGGCAGATCCTCATGAATGGCCACGCCGGCCGCACCTATCTCATCGGCTCAGAATGCGAGCGCAACAACCTCACGGTCATGCGCACACTGCTGCGGTTGATGGACCGCGACCCGGACGACTTCGACCATGTCACCGATCGGCTGGGCCACGACCTGCGCTACGCCATCGACCCGTCGACCCTGCATGACGAACTGGGCTGGGCGCCCGAACACACCGATTTCGACGAGGGCCTGCAGGCCACGATCGACTGGTACCGCAACAACGAATCCTGGTGGGGGCCCTTGAAAGACGCAGTGGAAGGCGCATACTCGGAGCGCGGCCAGTGACCGCCCGCGAACTCACGATCCCCGGCGCCTGGGAGATCACACCCAAACTTCACGGCGACGGGCGCGGGCTGTTCTTCGAGTGGTTCACCGACGCCGGGTTCACCGAGATGACCGGGCATCGCTTCGACCTGCACCAGGCCAACTGCTCGGTGTCGGCGGCCGGGGTGCTGCGCGGCGTGCATTTCGCCCAACTGCCGCCCAGCCAGGCCAAGTACGTGACGTGTGTCCGCGGCGCCGTGCTCGACGTGGTGGTCGATGTCAGAGTGGGCTCCCCGACATTCGGTCAGTGGGATTCGGTGCTGCTCGATGAACACAGTCGGCGTTCGGTCTACCTGTCGGAGGGCCTTGGCCATGCCTTCCTGTCGATGGAGGACAACTCGACGGTGATGTACCTGTGTTCGGCGCCGTACAGCCCGGAGCGGGAGCACACCATCCTGGCCACCGATCTGGGGATCGACTGGCCGGTCAGCGAGCCGGTGCTGTCCGAGCGCGACGCCGCCGCCCCGACGCTGGAGCAGGTGCGCGCCGCCGGGCTCTTGCCGACGTGGGACGAGACCCGCGCGTTCGTCGACGAGCTGCGCGCCGGCGTCCGGGGCTGATTGAGGTAGCGCGCTACTCCATACCTGTCGGCCGCATTCGGTGACGATGGCGCTATCCGCGCATCAAACGCCCGTGCGCCCGACGGAACGAGACCAGCATGAACCGAGCTTCGCGGTTGGCGGCGACGATGCTCACGTCCGGCAGCCTGGCCCTGGCAGGCCTGGCAGTCGGTGCGGGTGCCGCGCACGCCGGCGGCCCCTACCAATGGTGTCCGGGCGATGAACCGGGCGGTTACGGCGGCGGGTTCAACTCGCCGGTAGATGCCAGGCCGAACTGGGACTGGAATACCTGCCACAGCTACCACTTCGTCAACGCCGGACAGGGCAACGTCTCCTCCACCGTGTGGGAAGGCGACAATCCGCCACCGCCCTATCCGTGGCAGCCGCCGAACATGTGCTGGTCGCTGTTCCTGCCGAGGCCGTGCGGACCCGCCGACCTAGGTCAGTGACCCTCGAGCACCAGGGCCGAGTGCAGCAGCTTGTGGTCAAGCGCGTGGGCGGTCAGCCCACCGCGACCGGTCATCGTCTCGGCAGCCACCAGCGCGTTGACGATGGCTTCTTCGGTGGCTTCGATTGCCAGGTCGAACAGTCGGGTCATCAGCTGCGGCGCCACCATGCGCACCGCGATTTCGGGGCGGTTCGCGTCGGGGTTCTCGTCCCACCCGTACGGCGGGATCCCCCGGTTGCCGGTGGAGAAGGCCAGCATCATGTCACCGCTGTACTGCTCACCGGTTCCGCCGACCCGGCCGACGGCCAGGGCCGAGCGTTGCGCGAGCCGGGTGCACTGGTGCGGCAGCAACGGCGCATCCGTGGCGATCACGACGATGATCGAACCGGATCCTGCCGGGTACGGCATCGGGAGGTGGGGGGTCGGCACCAGCTCGGGGCTCACCATCTCCCCGACGGGCACCCCGTTGACCCGAAGACGTTCGCGTCGGCCATGATTCGCCTGTACGAGCACGCCGACGGTGTAGGGCCCGGCCACGGTTTCGGTGACCCGCGAGGCGGTTCCGATCCCGCCTTTGAAGCCGTGGCAGATCATTCCGGTACCGCCGCCGACATTGCCCTCACCGACCGGCCCGCCCGTGGCGTCAGCCAGTGCGGCTCCCACGTGTTCGGGGCGGACGTGGTGGCCGTTGATGTCGTTGAGCAGCCCGTCGTAGGTCTCCCCTACGACAGGCAGGGACCAGTAGAGCCCGTCACCGCGGGCCTGCACCTGAGCTTGGACCAGTGTGTCGCGGACGATGCCGACGCTGTGGGTATTGGTCAGGCCGATGGGTGTGGTGAGTTCACCGGACTCGCGGATCCACTCCAGTCCGGTGAGTTCGCCGCTGCCGTTGAGCCGGTGCGCGCCGGCGAAGACCGGCTCGGTGAAGATTCCCGGGTGTGGGATCACGACGGTGACGCCGGTGTTGACGGGGTTGGGTCCGGGCCGCTGAATGGTGGTGTGCCCGACGCGTACGCCGGCCACGTCGGTGATGGCGTTGTTCGGGCCCGTGGGGTGCTCACCGATCACGACGCCGATGTCACGGGCGCGCGGGCGTGAGGAGCAGTCCGGCATGCATCCCCCGGCTGGTTGTGGCGAAATTGTTTTCAAGATTGGAAAATAATGGCTGCGGATGCCGCTCGACGCAACTAATCGGCGAAACCCGGTAAGGATGTGACACGTGGGACGGCCGAATCGACAAGCGCAACGACGCGAGGAGATCCTCGACGCTGCGATCGCACTGATCGAGCGCAGCGATCTGAACACCGTGCGGATCGCCGACGTGGCGGCTGAGCTCAATCTGACCCCCAATGCGGTGCGCTACTACTTCCGGGAGATGGACCAGCTGCTGTCGGCGCTCGCGCAACGCTCCGACCGCAAGTTCTACGACGACCGGCTCTCTGTGGTGGAGCGCACCGCGGACGCCCGCGATCAGATCGCATTCATGATCGCCGCCGGCCTGCCGACCGGACCGGAGGACGCCGAGTGGCGGGCGATCTGGCGGGCCGTACTGGCCGCCGGATTCGTACTCGACCAGCGTCGCGACATCCAGCACATCTATCACCGGCAGGTGGATCTCTACGTGCAGATACTCGAATCCGGCTCCGCCGGCGGTGTTTTCACACTCGCGTCTCCCGCCCGCGATATCGCCATGACACTCATGGCCATGGAGGACTATCTCGGGTACCGCATCGTGGCACGAGATCCGGACCTCGACCGCAGCACCGCCCTACGGCTGATGCGCGGCTATGCCGAACTGGCGACCGGGGCTCGGCTTCCGGTGATGGAGTGACCACCCGCGCCCCGGTCGCGGCTGCGCTGCTGGTGGTGATCGCCGCGGTCAGCCAGGAGGTGGGCGCGGCGTTCGCGGTGGGCCTCTTCGCCGCGGTCGGCACACTGGGAGCGCTGTTCGCCCGGTTCGCGGTGGCCGGGGTCATCCTGTGCGCGGCGGTGCGCCCGACCGTTCGGGGCCTGACGCGGCAGGCCTGCGGTGCGGCGATCGCCCTGGCCGCGACGCTGGCCACGATGAATTTCTGCTTCTACCTGGCCATCGCGCGGATCCCACTCGGTATTGCGGTGACCATCGAAGCCCTGGGCCCACTGATTCTGTCGGTGCTGACCGGTAAGAGCAGGGCTGCCTGGCTGTGGGCGGTGCTGGCCCTCGCCGGCGTCGCATCGCTGGGCCTGCCGCACGGAGGCGGGGGGCATTTCGAGGCCACGGGATTCGCGTTCGCGGCCGCCGCAGGGGTGGCCTGGGCCGGCTACATCCTGGCGTCGGCACGTACCGCCGCGGAGTTCCGTCGCGTCGACGGCCTGGCACTGGCCACCGCCATGGGCGCAATCGCCGTCGCCCCGTTTGCGGTGTCCTCCGTGCACGTGGACGCACTGGATTGGCGCGTACTCGGGATAGGCGTCGCGGTGGGAGTGTTGTCGTCGGTGATCCCGTACTCGCTGGAGTTGATCTCCCTGCGCCGGCTGCCGCCCGCCACGTTCGCCGTGCTGACCTGCCTGTCACCGGTCACCGCAGCGCTCGCCGGGCTCGTGGTGCTCGGCCAACAGATCGGAGTTCTCGGGTACCTCGGTGTCACCCTGGTGACCGCGGCCGGCATCGGCGCGGTGCGTTCAGCGCACGCGGGGCCGGCAGAACCTCTCGGTTAACGACACGAACAGACGCACAGGTACCCACGCGATGAACATCTGAGGTACCCGCACGTCTGTTCGCCGGTTCAGTCGGCGTCCCCCGCCGCGCCGGTCGACCCGCTGCCGCTGCCGCGGGATCCCGTCGTCGCCTTCTTCTCAGGCTTGGCGAATGCCTTCTTGATCCCCTCGTCGACCTTCTTGACGGTCGACGAGATCTTTTCTCTCACATCGGAAGCCACCTTGGCGGACCGATCAGACCCGACCCGGTCGATCACGCTCTTGCCCGGAACCGCGACGAGGCTATGCCGGACAAGGGGTTTCACAGTTTCCTTGACGGTCTCGCCAGCCGGTTCCGGCGCGGCCGGTGTTTCGACGGCCTGCGATTTCATGGCCGGTGTTGCCGCCGGCAGCGACAGCGTCTCAGCATCCGTGACCGCCGGTGTGCCGGAAAGCTTCTCAGACGCGGTCACTGGCGGAGGCGGGTTCAGGATGTCACGGATCCTGCCGCGACTGCGGTCGAGGTGCACCCTCACTCCGCCGGCGATGCTGAGCACTGCGTCTGCGGTATTGGCGATGCCGTGCTGAACGGCGTTGATCGCCCGACCGGGATCACCTGCCGGAATCGCGTCTGCGATCTCATCGAGCGCGCCCGCTACTGCGTTCACCACGGTGAACACTCTCAACGCCTGCCCCATGGTGATCGACCAAGTTACCCCCATCGCCTCGCTCACCAATTGCCCCGCGACGACGAACTGTTGCCGCACATAGGCCGGGATAGCCGGCCACTGCGCGATCAGCTGAAAGACGGGCCCCGTGAAGACGGGGGTGAACTCGCCGACCGCGCCGGTGAAGTCACCCGCGGCAGCCCGTTGGGCCGCTTTGCCCATGGCGACCGGGAAATTGGCCGCCACGCTGAAGACCTGCTGGCCGACCACATTCGCAATCGCGCCCAGGTGTTGACCGTCGGCCAACGCCTTCCCGATCAACCCGTTGACGACCGGGAAGGGGTTGTCGACCTGCACCTGAATGGCCTGCTGAACCAGGGTGTCCACCCGGGCGAAGACTGGGCTGAACACCGCGATCGGATCGTCGATCGCGGTGGCGCTGAGTTGCACTGCGCGCGTTTGGATGTCGGGCGGCGGGGCCGCCACCGGGGTAACAGCGATGACACCGGCGCCGACCAGCGCAACGCCGGCCGTCATATACGGCCGTAGAGCGAGTCTCACTCGTTCTCCTTCAGTTATACGAGGTTCCAGCGACAGCTGGCCGCGCGACCATAGCTGAGAATCCGCTGTGAAACATTCGCATTCTGCGAAGGTTCGAATTGTTGATCCGGCGCGCTCTACAGCGCAGACCTGGCGACGAATCGCCGGAACAACGGCCAGGCAATCGCGAGGTTGTAGGCCACTCCACCCACCAGATACGGCCACCAGGTGCCATGCGCGCTGGCGGCCCAGAACGCCTTGGCCGCCCAGTACGGCGGCAGCACTCCGAAAGCCAGGTTCCAAGGCGAGTCGATGAACCAGGGCAGGCACGGCAACCCCGCGATCAGCATGCCCAACGCGCGCAGCATCGCGATGCCCTGAATCTTGTTGCCCGCCAGCGTGACAAT
This sequence comes from Mycobacterium sp. IDUB_9, assembly GCF_055419505.1. Classification (NCBI taxonomy): domain Bacteria; kingdom Bacillati; phylum Actinomycetota; class Actinomycetes; order Mycobacteriales; family Mycobacteriaceae; genus Mycobacterium; species Mycobacterium sp. IDUB_9. The sequence goes on along the minus strand of NZ_JBVAXU010000002.1, from coordinate 346,344 downwards.
CAGGAGCTGTGTCACCACAGCCGACAGTCCGGCGACCAACCCGATCGGGACGAGGGCCCCCACCACCCCCGGCTCCAGGATTCCACTGAACGACAGTGTCGCGATCACATAGACCGTGGTGACCACCATGACTGTGCCCGCGCGATAGGCGAAGAACGTCGACATCGGCACCGGCGTCACGCGCAGTGCCGCCAGCGTGCCGGCGTCGACCTCGTCGAGCATCAGGAACGCGCCCAATCCCCCGGCGATGATGATGCTGGTCAGCAGGAGAAACGCGGTGAGCACCAGCGGGTAATACGGCACGAGGTCGAAGTCGTAACGCTGCGCCAGCATCTCGGTGACCTTAGGGGTCAGAAGAGCCACGCCACTGGTCCAGATCACGGGTGCGAACACCACCATCACCAGCAGCGGATCACGGTAGGTGCCACGAATATCGTTGCGGCCGAATGCAGCCAGCGCCCTGCCCGTGCCGGAACTCAGTATTGCAGTCACAGGACACCCGACCTCTCGACGACGTACCGTCCGAAAAGCACGTGGGCCGCCCACCACAGAACGGCCAGTGACAGAACGGGATACAGCACCGAATAGATCAGCTGCCCGGTCGTCAATGCCACCTGGTCGAACGCCACGCCCAAGAGCAGGAGCGGGCCCTGGGTGGGCACGATGTACAACACCGGGTTGGGCCACAACCCCGAGTAGTAGATCAGTGGCGGCACCAGCATGACCGCGAGCGGGATGGTGGCGGCCAGAAACCAGTCGGTGACCGAGCCGAACGGTAGCGACGTGATGAACCCGACCAGCAGCATCAGCAGGGTACCGAGCACGACCCCGAGGATCAGCGGCACCAGCCGGTAGCTGAAGCCGTCGGCGATGGTCGATATCACGATCGCCACGAACAACGAGATGGCCAACAGGACACAGAGTTTGGCGCTCAGGTACTCCCAGAACCGCAATGGGGTGGAGATGATGGCGCCGAGCGTGCGCTCCTGCTTCTCGAAGAACACCGAGCCGCCGATGAAGAAGAAGCCGATGATCGCAATGTCACCGACGAGCACGTACGGTTCGGCGACCGGGCGCAGGTCACGCGGCATCGGCAGCAGCACCGCCAGCCAGATGAGACCGGAGAACACACCCGCGTGCAGGAACTTCTGCCGGGCCGCGATGGTCAGTTCCAGCCGGACCGCGGTGAGCAACCGGGTCATGACAGCCGCCGCCCGGTGACCTCGACGAAGACGTCGTTGAGACTGGCTTCGCGACTGTGGATCGTCTCGACGTGGTGATTACGCAGAATCGCATGGAATTCCGGATCGTCGGCCAGACCGTCCATCCCGTACTCGGAGGTGGCGAGCCCATCGGAGGTGCGGTACTGCAACCGGACGCGGCGCTGGCTACGCGCGATTTTGAGCTCGGCCGGCGTATCCAGCGCGACGATGGCGCCGTCGACGACGAAGGCCACCCGGTCGCACAGTTCGTCGGCTGTGGACATGTCGTGTGTGGTGAGGAAGATCGTGCGGCCACGCGCCTTCAGGTCCAGGATGATGTCTTTCACCTTGCGGGCGGTGACGGGATCGAGCCCCGAGGTGGGCTCGTCGAGGAACAGCAACTCGGGGTTGTTGATCAGCGACCGCGCGAACGTGAGCCGCATCTGCATTCCCTTGGAGTACTTGGCCACTCGCGTGTTGGCGGCGTCACCCAGACCGACCGCCTCCAGTAGCTCCATCGGATCGGCTGTCGGGCCCTCGTACAGCGAGCCGAAGAACCGGAGGTTCTCCAGGCCGGTGAGCTTGTGATAGTGGTTGGGAAGTTCGAAGGAGACGCCGACGCGCTGGTAGTAGTCCGGCCCCCAGTCCACGGGGTCGCGACCCCACACCGTGGCCTGGCCGCCATGCCCGCGCAGCAGGCCGATGAGAAGCTTCTGCGTCGTGGATTTCCCGGCTCCGCTCGGGCCGAGAAATCCGAAGATCTCCCCGTTTCCGACGGCGAAGTCCATTCCCCGCACCGCCGGTTCGGTGGACCGGGGATAGGTGAACGTCAAACCCCGAACGTCGATGACATCGGTCGCTGTGTGCATCAGTGCCCTTCCGCGCAGACGAAAATTACATCTCCGACCAGACTTCCCGGAACACCGCCCATGACTGTACTAAACTTTCAGAAATTATTGAAGGGTATTCCTGCCAAGGAGGATTCGTCGTGGCGAAAGCCGCAGATGCGCAGCAAACAGCCGAGCAGCTCGCCCTGGTGCTCAGCAGCCACGGCATGCAGCGGATGCCCGCGCGCGTGCTCGCCACCCTGCTGTTCACCGAACTACCCAGCGTCACGATGGCCGAGTTGGCCGACACCCTGCAAGCCAGCGCCGGGTCGATTTCGAGTTCGCTCAAGATGCTGACGTCGGTCGGTCTGGCCGAGCGGGTTCCCGCGCCGGCCAGCCGGCGCGATCACTTCCGGTTACGTGACGACGCGTGGGCGGTTCTGTTCACCAGCCAGAACGAGACGATCGCGGCCATGCAAGCCGCCGCCGACGCCGGAATCACGGCCACCGACCGCAACGGCCCGGCTCACCGCCGACTGAGTCAGATGCGCGACTTCTACGCGTTTCTGATGGCCGAGATCCCCACGCTGCTGGATCGCTGGCAGCAACAGAACGGTCAGGGAAGCAAACCGACCTGACGGTAGACCGCCCGCAGATAGCGCCGCATCTCCTCGGTGTCGGGCGGGTCGGGTTGCAGCACGCGGTAGGTGATCGCACCGACCATCATGTCGATCGCCACGTCGAAATCGGCGTCGAGAGCGACAGTTCCGCACTCCTGCGCGCGCTCGAGTAGTCGGGCCGCGAGCCTTCGGCGCGGCAGGATATAGCGATCCCAGTACAGTCCCATCAACGCTGGATGACTGACCGCTGAACCATAGATTCGGGCTACCAGCGCGCGGTAGTGCGGTGTGGTGGTGGTGGTGACGGCCGCACTCTCGATTGCCGCTTCCACGAGCTCGTACGGCGAGGCTAGATCGATCGCCTCCGGTGAAGCCCAGCCCACCTCCTCGGCGATCAACGCCTCCATGGCCGCGGCAATCAGATCTTCCTTCGCCGACCACCGCCGATAAATGGTCGGCTTGCCGACGCCGGCACGCTTGGCGATCTGCTCGATACTGGACCCTTCGACCCCACGCTCGATGAACAGATCCAGCGCGGCCTGCAAGATTGCGCGATCAGCTCCCACGTCACGTGGCCGGCCCCGGCCGACCGGCGTGGTCATCGAACGGTTCCCGAGCCCAGAGCGGCGGCCAGCCAACGGTCGGGGCCCTCGACATCGCCGGGTCTTCCCCGCCACGCGAGGTGGCCGTCGGGCCGGATCAACATGACGTCTGAGCCGTCGTGGCGAAGGATGACGACGAAATCGCCGAGCCGCCTGACCGATTCGAGATCGACGGGCGCACCACCGGGGAGTAGCAGCACCCACCGACCGCCGAGCTCGCTGTGCAGTCGGGTTGCCGCGCCGTCCGGACGCGTGCAGTGCCGGTCGGCAATCGGATCTCCCGATCGCGGCTTGCCGCCACGCCCACCGAGTGGACCTTTGCGATAGCTCACCCACAGTTGTGAGGCGGTGAACGTAGTCCATCGCTGAACGAACGGCAGACCGAAGAGCCGAGTCGCCACGTGGTCGCGCAGGAAGCGGCCGACGGGATTGCTGGCCACGTTGACCCGGGTGACCGCGCTCGTCCCGCGCAGCACTTCGGTGGCCAGGGGCCTGCGTTCGGCCTCATACGTGTCGATCAGTGTGTCGGACGCCAGCTTTCGTGTCACCAGGGCGATTTTGAAGGCCAGGTTCTCGGCATCGCCGATACCGGTCAACATGCCCTGCCCGCCGAACGGCGCGTGGGCGTGCGCGGCGTCACCGGCGATGAGGATCCGCCCGTTGCGGTACTTGTCCGCCAACCGGCGGTGGACGGTGAACATCGACAGCCACTCGGCGTCGCCGACGGTGACGCTGCGTCCGGTCCGCAGCGGCACGACGTACTTGATGCGTTCGAGGATCTCGTTGTCGCTTGGCTTCCCGCCCGGGGTCGGGTCGTAGATGAACAAGCGCCAGAGGTTGTTCGAGCCACTCGCCGTGCCGTTGGAGGGCATCGGCATCGCGCCGAGGATTCCGTCGGGATGGATCCAGCCACTCGTGCCGCCGCGGTCCACATCCCAGTCCAGGTGCACATCGGCCAGCAGGAAGCGTTCGGAGAGCTTGACGCCGGGGAACGCGATGCCCGCCTGCTGCCTGGTCACGCTGGACGTGCCGTCACATCCGACGATCCAGGGCGCGCGGATCTCCTCACCGTCACCGAGTTCGGCCACCGCGGTGTCACCGTCCTGGTGCACGCCGACGACCGCCCGACCCCATTCCGGCTCCACCCCGAGTTGCGCGAGCCGATCCCGCAGTGCTGCTTCGACCTTGGCTTGCGACACCACCATGGGCGGCGCGGCCGTCCGCATGCCGGGATCACCGAACTCGAGCGTCATCACCGGCCGGTCGCCGAGGTAGTTGGTGATGCGCATGGCCCGCAGCGACTCATCCGGCAGGCGTCCCAGTGCACCGATCCGGCCCAACACTTCCGAGCCGCGGGCATGCAGGAAATTGGCGCGTGACGTCGTCGCCGGCCCTGGCGCGCGGTCGAGGACGCGCACCGAAAGGCCGTGCAGGCGTAGCGAACAGGCCAAGGTCAGGCCGGTCGGCCCGGCGCCCACCACGATGACTTCTGGATCGTTAGCAGTCATGCGGAATATATTAACGATACGGTGCCGTAAAGAAAAGGCTCATCCCCGAAAAGGGCCACCGCCGAAACCCTTGCCAAAGCCTCTGGCCAATTACTAGGATATGCAAGTATCTCGGGTAAGCCCCGAGTTGCCACTACTGCGCACAATCCTGGACGGAACGCCATGACTACACAGATTCCCCACTTCATCAACGGCCGGCGCACCACCGCCGGGTCGACCCGTACCGCCGATGTGCTCAACCCCAGCACCGGCGAGGTGCAGGCAAAGGTGGCCCTCGCCTCCGCTGCCGACGTCGACACCGCCGTCGCCGGCGCCGTCGAGGCCCAGAAGGAATGGGCTGCCTACAACCCACAGCGCCGCGCCCGCATCCTGATGAAGTTCATCGAGCTGGTGAACCAGCACGCGAACGAGTTGGCCGAATTGCTCAGTCTGGAGCACGGCAAGACCGTCCCCGACTCTCTGGGCGACATCCAGCGCGGCCTGGAGGTCATCGAGTTCTCCGTCGGCATCCCCCACCTCCTCAAGGGCGAGTTCACCGAGGGCGCAGGCACCGGTATCGACGTGTACTCGATCCGCCAGCCCCTGGGCGTGGTCGCGGGCATCACCCCGTTCAACTTCCCGGCCATGATCCCGCTGTGGAAGGCCGGCCCCGCGCTGGCCTGCGGAAATGCGTTCGTCCTCAAGCCTTCCGAGCGTGACCCGTCGGTGCCGCTGCGGTTGGCCGAGCTGTTCATCGAGGCCGGCCTGCCCGCCGGCGTGTTCCAGGTGGTGCAGGGCGACAAGGAAGCCGTCGACGCAATCCTCGAGCACCCCGAGATCAAGGCCGTCGGCTTCGTCGGCAGCTCCGACATCGCGCAGTACATCTACTCGGGCGCGGCCGCGCACGGTAAGCGCGCCCAGTGCTTCGGCGGCGCCAAGAACCACATGATCGTGATGCCCGACGCCGATCTGGACCAGGCCGTCGACGCGCTGATCGGCGCCGGCTACGGCAGCGCCGGCGAGCGTTGTATGGCCATCAGTGTCGCGGTGCCGGTGGGTGAAGACACCGCGAACCGGCTGCGCGCCAGGCTCGTCGAGCGGGTCAACCAGCTGCGGGTCGGGCACAGCCTGGATCCCAAGGCCGATTACGGGCCGCTGGTCACCGGCGCGGCCCTCGAGCGGGTGCGCGACTACATCGGCCAGGGCGTCGACGCCGGAGCCGAGCTCGTGGTCGACGGTCGCGAACGGGCAAGCAACGAAATGACTTTCGGCGACGCGAGCCTCGAGAGCGGCTACTTCATCGGCCCCACGCTGTTCGACAACGTCACCACCGACATGTCGATCTACACCGACGAGATCTTCGGTCCGGTGCTGTGCATCGTCCGGGCACATGATTACGAGGAAGCGCTCAAGCTGCCGTCGGAGCACGAGTACGGCAACGGCGTGGCGATCTTCACCCGCGACGGCGATGCCGCGCGCGACTTCGTCTCACGTGTGCAGGTCGGCATGGTCGGCGTCAACGTGCCGATCCCGGTTCCGGTGGCCTACCACACCTTCGGCGGCTGGAAGCGCTCCGGTTTCGGCGATCTCAACCAGCACGGGCCGCATTCGATCCTGTTCTACACCAAGACCAAGACCGTCACGGAGCGGTGGCCGTCGGGCATCAAGGATGGCGCTGAGTTCGTCATCCCGACCATGAAGTAGCAGACCTGTGAACCTGAACGACCCGTACAGCCTGAGCGAGGACGACCGTGTCATCACCGACACGGCGGCCGCGTTCGCCGAGAAACGCATCGCACCATACGCGTTGGAATGGGACGAGACGCATCACTTCCCCACCGACGTGTTGCGGGAGGCGGCTGAACTCGGCATGGGCGCCATCTACTGCGGTGAGGACGCCGGTGGCAGCGGGCTGCGCCGACTGGATGCGGTGCGCATCTTCGAGCAGCTCGCCGCCGCTGATCCGACCCTGGCGGCGTTCCTGTCCATTCACAACATGTGCGCGTGGATGGTGGACAGCTTCGGCACCGAGGAGCAACGCAAGACCTGGGTGCCAAGGCTGGCCTCGATGGAATCCATCGCCAGCTATTGCCTGACCGAACCGGGTGCCGGTTCGGACGCGGCGGCATTGCGGACCAGGGCCGTGCGGGACGGCAACGATTACGTTCTCGACGGGGTCAAGCAGTTCATCTCGGGAGCCGGAAGTTCGGACGTATATGTGGTGATGGCCCGTACCGGCGCCGAGGGGCCGCGCGGCATCTCGGCGTTCGTCGTCGAGAAGGACGCACCGGGGCTGAGTTTCGGTGCGCAGGAACAGAAGATGGGCTGGAACGCACAGCCCACCGCCCAGGTGATCTTCGAGGGGGTTCGGGTTCCGGCCGAGGCCCTGCTCGGTGGCACCGAGGGCACCGGGTTCGGAATCGCCATGAACGGTCTGAACGGCGGGCGGATCAATATCGCAGCCTGCTCGCTGGGTGGTGCGCAGGCCGCCTATGGCAAGACACTGAGCTACCTGGCCGACCGCAAGGCCTTCGGGGGCGCCCTGCTCGACGAGCCGACCATCCGGTTCACTCTCGCCGACATGGCCACGGGCCTGGAGACGTCCCGAAACATGTTGTGGCGGGCGGCGTCTGCGCTGGATGCCAACCACCCCGACAAGGTGACGTTGTGCGCGATGGCCAAGCGGTATGTCACCGACACCTGCTATGAGGTGGCCGATCAGGCGCTGCAGTTGCACGGCGGTTACGGCTATCTGCGCGAGTACGGTCTGGAGAAAATCGTCCGGGATTTGCGGGTGCACCGCATCCTTGAGGGAACCAACGAAATCATGCGCGTGGTCATCGGGCGCGCTGAATCTGCCCGCGCCCGCGCGGCGGGATAGGAGACGTACGTGAGCACGATCGCGTTCTTGGGGCTGGGCAACATGGGCGGGCCGATGGCCGCCAACCTGGTCACGGCCGGGCATACCGTGCGCGGCTTCGACCCGGTGCCCGCCGCGCAGGAGGCGGCAAAGGCCAACGGCGTCAACGTGTTCGGCACCGGCGCCGAGGCCGTCACCGACGCCGACGTGGTGATCACCATGCTGCCCAACGGCGCCCTGGTGAAGAGCTGTTACGCCGAGGTCCTGCCCGCCGCCGCTGAGGGGGCCCTGTTCATCGACAGCTCGACGATCTCGGTCGACGATGCCCGTGAGGTCAACAAGGTCGCCCTCGAGCACGGCTTCGCCCAGCTCGACGCCCCGGTGTCCGGCGGCGTCAAGGGCGCGGTGGCCGGCACGCTGGCCTTCATGGTCGGCGGTTCCGATGAAGCTGTCGAGGCTGCCCGGCCGGCGCTGGAACCCATGGCGGGCAAGATCATCCATTGCGGTGCCAGTGGCGCCGGGCAGGCCGCCAAGGTGTGCAACAACATGGTGCTGGCGGTGCAGCAGATCGCCGTCGGCGAGGCATTCGTCCTGGCCGAGAAGCTGGGCCTCGACAAACAGGCGCTGTTCGACGTGATCACCGGGGCGACCGGCAATTGCTGGGCTGTGCAGGTAAATTGCCCGGTGCCGGGACCGGTTCCGACGTCCCCGGCCAACAATGACTTCAAACCGGGGTTCGCCACGGCGCTGATGAACAAGGATCTCGGCCTGGCGATGGCTGCGGTGGAGTCCACCGGGTCATCGGCCCCGCTGGGCACGCATGCAGCCGAGATCTACACGAAATTCGCGGCCGACCACGCCGACAAGGATTTCAGCGCGGTCATCGAGACGCTCCGCGGCTGAGCTACGCGGCTGACGGGCTGCGCTGCGCCCACCACTGAGTGTGCAGGCGCTGACATGCCGGCAGACGCAGTGCATCGGGGCCGGCGAAGTCGGGCCGGACCGCGACCGCACCGGGTGGAACCACACCGGCGTCGGGGGCGACCAACACGCCGGCCATCCCGGCTGCGTTGGCAGCACGCAGGCCCGTGGCCGAGCCCACCATGGCCAGCGCATCATGGCCCGCCACGCCCAGCTCGGCCAGGGCGTGCCGGTACAGCTCCGCGCCGGGTGCGCTCACGTCATCGATGGTGACGACGGTTTCCACCAGGCCGTCCCCGACCAGCTGACGCACCAGAGGTTCGGCCCAGCGCCGACGACCCGCCGCGACCACCCCGACCGGCAGGCCGGCCAGGAACGCGTCGTTCACCAGATCCTCCAGACCCGGCCGCGGCGTCAGGCCGGCGTCGAGGATCATCTCGTCGAACATCATGTCCTTGGTCATGCAGATCTCGTCGGCGAGCACTTCGGTGAGCACATCGCAGTCGGGCCCCACGCACCGCTTGCGCAGCTCCGCGGTGACCCGCTGGTGCTCGTCGTGCAGCGCGAGCAGCTGCTGGTACCGCGCAACGCCCCATTCGATGGGCAGACCGTGCGCGGCGAAGGCGGCGTTGAAGACCACGCGATGCCCGTCGACGTCGAGATCCGACAGCGCATCGAGGTCCAGGATCACCGCACGCAGCGGATGGGCGCTCACCTCAGGCTGCGAACAGTCCCACCAGAACCGCCCGGCCCGCCATGACTTCTCTTGTGTTGACGACACCCCATGAGAGTGGCCCACGTCACATCGGTCGCGCGTCCCCCCTACGGGGGATTAAGCGAGTTGATGTTTATCTGCTCCAGCCCTCGCCACCCGGTGCCACCTCTAGGGTGATGCCATGGCGCCCTCCAATCCAGTGCGCCTTGTGCTGGTCGACGACCACGAAATGGTCATCGAGGGTCTCAAGGCCATGCTTGCTGCGTTCAACGACCGGGTCGAGGTGGTCGGCCAGGCCGTCGGCGCCGAGCGGGCGCTGAGCGTCATCGAGACATTGGACCCCGACATCGTGCTGTGCGACGTGCGTATGGAGGGCTCCAGCGGGCTGGATCTGTGCCGGGTGCTGCGCGAACGCGAACCGGACCGCAAGGTGGTCATGCTGTCGGTCTACGACGATGAGCAATACCTGTTCCAGGCGCTGCGGGTGGGTGCGTCGGGGTACCTGCTCAAGAGCATCAGCAGCGACGAGCTGGTACGTCAGCTCGAATTCGCCCACAGCGGGCAGACCGCGATCGATCCCGGGATGGCGGCACGAGCGGCCGGTACCGCGGCCCGCCTGCAACGCGACGAGTTCTGGCCCGGTGTCCGGCAGGGTCTGACCCAGCGCGAGAGCGAGATCTTGTCCTTCGTCGTGGCGGGCCTGTCCAACCGCGGGATCGCCAACAAGCTGGTGATCGGCGAGGAGACCGTGAAGACCCACCTGCGCTCCATCTACCGCAAGCTCGGGGTCAGTGATCGGGCTGGCGCGGTGGCCACCGCACTACGGGAGGGCATCTACCAGTGAGCGCCAAGCCTGAGAAGCCGGGCCGCGACTTGACCTCCGAACCGGGCCCCATCGAGCTCACCGCCGAGGGGGAACTGGCGCTGCTGCGCGAGCTCATCCGCGCTGCATCGAGTGGCCCGGGTGTGGAGCCGTTGGCCGCTGCGGCGGCGCGGATGATCACTGCGTCCACCGCTACCGATGTGTGCTTCGTGCACGTGCTCGACGATTCTGAACGGGCACTGACACTGGCCGGGGCCACGCCGCCGTTCGATGCCGAGATCGGCAAGATCCGGCTCCCACTGGGGCAGGGCATCTCGGGCTGGGTGGCCAGCCACCGTCAACCCGTGGTGATCAGCCACGACAAGGAATCCGATCCCCGCTACATGCCCTTCGAGTCGCTGCGCGGGCGTGACTTCACCTCGATGGTGTCGGTACCGATGGAGACCGGGCCCGGCGGGCTGGTCGGGGTACTCAACGTGCACACCGTCGATCGCCGTGAGTTCACGCCGCGCGACGTGGAGCTGCTGTTGATGATCGGCCGGCTCATCGCCGGTGCGTTGCACCAGGCCCGCCTGCACCGCCAGCTGGTGGCGCGCGAGCGGGCGCACGAGAATTTCGTCGAGCAGGTGATCCAGGCACAGGAGATCGAGCGGCGCCGGTTGGCCGGCGATATCCACGACGGCATCTCCCAGCGGCTGGTCACGCTGTCGTACCGCCTCGACGCCGCGGCCCGCGCGGTCGACCCGGAGACGGTGGCCGAACAGTTGGCGGCCGCGCGCGAACTGGTCGCGCTGACGTTGCAGGAGGCCAGGGCTGCGATCAGTGGGCTGCGCCCGCCGGTACTCGACGATCTCGGCCTGTCGGGCGGGCTGGCCAGCCTGGCCCGCTCGATCCCACGAATCCCGATCGACGTCGACCTCGCCGAGACCCGGGTGCCCGACCACATCGAGCTGGCGCTGTACCGCATCGCGCAGGAATGCCTGCAGAACGTGGTCAAACACGCCGAGGCGGACCGGGCCCGGCTCACCTTCTCGGTTGACGACGGCGTGGCCCGGCTCGAAATCGTCGATGACGGAAAGGGTTTCGACACCTTCGAGCACCCGTTGGGCAGTGACGAGATGGGCGGTTACGGGTTGTTGTCGATGGCCGAGCGGGCCGAGATCGTCGGCGGCCGGCTGCACATCCGGTCGAGGCCGGGCGCCGGCACCACCGTGACCGCATCCATCCCGCTGACTTCGGCAATCACCTAGGGATCGAATCCTCAGCTTTCCTGGAGGTGCGCCCGGACAACGGGCACCGTGCGGGCGATCAGCTCCCCGGTCGATTGCGATGCGATCGGCTCGATTCGCAGGATGTGGCGCAGATAGGCGATGCCCAACAGTTGACCCATGGCCAGGTCCACCCGTAGTTCGGCATCGGCACCGTGCAGGGCTGTCGCGATCTGTGGGTAGAGCCGTTGCTCGATGAACTGACGGACCAGGGCCGCCGATTCCTCATGGGTGGCGGCTCCGCGCAGGATCGCCAACAGGGGCGAGCGGGTGTCGGGATGCTCCCAGAACTCGAAGAAAGCCTCGGTCAGGCGTTGAGCCAGGTCAGCGGGACCGTCGTCGAGGATCCGCGCACTGAACTGTTCGGGGTCGAACGGCCAGCCGACAGTGACCCGGAACAGGTCGGCCTTGCTGCCGAAGTAGTGCCGGATCAGGGCCGGGTCCACCCGCGCTGCCGTCGCGATGTCGCGCAGTGAGGTCTTGTCGTAGCCACCCTCGGCGAACATCCGCCGGGCGGTGGCCACCAGCTCGTCACGGGTCCCGGGCTGTCCCGGTCGTCGTCCACGTGGCGGCATAGTGCAGAAATTCTACAGTCGTTGACTTCTTGACGGGCCCGGGATTACCCTCGAAATCATTAATTCCACAAATGAGGAGTTATTCGATGCCCGCTCCACGCTGGGTCGCACATGCCAACAAGGTCGGCCTGAACAAGCTCACCCGGTTCATCGCCCCGTGGGCGCCGGGGTGGGCAGTTGTCATCCACCGGGGACGCAAGTCCGGCCGGACCTTCCGGACTCCGCTGTGGGCGTTTCGACGAGAGCACGGCTACGTCATCGCACTGACCTACGGCTCACAGGCCGACTGGGTGCGCAATGTGCTGGCCGCCGGCGGGTGCGAACTGGAAGCGCGGCGCCGCACCTACCGGCTGACCGCACCCGAGGTGTACCACGACGCCAAGGCCACGGACATGCCCGCGTTCATCCGCTTCATGCTGCGCCGGGTGATCAAGGCGCCGGAGTTCCTCAGCCTCCGGTTCGCGGATTAGCCGCCGAGCTTCCCGGCGAGTTCGGGGCACTCGTACTTGAGGGCCACATTCACGATCGTCATGAGCGCGTCGGGTGGGAGCTTGCTGCCCATCTGGGTCAGCACGTTGACGACATCCTGCTTGGTCTTGTTGAAGCTGCCGCCGGCCATGATGCAGGCCATCATCAGCTGATCCCCGATGGCATTGTCCGAACCCTCGATGCCGGCGGCGCGGACCTCGGCGAACGCTTCCGGCGGCAACCCCGCCGAACCACGGGGTGACCCGGCGGTCGGTTTGGGGCTCTTCGTGGGAGTTCGCTTGGGCGCCTTCGACGTCGCCGTGAACGGCGTGACGTCATCGGGGGCGGTTGCCACGCCGGTGGTCGTGGTACTGCAGGCAGCCATCAACACGACAGCGACGGCGCCGAGCGCCGCACCCGCTCGCTTGGCGTTCATCCGTACTCCCCTCAACTGCGTTCAACGGTAGTGGGGTCAGGCGGGTGGGCCAGAAACCGGCCTCAGAAATCACCGGAGTGTCGGCGCAGGGTCTCGATCGACGTGACCAGGGCTCGTGACTGCTCCTCCGACATCCCGACATCGGCGAAAACCTGCTCGTTCAAGGTCACCGTGGCGTCCTCGACCGTCGATCGCCCGAGTTCGGTGATGCGTACCAGCGTGGTGCGCCCATCGGTGGGGTGTGGGACGCGTTCCACCAGACCGTTGGCTTCCAGACGCCGGATCGCGTGCGTGACGCTGGTGACGTGAACCTGAAGGCGATCCGAAGCCTTGGTGATCGGCAACGCACCGGCACGGCTGAAGGCCAGCAGGCGCAGCAGTTCGAACCGCGAGAAACTCAGATCGTATGGCCGCAACGCGGTCTCCACCCGAGCCAGCAAGATCTGGTGGGCGCGCATCACCGACGTCACCGCGACCATGCCGCCGGCCACGTCACCCCAGCCTGCGGCCTCCCAGTTCGCGCGGGCCTGCGCGATCGGGTCACGCTTGTCCGGTGGCGAGGTCACGCCTCTTCTTACCGCATCACCGCGCACGCCCCGCGCATTCCGCGCGCAATCTGTGGTTCGGCCGCCGAGCCTCAACCGGCGGCGGTCACCGCGTTCAACACTGCCCGGGTGGACTGCCGTGAACCGATGGTGATCCGCACCGCACCGTCGGTGTAGTGACGCAATTGCAGCCCGGTGCCGTCGAACACCTCGGGCCACGGCGTGGGCTTGCCGGGGAGAAACAGGAAGTTGGCCTGCCCGTCGGTGCTGTAGACGCCGAGCGCTCGTAACCGCATCTGTAGATAGCGCCTTTCCGAGGCAATCATCCGGATACGTTGGCGCAGTTGATTTTCCGCAGAATAGGATGCTGCGACCGCCACCTGGGCACTGAGCCCGATCCCGAACGGCAACTGCATCCGCCACAGCTCGCGAGCGAGGTCGGGAGCGCAGAACCCGTAGCCGATCCGCAACCCGGCCAGACCGTAGGCCTTCGAAAACGTCCGTACCACCACGACATTGCCGAATCGGGCGACCAGACTCGGCCCGTCGATGCGCTGCTCGGCAGCCAGGAACTCCACGTACGCCTCGTCCAGCAGGACGACGGTGTCGGTGGGCAACCGGGTCAGGAACCGCTCGATCTCGACGGCCGGCTCGATGGTGCCCGTCGGATTGTGCGGTCGGCAGAGCACCACGACTTTCGCCGGTACCGCGGCCTCGGCCATCGCGTCGAGATCGTGCCGGCCGTGTGCGTCGAGCGGAACGGTGACCGTTCGTAACCGCGCCATCTCCGCGAAGATCGGGTAACCGTCGAAGTTGGGTGCCGCCATCACCAAGGTGTCACCGGGACTGGTCACCGCATGCAGCACCTGCATGATCACACCGGTCGCACCGGGGCCGACGATCACCTGTTCCTCGGCGATCCCATCGTGATCGGCGATCAGCGAACGCAACCGCTGCGGCAGGAATTCCGGATACCGGTTGGCGGCCTCATCGCACGCCCGCAATGCCGAACGCACTGCGGGCAATGGCGGAAAAGGGCATTCGTTGAGCGACAGTGCCAACGGGTTGACCGCCTGCGGCAGCGCACCGACGGCGTCGAGAAGGGCCGCGCGAGGAGCCACCATCACACGTTCCTCGAGTCGCCGCGGCCACCCCACCGCACGGCGGCGGCCCCGGCGAAGTCACCGGCGTGGGCGAAGGCGGCCATCAGCACGGTATCGCCGGCCTTCACCCGCCCGCCGGTGACGGCCCGGTCGAGGTTCACGGGTATGCCTGCGGCGAAGAGGTTTCCGCATTCCTCAAAGGTGTCGACGTGGCGCTCGGGCGGCAACTCCAGGGCCTCGCGCCAGTTCCGCAGGAACACCCGGTTGGGCTGATTGGTCACGAACAGGTCGATATCCTTGGGCTGCACACCGATCCGGTCGCAGACGGCATAGGACACCTCGGGGACCTGCCGGTTTCCCCTGGCCAGCACCTTAGTGATCTTGCTCTCGGTGAACCCGATGCAGGCCTCCCCCGGGCCGGCCTGCCACCATTTGCGCGGCGGGTCCATGACAACCGTCATATCCCCGGCGTACTCGCCGTAGGTGCGGCACTCGATGTCGAGGATCGGCGACTGGTCGGACAGCGTCACCAGCCCCACCGCGGCCCCGTCGCCGGGAACCGCCGCCTGCGCCTTGCGCCGGATGGTCTCCTGATCGAACACCTGGCCTGCCGAATTCTGGGCGATGGCGATCACCGCGGTCCGGCCCTCCCCCGAACTCAACAGGGTGCGGGCCACCTTGAGCCCCAGCACGAACGCGGCACAGCCGCCGTTGTGCAGGTCGATCACCCAGTTGGGCTTCATGCCCAGCCGGTGCGCCATGCCGGCACCGCCACCATAGAACGGCATGTCGGGCAGCTGCGTGTGGGTGATCAAGACATCGGCAGCGGTGATGACATCCGCACCGTGCCGTTCGATCAACCCGGCGGCGGCCCGCTCCACCATGTCGATCGCGGTTTCGTCGGGCCCGACGTGATGACGGAACCGCGGCGCCCGGAACATCACATTCTCGGCCAGCTCGTCGGTTTCGGCGAACCCCGCGTAGTAGTCGGCACTGATCGGGTCACCGGGCAGATACGTCGACACGTCGATGAGGCTGACGGGGTTGTTCGCGGACATGTTCGCAGTCATCAGCGGACCTCACTTCATCCAGGCCGGAGTGACCGGCAGGCCGTTGCGGTGCCGGTATTCGGCGACTGCCTTGAGGTTTCGCAGTTCCAACAGATGGCCGGGACCGAACATGTCCCAGAAATCGCCCACCCAGACCGGTCGCGCCGGGGGCGCGGTCTCCGGGTAGGGGTTCTCGTCGTAGAACGGATGATGGCAATTCGTCCACAGCACAACCGAACCCGGCTTGTCGAAGACAACCTGTGCATCGACGATGCGCATCAGATAGATCATCCACAGGTGCTTGCCCTGGTCCCACGCGCAGTGGTAATCAACGGTCAGCGCGTCGCGGTTCGCCACGGTGCGGGTGTAGATCGCACTTCCCGGGCCCGACGGCCCGGCACCGAGCCGGTCATGCGCCAGCCACAGCCCGGGCTCCTCCGTCGGGGTGAAACCACGCAGGCTATAGGTCCACTCCTCCAGGCAGCGGGTATCGGACAGGTAGTCGAACAACTCGTCGGGCGGGCACTCGATGTAGTCGTTGACCGTGCAGTACTGACCGAACACCTGGTCGTGCGGGTAAACCGACCGCATCATGTCCATGATGATCGGAGTGGCCTGCTCCTTGGGTGAGGTCTCGATCCGGATGAGTCCGTCCATCGGGTTACGGGTGCCCCGGTGGACCGTGATGTCTTCAAGCGCGGGCAGTGACATGAGACCTGTTCTCCTTCGAATCGGAAGTGGCGCCATTGGTGGCGAGAAATGCTGCGAAAGGCGGGATTTCGTCGGCCGAACACTCGATGCTGAGCACCGATGGTCCGTCGTTGTCGAGGGCCATGCCCAGCGCTTGGGGCAATTGGCGGACGTCGGCGACGTCGTAGGCGGGCAGGCCGGGGAACATCGCGGCCAGCCCGGCACCCAGCCGGCTCGGGCCGAACCTGTTGTAGGAGTAGCGGTCCTCGTAGAACAGCTGCTCACGTGTGACGCACATCGCGTGCGCGTGATTGTCGAACAGTACGAAGGTGATCGGCAGCCGGTACTGCACCGCAGTGTGAATCTCCATGCCGTGCATGAAGAATGAGCCGTCACCGGCAACCACCACGGTCCGCCGGGCGGTGCCCCCGGCGGCCCGGTGAAACGTCATCCCGATCCCGGCGCCGAAGCTGTAGCCCATACCGCCCATTCCGAGCGCCACCATGAAGCGGCCGTCCCGCCGGGCGGGCAGGTAGTGGATCGCCGAGGCCCCCACGTTGCCGGCGTCGACGACGATGTCGGTGCCGTCGGTCAGGGCCGCGTCGAGCGCTGCCATCGCGTCGCGGTACCGGATCCCCGGACCGTCATGGGCCGGCGGCCGCAGTTCGGTGCGCGGCGAGTGGTCGGGCACCCGAACCTGGGTGGGCCGACCTGCCCCGGACAACGCGCGAGCCAGATGCGTCAACGATTCCCGTAGGTCCTCGGCGTGGATATGGGTGCACGACGGATAAGGCACCTGTGCCCCGATCGAGTAGGTCGCCACCTTGCCCAGCGCCGCGTCGAGACCCGCCCGTGCGGTCACCGTCATACGGGTTCCGACCAGCAGGCACAACGCGCTCTGACTTGCGGCGACAGCCACCCCGGGATGCCCCATCACCCCGGCCACCCCCAGTGCGGAGGACGAGCCGAATCCCGGGATGCCGGCCACGTCTTTGGCATCGGGCACCGTCGCCACCCGCGCACGCAGCGTGGCTCGAAGACGTTCCAGTTCGGCGCGGGCGTCGTCACGGGCGACCTGCTCACCGGCGATGATCGTGATCGGCCCGTCGGCGTCGCGCAACGCCTGCTCGAGTATCTGCGGATCGGAGTTGCCGGGACCGCCCGCGACGGTCCTCTCGACGGTCCGGGTGGCGCGTCCATTCCCCCGGCCTGCGGTCGCGACGGGCGCCCCCACCTCGGCCTGCTGGATATCCTTGGGCAGCAACAGAACCGCGGGTCCGCCACGGTGGGCAGCCGCCAGCGCCTCGGGCAGCGCGGTGAGGATGTCGGTGGGCGTGAGCACCCGGCGGCAGTACACCGAGACCGCCGAGAAGAGGGCCTGCGCATCCAGACTCCCGTTGGCCCCGCTGGTGTCCTGGAAGGCGCCTCTGCCGTCGAGCGTGGTCGGTGCCTGCCCGATCAGGGCCAACACCGGAACGCGGCTGGCCAGCGATTCGGCCAGGCCGGGCACGGTGTTCAGGCAGCCGCCGCCGGACGTCGCCGCCACCACGCCGATCCCGGCGCCGCTGCGGCTGTAACCGTCCGCCATCGTGGCAGCCGAGAATTCATGCTTGGCCAGCACCGCGGTGATGTCGTCACGAAAGTACGCGGCATCGTAGAGATCCTCGATGTTGGCGCCGTCCACACCGAAGATGTGCGAGACCCCGGTCGCGGCCAGATAACCGACGATGTGGTCCACCACCCTGTGTGCCTCGACCATGTGTCACCTACTTCCGTGCTCTGCCAGTGACACGACACGTGGGCAGCATCGGTTCACCCACGATCAAGATCAGTTCGATCACCGCCCGGCCGAAACCGCATTCCAGCAGGAGAAGTGCGAGTAGCCACCTGCCGGAATGCGGTTTCGGCGCAAGGTTGCAAGACTGGGCATAGTGGAGGACATGGACTGGGACGACGCGTATCGGCAGGAAACCCCGCCGCCGTGGAGCATCGGCGCCCCGCAACCCGAGCTTGCCCGACTCATCGAGCAGGGCAAGGTGCACGGCGAGGTTCTCGACTCCGGGTGCGGGCACGCCGCACTCTCGCTCGCACTGGCGGAGCAGGGTTACACCGTTGTCGGACTGGATTCCAGTCCGACAGCGGTCGCAGCGGCGACCGCTGTCGCAGCCGAACGTGGTTTGACCACAGCGAGTTTCGCGCAGGCCGATATGACATCGTTCACCGGCTACGACGGCAGGTTCAACACCGTGCTCGACAGCGGCCTTCTGCACGCGCTCCCGATCGACGGCCGCCGGCCCTACATCCAGGCCGTCCACCGAGCCGCGGCCCCGGATGCACGGCTGTACATCCTGGCCTTTGCGACAAGGCCCTTCGGCGACCACGCGCCCGGCCCCAACGGCTTCACCGCCGACGAGTTGCGTGACACCGTCGCCGACTGTTGGACCGTGGACGAGATTCGCCCGGCCAAGCTGTACGCCAACGACGGTCCGGCCGACGGCCCGGCGTCAGTACCCGGTGTCGAGAGCGACGGTGCCGGCCACATCACGATGCCGGGCTTCCTGCTGAGCGCACACAAGGGAAGCTGACGCAGCGGGACTCAGAGCTGCTTCTCGAGGAGCACCTTGCCTTCGGGGGACGTAACCAGTTGCACCGCAGCGATATCCGTCATCGGCATCTGGGTATTGCCGCTGGGCAGTGCGGTGGCCCCGGACAGGCCCAGCCACGTCGCGATCTCGTCGCGACTGCCGTCGCGGCCGATCACCACCATGCCGAGGTTCTGCGGGGGTGCGTCCTGCTTGCCCCAGCTCCCGTAACTGCAGGCCATGTCGATGCGAGTACCCCAGGAGTAACCGGTCATCGCGATGCTGGCGTTGATGGGTGTATCGGAGACCTTGCGCATCGCCAGCATCTCCGCACTCTGCTGCTCGGAGCCACTGTGCAGGCCGAACACCTCGGGACGAACGCCGACCAACACACCCAGTGCCAGCAGGGCAGCGGCCACACCCACGGCGGCCGTGGTCACCCAGCGCGAACGCCGCCGGCCCCAGCTGACCTTGGCCAGCACAGACTGCAGCACCTCGGGCCGCAGCGGCGGATCGGGCTGTTCGGATTCGAGGGCAAGTACGTCGTCGAGCTCGAGCATGGCCAGCAGAGCGGGCATCCCGGTCAACTCGGCCACCGCGGAACGGCACTGCGCGCAGCCCTCCAGATGAGCCTCGTACTCGCGTCGTTCGCCGCTTTCCAGCGAGCCAAGCACATAGGCCGCATCCCAGGTCCGGTACTTGTCGAGCGCAGGCGGATCAGGAACGTGCGGCACACCGAACAGTGTCATCGTGTCACCCCCATCTCCTGCAAATTCAGTCTCAGCGCGCGTACCGCGTAGTGCAGCCGCGATTTCACGGTGCCCTCGGGTATCTGCAGATCGTTGGCAATCTGCCCGGTTGTCCAGCCCTGGTAGTACGCCCGGCGGACCACCGCCCGGTGTTCGTCGGAAAGTTGGCTCAGCGCCGTGCTCAGCAGGATTCGGTCCAACGCGTTGTCCACTTGGTCGGGGGTCGCGGCGGCGGCCTTGGAATGGTCTGCCACCTGTTCGGGGTCGGAAACCCCGGTTTCGTTCCGAAAACGGGCACTCCGACGTTCATCAATGATCATGTTTCGGGCCACGGTAAACAACCACGCCCGTGCCGAACGGTCGGTGTCGGCGGTGACGTCAGGGTGACGCCAGGCACGTAGCAGCGTTTCCTGCACCACGTCCTCGGCCCGGGCACGGTCACCCGTGAGTCGAAGCGCGTAGCGCCATAGAGCTGCAGCATGCTCGTCGTAGAGCACCCGCATCATGGCGGCCTCCGGATCATCCATTCCCTACCTCCGTCTGTGATACGACGTTGGAGGCGATCCGGTTCAATTACTACCTTTGCGCGTGGGCTTACACCAGCACCTGTGCGCGATTCGAGTATTGATTGCTGGCGTTAATTACTGAGTGAGGATTCGGGGGCCGTCTTCGGTGACGGCGACCGTGTGCTCCCAGTGCGCCGCGCGGGTCCCGTCGGCGGTGACGACGGTCCACTCGTCGTCGAGGATCACCGTCTCGGTCGTGCCCAGGGTGAGCATGGGCTCGATCGCCAGTACCGAGCCAGGCTCCAGGTACGGGCCGCGCCCGGGCGAGCCTTCGTTGGGTAGGAACGGGTCCATGTGCATCTGCCTGCCGATGCCGTGGCCGCCGTAGCCGTCGACGATCCCGTATTTGCGGTCGTGGCGGGCTTCGGCCGCGTGAGTCTCGACCTCGATCGCGTGCGAGACATCGGTGAGGCGATTTCCGGGCAGCATCGCGGCGATGCCGGCCTCCATCGCCGATTTCGTTGCCGCAGAAAGGGCTTCGTCGGCCGCGATGATCGCGCCGACCCCGAAGGTGACCGCCGAGTCGCCGTGCCAGCCGTCGACGATCGCGCCGCAGTCGATGGACACCAGGTCTCCAGCGGCCAGCACCTCGTCGGCGGTCGGAATGCCGTGCACCACACGGTCATTGACCGACGCGCAGATACTGGCCGGGAATCCGTGGTAGCCCAGGAACGACGGGGTGCCGCCACCGTCACGGATGACGGATTCGGCGATCTGATCCAGTTCGAGGGTGGACACACCGGGGGCGGCAGCCGCCCGGACGGCCCGCAGCGCCGAGGCGACGAGCGCCCCGGCCACGGCCATGGCGTCCAGCTCTCCGGCGCTGCGCTGCGCAACGACCTTGCGCTTACGCAACCCCGGCAATCTGATCACTTACCCAGTGCGTGCAATGCGCGGGCGAACACCTCGTCGAGGGCGCCCACCGCATCCACGGTCTTCAGGTCGTCGCGGTAGTACTCCAGCAGCGGCTCGGTCTCGTCGCGGTAGACCTTCATGCGGTTGCGAATGACCTCGTCGGTGTCGTCCGCGCGGCCCCGGCCCTTGAGCCGGGTCAGCAGCTCGTCCTCGGACACCTGGAACTCCACCACCGCGTCCAGCTTGTGGTTACGTGCGGCAAGCATGTCCTTGAGCGCCCCGGCCTGCTCGACCGAGCGCGGATACCCGTCGAGAATGAATCCGTCGGCAGCGTCGGCCTGATCGATACGGTCCTCGACGAGGCGGTTCGTCAGCTCGGCCGGCACCAGATCGCCGGCGTCCAGGTAGCGCTTGGCCTCCAGGCCGAGCGGAGTGCCGTCACCGATGTTCTTGCGGAAGAGATCCCCGGTGGAGATTTGCGGGATGCCGAGCTTCTCGGACAGCTTCTCCGCCTGCGTGCCTTTGCCCGCCCCGGGCGGTCCGAGTAGAACGACTCTCACTTCAGGAACCCTTCGTAGTTGCGTTGCATGAGCTGGCTCTCGATCTGTTTGACGGTATCCAGGCCGACACCGATCATGATCAGCACCGCGGTACCGCCGAACGGCAGATTCTGTACCGAGCCCGTGTTTCCGATCTGCAGGAACAAGTTGGGCAGAACGGCGATCACACCGAGGTAGATCGAGCCGGGCAGGGTGATCCGGCTGAGCACATACCGCAGATAGTCCGCGGTCGGTTTGCCGGGCCGGATGCCCGGGATGAATCCGCCGAACTTCTTCATCTCATCGGCGCGCTCGTCGGGGTTGAAGGTGATCGACACGTAGAAGTACGTGAAGAAGATGATCAGGCCGAAGTAGAGCGCGATGTACACCGGATCCGCCGGATTGGTCAGATAGTCGGCGACAAACTTGTCCCACCATCCGGTACCCGGGTTGGAGCTGCCGCTCTGGATCAACTGGGTGATCAGGTGCGGGATGTAGATCAGCGACGACGCGAAGATCACCGGGATGACGCCGGCCTGGTTGACCTTGAGCGGCAGGTAGGTGGAGGTGCCGCCGTACATCTTGCGGCCCACCATGCGCTTGGCGTACTGGACCGGGATGCGGCGCTGGCCCTGCTCGACGAACACCACGCCCACGATGATGGCCAGGGTCGCGGCGACCACGGCGGTGAACACCAGTCCGCCACGGCTCTCCAGGATGGTCTGGCCTTCGGACGGGATCCGGGCCGCGATGCCGGCGAAGATCAGCAGGGACATGCCGTTGCCGATGCCGCGCTCGGTGATCAGTTCGCCCATCCACATCACCAGTGCCGCGCCTGCGGTCAGCACGAGCACGATGACGATCAGGCCGAAGATCGAGCTGTCCTGGATGATGTCGAGGCTGCAGCCCTGCAGCAGGCCGCCGTTGGCGGCAAGCGCCACGATGCTGGTGGCCTGCAGGACGGCCAGCGCGATCGACAGATAACGCGTGTACTGCGTCATCTTGGCCTGACCGGCCTGGCCCTCCTTCTGCAACTGTTCGAATCGCGGGATCACCACGACCAACAGCTGCACGATGATGCTGGCGGTGATGTAGGGCATGACGCCCACTGCGAACACTGTCAGCTGCAGCAGCGCGCCACCCGAGAACAGGTTGATCAACGAGTAGATCTGCGCCGAATCTCCGCCGCTGACCTGTTCGATGCACTTCTGGACGTTCGGGTAGTTAACCCCCGGAGACGGGATCGACGCGCCGGCCCGGTACAGGATCACCAGGCCCAACGTGAAAAGGATCTTGCGTCTGAGGTCGGCCGTCCGCAGCGATGAGATGAAAGCCGAAAGCACTCTTCCTCCTGCGCAGCCGACCTTTAAGCGCGGCGTGCCAATGGGGCTGGTGGAGCCAGCGTCGATGGTCAAGTCGTGTACGACCGCCCTGCAAGCGCGCAGCCTGCGGACTCAGTCGTCAAATCAGTCTACGAGAGTAACAGTTGAGTCGGATAGGACCCCTGCGCGCACCCGCACCCCCTCTCCGATCCGTCCCTGTAGGGCCCGGCTGCGGAGCAGAGCCGCTCTTCAGAATCGGAGCGTACAGTCGGCGACAGCTCATTACCTCACCTAACTAACACGTTGATTTTCACTGAACAAAGGGGAATTCATGGCTCGGACCGCTGACGACTCGTGGGATCTCGCATCCAGCGTGGGTGCCACGGCGACGATGGTCGCGGCAGCGCGCGCAATGGCCACCAACTCCGATGACCCGGTGATCGACGACCCCTTCGCCGCTCCCCTGGTTCGCGCCGTCGGGATGGACTTCTTCTCCCAACTCGCAGACGAGAACTTCACCACCGAAGGACTCGACGAAGAGGCGGCTACCGGCCTGATCCGTTTCGCCAACGGCATGGCCGCCCGCACGCGCTTCTTCGACGACTTCTTCCTGAGCGCGTGCCGCACCGGCATCAGGCAGGCGGTGATCCTGGCGGCCGGCCTGGACTCGCGCGCCTACCGGCTGCCGTGGCCGGCCGGCACAGTCGTCTACGAGGTCGACCAGCCCGAGGTGATCGAGTTCAAGAGCGCCACCCTGGCCGGCTTGGGCGCTGAGCCGACGACCGACCGCCGCACCGTGGCGATCGATCTGCGTTTCGACTGGCCCTCGGCACTGACCGAGGCCGGCTTCGACCCGTCGGTGCCGACAGCGTGGATTGCCGAGGGGTTGCTGGGTTACCTGCCCGGCGACGCCCAGGATCGTTTGCTCGACCAGGTCACCGCGCTCAGCGCGCCCGGCAGCCGCCTCGGCGTCGAGGGCGTGCCCGCCACCGAGTCCAACGACGAAGAGACGATCCGGGCCAAGATGAAGGAGTTCACCGACCGCTGGCGTGCGCACGGCCTGGACATGGACCTCAACGAGCTGATCTTTTTCGGCGACCGCGCCGACGTGACCACGTATCTGGAAGGACATGCCTGGAAGACGACCGGCATCTCGTCCAACGATCTGCTCACCCGTACGGGCCTGCCCCCGGTCGAGGATGAGGCCCACGCGGCGTCGGTGCTCTACATCAGCGCCGAGAAGTGAGGTAGGTGAGTGATGGCACGGTCTGACACCGACAGCTGGGATCTGGCCTCCAGCGTGGGCGCGACGGCGACGATGGTCGCCGCCGCCCGCGCAATCGCCAGCGCCGAACCCGAGCCGCTGATCAACGACCCGTATGCCGCGGACCTGGTGCGCGCCGTCGGGGTGGAGTTCTTCACCAAGCTCGTCGACGGTGAGATCGCCCTCGACGGTGAGTTGGCCGCCGGCGCCGAGTTGATGATCGGGATCATGGCGGTGCGGACGAAGTTCTTCGACGACTTCTTCACCGCCTCGGGTGACGCGGGTATCCGCCAGGCCGTGATCCTGGCCTCCGGTCTGGACTCGCGGGCCTACCGGCTGCCGTGGCCGGACGGCACGGTGGTCTACGAGATCGACCAGCCCGAGGTGATCGGGGCGAAGACCGCCACCATGACGCAGATCGGGGCCACGCCCGCGGCCGAGCGCCGCATCGTGGCCGTCGATCTGCGCGAAGACTGGCCCGCGGCGCTGCGAGCGGCCGGCTTCGATCCGACGGCGCCGAGCGCGTGGAGCGCCGAGGGGCTGCTGGCGTATCTGCCGCCGGAGGCCCAGGACCGGTTGTTCGACAACATCACCGCACTCAGTGCCCCGGGCAGCCGGCTCGCCACCGAGTTCCATCCCGATATCGCGGCGAACCTGCGCGAGCGCGGCAACGCGATGAGCGAGCAGTGGCGTCAACACGGCCTGGACCTCGACCTGGCCAACCTCTGGTACGACGGCGAGCGCAACTCGGTCACCGAATATCTCTCCGGCAGCGGATGGTCGGTGACGGCACAGACGCGGCCCGAACTGTTCGCCGAATACGGTCGCGAGTTCCCCTCCGGAGAAGCCGCTGCACCGCAACGTAATTCGCAGGCCGTCATCGCCGTACGAGACTAGGAGCACCATGACACGCACCGAAGGCGACAGCTGGGATCTGGCCAGCAGCGTCGGGGCCACCGCGACCGGTGTCGCAGCATCCCGCGCGCTGGCCACCAAACAACCCGAACCGCTCATCAACGACCCGTTCGCCGACGCCCTGGTGCGCGCCGTGGGCTTGGAACACAGCATCCGGCTCGCCGACGGCGAGGTGTGCGTCGAGGGCGATCTGATGCTGGACCGGCAGCGGATGTGCGAGCAGATCGCCGTGCGAACCCGGTTTTTCGACGACTTCTTCACTGAGGCAGGCACGGCGGGTATCCGGCAGGCAGTGATCCTGGCCTCCGGTCTCGACACCCGCAGTTACCGGCTACCCTGGCCGGCCGGCAGCGTGGTGTTCGAGGTGGACCAGCCCGCGGTCCTGGAGTTCAAGACCCGCACGCTGACCGATCTCGGGGCCCAGCCGGCCGCCGAACTTCACACCGTCGCGGTCGATCTTCGCGATGACTGGCCGGCAGCCCTGCGCGCCAACGGCTTCGATCCAGCCGTCCCGACCGCCTGGATCGCCGAAGGTCTGCTGATCTACCTGCCGCCGGAGGCCCAGGACCGGCTGTTCGACAACATCACCGCGCTCAGCGCGCCGGGCAGCCGGCTGGCCACCGAACACATGGACACCGCCGCAATGTCGAAGAACTGGTCGGCTCGGGTCAGTGAATGGTCCAAGAAGGTCGGCACCGACGTGGATCTGCTGGACCTGTTCTACTCAGGCGACCGGACATCGGCCCGCGATCACCTCTCCGCACAAGGGTGGGACGTCACGGTGCAGCCCACCCGGGCCGCCTACGAATCGCACGGTTTCGCCTATCCCGAGGAACTTGACGAGATCGCCGGCGATTCTGGTTATCTGTCGGCAACGCGCAAGACATCGAAATAAGGAAGGCCCGCACGATGGCACGTACCGATGACGACAGTTGGGATCTGGCCTCCAGCGTCGGCGCCACCGCGACGCTGGTGGCGACCGGGCGGGCGATCGCCAGCCAGGATGCGCACGGGCTGATCGACGACCCGTTCGCTGCGCCGTTGGTGCGCGCGGTGGGTATCGAGGTGTTCACCAAGATGGTCGACGGTGAGCTGAGTCTGGATGCGCTGGCCGAACTCGCACCGGATGCGGCCGAGCGGGCTCGCTCCAACATCGACGAGATGGCCGTGCGCACACGGTTCTTCGATGACTTCTTTCTGAGCGCGTGCCGCACCGGTATCCGGCAGGCGGTGATCCTGGCCTCCGGTCTGGACTCGCGTGCCTACCGGCTGCCCTGGCCCGAAGGCACGGTGGTCTACGAGATCGACCAGCCCGAGGTGATCGAGTTCAAAACTCGCACGCTGGCCGACCTGGGCGCGGAGCCGACGGCGGAACGACGCACGGTGCCGATCGACCTGCGTAACGACTGGCCGGCCGCCCTGAAGGCAGCGGGATTCGATCCGTCCGCACCGACCGCGTGGTGCGCCGAGGGTCTGTTGATCTATCTGCCGCCCGAAGCGCAGGACCGGTTGTTCGACAACATCACCGCACTCAGCGTGCCCGGCAGCATGGTGGCCACCGAGTTCGTGCCCGGGCTCAAGGATTTCGACCCGGAAAAGGCTCAGGCGGCCACCGCGGTGTTCAGCCAGATGGGTCTGCACATGGACATGCCGTCGCTGATCTACCACGGCGAAAGACATTCGGCCGCCGACTATCTGGGCCCCAAGGGCTGGAAGATGTCCGGAGCCGCTCGCGCGGAGCTGTTCGTCCGCCACGGGCTGCCCGTCCCCGACCGTGACGAGAACGATCCGATGGGCGAAATCGTCTACATCAGCGGAACGTTGGGCTGAGCTCGGGCGAAGCGCAGCGTCTCGCCCCTGGCTCCGCCCATCCACAAGTCCTGGCAGGCGGCGGCCATGTCCTCGAGTCCGTCGACGATCTCGCCGAACACGTTGCCGGGCACCCAACCCTGGTCTCCGTTGATCAGTAGATTGTTGCGACCGTAGAACAGCGCGAGGTCGACGATCGCGCCGGTGGTCCCGGTGCCCGTGCTGTTCTCGTATCCGTACGCGGGGTTGCCCAGATCGTCGGAGTCGAAGGAGAACCAGCACAGATCGCCTGGTATCGGCGTGACGGTGGTGTTCTCTTTACCAGGGTCGGCACCGAATGCCGGGAGCAGAGTGTAGATCTCGTTACGTGCATACTTGCCGTGAAACACCTGCGCCGCCAACGGTAGGGCATCCCACACGGCGGCACACGTTCGCGGTGCCGCCCCATCGAGCAACCGGGCAACGCAGCTGACCCCACGCGTGTCCAGCGAAACGGTGATCAATCGGCTCATGCAACCTCCTCCGTGAGGATCGCCGGCACCCTGCGGTGCCAGTCCGTGGCGCTCTGGTAAGCGTCCCCCACCCGAAGCACCACCGCATCCCCGTGCCGGGGACCGACGATCTGTAGTCCGATGGGCAGGCCGCCCGAGCTGAACCCGCACGGCACCGAAAGTGCGGGCTGTTGGGTCAGATTGAACGGGTAGGTGTAGGGCGTCCAACTCGTCCAGTCGGGCGATGACGAGCCATCGGGCACGTCCCGGCCGACCGCGAAGGCGGCCAGCGGCAGAGTCGGGGTGACCAGGACGTCGTAGGTTTGGTGGAACCTTCCCATCAGCTCTCCGAGTGTCATCCGGACGGCCATCGCGTCCAGATAGTCCGACGCGGTGAAGGCCGCCCCGGTTTCAGCCGTGCGCCGCAGGCCGGGATCGACACGTCCGGCGTCCGATCCACTCAGCTTGCCCTCCAACACCTTTGCCTCGCCGGAGAACCACAGCACGTGGAAGGCGTGCACCGGATCGGCGAAGCCTGGGTCGACCTCCTCGACGTGCGCCCCCGCCGCCGCGAGTACCTCCACCGCCGCCCGCACCGCAATGTCCACCTCCGGGTCGTTGGTGCCGTAGCCGAGGTTCGGCGAGAAAGCGACCCGCAGCCCTGCGATCGAGTGCCCGAGGGCAGACTTGAAAGACGAACGCGGAGAAGGCAGTGCCGACCAGTCACGCGCGTCGAATCCCGTGATCACGTCGAGCAGCGCGGCAACGTCGGCCACCGTCGTGGCCATCGGGCCGGCGTGCGAGAGCGTGCCGAACGGGCTCGGCGGATACAGCGGGATCAGACCGTAGGTCGGCTTGATCGCGACGGTGCCGGTGAACGCCGCGGGGATGCGCACCGAACCACCGCCGTCGGTGCCGACCGACCACGCACCCATACCGAGTGCCACTGCCGCGGCACTGCCACCGCTCGACCCACCTGCAGTCACCGCGGTGTCCCACGGATTTCCCGTCACCCCGTAACGCGGCGAATCGGTCACCCCTTTCCACGAGTACTCCGGTGTGGTGGTCTTGCCGAGGAGCACCGCACCGGACTCCCGCAGACGCGCCACGCTGGGCGCATCCTCGGCCCACGGACCCGCCTCGTCGATGAGCCAGCTGCCACGCAGTGTCGGCCAACCGCGCGTCCACAGCGCATCCTTGATCGAGGTCGGAATGCCATCGGCCGGGCCGAGCGGACACCCGTCATACCAACGCTTCTCGGACTCACGCGCGGCGGCGACCGCGCCGTCGGAGTCGACCAGGACGAACGCGTTGACCGCGTGATCGTGGCGGTCGATGGCCGACAGGGCGGCCTCGGTCGCCTCCACCGGGGACAGCGTCTTGGCGCGGTAGGCCTCAAGCAGCTCGACCGCCTGCATGATCGTCACCTCGGGCCCCCCGGTACATAACCCAGCAACTTGTCGACCACGTTGAGTAGCGGCTGCCCGGCCAGCCAGCGCCGCGCATTGTCGGCGAACTGAGCGGCCAGGGTGTCGCGGAACCCTACGACGTCGCCGGACATGTGCGCGGTGATGACGGCGCCCGGCGCGTCCCACAACGGGTGTCCGGCGGGCAACGGCTCGATGCTGAGCACGTCGAGGGTGGCTCCGCCGATGCGGCGTTCGGTCAGCGCGGCGAGCAGCGCGTCCTCGTCGACGATCGGCCCCCGCGCGATATTGACAAGGTGCGCATCGGGTTTCATCGCCTTGAGCACCGCCGCGTCGACCAGACCTCGCGTCGCCGGGGTGAGTGGGGCGGCAAGCACCAGGTGATCGCACCAGCCGACCGCCGTAGCCAGGTCGGTGGCGGCAACGATCGTTCCGAAATCCGGATCCCCGTCGGCGGCCGCCCGCCCGACGCCGCGCACGGACAGTCCGGCCACCCGAAGCAGACGCGCGATCTCGCGGCCGATGCCGCCCGTTCCGACCACCAGTGCGTGCGCGCCTGCGATGCTGCGGGTCTCGCGGTAACGCCACTCATGCCGACGTTGGAAGTCCAGGCTGGCGAGGCTCCCCTTGGCATGGGCCAGCACCGCGCCGAGCACGTATTCGGCTATGGGACGGTCGAATACGCCGCGGGCGTTGGTGACCACGACGTCGGATTCCCGCAGCTGGTCGAACAGCAGTGTGTCGACACCGGCTGCCGCGACGTGAATCCACTCCAGCGCATCCGCATGGGTCCAGACCTCACGAAGTGCGGTGGAGAAATAGTCCCACAGCAGCAGCGCCTGCGCACCCTTGACAGCCTGGCCCAGCCCATCGGCGTCGCAGTAGCGGAACTCCGCGTCCACCCAGTCCAATCCCGGCACCCGGTCGGTCTCACGCTCGCACAGCACCGCGATCACCGGTCGGGCAGCTTTGGGCGGCACCGTTCCGAGGCTAGGCGCCTTCGTAGGATTGTCAACAATCTGTTGCCGGTTCGCCCTTGCGGCCTCACACTGTGGACATGACGCTCGAGGATCTCGTTCCTCCCCCACCGTTGCAGCAGGTGGGGATAGGTGTCGTGACGCCGTATGACTTCGCCCTCGACCGCGAACTGTGGCGCTGGGTGCCCGATGACGTCAGCCTCTACGTCACCCGGTTGCGGTACGCGCCGCTTCCGGTGACCGTCGACATGGCGGTGCATGTCTCCGAACCCGAGCAGGTCGAGGCCGGTGCGGCGAACGTACTGGCAGTGTCGCCACTGGTCACGGCGTATGCGTGTACCGCGGGAAGCTTCGTCAAGGGAATGGCCGGCGAGGCCGCCCTGGTCGCGGCGATGCGTGCCGCCGGCGCCCCGGCTGCGGTGACCACCAGCGGCTCCATGCTCGCCGCACTCCGGCACCTCGGAGTGCGGACCGTCGCCACCGTCACCCCCTACACCACCGACCTGACCAGCGGGCTGACCACGTACCTGATGGAGGCCGGTATCGAGGTGGCCGCGACCGCAGGCCTGGGTATGACCTCGCGGATCTGGTCGGTCCCCTACGAGACGACAGCCGAGTTGGTTTGCGCCACAGACTGTTCCGACGCGCAGGCCATCGTCATCAGTTGCACGAATCTGCCTACCTACGATCTGATCGCCCGCCTGGAGCGCGAACTCGACAAGCCTGTCGTCACCGCCAACCAGGTCACCATGTGGGCGGCCCTGGCCGTCGCGGGCCGCAAGGCCGTCGGTGCCGGTCAACGGCTGCTGGAAACCTGAACACGTAGCAGAGAACGGAGATTGCATGGCCACGGTGGGCATCCTCTACCCCGGCCACAGCGCCGAAGACGACTTCGGTGCGCTGGAAACCCGCCTGCAGGCGAGCGTCAGACTGCCGGTTGCGATCACTTCCGTCGGCGAGGACGCCCATCGCGTCGATGCTCTCCTGGATCTCGGCCGGACCGAACGCCTGGCCGACGGTGTCGCACGGTTGGGGCCGGAGCATCCGGATTCGATGATGTGGGCGTGCACCTCCGGCAGTTTCGTCTTCGGCCGCGACGGCGCCCGACAGCAGGCCGATGACGTCGCCACCGCCTCCGGTGTCCCGGCGTCGTCCACGTCGATCGCCTTCGTAGATGCATTGCAGCACCTGGGTATACACCGGGTTGCGGTGGCCGCTTCCTACCCTGAGGACGTGGCGGCGCACTTCGTCGCATTCCTGGCGGGCGGCGGCGTGGACGTGGTGTCGATCGGCAGCCACGGCATCGTCACCGCGGCCGAGGTGGGCCGGCTGCAGCAGGCGCAGGTACTCGCGATGGTCGCCGCAGCCGACCATCCCGACGCCGAGGCCGTCCTGGTGCCCGACACTGCCATGCACACAATGGCTTTCATCGACCAACTGGAATCCGCCGTCGACAAACCGGTGCTCACCGCGAACCAGGTCACGGTCTGGAAGGGCTTGCAGCTGATCGGCTCGGTTCCGCCGCTGCCCGGGCTGGGCCGCCTGTTCGGAGCGAGGCCGTGACCGACTTCATCACCCCGCTCGAACAGGAGTCGACGCCGAGCATCGTCGCCGAAAAACTCCGGCAGGCCATCGCATACGGCGAACTCGTACCTGGCACGCAACTCGGCGAGGCTGAGTTGGCGCGCAGCTTCGGAGTCAGCCGCGGTCCACTGCGCGAGGGCATGCAGCGCCTCACCCAGGAAGGCCTGCTCATCGCGATCCGCAACCGCGGCGTGTTCGTCAACACCATGGACTCAGACGAGATCCGCGACATGTACCTGGCCCGCGAGGCGATCGAGCGGACCGCGAGCCGCCAGATCCTGCAGGGTGACTACGCGAGCGCCGGGGACGCGTTACTCGCCGTGGTGGAGGAAATGGCAGCAGCCAGAGACCTGGACGAGGTCAGCGAAGCCGACATGCGTTTCCACGAGCTGCTCGTCGAGCTCGCAGCCAGCCCCCGGCTCTCCCGTCTGCACCAGACCTTCCTGGTCGAGACCAGGATGTGCGTGCACGCACTGGCCGACACCTACGACAGCTCCACCGACCGGGTCAACGAGCATCAGGCGTTGGCCGGCGCCATCCGATCCGGCGATGTCGCACTCACCGACAAGCTGATGCTGGCCCACATGGAGGATGCCGTCGACCGGTTGATCGCCCGGCTACCGGCCGGCTGACGGAGACGACGTGCCGGCGTCGGTCTCTGTCTCTGTCTCGGTTTCCGCCTCGGTCTCGGTCTCGGTCTCGTAGTCCAGCTGGGGCGGTGCTTCCGGCGTCCCGGGTATCTCGGTGCCGCTGATCGGGCACCGCGCGGTTTCGGGCACCTTGATCAACGCGATCATCCCGATCACGCACGCAATCATCATGTAGTAGGCAGGCACCAGCTGGTCGCCCGTTTTTCCCACCACCCAATCGTTGACCGCCGGAGCCGTACCGCCGAAGAGCGACGTCGACACGTTGTACGCGATGGCGAAGCCGGCGTAACGCACCTGGGTTGGGAACATCGCCGGGAAAGTCGCGGAGATGGTCGACAGCTGCGGCACATAGAGCAGGCCCAGCACCGCGAACGCGATGATTGCGCCGACCATGTTCGTCGCCATCAGCAGGAACATCGGGATACCGGCGATGAAGAGGCCGATCAGCGAGAACCACCACATCGGTTTGCGGCCCACCCGGTCGGAGATGTGCCCGGACAACGGCAGGAACACCATCATCGACAGCATGCCGATGATGGGTACCACCAAGGAGTGGTTGCTCGACAAGCCGATCGTCTGTTCCAGGTAGGTAGGCATGTAGGTGAGCAGCGTGTAATTGACCACGTTGAGTGCGACGACCAGACCGCCCAACCGCAGGATGGGGCCCCAGTACTCGACCACCAGATCCTTGAGCTCAGACGCGGGTCCGCCTTCCCGCTCCCCCGTCGCTTCGAGTTCGCGGAAGATCGGGGTGTCCTCCAGCTTCGAACGCAGGTAGACACCGACCAGGCCGAGCGGGGCAGCCACGAGGAACGGCAGCCGCCAACCCCATTGCCCCATCTGGTCATCGGAGAGCAGTGCCGAGAATCCGAGCATCAACAGCGCACCCAGCGAAAAGCCCGCGAGGGTGCCGAATTCCAGGAAACTGCCGAGGAATCCGCGTCGGCGTGATGGCGCGTACTCGGCCATGAACGTCGCGGCGCCGCCGTACTCTCCACCG
The DNA here is from genome assembly GCF_055419505.1 of Mycobacterium sp. IDUB_9. Classification (NCBI taxonomy): domain Bacteria; kingdom Bacillati; phylum Actinomycetota; class Actinomycetes; order Mycobacteriales; family Mycobacteriaceae; genus Mycobacterium; species Mycobacterium sp. IDUB_9. Next base: position 313,423 of record NZ_JBVAXU010000002.1, on the reverse strand, counting down.
GTGGAGAAGCCCTGGATCATCCGCAGCCCGACCATGAGCACGGGGGCCCACATCCCGATCGCGGCATAGGACGGAATCAGCCCGGCGCAGAACGTGGCGCCCGCCATCAGCACGATGGTGATCGCGAGCACGTGTTTGCGGCCGAGCCGGTCGCCGAGTGGACCCCAGACGAATCCGCCGAGTGGGCGGACGAGGAACGACACCGCGAACGTCGCGAGGGCCAGCAGTGTCGCCTGCTGGGCGTCTCCGGGGAATATGGCAGCGGATATGTAGCTCACGCCGTACGCGTAAATGCCGTAGTCGAACCATTCGGTGGCGTTGCCGATCGCCGATGCGGCGATCGCCCGCTTCAAGACGCCGGGGTCCGGCGAATTCTCGGCGGGTTCGCGATAGTCAATCTCCGGTTTGTCTCCAAAGCCCCTCATAGGGCTTTTATGCGCGGGCACGAGTCCTCCATGTGTCTGACGACACCGTTCCCCGCCGCGCGCTCTGTTACGGCTGCTCTGACTGGGTTGAACACCGCAGGGCCAGGCCGTCGTTTCGTCGACAATTCATCAGTTGCCAAGATCTGACGTTACAGCCCCGCTCGCGACAAAGCGCCACTCGCCACCACGTCGTAATTATCTACAGCGTCAAAATCGGTATCCGCCCAGCCACAATGCACTGATACCCGTCAAGGATCGCTCCGCCCCTTCGAGCGCGCCGGCCACCGACTGACCAAGGAGCGCGCCCATGGCCTGCGGTAAGGAGGCTGCCGCCGGCTGCGAGGACTGCTTGGGCCGCAACATGTCCAGCCACGACGACCCCGGATAGCTCAGTACCCGTACCTTGGTGTCCGGATCAAGCCCGGCCAGGACCTTGGCCCGGGTGATCGCGGTTCGGAGCCCACCGAGTTCGTCGACGAGGCCGCGGTCCTTGGCGTCGGCACCGGTCCAGATCCGTCCGCGCGCCACCTCGTCGACCTGCCCGACCGACAGCTTGCGCCCGTCGGCCACCCGCGAGATGAAATCGGTGTAGAGCAGGTCGGTCTCGGCTTCGATCTGGGTGTGCTGTTCGTCGGTGAACGGCGCATTCGATGACCAGGCATCGGCATTGGGATTGGTACGCAAGGAATCCGATCCGACCCCGAGCTTGTCCTTGAGTTCGCGCGAGACCAGCTTGCCGGTGATGACACCGATGGATCCGGTGATGGTGCCGGCGTTGGCGACGATCTCGTCGGCCGCCATCGACACGTAGTAGCCGCCCGACGCGGCGACCGCACCCATCGAGGCGACGACGGGCTTGCCACGCTCACGGGCCCGAACCACCTCTCGCCAAATGGTTTCCGACCCGCTGACCGAACCGCCCGGGCTGTCCACACGCAGGACGATCGCCGACACCTCGTCGTCGGTGGCGGCCTCGCGCAGGGCCGCGGCGATGGTGTCGCCGCCGGCGCTCGAATTGCCCAGTGGCAGCACCTGCGGCCCGCCGCGACCGCTGACGATGGGACCGTGCAGCGTCACCACGGCGATGGACGGTTTGGACTTGCGGCCCGGAATCTGCGGAGCCGGCACCTTCGGTGTGGTGCGTGCGTAACGCGAAAGATAAAGCCGCGGTAAGGCATCCGGGTGGCTGTCGGCATCCGCACCGGCATCGGTCGGGCCGCCCGACAGCTCACCGATCCGCGAGTAGGCCTCATCACGGAACCCGATCCGGTCGACCAGACCGGCGGTGATCGCATCATCGCGCAACACCGGCGCCTTGTCGGCCAGCGCGTCGAGCGTGTCCGTGGTCAGCTGCCGCGATGTCGCGATGGCCTGCCATACCTGCGATTGCAGGCTCTCGATCATCCGACCATCGGCCTCGCGTTGTGCGGCCGTGTAGCGATCCTCGGTGAAAATATTTGCCGCGGACTTGAATTCGCCGCGCGCGACGAACTGTGCCTCGATGCCCACCTTGTCGAGCGCATCGCGCAGGAACATCGCGTTGGTGGCGAATCCGACCAGACCGACCGTGCCCGACGGCTGCATCCACACCTCGCGGAAGGCCGACGCCAGGTAGTAGGACAACGTGCCGGGATAGGTCTCGGCCCAGGCCAGCGTGGGCTTGACCGCGCTGAATGCCGCGATGGCATCTCGCAGTTCCTGCACCGGGCCGGGTGCGGCCGCGGGCAGTTGCACGCGCGCGATCAGCCCGGCAACCCGATCATCCTCGGCAGCACGGTGGATGGCCGCGACGGCCTGGCGCAACACCAGCGGACGGCCACCGCCCGCGATCATGGCCAGCGGATCGAATCCGGTGGTCTCCGGCGGTAGCGAGGTGAGGTCCAACTCCAGCACACACCCATTCGGAACTCCGTTGTGCCGGGCAGTGTCGAAGCGCCGGGCCAACATCTTCAGATCGTCCTGGCCGGGAATCCCCGGGAGAAACGCGAACATGAACCGAGCCTACCGATCCGCACATTCCGCGCGCGCCGACGAGAAGTCGCCGCACATCGGATCCACAGTCGTACCGTGAGACGGGTGACGTTTTCCATCTCGCTCCCGCAGCTCGATCATGACGGCTTCGACGACACGGGCTTCAAGGCTTATCTGGGCCGCGCCGAGGAACTCGGATTCGAGGGCGGCTGGACGATCGAGCAGACCGTGGGCCCGGCACCGACGATCGCCCCGCTGGAGCTGCTGTCCTATGCCGCGGCGGTCACCACGAGGCTGCGGCTGGGAGTGGCGGTCCTGGTCACCTCGCTGCACGACCCGCTGCAGCTGGCTTCGGCGATCACCGCGGTGGACCGGCTCAGCCATGGTCGCCTCGACGTCGGGGTGGCACCCGGCGGGGGCTTCCGGCAGTTCCCGGCCTTCGGGGTGGACTCCTCGACGTTCATCTCCAGCTTCACCGAGGGTCTGGAGTTGATGAAAGCCGCCTGGTCGGATGAACCCCGGATCACCTTCCACGGCCGCTTCCGCGATGTCGATGACCTGGCCATCAGCCCCAAACCGGTTCAGCGTCCGCACCCGCCGATCTGGTTCGGGGCCAATGCACCTGCGGCGCTGGCGCGGGCGGTACGTCATGGCGATGCGTTTCTCGGGGCCGGCTCGTCGACCACGGCGGCCTTCGCCGAGGCGGTGCGCACGGTTCGCCGGGAACTCGACGAACAGGGCAAGGCCCCGGATACGTTCCGGATCGGCAAACGGGTCTATCTGATCGTCGACGACGACAGCGCCCGCGCGCGGCAGCGGGTGGACGCAGGGTTGGCGCGGATCTACGGGGACCGGCCCGGGCTCGGCGAGGTGGCGGTGGCCGGAACCCCGGGCGAGGTGGTGCGGGGCCTACGCGAGGTGCTCGATGCGGGCGCGCAGACCATCCTGCTGAATCCCACCGGTGCGACCGTCGCCGAGGACCGCGACCAGTTGGAGCGACTGGCCGCCGACGTGATCCCGCAGCTCACCTAGGTGGGCCGAGCAGTCCCCCGCAAGCGGGAGGGGCCCCCAGCAAAACTGCCCCAAAACCGAAGTCTTGGGGCAGTTTTGTGTCTGCTCGCGCAGAAAAAGTTACAGCTCGGTGGCCGAACCGCCGGCAGCGGTGATGGCCTCACGGGCGCTACCGCTGAACTTGTTGGCGGTCACGTCGACCTTGACGGCCAGCTTGCCGTCGCCGAGGACCTTCACCAGGCTGTTCTTGCGAACGAGGCCCTTGGCAACCAGCTCGTCGACACCGATGGTGCCGCCCTGCGGGAAGGCCTTGGTGATGTCGCCGACGTTGACGACCTCATACTCGGTCCGGAAGGGGTTCTTGAAGCCCTTGAGCTTCGGCAGCCGCATGTGGATCGGCATCTGGCCACCCTCGAACGTCGCGGGGACGTTCTTGCGGGCCTTGGTGCCCTTGGTACCACGACCGGCGGTCTTACCCTTGGAGCCCTCACCACGACCAACGCGGGTCTTGGCCTTCTTCTCCCCGGGGGCGGGCCTCAGGTCGTGAAGCTTGATAACTGACATCAGGACTCCACCTCCTCCACCTCGATGAGGTGATGAACGGTCTTGATCAGACCGCGGGTCTGCGCGTTGTCCTCACGAACCACGGACTGACGAATCTTCTTCAGCCCCAGGGTCCGCAGGCTTTCACGCTGCTTCCAGCGTGCGCCGATGGTTCCGCGCACCTGGGTGATCTTGACTTCTGCCATGGTTATGCCGATCCCTCACGCGCTGCTGCGGCAGCCAGCGCTTCGCTCTCACGCCGGGCCTTCAGCATGCCGGCCGGCGCAACATCCTCGAGGGGCAGACCGCGACGGGCCGCAACCTCTTCGGGACGCTGGATCATCTTCAGCGCGGCAACGGTGGCATGCACCACGTTGATCGCGTTGTCGCTGCCCAGCGACTTGGCCAGGATGTCGTGCACCCCGGCGCATTCCAGAACGGCACGAGCCGCGCCACCGGCGATCACACCGGTACCGGGGCTGGCCGGACGCAGCATGACCACACCGGCGGCCGCCTCACCCTGGACCGGGTGGACGATGGTGCCGCCGATCAGCGGAACCCGGAAGAAGCTCTTGCGGGCCTCCTCGACGCCCTTGGCGATGGCGGCCGGAACTTCCTTGGCCTTGCCGTAGCCGACGCCAACCATGCCCTTGCCGTCACCGACGATGACCAGCGCGGTGAAGCTGAAGCGCCGACCGCCCTTGACCACCTTGGAGACGCGGTTGATGGTGACCACGCGCTCGATGTAGTTGCTCTTTTCGCCGCTGTCGCGGCCACCACGGCCACCGCGGTCATCGCGGCGGCCACGGCCACCACGGTTGTCGGAAGCGCCTGGGCCGCCGGCACCAGTTGCCTGCTCGGCCATCATGCAGTCCTCTCGTTGACAGTCATCAGAATTTCAGCCCGCCCTCGCGCGCGGCATCCGCCAGCGCGGCGATCCGGCCGCCATAGGTGTAGCCACCACGGTCGAACACCACGGTGTCGACGCCGGCAGCCTTGGCGCGCTCGGCGATCAGCTGACCGACCCGAACGCTGTGCGCCTTCTTGTCACCGTCGACGGCGCGCACGTCAGCCTCGATCGACGAGGCAGCCGCCAGAGTGACGCCTTCCAGGTCGTCGATGAGCTGGACGTGGATGTGCCGTGCCGAGCGGTTGACCACCAGACGCGGGGTCTGCGCGGTGCCCGAGACCTTCTTGCGCAACCGGGCGTGCCGACGCAGCCGGGAGTTACGGCGGGTCTCAGAGATGTTCTGCCCCACCGGCTTCTTCTTGGTGGCAGCTTCAGTCTTAGTAGCCATGACTTACTTACCTGTCTTTCCGACCTTGCGGCGGATCTGCTCACCCTCGTAACGCACGCCCTTGCCCTTATAGGGATCGGGGCGGCGCAGGCGACGGATGACCGCGGAGATCTGACCGACCTTCTGCTTGTCGATGCCTGTGATCGAGAACTTGGTGGGCGTCTCGACGGCGAACGTGATGCCCTCGGGCGCCTCGATCACCACGGGATGGCTGTAACCGAGTGCGAACTCCAGGTTGGAACCCTTGAGCTGGACGCGGTAGCCGACGCCGAAGATCTCCATCTTGCGGGTGTAGCCCTCGGTGACGCCGGTGACCAGGTTGGCCACCAGGGTGCGGGAGAGCCCATGCAGGGAGCGGCTGCGCCGCTCGTCATCGGGACGGCTGACCACGATGGCGCCGTCTTCGTTGCGCTCGACGGTGATCGGCTCGGCGACGTCCAGGGTCAGGGTGCCCTTGGGGCCCTTGACCGAGACGTTACGGCCGTCAATCGTCACATCGACCCCGGCGGGAACCAGGACCGGCTGCTTACCAATACGCGACATGTCTTCTATCCCCTCACCACACGTAGGCGAGGACTTCGCCGCCCACGCCGCTTCGTGCCGCCTGACGGTCGGTGAGCAGGCCCGAGGACGTGGAGATGATCGCCACGCCCAGGCCGCCGAGCACCCGAGGCAGATTGGTGGATTTTGCGTAAACCCGCAGACCGGGCTTGCTCACGCGGCGAAGGCCGGCGATGCTGCGCTCACGGCTGGGGCCGTACTTGAGCGACACCACCAGGGACTTGCCGACGCGGGCATCCTCGGTGCGGTAATCGGAGATGTAGCCCTCTTTCTTGAGGATCTCGGCGATGTTCGCCTTGATCTTCGAGTGGGGCAGGGTCACCTCATCGTGGTACGCCGAATTGGCGTTGCGCAGACGTGTCAAAAAGTCTGCGATCGGGTCAGTCATCGTCATGACAACCGGCTCACCTTCCTCGCGGCGGTTCCCGTCTCAGGGCCTGCCGCAACCTGTTTGGATTGGTCTGTGGTCTGCTGCGCTCGCGCGCGGTCGCTGGTAGGAGTTACCAGCTGGACTTCTGCACGCCGGGCAGCTCACCCGCGTGCGCCATCTCGCGCAGGCAGATACGGCACAGCCCGAACTTGCGGTAAACCGAGTGCGGGCGACCGCACTTGTTGCACCGCGTGTATGCGCGAACCGCGAACTTGGGCTTCTTGTTGGCCTTGTGGACCAGCGCCTTCTTTGCCATGTGCTCAGTTCTCCTTGAAGGGGAAGCCCAGCGCCTTCAGCAGCGCGCGGCCTTCGTCGTCGTTGGTCGCCGAGGTGACGACGGTGATGTCCATGCCGCGGGGACGGTCGATGGAATCCACGTCGATCTCGTGGAACATCGACTGCTCGTTGAGGCCGAAGGTGTAGTTACCGGTGCCGTCGAACTGCTTGCCGTTCAGGCCGCGGAAGTCGCGGATACGGGGCAGGGCGATGGAGATCAACCGGTCCAGGAACTCCCACATCCGGTCGCCGCGCAGGGTGACGCGCGCGCCGATGGGCATGCCCTCGCGCAGCTTGAACTGTGCGATGGACTTACGGGCCTTGCGGATCTCCGGCTTCTGGCCGGTGATGAGGGCCAGGTCGGCGACCGCGCCGTTGATCAGCTTGGCGTCACGGGCGGCGTCGCCGACACCCATGTTGACGACAACCTTGACCACGCCCGGGATCTGCATGACGTTGTCGAACTCGAACTGCTTGTTCAGCGTCTCGCGGATCTCTTCGCGGTAGCGCTGCTTCAGGCGGGGCTGAACCTTTTCTGGTGCGGTCATCAGATGTCCTTGCCATTGGTCTTGGCGATGCGGACCTTCTTGCCGGTCTCTTCATCGACGCGGAAACCCACACGGGTCGGCTTGCCGTCGGAGTCCACCACCATCACGTTGGACACGTGGATGGCAGCTTCCTGGGTGACGATGCCGCCCGACGATGCGCCACGCTCGTTCTGCGACTGCGCGGTGTGCTTCTTGATCCGGTTGACGCCCTCGACGAGGATCTTGTCGCGGGTCGGGTAGGCCTCGATGACCTTGCCCTTGGCGCCCTTGTCCTTGCCCGAGACCACCAGCACGGTGTCTCCCTTGTGGACCTTCATCACAAAACCTCCGGCGCCAGCGAGACGATCTTCATGAAGCGCTTCTCGCGCAGTTCCCGGCCGACGGGCCCGAAGATGCGGGTACCGCGCGGGTCGTTGTCGGCCTTGATGATGACGGCGGCGTTCTCGTCGAACTTGATGTAGCTGCCGTCGGCGCGGCGGCGCTCCTTGACGGTGCGCACGATGACTGCCTTGACGACGTCGCCGCGCTTGACGTTGCCGCCGGGGATGGCGTCCTTGACGGTCGCCACGATGACATCACCGATGCCGGCGTAGCGTCGCGCTGAGCCACCGAGCACGCGGATGCACAAGATCTCCTTGGCGCCCGTGTTGTCGGCGACCTTCACCCGCGATTCCTGCTGAATCACTCGATCTCCTGACCTGGATTTGTATGCACGCCAGATACCGACCTGGACGTGCGCGGTCTTTGTCACCGAAGGGCACGCAGGGCTGACTCAGAACAGCAGTCAGCCGAGGTCTGCCCAAGGCAACCCCTACATAGTAGGTGAGCACGGCGAATGCACCAAATCGCCGTGCTTTTCTCATCGAGCGTGCGCTGAGATCACGTCTGAGCTGCGGAACGCGATCTGTGCGCACACTCGGAGCGACGGGGGCGGGGCCTCAGCTGAGCACGCAGCGAAATCCGATGTGCGTGGTCGAGCTGTCTTGCGACTGCGGTGACCTTGCGGCCGGACGGTAGCGGTGACAGTACTCCGGGGCGCACAGGTGTGAACCGCCCTTGAGCACCTGGTTCACCGTCGGATCGGGATCGGCGGGCGGCGGGCAGCACGCCGGCGCGTCGGCGTCCGGCCGGTGCTGCCCGGAGAACCGTGTGGTGGTCCACTCCCACACATTGCCGATCATGTCGGCCACACCGAACGCGTTGGGCGGGAAGCTTCCGACCGGTGAGGTACCGCGCCAGCCCAGCGCACCGTCGTTGCGATACGGGAACCGGCCCTGCCAGGTGTTGGCCATGAGCGCTCCGCCCGGGGTGACCTCGTCGCCCCAGGCGTAGATGCCTTCGACTCCCCCGCGCGCGGCGTACTCCCATTCGGCTTCGGTGGGCAGCCGCCGTCCGGCCCACACCGCGTAGGCCGCCGCGTCCGGGTAGGCGACCTGGACGACGGGATGGTCGGGTGGGGCGGCGTCGCGGTCGGGACCGAACGGCCGGCGCCAGTTGGCGCCGGGGGCCCAGTCCCACCACTGCCGCCAATCCCGCAGGTCGACGGGGCCGTCGGCGGGCCTGAACACCAGGGCGCCGGGCACCAGGTCGGCCTCGTCCACGCCGGGATACAGCGCGGGGTCCATCGGTCGCTCGGCGATCGTGACGTACCCGGTGGCCTCGACGAATGCGCCGAATTGGGCGGTGGTGACCGGATGCTGCTCGATGGCGAACGCGCCGACGGTCACGGCGTGGACCGGGGCCTCTTCGGGGTAGAACGCCGTCGAACCCATCCGGAAGGTTCCGCCCGGAAGCTCTATGAGTTCGGTGACCACGGCACCGAGGCTAGCCGCGGCCGGTCCACGGTCGGCTCAGCCCGGCATGGCGATTCCGAAATCGGCGAGCATTGCCGAACTGGCCTGGTCGAATCCCGGGGTTCCGCTGCGGGCCTCGACGCGCACGGCGGCCAGGAAATCGCCGCCGTTGGTCCAGATGTGAACGATCCGGTCGGCATATTGGGTGCCCTGGCCCGGCTGGTCGGCCACGATGCCCATCAGCTTCTGCCCGCTGTAGCCGCACAGGTCACCGGGCAACACGCTGACGCTGTTGATCGAGAACGTCGCGACGTGGTCGTCGCTGTACCGATCGAAGGCATCCTGCGCGTCCCGGGTGGACGGGCTGAGCGTGATCTCGGCGGTCATCCCGGCCGGCCCGGTCAGCCGCACCGCCTCCGTATGCGGTTTCACCTCGGTGAACCCCGGGGGTATTCCGACGGTGAGCGTCGGTGAGCCCGGCGCTGGACTCTGCACCGCGACGGTCGGTCCGTCGGGGGTCGGGCAGGTGACCTCACCGGGGGCGAGAACCCGTGTGGTCGTCGGTTCGACGCCGTAGGCGGGCAGGGCGAATTCGGGCGCGGGCCGGCTCGAAGAAGTGGTCACCGCCGGAACCGTCGTGACCGGTGCCGCCACCGTCGTGGCGCGGGGAGCCGGGTGGCCGATGGGGCCGACACTGCCGCAGCCCGCGGTCGCGGCGACGGCCAACGCACCGAAACCCATCGCCACCGGGTTCATCGATCAGTCCTTGGCGAACGCCGCTGCGAGTCTGCGCTCGAGATCCCGATATGGCTCGCCGGACAGGTCTACGGTGACGTGCCCGATGGTGCCGCCGGTGAAGGCGAAGGGTGCCCGATATTGCTGTGACACTGCCGATCCGGTGTTGCGGCCGATGCAGATGCCACCCCCCGCGAGGGCGAACATGCCGGGGTGGGTTTGCATCCCCACCAGCTCGGCGACCACACCGTCGTCGACGTATAAGGCGGTGTCGCCCAGTGGGGTGTGGCTGCCCTCGACGGTGCCGGTCCGCTGGTATTGCACACCGAAGATGTGCCGTCCCAACGGGATCGGATCGGGTGAGACCAACGACTGCTCGTGCTCGCCCAGGAAGTTGTAGACGTAGTGCAACCTCCCGTCGGCGATGAACAGGGCGTGACCGCCGTGGGCGCCGCCCTGCTTGAACAAGACGCCGTGCGTGTCGGCCCCGTCCACGGCGACGTCGGCCAGCACCGTGAACGACTGCCCGCGAAGTTCGGCGGCCGCGCCGAGACCGACCTCGGCACTGTTGGGATAGTAGGTATAGCTGGACCGCTCGCCGGCGAGGTACGGCCGCCAGCGGGTCATGGTCTCGAGGATGTTGAGGTCGGCCAGCGGCAGCCCGTTGTACTTGTCGGCCTCGCTGAACCAGAGCGCCGTGAGTTCGGCGAGTTTGTCCGGCTGTTGGTCGGCCAGGTCGTGGCACTGGCTGCGGTCGGCCTCGATGTGGAACAGCTCCCACCGGTCCGCGTCGAAGTGGGACCAGCCCGACGGGGTGGCGGCGTGCACGGTGTTGGCGAACCAGCCCCGGTGCCAGATGCCGCGCGTACCGAGCATCGTGTAGAACTGGGTCTCTTTGCCCGTCGGTGCATCCGGGTTATCCAGTGCCACTTTGAAACTCACACCGTCAAGCGGCTTCTGCGGAACCCCGCGCACACTCGCCGGCGGCGTGATGTCGAGCAGGTCGTAGACGGTCGGGGTGATGTCACAGACGTTGATGTAATTGTCGCGTACTGCACCGTGGGCGCCAATACCGTTGGGCCAGGATATGATTGCGGTGTCGGCGATTCCGCCCTCATGCGAGGCGTAGCGTTTGAACAGCTTGTAGGGCGTGTTGAACGCCATCGCCCAGCCGATCGGGTAGTGGTTGTAGGTCTCCGGCGAGCCCAGCCGGTCGATGAACCTGAGCCCTTCCTCGGCGGTGTCGATGTAACCGTTGAAGAACTTGGTCTCGTTGACCGAGCCGTTCGGACCTCCCTCGCCGCTGGCCCCGTTGTCGGAGATCACCACGATGATCGTGTTGTCGAGTTGGCCCGTCTCCTCCAGGAAGTCCAGCACCCGACCGATCTGGGCGTCGGTGTAGGACAGGAACCCGGCGAACACCTCGGCCATCCGGGCGAACAGCCGCTTCTCATCGTCACTCAAGGTGCCCCACGGCCGCACGGTGTCTTGGCTGGGCCACGGTTCTCCGTTGGGTCCCTTGACATCCGCATAGGGATTGACCGGTGACAGCTCGGTGTCCGGCGGCACGATGCCCAGCCGTTTCTGGTTCACCAACACGATGTCGCGGTAGGCCTCATAGCCCATGTCGAATCGCCCGGCGTACCGGTCGGCCCACTCTTTGGACACATGGTGCGGCGCGTGACCGGCACCTGGGCACAGATAGGTGAACCAGGGTTTGTCCGGGGCGATCACCTTGGCGTCCCGAATGAACTCGATGGTCTTGTCGGCCAGGTCCTGCGACAGGTGGTAGCCCTCCTCGGGCGTGGCCGGCGGATCGACCGGATGGTTGTCGTACACCAGGTCCGGGTACCACTGATCGGTCTCGCCACCCATGAACCCGTAGAACCGTTCGAACCCTCGCGAGCACGGCCAATGACGTTTGGTGGCAGCGAGGTTCGACTCCTCCAACGGGGTCAGGTGCCACTTGCCCACGCAGTAGGTGTTGTAACCGTTCTCGGCGAGGACCTCCGAGAGCAGGGCGGTCTCGAACGGAATCCGCCCGTTGCAGTTGGGGAATCCGTCGGTGAACTCCTCGATGGTGGCCATCCCGACGGTGGTGGCGTTACGACCGGTGAGCAGTGACGCGCGGGTGGGCGAGCACAGCGCGGTGGTGTGGAATTGCGACAGCCGTACCCCGCGTTCGGCGATCCGGCTCATCGCGGGCATGTCCACCAGGCCGCCGAAACAGTCCCAGGTGGCGATGCCGGTGTCGTCCCACACCAGGTAGAGAACATTGGGGGAATTCTCGACAGCGGTGGGCGCCGCGTAAGGCCCCCAGTCCGGTTCGGAATCCCGGATGTCCAGTTCGATCTTGCCGTTGAACGCTGAGTTGCCGGAAGCCATGGGCTTACCTTCCTCCCGGTTGTCGATTCAGCACCGGTAAGACTGATCGCGGAGGAGGTTACTCCTGCTCGCCGGCGTTCATCGGGAAACTGACGGAGCCGTCGACGCAGCTTCGCGGTCGGTGAGACCCGTTAGCGGGTCAGCCTTTCCCGGCCGGCGACGCAGCCACAATTGCAGGAGCAGCAGCGGAATCGTCCATCCCAGCCAGCCACCCGCGCCCGCCACCAACCAGACGTACTTCTCTTCGCTCCCACCAAAAATGCTGTCGCGCAACGGCTCGAAACCCAGGTACAGCACCGGGGTCCAGATTCTGTTGGTGATGATCGACAATGCCAGCGTCGCACTGCGCAACATCTGGCGGCGGTGCGCACCGAAGCGCCGCTGCCGCGCCGCCACGAAGCCGTCGACGGTGAACCACAACCACAGGGCCCCGAGCACGACGTCGCTGGCCCTCAGGATCGGGCCGAACGGCGTCGCCGCCCCGATCACGATGGCGCAGATGGCAGCCGGGATAGCCGTCGCGACGTAGACGCGTCCGGTGCGCCGGTGCAGCATCGGTCGACGCCGCCGCAGGCCGGGCCAGATCTGCGCGACCGCGCACACCATTGCCACGCTCGCGAACAGGACGTGTGCGACCAGCAGCGGGTAGTGCAGCCCGAACGTGGACTGCACACGGCTGCCGCCGGTCAGGTACGGCGGCAGCGAATAGGCGAGAAACACCACGACGATGACCGCGAGCGCCACCGCCATCCGAACGGAGCGCTTCAATGCGTATGTCATACGCATTAGGGTATGGCATACGCATTCGGATGTCACTGGTTACGCTGAGTATTGATGACCAGCCCTGATGCCCCACTCCCCCGCGCATTGCGCCTGCTCTGGCAACCGGACGCGGTGCCACGTCGGTCGCGGGGACTCAACCGGGAGACCATCGTCGCCGCCGCCGTCGAACTCGCCGACACCGACGGACTCGCGGCCCTGTCGATGGCACGGTTGGCCGAGCGGCTCGGCTGCGGCACCATGTCGCTCTACCGGCACGTGGCCAACAAGGACGAGCTCGTGACATTCATGCTCGCCACTGGGCCCGGCCCACCGCCTTCGCCACCTGGCGGCGCCGATTGGCGTGGGGCACTGGCGGATTGGGCGCATGAACTGTGGAACGTGTATCACCGTCATCCATGGATCCTGGAGACCGCGTCCGCCGGACTGCCCGCGGATCCCGGTCAACTCGCCTGGCTGGACGCCGGCCTGTCCGCCTTGTCCGGCACGCCGCTGACCGAACGCGAGAAGCTCACCGCGGTCATGGCCGTGTTGATTTTCACGCGCGGTTCGGCGGCATTGGCAGTCGAGGCCCGCGACGTCGACGACGTCGAGTACGCCGCGCTGCTACGCCGCGTGGTGACCCCGGCGCGGTTCCCCGCACTGGCAGCCGCCGTCGATGCCGGGGTGTTCGATCAATCCGACGACCAGATGACCGAATTCCGTTCCGGGCTGGATCAATTGCTCGACGGCATCAACGCCAAGGCCCAGTGAGCGTCTACGTGCGCGAACTGTCCAGCCGCAACGAGATACCGTCCAGCAGCAGGTCCAGTGCTGATTCACATCCGCTTCGCCTCATCGATTCACCGAGAAGCCGGCTCGTGGCCGCGATGTTCGGGTGACTCTCAGCGGGCAGCTGCGCGTAAGTGTCACGCCACGTGTCGTCGTCATGCTGCTGGTGTTCGGCGGGCAGCGCTTCGAAGCCGGCGTCCAGCGCGGCGAACCCCAGCATCTGGTCGATGAAGGCGTGATACACCTCGACCGCCTCCCGCTCGGGGAATCCGGCCGAGCGCAGTGAGCCCAGAACCGTCTCGATGATCTGGATCTCGTGAGCGCCGCCGGTCACCCGGCTCGCGGCGAGCACACCCGCCTGCGGGTGTTCGAGATAGACCCGATGCAGGCGCAGCCCGAGGTCCCGCATGTCATCCCGCCAACGGCCGGTCGGCTCCCACCCCTCGACCACTCGTCGGAGCAGCTCGTCGGTGATGGCCAGCACCACGTCCTCTATCCCGCGGAAGTAGCGGTAGAGCGCGGTCGGGTCAGCTCCGAGCGCCACACCGAGACGCCTGACGGTCAGGCCGGCAGCACCGTGGTACCGCAGCACGCGCAGCGCAGCCTCGACGATGAGCTCTTCGGACAACACCACGCCCTGCTTCGTCTGGCGCCGTCGCCGCTTCGGCGATTCCGACTTCAATGGTCTGCCCATCCGCACTGCCTCCCGGCGCTTACGTCAACGCCTCCGACCATTGTGCGGCGTCGCCGTTCCCGGCGCGCGGGAACGCTACGAGTCGAACCCCAATCCCACGGAGTCAAGCGCCTTCAACAAGACATTGCGGCGTCCCTCACGATGGTCGGCGCGGTCGAGTGACCACCGGGTCACCTGAATTCCCGCCGAGGCCAACGGTTCTGGCGGGAAAGGCAGGGGCATCGACTTGACCATGTCGAGCTCGGTACGGGCCGTCGGTTTACCGGCGAACCGATCGAGCATGACCTCGGCGGCGAACCGGGTTGCCGCCACACCCAGCCCGGTGAAACCGGCGGCGTATCCGACGCGGTCGCCGAACGCGGAGCCGAAGAACGCACAGAATCGCGTCGAGGTGTCGATCACCCCGGCCCAACGGTGCGTGAACGCGATGTCCTCCAACTGCGGGAAGGTGGTGAAGAAGTGGCCGGCGAGGCGCCGATAGGTGGCGTCGCGGTCCTCGTACTGAGGCCGGATCCGGCCGCCGAAATGATAGATGGCGTCATATCCGCCCCACAGGATCCGGTTGTCGCTCGACAGCCGGTAGTAATGGAACTGGTTCGACATGTCACTGATGCCTTGCCGGTTGTTCCAACCGATTTCGGCCAGCTGCGAATCGGTCAGCGGTTCGGTCATCAACGCGTAGTCGTACACCGGCACCGTGTGGTAGCGGTAACGCTTCAACAGTGACGGAAAACCGTTCGTCGCCAAGATAACTCGGTCGGCGCGCACCGACACGCGTTCGGTACGCACCGAGACGGGCCCGCCGCGACGGTCCTGATCGAGGCCGAGCACCTTGCTGTGCTCGTAGATGTCGACACCGAGTTCGCCTGCCGCCCGCGCGAGTTCGCTCGCGAGCTTGGCGGGATGGACCAGCGCGGCAGCGTCCTTCGACCACACCCCGGCCAGGTACGTGGGTGAACGCACCTCGTCGCGGATGGCGTGCTGATCGAAGTAGACCTGATCGGGCCGCAGGGCGGCGCCGGCCAGTTCGGCGGCCTGGTACGGCTCGACCGCCACCGCGATCGAGCCGGTCCGCTCGAAGTCACAGTCGAGACCGAGCGACTCGACGGCCTTCTCGATGCCGTCGAGGTTCTCCAACCCCAGCCGGTCGAGGATCTCGATCTCGTCCGGCCAGCGACTGCGACCGTTCTCGGCACCGTGGGTCAGCGACGCCTCGACGAATCCGCCGTTGCGTCCCGAGGCCGCCCAACCGATCGTCTGGCCCTCGATCACCGCCACCCGGATACCCGGGTCCCGCTGCTTTGCCAGCAGGGCAGACCACAGGCCGGTGTACCCGCCGCCGACCACGACGAGGTCGTAGTGCGACGACGCGCTGGTCAGCACCGGATAGTTGGGCTGATCCGGCATGTCGTCTAGCCAGAAAGACTGCAACTCGGCGTTGGCCAGTGAGCGTTCGACAAGGCCGACGGCAGGGACGTTTCTCTCAAATGTGGTTTGCACGGAATCTTCCTAGACGGTGACGTACCACCAGTAAGAAGGATTGCCGGCACTACCTCAAGGGTGTTGACGTAAGCGCAGCAGCGCAGGGATCAGCACCCGGGTGTCGGGCACGAACGGCCAGGCCGGGTCGGCCAGATGCGCGGCGAGTTCCTCATCGGTCCACCACCAGCCGTCCACGATCTCTTCGGGTTGATGGCGGATCAAGCCGTCCCAGCGAGCCTCGAACGCAAACAGGTGACAGCGCAGCGGTTTCCCATCCCAGCGCCCGTCCCAGGCCACCGAGGCCAGCGGCATCAGCGGTGCACCACTGATGCCGAGTTCCTCGGCCAATTCCCGGGTTGCCGCCTCTGCGGGCGTCTCCCCCGGGTCGACGACCCCGCCGGCCAGGCAGTCGTGCATGCCGGCGAACACCGCCTTGGTAATGGTGCGACGGTGGACGTAGATGCGCGCCCCGTCCACAGAACGCACCAGCACTCCGGCGCTGGCGTGCCAGAGACCCTCGGCGTAGACACGTGAACGCGGCGCCGCGCCAACCGCATTGCCGTCGGCGTCATAGACGGTGACGAGTTCGTCGGTCACCGCTTCACGTTAGCGGGCCGCCCGGCTGATGGCTTCCCGGCGGTTGGTAGCACCGAGCTTGCGGTAGATGGCGCGCTGGTGGGTCTTGAGTGTGTTGACCGAGATGGACATCCTCTCGGCGATCTGCTGCATCGTCATAGCGGTCCTCAGGAAAGCCTGGATCTGCCGTTCACGCGGTGTCAGGCGTGCCGCACCAGAATCCGGTCGGTGATGCTCACCCGTCAGCAGGGCTTCCTCGACGAAATCGGGGTATGCGGTGTACGACCGGTGAGCCGCCAGCAGTTCTTTGCAGACAGCGTCGGGGTTGTCGACGAACTGGTACCGCACATGCTCCGGGCACGCCACGGTCAACATCTCTTCCATCCGCTGGTGCGCCTGCTCGGCCTGCCCATGCTGCCAATCCAACAACGCCAACGTGTACAGCGCGTACGCAGCGATATACCCCGGCAGCTGCGGCTCGAGGGCCTGGTGAGCCAGGCGGTCGGCGAGGTCGAGCGCGCCCAGCCGACGGCACATCCCGGACATGACCGCCGACACCATCGGAACATGTTGGGAACCAACCACACTCGCGGCGAGGTCCAGCGCGAGGTCATGCTCCCCCCGCGCCTCGGCCAGGCGGGCACGACTCGCCGTCTTGTAACTGACCCACGGCACGCCATGGGTGTCGGCGTCGGGCATGCGGGCCACGGCGGCCTCGGCGGCGGCGAGCACACCGTTTTCGCGCAGGGTCGCCGCGCTGAATGCCAGGAACATCCGTGACGTGTCGGGGTACCCGACACCGACGGTGCCACTCGACGGGATCAAATCCTCGACCGCCGAGGCGATCTCACCATGCCAGAAGTGAATCCAGCCGGCGGTGAATCGCTCGATACCGTCACCGTCGTGCGACAGCCACAGCTCGGGAGTGGATTCACCCGACGACACGGCCAGTTGCAGTGCCTGCTGTGCCTGGCCCAACTCGCCCGAGTGCGCCAGGGCGAAAGCGAGGCTCTGCCTTGCCCGGTGAGCCACCTCCTGAAGCCCGAGAGCCGCGCACTCGTGCACCGCCGCCTCCAGAAACTCCGAACCACGGGTCGGGCTTCGACGTATCCGCGAATCCGCCCAGCCGAGAACGAACAGCGCGCACGCGTAGATGCGCGGCGCGACCACGTCACGGTCGGCCAGCGCGGCCTGGACGCGGCCGGCGGCACGGTCCATCACCTCGCGGTCGTCGGAGATCAACAGCGCAGTGAGATCGGCGATGAAGTCGAGCCGTTCCGGTGACGCCGCCTGTGCGGTCATCCTCTCGGCGCGGTTGAACAACAGCGCTGCCGTGACGTCGTCGCCGGCCATGGCTCGACAGCTGGACCGGATCATCAACGTCTCGGGGTGCTCACCAAAGGCTTCGACGAGCCGTAGGCAGGCCAGATCGAGTGCCGTGGAACGTGATTGAAGCAGCAGCTCAAGCCAATGGTCAGCGACGATCTCGTGCCCGAATGCATCCTCACCCACGACCGCGAGCTCGACCGCCTCCAACGGATAGCGCTGCGCGAGCTCCACCGCCGCCAACCGGTTGAGCCGCTTCCACTCCTTGGGATCCCGGCGCCTCTGGATCTCCTGGCAGTGCCTGACGAAGATCGAATGCCATTGAAAGACTGCGCTTTCGCCGGACCCGATGCGCTCGATGAACAGCCCCGCGGCGACGCAGTCGTTGAGCAGGGCGCCGCTGTCCGGACGGCCGGAGAGTGCGCGGGCCAGGTGCTCGTCGACCCGTGGGCACACCGTGGCTTTGAGCGCGAATTCGGCCAGATCGGGTCGTATCCGGGCCAGCACCGCCGAGTCGATGTACTCGGTGAGGTCAGCGTCGACGGTAAACGTCGGAGCATCGTCTCCGCTGACCAGGATGAGGCGAACCGCGCCGGGCCACCCGGCGGTGGCTGTCATGATCCGATCGATGTCTTCTGGCTGCGCTGCGGCACCGGATGCGGCCACCAACGTCTGCAGGTCGTCACGGGTGAAGACCAGTTCTGTCGCGCCGATCACCGCCGCCTTGTCATGGACCCGAAGCCGCGCCCAGGCCGGACTCACCGGGTCGGTCGTGACCAGGACGAACTGCAGCCATTGCGGCCCGTTCTCGACCAGTTCCACCACTTCGTCGTCGCCCCACACCGACCGGGCAAACTGGAAGTCGTCGATCACGATGGTCACGTACCGGCCAGGATCGATCGACATGAGCGCTGCAACGGCCGCATCGTAGGTCGCCGAATCGAATGCCCCTGACAAGGACTGCTCCAGCGAGCTGTCGCCGGTATCGCGTGCGGTGTTCAACAGTGCGGTCAACACCCCGCGCAGCACATCGGTCCGGTCGCTCATCCGGTCGGTCAGCGTCAGCCACGCCACGGAACCCGGTCGCTCACTGTGGCGCCCTGCGGCCCACTGTGACACCGCGACCGTCTTGCCGAACCCCGACGGAGCGCCTACCAGGACCGCCCGCTTGCGGTCCAGGTACTCATCGATCCTGCTCGCGATCGCCCCGCGCTGCAGCATGTCCGGATTCGACGACGGCGTGGTGGCGAGAAACCACGGCACCGGGTGCATCCCGGATGTTCCGGACGGTTGCAACAGCGTTTCCTACTCGATCGTCCGAACCGACAATGGTGTGCCGGCTCTGTTTGCAGATCCGGCACACCATTGTGACCCCTATGGGGTGACCATGTTGAACCAGAACGGGAACGTGTCCAGCAGCCCCATGAACTCATCGAACGAAGCGCGGTTGCCGTCGATAGTGACCTTGTTCTGCGAGATCGCGTCGTCGAGCTTGATGTTGCCGAGCTGAATGTCGTCGAGCGTCGCCTTGTCCATGGTGATGGTGGAATTCGCGTTCGGCACCGGCGCGTCGGCCGCGTAATTGAGCACGCCGTTCTCGACGGTGAGGCCGTATTGCTTGTTGATGTCCTTGAAGTTGACATTCATCGTCAGGTTCTTGCCCGCGGCTTTCGGCCCGTTCAGTCGCACCGCCAGATAATCGAACAACATCTCGGGCGGCATGGCCTTGACTGTGTCGGGACTCGCGCTGTCGAGACCACCTATCTTGGGCACGCCGTTGCGCAGTTCATAGGCGCCCTGCAGGTACACCGAGCGCCACGGGCCCGATTCGGCCTGGTATCCCATCTGCTCGTAGCTGTCGGCGAGCAGGTTCTTCGCATCGGTGTTGTTCGGGTTCGCGAACACGACATGCTTGAGCACCATCGCCGTCCACCGGTAATCGCCGTTGTCGAAATCCTTCTTCGCCTTGTCCAGAACGGCGCCTTCACCGCCCATGTAGTCGACGTACTTCTTGGCCGCGGGCTCAGGCGGCAGATCGTCGAGGTCCGACGGGTTGCCGTCGTACCAGCCCATGTAGCGCTGATACACCGCCCGTGAATTGTGTTTGAGCGTCCCGTAATAGCCCCGGTTCGGCCAGAAGTTGTTGAGCTCCGGCGGCAAAGCGATCTCCTCGGCGATCTCAGAACCCACCAGACCGTTGTTCATCAACCGCACCGACTGATCGTGCATGTACTTGTACAGGTCACGTTGTTTCTTCCAGTAGTCGATGATGTTGGCATTGCCCCACTTGGGCCAATGGTGACTCTGGAACTTGACCTCCGTGTTCGGACCGTAACGACGGATCGTCTCGTCGATGAACTTCGCCCACACCAGTCCATCGCGTACCTGGGCACCACGCAGGGTCAACAGGTTGTGCATGTTGTTCGTGGTGTTCTCGGCCATCCACATCGCCTTGAACTGCGGGAAGAACGTGTTCATCTCCGTGGGCGCCTCGGTACCGGGCGTGTACTGGAACTCCATGTCCACGCCGTCGACCGTCAGCTTCTGCCCGGTGTGGTCGATGATGTCGGTCGGAATCATCATTCCGGCGGTGCCGGTCGAGTTGGTCTGTCCCAGACCGGCTCCCACTCCCCCCTGGGCGTTGCGTGGGAGCAGCGCACCGAACATGTAGACCGCGCGACGGCTCATCGCGTTGCCGGCGATCACGTTCTCGCTGATCACGTCCTCAACGAAGTTGACAGGGGCAATGATCTTCACCTTGCCCGAGTCGACATCGGCCTGGTTGACGACGCCGCGCACACCGCCGTAATGGTCGACGTGGGAATGACTGTGGACGACCGCGACGACCGGCCGCGGACCGAGCTTCTGATTGGCCAGATCCAACGCGGCCTTGGCCGTCTCGGCTGAAACCAGAGGATCGATGACGATCCAGCCGGTGTCGCCCTTGACGAAAGTGATGTTGGACAGGTCGTAGCCACGCACCTGATAGATCCGGTCCTTGACCACCTCGAACAGGCCGTACTGCATGTTCAACTGCGTCATGCGCCACAGGCTGGGATTGACGGTGTCCGGCGCCGGCTTGTCGTCGGCGATGTACTTCTTGTACTCCTCCATGTCCCAGACGACCTTGCCGTCCGGGTCCTTGATGGTCAGCGTCTCAGGGCGGTCGATGAGGCCTCGTTTAGCATCCTCGAAGTCCGCCTTGTCGTTGAACGGCAACGTATCGAGAAGCTTCTGATTGGCGGCCTTGGTTGCTTCGGTCGCGCCCTTGACGCTGTTGTCGGTCTTGACTCCGCCGCCGGCGCTCCCGGATGCGGAACCACCATTCTTGTCGTCGCACGCGGCGATCAGCGTGGTCGCGACGCCGGCTACGGCCAGTCCGCCCAGCATCCTGCGCCGCGGGAGCTGCGCACGCAATTCGTCAGGCTTATCGGCTTGATATGACTTCGAATTGGGATCCATGCGGGCCAATTATGCCGCCATGCCAGCCGATTTACGCGCAAAACACCGGACCGATGCAATTCACCACGTCAAATCCGAATGGCGGCAGCTGCTTCACGCATATCCAATTCCGCAGCAGGCGAACGGATATCGGCTCTCCGACATCCGTTGTGCCACCACCACCCATTGCGCGGGTTCTATATTCAGCCGGAAATGTTGATCACACCATCCGTCTCGTCGACCTGGTAGGTCGTCAGGGGTCGCACCGCGGGGCCGTTGAGCACCGATCCGGTGGTCACGTCATAGCGGCACCCGTGGCACTGGCACAGAATGACGGTCCCGGTCAGCATTCCTGCCGACAGCGGACACGCCTCGTGAGTACACAGATCGTCGAAGGCGTAGAGCTTCCCTTCGACCCGCGCCACCGATACCCGCCACTTGCGGTCTTCGAGGTAGTACGGGTTCACAGAGCCCTCGGGCAGTTGATCTGCGGCACCGAGCCGCCGTGTCGTCGGTATCGTCATCGTGACCTCGCAGGTTCTCGGGCGCTCAGTACGGGTAATCGGGAATGACGTCCTGATTGCGGGCGTCCAGTCGGAGTTCACCTGGTGCACCGGCCGGCACCAGCGGGCGGTGCGGCATCGTCGCCGACAGCCGCTGGTAACCCGATCCCAGCGGCGGCCGCAGATCCTCCTCACCCTTGTTGGGCCAGAACGACATTGCCCGCTCGGCCATCGCCGTGATGGTCAGCGATGGGTTCACTCCGGGATTGGACGGCATCACGCTGCCGTCGAGGATGTGTAGCCCCGGCTGACCGAAAACCCGTTGGTACGGGTCGACAGCGCCCTGTTCGGCGGTGTCGCCGATGGGCATGCCGCCGATGAAATGTGCTGACGCGGTGCGGTTGAGCGATTCGAACATCAGCGCATACTGGTCGCAGCCCATCTGTTTGGCGAGCCGGTCGGCATACTCCTCGACTACCGGGATATGCACCGGCGGTGATTTGACGCTGCCCTTACGACTGCGCAACATGCCGTTCTTCCAGTAGAGGTCTATGGACGTGTCGTCGGCCTGCATACACAGCAACACCGCCATGCGCTCCGACCAGCTGCGAGGGTCATTGCCGCCGAACACCTTATGCGGGTTGCTGAACAATTCCTTGAACCAGTTCCGGACGGGATGCGCCTGGTCTCCGGTCTGGTGAAGGCTGAACATGAATGCCATGAGGTTGCTGTCGACCCCGTAGTAGACGGGCTCGATGCTGGTCATTTCGTCCGGCCAGACCCCCGAGGTGATCGACACCGCGCCGGGCGTGATGTGGATCTTCTCCGGGTCGTCCTTCCATTCGCTGTGTCGCCGCACCACGCTGAGCAGTTGTTCGGAGTTGGTCCTGGCGCGTTGACCCAGCTGACTGGACATGCCGGGGAGCTTGCCGCCGTGCTGCATGTGCAGCAGGAGTTTGGCCGTCCCGTATGCGTGGGCCGCCACGATCACCTGGTCAGCCGTATAGCGCCGGCGCTGCGCCCGAGCCGCCCGATGCGCCCATCCGGGATGCCGGGTGTGTACTTCGAAGCCACCATCATCCAGCTTGTCGATCTCGTAGACCTCGTGCAGTTCATGGACGACAGCACCGAGCTTCTCGGCCAGGTACAGGTAGTTGACCGTCAACTTGTTCTTGGCGTTACGGCCGCAGCCGATCATGCAGTCACCGCAGTTGACACACCCCCTGCGCCGGGGCCCGACGCCGCCGAAGTACGGGTCGTCGACTTCTTCGTCGGGAGCGCCGAAGTACACCCCGACCGGCGCCCGGTTGAAGGTGTGCCCGATTCCCATGTCGTTGGCCACCTCTCGCATGTGGCGGTCGACGTCGGTGGGCATGTACGGGACTCGGACCACGCCGAGCATGCGCCGGGCCTGGTCGATGTACGGCGCGAGTTCGTCGGCCCAGTCGGCGATTCCGGCCCACTCCGGGGCGTCGAAGAATCGTCGTGGTGGCACATACAAGGTGTTGGCGTACACGTGCGAACCACCGCCGACCCCGGCGCCCGACAGGATCAGCACATCATCGAGCAGTTCGATGCGCTGGACACCGAACATCTCGAATTCTGGCTGCCACAGGAACTTACGCATGTTCCAACTGGTCTTGGCGATCGCTTCATCGGGCCAGCGTTTGCCGGACTCCATCACCGCAACGCGGTAACCCTTTTCGGCGGCACGCATTGCGGCGACACTTCCACCGAATCCGGAGCCTATGACGATGACGTCGTAATGCCTGCCTGAGTCGGTCATGTTCACCTTCACGTAGCTGGCCGTGCCGGGAAAAATTCGCGAACGGGTCCGACCGTAGTACGAGAATGGGACGCCAACTACACAATTGACAATATTGTCGCATTTGCAAAATGGTTGACATAATCAATTCCCTCACCCGAAAAAGGTGAGGAAATAATCAATATCGCTTACGCCGACCTCGCTGCCCACCAGACGCAAAAGTGCCCCAAACCCGAAGGTTTGGGGCACTTTTCTGTCTGCTCGCGCGGAGGAGGGAGAAGGAGCCTTCGCTACTTCGCTTTTTCCAACACCTCGACCAGCCGCCACCGCTTGGTGGCCGACGTCGGCCGGGTCTCCATCAACGAGACGCGATCGCCGATGCCGGCGTCGCCGTTCTCGTCGTGCGCCTTGACCTTCTTGGTGGTCCGGATGATCTTGCCGTAGAGCGGGTGGCTCTTACGATCTTCCAGCTCGACCACGATGGTCTTCTGCATCTTGTCGCTGACCACGTAGCCGATGGCGGTCTTGCGACGACCACGCGGTGTCTCGGTGGCCGGCGTGTGCCTGGGGCCCTTAGTTTCTGCCATTACGAATCCTCACCAACAGGTCCGGATGCCAGACCCAACTCACGTTCACGCAGCACGGTGTAGACCCGTGCAATCTCCTGGCGCACGACGCGCAGCCGACGGTTGTTGGCCAGCTGACCGGTCGCCATCTGGAAGCGCAGGTTGAACAGCTCTTCCTTGGACTCGCGCAGCTTCGCCGTCAACTCGGTGTCGGACAGTTCACGCAGCTCACCAGGCGTAGTTCCCACTGCCATCAGAACTGCTCCTCTCGACTCACGATGCGTGCCTTGATCGGCAGCTTGTGGATTGCGCGAGTCAGTGCTTCCTTGGCGATCTTCTCGTCCGGGTAGCTGATCTCGAACAAAATGCGACCCGGCTTGACGTTGGCGATCCACCACTCCGGCGAACCCTTACCGGAACCCATGCGGGTCTCGGCGGGCTTCTTGGTCAGCGGGCGGTCCGGGAAGATGTTGATCCAGACCTTGCCGCCACGCTTGATGTGCCGGTTGATGGCGATACGAGCGGACTCGATCTGCCGGTTGGTGATGTAGGCGTGGCCGAGGGCCTGGATGCCGTAGTCACCGAAGCTCACCGACGTACCACCGCTGGCGATGCCACGCTGGCGCGGGTGATGCTGCTTGCGGTGCTTGACCTTACGGGGAATCAGCATGATTTAGCTCTCCGTGCTCTCAGCGGCCGGCGCAGCCTCGACAGCGGCGGCCGGCTGAGTTGTGGCTGCAGCGGTATCGTCACCCGTCGCAGCGCGTCCCGCCTCAGTGCTCGTCGCCGTGGTGCCCGAAGAACCGCTACGACGCGGCCGGGTGCCCGACGGACGCTCACGACGCGGCCGGTCTGCGGCCGGCGCGGCGGCGGTCAGCTCACGCTTGCCACCGACGATGTCGCCCTTGTAGATCCAGACCTTCACGCCGATCCGGCCGAAGGTGGTCTTGGCCTCGTACAGGCCGTAGTCGATGTCCGCGCGCAGCGTGTGCAGCGGAACCCGACCCTCGCGGTAGAACTCCGAGCGGCTCATCTCAGCACCGCCGAGGCGGCCCGAGCACTGCACCCGGATGCCCTTCACGTTGGGCTGACGCATCGCCGACTGGATCGCCTTGCGCATCGCGCGACGGAACGCCACACGGTTGCTCAGCTGCTCGGCGACGCCCTGGGCGACGAGCTGTGCCGTCGACTCAGGGTTCTTCACCTCGAGGATGTTGAGCTGAACCTGCTTCTTGGTCAGCTTCTCCAGGTCGGCGCGGATGCGGTCGGCCTCGGTGCCGCGGCGACCGATGACGATGCCGGGACGCGCGGTGTGGATGTCGACTCGAACTCTGTCGCGAGTCCGTTCGATCTCCACGTCGGCGATACCGGCGCGCTCAAGACCAGTGGCCAGCAGACGCCGGATGGCGACGTCTTCCTTCACGTAGTCCTTGTACTGCTTGTCGGCGTACCACCGGGACTTCCACTCGGTCGTGATACCGAGGCGGAAACCATGGGGATTGATTTTCTGGCCCACTACTCCGAGCCTCCCTTCGTCTCGGCCGTGCCCTTCGCGGCGGAAGCCTTGCTGCCCTGCGCACGACGGCTGCGTGCCGAACCCGTCGAAGAGCCGCGCGCACCTCCGTTGCTCTTGGGCGGCCTGCTTTCCACGATCACCGTGATGTGGCTCGTGCGCTTGCGGATCCGGAACGCACGCCCCTGGGCGCGCGGGCGGATGCGCTTGGCGGTCGGACCCTCGTCAGCGGTGACAGTGGCGACCACCAGGGTCGTCGGGTCCAGGCCCTCGTTGTTCTGCGCGTTGGCGGCAGCGCTCGCGATCACCTTGGCGACCGGCTCGCTGGCAGCCTGCGGTGCCCACCGCAAGATGTCGAGGGCTTCCTCGACGCTCTTGCCACGGACCAGATCGATGACGCGGCGGGCCTTGCTGGCCGAGACACGCACGAAGCGCGCCTTCGCTGTCGCGGACGGATATTCAATGACTGTGGTACTCATCGCCGCTTGCTCTTCCGGTCGTCCTTGATGTGACCCTTGAAGGTGCGCGTCGGGGCGAATTCGCCGAGCTTGTGCCCGACCATCGCCTCGGTGACGAACACCGGGACATGCTTACGGCCGTCATGCACCGCAAAGGTATGCCCGATGAAGTCGGGGAGGATGGTCGACCGACGTGACCAGGTCTTGATGACCTGCTTGGTGTTCTTGTCGTTCTGAACGTCGACCTTCTTGAGAAGATGGTCATCGACGAACGGACCCTTTTTCAGACTACGAGGCATCGCTGCTACTCCTTCCGCTGCCTAGCGCTTCTTGCCGGTGCGCCGGCGACGGACGATGAGCTTGTCGCTCGGCTTGTTGGGCTTGCGGGTGCGGCCCTCGGGCTTGCCCCACGGGCTGACCGGATGGCGGCCACCGGAGGTCTTGCCTTCACCACCACCGTGCGGGTGGTCAACCGGGTTCATCACGACACCACGGACGGTCGGGCGCTTGCCCTTCCACCGCATACGGCCGGCCTTACCCCAGTTGATGTTGGCCTGCTCCTTGTTGCCGACCTCGCCGACGGTGGCGCGGCAGCGCACATCGACGCGACGGATCTCACCGGACGGCATACGCAGCGAGGCGTAGCTGCCTTCCTTACCCAGCAACTGGATGCTGACACCGGCCGAGCGGCCGAGCTTCGCACCGCCACCGGGCCGCAACTCCACAGCGTGGATCACGGTACCGGCGGGGATGTTGCGCAGCGGCAGGTTGTTACCCGGCTTGATGTCGGCGTTGGGACCCTGCTCGATCACGTCGCCCTGCTTCAGACCCTGCGGCGCGATGATGTAGCGCTTCTCGCCGTCCAGGAAGTGAAGCAGCGCGATGTTCGCGGTGCGGTTGGGGTCGTACTCGATGTGCGCGACCTTGGCGTTGACGCCGTCCTTGTCATGGCGACGGAAGTCGATGACGCGGTAGGCACGCTTGTGGCCGCCACCCTTGTGCCGGGTGGTGATCCGGCCGTGGGCGTTACGACCACCCTTGCCGTGCAGCGGGCGAATCAGCGATTTCTCCGGAGTCGAACGAGTGATCTCGGCGAAATCGGAGACGCTGGCACCGCGACGACCCGGGGTCGTCGGCTTGTACTTGCGAATTCCCATATCAGTTAAATCCTCTTAGTTCCCGGCGCTTACGCCGGGGCTCCGAACAGTTCGATCGGCTTGCTGCCGGCGGCCAGAGTGACGATGGCGCGCTTGGTGTCCTTGCGCTTACCGAAGCCCGAGCGGGTGCGCTTGCGCTTGCCCTGTCGGTTGGCGGTGTTCACCGAACTCACCTTGACGCCGAAGATCTTCTCGACGGCGATCTTGATCTGCGTCTTGTTCGAGTCCGGGTGCACGACGAACGTGTACACGTTGTCCTCGATCAGCCCGTACGACTTCTCCGAGATGACCGGGGCCAGGATGATGTCGCGGGGGTCTGTAATCGTTGCCATCAGACCGACGCTCCTTCTTTTTGGTCCTTGGTGCTCGCTGAGATGTACGCGTTCAGCGCCTCGACGCTGAACACCAGGTCGTCGGCATTGAGCACGTCGTAGGTGTTCAGCTGATCCGGCGAGATCACATGCACACCAGGCAGGTTGCGAACGCTACGGGCGCCCACCTCGTCGGTCCGGCCGATGATCACGAGCACCTTGCGGCGGTCGGTGATCGCCCCAAGGAACGACTTTGCGCTCTTGGTGGACGGGGTCTGACCTTCGACCAGTTCGGTGATCGCGTGGATGCGCTCATTGCGGGCCCGGTCCGACAGCGCACCGCGCAGGGCGGCAGCGATCATCTTCTTCGGGGTCCGCTGGCTGTAGTCGCGCGGCTGCGGGCCGTGCACGACGCCACCACCGGTGAACTGCGGTGCACGGGTCGAGCCCTGACGAGCCCGGCCGGTGCCCTTCTGCCGGTACGGCTTCTTGCCGCCACCGGAGACCTGGGCGCGGGTCTTCGTCGAGTGCGTGCCCTGACGCTTGGCGGCCAACTGCGCGTTGACGACCTGATGCATCAGAGCGATGTTGGGCTCGACGTCGAACAGCGCCGCGGGCAGCTCGACGCTGCCGTCGGTCTTGCCGGACGGAGTCTTCACATCAATTTTGAGAGTCATTACTTCTCGCCTCGCTTGATTGCGCTGCGGACAACCACCAGACCACC
The DNA here is from genome assembly GCF_055419505.1 of Mycobacterium sp. IDUB_9. Lineage (NCBI taxonomy): Bacteria > Bacillati > Actinomycetota > Actinomycetes > Mycobacteriales > Mycobacteriaceae > Mycobacterium > Mycobacterium sp. IDUB_9. The sequence goes on along the minus strand of NZ_JBVAXU010000002.1, from coordinate 285,380 downwards.
GTTGCGTCCGGGGATTGCGCCCTTGATCAACAGCACGCCGTTCTCGGCATCGACCTTGTGAACCTTGAGGTTCTGCGTGGTCACCCGGTCGTGGCCCATGCGGCCCGACATCCGGGTGCCCTTGAACACGCGGCCCGGGGTGGCACAGCCACCGATGGAGCCGGGGCGACGGTGCACTGCCTGGGCGCCGTGGCTGGCGCCCTGGCCGGCGAAGCCGTGACGCTTCATCGTGCCGGCGAAGCCCTTGCCCTTGCTGGTGCCGGTCACGTCGACGAAAGCACCGTCGGCGAAGATCTCGGCGGTCAGCTCCTGGCCCACCTCGTACTCGGCGGCAGCAGCCTCGTCGACCCGAAGCTCAGCCAGGTGGCGGCGCGGGTTGACACCCGCGGCGGCGTACTGACCGGTGACGGGCTTGTTGACCTTGCGCGGGCTGATCTCGCCATAGGCGAGCTGCACGGCGCTGTAGCCGTCGCGCTCGGGGGTGCGGATAAGGGTCACCACGTTGGGGCCGGCCTTGACGACCGTCACCGGGACGACTTTGTTGTTCTCGTCGAACACCTGCGTCATGCCCAGCTTGGTGCCCAAAATGCCTTTTCTAGCCATTTTTCTCGGGTCTCCTACTGGATGTTGACGTCGACACTTGCCGGCAGATCGATGCGCATGAGCGCGTCAACCGTCTTCGGCGTCGGGTCGAGGATGTCGATCAGTCGCTTGTGGGTGCGCATTTCGAAATGCTCCCGCGAGTCCTTGTACTTATGCGGCGACCGAATGACGCAGTAAATGTTCTTCTCGGTCGGCAACGGCACGGGGCCCACCACGCTGGCACCGGTACGGGTGACCGTCTCGACGATCTTGCGCGCCGAGGCATCAATGGCCTCATGGTCGTAGGCCTTGAGCCTGATGCGGATCTTCTGTCCCGCCACGCTTCTCCTACCTCTACTTCGTACATCGGCCGGCCGTATCGGAACTCGATGGGAAAAACCCACCGAAACCCGTCGGGCCTGGTGCCTCGGCGCGGGTGCGCCGAGAATTTGCCGCCGCTGTTTACCTGTCTGTGGTCCACCGACCCCCGCGGTCGGGCGTGTCGCCCTCGCGCACACTTTCTCGCCCTGGAAATCAGTCGCGATCTAGTGTTGGGACCGGATGCGCCCGTGGGGGCGCCGGTCGTATGCCCGGCCAGGAAATACCCGGCGCAAGGCAACCCGAACAGTATGCCTTAGAACCTGGCGTGCTCCAAATCCACGATCGAGCAGGTCGGGGGCGTGCATGCACGCCGCCCCGATCGGCGCCGAGATTGCGCTCAGGGACACATCTGGGCCCGGGTTTATCCCTCACTTCAATCTGGGTGCTCCGGCGCTGCGCGGATCCCTATCTTACTTGTGAGTAAGGTAGGCGCGGTGACCGTCACCTCCACGTACCGCGCTTGGCAGCAGTTGTCCGGCAAGCCACTGGGCACCTACCTGTTCTCGGCGGCGGCCATGGCCCGGGTGCCCTACTTCGCGTCGATCCTGCCGCACGTCGTCCGCATGGAGCCCGGCCTGGCCGAGGTGACCGTGCCGAAGTGGTTCTACGTCTACAACCACCTGCACACCGTGCATGCCATCGCGTCGTGCAATGCCGCCGAGATGGCGATGGGCATGCTGATGGAGGCCACCGTGCCGACGACGCACCGCTGGATTCCCAAGGCGATGAACGTGCAGTACCTCGCCAAGGCCACCACATCGCTGCGGGCCCGGGCCGAGCTCATCCCGCCGGATTTCGGCACCCTCGCCGAAGGCACCGACATCGTGGTGCCGGTCAGCATCACCGACCGCCATGGCGTCGAAGTGGTGCACGCCGACATCACCACCTGGGTGACGCCCGCCTAGTTCACCGAGCGTGCACTCAGATCGTGATTTGCGCCGAAACCGCGATCTGAGCGCACCGTCGGCACTAGTCCAAATAGGTGCCGTGCCCTTCGCGCACCAGTGCACCGTCGAACAACAGCACCTCGTTGACCAAACCGCCGTTCTGATTGCGGTAGTGGATCACCAGGGCCGACTCGCCACGGTATGTCGCAAGCACCTCGAAATGCAGATCCGGCATGCCGGCCAACGCCGTGGTCCAGTAATGGCGTAATGCGTCCTTACCGTGCACCACGCCCCCGGTCTCCGGGAAGACGCGCGCTGCGACCGGCGAACTGAACACCACGTCGTCGCGGAAATGCGCCAGCACCGCCTCCACGTCGTGCGCGTTCCACGCCTTCACCCATTCCTCGGCGAATGCATGTGGATCCGGTGTCGCCATCGAGTTCACTTACCCCTCAGCCCGGCCCAGAACGGGCATTGATGCTCATGTGCGTAGCCATTGTCGACGCGACTGCCGTCGGCCTGCAACGACATTCGGGGCGGTGTTCCGGCGCCGTCGAATTCGGGCCACCCCGGCTGACCGTCGGCCGCGGGATCACCGGTGCGCACGAAAGCGCTCCAGTAGTCGATCATCTGGTCCGAGAGGCGTTGCTGCGCCGGGTCCAACGGAGGCGCCCCGCCCACGTCGAACAGATAGCGAAGCTCCAACGAGTGACTGGCTCCGACCGGGAAGGGCAGCGTTCGCAGAACCTCCGGCGCCGGCGCGGAGCGGTCGTTGAACTCGTAGGCGTAGACGGGCCCGGCGCGGGACAGTTCACCGGCCATCCGCTCCGAGACACACGCGAAGTCACCGTCGGTGACGGCCGCCGAATACGCCTGTGCCACACCGCCGTACCGATCGATCGGATAGGAGGCACCGACGGCTGCGGCGTCGGCGCCGAAGGTCTCGGACAGGAGTCGCGGGTAGTCCCCCACGACGTAGCGCTGGCCTTGACGCAGATAGCGCAACGCCACGAACAGCGTGAACTCATCACGGGTGGTACCGATCAGCACCGGCACCCGATCGGCGCGGTCAGATCCGAATGCCGCCAACGGGGCCTGAGGCACCAAGGCCGATCCGGTGACCGGACCGGTCAGCTCGTCACTGCCGATATTGAAGTACCACACTGGTTTTCGCAGGCTGTCCACCGGCAGTCCACGCAGGCAGTTGGCGGCCACCACGAGATCGGGGCATCCGGCGGCGGCTGCGTAATCGAGCGAGCGTCGGGTCGCCGTGGCTATGTCGGCCTGCGCATGGCACGGCGCGCTCATCAGGATCGCAGCTCGGAACAATCCCGCCGAACCCGGCGACACCAGATGGTCGCACACCGACATGCCACCCGCGGATTCACCGGCGACGGTGACCTTTTCCGGATCGCCGCCGAAGTCGGAGATGTTGTCGCGAACCCACCGCAGTGCCGCCTGCTGGTCGGCCAGGCCGTAGTTGCCGATGTCACCGGAGACCCCAAGGGCCGGGTGGGCCAGGAACCCCAGCGTGCCGAGACGGTAGTTGATCGTCACCACCACGATGCCGCCGTGCGCGGCCAACCGGCCCGCGTCATAGATATCGCCGCTGCCGCCCACGAACGCGCCGCCGTGGATCCACACCATCACGGGGCGCAACGCATCCGAGACCGGCGGCGTCCAGACGTTCAGACTCAGGCAGTCCTCGGCGGCGTTGGCCCCGCGTTCGGGATCTGAATCGGGGTCCTGGATGCAGCGCGGGCCGGGCCGGGTGGCGTCGCGCTCCCCCTGCCATCCCGGTGCGGGCGCCGGCGCGGAGAACCGCATCGGCCCCACCGGGGCGGCGGCATACGGCACCCCGGCGAAGAGCCGGTGGTCGGATGCCACTGTGCCGCGCAGGGTTCCGGCTACGGTCCGGACGATCGCCGGGTCCAGCCCCTGCGCTTGGCCCGGCGCATGATCGGCCGGATGACCGGGCGTCACCGCCTGACCGCCACCCCGTGCACAGCCTCCCACCAGCATCACCAGCACTGCCAGCAACGCGACGACGCGACGCCCAGACCGCATGGCTGCGAGCGTACGGGGCCGATCGACAAAATCTGCTCCCTTGCGTGGCGCCGATCACATATGGTGGTAATTGACACCCGTCAAATCCCCGGCAGTGAGGAGTCTCGATGAGCGCGCCGACAATGGATGACGCCGCGAAGGTGCTCGCCGATCCGACGGCTTACGCCGACGACGCACGCCTGCACACCGCGCTGACCCACCTGCGCGCCAACAATCCGGTGGCATGGGTGGACAACCGGCCCTACCGACCGTTCTGGGCGATCACCAAGCACGCCGACATCATGGCCGTCGAGCGGGACAACGAACTCTTCATCAGCGAGCCCCGGCCACTCCTGGCCACCGCCGCCGCCGACGATCTGGCCAAACAGCAGCTCGAGGCCGGGATGGGCCTGCGCACGCTGATCCACATGGACGACCCCCACCACCGCAAGGTGCGGGCCATCGGGGCAGATTGGTTCCGCCCCAAGGCAATGCGGGCGCTCAAGGTTCGCGTCGACGAGCTCGCCAAACGCTATGTCGACAAGATGCGGGATATCGGTCCCGAGTGCGATTTCGTCACCGCGATCGCCGTCGACTTCCCGCTCTACGTGATCATGTCCCTGCTCGGGCTCCCCGAAGAGGACTTCTCGCGGATGCACATGCTGACCCAGGAGATGTTCGGCGGCGACGACGACGAGTACAAGCGCGACGGCGGCTCACTGGAGGACCAGCTCGCCGTCCTGATGGACTTCTTCGCATACTTCTCCGCGCTGACCGCATCGCGCCGCGCGAACCCGACCGAGGACCTGGCGTCGGCGATCGCCAACGGCACCATCGACGGGGAGCCGCTGACCGACGTCGACACCGCGTCGTACTACGTCATCGTCGCCAGCGCCGGCCACGACACCACCAAGGACGCGATCTCGGGCGGACTCCACGCGCTCATCGAGAATCCCGACCAGTTGGCCCGGCTGCGCGCACAGCCCGAGTTGATGGGCAGCGCAGTCGAAGAGATGATCCGGTGGTCCACCCCGGTCAAGGAGTTCATGCGAACCGCCACCGCCGACACCACGGTGCGCGGCGTGCCGATCGCCAAGGGCGAATCCGTCTATCTGGCCTACGCTTCGGGCAATCGTGACGAGGAGGTCTTCGACCACCCGCACCGCTTCGACGTCGGGCGTGACCCGAACAAGCACCTGGCTTTCGGATACGGCGTGCACTTCTGCCTGGGCGCGGCACTGGCCCGGATGGAGATGAACAGCTTGTTCACCGAGCTGCTGAGCCGCCTGGACTCCATCGAATTGGCCGGAACACCAGAGCTTTCCGCGACCACGTTCGTCGGCGGACTCAAGCACCTGCCGATTCGTTACTCGCTGCGCTGAGACTGTTCTGACCGCCGGTGGGTGGCCAGGAAGCCGTCCACCGCGGCCCGCACGCAGGTGGTGTAGTCGAATTCCGACAGCGTGCTGAGCTTGCCCAACACGATCGGACCCAGCAGCAGTGCGGCGGCCTGCGTGCGATCGACGTCGCCGAGCTCGACGACGGCCTCGGGGCTGTCGAAAATCGCCTCGAACGGTAGGGCGTACTGCTCGGCCACCCGTTCACGCAAGGTCCGTACCTCGGCACTGTCGTCCGTCCGCCACGGCAGCTGTTCCATGTCGCCGCCGAGCGCCAACCATGACATCGCGGTGATGCTGATCGGCGCCTCGGCGATCGAGTCGGCCTGCGCCTGAACCAGGGCGATCAGCCGGTCACGCAGCGGCCCGTCCTCCGGCGGCATCGGCGCAGCCGGGATGAGAGCCCGAAATGCCGCGGCCAACAAGTCATTTCCGCTCGGGAAGTGCCGGTACAACGTCGCCCTGGCCACATTCGCGGCGCGGGTGACCGCGTCGACCGTGACCGCACTCGGACCGCCTGACCGCAACAAGGACGTCGCCGCTTCGAGCAACCGGGCCCGGGACCGGGCCGGACGCGGGTCACCGCTTTCGGCAGTCATTCGCCAACACCTCCAGAAAACAGACTTACCGTCTCGCTCCAAGACTGTTAGTCTCGAAACTTCATCGACGCAGGAGGTGCCCAGCGTGTCTGACACCCTCGTCGATTCTGGCCAGGATATAGATGCGGGCCTGGCATATCTGTCGATCCGGCAGCGGTACTGGCTGCTCGCCGTGGCTTGTATGGACGTCTCCATCGTGATCGCGTCAATGGTGGCCCTCAACGCCGCGCTGCCCGACATCGCCCGCGAGACCGCCGCCACCCAGGCCCAACTCACGTGGGTGATCGACGGGTACACCCTGGTGCTGGCCTGCCTACTCCTGCCCGCGGGCGCGATCGGGGACCGCTACGGCAGACGCGGCGCCCTACTGACCGGCCTTGCGGTCTTCGTCGTCGCCTCGGCGGCACCGATGCTGTTCGACGACCCCGTCCAACTGATCGCTTCCCGTGCCGTGGCCGGGGCCGGTGCCGCCTTCATCATGCCGGCCACCCTGTCGCTGCTGACCGCTGCGTTTCCAAAGTCCGAGCGCAACAAGGCAGTTGGGATCTGGGCCGGCGTCGTCGGATCGGGAGCCGTCTTCGGCTTCCTGATCACCGGTGGGTTGCTGCACTTCTGGCCCTGGCAATCCATCTTTGCGACCTTCGCACTCGCCGGGGTCGGTTTGTTCATCCTGACTTGCACCGTGTCCTCCTCCCGGGATGAGGATGCCGCGCCGCTGGACTGGATCGGCGCGGTACTGATCGGCGCGGCGGTGGCGACCTTCGTGCTCGGGGTGGTCGAAGCCCCGGTGCGGGGCTGGACGCACCCGATGGTGTGGGGCTGTATGACCGGCGGAATCGGCCTCGCGGTTGCGTTCGCGTTCGTGCAACTCAGACGCCGGTACCCGCTGCTCGACGTCCGGCTGTTCAGAAAACCCGACTTCGCCACCGGCGCGGTGGGCGTCACGTTCCTGTTCTTCGCGAACTTCGGCTACTTCTTCGTCAGCATGCAGTACATCCAGCTGGTCATGGGATACAGCCCGATTCAGACGGCAATCGCCCTCTGTCCATTGATGATTCCCGTGCTTCTCCTGGGCGCCACCACGCACCTCTATCTGCCGCGGCTGGGCTTGCGTCTGTGCGTGACGATCGGGCTTCTGGTGATCGCCGCGGGCCTGTCGTGCATGCGGCTGCTGCAGCTCGACTCCGGCTATCTCGACTACACCTGGCCACTGCTGATCATCAGCACAGGCATCGGCCTGTGCACTGCACCAACGACATCGGCCATCATGGGCGCGGTCCCCGACGAGAAACAGGGCGTGGCGTCCGCGGTCAACGACACCACCCGGGAAGTCGGTGCCGCCCTCGGCATCGCGGTGGCCGGGTCCATCCTGGCCGCCCAGTACCAGAATCACCTGGGGCCCAAGCTGACCGGCCTACCCGCCGAGATACGCGAGCCCATTCTCAGCTCGCTGGCCGAGGCACTCGCGGTGGCAGGGCAACTTGGTCCGCAGGGCACGGCGGTCGGCACGCTCGCCAAGCAGGCATTCCTGGACGCGACCAACTCAGCCCTGCTGGTGATGGCGGTGGTGCTGGCAGTGGCCGCGGTGTTCGTCGGGATCTGGGCGCCGGGCCGCGACGGTGAGCAGCTCCGGGCCATCCGGCGGCTCAGGTCGCGAGAAACTCCGCAGCCCGATGACCGATCATGGCAATGGTCGCGTGCGGGCCGCGACTGGTGATGGCCGGCATGATCGACCCGTCCACCACCCACAACCCCTCGACCCCCAGCACCCGGCAGGTCGGGTCGAGTACCGCCTCAGCCCCCGTCCCCATCGGCGCGGTGCCGGCCAGATGCTGCGATGTCGACCACGACGCATCACCGACTTCAGCTGTGTGACAGACCAATTCGCGAGCCAGTTCGGCGCCTCGACGCAAAGCGTCCACATCCTCGGCCACGGTGTCATAGCGGTGCTCGATGACCGGCGCCACCGTTGGGTCGGCCGACGCCAACCGGACCCGGCCCCGCGAGTGCGGACGCATCAGCGCCACCCCCAAGTGCGGAAGTTCGGCGGGGTCATGCCCGGGCCCGTGCACCATGGCCGCGAAGCCGGCGGTGTAGGGACGTACCTCGATACCATCGGCAGTGGTGAGCACGGCCTCCAACGGCGGCAGGCCGTGCGTCGGCGCCCAGGAGACAGGTAGCACCCATTCCGGATGGTCCACGGTGTGCATGCCGACCGGTAGGCCGGAGACCACCTTGATGCCGAGAGCCTCAAGCTCGGCCGCCGGCCCGATACCGGACAACAGCAGCAGGTGCGCTGATCCGATTGCCCCGGAACACAGGATGATTCGATCAGCACTGAGAACCGACCCGTTGTCGCACCGCACCCCGACAGCCCGATTCGCACGGAACAGCACGCGGCCGACTCGGGTGTCGGTCACCAGCCGGAGATTCGGCCGGCCCAGGGCGGGCTGCAGGTAGGCGCCACCCGGCCCAACCCTGTTGCCGCCGTTGATGTTCAGCGGAACGGCACCCACGCCCGGCGGCAGCGGCAACGGAACGTCCGAACCGTTGAGGTCGTCGATCCAGCCGAATCCGGCACTGGTCGCCGCATCGACGAATGATGCTGTGCAACCGTCGAATTCACGTACCCGACGGACGGTTATCGGCCCGCCGTCCCCGTGCAGGGCGGTGCCGAAATCCAGGTCGGTCTCGATGGCGCGGAAATGCGGCAGCACATCGTCCCAGCTCCACCCGGGCACGCCCCACCGCTCGAAGTCGCTCGGCAACCCCCGGCAGAAGTACCCACCGTTGACCGCCCCGGAGCCACCCACCACCGACCCCCGCATGATCTCGGTGTGCCGCGGCGGGTTGTCGGTCAACACCGATGCATAGTGCCGGACCACCGAGCTCGCGGCTCCGATCGGCAGCCGCAGGGCATCGGTGATCTGTGCCGCCACCCGCGGGTCACTCGGCGCCGGACCGGCCTCCACGATTGTGACCCGACAGCTGGGATCGACGGAAAGCCGTTCAGCCAGAATTGATCCGGCGCTTCCGGCACCGACGATCAGGACATCGCGCTCCAACTCGCGTTAGCTCCGCAGCTGCGGCTTGAGCGCGCCCAGCTGACGTTCCCGCACCACACCGGTCCACAAGCCGATCCCGTAGGCGAGATCGTCCAGACGCTTGAGCAGGATGTGGGTCAGCAGACCGACGGGTTTGGTGTCGCCGTCGGCATTGCCGCGCCGGGTCGCCCAGTCGACCACGCCGTCGAGCACCGCGGCCACCAGCACCGCGTGTCTGGCCCGCCGGAACATCAGGGCGGCAACCAGGGCGACCGGCCAGTAGTGCCGACAGATCGCCGAACACAACTGGAGGGCCGCCGACCACAGCCCGCGCGCGGTCACCGCAGCGACCTCGGTGGGTTCGGTATCGACGTTGCTGAGGGACCGTGCGATCCGCCGGCCGGTGAAGATCGCGATCACCACCGAGCCGAGGTACCCGAAACACGACCCCATGGCCAGGAGCAGCCACACCATCAGCGTCCACCCGGAGATCACCACCGGGGCGGTCTTGCCCGGATGCCGGACGGTCAACGGTGCCGCCGACGTACCGTAGAAAGCCTTGCGGTTGAACCACTCTCGCAGATCCGTCCGGTGATCATGAGCAACCAGCGCGATCGGTTCATACCGCAGGCGGGCCCCGGTTTCGACCAGCCGCCAGCACAGGTCAACATCCTCACCGGAGTGCATGGTCTCGTCGAATCCGCCCACCGCGGCCAGCGCCGAGCGCCGGCAGATGATGGCCGCACTCGGTACGTAGGACACCGGGCCGTAAGGCACCACCGGCGCCTCCCGCAACCCGAGGTCCAACGACGAACGAACGGCCTCGTACCGGGCGACGACGTTGTCGGCGGTGTGCAGCCCGACGATGCGCGGCGCCACCAGGGCCACCGCCGGGTCGCAGAAGTGTCCGAGCAATGCCTCCAGCCACCCACGCCGCGGCACCACATCGGAGTCCAGGAACGCCACGAAATCGGTCTCCGTCGCGGCCAGGCCGGTGTTGCGGGCGGCCGCCGGACCGTTGCTACGGAAGTGCCGGAGGACCTGCACATCGCAGTGCATGCCGGCGAACTCTGATTGCGCGACCGGAACCGCCGAGCCGTCGTCCACCACGATCACCCGAAGGCCCCGCAACGCCGCGATCAGCCGATGCAGACCGGATACGTTGTCGCGCACCGGAACAATGACCGTGACGTCACGGTGCGACGGCCCGCTCGGCGGGCGCGGATGCGCGACCGTGGCGTCGAGCAAAGTCCGGGCCAGTTGCGCGCTCTGCGCGTCGTGCACTTCCAGACGGCCGCCGTTGAGCATGGTCTGCGCCATCGGAGCCAGCTGCAGCAACCGGGTCGGCGACCCGCCGAGTAGGGCCGCGCCGGCCCCGAGCACCTTGACCCGGCGATCCACCTGCACGGCGAAACCGTCGGGCAGCCTCGGTCCGGTCATGTCAGCAATCCGTTCCGGTCCGGCTGCCAACGCCGCATCCGGCCGGCGCAGCCGTTGACCATCTCAGCAAAGATACGCTCCCCCTCGGCAGCTGTGGCGGTTGTCGGATCACCCAGTACGCCGGCTTCGCTGACCGCAGCAATCCCGCCACTGCGCATCGCCGGCATGAGCTCGGCCAGTGGCGCGGTGTTGCCCGGAGTCAGCTCATCGATCCAGACATCGCCGGGCGAAATATGTAGCAATACAGATGTTTCGGTATGCCCCGCGTGCGCATCGGCACCCACGGCCGTGCACGGAACCCAGCCGACGTCGCGGCCCTCCCGGCGCAACAGGGCCACCGCAGCGGCCAGCGCCTCCACATTCCCCCCGTGACCATTGACGAAGACCAGTCGCGACGCCCAGTTCAACGCAGAACGTCCGTACTCCAACAGCAACGATCGCAGGGCCGCGGTGCCGATCGACACCGTGCCTGGGAACCCCTCGTGCTCGCCACTGGCGCCGTAATGGACGGCCGGCGCGACCACCCAGTCACCGGCCGATACGCCGGCGAGGTGGTCGGGCAGTGCCTGCGCCACGGCGGCGGCGATACGCGTGTCGGTGTCCAGGGGCAGGTGCGGGCCATGTTGCTCGGTAGAGCCCACTGGGACGATCAACATTGGCGACAAGCTGCGTAGCTGTCTCGACGTTGAGTTCCCGAGCCCGCTGGGGAAAGCCACGTGCCGATGGTAGGCCGAATTCACCTACTGTGCGCCAATTGTTGGAGCACAGGCAGCAATTGATTTGCCTTTGCTTTCCCGGCACCCGCCATCGGCATCACGTACGTCCCTCCCGCCACCCCTGTCACGCTGCACCTTAGGGTGACGGTAAGCCCCTCAGGCGCCCGCGCGCGGCACACCGAGGGTTCGGGTGAATCCCTCCGGGACCAGAATGTCGTCGGGCGTCAGGTCGTGGATCGAGGACTTGCCCAACCCACGCAGCGCGGAGTCGATGCCGCCGCTGAGAATGTCCAGCACGTTCTCGACACCCGCCTGGCCGTTGGCTGCCAGGCCCCACAGGTAGGCCCGTCCGATCATGACGGCCCGGGCGCCGAGCGCCACGGCCTTCACGACATCGCTGCCGCGTCGGATCCCGCCGTCCAGCAAAACCTCGACCTGGTCCCCCACCGCGTCGGCGATGGCAGGCAGGCAACGGATCGCCGCCGGCGTGCCGTCCAGGTTGTTGCCACCGTGATTGGACACCGTGATCGCCGAAACACCCGCGTCCACGGCACGTTTGGCGTCGTCGACCCGCACCATGCCCTTCAGCAGGAACGGGCCGCCCCACTGCTCGCGCAGCCAGGCGATGTCCTCCCAGGTCGGCGGCGGCGTGCCCATCCACTGCCCGTAGGCGTCGAAGAACGCCGGTCCCGGCTCGCCACGCCGGCCCTGGTTCGGCACCCGCAGGTCCGGCGGGCGAAGGTGCTTGCCGAAGCTCCACAGCCAACGCGGCTTGGTGAGCACCTCCGGAGACATCCGCAGCATGGTCTTGAGATCCATTCGCTCCGGGATCTTCGGGCTACCCCAGTCGCGGCCGTGGCTGAAGCTGTAGTCGGTCGTGGCGATCATGCCGACCGCACCTGCGTCCTTCGCGCGCTGCACCCGCTCGGCGATCTCGTCGCGGGACCCGAGCCAGTAGATCTGGAAGAAGACCTTGTCGTTGACGGCGGTGACTTCTTCCATCGGCTTGCTGGCAAACGACGACAGCCCCATGGCCGTACCGCGCGCCGCAGCCGCGCGGGCCACGGCCACCTCGCCGTCGGGGTCGATCGCCTGCACGCCAGTCGGCGAGATGATGACGGGCATCGAAATGTCTTGCCCCATGACCGTTGTCGACATCTCACGCTTCTCGGTGGCGCCGAGGACATGCGGGGCGAAACCGAGTTCGGCGAACGACTCCACGTTGTCGGAGACCGTCACACCCTTCTCGCTGGCAGAGATCAGCGACGAGTAGGCGGACTTGGGCAGCCGCTTGCGCGCCCGCTGCTGAGCGATGGCGACGGTCTCGAACCAGGTATCACGAGCCATGGGTTACACCGGACTTTCGTTACAGATACGGGCCGGCGGCTTGGTCAGCAACTTCAGTGCCACCGGGCCCTGCTTGGTACCGCGGGAGTGATCGCCGCTGGGCTTGGGTTTGATGCGCTCCTGTGCCAGAGCCGGCTCGCCCCAGCCTTCGACGCACTCGGGGTCCGGCCCGTCCATCGGCAGACCGGTGAAGAACTTGGCTGCCATGCAGCCGCCACGGCAGGCGTCATAGTGTCCACAGCCGCTGCAGGCGCCGGCCGACTGCGGCTCGCGCAGCTCGCGGAACAACGGGGAGTTCTGCCAGACGCTCTGGAAGCCGGTGCCAAAGCCGGTGTCCTCCAGGATGTTTCCGGCCAGAAACTTGTCGTGGATGGCGAACGGGCAGGCATAGACATCGCCCACCGGATCGATCAGGCACACGACCCGGCCGGCGCCGCACAGGTTCAGCCCGGCCAGCGCGCCGGGCTCGCCCAGGCCCGACAGGTGGAAGAACGAGTCACCGGTCAGCACGCGCTCGCCGCGGGCGACCAGCCAGTTGTACAGCTGGCGCTGCTGGTCCTGGGTGGGATGCAGCTCGTCCCAGACATCGGCGCCTCGGCCCGACGGACGCAGCCGCGTGATCCGCAGCGTGGCACCGTACCGGTCGGCCAGCGCTTTGAACTCGTCGAGTTGGTCGACGTTGTGGCGGGTGACCACCACGGAGATCTTGGCATCGGAAAACCCTGCGGCAGCAAGGTTTTCCAGCGCACGCACGGCCATGTCGAACGAGCCCTTGCCGCGCACCGCGTCGTTGACCTCGGCGTTGGCGCCGTCCAGGGAGATCTGCACGTCGACGTAGTCGCTCGCGGCGAGTTTCGCGGCGATCTCCGGCGTGATGCGCACCCCGTTGGTGGAGAACTTGACCCCGACGTGGTGCTCGGTCGCGTAATCGACCAGTTCCCAGAAGTCCGGGCGCACAGTCGGTTCCCCGCCGCCGATGTTCACGTAGAACACCTGCATGCGTTCCAGCTCGTCGATGATGTCCTTGCACTGCTGTGTGGACAGTTCGCGCGGATCGCGCTTACCCGACGAGGAGAGGCAGTGCACGCACGCCAGGTTGCATGCGTAGGTGAGCTCCCAGGTCAGACAGATCGGGGCATCGAGTCCGTGCTCGAACTGCTCGACGAGCCTTGGAACAGGCGTGCGTACGGGCGCAACAGAAGTCATTGTGAATTCCCAGGGATGAGCATCTTCGAGGACACCAGCACGCTCAGCGCGTGCAGGTAAGGGCCTTGGTCGGAGTCGGCGATACCGACCGCGCGACACGCGGACCGGGCGTCGGGGTGATCAGCCAGTGAGTTGACCACCTCGACGACCGTCCGATTCTTCAGAAACGACAGCTTGCGGGTTCCGAAGTGATACAGCAGGGCACCGAACGGCTCCGGCCGCACCGCCACCTGGTGGTGCAACCGCCAGCTGACATTCGGGTCGAATACGACGCCGGTGCGCCCGGCCGTATCGGCAGCCTGTGCGGACACTGTCAGTAAACCCCGCACATACCGTCGATCGAGACCTCTTCGACGAGCGTCTCGGTGGCGAGCTGGGTTTCCGTCTCAACCTGCGGGTTCTGATCCATGAATCGCACCTTTCCTTCAACTGTTCCTGTAACTGTGGGTCTCGACAATTGTGACCTGAGTCGCAAGAATATGGCATCGAGTGCACAAATGGAAGGGCGGGTTTTATGCGGCAGGCATCCGGGCCCCGGGTCGGTCGGCGCCCGTCCACCACGCAGGACCACATCACCGACGTCGCGCTGGCGCTGTTCGCGACCCGCGGCTTCGACGAGGTCAGTGTCGATGACGTCGCCAAAGCCGCCGGCATCGCGCGCCGCACACTGTTCCGCTACTACGCCTCCAAGAACGCCATCCCATGGGGAGATTTCGACGCCCACCTGCAGAACCTGCGCGACCTGCTCTCCTCCCTGAGCACAGATATCCCCCTGGCCGAGGTACTGCGCGAGGCCCTGTTGTCGTTCAACACCTTCGATGCCCAGGAAATGACCCAGCACCGCCTCCGCATGCAGGTCATCCTGGGAACGACCGGGCTGCAGGCATATTCGATGACGATGTACGCCGGCTGGCGTGAGGTCATCGCCACCTTCGTGGCACAGCGAATCGGCGCGGCACCCCACGACCTGATGCCACAGACCGCCGGCTGGCTGATGCTCGGCGTCGCACTGTCGGCATATGAGCACTGGCTCGCCGACGAGTCCGTCTCCCTGCCGCACACCATCGCCCGGGCCTTCGAAGTGGCACGTCCCGGCTTGGAGGCCTTGGCACCGGCGGGAGTGGACACCGCTCCCTCCGGGTAACCAGGTGCCGACCGACACCCGGAGGTGAACCGTGCGGAAACCGGACAGGACGCCCACCGCGGCCGAACTGGCCGCCCTGATCGTTGCGCTGATCGTCGGATTCGGCGTCGCCACCTACTTCGGAAGCCTGGTCGCCGGTATCGCCGTCGCGATCGGCATCGCGATCATCGGAGCGGGCTTCTTCTACGCCAAGACCTGATCCGGCGGCAGCGCATCCCACACATCGGCAAGCGCCGCAGGCCCCTGTGGACTCAGCGGCTCGGTGAGCATCACCGGTGCCTGCGACATGAAACGCGGTGTGCTGCCACGGTGTACGTCAGCGGCATGCGCAGTGAACGGATGCAGCACATACATGTCACCGGGCCGGCCCGTCGCATATGCCACGGGACGGGTCCGGCTGGCTTCGTCCACCACGCCACCGGCTTCGACGAAGTCGATCGGATCGGGACCCAGCACCCGGGCTGTGTCCCGATGCGAACCCACCCGGATACGCGTCGGCGCGTCAGCGGGCCCGACCTCTGACAGCAGGGTCAACACGAGGACGGTGCGTGGACGACCGCTGACGGCCCACTCCCCACCTGGCAGCGGGGTGTTGGCGTCCACGTGCCAGCCCCGGTCGTCTGCGGGCGGATCCACCGGGAACCGGACCGGGATATGGCCCAGGGCACCGCGCGGTAGCCAACCGCCTTCTCCGCAGATCCGGTCCAGGGCCTCGGCCAGCGGGGCGCTGCTCACCACCTGCCCGAACGGGCCCGCCCCCGTCAGATCTGCCGCCCACCGCACCGGCATGGTCCACGATGCCGGTTCATCAGGCGAGAGCCCGATCTGTGCCCACAGCAGATCCCTGGCCGCATCGGCGATTTCGGCCGGAACTGCCTGTTCGATCTTGACGAACCCGTTCCGTGTGAATGTGTCGACGTCCACCACACCGACCACCATGACGCACCTCTGCTGACCAGCGCCAACGAATTTCCGGCGAAAAATTCTTCGCCAACCCCGTCGGAGTTTGGTGCCCGGCGGCGACGATAAGGGTGTGAGCGCCGAAACAGACGCTCCGCGGGTGCTGCTGAGGTGCTACGACGAGGCCCTGCCAGTGGTGTACGGCTACTTCGTACGACGCTGCGGTGACCGCGGAACCGCCGAGGACCTGACGTCGGAGACGTTCCTGGCCGCGATGGATGCGGCCCGCCGACCGTCACCGCCGCAGATCTCGGTGCCCTGGTTGATCGGCGTGGCCAAGCACAAGCTGGCCGACCACTACCGGCGCCGGCACGACCGCTTCACCGTGCCGGTGGCCGAGTTGCCCGAACCGGTGGAGCCGACCTACGACTGGGACGCCGAGCTGGATCGCATTGTGGCCGAATCAGTTTTGTCCCGGCTACCCGAGCACCACCGCACCGTGCTCGTCCTGCGCTACGTCGATGACCGCACGGTCAGCGAATGCGCTGAGCTGATCGGCCGCACGGTGCACGCCACCGAGGCGCTGCTGGTGCGGGCCCGCCGCGCCTTCAGAGCCCAGTACCCGACACCGGAGGGAGGGACGTCGTGATCAACAGCCACGATCCGCTGACGGTGCTGAGCGGCGACGACCAGCCGGTCTCCCCCGATCCGGCATTCGCGGCCAGGCTGCGCGCCCGGCTGGAATCGGCCCTCACCCTGCCCACCCACGCCCAAGGAGTTGACATGAGCGGAACCGACACTGCCATCGCCGAACTGAACCAGCCCGCGGCCACGCCGGCTCCCGCACGATCCGCTGTTGTGGCCTACCTGGCCGCGCCCGACGCCCGTGCCGCCATCGCCTGGTACCGCGACGCGCTCGGTGCCGTTCCGGTCGGCGAGCCGATCGTGATGGACGACGGCCGCATCGGCCATGCCGAGCTCGAGCTGGCCGGCGGCATCTTCTACCTGGCCGACGAGTTTCCCGAATTAGGCTTGAAAGCACCAGCGCCACAGTCCGTTTCAGTGAGCCTGATGCTGAATGTGCCCGACACCGACGCCGTCCTGGAGCGAGCCAGGACCCTGGGTGCGCAAGTGCAGCGCGAACCTTACGAGAACTACGGCACCCGCAACGCCGTGATCATCGACCCCTCGGGCCACCGGTGGATGCTCACGGGTCCGGTCGCGGTACCGGATTCGCGGCCCGCCGCGGTGTCAGATTCGCGGCCCGCCGCGGTGTCAGATTCGCGGCCCGCCGCGGTCGTTCCCATCCAGCACGGCGACGTCGGCTACGTCTCGGTCTGGGCTCCCGACGCCCAACGTGCCGCCCGGTTCTACGGCCACGTACTGGGCTGGACCTATGACCCGGACACCCATGCGGTCACCAATACCCGACAACGCATCGGCATCTACAGTGTCGCCTCACCGCAGGGCATGCTGTGCTGCTACGCCGTTGCCGACCTCGCCGACGCCCGGCAGGCGATCATCGACGGCGGCGGGCACGTCGGCGAGACGCTGGAGTTCGAGTTCGGCACGGTGCTGGATGCCACCGATCCACTGGGCACGTCGATCGCAGTGTTCCAGCCCGCCCCGGGAACCCCTCGTCCGGAGCTCAACGGCGCTGGGCCGGGCGAACTTTCGTACATCACCTACGAGGTGCCGGACTCGACGGCGTTCAAGGGCTTCTACAGCCGAGTGCTGTCGTGGACCTTCGAGCCCGGCCGGATCGACGACGGCTGGGGGGTTCAGGGCAGCCAGCCGATGTCGGGCATGGCCGGGAGCGCCCCGCGGGCAGTGACGGTGCCTATGTGGACGGTCGCCGATATCGACGCCGCGGTCGCCCGAGTCGTCGAGGCCGGCGGAACCGTGCTGCAGCAGCCGTCACGACAGCCCTACGGATTGATGGCCGAGTGCACCGACGACCAGGGCAGCCGGTTCTACCTCGGCCAGTTCTAGAGCGATTTGTGGAGTTCTAGCCGTGCGTGTGACGGCCAGAACTCCACAAATCGCTGGGAAAAGTCAGCCGAGGACGTCGGAGATGGGGGCGCCGGCGGCGATCTTGCCGCGGGCCTTCATCACCTTGCCGGGCATGCCGCCGCCGACCACACCGACCACGACACCGTCACGCTCGTAGTAGGCCAGGAACTTGCGGCCGTCGTCCTCCACCACGTGCACGACATCGTCGGCCTCAGGCTCACCCAGGCACTGGATCTTGACGTCGTACTGATCGCTCCAGAAGTAGGGCACCGATACGACCGGAGAGGCCTCCTGACCCAGGATCGCCGGCACCATGGCCCGCGCCTGGTCGGCAACGTTGCTCCAATGTTCAACGCGCGCTTGGTCACCCACGTGATCACGCCACGACGCGACATCACCGATGGCCCACACGCCCGCGGCGCTGGACCGGCCGACCTCGTCGCACACCACGCCGTTGTCGAGCTCGATACCGCTGCCCCCGAGCCACTCGACCGCCGGGTGCGAGCCGATACCGACCACCACCAGATCGGCGTCGAGTTCGGTGCCGTCACCGAGCACCACCTGCTCGACCTTGTCGGCGCCGCGCACCTCGCTGACCCCGACACCGCAACGCACGTCGACCCCTTCGGCCTGGTGCAGCCGGGTCACCAGGGCCCCGATCTTCTCGCCGAGAACCGAGGCCAGCGGCGTCGGCTGCGGCTCCACGAGTACCACCTCCACGCCCAGCTTGCGCAGGCTGGCGGCGACCTCGCAGCCGATGAAGCCGGCACCGACCACCACCGCGCGCTGCGCCTTTCCGGCGTGCTCGCGCAGGGCCATGCTCTCGTCGTAGGACCGCAGCACGTGAATACCCGCGAGATCGCCGAATGACCGGATCCGCCTCGGCACCAGCCCGGTGGCGATGACGAGCTCGTCATAGGCCACGTCGCTACCGTCGGCGAGCTTCAACGTCTTGGCGGCGGTGTCCACCGATTGCGCCGCGGAACCGAGCCGCAGCGTGATGTCGTTCTCGGCGTAGAACTCGGCCGGCTTGAGCGTGACGTCATCCGTCTCCGCACGCAGCACTTCCTTGGACAGCGGCGGCCGATCGTAGGGCAGATGGTCCTCGTCGCTGACGATCGTGATGGGCCCGGCGTACTCCGAACGGCGCAGCTGTTCGGCCGTCCGGGCCGCAGCCAAGCCGCCGCCGACGATGACAATGCCCGCCGCTGATCCCGTTGAAGTAGTCACGTGGGGTTTTTACACGATCGGGCTTGAGCGTTGTGCGCCACCCTACGTTCGCAGGTGTCGATGACCCGCGTCACGACCGGCCCCGGTCGATGATGTTCGACAACACCACGATGCTCTCACTGCGCTCGATGCGAGCCGTTGAGCGGATGCGCTCCAGGGCTTCCTCAAGGTGACGCATATCGCGGGCGAGCACATGCAGGATGGCGTCGGCGGTACCGGTGACCGTTGCCGCGCTGACCACTTCGGGGATGTCGATCCAGGCCGCGCGCAACTGATCTGGCGCGATGGTGCCCTGACAGAACACCTGCACGTACGCCTCGGTGCTCCAGCCCAGGACATTGCGGTCGATCACCGTGGTGAAGCCCCGGATCAGCCCGTCGGCGACCATGCGGTCCACCCGCCGCTTCACCGCGGGCGCCGACAGATTCACCCGTTGCCCGATCTCGGCGAATGTCGCCCTGGCGTGCTCGGTGAGTTCGGCCAGAATCCGCTCGTCGGTGTCGTCCAGACGTTCCACATCCACCTCCACGCAACAAACCTTCGCATATCCGTGTTTTATGCAATATATCGCTGCATATCACGCAACAAGCGGCAATTGCTTGCGCCACGGAACCTCCTTATCGTCGATTCATGACGATTTTCGACGAAGTCGTGCCTGGCACGGTGCCCCAAACCGTCGGCGCCGTGTCACCCGCGCGGAGCGCCGTGTCACCCGCGCGGAGCGCGACGAACCGCCGATACGCCATGACCGCCCCGGAACACTTCACCGTCGAATACGCCATCAACCCGTGGATGGACATCTCCACGCCCGTGGACACCGCGCTCGCGCTGGCCCAGTGGGACACGCTGCGACGGGTGTACGCCGATCTGGGCCACACCGTCGACCTGGTGACGCCGCGCCGCGGCCTGCCCGACATGGTCTACGCCGCCAACGGGGGCTTCCTGATCGGGGACATCGCGGTGGTGGCGCGCTTCGCCTACCCGCAACGCGCCGGTGAGGCCGGCGCCTACGCCGAGTGGATGGCCGCGGCCGGCTACCGGACGGTGTGCACCGACCATGTCAACGAGGGCCAGGGCGATCTGCTACTCGTGGGGTCAACCTTGTTGGCCGGATACGGTTTTCGCACCGATCGACGCGCCCACGACGAGATCGCGGCCGCTACCGGCCTCGACGTGATCAGCCTGGAACTCGTCGACCCGCGCTTCTACCACCTCGACACCGCGTTGGCAGTGCTCGACGACTCGACGATCGCCTACTATCCCCCGGCCTTCGGTGACGACGCCCGCCGGCGGATTGCCGAGCTGTTCGGCGACGCCATCGAAGTGGGCTCGGCCGACGCCTACGTCCTCGGCCTCAACGTGGTGTCCGATGGCCGGCACGTGGTGATGCCCGCCGCTGCCACCGGATTCGCCGACCAACTGCGCCGGGCCGGGTTCGAGCCGATCGGCGTCGATTTGTCCGAACTCCTCAAAGGCGGGGGATCCGTCAAATGCTGCACCCTGGAGCGTCATCCATGACCATGCTGGACAGTGTGGACAACCAGGCCACCCCGGATCCGGCGACCGCCGCCGCGATCGCGCTCGACGATCGCTACGTTGCCCCCAACTACTCACCGCTGCCGGTGGTCGCGGAAAGCGCCGAGGGGGCCTGGATCACGGACGTGACCGGCCGGCGCTACCTCGATTGCCTCGCCGCCTATTCGGCGGTCAACTTCGGCCACCGCAATCCCGAGATCATCGCCGCCGCACACACTCAACTGGACCGGCTGACCCTGGTGAGCCGAGCCTTTCACTCCGACCGTCTCGGCCCGTTCGCCGAGGCACTGGCCCAATTGTGCGGCAAGGACATGGTGCTTCCGATGAACAGCGGTGCCGAGGCCGTGGAGAGCGGCATCAAAGTGGCCCGCAAATGGGCCACCGATGTCAAGGGCGTACCTGCGGACAAGTCGAACATCATCGTGGCGCACAACAACTTCCACGGCCGCACCACCACGATCATCAGCTTTTCCGACGACGACACCGCACGCCGCGGCTTCGGTCCGTACACGCCCGGATTCCGGACGGTGCCCTTCGGCGACCATCGCGCGCTCGAGGCGGCGATCGACGAGAACACCGCCGCGGTGCTGATCGAGCCCATCCAGGGCGAGGCCGGCATCATCGTCCCGCCCCACGACTACCTGCCGCAGGTCCGCGACATCTGTACCCGCAACAACGTGCTGATGATCGCCGATGAGATCCAGTCCGGCCTGGCCCGCACCGGCCGGACCTTCGCGTGCGAACACTGGGATGTGGTTCCCGACGTATATCTGCTCGGCAAGGCGCTGGGTGGTGGCGTGTTGCCGCTGTCCGCGGTGGTGGCCGACCGCGACGTGCTCGGCGTACTGCATCCTGGCGAACACGGCTCCACCTTCGGCGGCAACCCGCTGGCCGCGGCGATCGGCACGACCGTGGTCGGCATGCTGCGCCGGGGCGAATTCCAGCTCCGTTCAACCGAACTCGGACAACACCTGCATGACGGGCTGACCAGGTTGATGGGGCACGGCGTGACGGCCGTGCGAGGCATGGGCCTGTGGGCCGGCGTGGACATCGACCCTGGCCTGGGCACCGGCAAGCAGCTCGGCCTCGCGCTGGCCGAACGTGGCGTGCTGGTGAAGGACACCCACGGATCGACCCTGCGGTTCGCGCCGCCGCTGGTGGTGACCGCCCACGAGCTCGACTGGGCCATCGACCGATTCGCCGACACCCTGGCCGAGGCGCGCCGATAATCGGTTGACCGGCAGCAAGGAGGCACCATGTCCGCCCCAGCCAACAACCTGACCAGCCAGATGTTGCGGCGCAGGCCCGTCTTCGGAGCACCGGTGGCCCACGGCGCGTCCGACCATCTCCGGCGAAGTATCGGCACGTTCCAGCTGACGCTGTTCGGTGTCGGCGCCACGGTCGGCACCGGCATCTTCATCGTGCTGCAGCAGGCAGTCCCCAAAGCCGGTCCCGCAGTGCTGGTGTCATTCATGGTGGCCGGTGTCGCCGCCGGCCTATCTGCGATCTGCTACGCGGAAATGGCTGCGGCAGTGCCGGTTTCAGGCTCAACCTACTCCTACGCCTATACCACCATGGGCGAGTTCATCGCGATGGGTGTCGCAGCCTGTCTACTGCTCGAATACGGTGTCTCCATGTCGGCCACCGCTGTCGGCTGGAGCGGCTATCTCAACCAACTGCTGGACAACCTGTTCGGCTGGCGGTTGCCACACGCATTGTCCGCCGCCCCGTGGGGCGATGACCCCGGCGTGATCAACCTGCCCGCCACAACCCTGATCGTCATGTGCGCTCTGCTGCTGATCCGCGGTGCCAGCGAGTCCGCCGCGGTCAACACCGTCATGGTGCTCCTGAAACTGTGCGTGCTCGGCATGTTCGTGGCCATCGCGTTCACCGCGTTCACCACCGATCACTTCGCCGGGTTCTGGGACAAGGGATTCACCGGCATCACCGCCGCGGCCGGCACCATCTTCTTCACGTTCATCGGCCTGGACGCGGTGTCCACCGCGGGCGACGAGGTGAAGAACCCGCAGAAGACCATGCCCCGGGCGATTCTCGGCGCACTGATCGTCGTCACCAGCATCTATATCCTGGTCGCGTTCGCCGGCCTGGGCACCCAATCCGCCGACGAGTTCGGTTCCGACGCACAATCCGAGGCCGGACTGTCGGTGATGCTCACCAACATCCTGCACGGCCAGACCTGGGCCAGCACCGTCCTGGCCATGGGCGCGGTCATCTCGATCTTCTCGGTCACCCTCGTGGTGATGTACGGCCAGACCCGCATTCTGTTCGCGATGGGACGCGATGGCCTGCTGCCACCGATGTTCGCAAAGGTGAACCCGCGCACCATGACTCCGGTGAACAACACCATCGTCGTGGCCGCGGTGACCGGCACCCTCGCCGGGTTGGTGCCGCTCGACTATCTGTGGGATCTGGTGTCGATCGGAACCCTGGTGGCATTCATCGTGGTGTCCGTCGGCGTGATCATCCTGCGGGTGCGTGAGCCGGACCTCCCGCGAGCGTTCAAGGTTCCCGGTTACCCGGTGACACCGGTCCTTTCAGTGCTGGCCTGCCTGTTCGTCCTCTATGGCCTGCCGCCCATCACCTGGCTGTGGTTCAGCATCTGGGTTGCCCTCGTCCTGGCGTTCTATCTCCTGTGGAGCCGACATCACAGCGCCCTCAACGACGGTGGCGACGGCTACATACCGGGCGTGGCAGCGGGTGAGGACGACGTGATGATCACCCCCGGAGCCGAGGAATCCCGATGACCGTCGTCGTCGGATACCTGGCCGGCAAAGGCGGGGTGTCCGCGCTGCACCTCGGGGTCGGCGCAGCCCGGACCCTGAACACCTCGCTGGCGGTGGCCACCGTCGTCCCGCGTCCGTGGCTGAACCCGTCACCGGCCCGCGTCGATGCCGAATACGCCGAGTATGCCGCACAATTGGCGGCGTCCTCGGCCGAGCAGGCACGGCAGCACGTGACCGCGCTCGACGACGGCCTCGACGTCAGCTTCCACAAGTTCGCGCACCGCTCCGTCTCGGGCGGCCTGCTCGAGGCGGTCGGCGCTCTCGACGCCGAACTACTTGTCCTCGGCTCCGCATCGGAGGGCCAACTGGGCCAGGTGGTGGTGGGCTCGACCGCCGATCGGCTGCTGCACTGCTGTCCGGTTCCGCTGGCGATCAGCCCGCGCGGCTACCGACGGCCGAAATCCGGTGTACTGGCGCGCATCACATGCGCCTATCCCGGATCTCCCGAAGCGGTGGCGGTGGTTGAACAGGTCGCCGACCTGAGCCGACGTCTGGGCACGCCGATGCGGATGGTCACGTTCGCAGTGCGGGGACGCAACATGTACCCGCCGACTGTCGGACTGCACGCCGAGGACGCGATCCTGCAGGAGTGGGCGAAACAAGCGCAGCAGGCGCTGATCCGCTTGAAGGACGGCAAAGTCATCGGCGACGACGTTGATCTGCAGGTCGCCACCGGCAACGACTGGAGCGACGCGATCGATGCCATCGACTGGCTCGAGGGCGAGATCCTGGCGATCGGGACCTCGCCCGGCGGCGCGGTCGCCCGGGTTTTCCTGGGCTCACACGGATCAAAAATTCTGCGGCACAGCCCGGTTCCGGTTCTCGTCCTCCCGGGCTAGTCCCGGCGGGAGATCAGTACTTCAGCACGCCCCGGTCGACGGCAATCTGGCTGCCCGACAGCGTGGCCGAGTTGTCGCCGGCCAGCCAGGCAACCACATCGGCAACTTCCTCGGGCGCCATGAACGCCGCGAGTCCCTCGTTCTTGCCGTCGGTCACCTTGTGATACGGCATCGGGGCGAAACTGTGCAGGAAGCTCGGGAACTTGGAGAAGATCTCGGCCATTGCCTCCGGTTCGATCATCGGAGTGTCGATCGAGTACGGATGGATCGAGTTGACCCGGATGCCGTACTCGCCCACCTCGAGAGCCAGTGTGTTGGTCAGTGCCACCAGACCGTGTTTGGAGGCCGAGTAGTGACCGTTGCCCGGGGTGGCTTTCACACCGGCCGAGGAGCTGACGATGATGATCGACCCGCCATTGCCGGCCTCGATCATCGCGGGCACCGCGGCCCGGATGGTCCGCCAGGTGCCGTTGAGGTTGACGTCGACGACGGTGTCGAACTGCTCGGGGCTCAGCTCCCACAGCCGGCCCCAGCTGAGCACGCCGGCATTGGCGACCACGATGTCGAGCCGGCCGAACTGCTCGACTCCGTCGGCGACCACCTGCTGCTGGGCCGCCAGATCACGGATGTCGACCTCACGCGCGAGCACCTTGCGGCCCGCGGCCTCCACGGCGGCGACAGTTTCGGCCAGATCCTCCGGTGTCGCAGCCGGGTACGTGATCGTGTCGGCGACCGGACGGCACACGTCGACGGCGATGATGTCGGCGCCTTCGTTGGCCAACCGCACCGCGTGCGCGCGCCCTTGTCCGCGTGCAGCACCGGTGACAAACGCCACCCGGCCTTCCAATGTTGCGTTACCTGCCGCCATCCCAGGGTCCTTTCACGTGAGCCTGGCCACAGGCTAACAGCAGAAGTAGAACGTGTTCCTGGCCGATACCGATCAATGGGATGCCCGATGATCGGGCAGGTCATGCGCCACCTGGCGGGTGCGTCCAGGATCGGATCAGAGATCGGCGATGATCTGCTGTCGTTTGACCGTGTACTCGCCTTCGCTGATGGCCCCCGTCGCGCGCAGCGTTTCCAGTTCCTGAAGACGTTGCGCGGTCGAGGGCGCCGGAGGCGCCAGGAAGGGGGCCGACGGTGCAGCTGCAGCAGCCGGCACCGGCCCGGCCGACGCCTCCTGTTGTGCGGTCGCGCGCCGCACCACGGCCTGGACCTGCTCACGCACCGCGGGATTGCCCCGCAGGTCGACCATGTTGTTGATGCCGATGCCGTTGGCCTTGAGGATCTGCAGGATCTCCATCAGCGGGCCGGACTGACCGGTCAGGTCGTAGGACTTGTTCTCCTCGGCGAGCGTGAACGTGGCCGGCATCAGACCGCTGACCAGACTGCTTCTCTCCCAATCGATCCGGTACTCGTTAGTCGTCGGGTCGACGAGTGCGACCAATTTCCGGTTGGTGATCATCGGCAGCCGAGACACCGAAGCGAGCACCCGGTCCTGACTGGCGAACGGCGCAATGCCGGGTCCCGAGATCTGCAGATCCAACTTCACCAGCGGCTGCTCGTTGATGCGGGTGCCGGTCTCGTGGATACCGGTGACCTGGGCCAGCGCCAGTACGCCCACCTGCTCGAGTTTCTCGTTCTGCGCCGCCGACTTCGACCCGGCGGCCGTGATCCCGAGCGCGATCAAGATGTCGATGGCTGTGATCAACAGGCCCATCCAGAACATCCACTTCATCATCGGATCGGCTCCGGAGACGAAGTAGATGACCAGGAAGATCGGGCCGACGATGCCGCACATCAACACGAACGCCTGAATGCGCAGGTACCGCCAGAATGTGGCCATCGCAGGCTCCTGTCGTCGGTTGGGCGCCATCAGATTAGCGCCCAGACCGGCCCAGGTCAGGAGTGGACGACACCATCCGGCGAGCGGCTCGGTGGCACGGTCTGCTGCTGCATCGGCGAGGGGCCCAGCATCCGGTACAACGGCCAGGTCCACCGATACCCACCACTGTTCGAGCGGGCGTAGCTGGTGTGCACGGCGATAGCGGTCGCGGTCACCTCATCGGCATCCGGGTCGGAGTCGCAGACCGCGTCGCCACGATCACACACGCTGATCGTGCGACTGCCGACTGACGGCAACAGCGGCGCGGGGGCGTGAGCCAGGACCGGCCAGTCCTGCGCAACACCCTTCCTGGTGCTGCTGACCGCCGTGGCCGTACCCAGGTTGACGGTGGGGTCGGCAGGCAGGCGGTCACCGTCGGCGACCAACAGTGCGGCAGCCAGATTCGGGCTGCCCGCCAAGGTGGCCAGATTGCGGTGGACCACCATCGCGCCCTGCGAATAGCCGGCCAGCACGACCTCGCTGGACGGGCACTGCTGGGTGAATGCCGCGTACTGACTCCCCAGCGCCGCCACCCCGGCGTCGACACTGCTCATGAAGCCACCCCAGCCCAGCAGATCACCGTCCTCGGGCACCGGTGCAGCCGGGTAGGCCACCGACTCAGCCGTCATCGTCCGACCGTCCTGCTGCACCCACACAGACAAGTCGCGCAAGGAGTTGTAGACCACCCGGCCCATGCCGGCATCTACGGTCGGATCGTCACGCTCACCCGAACCGGCAACGCCGATCCAGTGGATGTCCGGGCATCCCGGCGCCGCCTCTGCCGAGCCTGCCGAAAATCCGACCGCCGTGGCGGCCAGCACGGCCGCCGAAGCCAATGCCCATATCGGTCGCATCATGTTTGTCCCCAACCCGTGTAGCTCACCTATGCAATAAAGATCGGCTCAGCTATCACAGGCGTTACACCAGCAACCCACCAGAAGACGCAAAAGTCCCCCAAACCGAGTGGCTTGGGGGACCTTCGCGTCTGTTCGCGGGGAACTAGATCAATTACTTGTTGATCTTGGTAACCCGGCCGGCGCCGACCGTACGGCCGCCTTCGCGGATCGCGAAGCGCAGGCCCTCGTCCATGGCGACGGGCTGGATCAGCTTGACGGAGATGTCGGTGTTGTCACCGGGCATCACCATCTCGGTGCCCTCGGGCAGGGTCACCACGCCGGTCACGTCCGTGGTACGGAAGTAGAACTGCGGACGGTAGTTGTTGAAGAACGGCGTGTGGCGGCCGCCCTCGTCCTTGGACAGGATGTAGACGCTGCCCTCGAACTCGGTGTGCGGGGTGGTGGTGCCGGGCTTGACCACAACCTGGCCACGCTCGACGTCCTCGCGCTTGATGCCACGAACCAGCAGACCGACGTTGTCGCCCGCCTGACCCTGGTCGAGCAGCTTGCGGAACATCTCCACACCGGTGACGGTGGTCTTGGTCGTGGTCGGCTTGATGCCGACGATCTCGACCTCTTCGTTGACGTTGATCACGCCACGCTCGACGCGACCGGTCACCACGGTGCCACGACCGGTGATGGTGAAGACGTCCTCGACGGGCATCAGGAACGGCTTGTCGGTCTCACGAACCGGATCCGGGATCGACTCGTCGACCGCGTCCATCAGGTCCTCGACCGACTTGACCCACTTCGGGTCACCCTCGAGCGCCTTCAGGGCGGAGACCCGGATAACCGGGGCGTCCTCGTCGAACTCCTGGGCGGCCAGCAGTTCGCGGACCTCCATCTCGACGAGCTCGATGAGCTCCTCGTCGTCCACGGCGTCCGACTTGTTCAGCGCCACCAGGATGTAGGGCACACCCACCTGGCGGGCCAGCAGCACATGCTCGCGAGTCTGCGGCATCGGGCCGTCAGTCGCGGCGACCACCAGGATCGCGCCGTCCATCTGGGCGGCACCGGTGATCATGTTCTTGATGTAGTCGGCGTGACCGGGGGCGTCCACGTGGGCGTAGTGCCGCTTCTCGGTCTGGTACTCCACATGGGAGATGTTGATCGTGATGCCGCGCTGACGCTCTTCAGGCGCATTGTCGATCTGGTCGAATGCGCGCGACTCGTTCAACTCGGGGTACTTGTCGTGCAGAACCTTGGTGATTGCTGCAGTAAGCGTCGTCTTGCCGTGGTCAACGTGACCGATGGTCCCGATGTTGACGTGCGGCTTCGTCCGCTCGAACTTCGCCTTCGCCACTGTGGTGTCCTCCTGGACTTGTTGGTGCTTTTGTTAAAGCAATGATGATGTGTTCAGTTGTGTACCGCGGCAGTTGCCGCGACGAGATTACTGACCCGTCGCCTTCGCGATGATCTCCTTCGCCACGTTCGCCGGAACTTCGGCGTACGAGTCGAACACCATGGAGTAGTTCGCCCGGCCCTGAGTCTTCGACCGAAGGTCGCCGACGTAGCCGAACATCTCCGACAGCGGCACCTGCGCCTTGACGACGCGCGCACCGCTGCGCTCCTCCATGGCCTGGATCTGACCACGGCGGGAGTTCAGGTCGCCGATCACGTCACCCATGTAATCCTCGGGTGTCGTGACCTCGACGGCCATGATGGGCTCCAGGATGACCGGCTGAGCCGCCTGGGCGGCCTTCTTCAGCACCTGCGAACCCGCCACCTTGAACGCCATTTCCGAGGAGTCGACCTCGTGGTAGGCGCCATCGAGCAGCGTCACCTTGATGTTCACCAGCGGGTAGCCGGCCAACACGCCGTACTGCATGGCGTCCTGCGCACCGGCATCCACCGACGGGATGTACTCGCGCGGGATGCGGCCACCGGTGACCTTGTTCGCGAACTCGTAGGTGGCACCGTCCTCGCCGGTGAACGGCTCGAGGTCGATGAGCACCTTCGCGAACTGGCCGGAACCACCCGTCTGCTTCTTGTGGGTGAACTCGACCTTCTCCACCTTGCGGCGGATGGTCTCGCGGTAGGCCACCTGGGGCTTACCGACGTTGGCCTCAACCTTGAATTCGCGACGCATGCGGTCCACCAGGATGTCCAGGTGCAGCTCGCCCATACCGCCGATGACGGTCTGGCCGGTCTCCTGGTCCAGGTGCACCTTGAAGGTCGGGTCCTCTTCGGCGAGCTTCTGGATCGCGGTGCCCAGCTTCTCCTGGTCACTCTTGGTCTTGGGCTCGATGGCCACCTCGATCACCGGATCGGGGAAGGTCATCGACTCAAGCACGACCTGGTTCTGCGGATCGCAAAGGGTGTCACCGGTGGTGGTGTCCTTCAGACCGATCACGGCGTAGATGTGACCGGCGGAGGCCGACTCGACCGGGTTCTCCTTGTTGGCGTGCATCTGGAACAGCTTGCCCAGCCGCTCCTTCTTGCCCTTGGTGGCGTTGATGACCTGCGCACCGGACTCAACCTTGCCCGAGTACACCCGGACGTAGGTGAGCTTGCCGAAGAAGGGGTGCACGGCAATCTTGAACGCCAGCGCTGCGAACGGCTCGTCGGTCGACGGCTTGCGCAGGATCTCTTCGTCCTCCTTGCCGGGGACGTGGCCCTTGACGGACTCGACATCCAGCGGCGAGGGGAGGTAGTCGATCACGGCGTCCAGCATCGGCTGCACACCCTTGTTCTTGAACGCGCTGCCACACAGCACCGGGTACAGCTCGCTGTTGACGGTCAGCTTGCGGATCGCGCCCTTGATCTCCTCGATGGTGAGATCCTCGCCGCCGAAGTACTTCTCCAGAAGCGCCTCGTCGGTCTCGGCGACAGTGTCCATCAGCTCGCTGCGGTACTGCGCAGCCTTCTCGGCCAGATCGGCCGGAATCTCGACGGTCTCGTAGCTCTCACCGAGCTTGGTCTCGCCGCGCCACACCTTGGCGTTCATCTCGACCAGGTCGATGATGCCCTCGAAATCGTTCTCGGCACCGATCGGCAGCTGGATCACCAGCGGCTTGGCACCGAGGCGGTCCTTGATGGTCTGCACGGTGAAGTAGAAGTCCGCGCCGAGCTTGTCCATCTTGTTGACGAAGCAGATCCGGGGCACGTCGTACTTGTCGGCCTGACGCCACACCTGCTCGGACTGGGGCTCAACACCCTCCTTGCCGTCGAAGACGGCAACGGCGCCATCGAGCACACGCAGGCTGCGCTCCACCTCAACGGTGAAGTCGACGTGCCCGGGGGTGTCGATGATGTTGATCTGGTTGTTGTTCCAGAAGCAGGTGACGGCTGCGGAGGTGATGGTGATACCACGCTCCTGCTCCTGCTCCATCCAGTCGGTGGTGGAGGCACCGTCGTGCGTCTCACCGATCTTGTAGTTGACGCCGGTGTAATAGAGGATGCGCTCTGTCGTCGTCGTCTTGCCGGCGTCGATGTGCGCCATGATGCCGATGTTGCGGACCTTGTTCAGGTCAGTCAGCACGTCCTGTGCCACGGAAGTCTTCCCAACTTTTCGCTTGCTTGATTAGGTGTTCGATTGCGCGCGTACCGGCACCCGACGCTGGATGCCGGGCGCGGGTATCACCAGCGGTAGTGCGCGAAAGCCCGGTTCGCTTCGGCCATCTTGTGAGTGTCCTCGCGACGCTTCACAGCGGCGCCCAGGCCGTTGCTCGCATCCAGGATCTCGTTGGCGAGGCGCTCGATCATGGTCTTCTCACGACGGGCCTTGGAGAAGCTGACCAGCCAACGCAGGGCCAGGGTGGTGGAGCGATCGGGGCGAACCTCGACCGGAACCTGGTAGGTGGCACCACCGACGCGGCGGCTACGCACCTCGAGGGCGGGCTTGACGTTGTCGAGCGCGCGCTTGAGAGTGACGACCGGATCGGTGCCGGTCTTGTCGCGAGCCTGCTCCAGCGCACCGTAGACAATGCGCTCGGCCAGTGACTTCTTGCCGTCCAGCAGAACCTTGTTGACCAGCTGGGTGACCAGCTGCGAGCCGTAGACCGGATCGTTGACCAACGGACGCTTCGGCGCGGGACCCTTGCGCGGCATCAGCTCTTCTCCTTCTTGGCGCCGTAGCGGCTACGGGCCTGCTTGCGGTTCTTGACGCCCTGGGTGTCCAGCGACCCGCGGATGATCTTGTAACGAACACCCGGAAGGTCCTTCACACGACCGCCACGCACCAGCACCATCGAGTGCTCCTGCAGGTTGTGACCCTCACCGGGGATGTAGGCGGTGACCTCAACCCCACTGGTCAGCTTGACGCGCGCGACCTTGCGAAGCGCCGAGTTCGGCTTCTTCGGGGTGGTGGTGTACACGCGGGTGCACACACCACGGCGCTGCGGGCTGCCCTTGAGGGCCGCGGTCTTGACCTTCGCGACCTTGTCGCGGCGACCCTTGCGGACCAGCTGGTTGATGGTTGGCATGTACCGGCTTTCTCTGTGTTGCTCTTTGCTGTTCTAAGTCTCTGTACTGCAGTTATCCCCCGGCCGCTTACCCCGCGTCCGGGCGTGTCGCACGTGCTTGCACCGGCGGAATTCCGATGCGTGTTAGACATGCAGATTGGCCCGGCGTGCGGGCACGCTTGCGAAACACTCAGCCGCATGCGCCTTCCGGCCAGGCACGATCTACCACGATACCAGGGCTGGCCGCGCCGAACCAAACCCGCTCACGACGACCTATTCCCAGGTCAGACGCTACGCCCCCAGTTGCCCCATACCAGAGGCCAACCGCCGCAGCATATCCGTGAACACCGCATCGGTGTCGATGTCGTCCATCACACCGGTCATTTCCAGCAGTACAAAGCCGTGCAGGGCGGACCAGAACTGCAGGGCGGCATAGAAGGCATCCTCGCCCTCCAGCCCATAGGAAGTCAGGACCTGGATGACCGGTCCGGCCGCGGCCCGGGTGGCAGCCGAGTACTCCGGATCGTCTCCGCCGAACGGCATCCGGGTGAACGCCGAGTAGCGACCGGGATGGTGGTGGGCGTAGCTGCGGTAGGCACTGGCCATCACCGACACCGCATCGTCACGGGTGCGGCCGGAACCGACGGTGTTGAGCATCTCGATGATGTCGTCGATCACGCGCATGCGGACCGTACGGCGCAGGTCGTCGAGGCTGTCCACGTGGTTGTAGAGCGACGGACCCTTCGTACCGAGCTGGTTGGCCAGCGCATTGATGGTCAACGCGTCCCAGCCCTCACGGTCCAGGAACGTCAATGCCGCGTTGACAATGGCGTCACGGCTGAGCTTCGTGGTGCGCGCCGGCCGAGACTGGGGACGTCGTGCGCCAGCCGCCTGTGGCTCCGGCCGAGCTGACATGTACGCACTGCCTTCGAGTCGATGTGATTGACGCCGCTGTTGGGGTCGCCGTGAAACTGTAGCCCCTCGGACAGTGCAGATCAGTTGACCCGGCCCTGACTGAGCCGGGCGAGTTTCTCGATGACCTGACACAGGTCAGGCAGCGTGGCCGGATTCATCGTCTGGATCGACCAGGTGATGACGTCCTCGCCCTTGGCCACATAGATGCTGCACACATTCGCGTCGGCCGCCCGGAAGCCCTTGTTCCCGTCGATCGACAGTTCGGTCAAGGCGCGCCCGGCCTGGGTCTCCAATGTCCGTTCGGTGTCCATATCACTGCCCCGGTACCACCAAGTGGAGATGCCCATGCCGGCACCGAACGTGCCCAGCACCGAGTTTTCCTGCCAGAAGCACCCATTGTCGCTGACCACGGCCTTGGTGAACATCGACGATCCGGCGGCATCGGCGATATCGGCATCGGTGATGCCGTTGCAGTCCGAGCCGTGGAAGCCGGCGCCAGGGGGGCCGGATTCGGGAGCCGGCGACGTATCCGACGGCCCGCACGCGGTCAGCAACGCCACTGCGGCTGCGAAGCCGGCCAGACACCTCGCGGCGAGGCAGCGGTACGTCACGGTCAGAGTTCCGATTGGAGAGTGGCCGAGAGCAGCTTCTTGGCGTCCTGGCACGGCTCACCTTTGCCCGCCGCGCCGGCACTGCCCGCACCGCGGAACTGCACCCACCAGCTGATGACGCCCGACCCGGCGGAAGCGGTTGCCGAGCAGGCTGCGCCGGTGACATCGCGGCGCGCGAGGAATGCCTGGTGCCGTTCGACTACCGTGTCGGTGATCTCGGCATCACGGCTGCGGGCCACCGCCCGCTCTCGCTGCAGCGACCCCTTCTCGAACCAGGAGAAGATCACGTCGAGCATCGCGAACGGGCCTGCATTGGGCGCCGCGCCGGCCTTACGCGACAACACGTACTGGCAGACCGCCCCGCTGTACGGGCGCACCACGTTGTCGGCGACCAGGATCTCCTGGACCGTGCTGTCGACGAGCAGGCCGCACCGGTCGTCGACGTAGCCGAAACTGCGATCGGGATCGGCGGTATCGGCCGACGCGCGCTGGGCAGCCCCGTCGATGGTGTGCGAACACCCCGCGACGGTCACCACGGCTGTGACTGCCACGGCAGCAGCCCGAACAACACACCGACGCATTGCTGAACACGGTACCCAGCAGCGACACCGCACGCGACCTATCGGCAACCGCCCGTCAAAGTGGCCAACCCGTGCCGTCACCGCGAGGGCGCCACGTACTCTTCTCCCAGCGGATCGGAAGGGGATTCACCGTGAATTGGACAGCTGTGGGCCGGACAGTCACTGCCGGACTGCTCATGTTGCCGCCGGCGCTGACCGTCGGCGCGCCCGGCGCGGCAGCCAAGAACGGTGACACCACCATCACCGGCCAGGGCCTCGAACAAACTTTGGATTGCAACAGCGGCACGCTGATCGTCAACGGAAGTGACAACCGGATCAACGCGATGGGTACCTGTTGGGCGGTGACCGTGCAGGGGTCGTCCAATGTGATCATCGCCGACAACGTCATCAACGACGTCACGGTGTACGGCAACAACCAGACCGTGTTCTTCAAGAACGGTGATCCGATACTCGTCGACCGCGGCCGTGAACTGGGGATGACCAACCAGATCAGTCGCGTCCCCGCCTGACGAAGTCTGAGGAAGAAAGCAGAGGCAGACCCGTGCTCACCCGTTTCCCCCACACCCGCCTGATCCTCGGGATCGGTGCCGCCGCGGCTGCCTTGACCCTGGCGGCCTGTGGATCCGAAAGCTCGGACACCAGCACCCCCAGCGCCACCGCGGGACAGTCCGGGGTCAACGTCGAGGTCGGCAACACCATCAACTACATGTCGGTCGGCACCACGACCGACATCGACTGCGCCGACGGCAAATCCCTCACGGTGGGCGGCACCAACAACACGCTGACCGTCAAGGGCACCTGCGCCAACGTCAACATCGGCGGGTCCGACAACAAGATCACCTTCGAGCGGATCGACAAGGGGCTCACCATCATCGGGCTCAACAACACGGTCAGCTACGCGGCGGGTGACCCGAAGGTCACCAACACCGGCAGCAACAACAAGGTCAGCAAGGGTTAGACGCTCCGGCCTCACAGCCGTTGCCTAGTGCCGACATCTTGAATACGTTCTGCCTGAAGGCATTCTGACGGAAACCGACCTTCTCCAGCACTGCGGATTGTTAGCATCATCCGCTGTGGGGCAGACGGGCGTGAGCCGACCAGCCGGCGCTTTTCCCGACCTCGAGGACATCGAGCAGGAGTGCTGGCAGCGCTTCCTCGATTCGTCGACGCAGCTGTGCCACAACGTGGACCAAACGCTGATGGACGAACACGATCTCGCACTGGTCGATGTCCTGCTGCTCGAATTGCTGACAAAATCAGAAAGCGGATCCGCTCGAATGGGTGACCTCGCCCGGTCCCTGGCGCTGATTCCGAGCCGCGCCACCGCGCGGATCCGTCGCTTGGAATCACGCAGCCTGGTCACCCGCGCGCCCGATCAGCACGACCGGCGGTCGGTGCACGCCACCATCACCCGTGCTGGGCGCACCCGCCTGCAGAACGCGATGCGCAGCTATGCGCGAGCCGTCCGCACGCTGTACCTGGACCAGCTGTCGCGTAATCAGATGACGTCGGTGGGTGATTGTTGCCGACGCATCAACGCGGCCCTTCCGCCGATCCACGGCTGACACGGCTGAATTCATTTTTTACCTGTCGGACACCCCGGAGGGCCGACGGCGCGACTGCGACGAGTCACGAACATCTCATCGCCCGCACCACGAAGTTCAGCGCATCAGGCCAGAGTTGCTACGGACCACAGCCTCCGGGCGCGAACTCCGGCGACTGTCATTCCTGGATCGATAGCCGGCCCAAGCGCCCGGCGATTCCCCTGAACGCCGCTGTACCACCTCCTTACCCTCATTTCCCCCTACTGCCCCGGGTTTGATGAACAAGTTTCAGTTTTCTGCCAACTACTTGCGAATCGAAATGTTTTGACGAGCACAATAGTTTGCTATCAGATCCCACAGGAGTCCGCGAACACGCCGTTTGCCTGAACCTCGAATTGCCGATGTGCGGCGGTCAGCCACGACCACTGGTCAGTTTTGTTCCAATCGACAACTACCCGGGATACCTCGGGTACTTTCACATGCATTCAAAAACATGTAGAGAAATGGGATCTCAATGCACTTAGCCATGCGATCGACACTGACTGCAGGGATCGCGCTGGCCGGGGCCGGCGCCATCGCGGTAAGTCCGATCAGCCCGGTCACTTCAGCGCTGCCCGACGCCATGGTTGCGACACCTCATGTCTCATCGACGTCGGTCGCACTCACCGCACTCGCCGACGAACTCGAGAACCCATTCGCCGTCGACCCGATCACGGCATGGCTGAACGTCTTCGAGCCTGCCTTCGAGAACGTGGCGCAAATCGGCGGAGAAATGGCCGCCAACCCATTTCCGATACTGCAGCAGGTCATCGCCAATCAAATGGCCAACGGACAGATACTCGCGACCTCGCTCGACGCAGCTGCCATGAGCTACATCCAGTTCTTCACATCGGCTGAGGATTACAGGCTGAAGTACTTCGTCAACCAGGCCGTCGACTATCTCGCGGCGGCCAATGTCGCCGGCGCGGCAAGCGTTCTCAGCAATGTGGTGTTCCGCCTCTTTGCTTTTGCCAACCCCCTGATCAACATCATGCAGATCCCCTTGGGGATGGGCCGGAACCTCCTGAACGCCCTGTCTACGGTGCCAGATCTGCTGATGCCCCTGGGCCTCGGCGTGCTGAATCCGGTGGAGGGCGTGATCAATGTGTTGGGCGACAGTGCCCAAAACGTTCTCGACGCCGCCGAGGCCGGCGATCCGGCCGCGGCCCTCAATGCGCTCGTCAACACTCCCGCCGTACTCACCGGCGCTGTGCTGAACGGGTACTACAACGGTATCGCGGCAGGCACATCCGGCCTGCTCAGCGCGGCAGATGCGGTGTTCAACCGCGGCCTGGTCGAGAGCCTCCTGGTGACCTTGCCGCAGACGATCGCGACCGCCATCGGCTGGCAAAAGCCGAGCCTTCCTGAGGTTCCAGCGACCGCCGAGGTGGACGAGCCGACCACACCAACCGATGTGACGGCCGACGTAGCCGCGGACACACCGACGGTCAACAGGAAGGCTTTGGCCGCAACTCGAGCGCTGGGCGATCCTGCTGCCGACTTCACCCGCGCCGTCGACCGCATCGCGGACTCCACCGCCGCAGCAGTCAAGACGGTCACACTGTCCGTCACACCGCAGCGAACGGCCGTGGACACCGAAACGGTAGGCACCCCAACCGGTGCCGAGGCCGAAGCCGAGCCGGCCGAAACGTCGGCCGCAACGGACACCTCAGACGCGAAGAACACTCGGACAGAACGGAATACCAGCAGATCGGCCAAGCGGGTGGTCGGGACGGTAAAGAACGTGGCGAAGGCGCAACGCGACACGGCCAAGCACGGAGCCAAGGCACGCAGCGGCGGCGCCAAGCACCGCGCCGGTGGGGACCACAGCGGGTAACCTCTGGCCCGCGCAGCAGCGCGAACGGCGCTCGGTTGGGACATCCCACCGAGCGCCGTGCCTGCGGCCGGCGCGGCTTACGCGCCCGCGCCGTGCCGGCCGGCTCCCCCGGCGAACCGTCCCGCTCCGTGGGCGGCTTCTTCTTTGACGCGCTCGATGCTGGTGAATTCGAATTCCATTGCCGTCTGCTCGGATTCGCCCCACTGGTGCAGTGCCGAGAGGCGGTCGGCCCGCAGACATTGCTGAGGCAGCCGCGAAAGCTCGGCAGCCAGTTGCTCGGCATGTTCGCGAGCTTGCCCGTTGGGCACCACCCGGTTGGCCAGGCCGATCGCGTGGGCTTCAGCGGCGTCGACGGCGCGCCCGGTCAGGATCAGGTCCATGGCGCGGCTCTGCCCGATCAGCCGGGGCAACCGGACGGTGCCCCCGTCGACCAGGGGCACTCCCCACCGGCGG
Source organism: Mycobacterium sp. IDUB_9 (assembly GCF_055419505.1). Lineage (NCBI taxonomy): Bacteria > Bacillati > Actinomycetota > Actinomycetes > Mycobacteriales > Mycobacteriaceae > Mycobacterium > Mycobacterium sp. IDUB_9. Next base: position 248,105 of record NZ_JBVAXU010000002.1, on the reverse strand, counting down.
CAGAACACGCCCAGCACGGCGTCCTCCTCGACCACCCGCAGGTCACACCACAGCGCCAGTTCCAAACCGCCGGCCACCGCGTGGCCACTGATCGCGGCGATCACCGGCTTGGACAACACCATTCGGCTCGGACCCATCGGCCCGGGCCCGGCGTGGTCCAGCCGGTTCATCTCGGGCGTACCGAACGCCTTGAGATCGGCACCGGCGCAGAAGGTGCCACCGGCACCGGTCAGCACCGCGACCGCCGCGTCATCGTCCGCGTCGAATGCCTCGAACGCGGCGAACAGGGCCGCGGCGGTGGGCCCGTCCACCGCATTACGGGCGTGCGGGCGGTCGATGATGACCGTGGTCACCGCACCGTTGCGTTCAACCCGGACAGCTTCGGTCACGTTGCCTCCATAAGTTTGTCACCGTCGCGGGACGCGACGTAGTCAGCACCGTCGCGGGACGCGACGTAGTCAGCACCGTCGCGGGACGCGACGTGATCAGTACCGTCGCGGGACGCGACGTAGTCAGCACCGTCGCGCCGGTCGACGAGTTCGGCGGCGAAGTCGTTGTAGGCCTTACGCAAATCAGCACCCGGCCAACTGCGCGGCTGCAGCTCGTCGGGCAGCACCGGGTCCGAGAGAAGATGACGCACGATGCCCGCGGCCGCGACGAACCGCCCCGGGATGTCGGCCGCGTCGGCCATCTCGTCCAACAACTGTTCGCCGGTGCGCTGCCAGCCGGGCAGGTCCCACAGCGTGGTGGACAGACCGGCCGGATCCTCGTCCCTAGCGCGCAGAACCCGCACCCGGTCGGTGATCTCCGGCGGCAACGTTTGGTCGAGATTGTCCGGGCGCATCCACACGCCCTCACGCAGTTCACCGAACCGGTACTGCTGCAGGGCATTCCGGAGCGAGGCCCGGGTGCGGGCGTCAGTACCGACGCTGGTGATGACCAGCGTCAGCCATTGACCGTCATACTCACGCAACTGCGGATCGATCGCGCGGTCCTGTCGGCGCTGACGGGTCAACAACCGGTCCGACAACCGGTAGCCGTCCTCCGAACGAACCAAGTCACCGGCACTGACCATGCGAGTCAGCGCCACCCGCAACGTCGGTTCCTTGATGTCGAAATCGGCTGTCAGCCTGATCAGCTCGGCAGCGCTCGCCCAAGCCGGATGGGCGCCGAGCAGCACGCTCAACACCACCGAGCGGGCCGCCATCCGTTTGAGCACGACCATCTCAGACGCCGGAAGACCTGCGCCCGGAGTCACCCATCGGCTCGTCGCGGTGGCGCACCGCTTCGCGGAAGCCGTGTTCAACCGCGTCGGCGACAAAGGCGTGGCCCTCGGGGGTGTGCCGGGCGATACCGTCGAACACGGTGCTGACCATCCGACTGGTCGCCACACCCTGCTGCAGCAACGCGGAATTGCAGGCCAGCTTGGCCATGATGAGCTGGTTGACGGGCATGGCGGCGATGCGCGCGACGAGGCGTTCGGTGCGATCGTCCAAATCCTCGGGTTCGGGTGCCTCGACGGCCAGACCCCATTCGGCGGCCTGCGCGCCGGTGATGCAATCCCCGGTGAACAGAAGGCGTTTGGCGCGTTGGTCGCCCAGCCGGTGCGCCCACAGGCCGGCCGCCGGAACGCCCCACACCCGCATCGGCGGGTAGCCGATCTTGGCGTCGGCGGCAGCGATCACCTGGTCGGCGTGCAGCGCGATGTCGGTACCGCCGGCCACACAGTAACCGTGGATCTTGACCACGGTCGGCTTGTCGGCATGCATCAGGCTGGAAAAGCCGCGCACGAACCGGCTCATCATTTGGTAGTCCACCATCGGATCCCACGGTTGGTCCGGGAGATGGTTCACCGCTTGGGTTTTCCCGGACAGCACCGTCCCGTCGTAGCGGTCTCCCCCGGCCTCGCCCGTGCCGTCGGCGTAGGCGGACAGGTCGAATCCCGCGCAGAACCCCTGCCCGCGGCCGGACACCAGGATCACGTGAACTCCTGCGTCCAGGTCCGCACGCTCGACCAGAGCTTGCAGCTCCAATGGGGTGTCGGCGACTATCGAGTTGCCTTTTTCGGGACGGTTGAACGTGATTCGCGCTATCCGGTCGGTGACCTCGTAGGTCATCGTCTTGAGCGTTTCAACGCTCATGCGCGCACCTCCCACCGCGAGCAGCCACAAACTCGCACAAAATGACCCTGAATTGTGCGAGTTTGTGTCTGCTCGGCGAAAGAAATCATCCCTTGACCAGCGCCCGCTCGAGGATCGGAGCCAGGTCCAGCCCTGTCGGCAGCGTGCCGAAGGCCTGGCCCCACTGCCCGCCGAGCCGGCTGGCCAGGAACGCCTCGGCGACCGCCGGGTGGCCATGACGCACCAGCAGTGCGCCCTGCAGGGCCAGCGAGATGTCCTCGGCGACCTTGCGACCGCGGTACTGGATGGTCTCCATGTCCTGAAGGTCGGCCTGCAGCGTGGCGACGTGGCGGTCCAGTCGGGGATCCTGCCCCGCGGTCTTGGACAGTTCGTCGAAGAGCACCTCGACGCTCTCGGGCCGGGTTGCCATGGCGCGCAAGGTATCCAGCGCGCTGACGTTGCCCGAGCCTTCCCAGATGCCCATCAGCGGGGCCTCGCGGTACAGCCGGGGCATACCGGATTCCTCGACGTAGCCGTTGCCGCCCAGGCATTCCATGGCCTCGGCGGCGTGCGGGGTGGCCCGCTTGCACACCCAGTACTTGCCGGCGGCCAGACCGATGCGGCGCAGCAGCGACTCGCGCTCGTCGCCGCGCACGGCCTTGTCGGTGGCGCCGGCCATCCGCATCGCCAGCATGGTCGCCGCCTCGGCCTCCACGGCAAGGTCAGCGAGCACGTTGCGCATCAACGGCTGATCGATCAGGTAGGCGCCGAACGCCTTTCGGTGCTGAGCATGGTGCACGGCGCGGCTCAGACCGCTTCGCATGCTGGTCGCACTGCCCAGCGTGCAGTCCAGCCGGGTGAGGTTGACCATCTCGATGATGGTCGGGACTCCGCGGCCCTCCTCGCCGACCAGCCAGGCCGTGGCGCTGTCGTACTCGACCTCGCTGGAGGCGTTGGCGTGGTTGCCGAGCTTGTCCTTGAGCCGCTGCAGGAACATCCGGTTGCGGCTGCCGTCGGGCAGGATGCGAGGCAGGAAGAAACAGCTCAAACCGCCGGGCGCCTGGGCGAGCACCAGGAAGATGTCACCCATCGGGGCCGAGGTGAACCACTTGTGGCCGCGCAGCGAGTAGGTGCCGTCGCCGTTGGGAGTGGCCTCGGTGGTGCCGGCGCGCACGTCGGAGCCACCCTGTTTCTCGGTCATCGACATTCCCGCCGTGATACCGGCTTTCGTCGTCGCGAGCGTGAGTTCCGGGTCATACACCCGGCTGGTCAGTAGCGGCTCGTAGATCGCGGCCAGCTCCGGGTTGAACCGCAACGCAGGCACCACGGCGTAGGTCATCGAGATCGGGCAGACATGCCCGGGTTCAACGGTCCACACCGAGGTCTTGGCGGCACGCACCACATGCGAGCCCGCCCGGTCGTCGGCCCATGGGGCAGCGTGCAGGCCGTGGGTGACGGCCACATTCATCAGCTCGTGGTAGGCCGGGTCATATTCGACCTCGTCGATCCGGTTCCCGTAGCGGTCGTGGGTGTGCAGCACCGGCTGGTTGCGGTCGGCCAGCTCGCCCCAGCGCTGAGCCTTGGCGCTGCCGTTGATCGCGCCGAGTTCGTGGACCTCGTCGATACCCCACTCCCCGCCTTCGCGGATCAGTGCCTCGGCGAGCACCGGGGACGTGGCGGGGTTGTAGTCCTCCAACGCTGGGACCTGATTGGTGACGACATGCGTATCAGCCATGCGCCCAGTGTTACAAATTTTCGACAGCCGCACAATAGTTGTAATGCGATCCCCGCGAGGTCGGCTCAGGCCGGGTCGAGTTCGGCCACCGGAGTCGACAGACCGTCGCAGTCGCGGGGCCGTTCGTCGGTCTCAGCGGAACGTGCCGACCGCCGCGCGTCATAGCGATGCAGCACGAGCAGCACCACGGCCGCCAATGCCCAGCCGAGCAGGATGTCGATCACATAGTGCTCGGCGGTGTACACCAGCGTGAAGGCCATGATCAGCGGATAGGCCACCAACAGCGGTCGCCAGCCACCGTTCACGCGGTTCCACAAGAAGACGGCGACGGCAGCGGTCAGACCGGCATGCAGGGACGGGATGGCCGCGACCAGGTTCACGCTGGCCTGTCCCTGGTCGATCAATGCCGTCGCGGTGTGCAGATTGAGCTTGCCCCAGCCGCGGGTGACGATCCGTTCGATCCACTCGTGCGCGCCATCACGACTGCCCTGCATGGTGCCGAGGAGTCCCCCGTCGACGGCTTCACGCGCCGAACGGAACATGCACCCAGGCCCGGACGGGCCGCCGTCGACGTCATCGGCATCGCAGCGCGCCGCCGCCCACGGCGGCGCGGCCGGCAGCAACGCGTAGATGGCCAGGGCCGCGAACGAGAGTCCGACGAACAGGCGCACGAACCGCTTCCACTCCTCGCGGTCACGCAGCCACAGCACCCCGGCAACGACGTAGGGGAGGATGAAAAACGACATGTAGACCGTGCTGATCACGACTTCCCACCACGGCGGGTGCACCAGCTTCAACTGTTCCTGCAGCCACACCGTGGGCACCGTGCCGAAGAACATCCACCGATCCGCGTCGACCTGCCAGTGCCACAACGTCGGCCGGCCGACCAGGGTGGCCGCCCCGCGGCTCAGGTCGTAAGCGGCCAGCACCAGAGCGAACGGCAACCAATCGCGGATGACGTAGAGCATCCGTCGCCCCTGCCCGATGCTGGCGGCGAGCAGCCCGGTCGCGATGTAGAGCAGCAACAATTCCCGGTTGAACGCGAAGCCGTCCGTGGCGGTGCGGTAGATGACCACCGCAGCCCACACCGCGATCACGCTGTACCGCAGAAGGCGCAGCCGACGAGCACGAGTGGTAGCACCCCATTGCGCGGGAGCTTCTTCGGTTACCGAGTCATCAACCGCGGTCACAGAGGTGACGTTAGTTCACCGTTACGTCATGGCGTCGTTGAAAGCGGTTCATATCGCCGAACGTGTCAGCCGGCGTGCTCGCGAAGGAACGCGATGTCGTCCTTGCGCCCCGCTTCGGACGTCTCACAGATCACTGGTGCATCGGCCGCCTTGACCACCGCGGCCAGCAACTGCGGATCGATCTGCCCGGCACCGAAATTGGCGTGGCGATCGGCGCCCGAGCCGGCGGCGTCGCGCGAATCGTTACAGTGCACCAGATCGATCCGCCCGGTGATGGCCTTGATGCACTCGACCGCGTCGATCAACGCCTCCCCCGCCGCCCACGCATGGCAGGTGTCGAGGCAGAAACCAATTCCCTTGTCGCCAATGTGATCCCACAGCCGGGCAATCGTGTCGAAATGCCGCGCCATGGCGTGATCGCCGCCCGCGGTGTTCTCCAGGTACACCGGCACATCGGTCTTCAGATAGTCGAGCGCCTTCACCCAGCGCTCGAACCCGGCGTCCATGTCGTTGTCGTCGGCATGGCCGCCGTGAACGATCACCGCGGTGGCGCCGATCTCGGCGGCGGCGTCGCACGTGTCCTGCAAGATCTTGCGGGACGGGATCCGCACCCGGTTGTTGGCCGAGGCCACGTTGATCAGATACGGCGCGTGCACGTACAGCGGCACGGTCGACGCCTTGAGCACGTCGGCATCCTCACGCGGTTTGGGCTTCTTCCAACTCTGCGGGTTCCCGAGGAAGAACTGCACCACATCGGCGCCGTCGGCAGCCGCCGCGGCCAAGGGGTCGGTGTTGTCTACATGTGAACCGATCAGCACGCCGCCAAGTCTAGTGAGGCGCGGTGACACTCTCTCCGCCGAGCAGACGCAAATGTCCCAAATCACGCGGCGTTTCGGGGACATTTGTGTCTGCTCAGCTGGCTAACGAGCGCCGCTCCAAGTGGCGATACATCCGCGCAACGAGTTCCGTCGGGTAGCGGCGAACATCGTCGACGACTAGCGGAATCGACATCCAACCGCACTCCTGCAGCCTTGCCGTCTTGGTGCGATCGTGCCTGAGCGCCTCAGGACTCGCGTGCCAATCCATACTTTCGTATTCGGCGACCACATTCGCGTCTGGCCAGGCAAAGTCCACCCGCCAGCGCTTGCCTTGGAGATCGATAATCTCGTACTGCAGTTCCGGCGTTGGTAATCCGCCATCAATGAAAACCAGCCGCGCTTCGCTCTCCATCGGCGACTCTGCCCGCGCGTCCGCATACTCGATCAGCTCACGAACCTTGACGATGCCACGTCGACCCTTCTGTTCTCTGATCGCGACGTCCAACTCGGCAGCGGTGCACGCCTGGCAATGCAACGCGGCATCCAACGTCGCGAGCGCTCGCGGGCGCCGGAGTGTGCGAGCGATCTCGACGGCAGTCCACGCGGGTGCCGTCGCCAGCCGACCGCGAACCCGGCGCAACGGTGCCCCGACCCGTTGATGCACCATCAGGCTGCAGGCAGGGCGCATCCGCACGCCCGGGTCGAGAACGTGGATCCGGCGATCACCCTCGGTGTCGAACCCATACAGCGCAGCGGCAGTGTTCATGCAGGCCACCAGCGGCATGCCGGCATGGAGGTCGAGCGCAGCGAGTTGGACGGCTGTGTCGGGCGGACTCAATGCATAGACACCGTGCCGAACACGAATGATCGCTCCTGCTCGCATGTGTGACGCGAGCGCCTTTCGGGACATCACCGCCATCAGCTGTTGATGTGTTGCCACGCCACCGTTGACGGCGAACACCTCGTCGATGAACACCCGTCAATGGTGGCCATGGTCCCGTTACCAGGGAAGCTACCGCCGCCCGTGCCTGTGGATAACTTGCCCACCAGACGCAAATGTCCCCGACACGCCGGGCGTGCGGGGACATTTGCGTCTGCTCGCGCAGAGAGGGGACTGGCTACCGGTAGTCCGAGTATCCGTAATCGTCCAGCGGCACCGCAGCACCGGTGGCCGCACCGAAGTCCGGGCTGTAGTACTGATCCTCGTAGGACGGGATCGTGTACGCCGCAGCGCGGGCCTCTTCGGTCGGCTGCACCTGGATGTCGCGGTAACGGGCGATGCCGGTACCGGCCGGGATCAGCTTGCCGATGATCACGTTCTCCTTCAGACCCTGCAGCTTGTCGCTGCGGCAGTTGATCGCCGCATCGGTCAGCACGCGAGTGGTCTCCTGGAACGACGCCGCCGACAGCCACGAATCGGTGGCCAGCGACGCCTTGGTGATACCCATCAGCACCGGACGTCCGGCCGCGGGCTCGCCGCCCTCGGCCACGACGCGACGGTTCGCGGTCTCGAACTCGGCACGCTCGGTGAGCGAACCGGGCAGGAACTCCGTTGCACCCGAATCGATGATCGTGACGCGACGCAGCATCTGCCGGACGATGACCTCGATGTGCTTGTCGTGGATCGACACGCCCTGGGCCCGGTAGACCTCCTGGACCTCCTTGACGAGGTGGATCTGCACCTCGCGGGGGCCCTGGACACGCAGCACCTCGTGCGGATCGGCGGAGCCTTCCATCAGCTGGTCGCCGACCTCGACGTGGTCACCGTCGGACAGCACGCCTTCGGAGCCGTCCTCGTGGGTGAGCACGCGCAGCCGCTGACGCTTGGAGAGCTTCTCGTAGACAACTTCCTCGCCACCGTCGTCAGGAACGATGGTGATCTTGAAGAACTTGTCGCTCTCCTCCAGCCGGACCCGACCCGCGACGTCGGCGATGGGCGCCTTGTTCCGCGGAATACGGGCCTCGAACAGCTCCTGCACGCGAGGCAGACCACCGACGATGTCGGCGCCACCGGTAACACCACCCTGGTGGAAGGTACGCATGGTCAGCTGGGTACCGGGCTCACCGATGGACTGGGCGGCGACGATGCCGACGGCCTCGCCGATGTCGACCAGCTTGCCGGTGGCCATCGAGCGGCCGTAGCACTTGGCACACACACCGGAGGCCGAGGCACAGGTCAGCACGGAGCGGACCTTCACCTGGGCGACACCGGCAGCCAGCAGCGCGTCGATGGCCGGGTCTCCCAGGTCATGGCCGCGCTCGATGACGACATTGCCCTTCTCGTCCACCGCGTCGGTGGCCAAGGTGCGGGCGAACGCCGAGGTCTCGACGTGCGCATCGCGGATCAGCGAACCGTCCGGTCCGCGCTCGGCCAGCGTGACGACGATGCCGCGCTCGGTCTCACAGTCGGTCTCGCGCACGATGACGTCCTGCGAAACGTCCACCAGACGACGGGTCAGGTAACCCGAGTCGGCGGTACGCAGAGCGGTGTCGGCCAGACCCTTACGAGCACCGTGGGTGTTGATGAAGTACTCCAACACCGTCAGGCCCTCACGGAACGAGGACTTGATCGGGCGCGGGATGAACTCACCCTTCGGGTTGGTCACCAGGCCCTTCATGCCGGCCAGGGTGCGGGTCTGGGTGAGGTTACCCGTGGCGCCGGACTTCACGATCGTGATGATCGGGTTGTCGGCCGGGTAGTACTCCTCCATCGCCTTACCCACCTCTTCGGTGGCGTCCTGCCAGATCTTGACCAACGACTCGTTGCGCTCGTTGTGGTTCAGCGCGCCGCGCTGGTACTTGCGCTCGATCGCCTCGGCCTCGGCCTCGTGCCGCTCCAGGATCTCCTGCTTCTGCGGCGGCACCAGAACGTCGGCCATCGAGACCGTGACACCCGAACGGGTGGCCCAGTGGAAGCCGGCGTCCTTGAGCTTGTCGACGGTCTGCCCCACCACGATCATCGGGAAGCGCTCGGCCAGATCGTTGATGATCCGGGCCTGGACCTTCTTGTGCATCTGCTCGTTGATGAACGGATAGCTCTTGGGCAGCAGCTCGTTGAACAGCACGCGACCCAGGGTGGTCTCGGCGGTCCAGGCGTCGCCCGGCTTCCATCCGTTCTCGAACAGCTCGGCCTCGACGGCAACCGGCGGACGCTGCTGCGTCAACCGCACCTTGATCTTGGCGCGCACCGACAGGGCACCCCGGTCGAGCGCCATGATGGCCTCGGCCGGTGAGCTGTACACACCGTGCTCCGGGGAGTCCTTGGCGGCCGGCACGTACTCGCCGGTGTCGCCCGGGACCTCGGTGGTCAGGAAGTACAGGCCGGTCACCATGTCCAGACGCGGCATGGCCAGCGGCTTACCCGACGCCGGGGACAGGATGTTGTTGCTCGACAGCATCAGGATGCGAGCCTCGGCCTGCGCCTCCGCGGACAGCGGAAGGTGCACGGCCATCTGGTCACCGTCGAAGTCGGCGTTGAACGCCTCACAGACGAGCGGGTGCAGCTGAATTGCCTTGCCTTCCACCAGCTGCGGCTCGAAGGCCTGGATACCCAGGCGGTGCAGCGTAGGTGCACGGTTCAGCAAAACAGGATGCTCTGCAATTACTTCCTCAAGGACGTCCCAAACCTGGGGACGCTGACGCTCCACCATGCGCTTGGCGCTCTTGATGTTCTGCGCGTGGTTCAGGTCGACCAGACGCTTCATCACGAACGGCTTGAACAGCTCGAGAGCCATCAGCTTGGGCAGACCGCACTGGTGCAGCTTGAGCTGCGGACCGACCACGATGACCGAACGGCCCGAGTAGTCGACGCGCTTACCCAACAGGTTCTGACGGAAGCGGCCCTGCTTGCCCTTGAGCAGATCGGACAGCGACTTGAGCGGACGGTTGCCCGGCCCGGTGACGGGCCGGCCACGACGGCCGTTGTCGAACAGTGCGTCCACCGACTCCTGAAGCATGCGCTTCTCGTTGTTGACGATGATCTCGGGCGCACCGAGGTCGATCAGTCGCTTGAGCCGGTTGTTGCGGTTGATCACGCGGCGGTACAGGTCGTTCAGGTCGGAGGTGGCGAAACGGCCACCGTCGAGCTGAACCATCGGACGCAGCTCCGGCGGGATCACCGGGACGGCGTCCAGCACCATGCCCAGCGGGGAGTTACCCGACTGCTGGAAGGCCGCGACGACCTTCAGACGCTTGAGGGCGCGCAGCTTCTTCTGGCCCTTGCCGTTCTTGATGGTGTCGCGCAGCGACTCGGCCTCGGCCTCGATGTCGAAGGTCTCGATGAGCTTCTTGATCGACTCCGCGCCCATGGCACCGTTGAAGTACTCGCCGTAGCGGTCCTGCAGCTCGCGGTAGAGGACCTCGTCGACGATGAGCTGCTTGGGGGCCAGCTTGGTGAAGGTGGTCCAGATCTCGTCGAGCCGGTCCAGCTCACGCTGGGTCCGGTCACGGAGCTGACGCATCTCACGCTCGCCGCCGTCGCGCACCTTGCGGCGCACGTCGGACTTGGCACCCTCGGCCTCCAGCTCGGCCAGGTCGGCTTCGAGCTTCTGGGCCCGGGCCTCCAGGTCGGAGTCGCGCTGATCCTCGACAGCCTTGCGCTCGACGGCCATCTCGGCCTCGAGCGTGGACAGCTCGTTGTGGCGCATCTCGTCGTCGACCGCGGTGATCACGTAGGCCGCGAAGTAGATGATCTTTTCCAGATCCTTCGGGGCCAGGTCGAGCAGGTAGCCCAACCGGGACGGAACACCCTTGAAGTACCAGATGTGCGTGACGGGTGCGGCCAGCTCGATGTGGCCCATCCGCTCACGGCGCACCTTGGCGCGAGTGACCTCGACGCCGCAGCGCTCACAGATGATGCCCTTGAAGCGGACGCGCTTGTACTTGCCGCAGTAGCACTCCCAGTCGCGAGTCGGTCCGAAGATCTTCTCGCAGAACAGGCCGTCCTTCTCAGGCTTGAGCGTGCGGTAGTTGATGGTCTCCGGCTTCTTGACCTCACCGAACGACCAGTTGCGGATGTCGTCCGCGGTCGCGAGACCGATGCGGAGTTCATCGAAGAAGTTGACGTCTAGCACGTAACTCCCTTTCCCCTTTCGGGACTAGAAAACAACTCAGGCGAGATCTTCGACAGAGGCGGACTCGTTGCGTGACAGGTTGATACCGAGGTTTGCAGCAGCACGCTCCAAGTCCTCGTCATCGCCGTCACGCATCTCGATCGCCGCGCCGTCACTGGAGAGCACCTCAACGTTGAGGCACAGCGACTGCAGCTCCTTGAGAAGCACCTTGAACGACTCCGGAATACCGGGTTCGGGGATGTTCTCGCCCTTCACGATTGCCTCGTACACCTTGACCCGGCCGACGGTGTCGTCGGACTTGATGGTCAGCAGCTCCTGCAGGGTGTAGGCGGCACCGTAGGCCTGCATGGCCCAACATTCCATTTCACCGAACCGCTGGCCACCGAACTGCGCCTTACCGCCCAGCGGCTGCTGGGTGATCATCGAGTACGGGCCGGTGGAACGCGCGTGAATCTTGTCGTCCACCAAGTGGTGCAGCTTCAGGATGTACATGTAGCCGACCGTCACCGGGTACGGGAACGGCTCGCCACTGCGGCCATCGAACAACTGCGACTTGCCGTCGGCGTTGACCATGACGTCGCCGTCGCGGTTGGGCAGCGTCGAGCCGAGCAGACCCGAGAGCTCCCCTTCCTGCGCACCGTCGAACACCGGGGTGGACACGATGCTGTCCGCCGGGGCGGAGAGCAGGCCCTCCGGCAAGTTCGACGCCCAGGCAGGAACTTCACCGGCACCGTCGGCACCGTCGATGTTCCAGCCGGCCTTGGCGACCCACCCGAGGTGAGTTTCCAGGATCTGGCCGATGTTCATACGACGCGGCACACCGTGGGTGTTCAGGATGATGTCCACCGGGGTGCCATCAGGCATGAACGGCATGTCCTCGACCGGCAGGATCTTGCCGATGACGCCCTTGTTGCCGTGGCGTCCGGCGAGCTTGTCGCCGTCGGAGATCTTGCGCTTCTGGGCCACGTAGACGCGGACCAGCTCGTTGACACCGGCGGGCAGCTCGTCGTCATCCTCACGTGAGAACACGCGGATGCCGATCACCTTGCCGGACTCACCGTGGGGCACCTTGAGCGACGTGTCGCGGACCTCGCGGGCCTTCTCACCGAAGATGGCACGCAGCAGGCGCTCCTCCGGGGTCAGCTCGGTTTCACCCTTCGGGGTGACCTTGCCGACCAGGATGTCGCCGTCGCGGACCTCGGCGCCGATGCGGACGATGCCGCGCTCGTCGAGATCGGCCAGCACCTCATCGGAGACGTTCGGGATGTCCCGGGTGATCTCCTCGGCGCCCAGCTTGGTGTCGCGGGCATCGATCTCGTGCTCTTCGATGTGAATCGAGGTGAGCACGTCCTCCTCAACCAGACGGTTGGAGAGGATGATCGCGTCCTCGTAGTTGTGACCCTCCCACGGCATGATCGCCACGAGCAGGTTCTTGCCCAGGGCCATCTCACCGTTCTCGGTGCACGGTCCGTCGGCGACGACCTGGCCGGCCTCGACACGCTGCCCGGCGTCCACGATCGGACGCTGGTTGGCGCAGGTGCCGTGGTTGGACCGGGCGAACTTGCGCATCCGGTAGGTGTGCCGGGTGCCGTCGTCGGCCATCACGGTGATGTAGTCGGCCGAGACCTCCTCGACGACGCCCGCCTTCTCCGAGACGATGACATCGCCGGCGTCGATCGCGGCGCGCAGCTCCATACCGGTACCGACCAGCGGGGCCTCGCTGCGCACCAGCGGAACCGCCTGGCGCTGCATGTTGGCACCCATCAGGGCACGGTTGGCGTCGTCGTGCTCGAGGAACGGGATCATCGCGGTCGCGACAGACACCATCTGGCGCGGCGAGACGTCCATGTAGTCGACGTCGGACGGGGCCACGTTCTCGACCTCGCCACCCTTACGGCGGACCATCACGCGGTCCTCGGTGAAGCTGCCGTCCGCGGCGATCGGCGAGTTGGCCTGCGCCACGACGTGGCGGTCCTCCTCGTCGGCGGTCAGGTAGTCGACCTGGTCGGTGACGACGCCATCGGTGACCTTGCGGTACGGGGTCTCGATGAAGCCGAACGGGTTGACCCGGGCATACACCGACAGCGAGCCGATCAGACCGATGTTGGGACCCTCAGGGGTCTCGATCGGACACATGCGGCCGTAGTGCGACGAGTGGACGTCGCGGACCTCAAGGCCGGCACGCTCACGGGACAGACCGCCGGGGCCCAGCGCCGACAGACGACGCTTGTGGGTCAGACCCGACAGCGGGTTGTTCTGGTCCATGAACTGCGACAGCTGGCTGGTACCGAAGAACTCCTTGATCGCCGCCACGACGGGACGGATGTTGATCAGGGTCTGCGGCGTGATCGCCTCGACGTCCTGGGTGGTCATGCGCTCACGCACGACACGCTCCATGCGCGAAAGGCCGACCCGGATCTGGTTCTGGATCAGCTCGCCCACGGTACGCAGACGACGGTTGCCGAAGTGGTCGATGTCATCGACCTCGACCGGAACCTCGACGCCGCCGGGAACCGTCATCGAGGTCTGGCCCTCGTGCAGACGCACCAGGTACTCGATGGTGGCGACGACGTCTTCCTCGGTGAGGGTCGACGACGTGATCGGCTTGCCGGCGTTCAGCCCGAGCTTCTTGTTGACCTTGTAGCGGCCGACGCGGGCCAGGTCGTAGCGCTTCTCCTTGAAGAACAGGTTCTCCAGCAGGGTCTGCGCGGACTCCTTGGTCGGCGGCTCGCCCGGACGCAGCTTGCGGTAGATGTCCAGCAGCGCCTCGTCGGGACCAGCGGTGCTGTCCTTCTCGAGGGTGCCCATCATGATCTCGGAGAAGCCGAAGCGCTCCACGATCTGCTCATTCGTCCAGCCCAGGGCCTTCAGGAGCACGGTGACCGGCTGACGACGCTTGCGGTCGATGCGGACACCGACGGTGTCGCGCTTGTCGACGTCGAACTCGAGCCACGCACCGCGGCCGGGGATCACCTTGACACTGTGCAGCGTCTTCTCGGTGGACTTGTCGATGCTGTCGTCGAAGTACACACCGGGCGAACGGACCAGCTGGGACACCACGACACGCTCGGTGCCGTTGATGATGAAGGTGCCCTTCTCGGTCATCATCGGGAAATCACCCATGAAGACCGTCTGGCTCTTGATCTCACCGGTGTTGTTGTTGATGAACTCGGCCGTGACGAACAGCGGAGCCGCGTACGTCATGTCCTTGTCTTTGCACTCGTCGACCGGCGCCTTGACTTCGTCGAAGCGCGGGTCCGAGAAGCTCAGCGACATCGAGCCGGAGAAATCCTCGATCGGCGAGAGCTCTTCGAGCACCTCTTCGAGACCGCCCTTGGGGTTGGTCTCGCCGCGATCGACGGCCTTCTGGCGCCATCCATCCCCTCCGACGAGCCAGTCGAAGGAATCGGTCTGCACGTCGAGTAGCCCCGGAACCTCAAGTGGTTCACGGAGCTTTGCAAATGAAACTCGGTTCGGTGCTCCTGGGACGGAGTTATTGGTGTTAGCGTTCGCTGTGCTCTGGCTAGAGACTGCCAAGATGCATCCTTCCAGCACCTCATGCGACTTTTGAAAGGGCCAGCAAGAGCCGTCCTTCTGGGCCGCGATTCTGCGTCGGTTCGGCTGGCTTTGACCTGTCCGGAACCTCATACGCACGGCACAGGACTAGATGCTGAGCAACGCTCAGGCTAGAACATTGTGTGCAGGTCAGGTGAGGGTGGGCAGGGTGCAGCCAGCGCAACGTCCAACGATAGCGCACGTCCGCCAATTATTCAACGAGCAGTCCTCAACCACCACACATCCACCGCGTGAAGCGGGTTCACCCGGCGCTGGCTGGCGTCCACTAAACCCTTCACACATGCTGCCCAACAGATTGGCCTGTCCATGGCCGTCCGTCAAGAGGTGACGCGCGGTTTGGTGCGCGGATCATGCCGCGCCGAAATGCGCGAACAGCCCTGATGCGACATCCGCCGGAACCAACCGTTCCGGGATCACCAGTCCCGTTCCCAAACTCCGCGCCGAGACGTGAAACACGTGGTCAGCGTGCCAGATGCGCTCGATACCGCCCAGCTTCAAGATCTGCAGATGGCCTCCGAGGCGTACCCCGATCTGCTGCGAACCGAACTCGGCCGCGATCGGCGCTCCGGGCGGAACCAACTGACGGAATTTCGCCGGCGCCGCGAAGCACACCACGTAGGTGAGCGCACCGACGGTCGCGACCAACACCCCAGCGGCGCGGAGCACCGAAGACGCGGTCAGCTCCCCGTCCTCGACATACGAATAGCCGAGCACCACCAGTGGTACGAGGATCGCGAGCGCGAGCGCCAATCGAGTCACCACACTGCGCTTGACCGCGGCGCCCAGTTCGTCGGCCAAACCGGCGTCGGCGATGTCCATGACGCGGGTCACCCCATCGGGGCCCGTCCGCTGCCTTGCACCGGGCGTCGCCGCCTCCGGATACAACGGAACCACCCGGCGACGCTCTTTGAAGGTGGACAGCAATTTGGCCGCGGTGTCTGGCGGTACCAGCTCGTCGGGGATCAGCAGTTGAATGTCACCGACGCCCTGCACCACGAGGACCGAGTCAACACGCCGGACCTGAAGCACCTGGTCGAGGTAGAGCGCATTGAAGTGCTCCAACCAGCCGATACCGATGGCCTCCGGCCTGAACTCGGCCCACATGGCAGTGCCGGCAGGCAGCTTGAGCGCCCAACTCCGGGGTGCTGCGAGGACGAGCAGTCCGAACCCGAACACAGTGAAGATCCCGACACTCATGACGACGGTGAACGCCAGCGCGTACAGGAGATAAGGGAGATTCTCGCCCGAGAACGGCATGTCGGCGGAAAGAACGACGACGATGGGGACGACCACGGTGACCAGGGCCAAAACGACCCACAGTCGGCGTTTGGGGAGGTATTCGGCGCGCGCCAACTGTCTGGTCATCCGTGCATCGGCGATACCGTTCGCCCGGGTGACGCCACCGCCCAATTCCTCGAATCGGGTGGGCTGACCCCGCTGCGGGTGCATGTCGGCTCCTGCGTGTCCGCGAGACAAATCAGGCCGGACCCTGGGGCCCGGCCTGATGTGATGAAACTCAGCTCTGGTGAGGAACCTCGATGGCTCCGGTCGGGGCGTCGTCCTCGACCGGGCGGTGGTGGCGCGCGGTGGGCTCGTCGCCGAACTCGTGCGCCGCGTACTTGTGCGTGCCCTCCAGGTCATCCAGAATCGCGGCCTGTGCGGCCGGCGGCAGGGTGTGCAGGATCTCCCGCACACGCGCCTGACGACGGCCCACAGCCTTGCGCTCCGGCATACCGGGGGTCGCCATCAGCTGCGGCGGCACACCCTCGATCTCCTCGACACCACCGTCGTGCTGGCCGGCCTCCATCATGGCCTGCTCAGCGGCCGCCGTGGCCTCGTCCTTCTCCTCCGACATACCGATCGGCCCGATACGGCGACCGTTGAGGAACTGCTTGACCACAGGCTCCTCGCTGGTCAGCAGCACCTCGCGGGGACCGAACATGACCAACTGCTTGCGGAACAGCATGCCGATGTTGTCGGGCACGGTCCGCGCGATGTTGATGTTGTGCGTCACGATCAGCACCGTGGCGTCGATCTGCGCGTTGATGTCGATCAGCAGCTGGGACAGGTACGCGGTACGCACCGGGTCCAGACCGGAGTCCGGCTCGTCACACAGGATGATCTTCGGGTCGAGCACCAGGGCGCGGGCCAGGCCGGCGCGCTTGCGCATACCGCCGGAGATCTCACCGGGGAACTTGTGCCCGTCGTTGGGCATACCCACCAGGTCGAGCTTCTCCATGACGATGTTGCGGATCTCGCTCTCGCTCTTCTTCGTGTGCTCGCGCAACGGGAAGGCGGTGTTGTCATAGATGTTCATCGAGCCGAACAGCGCGCCGTCCTGGAACAGCACACCGAACAGGGTGCGGATCTCGTAGAGCTCTTTCGCCGAGCACTCAAGGATGTTGGTGCCGTCGATGACGATCGAGCCGCGCTCCGGGCGCAGCAGGCCGATCAGGGACTTCAAGAACACCGATTTACCGGTACCCGACGGGCCCAGCAACACGCTGACCTCACCCTCGGGAACCGTCAACGTGACGTCTTCCCAAATCTTCGACGATCCAAAAGATTTGCTCAGCCCCGTCACATCGATTTGGACGCCCATCAAAGATCCTTCCGCCTACGGCTCACCCCACCACCTGCTGCGGCCTGTGGCTTGAGTCACCATAGCGCACGCGCGAGCGCACACACATGCATGTCTCCCAATATTCGGGAGTACCCCGACGCTGCCCGGACCAATCCTGCACACACGAGCAAAGGACCCCCGAATCCATCCGGATTCGGGGGTCCTTGCGGTCCAGATATGGACTACTTGACGGTGACGCTGGCGCCGGCAGCCTCGAGCTTGCTCTTGGCGTCCTCGGCGGCCTCCTTGGTGACCTTCTCCAGCAGCGGCTTGGGAGCGCCGTCGACCAGATCCTTGGCTTCCTTCAGGCCCAGGCCGGAGACGATCTCGCGGACGACCTTGATGACGCCGATCTTCTTCTCGCCGGCGCCCTCGAGGATGACGTCGAACTCCGACTGCTCCTCGGCGGCCTCGGCGGCGGCCGGGGCGGCGCCGGCGGCGGCAACGGCGACCGGAGCGGCGGCGGTGACCTCGAAGACCTCTTCGAACTGCTTCACGAACTCAGAGAGCTCCAGCAGGGTCATTTCCTTGAACGCGTCGAGCAGTTCGTCGGTGGACAGCTTGGCCATGTTTATGGTCCTTCCTGATTTTTCTTACAGATGTTGGGTGGTTTGTGCGGTTGCGCAGACGTTGCGATCGAGCAGCTGCTAGGCAGCTTCGCTGGCGGCTTTCTTCTCCTGCAGCGCCGCCGCGAGGCGGGCCACCTGAGAAGCAGGCGCGTTGAACAGGCCTGCAGCCTTGGACAGGTTGCCCTTCATGGCACCTGCCAGCTTGGCGAGCAGAACCTCGCGCGACTCGAGGTCGGCGATCTTCTCGACCTCGGACACGGACAGCGCCTTGCCGTCCATGTAGCCGCCCTTGATGACGAGCGCCTTGTTGTCCTTGGCGAACTTCTTGATCGCCTTGGCAGCGTCAACGGGCTCACCATTGACGAACGCGATCGCCGTGGGACCGGCGAACAGCTCGTCGAGACCTTCAATGCCTGCTTCGGACGCGGCGCGCTTCACCAGAGTGTTCTTGGCGACGGTGTACGTGGCGGAGTCGCCGAGAGAACGACGCAGCTCAGCCAGGTTCGCCACAGTCAGCCCGCGGTACTCGGTGACGACGGTGGCCGTCGACGCCTTGAACTGCTCAGCAATGTCGGCAACCGCCGTGGCCTTTTCAGCCTTGGCCATGCATGCCTCCTTGTGGTGGGTATCGGGCGTCCCGCCTCGAACCGCCATCCGGTCGACAAGAAGGTCCGGAAATGACGAACGCCCCGACGCAGACAGGTCGGGGCGCAGATATACCCAGCACGAAAACTGGTCTAGCCTCGTCCTCCTGCGTGGGCCGCCCGGGATATCCCGGGACCTTCAACCGATTACTCGGTGACCGACGGTCTTCGGTGGAACTCGACCAGAGTAGCCGAACACCCACCGATCAGCCAAAACGCGCCGCCTCCCGGCACCGTCAGCGGACGCCCGCGACCACCAGTAGCACGAACGCCGCGGCAAGCAACGCCACCCGCAGCCAGTGCAGACGGTCCCAGCGTCGGGCCAGCTCATGGAACTGATCAGGGTCCTCGTCACCGGCCCCAGCACCGCCGAATCCCGCCGCGACACGGTTGTTGATCGGCACCAGTGTGGTGACCGACAGCAGCATGACCAGCCCCATCAGCACAACGGCCGTGATGAGCACCGGCCCGGGATCCCACACCGTGGCGGCGATCAGCAACGCCACCGAACCCATGTACCAGAACGGCATCGCCGTCCCGAGGATCCGACTGCCGGTACCGCGGGCCTGCCGGTAGGCGGCGTCGGGCAGTCGCTGCAGGATCGGGTTGGTGAACGCGGCGACGCCGAACTCGACGCCGACCAGGGGCCCCATCACGACCAGGGCGAGAATCTGCACGATTTCTTCCATGCCATCCAGGCTGGTCAGTATGCTGACAAAAAACAAGGTACTGACAAATTAGTCAGCTTGAAGGGGTCGGATGTGGCGGTTTCCAAGAAAGAGGTCGGCGAGTGCCCGATCGACGCGACGCTGTCGGTCATCGACGGCCGCTGGAAGGGCACCATCCTGTGGCGGTTGTCCGACGGTCCGATGCGCACCGCCGAACTGCGCCGCAGCATCCCCGACATCACCGAGCGGATGCTCATCCGGCATCTGCACGAGCTGGTCGACGCCGGGATCATCGATCGCCATGACGCGGGCACGGTGCCGCCGTGCGTGCACTATTCGATCTCGGAGTACGGCATGACGCTGGCGCCGGTGCTGGGCGCGTTGTGCGAATGGGGTCGCACCCACATGGAGCTCCAGAAGCGGAGCCGTCAGCCGCGCGCCAGGGCCGCCGCACCCACCAGGCCGGCGTCCCCACCGAGTTCCGCCGGGACCACCCGCAGCCCCCGCAGGAACTCGAGCCCGGCGTAGTCGGCGAGGGCCGCGCGCAGGGGGTCGAACAACAATGCCCCGGACTTGGCCACTCCCCCGCCGATCACCACCAGGTCCAGGTCGCAGACCGCGCCCACCGAGGCGATCGTCGCCGCCACCGCCCGCGCCCCTCGATGAAATGCCTTGACGGCCAATTCATCTCCTTGACCGGCCGCGTCGCCAAGCGCCTTGGCGTCCGTGCCGTCCCACCCCTGTCGCCGGGCCCACCGCACCATGCTGGGCCCGGACGCGATGGTCTCGACGCAGCCGTGCCCACCGCAGGTACACACCTCACCGCCGTCGGGGGCGACGACGACATGGCCGACATGGCCGGCGTTTCCGGTGCGGCCGTCATACGGTGCGCCGTCGAGCACCAGACCACCGCCGATCCCGGTCGACACCACCATGCCGAGCAGGAACTGCGCACCCCGGCCCGCACCGCACCACTGCTCGCCGAGCGCCATGCACAGCCCGTCGCCACCGAGCCGGACCGGCAACCGGGTGGCGTCGGCAACCCGTTGCACGATCGGAAAGTGTTGCCACTCGGTGATATTGATCGGGCTGACGGTTCCGTTGGGCAGGTCGATCGGCCCGGCCGAGGCCACGCCCACAGCGGTCGCTGCCCCGCCCGCGGTCCGCATGGTCTCGCCGAGCAGTTCCTCGACGACGGCCCATACCGTCTCGGCTTCACCGTCCGGGGTGGGCAACTGGGCCCGATGGACGAGCTGCCCCTCGGGATCGACGAGGCCGACGGCAATCTTGGTGCCGCCGATATCGACCGCCAGGGTCATTGGCAGGGGCAGGGCCACGGAGGCACTCCTAGTGCTTGTGCGTGTTGTCCGGTTGACGGGGATCCCCGGGATGCTCGTACCCGGGGGCAAGTTCCACCAGGGCCGCGCAACGCGCGTCGAGCCACAGCCGGAACGCCTGCCTGCGTGCGGCCGCCCGCAGGTGCGCGGCTATCCGGTCGTGCACCTGATCCAACGACGGGGCGTACGGCCGGCCATGCCAGCCGTGCGAGTCCGCCTGAATCGGCGCGAACCGCAGCGGATTTCGCGCATGGTAGGCAGCCACCTCCGCATCCGAAACATCGACCGCGGCGGTCACATCCGCGAACAGCGCACGGGCCATCGGGGTAGCCAGCGTGGCGGCGGCGACGCTGCCGATCTCCAGCCTGGCGGCGACGTCGGGCAGCACCTCCTCCCGACCGGGTGCGCCGAGGCCGGACAGGCCGCGCGCGGCGGCCTCCCCGTCGACCACCCGTTCGGCGACCACCAACTGGGTGAGCCAGCGGCGCAACTGACGCCCTTCGCTGGTTCCGGGACGTGGCAGTGCCGAGGCCCGGTTGCCGGCCCGCAGTGCGGCTTCGCGCTCGTCGATCTCCTTGATCCACACCGGTTTTCCGGCCACTCGTGCCGCATATCTCACCGGGTTCATCGGACCGTCACCTTCACCGCCGGCGAATAGACCAGCCGCCCGGCACAACCCACCCGGACCAACGCCCACCACTCCCCCGGTTCGACCCACGATGGCGGCGCGACGTCGAACCCGATCTCGGCGGTACCCCCCGCGGGCACCTCGACACCGACCGCGGCCGGTCCCATCCACTCCCAGGTTCCCCACGGGCTGATCAGGTGTGCCTCGGCGCTCAGTCCGGCGAGTGCATCGGTGCCGATAGTCACCGACAGCAGGGCGGTCTCACCGGCCTTGACATCGACGGCCTGCGGCTCGGACACCAGCTTGAGCACTTGGGCCCCGGTGTCACCTCCGGGTTCACCGATCGTGACGATGCAGACGTCCTCGACCACCTGCCGCCACGACGGCGGCAGCGCATCCGATCCCGTCACTGCGAGCTCGGCGCGCAACGGGTACAGCCCGGGAGAGGCTCCGGCCGGGACGCTCAACACCACCTCCGTTTCCAGGTGCTCACCCGGTGGAAGGACATAGGGCAACTCTGCGGGCCGCACGTCCCACCCTGGCGGACCATGCAGTCTGACCCGGCCGTGCAGTACGGCATCGGTGCAGTCGCTGGCTGCAGTCAGCCGCACGACCACCTCGTCACCAGGTTGTCCGGCAATGCTTTCCGGATGGAGGTACGCGACAGCAGGTAAGCCGCCCAGCGGCGCCGGACCGCGGTTGTGCAGCCAGTACCGGGCGTAGAGCGGCTGTGCTGCCTCAGCTTCGGGCGCCAACCGCTGGTGCTCGCCACGCAACACCTTCGGCACGTTGAGCTGAGTGGATACGGTGGCGATCTGGTAGCCGTGCAGGCTCAGATGGGAGGGCTGCTCCGGCGCCGGCTCCTCCAGCAGGTTCAGGTTCGCGGCGGCGGAGACCGCGCGCAGCCCGGAGCGGATGGTGACGTCGGCGGCGCTGCCGGT
Source organism: Mycobacterium sp. IDUB_9 (assembly GCF_055419505.1). Taxonomy (NCBI): domain Bacteria; kingdom Bacillati; phylum Actinomycetota; class Actinomycetes; order Mycobacteriales; family Mycobacteriaceae; genus Mycobacterium; species Mycobacterium sp. IDUB_9. The sequence goes on along the minus strand of NZ_JBVAXU010000002.1, from coordinate 226,184 downwards.
GATCTCGACCAGACGCACGGTGACCCCGTCGGCCGGATCGGCGTTGCGGGCACTGCCCGATGCGAGCGGATTCCCGGTGGCCTTGAGCGCACCCAGTTGTACGGTGCCCGCCGGCTCGATCTCCAGTAGCGATCCCCACGCCGGCAGACCGCCGCCGACTGCCGAATCGACCACCACCGGTTGCAGCGGCCGGTTGAACTCCGCCGCGCTGGGTGCGACCCCTGCGGCACGCCAATCGCCTGCGCCGGTGACCAGTGCGTAGTCGAATGTGTGTGTCCAGTGCTGCAATTGGAAGTTGGATCCGTCCGGTGCGGTACGGCGGGGCGCGTCGATCCAGGTGCCCGACGGCCAGCCGGTGCAGGACCGCATCAGCGATGTGTGCAAGGTGCCGTCGGGCTCGATGGCGAAGCTGGGTACACCACGGTTCAGCAGCGCGACGGTGCGGGCATCGAACGGTTCAGCCACACCGGGAACGTGTTGGGTGACGACGATCTCGGCGTCACCGAGGTCATCGACGACCGCGTCGAGGTCTCCGGCCAGAATCAGGACCGGCAAGGTGCGCACCCCGCGCAGATCGGCACCCGGCACCCAATGTTCGATCAACGGCGCGTCGGCGGGCACCCAGACGCGGGCAGATCCGCTTGCGTCGATCTGACGTTTGAATTCGTCGGTGTAGGCGATGTCTGCCTCGGCGAGAACGGCTGCGGTGAACTGGTTTTCATCGGGGCCACCGAGCGCGAACCGGGTGTCGGGCAGGTTGGAGTCCACGGTGAGATCGCCGTAGCGGGGTTTGTCGGCAGCGCTGCAGGTGGCCGTCACCCCGGCGCGTACCAGGGCCACCATCAGATCGCGCGGGTCGGTGCCGTCGTCGGGAGCGACCACCTCGGCCACCGAAACGGCTCGCAACGCATCGGCTCCGATCCGTACGCGCACGGCCGAGGACAGCCCGAACCAGCCGTAGGCGGGGTTGTCCAGCGTCCACGGATGTTGCGCGGCATCAACGGCGTGATGATCCGCACCGTGGTGCAGCAGCCCGAATCCGCGGCCGATGACGGCATCTCCGACCTCACTCACCGGAAGCGCCCCCGGCACCGGACAGGGCCACCGCAGCCGCACCAGGCGGTCGGCCCCGACGAACTCCTCGATGACGGTGCGGCAATCGACCCGGTCCACCCCGGACCACAGTGTGATGATCTGGGTGTAGCGCAACAGGTCTGCGATGCGTCCCCGTACGATCACCCGCTGCCCCACCGCGCTCTCATAGCACTGCACGTCGTCGGCCGGCCCGGCCGACGAGCACACCACCGGCCCCGTGGGGAGCAGGTGCCAGGGCCCTTCCCCGGCCTCGGGGTGGGCCGAATACTCCTCGTAGACAGCCAGTTCGTTGCCGACGCCGCCGTCAGCGATGAGCTCGCGCCCGTCGTCCAGCAGCGAGCACACCCCACCGCCACGCGCCGCATCGACGCGCAGCCGGTACCGGTCGTTGGCGATCTCGGCACCCGCCAGCGGTTCCCAGCCCCGCGCCGCGCCGGGGACGAAACGGTAGGACTGCCAGCCCAGTGACGGCACGTCACGGGCCGGCCAGCTCACCGTCGCTCCACCGTGCTCGACCAGAACCGGTAGCTCGTTGCCGTCACTGTCGAGCACCGCACCGGGGAACGGCGCGTCCAGGTGCACGGTGACAATGTCGGTCCGGTTGTGCGCCAGTGCGTTCCATACGACAACGGCATTGGTCCCCGGGTCGCTGCTCTCGGGGTCGCCGGACCCGCCGACGGCCTGCGACAACAGACGCAGAGCATTGTCGCGGGCAGTGACGCCCAGCTCCCAGGCGTCGCGCCAACTCGTCAGCAGGTCGAGGTAGACCTGATCGGATTCCGAGCCGGTGATGGCGTCGTGATGTGCACCGTAGGCCAGCTGCACCCAGGCTTTGGCCATGGCGGCCTGCGGGTAGTCCGCACCGCCGAGCAGTCCGGCGAACACCGAGAACCGCTCGGCGTCGAGCACCGCGTCCTCGGCGGCCCGGTTGGCCTGTTTGGTGTCGATGTAGGAGACGTCTTTGCCGGTGTAGATCGGATTCATATCGCGCGTCTGCGGGGACGGCGTGATCCCGCGCTCGTCGACTTCGGCCCGCACCGCGGTGAAGAATTCGGATGGCAGCGCGCACACGAACTTCGGCCAGACATACCGCGAGTTCCAGTCGCGGTGGATCTGGGTGACCCATTTGTTGGGCGGCGTGTAATCGGTGCCGACGGGCAGGAGCACGTTGCGGGTCAACGCAACTCGCTTGAGTTTGGTGAACAGCGTGTAGGTGGATTCCTCCGCCTCGGCCAGTGAGGCGGACGAGTCCATCCACCATCCGGCCGAATAGTGCGCAGGCATGTAATGGGTGAGAAGCCCTCTGCCCGACGGCGCGATCCACTCGAACTCGCTGGCGAACTGCATGCGCTCGGGGTCGCCAGCCACACCAGCCACGTTCTGCATCGGCCCCCATTGGTGGTGCGGTCCGCGCGCCCACGAGCTGGAAGTCAACCCGACATCGGCCGCCATTCCGGGAAACTGCGGGTCGTGGCCGAACACGTCGAGCTGCCACGCGGTGGCCGGATCGGCACCCAGCACATCGCGTTGAAACCCCATGCCCGACACAAAGTTCCGGATCGCGGTCTCCGGGCTGGTGAGGTTGGTGTTGGGTTCGTTGTAGGTGCCGCCCATGATCTCGACGCGGCCCTGCGCGATGAACCGGCGTAGATCGGCCCGATCTTCCGGGCGCGCATCCCAATAGGGCTTGAGATAATCGACCTCGGCGAGGACGAACTTGTATTCCGGTTCGCGCCGCGCCATTTCCAGGTGTGCGTGGACCAGGTCGAAGCCGTTGGTCTGGCGGCACTGGCCGGGTGGATCCTCGGTCCACACGCTGGTGTAGGCGGCCTGGGTGTTCCACCAGACCGGGTCGTAGTGGAAGTGGCTGATCATGTACATGGTCCAGCCCGGCTCGGCCACGATGAAGTCGAAGGCCGTTTCCCCCACCCGGGCGCGCCGGACCTCGCCGGGTACGCCTCGCTCGACGTCCACCGGAACCTCGACGGTGCCGTCCCCGGATGCGGCGATCGCCTCTCCGGAGAGCCCGTCCCCGTCCACCCGGACCGGCGTCGGCGAGCCGCAGGCCTCGTATCTCACCCGAACCAGCTGCCGGGGGGCATCCTGCGGCCCGGCAAACAGCTCCGTCGTCTCCACTGACGTGACGTGCATCTGGAAAACCCTACGACTTCACGGCACCGAAATGTCGATGACCAACGCCCGATGATCCGAAATCGGTAGGTGCGGTGCCACGCATTCGGTGGCGGACAGCCTGGGGTCGTCGGTGAGGATGTGGTCGAGTTGCGTCGTCGGCGTATCGGCAGGAAACGTCGGGGCGGCCCCGAGCGGCCGCCAGTGCTCCGGCGCGCCCGAGTTGAGGTCTCCCATGAGAATCCGCGGTCCGGGAAAGCCGCTCAGATCCCGTATCAGATGCCGCAGTTGCAGCCGGTTCCAGCCCGGCACGAACGACAGGTGGGTATTGGCCACCGAGATCGCGCCCAGCGGGGTGTCGACGCGGGCCACCATCGCGGCCCGGGGCTCCTCGTGCACGATGCGGAACCGGCGGATCCCCGAGACGTACATCGGAAACCGGACCGGTATCCGCGGGAGTCGCAACACCTGCCAGTTCTCGACCGGGTACCGGGTGAGCAGGGCGATGCCGTACGCGGCGGTGCCGGGCTGTTCGCGCCCGGTCGCGGCCATCCAGGTGGCGCCGGGGGTTCCGGAGATGGCTGCGACGAACCGGTGGTGCACGGCGTTCATCGCCCGGGCGGCGACGGCGGTCAGATCCGCTTTGCCCGAGCGCGGCTGATCCAGGTCGACTTCTTGCAGCGCGAGGATGTCGGCGTCGAGTTCGGCCACCGCGGCGGCAAGTCTGCCCAGGTCGACATCGCCATCGTGAACACTGCGTCCGTGCAGGATGTTGAAAGTGGCCAGCCGCATGGGTACTCAGTACCCACAACGGCGCCGGCTCGATCATCGACGCCCCAGAGAGCTTGGAGCGCAGATGCTCGACCGCAACGACGCACTCCGTGACGCGCTGAAGCGTGCCGCGTCGGCGTTCAAGGCGCACGGGCCGCAGTTCGCGCTGGCCGGCAGCTACGCGTTGTGGGCCCACGGTGCGCCCGAACCCGTGCACGACGTCGATTTCGTCGTCGCCGAGACCGACGCCGAGGCAGCCGAGGTGGCGTTGCGCAAAGCCGGGTTTCAGATCGTGCATGCCCCCGAGGACTGGTTGTTCAAGGCCTATCCCGACGACGACGTCCTGGTCGACGTGCTCTACCAGCTCAACGGGGCGTCAGTGGATGCCGCGGTGCTGGGATCCGCCGAGGTGCTCGATGTGCTGGCGATCCGGATGCCGGTCCTGCCGCCGACGCTCGTGGTGTCGGAGAAGCTGCGGTCGCTCAACGAACACCATTGCGACTTCGCGGCGCTGCTGCCCGCCGCCCGTGCGGTCCGCGAGCAGGTCGACTGGGATGTCGTGCGCGCTACGACCGCCGACAACGACTTCGCCGCCGCGTTCCTGATGCTCGTCGACCGGCTCGGGATCACCTAGTTCCGCGAGAGGCGGTGTGCAGGCGGGCCGCGACGGCTGCGACAGCGGCAGCTACCTCGGGCGGCTCGATCACCTCGAAGTCGTGGCCGACGGTGGCGAAATAGAGCACCATGCGCTCGGGGTCGTCGGCGCCGGTGGTGACGATGCAGGCGTCGGGCCCGTCCGCCTCGACGGTGGCCGATGCCGGCGGAAACTTCTGTGCCACAACCTCTTGCGAGGCGTGATAGCGCACGCGGGCGACGTAGCGGTAGGGCGAGGAGCTGATCGAGCGGCGCACGTAGTCGGCCGCGTCCGGCGCCTTGCGCGGCGCGAAGGTGGTACCGCGGGCCGCCACCGCGGACATCCGGTCCAGGCGCAGACTGCGCCAGTCGTCGCGGTCACGGTCGTAGGCCATCAGATACCAGCGACGGCCGGTGGTCACCAGTTGATAGGGCTCCAGCCGCCGCTGGGTGTGGTTGCCCCGGATGTCGGTGTAGTCGGAGTTGACGTGCTCGCGGTCGCGGCAGGCGCGGGCCAGGATCATCAGCACCTCGGGGTCCACCGGGGAGTCCGAGGAGTTGGGGGCCAGGGTGACGGTGGCGTCGTGCACCGCCGAGACCTGTGAACGCAGCCGCGCGGGCATGACCTGGTCGAGCTTGGACAGCGCCCGCAGAGCGGATTCGCCGACGCCGGCGACGCTTCCACCGGCAGCCAGCCGCAGGCAGACGGCCATCGCGACGGCTTCGTCTGGATCGAGGAGCAGTGGGGGCAGCGCCGCACCTGCGCCGAGTTGGTAGCCCCCACCCTGCCCCTTGCTGGCGTGGACGGGGTACCCGAGCTCACGCAGCCGCTCGATGTCGCGACGGACGCTGCGGGTGGTGACACCGAGCCGTTCGGACAGCTCTTCACCCGTCCAGCCTCGGCGCGACTGCAACAATCCGAGGAGTTGCAGCACGCGGCCGGTGGTTTCACTGCTCACGACCATGCAAGAAGTCTGCCGCATGTTTAGGACCGAATCTGTCCTATATGAGTGAGAACGTATTCCCATGTGGACAAACCTTCTGGCCGACCAACTGGACTTCCACTGGACAAATCAGCTGAGGCCGCGATTGGACGGCCTGACCGACGACGAGTATTTCTGGCAACCCGTCCCCGACTGCTGGACCATCCGCCCCGACGGTGCCATCGACTTCAGTTATCCACCGCCACAACCGGAACCGTTCACCACCATCGCGTGGCGGCTGGCGCACGTCATCGTCGGCGTGTTCGCGATGCGCAGCCACTCGCACTTCGGCGGACCACCGGCCGACTACGAGTCCTGGCCGTATGCCACCGATGCGGCCACCGCCCTGAGCCAACTCGACGACGCGTACCGAAATTGGATCGACGGGGTTCGGGGCCTCGACGAGAATGACCTGGCGAAGCCGGTCGGTCCGGCCGAAGGCCCGTGGGCCGAGCACCCGATGGCCGAGTTGGTGCTGCACATCAACCGGGAGGTAATCCACCACGGCGCCGAAATCGCATGCATCCGTGACCTTTACGCACATTCAACCCACAGCAAGGAGAACTGAACCATGCCCGGAATGCCGCCTCCCAAGACCGACGAACGCCAGAGCCTCGTCGAGTTCCTCGCCTTTCAGCAGAACGCCTACTTCGCCGTGGCGCACGGCCTGACCGACGAGCAGGCACGGTCCACGCCGTCAGTGAGCGCGCTGTCGGTCGGCGGACTGATCAAACACGTCACCGCGGTGCAGAAGAGCTGGGCCGCCCGCGCCGAGCATGGACCGCAGTTCCCGCCGGCCGATCCCCGCCCGTTCGAAGAACAGGCCGCCGAGTACGCCGACATGCACGTGATGCGCGAGGACGAAACCCTGGCCGGTCTCCTCGACGCCTTCAAGGCCCAGAACGCCGAGACGCTGCGGGTATTCGCCGAGCAGGACCTCGAAACCTCGGTTCCGGTGCCCCACGATGTGCCGTGGTTCCCGCAGGACGTCGACAACTGGTCGGTGCGGTGGGTGGCCATGCACCTGATCGAGGAACTCGGCCGGCACGCCGGGCATGCCGACATCATCCGCGAATCCATCGACCGCGCAACGATGTACGAGTTACTGGCAGCCGAGGAACAGTGGCCCGAGACCGAGTGGATCAAGCGCTGGCGCCCGGCCTAACTGGCGGCACCGCCGCCCCGGCCTAACTGGCGGCACCGCCGCCCCGGCCTAACTGGCGGCACCGCCGCCGAGCACCAGCCGGAGCGCATAATCCACCACCACGTCCAGGTCGTCGCCCAGGTTGCCGCTCAGCCACTGCTGGGCGAGCTCGGCCATCGCACCGGTGTACATGGCCGCGCCCACCTGGGCGGCCACCGGATCCGAACGCGGGTGCAGCCGGCCGCCCTCGGACAGCACGGCCTCGCGCAACAGGTCCTGGGTCGCCGTGCGTCGGGCGGCCAGTACCGGGTTGGCCCTGGCGTCGGTGAACAGCACCCGTCCCCGCCGAGGGTCGGCTGAGCTGAAGCCCAGTACCGCGGCGATGCCGGCGCGGGTCCTGGCCCGTAGGGAGTCTGCGGCCCCGGCCGTCGCGGCGTCGACGTCGACGGCCAGGGCCGCGCTGACCTCGTCGTACACGGCTCCGAGCAGGTCGTCGGTGTCGGCGAAGCTCTCGTAGAAGTAGCGGGTGTTCAGGCCGCATTCGCGGCACACCGAACGCACCGAGACCGCCGCCTCTCCGCCGTCTCCGAACAGCCGGAACGCCGCGTCCACCAGCAGGGCGCGGCGTTCGGCCCGGCGGTCGTTCAGCGGCACACCGGCCCAGCGGGTGGGGCTCGACATTGCTACAGCTTAAGTCTGGTCACACCCGTACCCAAAATGTATTCTGGCTACGGACGTAACCAGAAGGGGGTCCGCGGTGGACATGCCACACCAGGTGCTCGAGCAGATGCTTCAGCGGAAGTTCGACAAAGACATCCGCCAGCACTACTTCCGTGGCATGGAGTTCGCCGGCCCGGCCGGCGATCCAGGCTGGTTCGGCCCGGGCAGCGCCGTCTGGCACGTCCACTCCCACACCGAAGCGTTGATCTTCGGGCTGCAGTGTGCGGCCTACATCGAACGGCTGGATCCCTCCATCTACTGGATGGGCATGCACCATTCGCGTCTGGTCAAGCGAGATCCCGAGACGGGGGTCGCCGTACCGCAGATCGATCCCCAGGGCGCGGCGGTGAGACTGGGGCACTCCATCGCGTTCTTCATCGGCACGGCCTATGGCAACACCGAGACCGCCGAACGGGTGGCCAAGACCGTCCGCGCCATGCACCACACCATCAAGGGGACCCGCCCCGACGGTGCGGTCTATGACGCCGACGATCCGGACTGGCTGCGCTGGAACTATGCGACGGTGGTGTGGGGGCTGGCCACCGCGCACGAGATCTACCATCCGAACCCGTTGCGCGGTAAGAAACTTGACCGCTACTACGGCGAATTCATCCGGGTCGGCCATGCCCTCGGTGGCACCGACCTGCCCGAGACCAAGGCCGAGACCCTGGAGTGTCTGCACTCTTACCTGCCCAAGCTGGCGCTCACCCACGGTGCGGCCATGGCCACCGGCCCCAACCTGCCGATGCCGCAGAGTGCGGTGGACTGGGCGATCCGCGACACCATGCCGAAGTGGGCCAAGCAACTGATCGGGCACTCTGATCCCAATCCGATCGAGCGGGCGGCCCGGCGTGCGATGGTGTGGTCGATCATCAACGGGCTGCATACCGCGGCCGGCACCACGCGCGAGTTCCGGGCGGCACAGAAGCGAGTGGACGCCGGCATCGATCCCCTGCTGGGGCCGCACACCGAGCCCACTTACGTACCCGGAAGCGACCCCGTTCTGAGCCGCGAAGAGGTCGAAGAAAGCTTCGCGTCGGTGTGACTCACGGCACAGATGTTTTTGGCCCGACCGTGGCCTTTGAGACACTGCAGCTATGAGCACTACGCCGCCGAAAACCAAGCACCGCGAGGTCGCCAGGTTGAGCCGGGTGCCGCTGCCCGTGGAAGCCGCCCGTATCGGGGCCACCGGGTGGCAGATCACCCGGACCGGAGCCCGTGTCGCCGCCAGCATGTTCGGTGCCGGATCTCTGCAGCAGAAGATCATCAGACAGGTGCCGCAGACCTTCTCCGACCTGGGGCCCACCTACGTCAAGTTCGGCCAGATCATCGCGTCGAGCCCCGGTGCCTTCGGTGAGCCGCTGAGCCGCGAGTTCCGCAGCCTGCTCGACCGGGTGCCTCCGGCGAATGCGGAAGCCATCCACCAGCTGTTCAAAGAGGAGCTCGGCGACGAGCCCACGAAACTGTTCAAGAGTTTCGACGAGAAGCCGTTCGCCTCGGCCTCGATCGCCCAGGTGCACTACGCCACGCTGCACAGCGGCGAGGAGGTGGTGGTCAAGATCCAGCGCCCGGGGATCCGCCGCCGCGTCGCCGCCGACCTGCAGATCCTCAAGCGCGGCGCGCAGCTGGTGGAGCTGGCCAAGCTGGGCCGGCGCCTGTCGGCCCAGGACGTGGTCGCCGACTTCGCCGAGAACCTGGCCGAAGAGCTCGACTTCCGGCTGGAGGCCCAGTCGATGGACGCCTGGGTGTCGCACATGCACGCCTCCCCACTCGGCGAGAACATCCGGGTGCCTCAGGTCTACTGGGACCTGACCAGCCAGCGGGTCCTGACGATGGAACGAATCACCGGGGTACGCATCGACGACGCGGCGGCCGTCCGCAAGAAGGGCTTCGACGGCACCGCGCTCGTCAAGGCCCTGCTGTTCAGCGTGTTCGAGGGCGGCCTCAAGCACGGCCTGTTCCATGGCGACCTGCACGCGGGCAACCTCTACGTCGATGACGACGGCAAGATCGTGTTCTTCGACTTCGGCATCATGGGCCGCATCGACCCACGCACCCGGTGGTTGTTGCGCGAGCTCGTGTACGCCCTGCTGGTCAAGAAGGACCATGCGGCCGCGGGCAAGATCGTCGTACTGATGGGCGCGGTCGGCACCATGAAGCCCGAGGCGCAGGCCGCCAAGGACCTGGAGAAGTTCGCTACCCCCCTCACCATGAAGTCGCTCGGCGATATGTCCTACGCCGAAATCGGCAAGCAACTCTCCGCGCTGGCCGATGCCTACGACGTGAAGCTGCCCCGCGAATTGGTGTTGATCGGCAAGCAGTTCCTCTACGTGGAGCGGTACATGAAGCTGCTCGCGCCGAACTGGCAGATGATGAACGATCCACAGCTCACCGGGTACTTCGCCAACTTCATGGTGGACATCAGACGGGAGCACAAGCAGAGCGAAGACGGCGACGGGATCGAGGGCTGAGTGGCCGGGATGGACGTGCGAACCGGATTCGCCAAGTCGTCCGCCGAGCCCGGCGATGTCGACCTGTATTACGAGGACATGGGCGACCCGAATGATCCTGCCGTGCTGCTGATCATGGGCCTGGGCGCGCAGATGCTGTTGTGGCGCACCGGTTTCTGCGAAAAGCTGGTGAACCTGGGATTGCGCGTGATCCGGTACGACAACCGCGACGTGGGCCTGTCCACCAAGTTGTCCGGCAGGCGGGTCGATTCCCCGCTGCCGCTGCGGCTGGCCCGGTCGTTTCTGGGCCTGCGCAGTCCGTCGGTCTATACGCTCGAAGATGTCGCCGATGACGCTGCTGCACTGCTGGATCACCTCAGGATCGACACCGCCCACATCGTCGGCGGTTCGATGGGCGGGATGATCGCCCAGGTGTTCGCGTCCCGGTACACACAGCGCACCAAGTCGCTGGCGGTGATCTTCTCCAGCAACAACCAGCCGTTGTTGCCGCCGCCGGGCATCAAGCAGCTGCTGTCGGTGATCACCGGCCCACCCGCCAATTCATCGCGAGACACCGTCATCGACAACGCAGTTCGGATCAGCCGGATCAACGGCAGCCCCGGCTACCCCACTCCCGAGGCGGAGATCAGAGCCCAGGCCGCCGAACTGTACGACCGCGCCTACTACCCGGCCGGGATCGCCCGACATTTCGATGCGATTCTGGGCAGCGGCAGCCTGCGCCATCACGACAAGCGGATCAACGTCCCCACCGTGGTGATCCATGGCCTCTCCGACCGGTTGATGCGTCCGTTCGGCGGACGGGCGGTGGCTCGTTCCATCGAGGGCGCCCGCCTGGTGCTGATCGACGGCATGGGTCACGAGCTACCCGAACCGGTGTGGGACGAGGTCGTCGGCGAGCTCAAGACAAACTTCGCCAGTTCCAGCTGATTTCTGCATCTGCAACGTTAATTACCGCAACCAGCGTTTGCCAGGGTTTGAACACTCGGTAGCTGGGAAAACAGGCCTTACAGTTTTCTGCAGCAGTCTGGGGGGACAGCTCGGTCAAGAAGTGGCCCAGCGTGCTCTCGCCCAGTAGGTCCCCTCTCGGTAGGTGACACGTGGCCAGAAAGCCTGAGCAACTCAAACCCCATTTCGACGACGTACAAGCCCACTACGACCAGTCCGACGATTTCTTCGCCCTGTTCCTGGATCCGACCCGGACCTACAGTTGCGCGTTCTTCGAACGCGATGACATGACGCTCGAAGAAGCCCAGCTCGCCAAGATCGACCTGGCATTGGGCAAGCTGGGTCTGCAACCCGGGATGACCTTGCTCGATGTCGGATGCGGCTGGGGCGCAACGCTTATGCGCGCAATCGAGCGTCACGGCGTCAATGTCGTCGGCCTCACACTCAGCCGCAACCAGCGGGCGTACGTGCAGAACATGTTCGACGAATCCGACAGTCCATGCACCAAAAGAGTCCTGCTGGCCGGCTGGGAGCAGTTCGACGAGCCGGTGGACCGCATCGTCTCGATCGGTGCGTTCGAGCACTTCGGTCACGACCGCTACGACGACTTCTTCGCGTTCGCCCACGATGCGCTGCCCGACGACGGGGTGATGCTGTTGCACACGATCACCGGGCTGTTACCGCAGCAGATGATCGACCGGGGGATGCCGTTGTCGTTCGCATTCGCGCGGTTCATCAAGTTCATGACCACCGAGATCTTCCCGGGTGGGCGGCTGCCGTCCATTGAGATGGTCACCGAACATGCAGAGCGCGCGTCCTTCCGGCTGACCCGCAGGCAGTCTCTGCAGCCGCACTATGCGCGCACGCTCGACCTGTGGGCGGCCGCGCTGCAGGCATGCCACGACGATGCGGTGCGGATCCAGTCCCAGGAGATGTACGACCGCTACATGCATTACCTGACAGGCTGCGCCGGCGCGTTCCGCGTGGGGTACATCGACGTCAACCAGTTCACCCTGCATGTCGCGAGTTAATTTTCTTCGCTGAAGTGGCACCGCCTGAGCAGTTTCCGCAGGAAATCAGTACACAATTGGTTGCCTAAGCGAATAACTTTGTTTGCCAACGAAATTCATTGACAGTGGCGACGACAGGTCCGCCGGGAGTGCCTGCGGTACCCTGAGATCGCGCCGAAGAACTCTACAGCTTGGAGCATAGCTAATATGTCCAAATTGACACCGAAATATGAAGAACTGCAGTCGATCTACGACATTTCAAATGAATTCTATGAACTGTTCCTAGGCCCCACGATGGGTTACACCTGCGGCTATTTCGAACGCGAGGACATGACCGGCGACGAAGCCCAGATCGCCAAATTCGATCTGGCGCTGGGCAAGCTGGGGCTGGAACCAGGGATGACTCTGCTCGACATCGGCTGCGGTTGGGGCGCCGGCATGGCACGCGCGATCGAGAAATACGACGTCAATGTCATCGGGCTGACTCTCAGTGGCGAGCAGCGTGAATACGCCATCGAAAAGCTCGCCAAGATTCCCACCGACCGCAACGTCGAGGTTCGGCTCCAGGGCTGGGAAGAATTCGACGACAAGGTCGACCGCATCGTGTCAATCGGTGCCTTCGAGCATTTCGGATTCGAGCGGTATCCGGCATTTTTCGAGACGACCTACAACGCGCTGCCCGACGGCGGCACCATGTTGCTGCACAACATCACCGGATTCGACCTTCGTCAAGGTCAGAAGCTCGGCCTGCACATGACGTTCGAAGACGCCCGGTTCGCCCACTTCATCATGACCGAGATCTTTCCCGGTGGTCGGCTGCCGTCGGTGGAGATGGAGCAGGAGAAAGCCACCGAGGCCGGGTTCAAGCTCACCCAGCTGCAGGAGATCGGCCCGCACTACGTCCGGACGCTCAAGAACTGGGCCGAGGCGCTCGAGGCGCACAAGGACGAGGCCATCGCAATCCAGGGCCAAGAGGTTTACGACCGCTACGACAAGTACCTCAACGGCTGCCAGAAGTACTTCGCCTCGGGCCACATCAGCGTGCATCAGTTCACGTTGCAGAAGTAGCCGCCGAAAACATCTCCCGAAGAGTGTCGGATCCCGGCAGCCTCGTTCGTCGGATGGGTAGAGAGTGGAACAGAGGGTTTCGCTCGCTGACACCGGGAGATGACGATGCACTACTTCGCTTTACTGATCAGCCAGGATGTCGAACTCACACCCGAGCAGCGGGCCGAGGGCATGGCTGCCTTCGAGGCTTTCCACAGCAAGGCCAAGTCAGCGATCCGGGCGGGCGACGCACTGGACCGGGCCGCCACCGCGACCCGCATCACCGGCGGGCCGGACCACCCGACGGTCACCGACGGCCCGTACGCCGAGGGTGCCGAGGTGGCCTGCGGCTACTACGTGTTCGAGGCCGACAATCTCGACGAGGCACTGACGCTGGCCCGCGACATCCCGGTCGCCCAGTTCGGTGCGGTCGAAGTGTGGCCGATGGTCCACTGGCAGGCTCCCGAGCAGCCACTGGGCAACGATTGGCTGGCACTGCTGCTGGAGCGGCCGGAGGACGTTCACACCCCGGGCACCGATGAGTGGAACCAGCAGGCCGGCCTGCACGTCGAACTCGCCAAGACCATCGGCGACAAGACGCTTTCCGGCGCTCCGCTGCATCCGCCGTCCACCGCGACCACCGTCCGCGTGCGTGACGGCAAGGTCATGCTCACCGACGGCCCGTATGCCGAGGGCGCTGAGGTGGCCAACGGCTTCTACGTTCTGCGTGCGTCCGATCGGGAGGAGGCGGTCAAGCTGGCGTCGATGATTCCGGCGTCGGCCATCGAGGTCCGCCAGTTGTCGGACGTCGCGGGCCTGTAGTCCTCGGTGACCCAGCTGGACGGCGTCTTTCGGCGCGAGTGGGGCCCGGCGGTGGCCACCATCGCCCGCTGGTCGGGTGATCTCACCGTGGCCGAGGACGCCGTCCAGGAGGCCTGCGCCCAGGCGTTGCAGGTATGGCCGGCCGACGGCGTGCCCGCCAGTCCCGGTGCGTGGCTGACAACGGTGGCACGTAATCGGGCCCTGGACCGCCTGCGGCGTGAATCTGCCCGTCCCGGAAAGGAACTCGCAGCCGTGTACGAACGGGTGAGCGCGTCCGGTGACGGGGAGCTGCAGCCGGTGCGCGACGACGAGCTGCGGATGATGTTCACCTGCGCTCACCCCGCGCTGGACCGCAGCTCGCAACTGGCTTTGACGCTGCGGTTGATCTCCGGTCTCACCGTCACCGAGATCGCCCGGGCGCTGCTGCAGTCGGAGGCCGCGGTGGGTCAGCGAATCACCAGGGCCAAGAACAAGATCCGCCAGGCCAACATCCCGTTGCGGGTCCCGCCACCGGAGCTTCTGGCTGAGCGCACACCACACGTACTCGGCTGCATCTATTCGGTGTTCACCGAGGGCTATTGGTCGACGGGCGGCCCCTCGGCCATCCGTGACGAACTGTGTGACGAAGGGGTCCGGCTCGCGGGTGAGCTGTGCTCGTTGTTGCCAGGCAATCGTGACGCCCATGCCCTCGCCGCGCTTGTGCTGCTACATGATTCACGCCGACGGACCCGCGTGGACGAGAGCGGTGCGTTGATACCGCTGGACGAGCAGGACCGTAGCCACTGGGACCGCGGCCGTATCGCCCGAGGCCTGGAACAGTTGCGATCGGCCGACGGCGCACCTGGCACCTATCTTCCGCAGGCGGTGATCGCGGCGGTGCATGCCACAGCGCCCACCTGGCAGCTCACCGACTGGGGCACCATCTGCCTGGCCTACGACCGTTTGGCGGCGATGACGGACTCGCCAGTTGTACGCGCCAATCGTGCACTCGCCGTTGGCTTCCGCGACGGATTCCCGGCCGGGCTGGCCGCGCTCGACGAGGTGGCCGACGATCCGCGGCTGGCCCGGACGAATGCGGTGGCGCCGATCCGGGCGGACCTGCTGCGCCGGGCCGGCCGGCTGAGCGAGGCCCAGCACTGGTACCGCGTCGCCCTCGAAGGCGAAGGCGCTGGGTCTGAGCCGGCGCGGGCGTTCCTGCGCCGCCGCCTCGCCGAATGCCTCACCCCCTGATGCCGAGCAGACACAAAACTGCCCCTTTTCAAGCGAAAAGGGGCAGTTCCGTGTCTGCTCGCGCAGAAAAAGCTACTCCTCGGTGAAGTTCCGGGTCACCGACGGGTCAACCGGGATACCCGGGCCCGTGGTGGTCGACACGGTGACCTTCTTGAGGTAGCGACCCTTCGAGGACGACGGCTTGGCCCGCAGCACCTCGTCGAGGGCGGCGCCGTAGTTCTCGGCCAGCTTGGCCTCGTCGAAGGATGCCTTGCCGATCACGAAGTGCAGGTTGGCCTGCTTGTCGACGCGGAAGTTGATCTTGCCGCCCTTGATGTCGGCCACAGCCTTGGTGACATCGGGGGTGACGGTGCCGGTCTTGGGGTTCGGCATCAGACCGCGCGGGCCCAGCACGCGGGCGATCCGACCGACCTTGGCCATCTGGTCCGGGGTGGCGATCGCGGCGTCGAAGTCCAGGAAACCGCCCTGGATCTTCTCGATCAGGTCATCGCTGCCGACGACATCGGCGCCGGCAGCCAGCGCCTGCTCGGCCTTCTCGCCGACGGCGAAGACGGCGACGCGGGCGGTCTTACCGGTGCCGTGCGGCAGGTTGACGGTGCCGCGCACCATCTGGTCAGCCTTGCGCGGGTCGACGCCGAGGCGGATGGCGACCTCGACGGTGGCGTCCTGCTTCTTGGAGGAGGTCTCCTTGGCCAGCTTCGCGGCGTCAAGCGGCGAGTAGAGCTTGTCCCGGTCGATCTTTTCCGCGGCTTCGCGGTATGCCTTGCTGTTCTTGCTCATTGAAATTCCAATCGTGTTCTTGGAGTCGTGGTGCGGGCCGATGCCAGCCCTGCCACAGGTGGTGACTCGATCGCTGCGCGCGATCTATTCGACCGTGATACCCATCGAGCGCGCGGTGCCGGCGATGATCTTCGACGCGGCGTCGATGTCGTTGGCGTTGAGATCGGCCTTCTTGGTCTCAGCGATCTCGCGCACCTGGTCCCAGGTCACCTTGGCGACCTTGGTCTTGTGCGGCTCGCCCGAACCCTTGGGCACGCCGGCGGCCTTGAGCAGCAGCCTGGCGGCGGGCGGGGTCTTCAGTGCGAATGTGAAGCTGCGGTCCTCGTAGACAGTGATCTCCACGGGGATGACGTTTCCACGCTGCGACTCGGTCGCGGCGTTGTACGCCTTGCAGAACTCCATGATGTTGACGCCGTGCTGGCCAAGTGCAGGACCGACCGGCGGGGCGGGGTTGGCCTGCCCGGCCTGGATCTGCAGCTTGATGAGCCCGGCGACCTTTTTCTTCGGGGCCATGCTTCTGGTGTTCCTTTACTTGCTCATCCAAGGGCGTGAAACGCCCGTTGTTTCTAGCCGCTGTGGCGACTAAATCTTGGAGACCTGGTTGAAGGTCAGTTCGACCGGTGTCTCGCGGCCGAAGATGGAGACCAACACCTTGAGCTTCTGTTGCTCGGCGTTGACCTCGCTGATGGAGGCGGGCAGCGTCGCGAACGGGCCGTCCATGACGGTGACGGACTCGCCGACCTCGAAATCGACCAGGATCTCGGGCCGTTCCAGGGTGGCCTCGGTGCTGGCACCGGCCGCGGCACCCGCGCTGGACTTGGCGGGCTTCTTGGCCGCGCCCTGCGGCAGCAGGAACTTCACCACGTCGTTCAGCGACAGCGGGGACGGACGCGAGGTCGCGCCGACGAAGCCGGTGACACCGGGGGTGTTGCGCACCGCGCCCCACGACTCGTCGTTCAGCTCCATGCGCACCAGGATGTAGCCCGGCAGCACCTTGCGGTTGACCTGCTTGCGCTGGCCGTTCTTGATCTCGGTGACCTCTTCGGTGGGCACCTCGACCTGGAAGATGTAGTCGCCGACGTCCAGGTTCTGCACGCGGGTTTCGAGGTTGGCTTTCACCTTGTTCTCGTAACCGGCATAGGAGTGGATGACATACCAGTCGCCGGGCTTGAGCCGCAGCTCCTTCTTGAGCGCGACTGCCGGGTCCTCGTCTTCGTCGGCAGCTTCGCCGTCGCCCGCGGGGGCCTCATCGGAGGATTCGGCCGGGGCCGACTCGGTCTCGTCGACCGTCTCCGTCTCGGCGGCGTCCTGGCTGTCAGCCAGATCGTCGGTCTGCGACTCGACTGCGTCGACGGCCGGTTGGTCCTCAGCCGGATCGTCGGCAACGGTCTCGTCGCCGTCGAACGTGGTCACGTTGTCAGTCCTCTCTCAAATTCCAGATCAGGTGCCGAACACCAGCGACACCAGTCGCGCCAGGCCGAGATCGGCGCCGGAGATCAGCGCGACCATGAACACCAGGAAGACCAGCACCACCGTGGTGTAGCTGACCATCTGCTTGCGGTTCGGCCAGATCACCTTGCGGAGCTCGGCAACGACCTGCTGCAGGTAGTTGACGACGAACATGATCGGGTTACGCGACGGCCCGGTCTTCTTGGCCTTCGCGTTCTTCTTGGCCTTCTTCGACTTACCGGAGTCGGCCTTGGCACCATCGCTCGACGCGTCGCCCTCAGCGGCCTCGTCGCCGTCGGCCTCACCAACCACGCCACGACGGGTCCGCTTGCCGGTCGGGCGCAGCGGTCGGGTCACCACTGCGGTCTGACCTTGGGAGGTGTCCGTCGCCCCGGAGTCGGCGCCGGCGTCGGTTCCAGTGTCGTCTGCGGAGCCGGCACCTTCACGCTCGTCGCTCACCGCATGCTCCGTTCATCTCTAGCGGATTGGTTTGTTGCGGTCACTTTCCAGTGTCCACACGTTGTCGAGTATTCAGTTTGAGCAGGGGCGACAGGACTTGAACCTGCAACCTGCGGTTTTGGAGACCGCTGCTCTGCCAGTTGAGCTACGCCCCTCTGTCGGTGGCCTACTGGCGCTTCCGCCACCGTACTGCGTCGAGGCTTACACAATTCGCGCGCTCCCCGATCGCTCATGGTCAAGACGACGGACAGCGCGCTGAAATGGGAAAAACCCCGGGTTCCGAGTGTACCCGGCGTGGGCGCGAGAAACTAATCGCGCCCACTGATGACAACTACTCTCCGGCGGCCTTGCGGATGACCTGACCGGATTCCGGATCCCACTTGAGGGAGATCGAATCGTCGCCTTCGTGGCCCATCAGCGTGGTGTATCCATCCAGCACCACCTCACCGTTGTCGTCGGTGCAGACGTTGTGGGTGACGACGATGTCGGCGCCGAAGCGTTTATCTACCGAGGCGATCACCATCTTGGCGTGCAGGCGGTCACCGACCTTGACCGGCCGGTGGTAGACGAACTTCTGATCGACCTGCAGGATCTGCATGGTTTCCATGCCGAGGTCGACATTTCGGAAGAAATCGGCCTGCACCTGCAGCGCGAAGATGGAGGAGAAGGTCGGGCCTGCGACGAGCGCATCGTGGCCCAGGGCGGCCGCGGCCTCCTCGTCCAAGCTGGCCGGATCGTTGGCCTTCACAGCCCGCGCGAACTGCCGCACCTGCTCACGGCCAACCTCGAAAACCTCGGGGTATTCGTAGACCATTCCCAGGATGTCAGCCTTGAGTGCCATGGCCCAGAACTCCTTACGCCAGTTTCGCGGTCGCTGTGGCCCGCCCGAAGATCTTCTTTCCGCCCGCGGTCGCCGAGATGGCCAGCGTAACGAGGTTCTGCTCAGGATCCACGGACTTGACCCGTCCGTTGAAGACGATCTCGGCGCCCACCCCGTCGTTGGGGACCGGCACCACCGCGGTGAAGCGGACGTTGTACTCGGTGACCGCAGCCGGATCGCCGACCCAGGCGGTGACGTAGCCGCCACCGAGGCCCATGGTCAGCATTCCGTGGGCGATCGCGGTGTCGAGGCCGACCTGCTTGGCGATCTCGTCGTCCCAGTGGATCGGGTTGAGGTCACCGGACACGCCGGCGTAGTTGACCAGATCTCCACGGGTCAGTGGGATCACGCGCTCGGGGAGCGTGTCACCGACCTTTACCGAACTGAACTCGCGCAGCGCCATCAGTTAAAACCCTCTTCTCCGTCGCCCGCACGCCCAGCCAGGGTCGTGTAAGCCTCCTGGACCACCTCACCGGTGTCGTCGGTGATGATGTTCTTGGTCACGATGATGTCGGTTCCGTGCGCCTTACGAACGGAATGCACGTACACGTCGCAGTAGAGCTTGTCACCGGCCCTGACCGGCTTGAGGAACCTCAGCTCCTGATCGACCTGGACGATCTGTGCGTCCTGGATGCCGATGTTCGCCCACTCGAAGAACGCCCACTGCGCCTGGTAACCGAAAATGCTGATGAAGGTCAGCGGCGCCGGCAGTGAGTCGTGACCGAGCTCAGCTGCGGCAGCCTCGTCGTGGTAGAACGCATCGTCGTTCTTGACCGCGATAGCGTGTTCGCGAATCTTCTCGCGTCCGACCTCGTAATGCTCGGGATGCCGATAGTGCATCCCGACGATGCTTGACGATAGAGCCACGAGCGTTGGGCTATCGCGACTCTTTGTGCGGCTGGTGGGTGCCGCAGTTGGGGCAGAACTTCTTGATCTCGAGCCGGTCGGGATCGTTGCGGCGGTTCTTCTTGGTGATGTAGTTGCGGTGCTTGCACACCTCGCACGCCAAAGTGATCTTCGGCCGTACGTCGGTACTCGACGCCACGTCAGTTCTCCCTGCTTAAAATCACGCTCTGCTGTTGATGTTCCAGTAGCGGTGGGGGGACTCGATCCCCCGACCTCACGATTATGAGTCGTGCGCTCTAACCAGCTGAGCTACACCGCCCCGATGATGCGAGTCGGCGCACCGCCTGCTCGTCCACCGAGCCCCCTAACGGAATCGAACCGTTGACCTTTTCCTTACCATGGAAACGCTCTACCGACTGAGCTAAGGGGGCCTACCAATCTCAGGCCCTGCGACTTGCTGGCTGCGGGGCCTTAAAGAGGGTACAACCTCCCCGGCAGCCAAACCAAACCGCAGGTCAGCGCGGCCGCCGGGGAGGCGTTTTGCCTGATCGGCTAATCCAGAAGCCAATCGTTGGGCGCGAACAGCTCGCAGTGCACCCGCTCGTGGGCGACTCCGCGGTCACTCAGCTGGGTGCGGACGGCGTCGACGAATCCCGCCCCGCCGCACAGGTAGTACGCGGCGTCGGCGGGCAGTTCGATCCCGTCGAGCTTGAGCAGTCCGGCGTGCACGCCGGGGGCCCCGCCGGTGATGCCGTCCTCGTACCAGAGGTCGAGGCTCGCATTGGGTAGCGCGTCGATCAGCTCGTGCTGACGTTCCCGCAGCGGCTGGCCGCTGTCGCTGCGGTCGGCATGCAGGACCCGCACGTAGGTGTCGGGGGCCTCGGCGGTCAGGAATTCCAGGATGCCGACCATCGGGGTGATCCCGATGCCCGCCGACACCAGCACCAGGGGACCGTCGGGCCGGCCGCCGGTGTAGAGGTCACCGAACGGCAGCGTGACGTCGAGCAGGTCGCCGATACAGAGGTTGGCCCGGATCCAGGAGGAGACCTCGCCGGCGGGCTGGTCCGCGACGGCGTCGACGGGCTTGACCGCGAACGTGAGGTCGGTGGACCCGGGTGCGCCGACGAGGCTGTACTGACGTAGCTGTCGGGCACCGTCGGGCAGCGTCACGCCGACGGAGACATATTGTCCGGGAGCGAAGTTGACGGGCCCGGTGGCGCGCACCGTGACCAGGACCGCACCGGACGGGTCGTCGACGCGGGAGACGACGCGCAGCCGCCGGAAGACGTCACCGGGTTCCACACCGGCGCCGGCGTACAGGTCACGCTCCAGCGCGATCAGGGTCTCGGCCATGATCCAGTAGACCCGGTCCCAGGCCGCGGCGACCTCGGGCGTCACGGTGTCGGCGCCCAGCACCTCGACGATCGCGGCGAACAGGTTGTCGTGCACGATCGGGTACTGGTCGGCGGTGATGCCCAGCGAGGCGTGCTTGTGACCGATGCGCGCCAGCAGCGCCGACGGGTGTGGCAGGTCGGGGTTGACCAGGTGGGTGGCGAACGTGGCGATCGACGCCGCCAGCGCGCGCTGCTGGGCCCCCTGGGCCTGGTTGCCGCGGTTGAACAGGTTGCGCAGCAGCTCAGGGTGGTTGGCAAACAGCCGGCGGTAGAACTCCGAGGTGATCTCGTCGATGTGCGCGCCGATGAGGGGCAGTGTCGCGGAGACGATTTCGGCGTGCTGCGGCTCCAGTTCGTCGCGTACCGCAGACGGCTCGGGGCTGGTGACGGTCATCGGGGATTCCTTTCGGGGGTGGTGAGTTGCAGAACGATCGGTAGGCGGGTGTCCGCCGTCAGGTCGGTGACGGTGTAGCGGTCGAGTTCGCGATAGAACGCCTCCTTCGCGTCGGCCAGCAACCGGCGTAGCCGGCAGGCGGCGATCAGCGGGCAGGGGGAATCCCCGCCGCATTCGATGACCTCGCGGTCTCCTTCGAGTTCGCGCACCAGCCAGCCGATCGAGGCGTTGCGCCCGGCCTCGGTGAGCACCAGTCCCCCGACCCGGCCGCGGCGCGCGTGCACCATGCCGAGTTCGGACAGCTTGGAGACGGCCTTGGCGACGTGATGTTCGGACGCGTTGGCGCCCGAGGCGATGGTGCGGGTGGTGATGCGCCGGTCCTCGGATTCACCCGAGGACAGCAGCATCAGCGTGCGGAGTCCCAAGTCGGTGAACCGGGTGAGGTGCATACCGATGACGCTAGTAATTCCGCATTTTTGATGCGAGTTTTATTGGTGTGGGTTCAAACACCTCATGACGTGCGGTTTTTGGACCTGCGGAGATGCCTGCGCGGAGCCGCAATAGTCTTGACGCATGTCCGAGCCCAAGGTTGCAGACCGCTTGTACTTCCGGCAGTTGTTGTCGGGCCGCGACTACGCGGCCGGCGACCCGATCGCCCAGCAGATGCGCAACTTCTCCTATCTGATCGGCGACCGCGAGACCGGCGACGCCGTGGTGGTCGACCCGGCCTACGCGGCCAACGACCTGGTCGACGCGCTCGAGGCCGACGGCATGCACCTCTCCGGTGTGCTGGTCACCCACCACCACCCCGACCACGTCGGCGGCACGATGGCGGGCTTCTCCCTGAAGGGTCTCGCCGAACTGCTGGAGCGCCAGAGCGTGCCGATCCACGTCAACACCCACGAGGCCGAGTGGGTCTCCCAGGTCACCGGGATCGCGCCGAGCGAGTTGACCTCGCACGTGCACGGCGACAAGGTCGCGATCGGCGCGGTGGAGATCGAGCTACTGCACACCCCCGGCCACACCCCGGGGAGTCAGTGCTTCCTGCTGGAGGGCCGACTGGTCGCCGGGGACACGTTGTTCCTCGATGGTTGCGGGCGCACCGACTTTCCCGGCGGCAATGTCGATGACATGTTCCGCAGCCTGCAGGCGCTGGCCCAACTGCCCGGCGACCCGACTGTCTTCCCGGGGCACTGGTACTCCGAGGAACCGAGCGCTGCGCTCGACGAAGTCAAACGCAGCAACTACGTGTATCGAGCATCGAACCTTGAGCAATGGCGCATGCTGATGGGCGGCTGATGAATCGTTTCAGTTCCACGAAGTGCGGAATCCGCTGATTTCATGATCAATTGACGGGGCAGTTGCACCCTATAACGGTCGCTCTGCCACGGATTTCGTTGCCCAGGCGTTTGCAAGGGGAACTACGTGCCATTTTGCGCGATTCGAGTAGTGCAATACTCAGGACACCAGCCCCCGTACCCGGCAAAGTATTGGTCAGCATCAGTTGAGCAGTAGTTGACAGTCCCGCCGGGGGTCGCCGTGAAGAACATCGTGCTGTGCTTCGACCACACAGATGAATATCCCGGACTGCGTGACGCGTCGAATACCGAGATGCTGTTTCGGTTGCTGGACGGCACCGATCAGCTGACCTGGTATCACAGCGGCACGGCCACGCAGCCCGTCAGACGTATGACGCCGAGCCGCCGCGGCGACTCGGCCGGCGAAGCCCGAGCGGCCATCGCCGAGGCCTACCGCTTCCTCGGCGATGCGTGGGATCCCGGGGATCGCATCTTTCTGTTCGGCGGCGGCGAGGGCGGGCATCGCGCCGGTGAACTGGCCACGCTGCTCGGCACGGTCGGCTTGTTGCCGGCCCATTCCGATGACGTACTGGACTATGCGCTTGCCACCTATGTACTGCCGCGCACGGCGCGCACGGCCCAGGACTGGCGACAGATCAGGGTGTTGGCGGGCCAGTTGTTCGGTGACCGCGATCCGGCCGTACCGGTGCGGTTCGTCGGGCTGTGGAATGCCACGGCCACCCCGGGCACCAAGCACCACATGGGTCCGCTGCCGACGGTGGAGTCCGGCCGGCACGCGGTGGCCGTCGAGGGCGGTCGGCGGACGATGCGGTATCGCGAGAGCCTCGATGAAGTCTGGTTCCGGGGAACCCGCGGCGATGTCATCGGCGGCACCGGCGCGTGTTGGCCGCTGGCCGACATCGCTCTGGACTGGATGCTGGACGGGGCCATTTCGTCGGGGCTACGGGTTCGCGATCACAGCGCCTGCCCCACCGATCTCGACGCGCTGGCCGGGACCGCGGGGGCGATCGGGCGGTGCCGGGCGCCGCTGGATGCCAAGGTGCACGCCAGCGTCGAGGTGTACCTGCGTTCGCACCCGCACTATTGGCGGCGACTGCCCGCGCGCATCGAATGGACCGACGCCGAGTGGCTGGCCCGCGGTGAGCGGCTGGTGCACACACCCGTGACCGTCCCGGTACAGCGCGACATCCTCACTGCCGTCGCCTCGTGAGAACAGTCGTTTGACCGAAGTTTGCTGAGCTGGACCGCTGCCCGCGGTGAATGTCCGTGATATACCCACCTGGTGGGGATCATCGATTCAGTCACGGACCGGGGGCGCGAGTTGGCTAGTTTCGAACCGGGTGCATGGACTGCGCTCGCAGCATGGGTGGCAATTGCCGTCATCGTCATCGCGTTGATCTATGCCTGGCGGCAGTATCTGAAGGCCAGGGACCGACGTGCCGAGCTGACCCAGCCGAACGTGTCGATGTTCATGGAGCCGAGCAGTGCCGATTGGCATCTGGTGGAGCTGGTCGTCCGCAATTACGGTCAGCGCCCGGCCTACGGGTTGCGGTTCGAATTCGCGAATCCGCCGACCGTCGGCAAGTACGAGAGCTCGTATGACGACAACTTCGTCGACATCGTGCCGTTGAACCTGCCCGCCGAGATCCCGTACCTGGCGCCGTCGCAGGAGTGGCGCATCGTGTGGGATTCGGCACTGGACCGCAAGCAACTCGGGGAAGCGATCGCGTCCCGGTTCGACGGGGCGGTCACCTATTACGACGAGCCGGGCTCACCCGGCAAGCCCGCCGGGCGCAAGCTGCGCAACACCGCGGTGCTGGATTGGGCCACGCTGCCGCCGGTGGACCGCATGGAACTGCTGACCACCCACGATCAGGCCCGCCGGGAGAAGCAGAAGCTCGAGTTGTTGCGCGGTGTCCTGACCTATTTCCAGTACGCGGCCAAGGAGACCGACGAGCAGAAGCTGCGTTCGGAGATCAACCGCATCAACGCCCTGGGCGCCGAGATGCGGTCCCGCTGGCGTGACCGCTACGAGGCCGGCGATGACGATGACGACGACGATTACGACGATGACGATCCCGAGACCGATCTGATCAAGCCGCCGCCTTCCACCGGCAGGCGTCATCGGGCCTGAGCCCACTCGCTAGCATCAGTGCGATGAGCAGCCTGGTGAGCTACGAGCTCAACGATGCCGTGGCCACGATCACGATGGACGACGGCAAGGTCAACGCGTTCTCGCCGGCGATGCAGGCCGAGATCAACGCGGCGCTGGATCAGGCTGCTGCCGGCGCCGCTGCCGGCGAGGTGAAAGCCGTGGTGCTGGCCGGCAATTCGAAGGTGTTCAGCGGCGGGTTCGACCTGAGCGTGTTCGCGGCCGGCGACGTGGCGGCAACCCTGGGCATGCTCGCCGGCGGTTTCGAGCTGTCGGTGCGGTGCCTGAGCTTCCCGGTGCCGGTGATCATGGCTGCCACCGGGCATGCCATCGCGATGGGCTCGTTCCTGCTGTTGTCCGGTGATCATCGGGTCGGCGCGGTGACGTCGCGGTGCCAGGCCAACGAGGTGAAGATCGGGATGACGCTGCCGAACGCGGCCATCGAGATCATGCGGATGCGCTTGACCCGGGCGGCTTTCCAGCGCGGGATCGCCATGGCAGCGGTGTTCACCGGTGACGCGGCGATCGCGGGCGGCTGGCTCGATGAGGTCGTCGAGGCCGACGCGGTGCTGTCACGCGCCCAGGAGGTGGCGGCCGAGGCCGCGGCAACCTTGAACACCGGTGCGCACGTGGCCAGCAAGCTCAAGGCCCGCGCCGAGGCCCTGTCCGCGATCCGCGCCGGAATCGACGGCCTGGCACAGGAATTCGCGGGCTGATTGTCCGGCCCGGGCGCCGGGCGTCACTTCCCCACCTCGCCAGTAACGCCGTGGCGCTCGTTTCGCGATTTTTCCGCCACTGCGTTACTGGCGTGATGCCCACGCCTTGGCAATGCGGCCGAGCACGTTGGCCGCACCGTCCCGGCGGGTGACCCGGATGACGATCCAGCGGTTTTCGATCATCTCGTCGATGCGAGCGATGTCCTTACGGAGTGTGTCGGGATCGGTGTGGTGCCGTCCTTCGTATTCGAGGGCGATCTTCAGATCCGGCCAGGCGAGGTCGACCTCGCCGATCACCGCGTCGTATTCGTTGCGGACGGGATACTGCGATTGCGGGCGAGGGTAACCAGCGCGAATCACCAAGAGCCGCAACCAGGCTTCCTGCGGTGACTCCGCGCCTGGATCCACCAACGCGATCGTGGCGCGGGCCTGCTTGATGCCCTTGCGGCCCGAGTGGCGTTCGGCCGCCGCCTCGATGTCTGACACCTTCAGCCGGGCGGCTCTGGCCAGCGCATCGATGGCCGCGACCGCCTGGTCTTCGGGAAACTTGCACGCCAGGTCGACCGCAGTACGGGCAGGAGTGGTGAGGCGGATATCGCCGATCTGACAGATTTCGTCCTCGTCGATGGCATCGCCCCACGCGATGATCCCGCGGGCGGGACGATGATTGCTGTCGATGATATAGGCGGGCAGGCCGGCATCGATCCACCGCGCACCGTGAAAGGCCGATGCGGAGAACCCGGCCAGAACCCCGTGTCCCCGGGACCGCAACCAGCAGGCCTTGGCCCGCAGTAGCGCGGTCGGCTCGGTACCTGTGGCGACATAGATATCGCGATGGACAGCGGTGAACCGGGTTCTCAATTGATGTCGGGTCAGCGCACCTGAGGCCAGCGCTGCGCTGCCGATGAACGGTTCCCCCATCGCTGGAGTGTGCCAACCGCTACCGACACCCTCGCCAGTAACGCTGTGGCGCTCATTTCGCGATTCTCCCGCCACTGCGTTACTGGCGCGAGGCGCGCCACCCGACGCCTCTCCAGATACATGTATGTGCTATGCATATTTCGTGCCTCGCTACAACCAACTCGATGAGCTTCTGGTGCGCATCCACATCGTGCGGCAGCGCCCCGGTTGGCGGCGCCGGCTGATCGACGCGTCGGGCGGCGTCCCGTCACTGTCGACGCTCCGCGTGCTCCGCGCCGTCGAGCAGCGGGAGAAGGCCGGGCAGAGCGCCTCGGTCGGCGAGGTGGCCGAATACATGGCCGTCGAGCACTCCACCGCCAGCCGCACCGTCGCCAACGTCGTCGCGGCCGGGCTGCTCACCAAAGCCCAAGACGCCGAGGACCAGCGCCGGTGCGTACTCACCCTCACCGACGAAGGCCGCAAGGCCCTGGCCGACGTCACCGAACGGCGCCGCGAGATGGTCGCCGAGACCGTGGCCGAATGGCCGGAGTCCGACGTCGACAAGCTCGTCGACCTGCTGGAGCAGCTGGTCTCCGATTTCGAGCGAGGGATCAGCTCGTGACAGCCGAGACCACTGCCCGCCCGCAGCCGCGCGGCGCCCTGCGGTTGATGTTCGACCCGGTCTTCGGTGCGCTCTTCTGGGGCAAGATGTTCTCCGTCGTCGCGGTCTGGACGCATGGCATCGTCGCGGCCATCGTGATCTTCGACGCCACCGGTTCGGCGGTGATGGTGGGCATGGTCGGCGTCGCACAGTTCCTCCCCCAGCTCATCCTGAGCCCGACCAGCGGCAAGTGGGCCGACGTCGGCGACCCGGCCCGCCAGATCCTGTGGGGCCGGGTGTTGTGCATCATCGGCTCGGGCTCGACCGCCCTCTGGCTGGGCCTGGATCCCGACCTGCAGGGCACCGCGGCGGCGGTACCCGTGCTCGTCGGCTCCACCTTGGTCGGCTTCGGATTCGTCATCGGCGGCCCGGCCATGCAGTCGGTGGTCCCCAGCCTCATCCGCGACGGCGAGTTGGCAACGGCCATGGCGCTCAACAGCATTCCGATGACCATCGGCCGCATCCTGGGCCCGGCCATCGGCGCTTTCCTGGCCGCGCGTCTCGGTGCCGCACCCGGCTTCGCGATCAGCGCCGGCCTGCACCTGGTGTTCGCGATCTTCCTGCTGCTGGTCACCTTCCCGACCCGGCCGGCACGCAGCCCGCACGGGGACTACCGAGTGCGCGCGGCACTTTCGTACGTCTGGCGGGACCGCCCGCTGCTGCTGGCTCTGCTGGCCGTGGCGACCGTCGGGTTCGCCTCCGATCCGTCGATCACGCTCACCCCGTCGATGGCCGAGGACCTCGGTGGCGGCGCCCACCTGGTGGGTGCGCTGTCGGCGGCGTTCGGCATCGGCGCGGCGGTCGGCATGGTGGCGCTGGCCTCGATGCGTGGACGCCTGGCGGCCGCCCGGGTTTCGGCGATCGGGTTGTGGCTGCTCGTGGCCGGCTGTGGGTTGCTCGCGGTAGGTACCGTCACGCCCGTGGCGCTGACCGGTTTCGCGGTCGCGGGGCTGGGCTTCGGTTGGGCGATGACCGGTCTGAGCACCGTCGTTCAAGAGCGGGCACCCGAAGAACTGCGGGGCCGCATCATGGCGCTGTGGCTGGTCGGCTTCCTCGGGTCACGCCCGTTCGCCGCGGCGCTGTTGGGCGGTGCCGCCGACATGTTCAGCGTGCGGGTGGCGTTCGTCATCGCGGGTGCGCTGACCCTCGCGGTCGCACTCGCCACCCGACCCGCCGCACTGTCGACTCCAAACGCAGCAACACTGTGACCGGGTCTCCTATCGTGTCTTTCGATGGCATTGCACCTGCACCGGGCCGAGCGCACCGATCTGCTCGCCGACGGGCTGGCAGATCTGCTGTCGCATCCCCCGGCTGACCCGTTCGCCCAGGAGCTGGTGCTCGTGCCCGCCAAGGGCGTGGAGCGTTGGCTGAGTCAACGGTTGTCGAACCGGCTCGGGGTGTGCGCGGCGGTCGAGTTCCGCAATCCGCGTTCGCTGATCGCCGAGCTGACCGGGACCGCCGAGGACGACCCGTGGTCGGCCGATGCGATGGCCTGGCCACTGCTGGCGGTCATCGACGACAACCTTGATCAACCATGGTGTGCGCCGGTGGCCACCCACCTCGGTCATTTCGAGACCGGTGACGAGCATGAGCTGCGTCAGGGCCGGCGCTATGCGGTGGCCCGACGGTTGGCCGGACTGTTCGCCTCCTATGCGCGGCAGCGCCCGCAACTGCTGGTCGATTGGGCGGAGCTGCCCGACGACCTGTCCTGGCAGGCACCGCTGTGGCGGGCATTGCTCGAGCGGATCGACGCCGATCCCCCACACCTGCGGCATGCGAAAACCCTTGCCCGGCTCGCCGAATCGCGCAGTGACCTGCCGGAGCGGTTGTCGTTGTTCGGGCACACCCGGTTGCCGGTCACCGAGATCGAGTTGCTCACCGCGCTGGCGACGCATCACGATCTGCACCTGTGGCTGCCGCATCCCAGCGATGACCTGTGGCAGGCGCTGTCCATCCACACCGGCCCGATCCCCCGCCGTGAGGACAACAGCCACCGCGAGGTGGGCCACCCGCTGCTGGCCACCCTGGGCCGCGACCTTCGGGAGTTGCAGCGCAGCCTTCCCGTCCCGGACTCCGACGAATACTTGAGCAGAACCGGCGGCGGCATAGCTGAGCCCGATACCGTGCTGGGGTGGCTGCAGTCCGACATCGCTGCCAACGCGGTTCGCCCGGCCGGACGGGTGCCGCGGCGGGACGATCGCTCGGTGCAGGTACACAGCTGTCACGGCCCAGCCCGGCAGATCGAGGTGCTGCGGGAGGTGCTGCTGGGCCTGCTCGCCGACGATCCGACCCTGGAACCCCGCGACATCCTGGTGATGTGTCCCGACATCGAGACCTATGCCCCGTTGATCACGGCAGGGTTCGGGCTGGGCGATGTGGTGCGCGGCGCGCATCCGGCGCACAAGCTGCGGGTGCGGCTGGCCGATCGTGCTCTGGTGCAGACGAATCCGCTGCTGTCGGTGGCCGCGTCGGTGCTGACGCTGGCCGGTGGGCGGGCCACCGCGAGCGAGGTGCTCAACCTGGCCGAGTCAGAGCCGGTGCGGGCCCGGTTCGGGTTTTCCGACGACGATCTGGAGGCCATCACCGCCTGGGTGCGTGAGGCCAACATCCGGTGGGGTTTCGACCAGGAGCACCGTAGCCCGTACGGTGTCGAATTCCTGCACAACACCTGGCGTTTCGGGATCGACCGGGTGCTGGCCGGGGTAGCGATGTCCGATGACTCGCACGCCTGGCTGGGCACCACACTGCCGCTTGACGATGTCAGCAGCAACCGGGTCGAGCTGGCCGGCCGGTTCGCCGATTTTGTCGAAAAGCTCAGCCACACTGTCCGTCAGCTCAGCGGCGTCCGACCTCTCGACGAGTGGTTGTCGGCGCTGGGCACCGGGATCCAGGCGCTGGCGTACTCCGACGAGGAGTGGCCCGCGGCCCAGGTGCAGCGTGAGTTCGCCGAGATCGGCGAGGCCACCGGGGCGGCAGCAACGCCACTGCGGCTCAGCGATATTCGAGCGCTTCTGGATCGGCATCTGGCGGGCCGGCCGACGCGGGCCAACTTCCGTACCGGAACCCTGACGGTGTGCACCATGGTGCCGATGCGCTCGGTTCCGCACCGGGTGGTGTGCCTGGTCGGACTGGACGACGGCGTGTTTCCGCGGCTGGGTGCCGTCGACGGCGACGACGTGCTGGCCCGCGACCCGCGCACGGGTGAGCGTGATATCCGTTCGGAGGACCGGCAGCTGCTGCTCGACGCGATCGGCGCGGCCACCCAGACCCTCGTGGTCACCTATACCGGCGCCAACGAATACTCCGGGCAGCCCCGACCGCCGGCGGTGCCGCTGGCCGAGCTGCTGGATACGCTCAGGACCACCGCCGAGCGGCCGGTGGCTGTCGTCACCACACACCCGTTGCAGCCCTTCGATATTCGCAACGTCACGCCGGGTGCACTGGTGCCCGACGGGCCGTTCACGTTCGATCCCACGGTGCTGACCGCAGCGCAGGCCAGCGCTGGGCAGCGGGCGGAACGGCCACCGTTCTTCGCCCGCCGACTTCCGGCGCCACCAACCGGGGACGTCGCGTTGGAGGATCTCGTCACGTTCTTCAGGGATCCGGTGAAGGGCTTTTTCCGGGCGCTGGATTACACGCTGCCCTGGGATGTGGACGGGGTGTCGGATGTGATGCCGGTCGATATCGATGCGCTGGAGGAATGGACCGTCGGCGATCGCATGCTCGGCGACATCATGCGGGGCATGACCCCGGCCGACGCCCAGCAGGCCGAGTGGCGGCGCGGCACCCTGCCGCCGGGCCAGTTGGGCTGGCGCCGTGCGATTGTGCTGCGTGATCAGTGTGCGTTGCTGGCCATCGAGGCCCTGCGGTATCGGGAAGCGGACCCGCAGGCCTATGACGTCGACATCGACCTGGGCACCGGGCGCCGGCTGACCGGAACTGTCTCGCCCGTGTTCGGCGACCGAATGGTGTCGGTGACCTACTCCAAGCTCGACGGCAAGCACCTGCTGCAGTCGTGGATTCCGCTGTTGGCGTTGGCCGCCGGGCATCCCGACCGTGACTGGTCGGCCGTGTGCATCGGGCGCCCCCGGCGCGGCGACACGCCGCGCATCGAAGGGCTGGGCCGCCCGGATGATCCGGTGGGGCTGCTGGCCGATCTGGTGGCCATCTATGACGCGGGCCGGCGGGAGCCGTTGCCGCTGCCCATCAAGACCTCCTATGCGTGGGCGGCAGCGCGTCACGCCGGTGACGACCCGGAGCGTGAGGCCGCTTACCGTTGGCGCAGCAGCAGATTCCCCGGCGAGGATGAGGCGCCCGCGCATGTGCGGGCGTGGGGTCGCGGCGCACCGCTGAGCCGGCTGGTCGGTCTGGGTGAATATTCCGAGCGGTTGTGGCTGCCGGTCCTGCAGGCCGGCGCCCAGGCCGGATGGGCAGGCCGGTGAACGTCTTCGAACTGACCGGCCCGCTGCCGCGGACCAACAGCACCACGGTGTTGGAGGCCAGCGCGGGCACGGGCAAGACCTTCGCGCTGGCGGGGTTGGTGACCCGCTTGGTCGCCGAAGGTGCGGCGACGCTGGATCAGATGCTGCTCATCACCTTCGGTCGGGCCGCCAGTCAGGAGTTGCGGGAGCGCGTGCGCGCCCAGATCGTCGGCGCCCTGGCGGCGCTGGAGGATCCGTCACGCGCCGACAACGATCTACTCCAGTATCTGATCGCCGAAGATCAGCAGGCCCGCGGGCAGCGGCTACGCGACGCCCTGGCCGGTTTCGACGCGGCGACGATCGCCACCACGCATCAGTTCTGCCAGATCGTCCTGAAATCCCTTGGTGTGGCCGGAGACAGCGATTCCGGTGTGACTCTGGTCGAGAGTCTTGACGAGTTGGTGTGCGAGATTGTGGACGATCTGTATCTCGCCCACTTCGGCGCTCAGCGGGATACCCCGGAGCTCGGGTATGCCGAGGCACTGCGGCTGGCCCGGGTGGTGGTGGCCAATCCGGCGACGGAGCTGCGGCCGCTGGACCCCGAACCGGAGTCCCCGGCGGAGATTCGGGTGGCGTTCGCGCGGGCGGTGCTGGCGGAGTTGGAGATTCGCAAGCGTCGCCGCGGCGTGCTGGGTTACGACGATCTGCTGACCCGGCTGGCCGGTGCCTTGGCCGCCGAGAATTCGGCGGCACGGGTACGGATGGCGCAGCGCTGGCCGATCGTGATGGTCGACGAGTTCCAGGACACCGACCCGGTGCAGTGGCAGGTGATCGAGCGGGCGTTCTCCGGGCGGTCCACGCTGATCCTCATCGGTGATCCCAAGCAGGCGATCTACGCGTTCCGTGGTGGGGACATCGATACGTATCTGCGGGCCGCGGCGACCGCCGGCGACAAGCAGACCCTGGGCACGAACTGGCGCAGTGACAGTGTGCTCGTGGACCGGTTACAGGCGGTCCTGCGCGGTGCCGAACTCGGTGGTCCCGATATCGTGGTGCACGACGTACAGGCACACCACCAAGGGCATCGGCTGGCCGGGGCACCGCACAACGATCCGTTCCGACTGCGGGTGGTGCGCCGGAATCGGACCGGTACCAGGGTGATTCCGATCGCCGATCTGCGCCACCACATCGGCAGGGACCTGGCCGCTGACATCGGAGCGTTGTTGGCCAGTGACGCGAGCTACGCCGGCCAGAAACTCGAGGCGGGCGACATCGCGGTGATCGTCGAGACCCACAAGGACGCCCGGGCCTGCCACACCGCCCTGCTCGACGCCGGCATCCCCGCGGTCTACACCGGGGATTCGGACGTGTTCAATTCCGAGGCGGCCGAGGACTGGCTGTATCTGCTTGAGGCGTTCGACCAGCCTCACCGCCCCGGGTTGGTACGCGCCGCGGCTGCCACGATGTTCTTCGGCGAGACCGCGGAAACCCTTGCCGAGGGCGGTGATACGTTGACCGATCGGGTCGCCGACACGCTGCGCACCTGGGCCGGCCATGCCCGCGAGCGCGGTGTCGCGGCGATCTTCGAGGCCGCGCAGCTGGCCGGTATGGGCAGGCGAGTGCTGTCCTGGCAGGGCGGGGAGCGGTCGATGACCGACCTGGCCCACATGACCCAGCTGCTCGGGGACACCGCACACCGGGAGGGTTTCGGGCTCCCCGCACTGCGGGACTGGCTGCGCACCCAGCGCGCCGAGGGCGGTGGCGCGTCCGAGCGCAACCGGCGCCTGGACAGCGATGCGGCGGCGGTGCAGATCATGACGGTGTGGGTGAGCAAGGGGCTGCAGTTCCCGATCGTGTACCTGCCGTTCGCGTTCAACCGGTATGTCCCGGAACCGGATCTGGTGTTGTTTCACGACAACGGGGTGCGGTGCCTGCAGATCGGCGGCCCCGATCCGGCGGTGACCCGCGCCGGCCGCGCCGAGGCTGCCGCCGATGACAGCCGCCTGACCTACGTGGCGATGACACGGGCCCAGTCGCAGGTGGTGGCGTGGTGGGCACCGTCCAACGACGAGCCGAACGGCGGCCTGTCGCGCCTGCTGCGGGGCCGCGTGCCCGGGCAGTCCGCGGTGCCCGACCGCTGCGCGCCGGCCAGGATCTCCGATGACGATGCGCTGGCCTGGTTGCGGGCCTGGGAGGCCGCGGGCGGTCCGGTGCTGGAGGAGTCGGTGATCGGTGCGGTCGTCCCGGTACCGGCGCACGCGATACCGGATGGGCTGGCGGCGAGGCATTTTCACCGCTCCATCGACACCGCCTGGCGCCGTACGTCGTACTCGGGGCTGCTGCGGGCGGCCGAAGACGACGGGAACTCCGGGGTGTCCAGCGAGCCCGAGGTCGCCGAGCTCGACGACGAGTCGACCGACATCACCGTCGTCGCTCCAACCCAGGGCGCCGACGTTCCCTCCCCGATGGCGTCGTTGCCGGCCGGGGCCGCGTTCGGGTCGCTCGTGCACGCGGTGCTGGAGACCACCGATCCGCTCGCCGCGGATCTCACATCCGAGCTACGGGCCGAAGTGCGACGCCACGCGGCCCGGTGGCCCGTCGAGATCGAGGCCGACGAGCTGGCTGCCGCCCTGCTACCGATGCACGACACCCCGTTGGGACCGTTGGCGCCCGGCATGACGCTGCGCCAGATCGGGTTGGCGGACCGGCTGTGCGAGTTGGACTTCGAGTTCCCGATGGCCGGTGGCGATCTGCGCGGCGGCGAGTTCGCGCGGCTGGCCGAGATCGGGGCACTGCTCGATGCGCATCTGCCTGCCGACGATCCGATGGCCGTCTACGCCGAGCGGTTGTCGACCGGACTGCTGGGTCGCCAGCCGCTGCGCGGGTACCTGTCCGGTTCGGTGGATGTGGTGCTGCGGATCGGGCAGCGCTTCGTGGTCGTCGACTACAAGACCAACTGGCTGGGCACCGGCGACGCGCCGCTGACCGCGGCCGATTACGGGCGTGACCGGATGGCAGAGGCGATGCTGCACTCCGACTATCCGTTGCAGGCGCTGTTGTACAGCGTTGTGTTGCACCGGTTCCTGCGCTGGCGGCTGCCGGATTACGATCCGGGCACGCATCTGGGCGGGGTGATGTATCTGTTCGTCCGCGGCATGTGCGGGGCGCAGACGCCCGTCGTCGACGGACACCCGGCCGGCGTGTTCAGCTGGGAACCGCCGGTCGGATTGGTCGTCGCGATGTCGGAGCTACTGGATCAGGGGGCCCGGTGATGTTGGACGCCTTCGCCGAGATCCTGGAAGCCGCTGATGTTCAGGTGGCCCAACGGCTGAGCACGCTGGCGGAGGAAGCCGATCCGCTGGTCACCCTGGCTCTGGCCCTGGCGGTGCGGGCGCTGCGCGGCGGCTCGGTGTGTGTGGATCTACGCGCGGTGGCCGAGCAGGCCCAGCTACCCGATCTGCCGTGGCCGCCGGTCGACGAGTGGCTGGCGGCCGTGGCGGCCAGCCCGCTGCTGGGCACTCCCCCGGTACTGCGGTTGTTCGGGGATCTGCTCTACCTCGACCGGTATTGGTTGGAGGAGCAGCAGGTGTGCGACGACGTGCTGGCGCTGGTGGGTGCCCAGCGCGACGGCGCGGTCCCCGACGTGGCGCGGCTGTTCCCACCGGGTTTCGAGGAGCAGCGGACCGCGGCGAAGGTGGCGTTGTCGCAAGGACTGACGGTGCTGACCGGTGGGCCGGGCACCGGAAAGACGACCACGGTGGCGCGCTTGTTGGCGCTGTTGGCCGAGCAGTCCGCTCTGGCCGGCCGGCCGTCGCTGCGGATCGCGCTGGCCGCGCCGACCGGTAAGGCCGCGGCCCGGCTGCAGGAGGCTGTGCAGCTCGAGGTGAACCGGCTCGACGCCGTGGACCGTCAACGGATCTCGGGGCTTCAGGCCACCACGTTGCACCGGCTGTTGGGGTCGCGTCCGGACACTTCGTCACGGTTCCGGCATCACCGGGCGAATCGGCTGCCGCACGACGTGATCGTCGTCGACGAGACGTCGATGGTGTCGCTGACCATGATGGCCCGGCTGTTGGAGGCGGTGCGTCCGCAGACCCGGCTACTGCTGGTGGGCGATCCCGATCAGCTGGCATCGGTGGAGGCCGGGGCGGTGTTGGCCGACCTGGTCGACGGGCTGGGGTCGCGCGGGGTGGCGGCGCTGCAAACCTCGCACCGGTTCGGCGAGTCGATCGGTGCGCTGGCGTCAGCAATCCGGGCCGGGGACGCCTCGGGTGCGGTGGAGGTGCTGGCGGCCGGCGGTGAGCATGTCGAGTGGGTGTCCGCCGATGCGGGCGAGCGGCTGCGGGAAGTGCTTGTGCCACACGCCGTTGCACTTCGGCAGGCAGCGCTTCTCGGGGACGCCGCCGCGGCGCTGGACATCCTCGACGAGCATCGGTTGTTGTGTGCGCACCGGCACGGTCCGTTCGGTGTCGCGCAGTGGAACCGTCAGGTGCAGCGGTGGCTGGCCGAGGCGACCGGTGAGCCCACCTGGGCGTCGTGGTACGTGGGACGGCCAATCCTGGTGACGACCAACGATTATGGGCTCAAGGTCTACAACGGCGACACGGGCGTCACGGTGGCCACTCCGGACGGGCTGCGTGCCGTCGTGGGTGGGACCGTCGGCGGGTCCGCGTCATTCGCGACCGGCCGGCTCACCGAGGTGGAGACCATGCACGCCATGACGATCCACAAATCCCAGGGCAGCCAGGCCGACGAGGTGACCGTGCTGCTACCGCCGGAAGACTCCCGGTTATTGACGAGGGAGTTGTTCTACACCGCGGTCACCCGGGCCAAGACGCGGGTGCGCGTCGTGGGTTCCGAAGCGGAAATTAGCGCGGCTATCGCCCGGCAGGCAGTCCGAGCGACCGGCCTGCGAAAGCGGCTGAAGCTCTAAACGGCACGTCCGGCGAAAAATGCGCCGGAGATGAGACCGATTACGAGTGCCAGGGTGGGAAGACCCATTGCCACTGCCACCACGACGCCGGCGACCGCACCGATGCCGAGCACCAGCAGGAGTGCCCCAACAATTGCTCCAAACATGGACCGCCCTTTCGTATGACAGCGATCACAATGTACATCGTCCGTGGGCTGAATCACATACAGACGAGGCACCAATTCGGTTAACGATTTCGCGGCAAAATGTATAGCTGAGCTTGGTATATGCCTTGTTCAGCGCATGCCAGCGAACTCGGAGGCGGCGCTACCCGGCGCCCGACACGTTCAGCGCCCAGAACACCAGCGCGGTCAGTGCCACAAACGTCAGCAACGAGATCGCAAACGCGCGGCCCCACCAGCGTCTGGGTGCGGCGAACGGCAACACAAGGGCCCAGAAAAGGCTCAATGGCACGGAGATGAGAACGCCGAAGACGATTCCGTAGCCGTGCGGATCGGTGGCGGGGTTCGTGTCGAAGGCCGAACTCAGCATCCCGAAAACGATCAGTGCCCAGAACAGCACAGCGCCTGCACCGATCACTCCGGCGAAGCAGCGGATGGTCAGCACGGCTTGGTGATGCCGATTGGCGGCGGATGCCGGCTGGACCCAGGCCTGAGGTGGCGCATAAGCCTGAGGGCCGTACCGGTCGACCCATTCGTGCGGGTATTCCTCTGGTGGTGTCTCTTCCACAGCACCCCCCGGTTCGGTGTCCTCACCAGGATAGAGGCGGATCCGTGGTGCCGCGGGCACCGATTTCTGGCGTCAGACGGTCACGGGAACCGACTGTCCGGCCAGCGGTTCATACACCGCGTACTGGAACAAGGCATCCAGGATCGGCGCCACCAGCCCGTCCCACGGCGTCGCCTGTACCGGCTCGGACGAGGTGAACGGCAGCACCACCGCGGTGGCGGTGCCCGACGACGTCGGGATGTCGATGCTCTCCTGCGGCGCACCGTACACACCGGTGTTCGTGCCGTGGTATATGTCGTTGATCCAGCCGGCCGCAACGGTTTTGACCGCCTCGGTGTTCTGCGGTTGCGAGAAGCCCGCGATGAGGTACTCGGCGAATTGCAGGATGACGTTGGCACCCTGCATCCCGTCGATGTGCCGCCCACCGACCAGCATGACGCCGTTGAACTGCCCGGGCCGGGCGGTCTGCAGTTCGTCCCCGACGGTGCCGTTGCGATTCCACACATACCGTTCGGACGAAATGAGTAGCACCGCACGGTAATTGGCGCCACTCAGGCCATTCAGCGCCTCAGGCATGTCGTTGTGGGTATCCACCGCGTCGAGCAGGACCACCCCGGCCAGGTTGTCGACCGCGCCGTTGTCGACCATGCGACCGGCGGCGCCGGTGACCAGCATCCCGCCCAGGGAATGGCCGACCAGGACGAACGTAGACGGCAGGGTGACGGGGTGGCCGGCCGCCGCAGTGGCGCTCGCGGTCAGCTCTGGCCTGCCGCCGGCGAACAGGTCGGCGACGGACTGCTGCATCGGTTCGCCGCCGATCCATTCGCCGCTGGGGTCGAACAGGTTTGACGACAACGTCGGGACGACGACGATGCTGTTGGTCTCCTCAGCCAGGTAGGCCGCGGTGTAGCTGTACATCGGGCCGGTGGCCATGAATCCGTGCTGCAGGTAGATGACGCCGGTGGCGGAGTCCGGATCTTCGGGGAAGTACCAGTCGGCGCGCACGGTCTGGCCGGTACCCGGCATGTCCAACGTCGAGGTGCGGACGGTGACGTTGCTGCCGGGCGGGATCGCCGGCGGGCCCGAAAAAACCTGCAGGGCAGCGCCGACCACGTTGAACACGAGCGAGCCGACGACGTTGACCAACGGCACCGACCGCGGCGCGGTGATCGGGGTGGTCATGGCGGCGATGGGTTTCACGGCCTGGTGGACCTGGGGCGCAACCGGGTTCGCGATCCGATCGGCGATTCCGCCGAGCAGGCTACGGCCCTGGGTCACCCCCTGGTCGACGACGGTGCCGACCTCCGCCGGCGGCGGCGTCTTCACCTGGGCCGGACGGGTGATCGCTTCGATCGCTTCGGCGATATCCGGCGCCTTGTCTGCCACCGCGACGGCAGCCACCGCGGCTTCGGAGCGCTCGACGGCGTCACGCCTCGCCGTCTCCTTGGGCCGCGAAAGTGATTGTGCAGAAAGGAGGTTCGGCGCCCGGTCGGCAAGGTCGGTCAATGCGGTACGCGCGTGGATAGTGAGGTCGTCGACCACGTCACGCACGTCGGAACGCCCCGGCAGGGACTTCGGCAGAGACAACCGCGGGCGTTGACGCACCGCTGCGTTGTCGGTCCGGCGCAGCTTCTCCTTGCGCGGGCCCACTCGGGACGCCGGGGCTCGCTGCTTCGCCGATGCACCAGAACCGTTGGCGGACTGCGTGGTTGACTTATCGCGGCCGGGATCAGCATAGGCTGTCGAGACCGTTCCGACGAGCAAGCCCATCCACAGCGCGACCACCAGCACGCCCCACCCCATCGCCGCCACTGCATGAATTTTTCGCCCCCGTGTGGTCACGCAGGCACGCTAACCGGTGCGATCAGCAGCCCGCAGAGCAATGGGACAAATTGGCAATAATGTTTCTTTAATGTCCAGGCGGCTGCGCCCGTCGGGCATACTGAAGCCCCATTCCGCAGCCGAGCAGGATAGTCGATTGTCAGCACCAGAACGCCGATCCCGCGGGCGCCCGGTCGGCGGCGGTAACAGCGCCGAGCAGGCTC
This sequence comes from Mycobacterium sp. IDUB_9, assembly GCF_055419505.1. Taxonomy (NCBI): domain Bacteria; kingdom Bacillati; phylum Actinomycetota; class Actinomycetes; order Mycobacteriales; family Mycobacteriaceae; genus Mycobacterium; species Mycobacterium sp. IDUB_9. The sequence goes on along the minus strand of NZ_JBVAXU010000002.1, from coordinate 187,105 downwards.
GCGAGGTGTTGATGGATGCCGCCGAGCACCTGTTCGTCACCCGCGGCCACCGGGCCTCGACAATGGAGGTCATCGCCCACGAGGCCGGCTATTCGCGTACCGCGATCTACCGTCAGTTCGCCAACCGCAACGAGTTGATCGCGGCCATGGTGCAGCGCACCACCCAGCGGCACATGGCCTCGATCCTGACGCGCATACCCGAGGGCGCAGGGCCGATCGACCTCCTGGTCGAGAGCATGGTCATCGTCGCCACCGAACTGGTCGCCGATCCGCTGCTCAACACCATCGCCGACCAAACGCCCGACGGCACCATCGCGTCATTGATCGCCAGGGACACTGATCTGACGGAACTGGTGACCACCACGGTCGAGGGCGTCCTCGCCGACGGCGCCACTCAATTCCGGCCTGGTGTGCACCCGAATGATCTGGCGCAGTTCATCATTGCGACCGCGCTCGGCTTCCTGGTGAAAGCCGTGCCGGTCGGCAACGACGCTGCGGTGGCGCGGCGTTACATCGAGACGTTCGTCCTGCCGGCCATCGTGGAGAAGCCGCCACCGCCGCGTCGGGTCTTCTGAGCGCGCGTCGCTCAGCCGAAGTAGTGCCCGCGGTCGAGATCCGCGAGCAGCCCGACTTCGGTTGGCTGCCAACCGAATCGCCGGCGCGTCAACGCGCTGGACGTCGGTACGTCGAGGGCGAACATGCCGCCGATCCACCCGAAGTGGTCGAAGGCCTGCTCGACCGGAACCGAGGCCACCGGCAGTTCGAGATGGCGGCCGATGGCGGCAGCGATGTCACGGCCCGCGATGCCCTCTTCGGCCACCGCATGCAGGACGGTCCCCGAGGGGGCCTGTTCTGCGGCCAGGCGGAACAACGGCGCGGCGTCGAGTCGGTGCACGGCCGGCCACCGGTTGGTGCCGTCGCCGATGTAGGCCGAGACCCCTTTCTCCCGGGCGATCTGGATCAACCGGGGCACGAACCCGTGGTCACCCTCTCCGTGCGTCGTCGGTGACAGCCGCACGATCGAGGCGCGCACCCCCTTGTCGGCGAAGGCCAGCACCGCGGGCTCGGAGTGCCGCGGCAGCCCGGGTTGAAACGCATCGTTCTCGGTCAGGAGCCGGCCGGTGCCGTGACCGGCGACGCCGGAGGTGACGACCAGGGGGCGATCCGAGCCCGCGAGGGTCGTGCCGAGGACCTCGATGGCGCGGCGGTCCAGCTCGCCGGCGTCGCCGAAGTTGTCGAAGTCGTGATGGAAGGCCAGGTGAATGACGCCATCGCTGGCGTCGGCCGCAGCCCGCAGGCTGTCGTGATCGTTCAGATCGCCGCGATGGACGTGGGCTCCGGCCGCGCTGAGCGCGTCAGCCGAGGCGTCGGAGCGCGCCAGGCCGACGACCTCATGGCCGTGGGCCATGAGATCCCGAACCACCGCAGAGCCCACAAAACCCGATGCACCCGTGACGAAAACCCTCATGAATCCTCCTGATGTCAGTAACTGTCATCACTGGGAACACGATGACAGTTGCTGACATTCCCTAGGATCACATCCCATGAGCCGCTGGCAGCCCAACGCGAGCGACCGCCTGCAGGAGGCGGCCCTGCAGCTCTACCTCGAGCGCGGGTTCGACCAAACCACGGTCGCCCAAATCGCCGAGCGGGCCGGGCTGACCGAGCGCACCTACTTCCGGTACTTCGCCGACAAGCGCGAGGCACTGTTCGGCGGGCAGACCATGCTCACCGAACTCTTGGTCACTGCCATCTCCGACGCCCCGGCCGACACGTCACCACTCGACGTCGTCGGTGCCGCATTGACCGCCCTCGGACCGATGTTCGACGGCCGACGCGACCACGCCCTGCGGCGGCAGACCGTGATCGACGCCAACCCCGCGCTTCAGGAGCGCGAACTGAGCAAGCTCGCCACGCTGTCCACCGAGATAGCCGAGGCGTTGCGTGGGCGCGGCATCGGCGACGGGTCCGCACACTTGGCGGCCGAGACCGGGATGGCGGTGTTCAAAGTCGCGTTCGGTCGATGGGTGCACGGCAGCACAGACGCCGGGCTGGCCGAGATCGTCACGTCGACAATGGACGAAATGAAAGCCCTCGCCGAATAGCGGCAAAAGTCAGCGCAGCGCGCTGCCCTTGACCCATTCGGCCCAGGGCACGGACCAGTCGCCGTTGTTGGTCGGCTTGAGCGGGTCACCGCCGGTGTTGCGGATCTCGACGATGTCGCCGGGCACCGAGAAGTTGTAGAACCATTCGGCGTTCTCGCCGTTCAGGTTGAGGCAGCCGTGGCTGGTGTTGGTTTTCCCCTGTGCCCACACCGTCGCGTTGAGCTGGTGCAGATAGATGCCGTCGATGCTGATGCGGGTGGCCCACGGGATCGTCGTCTTGTAGCCGAGCCGCGAATTGACGGGCAGACCGTAGGTCGAGGAGTCCATGATCACCGGGTTGGCCTTGTCCATCACGGTGTAGATGCCGCGCGGGGTCCAGAAGCTCATCGTGGTGCCGCCGATGGTCTCGGTGCCGCCCATGCCCATCGAGGTCGGCATGGTGCGCACGAGCTTGCCGTTGTCGTAGACCTTGACCTGCTTGTCGGTGTCGTCGGCGATGGTGACGTGCGAGGCGCCGATGGTGAAGGAGACCTTCTCGTCCTGGGCGCCGTAGAGGTCGTCGCCGAGTTTGGCGCCGTAGATGCCGGCGTCGACGGTGACCTTCGTGCCCGGTGCGTAGTACTTCTCGGGCCGCCAGTGGGCGGTCTGGTCGTCGATCCAGTTCCACGCGCCGACGGCCTTGGGTTCGGTGATGACCTTCATCCGGTTCTCGGCGGTGGCCTTGTCGGTGATCGGTTCGTCGAACCGCGCGACGATCACCGTGCCGACGCCGTAGGTGGCGCCGTCCTGCAGCGGGGCGTAGTTCGTGCCGTTGAGGTAGACGCGGGCCTGGTAGCCGGGGGTGACGGTCGTGAACGAGACTGACTTGCGGGTCGGCATGCCGCCGGGACCACGCGCATCGACCTTCAGCGTGTAGGTGCGGCCGTAGCCGAGCGTGGTGGTCGGCTTCCACGTCCTCGCATCGGGGGTGAGGATGCCGGGGATCTCCTTGCCGGCGTCGTTGAGCATCGTCACGCGCGCCACGGTGCCGGTGTCGGCGGTGACCATGACCCGGGCCAGTGGGTCGACCTCGGCGTCGACCTTTGGAGTGATGGTCAACTTGGCCGGCTCGGTGGGTGAGGGCTGCGGGGCACCCTGGGGTGCCGCTGCCAACGTCTGGCAATGCTCGGCGCAGTCCGGCAGGGCCGAGACAACGACACCACCCGACACGGCCAGCACGGCAAGTGCGACCGCCAGGTAGGCACGACGAACAGACGTCAACGTCACTCCAATGTGGTTCGGCGAGGGCCAAATTGATCAGGGCGTGATCAGTGTCTCAATGGTAGCCCGGCCGCTTCGGCCGCGTCGCAACGCCTCGGGGTTGTGGGCGAGTCGTGATGGTGTCGACGCCTCAGCTAACAGCCCGCTCGAGGTAGTCCATCGCCGCGTCGGGCTCCTCGGCGACAAACACCAGTTCATCCAGCGGCACGGGCAGGAACCCGTCCTGCTCCATCCGTCGCAGCTGGATCACCAGGCCGTCGTAGAAGCCCGCGGTGTTCAGCAGCACGACGGGCTTGTCGTGGCGCCGGTGCTTACGCAGTTCCAGAATCTCGGTGGCTTCATCGAGGGTGCCCAGCCCACCGGCCATCACCACCAGCGCGTCGGAACGCGCCAGCAGCATTGCCTTGCGCTCGGAGAGGTCGGCGGTGATCACCATCTCGTCCGCTCCCGCCCTAGCCTGCTGTCGCAGGAACTCGACCGAGATCCCGACCAACCGGCCGCCGCCGGCCTGCACTCCGTCGGCCACGACCTTCATCAAGCCCTTGTCGGACCCGCCCCAGACCAGCGTGTGGCCTCCCTTTCCGAGGAGTTCGGCGAATGTGCGCGCCGGTTCGGTGTAGCGCTCATCGAGGTCGGCGGCGGACAGAAAGACACAGATGTTCACGTCATGGGCGCTTTCGATTGGATCCCTGGGTCTAGTCAACCAGACTCAGGAATAAGTCGGTGAAACCGTGTGCTGCTTTGAACATGACCATCGTGACAGCCGCGGCCGTGCAGATCAGTCCCGTGCTCTACAGCCGGGAGGGCACTGTGCAGAAGGTGGTCGACAAGATCGCCGACCTCGGGCGACGTGGCGTGCAGTTCGCGACGTTCCCGGAGACGATCGTGCCGTACTACCCGTACTTCTCGTTCCTGCAGCGCCCGTTCGAGATGGGCGTCGAGCAGCTGCGGCTGATGGATCAGGCAGTAACCGTCCCGTCCGCCACGACGCACACCATCGCCGATGCCGCGAGGGAAGCCGGCGTGGTGGTGTCGATCGGCGTGAACGAACGCGACGGCGGCACGCTGTACAACACTCAGCTGCTCTTCGATGCCGACGGCACCCTGCTGCAGCGTCGGCGCAAGATCGCGCCCACCTTCCACGAACGAATGATCTGGGGGCGGGGTGACGGTTCGGGCCTGCGGGCAGTCGACAGCGCCGTCGGACGCGTAGGGCAGTTGGCCTGTTGGGAGCACTACAACCCGCTGGCTCGCTATGCGTTGATCGCCGACGGCGAGCAGATCCATTCGGCCATGTACCCAGGCTCCTTCGGCGGTCCGCTGTTCGCCGACCAGACGGAGATCAGCATTCGCAATCACGCGCTCGAATCGGCCAGCTTCGTGGTCAACGCCACCGGATGGCTCGATGCCGATCAGCAGGCGCAGATCATGGCCGATACCGGTGCGCCGATCGGCCCGATCTCCGGCGGATCGTTCACCGCGATCGTGTCGCCGCTGGGCGAACTGCTCGGCTCGCCGCTGTGTTCCGGCGAGGGCGAGGTGATCGCCGACCTCGACTTCAGTCTGATCGACCAACGCAAGTCGAAGATGGACGCCCGCGGACACTACAGCCGCCCGGAATTGCTCAGCCTGCTCATCGATCGCACCCCGAGCACCCATGTGCACCAGCGGGTGGAGGTCGATCATGTCTGAGCGCCAGGAAATCCCATTCCGCGGAGTGCGGCTGCGTTATGAGAGCGCGAAGAGTTACGACGCTCTCGTCGCGGCTCTCCTGGCCGACGTCGGCAGCATCCCGGTGCCGATCGATGACATCGCGACGCGGCACGAAAGCTGGGAATCCTACGAGCGCGCGGTGCAGTCGCATGTCGGCGACAGCGGGTTCATGTTGTTCGCGGCATGGAATCACGGCGGGTGGATCGGCAAGGCCGGTATCGATCGGCAGGCGCTGCGGGTGGTGATCGGCAATCCACTGATCGCGATCACGATGCTGCGCCACGATGTGACCGCCGGCCTGTTCGCCCCGGTGGAGCTGCTGCTCACTTCCGAAGGCACCGGACGCAGCGCGCTGACCTACGTGGTGCCATCCTCGCTGATGGTGATCGACGACAACCCGGCCCTGCTGGCGGCAGCCACCGCCCTGGACGACAAGTTGGCCGGCCTCGCAACAGCGATAACGGCGGCCAGCACTGATTTGTAGCGCAAGGCCGGGGCCCCCGAACTCACCCAATTACTGGTTTGTCCCCAAACGCCCATACCATCGCTAATCGACATGACCGACAAAGCCCTCGACAACGCCCTGGCGGCCCCCGCCTCCAACACCCCGCAAGCTGCCCGGATCTCCGCCGAGGGGGCCCGTCGCCGTACCTTCGCCGTCATCAGCCACCCGGACGCCGGTAAGTCCACGCTCACCGAGGCATTGGCGCTGCACGCCCGGGTAATCACCGAGGCCGGCGCGATCCACGGCAAGGCGGGCCGCCGCTCCACGGTGTCGGACTGGATGGAGATGGAGAAGGCCCGCGGCATCTCGATCACCTCGACGGCACTGCAGTTCCCGTACCGCGACTGCGTCATCAACCTGCTCGACACCCCCGGGCACGCGGACTTCTCCGAGGACACCTACCGGGTGCTGACGGCCGTGGACTGCGCGGTGATGCTCATCGACGCCGCGAAGGGCCTCGAGCCGCAGACGCTGAAGCTGTTCCAGGTGTGTAAGCACCGCGGGATCCCGATTATCACGGTGATCAACAAGTGGGACCGTCCGGGCCGGCACGCGCTGGAGTTGATGGATGAGATCCACGAGCGGATCGGGCTGCGCACCACTCCCCTGACCTGGCCGGTCGGTATCGCCGGTGACTTCAAGGGCGTGATGGACCGTCGGGCCGAGAAGTTCATCCGCTTCACCCGCACCGCGGGTGGCGCCACCGCCGCCCCCGAGGAGCACATCGCCGCCGCCGACGCTCACGCTGCCGCCGGGGACGACTGGGACACCGCGGTCGAGGAATCCGAGCTGCTGTCGATCGACGGGTCCGACTATGACCGCGAGACGTTCCTGTCCGGCGAGTCCTCCCCGGTGCTGTTCACCTCGGCCGCGTTGAACTTCGGCGTCAACCAGTTGCTCGACGTACTGGTCGAGTTGGCCCCGGCGCCCAGTGGGTCTGTCGGTGTCGACGGGAATCACCGCGCGGTGGACTCCCCGTTCAGCGCGTTCGTGTTCAAGGTGCAGGCCGGTATGGACAGCTCGCACCGCGACCGCATCGCCTACGCGCGGGTGGTCTCGGGCACGTTCGAGCGCGGCGACGTGCTCACCCACGCCGCCACCGGCAAGCCGTTCGTCACCAAGTACGCGCAGTCGGTGTTCGGTCAGCAGCGCTCGACGCTCGACGATGCCTGGCCCGGTGATGTGATCGGGTTGGCAAACGCCGCGGCGCTGCGCCCCGGCGACACCTTGTACCGGGACATCCCGGTGGCCTACCCGCCGATCCCGAGCTTCTCCCCCGAGCACTTCGCGGTGGCCCGCGGCACCGACCCGAGCAAGCACAAGCAGTTCCGGAAGGGCATCGAGCAGCTGGAGCAGGAAGGCGTCGTGCAGGTCCTGCGTTCGGACAAGCGCGGCGAGCAGGCCCCGGTGTTCGCCGCGGTCGGGCCGATGCAGTTCGAGGTCGCCGCCCACCGGATGGCCGCCGAGCTCAGCGCACCGATCGCACTGGAGAACCTGCCGTACCAGATCGCGCGGGTTGTCTCCCCGGAAGACGCCGACTTCGTGAATCGTCAGGTGTCGGCCGAGGTGTTGACCCGCAGTGACGGCGTCATGCTGGTGCTGTTCTCCACGCCGTGGCGGCTGGAGGGTTTCCAACGCGACAACCCCGACATCAAGCTGGGGTCCTTGGTGGCTGCGGAAGGCTGATCGATGACGGACCCGCAACCACCTGCCGAACCGCCCGCCAGCACTGGCACCAAGGGAAAGCAGTGGGTGTGGTTCGTCGGGCTGCTCACGGCCATGGACCTGTTGGGGTTGACGGCTGCCGTCGTGCTGATGCTGCCGCTGGCCATGGTGACCGACCCCTGCCACGAGGGCGTCACCGACAAGGTGTGCCAACTGAGCGCGGCCGGCCAGAACACGCTGCTTCTGATTCCGTGGATATGCCTGGTCGTCGGCAACGTCACCGCCATCGCGGGCGCGGCATTCGCCGAACGGCGGAAGTGGACACCACTGATCGGTATCCCCGTCGGAATCCTCGGGTACTTCGCGACGATCCCGATCGGCTATTGGTTGGCGTTCGCCGTGTAGGACGGTTTTGTTCAGGCCGCTCAGTTGTCGTCGATCGGTCCGCCGCCTTGGAGAACGATGCGCCAGGTCCGCGACGGATGGTCATCGCAATCGAATTGCACGGCGTCGACGTTGTTTTCGTGGCTCACCCCGCCGGCGATCGTCACGCATTTCTGGGTTTGGACGTTCCTGATCTGAGTGGTCCCGTCGCCTTGATTGTCCAGAACCCAACGGCGCGACGGATGATCATCGCAGTTGAACTGCAGCGCAGGCACATTGTTCTCTCGGCTCACCCCACCGGCGACGGTCAGGCACTTGTTGGTCTGCACATTTCTGATCTGCACGGTGCCGCCACCCATATCGTCCAACATCCACTGGCGCGACGGATGGTCGTCACACGTGAACTGCAGCGCAGGGACGTTGTTCTCGGTGCTAACCCCACCGGCGATCGTCAGGCACAGACCGGTTTGGGTGTTGACGAGCTTGGCTCTCTGGGACCCCGCCTGCGCCGGTGGCGCAAACATCATCCCGACCGCACACACGCCCGTCAGAACCGCGCCGGCGAATGCACGTCGGCCAGATGAAGTTTCCATGGCAATACCCCCTGTGTTGACTCGTTGTCGGGCGCGCTCGGCTGCACACCTACGGTGTGAATCCGTCCGCGCCCATACAGATTGACGAGCACAACCGTGCGGGCACACGAGTAACCGACTACCTCAATCGTCGGCTCATCCCCACCAGAAGGAGGCGGCAATGATGCAGTACAGCGCGATCAGCGATGCACCTTCCAACCAGGTGGACTCCCCGTCGAAGGCGATGATCGCCGCCAAAACGACCGCGACCAACAGCGCGACGATCAGCATCGGCCCGAACACCAGGGTCAGTGAGGCGAGCCCGAAGATCTGGCTCACCAACACGAGCACCGGCGCCAGCACCAGGGCGATCTGAATCGGGCTGTTGAGGATGATCGAGAAGGCGTACTCCGACTGATTTTTGGCCGCCAATTGCACGCCGACGACGTTCTCCACCGCGTTGCCCGCGATCGCCACGATGACCAGACCGGCGAACGCCTGCGAGATATGCAGCGAGTCCATCGCCGGTTCCAAAGCGGCGACAAACCAGTCGGAGACGAACGCCGCCAATCCGCCCGCGACGGCCAACATGCCGATCGCCAGGCCGACCGGCCAGCGCGGAGCCTCTTTATGTGCCTGCGGCACAGGGTCACTGGCCTTGTTCTTGTCCCGGCTCAGTGAGTACGGCAGCGATAGCCCGAACAGCACCAGGAGGACGACCGACACGATCATCGAGAAGGACACTTCGTGTTCGGAGGCAGGCGCGTGCACCTCGTGGGCGATCGACGGAATCGCCATGGCGGTGACCGACAAGACCATCAGCACCAAGATGGTCCGGACTTGTGCGGAGCCCAGTTTCTGCGGACCGTGTTTCAATCCGCCGACCAGAAACGCCAAGCCCAACACCAGCAGCAGGTTGGCCAGGATGGAACCGACGAGCGCGGCCCGCACCACGTCGACCAGTCCGGCCTTGAGCGCGAAGATGCAGATGAACAGTTCCGGCAGGTTGCCGAGTGCCGACTGCAGTACACCGGTCGCCCCGGGGCCGAACCGGTCGCCTAGTTGGTCGACGCCCCGCCCGACCAGGGACGCCAATACGGTGACGGCCAGCGCACTGACGACAAACGCGACCAGATGCGGCCAGCCGCCGTAGTGGGACAGCCCCGCCACCACGCAGATGGCCAGGCCACCGAAGATCAACAGCTTGTCGGACCGGATCAACACCGCCGTCATGCGGGTCATCATGACACGTCAATGGCTACACGTTGACGTTGAAACTCGCGATCGGCGTCGGATTCGCTCCCGGCAACAATGTTGTACTCCAGCCCCTGTGGCGAATGTGCCGCTTCTCCAGACATTTTCGACGTTTCTCATGAAAGCCTGCACATTCGGCACAGCTCCCCGAAAAGGGCAGGCCCCGTTCTAACCCCGCAGCGCTTCGGCGACCGGGCCGAGATCGAGCAACACCGTCTCACCATTGGCGTCGTCGAGCCCGTCGTTGTCCGTGACGACGTACAGGTTCTGATTGCCGGCGATCGCGAAGCCTTCGACCTTCTCCTGCACATAACCGTTGGTGGCCTGCAGATCCGGCACCAGATTGCGGGCCAACGTCTTCGGCAGAACCGGTGGCTTGTCGGCGGCCGATGTCACGCCCGGGGCGTCGGGAACCGCCACCCGGTACAACGCTTTGAGTCGCGCGTCGGGGCCGTTGAGCTTGTCCCGCTCGAGGACCAGCAAATCACCGTCGTGGACGGCGATTTCGGAGACACCGATCCAGTCGTCCTTCGTGCTGGTGGATTCCAACTGGTAGCCGAACCATTCCCACTTGTCCCCCGTCGGCGTGTAACGCCCGATGCGGACCACACCCGACGGGTCGGACTTGAGCTCACGTTGCAGCGCGATCCAGACGGAATTTCCGTCGACGGCGACACCTTCTAGGCCCTGGCCACCCAGCTGAGCTGCAACATCTTTGGGCAGCGGAACCCGCTTCTCGATACGGCCGTCGGCGGCGACGTAGACCAATTGGTTGCCGGGACCGTCGTCACCTTCGACCGCCAGCACGAAGCCGCCGTCGGGTCGGGCGGATACGCCCTCAATGTCGAGGGTGACAGGCTTGCCGTCTTCGGTGATCGGCAGCGCAGTGTCGATCAGCGCCGGTTTCTGCGCCACGTCCACGCCGAGGATGCGCGCCGGGCCGTACGCGCTGTCGGTGGCGGTGTAGAGCCGATTGTCGTCGCGAGGGTCGGCCGACAGCGCGCCGAGGGCACCCCATCCGATCGGTGCGCCGTCGATGTCGCCGGAGACGATGGACGGAAAGTCCGGTTTGCCTGTGGTGGCGAAGGATTCGCCGTAGCCGTAGAGGTTGACCGAGGCCCGTACGCGAGCCTCGGCATCGTCGGACTCCGAGGAGATGGCCAGCAGATTGCGTGACGGGATCGGCAGGACACCCTCGGGGCCGGGCGTGGTGGGCAGGATCTGCCGGAACCTGGGAGCGGCCGGTTCACTGACGTCGTAGACGGCGACGAAGTTGCTGCGCTCCGACGCGACAAGCACGATAGGCCGGCCACCAATGTTGGTGATGGCCAGGCCTTCCGGCTCGGGGCCCTTTGACTCGGCGCGGCTTTCGATGTGCAGGCCGGAGCGCACGGCGAGTTGTTCGAGGGAGTTGCCGGCGTCCCAGGTGATCTCGCCCGTGCCGGCGTCGAAGATCGTCCAGCCGCGGGCACCGCCCTTCCAGTCGCCTTCGTTAGCAGTGGCGAGGTAGTCGTCACCGATCCAGCCGATGGCGTCCGGTTCCCGCGGGGTGTCCTTGATCGAACCCGTCTGGTCGATCGTGTCGTCCTCTTTGGTGTCGATTCCTTCGACGGATTGGCTTCCGGCGCTGAAGATCTTGGTGACCTTGCCGGTGGGTCCGTCGATGACGGCGATGCCGTTGTTCTCCTGCAGCGTCACCGCGACCTGGCCGCGCGAATTGATGCTGACGTACTCCGGTTCGAGATCCTCGGGTGTGTCCAGACCGGCCTTTCGCGCCGCTTCCACGTCGAAGTCGACGGTGCGGGGTTTCCAGGTGTTCGGCGCGCCCTTGAGGTCGATCAGTTGCACGAATCCGGTCGGCGGCTGGGGAAGATCGCCTTCCTTCTTGCCGGGCGGCGTGAACTCCTCGTTGCGCTGGTTCTCCATGGCGATCGCGGCGAACGCGCCGTCGGGGCTGATGGCGATCGAGTCAGGCTGACCGCCCAGATCGATGCTGTGCACACGGGTACGGTCGTTGACCCGGACGATGTCGACGCGTCCGGAGGGCCGTGCGAAGTCACCGCCGGTGGTGTCGACGACGACGAGGACGTGCTCGCCCACCGCAGCGACCGAGGTGGGCTGGTCGTCGGCATGGCCCAGCTCAGCGAGGGAAAGCGTGCCTTTGCCAACGGGTTTGGCGGGATCGTGGATGTCGACGAAGCCGATGCGTTTGGCGGCGGCGTCGGTGTAGATGACGGTGTTGCCGTCGGGGGTGACGGTGGAGATCTCGGCGACCGTCTCTTTTTCGAGCGCGTCCGCAGCCGGTTTGTTGAGGTACACCGGGTAGGTGGCGGTGCGGTGGTAGCGGTCCGCCTCGGGCAGGTTCCAGTCGATCGGTGAGGTCGTCTCCCCGGTGGAGCATCCCGCCAGGAGCAGTGCTGCCACCGTGGTCACTGCTGCAGCCCGTCTCGCCGTTGTCATTCGCCACCTTCTTCAGTTGTGCCGGTGCGTCGGACGAGCGTGCCTGGCACAGGTGACTGACAGGGATTCCACAGGTGAACGGAAAGCGACGCGCGCTACAGCGGTGCTGAGAGCGGGCCGAGCACCTGGCATTGCGGGGCGATCTCCGCGATGCCCAGCCAACCGCCGCATCCCCGGCCGGTGGACACATAGGTCGCTCCGGGCTGGTAGGGCGCCAGCACCTGCGCCGGTTGGGCTCCCCTGCCCTGATTGCATTGGATGGGTGAGGCGTTGTCCTGACGCTGCACGCACGCCACGGTGAAGCGGGGGTCTGCCGGCGCTCCACACGCGGATGGGGCGACGGTCGCGCTGACCATATCGGTGCCGTCGACATGCACGACGGCGGGCGGCGAGAGCGTGAACGCGCAGGGTGGCGCGGGTTCGGCGTGGGCGGGTGTAGCGATGACGCCCGCGATCACGATCCCTGACAACAGCACCGAACAGGCCCGAGCCATGTGCCGATCATAGTTCCGCTGACTGGTCGATCAGAAGGGCTCGGCGGGAATCAGTGACGCGACCACGCCGCACAGGTACTCGACCTCGGCGGTGGACGGCTGCATCTCGAAGGCGTGCACATGGCAGGCGACGCTGAGACGGTTCCAGGCCAACGCTGCGCGGTCGGCGTCCTCGGCGGTGTCCAGGGATCTGAGCACGACGAGCTTGCTGCGCGAATTGGCCCGGGGAGCGTCCGCATTGAGGGCGGAGCATCGCTGATCGATGATCTCCTCCAGCGCCTGGCGGGCCAGGAACGCCGCGACCCGTGACGACAGCCCTTCGGCCGATCCGGGTGCCCGCAGAACACGTTGCGCCTGGCCGAGCAGGTCCATCACACTCATCGCAACGCCAGCACTTCGAGCACCGTCTTCTCCAGGTCACGGGCGTCGTGGATGGAGACCGGTCTCGCGTCGCCGTGTGCGCCGGCGTTGCAGATCCGCAGTGCCCGTTGACGTTCGCCTTTGAGCCATGCCGTCAGATCGGTCCGCGGATCACCGTGGATCGCCAAGGCCAGCCGGCTCGAGGTCTTCTTGGCCGACAACCATTTGTCCTCGGATTCGGTGAGTGCTCGACCGGCCAGCGCCTGCTTGGCATAGAAGGTCTGCTTGGCAGCGGATTCCAGCGCCATCCGGAACAGCGCCGGTGCGGCCCGGCCTTTGATGTCCTCGGGCATCTTGGTGTCCTTGATCAACGCGAAGATATCGTCGACCTGGCGCCGGGCCGGATTTACGTTGTCGCGCACGGTGACCCGTGAGCCCTTCTCGCGGACCACTTCGATCAGCCTGGCATCGACTCCGGTGTCCCGGATGACCGAGGCCAGCCGGTCGTCGTGGGAGAAGACGATCACCTGGTGTGTCTTCGCAATCTCGCAGAGCACCTGGACGAAGCCGTCGATCTTCGACGGGTCCATCGCCTGGATCGGATCGTCGAGCACGACGAATCGGAACGGACTCTGCACCGAGGTCGCCCGCGGCAGGAACAATGCCAGCGCCAGCGCGTGCAGCTCCCCCTGGCTCATCACTGAGAGTGCCTTTGTGGGCTTGCCGTCGACCGCGCCTTCCAGCACCACCTTGCGCCGGGTGGAGGTCCCTTCGAGGGAGATCTCGACGAGGTCGACGTTGCTTTCCTGACGCAGCTGGTGCCAGATGTCACGGGCTTGGGCGGCAATGGGTTTGAGCCGCAGATTGCGGAAGGCGGCGGCGTGCTCGTTGACCCATTTCTTGGCGGCGGTGACGGCGTTGAGTTCGTCGTCCACTGCCCGGGCCTGTTCTTCGAGGCCGACCCAGCCGCCCAGCTGGGCCGCCAGCGGCGCCCACGCGGTTTCGCGTCGCGCGAGTTCGTCGGCGGCCTCGGCACGCAGGGATTCGGCGGCGGCGATCACCTCGGTCAGCGTCGACTCGGCGTGCGCCGCCAGGGCATCGTCGCCGACCGGGATCTTCCGGGCCGCGGCCACCGCGTCGTTGTAGGGCGACAGGGCGGGAAGGTCGACGCCGGGCACCGTGACCGCCGGGACGAGTCCCTGAATCAGGCCGATCAGATGCGACCGGGCGGATTTGAGTTGTAGTGCTGTGGAACGGTATTCGTCGAGCAACTCGTCGCTTTGCGCAATGTTGGCCTGAGCGGCCGTGGCCCAGTCCGCGTCGAGGTGGCCCTGCGCGCACACGGGGCAATCGACGTCACCGGCCTGATGGTGAAAGCGCAGCGCGGTGCGCAGCAGGTCGACGCGTTGGCTGGTGAGGTCGATCGTGGCGGTCGCGGAGTCGGCCGCGGCCTTGATGGCGGTGCGTAGTTGCCGGGTCGCCTCCTCGACGCTGTCGATGGTCGGCGTCTCGACCTGGGCCAGGGCCCGCAAGGCGGGCACCACGTCGGATTGGGCCTCGCCTGCCCCGGTCGCCAAGGCGCGGACATCATCCAGGGGCACAGGACGTTTGCGCAGGAGTTTGGCCGCGCGCCCCGCTCGTTCGTCGGCGTGCCCGGCCAGCGCATCGAGGACGCGCTTACGTTCGGCGTCGGCGGTATCGCTGGCGATCTTGATCGCCTTGAGTCGGGTGGCGAGGAGCTTCTCGGTGTCGGCGAGCGCGTCGAGCCCCAGCAGTTTGGCCAGCGCGTCGTACAGCGCTGACGGCCCACCGTCGAACAGCCGGCCGAGCTCCTCGTAGGACAACAGCGGACGGTGCAGTTCCAGGGCGCGGGTCCAGCCCAGGGCCGCGGTGCCGTCGACTCGCTTGCCCCCACCGGTCTGCGTCCAGGTGGCGCGGTTGTCCAGCTTCTCGCCCTGATCCCAGTCCACGCCGATGGTGAACGGGCCGAGCGCCTCGCGGGTGAACCCGACCTGGATCTCGCACGGGTCGGGGTGGTGGAGGTTCTGCCAGGCCTCCGCCCACAGGCTCTCCTTCTTTTTCCAGCGATAGCTCGTTCCGGTGAGCGTGAGCTCCAGCGCCTCGGCGAAGCTGGATTTACCCGAGCCGTTGCGGCCGCTGACCACCATCAGGCCCGGCGCGGGGAAGAGGTCCAGCCGCGCGGACGGGCCCACACCGCGAAATCCGGAGACCGTGATCGAACTCAGAAATGTCGGCGTTGGACTGGTTTCCGTGGCCTCGCCGCTTGCGCCAGATACCTCGGCCAGGGCGCCGAGGACGACGTCCTTCGCCCCGTCGGACAACGCGTCGTCAGCTCCGAGCAGTTCCAAGATGACGTCGTGTACGGACTGTTCGGCACCTGCGGCGGCTGCGGCGGCTGCGGCGGACTCACCCTCTTGCGGCATGCAACGATTTAACTATCTGCGGCCGACAATTTTGTCGGGATCGTCAGTTGAGCTTCGTCGCCTCAGGAGCGGAGGCTCTCGGGATGTCGTGCGCCGGCCCCTGTGGCGAACGTGCAGGTTTTCCGGCCAAGTCGGCGTCGGTGGCACACATAACGTGCACGCTCGTCACAGTGCTCCGCAGCGCACATCCAGCCGAGTAGCGCGATCGTCAAGAGCATTCGTTGTGGACGGTTCCTACTCCGAGGCGCGGTCCCTGATCAGGCAGAGGTGTCCAGGGCACCGCCTGTTGTCAGACCCTCCCGCGTGCGGCCCACGCGGTGGCGCTGACGGTGAAGGGTCCGCCACCCAGATGGTCGCGAGCCACCGATGCGAGATGTGCGCGACCGGCATCGTCCAATCTCTGGACATGGTCACCAGCGGGACCGACGCCGAATGTGTACGGCTCCCACCAGTCTTCGAAGGTGGCATGTACAAGGTTGACCGTCAGGGGGCGCTCGTCCACGTCGCGCAGGCCGGCCGCTTCGAATATCTCGGTCAGGTGCCCCCGATGCGCCCCGGAGAGCAGTGCTTCGTCCTCAGCATCTGGGGCATTGATGTGAACAGCCTCCCAGAACGGCGCCAGCGCGCCGGTCGGACCGTCCCACACGCATGCTGCGACGACGCCGTCACGCCGAGTCACCCGGCCCATCTGCCTCACGCCGGCCACCGGATCCGACATGAAGTGCACGACCAATTGCGCCAGGGATCCGTCGAAAGCAGCTGCGTCATAAGGCAATTCCTCTGCCGTGCCCTGCCGCGCATCGGCATCGGGGAATCGTGCGCGGATCGCATCGACGAACGGCGGCGACGGATCGATCGCCGTGACGTTGGCTCCCACCGACAGCAGTTGCGCAGTCAGCGCGCCTGGCCCGCATCCCACGTCGAGCACCTTGTCGCCCGCACCGACCCCGGAAAATGCCACAAACATCTCCGCAAGAGGCTCGGCGTACCGGCCCATGAAGCGCGTATAGGCGTCCGCGGGGACAACAAAACCCACGAGGAAATGCTACGTCGCCGACTCTGCCGGGAGACCGATTCGCGACCTACCCACATTCGCACCGATACGGTTCTTGCCATGGCTGACGACGACCTGCGGACTGCTCTTGAGGCACATTGGGCGTCATCCGACGTGGACGACTTCGACGCCGAACATCGGATCTACCGGGGCGACGCGGTCCTCGACTATCCCCAGTCAGGTGAGCGGATCCGCGGGCGAGACAGGATTCAGGCTTCTCGCGAAGCCCAGCCGAATGCCAAGCGCTTCACGGTCCGCCGCATCGTCGGTGGCGGTGACCTATGGATCAGCGAACTCGTGCTGACCTACGACGGGCAACCGTCCTATGTGGTGAGCATCATGGAATTCGTGGAGGGCGAAGTCGTCCACGAGACCCAGTACTTCGGGGATCCGTTCAGTCCCGGTCCGTCCCGCGCTCAGTGGGTCGAATCGATGGAATGACAACGCTGTTCGCCCCTCGAAACTGAGGCGAGTCTGGGCTGGTAGGGCGAGACGCGGATCAACCCGGCGAATTACGTTCCGTTGGTCTCCTGACCACCGCCGACGTACGCATGTATGCGGCCCTGGGGATAGGGCAGGTTGATTCCGTTTTCGTCGTAGGCGCGCAGAATTTCCCGACGGAGCTTGCGCTGCACCGACCACTGCGCGTTCGGACGGGTCTTGAGGGTCATCCGCAAGGTGAGCTGGTCGGCCGCCAGCGACTGCACCCCGAGCATCTCCGGTTCACCGATGACCTTGCCGGCCATCTTCGGATCGGCGATGACGTCGTGGGCGGCTTCGACAGCGACCTGTTCGGCGCGGTCCACATCTGCGGTCAATGCGACGGGGACCTCGACGCGGGCCACGGCGTAGTCCTGGCTCATGTTCCCGACGCGGGCGATCTCGCCGTTCCGGACGTACCAGAGCGTGCCGTCGATGTCGCGGACCGTGGTGATCCGCAGCCCGACACTCTGCACCTCCCCGGACACCTCGCCCAGGTCGACGGTGTCGCCGACGCCGTACTGGTCCTCCAGCAGCATGAACACCCCGCTGACGAAATCGCGGACCAGATTCTGGGCACCGAAGCCGATTGCGAGCCCGACCACCCCGGCCGAGGCGATGAACGGCGCGATATTCACCCCGAGCACGCTGAGGATCGCCAACACGACCCAGACCAGCAGCACAATCGACACCGTCGACTTCAGCACCGAGCCGATCGTCTGCGCCCGCTGCTGACGGCGTTCGGCCGCCCGTATGCTGCTGGTCGTCGCCGAGGCACGATCACGCAAATAGCGCAGCATCGGAGGTTTTCTGGCTTGCCCTTCCACCTCCCCGCTACGGGACTTCTTGGTCCTGCCGGTGGTCGCACGGTCGATCATGCGATGCAGCAAAAATCGAATGATTAACGCAACAACGATGTACGCGGCGACCCGAATAGGAACCTCGATCAACCAATGTCGATTGGTATCTGTCCATTCGAAAGCCTGGTTGTACATTTCCACGTTTTCGACGGTACGGCAGAACTGACGCAGGCGTCGAATGAGCGGGCCCACCTGCGCACTTGCACGACCAATTCGCTTTTGTAATAAGCATTTTCGGACTGCAGAAATGCGGGCAGGCCTCGCCCCAGACGAAACACGCTGATCAGCGGCACCGTATGCCCGTTGCCGTGGTTCCCCGCCAGGCGGCTTAGACCGTTGAATATTGACGTGGGCTCACTCGTGTCTGTGAGCCGATCGCACAGCGATACTGCCGCCGAGTACCTACCGTGTATTCACCAGCAACCGAGAGGATGCCGAGTTGGCCGTCGAAAGCTCCGCGAACCCCACCACGCCGACGCTGCGCGAGCTCACCGTCCGCGGCATCCTGCTCGGCGGCGCGATCACGCTGGTGTTCACCGCCGCCAACGTCTATCTCGGTCTCAAGGTCGGCCTGACCTTCGCCACCGCCATCCCGGCCGCGGTGATCTCGATGGCCCTCCTGCGCAACTTCGCCAACCACTCCATCGTCGAGAACAACATCGTGCAGACCGTCGCCTCGGCGGCCGGCACGCTCTCGGCGATCATCTTCGTGCTGCCCGGGCTGATCATGATCGGCTGGTGGACCGGGTTCCCGTACTGGATCACCGCCGCCGTGTGCGCGGTCGGCGGCACCCTCGGCGTCATGTACTCCATCCCGTTGCGCCGGGCACTGGTGACCGGCTCGGATCTGCCCTATCCCGAAGGCGTCGCCGCGGCCGAGGTGCTCAAGGTCGGTGACAGCACGCGTGGCGCCGAGGAGAACCGCATCGGCATCCGGGTCATCGCGTTCGGCGCGCTGGTATCGGCCGGATTCGGACTGTTGGCCAACCTCAAGGTGCTGGCCAACTATGTGGCGGCGTACTTCCGCGTCGGGGCCGGCGGTTCGATGTTCGGCGCCAGCCTCTCGCTCGCGCTGATCGGGGTGGGGCATCTGATCGGGATGACCGTCGGCATCGCGATGCTCGTCGGGTTGATCATCTCCTTCGGGGTGCTGCTGCCGATCCGGACCATCGGGACGTTCGGGACCGGTGAGTCGGTGGCCGACGTGATCGATGGTGTGTTCGTGCACGAGGTGCGGTTCATCGGCGCCGGGGCGATCGCGGTGGCCGCGGTGTGGACGCTGCTGAAGATCCTGCGCCCGATCATCAAGGGCATCACCGAGGCGATGGCCTCGGCGCGGGATCGGCGTGGCGGTCAACTGGTCGACATCACCCAACGCGACATCCCGTTCCCCCTCGTCGTGGGGGTCATCGTGGCGATGCTGATTCCGATCGCAGCGCTGCTGTGGGAATTCTCCCGCGGCACCGCACTGCAGGGCAGTTCGACCGGGATCATCGTGGCGAGCCTGGTGTTCGTCTTCGTCATCGGCCTGATCATCGCGGCGGTGTGCGGCTACATGGCCGGCCTGATCGGCTCGTCGAACAGCCCCATCTCCGGGGTCGGCATCCTGACCGTGATGATCGCCGCACTGCTGATCAAGGTGGTCTTCGGCCGCGCCGATGGCGACCAGTCCCTCGCGCTGGTGGCCTTCACGCTGTTCGTCGCGGCCGTCACGTTCGGAGTCGCCACCATCTCCAACGACAACCTGCAGGACCTCAAGACCGGTCAACTCGTCGGCGCCACACCCTGGAAACAGCAGGTGGCCTTGATCATTGGGGTTCTGTTCGGGTCGGCGGTCATCCCGCCGGTGCTCGACCTGATGCAACGCGCGTTCGGCTTTCTCGGCGCGCCGGGGGCCACCGACCACGCCCTGGCCGCGCCACAGGCCGCGCTGATCTCCTCACTCGCCAAAGGCGTGTTCGGCGGGTCCCTGGACTGGTCGCTGATCGGCTTGGGTGCGGCGATCGGGGTGGCGATCGTGATCGCCGACGAAATCCTGTGTCGCACTTCCCGGTTCAGCTTGCCCCCGTTGGCCGTCGGGATGGGTATGTATCTGCCGATGAGCCTGACGCTGATCATCCCGCTGGGTTCACTGCTGGGCTGGTTCTACAACCGGTGGGCCGATCGGAGCGACTCCGCGGCCGGCACCGAACGCAAGAAGCGCCTCGGCGTGCTGCTGGCCACCGGCATGATCGTCGGCGAGAGCCTCTACGGCGTCGTTTTCGCCGGGTTCGTCGCCGGCACCGGAAGCGACGACCCGCTCGCGATCTTCACCGGCAATGACGGGACTTTGGCTGAGGTTCTCGGGGTGATCGGCTTCGCGGCCGTGCTTCTGTGGTTGTACAAGCGGACGCAGAAGATTTCGGGGCGTGCGGTGGAGGTGTGATCTGACGCGAGGCCGGCACCTCGTTGAGTTTGAGTCGATGGGGGTCTGTCGGTGATGTCCTGTTTCGGGGCGCTGTGGCGAACGTGCAGTTTTTCCGGCCAGAACTGCCTCGTGACGCCAAGATCCTGCACGCTCGCCACAGTGCACCACATCGAACGTTGGGATAAGAATTCGCGTCTCGCACTTCATGCTTCGGCGGCTGCGCTGCCCGGTTCGAACCGCAGTGGCAACGCCTCGCCTTCTCGTCCCTGCTCGTGTCGTCCACAGCCATTTCTTGTGTGCGGGTTCGTAAGACCTGGCTATGCCTTCTAAATGTAGCGAATCACGGGCGCCAAAACGTCCTCGGCGATGCCCTCACTCGCCCAGCCCTGACGGTGAACTTCGCGACGAACCATCGATAGACATCGCATATGCGGGCGAGCGCGGGCAACAGCGCTCAGCGAGGCACGACCGTGATGGTGCATCGAGGTCCGTTTGCCCCGGACAACCGCACATCCGCAGTGACCAGGGCGCAGTCTAGATTTTCGGCAAGCGCGACATACATTGCGTCGTATGGCGTTACAGCGGACCGGAGTTCCCAGACCCGTTCCAGGAGCGGTCCAGCGGCATAGCGAATCAGCCCGAGTCTTCGCCAGATATCCAGCGCCTGACGCGCTTCCTCTGTCCCGAGCAAGCCGGCTGCGACTTGACGACGCAGCACACTGACAACTTCCACGTCCACCAGATGCGGTACATGAATCGGTTCGGCCACAAGAAGTCTCCGGGCCGGCCCATCATTCAACAGCGCCGAGACTGCCGCCGACGCGTCGAGCACGATCACCTGCGTTCGGATTCCAACTGCTCGACGATCGTTTCGGTGGGAATGTCGAGATCGGGCAGTGTGGCGACCAGCGCCGCGTTGTCGACTCGGCGAGTCGCCGCATCGAGTTCACGGATTGCCACGGCAGTCACCGACGTGCTCGCGGCACGTGCCATCCGCTCGAGTCGATCCATGACCTCGTCGGGGACATTACGCAGATGCAGAGTTCGCACCGTCTCAGCGTACGCTTCTCGCTTGCATTCTGCTAGCAAATTGCTAGCAGAATGGGATCATTTCTTTCAGCCTGCATCGTCGAGGCTCCAGTAGTTCTCCGCTTGTCTCAGGATGTCTTTCTTGTAACGCGACCTCAGCTGGTCGATCACCGCGATCGTGTGCGCCGTCAGCTCCTCGCGAATCCCGCTCTGCGCGTGGACGAATGGGATGAAGGCACGCAGCAGATCAGGCGCGTCCAACACGACCTCCAACGGAGTGTAGGAGTCGTCGTAGTACGGGCTGCCGATCGCCCGTTCCACGCGGATCTCACTCCACCGCAGCGGATCACCACAACCAGTCTCGATCAGCTCGAGCAGCAGATCCCGGTGGCCGCGGTCGGCAAAGGGCGCTGCTGAGTCGGTGGCGAAGAACCGGTCGCACAGCTGCCCGGCCGCCACCCAGTCCGTGGACGGCCGCTGTACACCACCTTCGGGCAGCTGCCGTACCAACCACTGAATCAGGGCTCGGCACTGCGGCCAGGTATCGGTCGCACGCGTCAAGGTCGGCTCCGAAAGCGCATCCTCGATCCACGCCCTGGCATCGGCCAGGGTCATCTCGACGACATAGGTATCACTGCTGGAGGCGACCGCCCGCGCAAGACACTGGTCAATCGGATCCCACACGACGATGGCATCGACGACGCCGGACAGTCCGTTGTGGTCGATCAAAACGGACGCGGTCACCTCGTGTTTGCCGTCGAATCGCGCGCCGATCACAAGTTCGTCGGCGTCGCCGAGCACATCAGCGAGGCGCACCGCGCGGTACATCTCGACGTGCGACAGACCGGTGATCCATTGCGGCAGAGGATCGTTGCGCTCAGCAACAGCTTCTCTGCATCGCATCTGGAGCTCTGGATCATCGACGAGAAGTTGAGCCAGCACGGCCAGCAGCGCCGTCGTCTCCCGATTACGCTCACCGATCATGCCGTCGACAAACCGATCCAGGAAGCCGGCGTCGTACTCCGACTTTGGCCAGTCCAACGGATCGGGCCTGCCCTTCTGGATCACGTAGCCGGCCGTGCCAAGCAGACTGTGGGGGTGTCTGCCCGAAACGGTCATGCGTATCGCGTCCCCGAAGGTTGTGTCGGGACGAGATTCCCGGTCGCGTTTCCTGGCCCGCCGCACATCACGACGAGCCTCTTTGGCCTTGCGTTCACGTCGTTTGTCTCCCATAGGCGGAGGCTACTCAGGGGTGCTGACACCTCCGCCGGCTGCTCAAGTCCCTTCGCATCCAGGGCTTTCACCCCGGCTCCTACCGCTCGATGAGCAGCGACGCGTCGGTCCAGTAGCCGCCCATGTAAGGCACTGCGATCACCGCGATCACTCTGTGCAGTGGCGTCCGGCCCGGGCAGTTCTCGGTGAGGAGCATGTCGTAGCGGTAGGTCCTGGTGTCGGACGAAACCCACGAAATGTCCATCGTCCCCTGCTCACCCCGATCGCGGACCGAGTCGAGGGCGTACCGGCAATCAGGAAGCGGAAATGCCGCCTCGATCAGGCGGTCGAGTTGCAGGTTGCCCGGCGCGTCCGGCGCGGCGCTGGTGTTGCGCAGCAGCTGCAATCGCTTCGGGTCTCGCGAGTTCAAGGCGGCGACGAGGTCCTGGGCCCGTTGTTGTTGCTTGTCCGGCAGATAGGGCTTCATCTGCCGCAGTCGGTCATCCTCGACCTTCCCGAGGTACCAGCCCGCGGCAGCACCACCGGCGATGAGGACGACGAGCACGAGTGCCGCAACCAGGGCCAGGCGTCCGACGTTGACTCTGCGCACAGCGCCCCCTCTCCGGGCGCACAACACTACGCCGGCACACTGGCGACCCGACAGAACTCCGCGGCGAACGCCTGCGCGATACCCGCAGCGCGGCGGTGGTACTCGGCGTCATCGAGATCGGCGTCGCCGCGTCGGTATCGTGAGCCCAACCGCGCCAACGCGTCCGCTCCCTCGTTCAAAGGGACACCGGAATGCCCGGGCACCCATCGCATTTCGATCCGGTCGCGCTCGAGATAGATGCGGCGCCGGGCGGCGTGCAGGCAGTGTTCGCGACCGGGCTCTTCCGCTGGGTACTCGGCAGGCATTGCCGGCTGGCCGCGCTTCCAGCCGTTCACCATGGCGATGGCGTGCTGGCTGTCGGACAACACCGTCAGGTGATGGCGGAGCAACGCGGACACCGCGGCGCCGATCGCGCGCAGTTCGGCGACGAGCACCGGTTCGGTACCGACACGTTTGGACGACGACCGATATCCGGCCAGCCCGTAGTCCCCGGACGAGGTGAGCCAGCCGAACCCGGCGTGCTGTTGACGCACCGAGCCGTCGGTCGCCACGGTCACGGGCCCGCCGTCGACCGAGCGTGGCGACGGGAGGGGTACCGGCTGTGCCGGGCAGGCATTCTGCACGGATGCGACGGCGGCGGCCAGCAATGAGCGATCGGCATGGTCTGGACGCTCGATCCACCAGTCGCCTGCCGCCTCGGAGATCTGCCCGGCGTAGCGCCACAGCGGGCTTCCGCAAGTCAGGTTCACGACGAACCGCAACCGCTCCAGCCCCTGGCGCCCGGCGCAGACCACGCCGATGGCATCGAGCACCGCCACCTCGAGATTGGGCGCCGCCACCACTCCTGAGCACGACCAGGACTCCCCGACCGCGGCATACCGGTAACCGAACGCCGTCTCGGCGACCGCAATCGCGATCGACTCGGCCGGACGCGGGCGCGCGAACACCAGGTCGACGCGGCTGGGGCGGGCCTGAGGTACCTGAACCATCTCTCACCTCCCACGAGTTTCAATGGGGAGACAGTAGGGGTGGCCACCGACAGTGCATCGGTGCGCGAGTCGGGCTCGACCGGTTTGTCGGTACCCCTCCTCATACTGATCGGCTCGCTGGAGATTCCATGCCGAGCGAGAGGACTCCGGCATGACGATCCGCATCGCGACACTGAACATCCGCCACGGTGGCAGCAAGTTCGGTGACGCACTCAGCGCGCGACTGCTCGGCTATGACGCCGACCTGCTCGTCGTGACCGAGTTCCGGGCCAACGAGGCGGGCACCGCTCTGGTCGCCCAGCTCGAACACGCCGGATATACGACCACGCATCCCATGGCCGAGCCGAAGCAGAACACAGTGCTCATCGCGTCCCGCACCCCCATCGACCGGGCGGCGCCCTTCACCCGGGGTCTGCCCGGCCGGCACCTGTGGTGCGCGGAGTTCGACGGGACCCTCGTCTGCGGCGTCTACCTGCCGCAGGCCCACGCGAAGCTGCCCTACTGGGAGGTGTTGATCGACCGTGCCCGCCGCAGCGGAGTCGACCTGCTCATCGGCGACTTCAACACGGGCAACAACGATCTCGACAAAGATCCCAAGGGGACGAAGTTCATCGGACCGGAAATGCCCGGCCGCTTGATCGCCACCGGGTACACCGACGTGTGGCGGTCGCTGCATCCGACCACCCGCGAGTACTCCTGGTTCAGCCGCCCCGGCGACAACGGATTTCGCCTCGACTACATCTTCGCCGCGCCGGAGTTCGCAGAGCGTGTCGTGGCGAGCGAATTCGACCATGCACCGCGGCTGGCCCGCGAGACCGATCACTCGGCGCTCGTGGCCTCGTTCAACTGAAAGCCAACCAACGGAAGGAGACCATGAGCGATCAGAGATGCGTGCCGCGTACCCGGTGGCCGCTGAGCATCATCCGCGGTTCGAAACTGCCTGACCCGCATTGTGTTCGCGTGACCGTCACGTTCTACATGAGCTCCGACATGGGGACCGTTGACCTCGCGGTGCACGGGTACGCGCTCGGGGCGACACCGCACGAAGCCGTCGCCCGCACCAAGGAATACGTTCTCGTGCAACTGCATCGGGTGATCACGGGGCGGGGCGGAACGTTCGAGCGGTGGTGGGCCGAAGACAAATACGGCAACGTCCTCGAATCTCACGACAACTACCAACGCCCCCGCCGGCCGCAGATGTCGAGCTAGGGTCGATCTCGCTGTCGACCACTCCGAATGACGCCGCCGTGGCACCAAGGTACGCCGCCGTGGCACCAAGGTTTCGTGCCCGACGCCATTGATTCCCTGCTGCTCGGTCAGCGCGTGGTGGCGATCTTGGAGACCGGTGCCCGGGTGGCGACGTACAAGCTGGCCACCCTCATCGCGCTCATCGACCACGGCATCGAGAACCTGCCGGAGCTACCGTCTGATTCGTTGACGGTGCCTATTTGATCGGCACGCTCTTGCAAAAGCACGCAGGCGAATCACCTTGCAGACAGCAGCTATTCCTCAGCGCTTACGCCGCCTGGCTCGAACCTGACCGGCAACGCTTCGTCTTCTCGTCCCTGTCGACGAAGTTCTTCTAGCCACTGCGCATAGTCGGTCTCGTAAGACCTGCCCAGCTCCTTGCCCTTATCAGTAACCCGTAACCACAGCGTCCACGGCCAACCCGCACGATCATCGAACCGGTCAACGTTCTCAGCAGATTTCCGTTGGATCGACTCTTGCAGCGAGCTGTTCCAGGGGACGAAACGCGCGCCATGGTCTTGCAAGTCACCGATCTCGGCTACACCTTCGCTTATCAGCAGACGAACCAACTCAAGTGTCTTGTGTTGTATTTCAGCGCGGCTTTCGGACAGATTTTCCTCCGCGACATGCCGGTGCACCTCCCAGAGTTTGACCCAATCATGCTGGCCCTCCACGCGAATATTCTCGCGCGCAGACAGTATTTCCTATCCTCCTGACCAGCACGTACCCATGGGTCCGAGCGTACCAATAGTGCGGCGCTTGATTTTCGCCTATGCGTCGTGACCGCCCAAAGTCAGGAAGGCCAGGCCGTTTCGATCTCGCGGGCGAGGTCGAGCTGCCACGGTTCAGCGACGTCGAGCAAAATTTGATCCCATTCGGGCGCAGAGGATCGGCGTGCCGCGGCGGCATCGGCCACCACTTGCAGCGCTGTCCTGCCTGCTATCAGAAGCGTCGGCACATGAACATGCCTGAGTGACGAAGGATGTTTAGTAATAAGACCTTTCGCGGTCGCCTTCCCGATCGAGGCTGCGCCGACCAGCGAATGCGCCGCAAGCCGCAACTCTGTCCGCTTTCGCTCTTCCTGACGAATCAGGACAGCAGTCCCGCGTGTTCGAAACGCCTCAACGTGCACATGCGTGCGAATCACGAGCTCGGTCGTGAGAGTCGTCATTCCCGGCGCCACAGTGGCCGACCGAACGTTTAGCCCCTCCCCGCTCCGCAATCCTTTGTACGCATGCAAGGCAAACTTTCTGATCGCTTCGTCGTCCATCTCATATAGCAAGGATGATCCGGGTATCGGGAGACTCATCGGGGTAAGCACGTCGGCTCCCAGATGCATAAGCCACCGCAGCAGCGCCTCTTCGAAGGTGTCAACGACGTCAAATCGTCCGCTGGCACTGACTTTGGATCGCTGCCCAGCCGACCACCCGACGCCTCGAAACTCGCCGTCCATGATCTGGCGCAGCGCTTCGAACGGCCGGGCCAAATCGTGGCCGGCAGACTTGACACGATGGGCCCGACCGCCGAACCCCTCACCCATGTAGTCGATCGGTAGACGCGTTCCTGCCTTCTCAAATCGGCGCAAGACGTTGGTTTTCGTCAGAGCAAGGAGGCGGTTCCGGACCGCTCTGTCGATGGAAGCATCGAACCAAACGCAAGCCGTCCCGAGGACCCCCGCGAGGCCCACCATGGCAACGTCCGCTGTGCTCCACTCGATCCGTTGCCGACTGCGCCATTCAGCGAGTGCCTCTGCCTGCTCAGCGGTCAGCGCCGCATCGAGATCGACATCGATCCAGGAGTTCGATTCCCGCAAGCCGTCGTTGAAAACTGTCAGGTCTCGGTAGGGTTGCGAGGGCGGAGCAACGGGAAGCGCTGAGGCGACTGGGTCGTCAGACAACGCATTGGCGATGGCGCGGTCCATCGCGTCCAGCCGCCTGCGTTGAGTATCGAGATTGCGATCGAAGTCTTCGGTCATCCAACAAACGCCGGCAACCGGTCACGAACAACCTCGAGCGTCGCTTTGGCTTTCTCGGCGTCGGATCGGACTTCCCGCAGACTCGACAGTTCATCTTTCAGCGCACGGTTCTCGTCGCCGAGGCGCTTGTTTTCGGCCTTCAGAGCAGCAATCCGTTCGCTAAGGAGATTGATTCTGTCGGAGAAGTCGTTGATACGGCTCTGCAGACCCTCTGCCACCCGACGGAGCTTCTGATCACGGTCCTGAGAATCGGCAAGAACCAACTTGGCCAGCAGGTCAAGCTTTATGGCATCGGCAACCACTTCAGCTGAACCGACACGGCTGAATCGGGCAGTGGCTCCCGCTGCCCCCGCGGCGAAAACACTGCCGACTCCCGTCAGCAGAATCGTGCCGCCGAACACGCCGAAACCGCCGGCTGCGATCGAACCACCGCCCAGCATGGCCAGACCAGCTGACGTCGCCGCGGCTCCAGAGAGTCCTAGACTTGCACCGATTGCTCCCCCAACAGCTGGGGCGGCCCACCCTGCCGTAACTGCGCCCAGCCCAAGCCCGACGACCGAAACTGCCGCGACCTTCCCCCACTTGATGGACTTGCGTTTCAGCTGACGCATCAACGCGTCGAATTCCCTTGTGGCCGCCTCGAAGTCATCCTGCGACACGCCCGCAAGCTGCTGAACAGCCGTTTGCAGGCCCGCCTGACGCGCCCCACTCACCCATTTCTCGGCCGGGTACCAGGGATTGAAGGTCATCAGGTCGATCAACAGGATCATCCCGCGTGATCGCGAGTCGATGGCACGAGCACGTTCAGCTGTCATGTCCGGGCCGAATGAATCGGAGGGCGCGTTGTCACCCGCGCTTCGTGCGGCCACGAGAAATGAACGATGAAACTCGTTCAATACCAGTTGCTTGCGTTCTTTGCGAGCGTCCCGACGTTCCTCAGAGAGGTCGGTGCGCATCATCTGCAAACGCAACGAGTGCAAAGTCACCAGCTCGCCTGGATCCAGGGTCAACTGGTCCGCCAAGTCATCGGCATCGTGCATACCGGTTGATCTCCCTTCATGTGCGCAGGTGGACAATAGCCCGCTGCTATGACACGGCTAGTGCTTTTCCTCGCTCAGCGCCGCGCGAACCTGGCCGGTGTCGAGTTCATCGCGACGTCAGTTCCAGAACAGTCGGACGTGTCGAACGAATCCGGACATCCGGAAACTTCGCCACCAGCGAGCACACGAACGCCGACCGCTTCACATTCAGCTCGTTGAGTAGCTCTTGCTGACTCAATTCGCCTTTGTCGCGCAATCTGTCCCATGCCGCGGCGATCATCCACGCCGGCACACGTTGCGGCCCAGACCCAAGGCTCACTGAACGCTCGGTTTCCACGAGGACACCGTCGCGGTCCACATCGATGATCCTGTTGAGCTTCTTGCTGGACAACGTCAAGATCACCGTGCCGGGACTGGCCACCTCCGACACCTGATCGAAGAGGTCGTCGTCGAACGGGGCTGCACTCACGCAGACCCGACCATGACGATCTCGGACGGCAGCTTCTTGAGCGTCCCGATGGCCAGTGCCCGATCCAGCGCCTCATCCAGGCGGGCACCGATGGCCTGTGTTATACGAACTCCGCCGAACAGCGCCAACGCGTCACGCTTCAGGTCCTCGACGGCCATGCCGCCGGCCTGCTCGGTCACGATCGCCATGGCATTGCCGATCTCCACCAAGCTGACCTCGCCGATCTGCCGGCCGTCCCCTTTCTTCGACGTGCGTGCCGTCCGCCAGGCAACCGGGTCAATACCGCTGGGCCAGTAGAAATCTCGATCCCCCGCGCGCATGTACCGGGCGGGCACGACCCGCTGGATCGCTCGCCTGCGGGACTCTGCAACCTTGCCGAGGCTGAAAGCACCTGCGACCAGCTTGGCTAGCCGGTCCTGATGGACCGGCCCCTCGGTGTCGATGATCGACTCGACGACCTTCAACACCTTGGACTCGTTGTAGGCGGTGTGGATCTCATCCAACACCCTGATGTCGCCGACAACGATCGGCATCCACGGGCTGAAGTCCACGACGTTGGCATGCCGCCGCGGGGCGACAGGTTCCGGCTTCGAGACCACAGCAGGCGCCGACTTGAAGGCGAAGACCTCTTCGCGGACCTCTGACACCGAAGCGGGCTCCGTCACACCCTGCGGCTGTGGCACTTCCACCCGTGGTTCCAGCCGACGCTGTTTGGCCGCGGCCACCGCATCCCGCAAGCGCGTGATCGTCGCGTCCCGCTGACTCAGCCATTCGGGCAGCCAAACTCGTTCCACTCCAGGCCAATGCAGAAGAGTCGACAGTACGTCGACCGGTAGCCCGTCTCGGTCAGCCACGGTCCTGCGCTCATACCATTCGGAACCGTCCAACAGGACCGCGACCAGTGGAACGTCGGGTTCCTCCGGATCGGCGATGACCAGGTCGACGCGGAAGTCGGAGAGCCCGACATCCGCCCGCACGACGCAGTCTTCCCGGCGAAGCGCTTCGGCAATGTCATCACGGTGCCGGTCGATCACGGCGTTACGCCGTCCGCCTTGGGTGATGGTCTCGACACCTCGGTCAGCCATCTCCAGGTATGCGCGCAAGTGCTTGGTACCCACCTGCGTCGTTTCTTCCGCGCGCAGGTCTCCGGGGTCGAAGCTCGCGTAGAGAACCACTTCGCATCGTGCGCGGGTGATCGCCACATTGAGGCGGCGTTCCCCACCGGGCCGGGAGAGCGGCCCGAAGTTCAGCGGTACAACGCCTTTGTCGTTCTTGCTGAAGGCGATCGAGAACAGGATGGTGTCGCGCTCATCGCCCTGGACGTTCTCAAGGTTCTTGACGAACAGTCCGTCAGGTTCGTCAAGCGCCCTGAGCAGGCGGTCATCCCCGGTGTCACGCAGCAAGTTCTCGATGAGGTCGCGCTGCTGGGCGTTGAAGGTGATGACACCGATCGAGGGCGCAGCGTCGGGCGACGCGGCGAACCGCCTGCGGATATCCGCCAGGATGCGGTCGGCCTCGACGCTGTTGGTGCGTAGCGTCTTTCCACGGCCAGACCGCTCGAACTGTCCATCGACCCGCACGAGGGAGATGCCGTGACCGGTGGCCGGCGCCAAGGGCGCAGGGAACGAGGCCAACCGGCCGTTGTAGTAATGGATGTTGCTGAATGCGATCAGCGCCTCATCCTGACTGCGGTAATGCCAGGACAACCACTGCTGCGGCACCAGCGCTTGCACGCATTCGCTGAGGATCGACTCCTCATCGGCAACGACCTCAGGGGTGACATCCTCTTCACCATCATCGACGGACGCACTGGCGTCGGCGAAGCTGGTGGGCGGCATCTGCTTGCTATCTCCGACGACGACAACAGATTTCGCGCGGCCCATCGCCCCGATGGCATCAGCGACGCGGATCTGGGAGGCCTCATCGAACACGACGATGTCGAAGATGTCTTGCTGCGCGGGGAAGAATCGGGCGACAGAGTCCGGGCTCATCAATGTGCAGGGCAGGATCTGGGTGATCAGGTCCCCGAAGTTGTCCATCAGGCTGCGCACGCTCATGCCGCCGCGCTTGCGGTCCAGTTGCCGTTTCAACAGACCAATCTGACCGCTCTCGGTGTAGGCATCAAACGTGCGGTCCGCGAGGAGCCGCGCGGGAATGGACCGGCGCAGCTCCTCACGGATCGCCGACGAGCTGGTGGTGAACCGTTGGATGGCCTTGCCGTGTGCGGTCACGTCAAAGTCGCTGAGCCCGCTGGCCTCGAGCCGCTCGGCGATGGACGCGATGGCTACACCGCGGTCGAACGCAAGGCTGGCGTCTTCGGCTACGACGTTGCCCGCGAGGATGTCCTTCCTCGCCTCGCCCATGTCAGCACGCAGCAGTGGTTCGACATGCTGGAGCAGTCCCACCCAGGCCTCAATGGTCGCCGGGGTTGCCAACCTTCGTGCACCGCGAGTCGCCCACCACTGGTCAATGAAGGAGACTTCGCCGGCCCAGCTCTGTTGCTGCACCGAGGTGGTGCCGGTGGCTTCCGTCAGCTGGCGCCATCCGGCCGACAGTGCCTGCAGAGTCGCTGCCATTGTTCCGGTCTGGGTGTCGCTGTAGAACTTTCGCAGATCCGCAATCTGCGGCGCCGTCGGATTCTTGGCCAGCACCTCGCCCACGCGTCGCAGCGCTGCAAAGTTCGCCGTCAGATGTGAAGCATTGTCGACCGCGAACGGGTTCCACGGGCGGTCGAACAACACCGCCGGTAGTGCGGCAACCCGTTGCCGCAGATCAGCGACAACAGCGTGGCTGTTCTGCATGTCCGCGGTGCGCGCCGACAGGGTCTTGAGCTTGATCTGCGCGGGTTCCACCGCGAGCACATCGGTGAGCTGTGCAAGCACAGCGCGGCGGCGCTTCTTGCGGCCGAAGATTCCCGATTCGTCGGCGGCCACTGCTGCGGCATGAATGGCCGGAATGTCGAGGTCCATGGCTGCCGGCGTGGCGATAGCCAGCCAGTCCGGTTTCCCGGCTTGCAGGCTGGCGAGCAGGTGCTCAATCCCCACGACGTGGGCCTGCCACTCGGGTGTACTGAGCCTGTCCACCGCCGCCAGCGGGTAGCGCGGCTCCTTGGTCAGCCGCGCCCAGGTGACGACGATGTCCGGGGTCTGCCACTTGCCGATCACATCCAGCGCGATCCCGCCGGTTTGCAGTTCAGCGAGGGCGGTGTCAAATGCCACTGCGGCGGCGTGGATGCGTGCGGCATCCAGGCCGGATTGCGGGACGGCATTGACGAACGCCCAGGGATGGTCCGGCCGGGGACGCGCGTCGTCGACTTTCTCCGGCAAGGCAAGCAGAACCTGCGCCACTGCGTCGAACAGCGCCGGATCCGTATTGGTGACAAGGCTTCTCGGCACGGCGAGCGGGGTGACGTCCTGATCTGCCGCAAGCTCCGACGAGCGAGCGGTGTAGAGGGACTGCCCGACGGCGTTGCGCTCGTGCAGTCGGTCGGCGTACCGTGCCAGGCTGTGCCGGCTCGACTCGGCCACCTGCAGTTTGGTGCGCAGCAGATCGGCGTCATGGCTCAGCCGCAGTTCCAAAGCGTTCTTGATCTGCGCCCGCACCGCGGCTGGTCGCGCGGACTTGTCGTGGATGTCCAGAGACAGCTCCCCCAAGCCCACGCTTTCCAGGCGCTTCTTCACCACGTCCAGAGCTGCCCGCTTCTCGGCGACGAACAGCACGCGACGTCCGGCCGCCATCGCATGTGCGAGCAAGTTGGTGATGGTCTGCGACTTACCCGTGCCCGGAGGCCCTTCCAGGACGAACGTCCGGCCGCCGACGGCGTCGGCGACGGCCCGCAGCTGAGAGGCATCGGCCGGCACTGGCACTGAAGTGCTCAGTTCATCGAGGTCAGTGTCGACAGTGCCGGCGACAGGATCGGTGAACTGGTTCTGCGGATTTTCGATGAGGTGGCGTACCAAGCTGTTGCGGGACAGCCCTTTCCACGACTCGTCCAGGTCCTTCCACAGCGGGAACTTCGCGAACTGCAGGATCGCCAGGTGCACACTGTCCTCGACCCGGAACGGGAGTCCCGCCTCGGCGACCGCGCGGCGGACGGCATCGAACGCGCCGGTCAGGTCGATACCTGACGCGTCTTCATTCGGCTGCGCGAGCCCGGGAATTTCCAGGCCGAGCGCGGTGCGTAGCTTCTCGACGAGGCAGTAGTTCGGTGTGGAGGCGCCGGTGTCGTCCATGGTGAGGACATAGCGCTCACCGCGGTTGGTGGTGCTGAGAGTCACTGGCACCAGCACCAGCGGTGAGCGCAATGGGCGGTCGTTGAGGTTCCAGTCGAGCATGCCGAAGGCTAGGTAGAGATTGTTGGCGCCGGTCTCTTCACGGATCGTTTTCGCCTTGTTGGCAAGGTATCTGAGCTTGTTCTTGTAGGACGCCGCGGTGATATCGATGTAGGCGCTGCGTTTGTCGGCCAGCAGGATTTCACGTTCGCCTTCGGGCAGGTCGCGGCCGTACTGCACACCGCGGGCGACATCGACGTTCTGCACCTCGTCGGACCCCAGCAGGCTCACGCTGGCGCCGGCGTTGACGGCGTCCTCGAAACGGCTGAGCGCGGGGGCCGGAACTTCGAGGCGGTAGCCGGCGCGGTCCGTGTAGTTGATGAGCTTGTTGCGCAGGCTGAGGTCGAGCAGCGCGTTCTTCCACTGTCTGATGCGGGCGGGGACGGACTCGGCCTGCGGCGCCGGTTTCGTTTCGCTGGCCACGTACGGCGCGATCACCGGTCCTGCACCCGGTTCATAGTGCGCCACAACGATATTACCCTCAGCATCGGTACTGCGGCTGGGCAGTGGGTAGATCCGAGCCCGACGGGCCTGCCGCACGTCGGTGACGCCGAGGATGTTCGTCAGATCATTGGAGAGGTGCCGGATGCGCGGCGCACGGCGCGCATCGTCGAATGTCGCGTCGGATGCGGACTGCGTCATCATGGTGGATTCGACGAGCCCGATGTTGCCGAGGTCTACCTGGTTGACGACCTCGACGGGCTCGGTGGTGGAGACCGTGCCGAGGGCACCATCGATGCGCCAGTAGCCGACGAAGGCGTGGCCGCGGATCAGCCAGATCGTCGAGTTGATGCCGCACTGCTCGAGGACGGCCGCCATCACCAGGGTCGTGTCCAGGCAGGTGCCCAGGCGCCCGTCGAGCACCTCGGCGGGGGTCCGCACCTTCTGCCCGATATCGCCCCAACTCGCGGGGGGCTCGGCATAGCGGATGTCGCGGGCCTTCATGGCATCGAAGACTGCTTGGGCGATGGCATCGACGCGCTCGGGGTTCTCGCTCTGGTAGCCGTCGATCGCAGAGTTGCCAGTGGTGGCGCGCAGCCGGTCGGAGATGTCGACCATCAGGGTGGCGACGGCGGTGGCGTTGGGCTGGATGTGGGCGGCCAGAATCTCCAGCGCAAGTTGCGGCGGGGTGGCCTTCCATTGGTTGGCCGCCAGGATGTTGACCCCTTTAGCAGCGTCGGCGAGGATCTGGCCGGCGTTGTCGCGTAGGACCACGCGGATATCACCGGGGCGCTGCTCGTCGACCCGCAGCATCGATGCCGGGTCCAGTTTGAGGTCAACGGAATTCAGGACTGTCGGCTGGTGGGCCAGCAGGTCAAGATGGATTTCGGCGGGGCCGCCGTGGGAGCCTTCCGCGCTGACCACGTCGACCTCGATGACCGCACCTTGGAGGTCACCACCGGTGTTGTCGACGGTGATGTGGTCGATGACCGGGATACGGCAGTGAGCCATCGCGTAGCTGAGATCCGAGATGGCGGAGATGTCGATACGCGGCGCGTTGGTCGCGGGCACGGGAGTCGGCTCCGGCGTCGGTACCGCTTCTTTCGTCGGCTCCGGCTCCGGCTGCGGCGCGGTTGTGGCAGCGACAGGTGCGACGGACGCTTTGAGTTTGTTGACCCGGACAGCGACGTCGGTGGCGCCGATTGCGCGCAGCAGCAGCTCCGCCGAGTCGATCGCGCGGTAGGTTTCGGCGTCGCTGAACTCACCCGTGTGGGCCCACGTGTTGCGGACCTCGCGCAGCTCCTTGGCGTAGATCTCGGCCTGCCGAGGCATGGCGCGGTTGAAGGGGTAGCCGAGGTCGCCGAGACGTTCGGTCATGGCCCGCAGCATCAGCGCCAGGTCGCGGCTCTGGTATTCGCCACCGCGGCGTCCGTTGACAGCATCCTTTGCACGCAGCAAGTCCACCCAGTCGGTCCCGGGCGGGAGAACACGGTTAAGCGTTTGCGCGACAAACGGTGAGAGCCCGCCCGCCAGTGTGGTCAGGGTCTGTCCGATGAGTTGGTGACGGTCAACGGAGTTCATGGCTCACACCTCTGCCTTCATGACGTTTTGCACCACGAGCGTGCAGGGGTCTGGTGCCGTGCGCATTGACACAACAGCTGGAATATGTAACCACGGACCGGCCACCTCCATGGGTATTTTTGCGCGCGTTAATTTGCCGCGGATCGTAGCGAAGAGCTCCGCCTCCCCATTGTCGGGGGTGTGCGCTCGCCTCGGGCCGTCAGCAGTCACTGAGATCTCCATCCATTCGGGCTCTACTGCCCGCGGGAGGCGAGCTGATCAGGATGGCATGTGGCACCGACAAACATCAGGTGGCTGTTTACACCCGAACAACCGCGAGCCCCATGGTTAGCTGCTATCGGCTCCGGTCGAATCCTGGGTGCGCAGCTCCTTCTGGAATCACCTGCTCCTTGTCGACCGGAACCGACACTAGCCCTAAGCACCTTGGAGATTTTTCGATCAGGGGCCGGGTTTGGCATCGTAAGGAACGAGATGGCCGACTCAGCCCTGATGTCGGTGTACGCCGATAAAATGCACACCGTGCCGCAAAGATCAGACGATACCTCCGATGACGCTGGCCCCCAGGTCCTGATTACGGACCTGGACAACACGCTATGGGATTGGTTCAGAGCCTGGTACACGTCGTTTAACGCGATGCTGAACCAACTTTCCGAGTCGAGCGGCGTGGACAGAGCTACTCTTGAAGCCGAAATTCGGGTTGTCCATCAGCGCCACGGCACCTCCGAATATTCGAATCTTCTAAACGAGCTTCCAAGCTTGCAGGGTCGAAGCGGCGACCTACAGCCCCTTGAAGCATTCGATGACGCAATTCACGTCCTTCACTCCAAAAGGCGATCCGCGACTGCGCTCTATCCGGGCGTTCGAGGCGCGTTGACACTACTCAAGAAGCGAGGAATCCAAATTGTTGCATATACAGAGTCCATTGCATACTGGACTGAATGGCGCATAAAACACACGAACCTCGATGGAATAATCGACGTTCTTTACTCTGCGCCGGATCATGATTTACCCGACGGTATGACATTCGACGATCTTCGCCGTCCAGAACATCGCTCCTATGGTGACTACGGATTGAAAATCACGGCGCACAAGCACATTCCAAAGCAAGAAACGAAGCCGAACCCAAAGGTCTTGAAGGCGATTCTCGACGATCTCGGCTTCGACCCCAAAAATGCGCTCTACGTTGGCGATAGCCTAATGAAGGACGTTTCCATGGCTCAGCAGGCAGGCGTCCTGGACGCGCATGCGAAATATGGGGAAGCCCAGCATTCTGCCGAGTATGAACTCCTCCGCCGCGTGAGCCATTGGCCCGATGCGGCCGTAGCTCGTGAGAAAGAACTCATCGTCCGGCCGAATATTGAGCCAACTATCGTGCTCGAAAGGAGTTTCGGCGAAATTCTGGCTTACTTCGATGGCTTACCAACCAGAGATCGTACCGACACCACAGCCGGAGCACCTGAATGACACAGGCGGGAGACGACAGCACCAATACAGCGCCCGCGGACGGATCGCTTACCGACGCTGAGAGAACAAAGCTCTACTTGGACGCCTGGAAACAGACGGTCGAAGTGCAGAAGCACTTCAACGACCTTGAGTGGCGGATTAGGGGTCTCGCGCTCACCGCCGCCACTTTCGCTCTAGGCGCTTCTGCCCTGGCGGCTCGCGAACGCACAACAGTGGGCCCGGTCAGTGCAGGATCGGTCGTTCTTCTGGCAGGCCTTCTCCTTTGGTACGCCTTCTACTTTGCCGACAGATACTGGTATCACCCACTTCTCATCGCGTCGGTGCGACACGGAGAACAGCTTGAGGCGGAACTGCGGACGAATCTTCCACGGGTGGGGCTTACGCACGACATAAGTGCAGGAAGTCCGGCTGAACCCCCGGCGCTCTGGTTCTGGAGGAAGGAGACGTTGCACTCCTCAGATAAGCTGCACTACTTTTACGCGATAGGCGGCCTGGTGTTGGTTGCTGCAGCGGTTTTGCTCCAACTCACTGTCTACTTCTCTTCGCCGTCTGCCCAGCCGAAGACTCCCGAGGGAGCTTGTTGTTGCCCGCAGCCACCAAGCGGCAGCCCGGCCGCTCCGTCCCATTCGCCCTCTATCACTACGCCTTCACTGACGCCAACGTCGAACGCCGTGAGCTCGACTAGAGAACCGCCTGCGATTCCACCCTCGCCTGCCGCGCCGTAAAAAGTTGGCCTTCCAAATAGAGCGCGACGAATTCGATCTGGCACAAAATTGACGAGCCCTAGAGACCCACGTGGGCCGCGCCGCTCGTACAGGGCCGCCTAGTCCGCCTAGACCACTTCGTCGGCTGCGACGACGGTGTCGTAGAGGCCGTAGTGCGTCAGTCCCTCATGGGACTCGATCCCGGTGTAGGACAGGGACGCGTCCTCGTAGCGGCGGAACGCGAACACTGCCTGATTCATGTGGGTAGCGTTGAACACGCCGAGGTTCACGAGCAGGTGGAAGTCTGCGACGCTCAGACCGGTGACGGCCTTGAACAGGTCCGGTTCGAGCTTCGTGATGACGTCTTGGAGGGTGTTCTCGCGGAAGTCGGTCAGATACATGAATGCCGGGATGCGGGTGGCGAATTTTATCAATTTCTCCTGGATCTGCTTCCGCTTGGACTTGTACTCCTTCTCCTCGGCGGTGAGCTCCTTCTTCTCGGCCCTGGAGAGGTCCTCGCCGTTCTCCTTCTTCGTCTTCTTGACTGCCTCACTCTTGTTCACCACCGTCTCGAAGATCGCGCTCCCGAGTGCGCGGAAACCCTCGATGTTCATGACCGCGGCCATCGCAGCGTCACTGCTCATGATCCGCCGCAGGGTGTCGTTGTCGACGTTGACGAGAATCGCGGACTCCCATTTGCGTGCGAGCAGCGTGGCTGAAGTTCCGGCCAGCGCGATGTCGAGGATCCCGGCGGCGTCGACCTGGGTCATGCTCGAGCCGTCGTAGGCGAGCACCGGCAGGAAGCTGACCAGCTCCTCAACGGCGTGTTCAGGGTTCGGGGTCTCGGGCGACAGTCCGGCCCCGTAGTCGGCAATCTGTCTCAGCGCACGGGTGGGGGCAAAATCGAAGACGAAGCACACTGGCTTGATGATCGCCTCTGCGCTGGGGTCGTCGCCGTCGGGGTTCTTGATCGACCACGGTGATTGCACGCGGAACGCGGCCTGGAAGTACGTCTCCGGCGAGCTGAGGTTGCGCAGCATGAGGATCGACGCCCACTGCTTGACGGTGACACCGGTGGTGAGCTTGCCGCACGATAGAGTGATCGTCTTGGTGTCGTTGCCGTCCCGGATGGCGTCGCGTACCGGCGGCAGGGCGTTGAGCCCGATCCCCGCTTGCGGACCGGCGACGGTGAGGACTTGATAGTCGTGCCAGAACACGTTCTGCGGCTCGACGAGGAGATTCGCCATCGCCTCGCACGCCGCGACGCTCGGCAGGAACCAGAACGAGTGCTGCATGTAGGGCAGCAGACGTGCATCGGAGAACGGGAACGGCGGCCGAGTGCCGGTCTTCAAGGCACTCACCTGGGTAGGCAGGTGGCCACCTCGGATGATGTCGAGCCACTTCTGCACGTCGGTCTTGTGAGTGAACTGGGCGTCCTGACCCGAGCCGGCGGCGTCGAAGAACGCGTTGAGGTCGAACTCGTCGAACTCGCCCTGGCGAGCCACCGCAATGAGTTCGTCCGGCATCTGGTAGGTCAGCAGCCTCATCTCCGGCAGCGCCCCGTACGGGTTCCACTCGTCAGGGTGGTCCCGACTGAACTCCGCCTTGGCGCGCTGCTCATCGGTGTACGTCCAGTTGAAGATCTGTTCCTCGATGAACTCACCGGTCGCGAGTGCCTTGAACGGGGTGCCCGACAGATACAGGAAGGCGCGCGTGGTGATCGGAAGGAAGGAGTCCTCGTCGTTGCCGAGCTCGTCGAGCTCCTCTTCGAACGAGTCGAGCCCTTCGTTGTATTCGGCGGCGACCTCCTTCTTCCTGACCGCCTCGTCTTCGCCTTCGAATAGCTCTTTCGCGTTGTCGCGCCAAGCGCCGAAGTGGTACTCGTCGAAGACCACCAGGTCCCAGTTCGTGGTGTGAACCCACTCGTTCTTGGCCTTGATCAGGCCGGTCTGC
The DNA here is from genome assembly GCF_055419505.1 of Mycobacterium sp. IDUB_9. Classification (NCBI taxonomy): domain Bacteria; kingdom Bacillati; phylum Actinomycetota; class Actinomycetes; order Mycobacteriales; family Mycobacteriaceae; genus Mycobacterium; species Mycobacterium sp. IDUB_9. Next base: position 148,042 of record NZ_JBVAXU010000002.1, on the reverse strand, counting down.
CGGTCGCGCCCCATTAGGTCCTGGAACGAACCGAAGTACACCAGCGGCCTAGCAGGGTCTATGGAAGCCGGGTCGCCTCCGCTACCTGCGGAGAGGTACTGCCACCCGTCAAAGTCGGCGTGGGACTCGAGGTCGGTCTGCCAGGCGTCCGCGACTGCGGGCTTGAACGTCACCACGAGGGTCCGCTTGGCGCCGAGGCGCTTCGCCAATTGGTAAGAGGCGAAGGTCTTCCCGAATCGCATTTTCGCGTTCCATAGGAACCGCGGCACTTTGTTCGGATCTTCAGTCCAGATCGACTGGTAGTAGTCGTGGGTCTGCTCGACGGCTTGCTTTTGTTCAGGCCGCGGCGCGAAGGTTTCGTAGTGGGTGCCGGTGAGTTTCTGCCCGGTGCGGAGTTCCGTGATCACGGTGAGCACGTCCGCAGGCGTGCAGCGAATCCACTCGCGGGTCGTTCCGAAGATCGGGTTCTCGAAGCCCTTCTCGACGAGCCGCCGCCGTACGTCCGAGTCACGGAACACGGTGCCGTCGTCACGCTCGGCTAGCTCATCGACGTGGAGCGTGTACGCCTGCTGTACCTGACCCTGGGACTCCCGGATGCGTTCGTTCACGTCAAGTCTTGCGGTCTGGCCGACCTTGATGAGGCCGATGTAGGCAGTTGGCGGGTCGTTCGGCGTCCAGCCATAGATTCGCAGCCGGGCGGCGGGTTTCTCAGGGAGCAGTTCCTCGACGGACCTACTCATCGCCATCCTCAGTAGTGTCATCGTCAGCGCTGTCGTCGGAATCACTGTGCTCGGCGACCTGGGACTCGATGAACGCGATCTCTTCCGGGGCGAGTCCGTAGCGCTCGTAGAGCAGCGCGTCGGTCCACTCGCGGTCCAGCGGGACATCGGGCACGAAGGAGTACACGTCGCGGGTGGCGTGCTGCGTGGACTTTCGCAACGATACGAGGAACCGCACCATGCGAGTACGCAGATATCTGGCATATCGCTTGGCCTCCTCCTCGGTGGTGAACCTCCCGGCCACGAGGTAGGTCTCGCTGCAGGCCGCCCCCGGACCCGCGATGATCGGCTTCGACAGGAACTTCGTCTCGACCGCCGCGCTCGTCCCCTGAACGGCTGTCATCAGCACTTTCCACTCGTCGATCCACGCACCGTTCTGTGGAATCTCGCTTCGGTTTACCCAGGTGATCTTGCGCGATCCGAAGAGCTGCACGGGGTCTTTCAGTCCCCGTGGCGTTTCCTTGCCGTGAAAGTTGGTGGGCAGGCCGAAGGGCTTGCGGCTGGATACCCGCGCATCCAGTGACGGCTCCTTCTTCGCTCGCACCTTCTGCAGGATCGGAACCGCCTCGTTGCGGCGGACGAGTACGTCGTAGGCGTCAAGGTAGCGAGCGGCAGGTTCGCCTACGGGTTTCCCGTCCCACATCGTCTGGACGGTGCAGGGTCCGTCGTAGTCGCGGTCCCACAGGAAGTACGAGACGCCGCCCCGGATCTTGACCCCAGGGAACGCCTCGTACAGCTTCGGGTAGTCGACAATCTCGCGCATCCGATGGTCACTGAGCATCGACTTCCGGTACTCGTCGAGGCCTTTGCCCCCAGCGAACCATCGCGAGGGTGTGACGAACACTGCGAATCGCGGGTCTAGACCAAGGGCCTTCTCGACGAACATTTGGTATATAGGTGCCGCCGAGGTGCCATAGCCGCCGTCGCTGAGCTGGTACGGCGGGTTGCCAATTATCACGTCGAACTGCATGTCTTCTCCAAACAGCTCGGCGATCCGAGCCTTGATGTCATCGGTGTGGAGGATCGCGTAGGCGTGCGTTTCAAGATCCTCGCCGCGTGCGTAGTCCTCTTCGCCTGCACCGCAGTAGGCACATCGGCGCTTGGTATAAACGACGATCTCGTCGCCGGTGAGCGGATCGACCCGGAACTCCCGTGTACCCCCAGCCCAGGTGTGTTCGGTGCGCTCGAACCAGATGTTGCCGTCCTCGGTGTCGAAGGACTTGGCGACCGAATGTGGACCGTTCGCGTACTTCGAGCAGTAGACGCTGCGGCGGGCGAGCATCCCGGTAAGCCGCGTGATGGCGATGGCGTAGACCTGCTTGGTGAGGATGTGGTCAACACGCTCGTCCAAGTCGGGGAAGCGGCTGGCGAGACCGTCGGTGAGGCGGCGGACGATCTCGCGAAGGAACACCCCTGACTTGGTGAACGGGTCGAGGAACGTCACCGCCGGGTCGGCCCAGAGGTCGGCACCACCGTGGGCCTCAGCCCAGGACTTGGCCAGCATGTCGAGCATGGCGTTTGCCATCTCAGGTGGGGTGAAGACCTCATCGTTGGAGAGGTTGGCGATGCACGTCAGGACGTCCGGGTTGTGTCCGCGCAGGGCAAAGGCAGCCTGGCTCATCGGTTCACCTGTTCGGCGATCTCGACGGCAGTCATGAGAGGGTAAGTCTTGACGGGTGTGAAGAGGTCTTCTTCGTCGAGCTCGCCGAAGAGGGTGCCTTCGTAGGAGGCGCGTTGGGTGAGTGCGTCATAACGGAAGTCCCGGCGCTGAAACTTGCCCTTGCCGAGGTAGCCCCACTCGGGAAACGTGATCGGCCGCCCGGCTGGGTCCGTCATCGTTAGCGCGTCCCCCTGGACGATGTTCGCAGCGAGGACGGAGCGGGCAGATCGCGCCCATTCGTCGGTGTCGTCGACATCCAGGAAATCGTTGAAGACAGCGGCGAGGTTGTCGCGGCACTCCTCGGCATTGTCTGGCAGGAGCTCGATCCCGTAGGTGCACATCAGGGAGAACAGCGCATAGTGGCGCTTCTCGAATTCGCTCTTGCCATACCGATATTGAACCGCGGCGAGTTTCCGTACGAGGACGGGGACGAGGAAGTTGCCAGCACCACATGCAGGCTCGAGGACACGGGAGTCGATCCGCTCGGACTCCTCCTTGACGAGGTCCAGCATGGCCTCCACCATCCATGCGGAGGTGAACACTTCGCCGTGATCGGTGACGCGTTGTTTGGATCTGACCAATCGCTCTACCTCGGCTCGCGGCACCGTCGCAGTGGCGGCTCCGCATTCTGACCCCTGTGCACTCACCTACAAAGCCTACGAGAACAGCTCGGCCAGAACCCCATCATCGCCGAACGTGTCGGTAACAGTCCGACGCTGCGCTCAGCTCAGCCGGAATTCAACGCTGGCGCGGGATGGGATGCGACGCCCGACGAAAATAGGAAAGCCAGCCCGGAGGTCGGCCGCGGCGCTTCCTCACCACCGGTGTCCGCAGTCATCGGGAGACATCGCCGCCAGCCGACACTTGGAGGGGTGCATTCGGGCCTGCCCGGCAAATATCGACCCTTGGGTAGGTTCATGCGAGGCACGGGCGGGGACACATTCTCGAAGCCCGCGTCCGTCATCACGCCACCGCAGCGCGCGCCCCCAGGTACACCTCCATCGGCATTGCATGACGCAAATGCCAGGTGATCGCCATCGGCCTGTCCCCTTCGTGCGAGACGTAGTCCGCCGGCCCCAAGAAGACGTACGGCGCGGCACCAAGCGCATTGGTCTTCGTCTCCCGCACGAACAACAGGATGTGCGAGCCGTCGCGACGGTGGTTGATGTAGCGTTGCCCGGTCTTTGACGCCGCGGACGTCGTGGATTGGGATTCCTAGTGGAACAACTCCGGGCTCAGCGCGAAGTCGCGGTACATGGTCGTTGGCGAGTAATCGGTGTCCGACTTCTTCAAGGTGATCAGGAACGCGTCGGCATTGATCGCCTCGCACCACGCCACCCCTTCCCGCATGGTGGCCGGCGTCCGCTTGTCCGACACCCACCCGAGCCCGGCGAGAATCTCCTCACGCGAGTACGTGGCATGCAGCGCTAGTGGCACCTCAGCCAACGCCGACACCACGTCACCCAGCGCGTACGTACTGCGGTGTGCGGCATCAAAGGCGATATCAACAACCTGACGCATCTCCTCCGCTACCACTTCGTCACGAAGCACGGCGAGTCCCACTGCGGCACTATCAAATCCGCCACCGTTCGGAAACAACGAGTAGTACAGCATCGTCGCCAACCGCTGCTCAGTGACGCTGCCGCCGGCCAGCAGCACGCGATACGCCTCGGCCCGACGTCGGTCATCCACATGCGCCAGTGCCTTCACCCGCTTGACCAACTCCGTCTCCCGCAGCCCGGTCTGCTCCCCCAGCTTCCCAGCATCACGGCACAGCGTGGTCCACGACCGATCGGTCCGAAGAATGTCCTCGACGCCACGCCCAGACTCCTCCAGATACGACGCCAGCCGATCGTTGGGATGCGCCCGGATCTCGGAGACCAGCGCGGCCTTCTTCGGCGATACCTGCTGACGCACGTTCTCCAACACGAGCTTCTGCGCGACCTCGTCGAGCACGATCTGGCTTCCTGACGGCAAGAACGGAAACCCCTGCTCGATCTGCTTTTCCAGCTGTTTGCGCCCCAGCCCGGTCAACGCGCGGAACCGCTGGTCGAACCGGAACTCTTTGCGCTGATGCCCCACGAAGTCCAACGCCGTCAGCACCGACTTGCCCGGCGCCAGCCGCAGCCCGCGACCCAACTGCTGCAGAAACACCGTCGCGCTCTCGGTGGGACGCAGGAACAGCACGGTGTCGACCAGCGGAATGTCGAGGCCCTCGTTGAACAGGTCGACCGTGAACAACACGTTGATCTCGCCGTTGCGTAATGCGGCGAGCGCGGCACGCCGCTCAGCACTGTCGTCGAGACCGACCACAGCTCGCGCCGGAATGCCCGCGGCCACAAACCGTTCGGCCATGTAGCGAGCGTGATCGACGCTCACGCAGAATCCCAGTGCCCGCATCGTGCCGACATCGGCAATCTTGTCGCGCAGCTGGTCGAGCACGATGCGGGTGCGCGCATCGTTGCCTGTGTACACCTCGCTCAGCTGGGCTAGGTCATAACCGCCGCGTTTCCACTGCAGCGTCTCGAGGTCGGTGCCGTCGTGGACGCCGAAGTAGTGGAACGGGCACAGCAGGTTCTGCTCGAGCGCATCCCACAACCGCAGCTCCGCGGCAACCCGTCCGCCAAAGAACGCCCGCACATCAATACCGTCGCCGCGTTCCGGGGTGGCGGTGAGCCCGAGCAGTTCTAGCGGCTCGATGTGGTCAAGCAGTCGGCGATAGGACGCCGCTTGCGCATGGTGGAACTCGTCGATCACCACGATGTCGAAATGCCCCGGATCGATCGCGGAAAGCCGGTCCGCAGACAAGGATTGGATGCTGGCGAAGACGTGGCGCCACCGAATGGGTTGATCCCCATCGACCAATAGTTCGCCGAATGTCGCGTCAGTGAGCACCTCCTGATACATCCGGCGAGCCTGGGCCAGAATCTCCTTGCGATGCGCGACGAACAGCAGCGTTAGGTCACGACCGTGCACCTCGCGCACCAGCCGGCGATAATCCAACGCAGCGATCACCGTCTTACCGGTGCCGGTGGCAGCGACAATCAAGTTGCGGTGCCGGTCGTGCAGCACCCGTTCAGCGTCGAGTTGTTCGAGCAGCTCGGCTTGATACGGCTTGGCCGTCACCTCCAGGCCCGACAGCGTCACCGCAAGTGGGTCGCGTTGCTTCCTCCCAGAAGCGATCTCCAATGCGCCGCGCAGCTTCTCACCGTCCTCGGACGGCCGATAGGGTTCGAATTCGCGGTTCTCCCAATAGGAGTCAAATGTCGCACGGAACTTTTCCAGCAGGTGCGGGGTGGAGATCGCCGACAGCCGCACATTCCATTCCAGTCCGTCGACGAGCGCGGCGTGCGACAGGTTGGACGACCCGACATAGGCGGTGTGAAAGCCTGTGTTGCGGCGCAACAGCCATGCCTTGGCGTGCAGACGGGTGCGGTCGGTCTCATAGTTGACGCGGACCTCGGCGCCGAACTCGTCGACCAGCGCATCGAGCGCTCGCGCGTCAGTGGCGCCCAAGTATGTCGTGGTGATGACCCGCAGCGGCACCCCGCGTTCACGCAGCTCGGTCAGCTCGCGCTCCAGCAGCCGCAAACCCTGCCACTTGACGAACGCGCACAACAGGTCAACATGGTCGGCGCTGGCCAGTTCGGTCCGTAGTTCCGCCGCCAGCGTCGGCTCATTGCGGGCGTTCGTCATGAGCGCGGCATCGGACAGCGGCGTGGCGGGACGCGGAAGCCGTACCGTGCCTAGGGTTGTTGGATTCACGGCGTCCAGCCGAAGAATCTTCGCGGGATCGTCCTGATGCAACACTTCGTGCTGTGCATCGGTATCGCCAAGCACTCCAAGGATGTTGCGAAGTAGCTCCGCTCGCGCCTCGGGACTACCCGCAGCCTTCAGCTGCCGTTCGATGAGCGGTGTCAAATGCCGAGCGATGGCCAACGCTTGCTCGGCATCGTCGACAGTGCTGAACCCTGGCTGCAGGTCAGGACGCACCGCCAAGGCGATGGCAAGTCGCTCCGTGAGCAGGGATTCATATAGTCCAACATCCACGCCGGGAGGTTAGCGCGACCGGACGACAGCGGGCGCAGATTCTGTTCTGCAGTTCATCACCGGAAGCGTCAAGGAACTGCTTCCGCCCGAACTGCGATCTCAATAGAGCGCTGCCAAAACCCTCGCTGATAAGGCAGAAACGGCAGCCATATGTTTGCATGAGGCAAGCTGCTGCACGTCAGCCGACCGGCGTCCAGCCTCACCTAAGTCGGCACAGAACCGACATCAGCTCTCGTTGCATGACGCTTCTCAACCGCATGTTCGGCGAAGTGCTAACCCGGAAGCTTCATCGCCAGGCCGGTCGCTAGTCACAGTTACCGCAGACCCCGGTCACCGACAATTGCATGCCGCAACTGCAGAACCCCGCTGTGCGACGAACATCGCGGGACCGGCCACTCCCACGGTGCACCCGGGTTATCGGATGCTCGACATACCAAGTCCCCTTCCGGGAACTTGGTGCACGTCCAACCCCACTGCCCACCGCGCGGAGGATCTCGTCTTCGGAGGTGAATCCGTTCGTATATCCGTAATGGATGTGGAGATCGGGCAAGCCATCGCTCCTCGTCGCAATGACGTGCGGACGATCTGTGTTCTCGACCGCGCGGAAGTCCGCCATACCGATGGCGGAAGTCAACTCCCGAATGAACTGGTGATTTTCCGCCGGAATCCGCGCCTTGGACAACGCGCCAAGTAGCGAGTCAACGGGGCCCTCAGTGTCCATGGCGTGAGGATAGGCAGGAACACCGACGACCCGAGCCGTTACTTCGAAACACGAGCGACCTACCGCTGCGATGGCGTCGCCTTGCGTCCACCCCGTCGGTTCTGCTGCTCATGAGCGGGAACGGCACCGCGCATGTCGCACGTAGCGCGGTAGCAGACGGTACTTGTCAGACCGTTCCACCACACTCCAGACATGAGCCGCCGCAACCGCCAAAAGCGCGCCGCCAAGCACAAGAGCCGGCGCACAACGACCCACCAGAAACGCTGGCACACCGATCCCGGGTACGACCGGGTCGCCCTGCTCGACCGCCTCACCGCGGCGCTGTACAACTACGCGATGTGTCCCGACCACGACGCGGAATTCCACGCCGCTGAGCTGCTCGACGAGTTCCCCGGCCGGACACACGATCTCGACCTTGCCGCCGACGGCACTTTGGCCGGTGCCATCAGCAGAGCGTGGCAGGTGGGTTGGTCGCCCAACGACCTCCACGAGTTCGCTCGTCGCCGTCTCGACGGAGCGGCAACCGGCTACCTGGACGAGGCCATCGTTCGCGAGTCGCGGCACTATCCCGTCACCGCACTGCACCCGCGATGGCGCGCCGAGCTCGCCGCGTTACACGTGGACATCGATCACGGCGCTCCGCAGATGTGGGACTGGGCGGACACGAATCCCGTCGACCATCACGGAGCGTTGACGGTCGTACTGAAGGTACTGCGGCTTCTGGCAACCCTTACGATCCTGGAACCCTTTCTGCCGTTGCCCGGTGAGCACCAGCACTCGACGATCCCGGTGAACACGGCCGATGCGAAAGCGCTCAGCCGCGTGCGCGGACTACTCGCCAAGGCAGAGGCCACCAAGTTTCCCGAAGAAGCGGAAGCGCTTTCGGCCAAGGCGCAAGAACTGATGAGCAGATACTCGTTGCACCAAGCGATTCGAGATCACGAGCGTGGCCGCGTAGCGGATGCCATCGCTCGGCGGATCTGGATCGACAACCCCTACGTCAGCGCCAAGGCGGCACTGGTGCAGTCCGTGGCAACGGCCAACCGGTGCCGCATGGTGTGCGCGGAGAAGATCGGGTTCGTCGCCGTCATCGGGGCCGAGTGCGACCTGGAATTCGTTGAACTGCTTGCTACTTCGCTATTGGTCCAGGCCACCCGGGCGATGCTGCGCGTGGGCCGAGAAACCAGCGGCGGACAGACCCGGACACGCTCGTTTCGCCAATCGTTTCTGCTCTCCTACGCCAACCGCATCGGTGAACGCCTCACCGCCGCCTCCGCGACAGTTGCCACCGAAGTGGATCGCAGCACTCTGCTTCCGGTACTGGCAGCACGCAGCCAGGCCACCGATGACCTCACCAACCGCCTCTTCCCAGCGACTGTCCCCCGTGAAATGTTGGCCTCCAGCGGTGCTGGATGGACGGCCGGACGTATTGCAGCAGATCTTGCGCAGCTGGAGGTGCGTCGCCCGATCGCGGGGTGACGGGTCTTGAGCGCTTCTTGGCGACACCTCAAACCGCACAACTGCCTCCGCGCAGGATGGAATTTAACTCCGCCAACGGAATATGCGGCTGCCATAGGCCGGCCCGCGCAGGACCGGAGCGCGCGGCTGGCATGACCAGCACGAGGTCGGGCCCGTCGAGGTACCACGCGCGGTAATCGTCGGTGTAGTTGTATCGGTGCCCGGGATCGAACTGGGCGATGTCAATATCTTGGGTCACTGCACTTTTCACGTGCGGACGCGCCAGCGGGGGCAGAGCGGTGAGCGGGTCGATGTCCCGACAGAACAAGTCTGCGAGGGCGAGCTGGTTGCCGCGCTGCAAGTCGAAGGTGAAGGTGGTGATCTCATCGTTCGGGTGCGCGCCGCCGAGGTACCAGAAGATGCTGAACACAACGGACCGGATTCCTGGCGCATGTTCGAATGTCTGGTAGGTCAAATTCGCCTGTCCATCTCGGACCAGGCCGTCGTCCGGATGGCCGAACCTCGTGAAGAAATCGCGCACAAATTCTTTGACCGGTGGTCCCGCGGTCTGGTCGTTCAGCAGGTCCTCGGGGTATTTGGCGGACAGTTGCACAGCGATCTGGTGTGCATTGGTGACCCTGAGCGTGCATACGCCACCGGCCTGATCCCAGGTTCCGCCGTTGCCTTCGCAGAACGCGAGCGAATCTGCCCCCGCGGACGGGTCGGCGAAAGCCCGCGAATCCGAACCCACCCCGACCAACGCGAGACCCGCCGTTAGCACGCAGACTGCTCGGACGATGAACCCGACACGCCACCGCGCGACTACGGACTGGTCAGTCATACGGCGATTCCCCCCGTGCTGCCAAAGCTGATTGATGCCCGTTCGCACCTCGGTCCCGAAGCCCCTACCAACTAGCCGGCGAGTAATCCTTCAAGAAACACCCGTGCAGATCCTCACCCAGTTCCCCGCGCACAATCGGGTCATACACGCGCGCTGCACCATCCACCAGATCCAGCGGTGCGTGGAAGCCTTCTTCGGCCAGCCGGAGCTTGGTCGGGTGCGGGCGTTCGTCGGTGATCCAGCCGGTGTCGACGGCGGTCATCAGAATGCCGTCTTGCTCGAGCATCTCCCCCGCGCTCGTTCGGGTCAGCATGTTCAGCGCGGCCTTGGCCATGTTGGTGTGTGGATGGCCTGGCCCCTTGTAGCCGCGGCCGAACTGGCCTTCCATCGCCGACACGTTCACCACGTACTTACGCCGGGCCGACGAGGCGGCAAGCGCCGGGCGCAGTCGGCTCACCAGAATGAACGGCGCGGTCTGATTGCACAGCTGCACCTCGAGGAGCTCCATCGCGTCGACCTCGTGCACCCGTTGGGTCCAGCTGTTGACCGACGCGGTATCGGGCAGCAGCCCACCGGCGTCGATGGCAACGCCGGCGGAGATCCGCTCCGGCGAGGCGCTGCGCGCCGTCAGGGCGAGTTCAGTCAGCGCGTGCGCCGATGGATGCTCGCCGAGGCTCCCGGCCAGGGCATGCGGGTGGGCGTCACTGACATGGTCGAAGGTGATCACGTCGACCAACGCCGGCGGCGGGGTGCGCTCGGCCTCGACCAGCGCGGCATATGAGCCCGGCGGGCGGCGCACCGTCTGCGCCGCGTTGTTGATCAGGATGTCCAGCGGTCCCTGCGCCGCCACCTCGTCGGCGAGGGCGACCACCTGGGCCGGGTCACGCAAGTCGATCCCCACCACCCGCAGCCGGTGCAGCCAGTCCGCGCTGTCCTCCATCGCGGCGAAGCGGCGCACCGCGTCGTTGGGAAACCGCGTCGTAATGGTCGTGGAAGCGCCGTCGCGCAGCAGCCGCAGCGCGATGTACATGCCGATCTTGGCGCGCCCGCCGGTGAGCAGGGCGCTGCGCCCGGTCAGGTCGGTGCGGGCGTCGCGCTTGGCTCGGTTCACCGCGGCGCATTCCGGACAAAGCTGGTGGTAGAAGGCGTCGACCACGGTGTGGTGGTTCTTGCAGATGTAGCAGGCCCGCGAGCGCAACAGCGTGCCCGCACTCGCCCCGACCGCGGTCGATACCAGCGGCAGACCCTGCGTCTCGTCGTCGATCCGTCCGGGTGCACCGGTAGCGGTGGCCGCGATGACGGCGCGGTCCGCGGTCGCGATCGCGTCACGTCTGGCGTCCCGACGGGCCTTCTTCACCGCCTTGAACAGCTTCGCGGTGGCCTGGCGCACAGCAACGGCATCGGGATGCTCTGGAGGCAGCGCCTCCACTTCGGAAAGCACCCGCAGGCACGTGCTGAGCTGGTCGGGATCGATCGCGGTCACCATCGAAGGGTACGGGGGTTGGGGCCAAAACCCGCTATCGAGCGAACGGGCCTACAGGTAGAGGTGGTGGGTGCGGTGTTGCGGCGAACGTGCAGGTTTTCCACGTGATGTGTGCAGGTCTGGCCGGAAAAGCTGCACGTTCGTCACAGCGCCCCGCACGGGACATAGGAGCGGAACCGCCGGCAAAACGGTGAGCCCCAGATATCAGTCGTAGATGACGTCGAGCCCCCGCCGCCGAAGATCGGCCAAGGTGTCCCGCATGCCTTGCAACTGCTCGGGTGAATGGCCCACCCAGTCGGTGATCTCCCCGACGATTCGCACCGGTTCCCGGGTTCGGTAGGAGCGGGTCGGGTTGCCGGGAAGCTTCTTGTCGGTGACGTTCGGATCGTCCTCCAGCGCACCCTCGGGTTCGACGATGTAGATGCGGCCCCGCCCCTCACCGACGGCCATCTCGGCTCCCCACACCGCGGCATCCAACGTGCGGGTGACGTACACGTGGTTCATGATCCGGCCCGCTTCGTAATTCGATTCGCGTCCGGGCACCAGGCGATCACCCACCGCCAGGTCAGCCTTGGTGCCGTGCAGCAGCGCACCCGACTCGTGCACTTCGAACGGTTTCGGCGTACTCGTCACAATCTCCCCCATCTGGTCACGGACCGACAGATTGTGCAGCACGACAGGGGCCTTGCCACAAGCCCCACCCCCGGCCGTATATTGAGAATGGGAAGAGATCCGCGACGTCAGTCGCGCTCCGCCGTACCTCTCAGAGTTGGTCGAGAAGACCGTCGACGAGACTGGCCAATCTCGTGAAATGTGTTCCGGGCCAATAGATCTGCCCGCAATCTTCGCAGCGGACGAAGTCGCCGTAATGGCGGCGGGTCAACGGCTCAAGGCGGTCGCACACCTCATCCTTCGTCACCGCGGCCAACACCCCGTTGCACCGTAGGCACCGGGAGAACGGCGCCACCCGGCGTCTCAGGTCCAGCCGCCGAATGACCTCCAGCGTCTGTTCCTCCGGTTGCTCGGAGTGGACGAACAAGCCATGCGTGATTGCCCGACGCTTCAGCAGGCCCCGGTCGCGGGTCAGGAGGATCCGCTGTTGCTCCAGGCTGATCTCGGCCAGGCTGTGATCGTCGGCGTCGTTCGACCACCAGACGTCGAACCCGAGCACCCGGAGCAGCCGCGCCAGGCGACCAAGATTGACGTCGATCACGAACCGCGGCTCACGCAGCGGCTCGGGCCGTAGCCGGGCCGTCGACTCGATATCGAGCGCCTCGAACATCGGGTACACCGCGATGCGGTCCCCCGCAGCCGGTCGGTGCTCGAAGCCCACTGGGTCCCCGTTCACCAGGATCAGGTCGATCTCGGTGTGCGGAATACCCATCGCCTCCAGGACATCCTTGACGGTCTGATGGCTCTGGCAGGGACGGCGCACGGTCCGGCCCCGCGAGCCGGCTTCCACGAAGTCGTTGAGCTCGGCGTATGCCCGGACCGTCACAAAACCGGTCATATCGCCATGGTCGCGCGTGGACCCGCCGCGGGCAATCAGCGTCCACCGACACCCTGGGCAACCTCGAACAATCGGCATAGCGTGAGGACATGACAGAGCCCATGGTCACCGTGGCCCACCCGCCGAAGGCGATGCTGCGCGTCGTCAATCCGGCCCTGCGGTTCATGTTGCGCACGCCGTTCGCCGGCTCCGCGCGCAAGCAGTTCATGGTGCTGACGGTGCGAGGCCGAAAGACCGGACGGCAGTACGCAATTCCGTTGAGCGCACACTTCATCGACAACTCTCTCTATGCGCTGACCGACGCGGCATGGAAATACAACTTCCGTGACGGCGCCACCGCCGCGGTTCTGCACGACGGGCAGACGACGTCGATGCGCGGCGAGCTCATTCAAGATCCCGCGACCGTGGCGGATCTGTTTCACCGATGTGCCGAGTCCTATGGCGTCAAACGCGCGCAGCGGATGATGGGGTTGACGTTCCGCGACCCACGTGTCCCCTCGCTGGAGGAGTTCGCCGACGCGGTCGACCGAGAGCACCTCGCGGCAATCAAGCTGACCCGCGATTAGCCGCTATTTGAGGCAGGTATCGAACTCGTCGCGGATGCGCTGTTGCAGCGCCAACGCATCGGGCACGAGCAGTTCGGACTTGGTGCGGTCGCCGTTGACGTACTCGCATTTGCCGATCATCGCGCTGCCCGCCCAGCGTGGCTCGTCGAAGCGGGCGCGGTCACCATTCCAGCGCCAGGTGAGGCTGACAGGATGCTCGGGCCCGGCCTCGATCGCGTGGATGGTCCGCACGATGTCGTCATAGGCAGTCGCCCGCGTCGGCACGCCGAAGGTCAGATGCTCAACCCGCCCGTCGCGGACGCTGATCCACCCCGGTTGGGCCGGCGCCGCTGCAGCCAGTTGCCCGTCGATACGCTGCTTTTCCACCGGGGACAACCGGGTGAAGATCATCCAGTGCGGATCGGCGACCCGGTTGGCGGCAGACACTTCGATACCACCCGGCGGCCGGTTGGCGAAGATACGCAGGATGGCATCGACCGCGGCGCCTGGTTTTTCGGCCTCCCGGATCTCTACCTTCGATGCATCGGGCGCGGCGCCGCTGAACCACTGGATCTCCCCGGCCGGGGCCTCGGCCCGAAGGCGACGCACCAGTCCGGTCACCTGCTCGACGTCATCGGGCAGATCGGCGCTTCCGGAAAGCGAAGTCTGTTCGGCCACAATGATCTTCATCCGCTGGTCGAACTTCGCGAAGTCTTTGCCGCGTAGCTCGTCGAGCTGGGAAGTCACCGCCCCGACCTGCTGATCGCTGGCCTGCTCCATGTCAACTTTGAGTTCGAACCGAGTGCCCTCGAGGATGCCGTTGTCATAGATCAGGTCGACCTCGGACACACCCGGCATCGCCGCGATGCGGTGCTTGATGTCGAGTGCTTCCTGTTCACGGTCGGGCGCTCCGGTGCAACCACTCACGCCAACCATCACTGCGACGAGCAGTGCGGCGCCAACGGGTGCGAATCGCATGCTCATGAGCCTACGGCCGGTGCCCGCACCTGCGACGCGCCAATTCGCCCTACTGAACCCGCAAAGGCGAATAAACTTGTCGGCACCCCGCGTTACGTTCGCCTGTTCGCCAGTCGAGGAGGCACAGGATGGTCGAGAACAACCCGGGCGTGGGGAGCCGGTTCGGCAAGTACGAGCTGACCGCGCTGCTCGGCCGTGGTGGCATGGGCGAGGTCTACGAGGCTGTCGACACCGACAAGGGCCGGACCGTTGCCCTGAAGATTCTGCGCGCGGAGTTTGCCCACGATGAGCAGTTCCGAACCCGGTTCCTGCGCGAGTCGCAGGCGGCGGCGAGCTTGGAGGAACCCCACGTCGTGCCGATTCACGACTGGGGCGAGATCGACGGCAACCTCTGCATCGACATGCGCCTGGTCCGCGGGCAGACCCTGCACGACCTCATCAACAGCGGCCCGCTCGAGCCGCGCCGCGCGGTATCCATCGTCGAACAGATCGCCTCCGCACTGGACGCCGCGCACGCCCGCGGGCTGATCCACCGGGATGTCAAGCCGCAGAACATCATCGTCACCTCTGCGGACTTCGCCTATCTGCTGGACTTCGGTATCGCGCAGGCCCAAGGCGATTCGAGCCTCACCCAGGCAGACACGCGGATCGGCTCGTTCAGCTATATGGCCCCGGAACGGTTCGGCGACGAGCCGTGCACGCCCGCCGCCGACATCTACTCGCTGGCCTGCGTGCTCTACGAGGCGCTGACCGCCGACGCACCGTTCCCGACCCATAGCAACGAACAGCTGATCGCGGCGCATCTGACGACCCCGCCGCCGCGACCCAGTACGGCCCACTCGGGAATCCCGACGTCCCTGGATACTGTTATCGCGCGCGGCATGGCCAAGGAGCCCGACGACCGTTACGGCAGCGCCGGCGCATTGGGGCGCGCCGCGCAACGGGCGTTGCACACCACTGACGAGAGGGTCGCTGCTAGCGCCGAAACCATGATGGCGCCATATGTTTCACCGCCGCTGCTCACCGCACCGCCGGTCGTCGCGCACATCGCGCCCGGCGCCGCTGAGCCCGGACCGCCTCCACGGCAATCCTTGGTGCCGATGGCGGCCGTCGTTCTGGTAGCCGCGCTCCTCCTCGGTGGGGTCGGGCTGGTCATCGGTCTGCTCCTGTCGAAAAACTCTGTGACAGTCGACTCGTCATCGGCACAGACATCGGCGCTCTCACCGTCGAGCGTGACCGTCGCCGGGCCGACTGTGTACAAGACGGTGCCGGCGCCGACGACGGCTCCCACGCCGTCGTACACGCCGACGGCAACCCGCAACCCCGAAGCGTCGAGTTCGACACAACTACGCCAGATCTCACTGGGCGACCACACCGTCGTGAGCACCCAGGGTTCCGATCGATGGGTGCCGCAATTGAGTTCCAAACGGCCGGGCGTCGTCGACCAAGGTGTGGTGTGGGACAACGAGTTGACGTTGGAAGAGCATCTGCGGCTGCGCCAGGAATACGGCGCCAAGCTCCTGTGGTCCGGTGATTGGTCGACGTTCGACGCGCCCAACTTCTGGGTCACCATCGCGCCGATCACGTATCCCACCGCGAGTGGGGCGTTGGCCTGGTGCAGCGACCACGGTTTCGATCGGAATCACTGCTACGCGAAGCTCATCAGCACGACGCACGCCGTGGCCGGCAGCACCGCGTTCAATTGACCTGGTAGCGGAAAATTGGCGCCGTCGGCCCCCACATAGCGATGTCACAATCGCAGGGCGTTAGCTGAACGCAGCGCCATCCGTCGAAAGGACCTCGTCCGTTGTGGGTTTGGTACAACACCGCACCGCGGTGGGCTCGTTGGCTGTTCATATCGGTGTGGATGACGATGTGGTTCTTGTTGTTCGGGTGGGCAGTGGTTCACCCGCAATACCATTGGTGGACATCCTGGCCGGGCTGGGTTGTGGCCGTCGGACTGGCCGCGTTCGGACTGCTCGCTGCCATCCCGGTCACAATGATCACGCAGCCGGTCGTGAACACGTACGCCACCGTGTTGAAAGGGCTCACCGCCGCGCAGCGTTCCGCTGTGGCCCGGGCGCTGCGAGGCGAACCGATACCCACTGACCCGGCCGTGCTGACCGCAGCCGTCCGCGCCATTGATCTCACCCGTGCATATCGGGATCGGGTCACCCCGGCACGTCGCCGTCTCAGCTGGGTGCTCATCGGGCTATTCGCGATTGCGCTCCCGGTCCTCGAATTCTTCTCGGACCAACCGCGACTCGCCCTGCTCTACCTGGCTATCGCCGTTATGTTGGTGGTCGGTCAGGTCTGGCCGAAGTGGGACCGGCGTCGCCGTGAGCCGCATCTGGCACGGTTGCGCACCGCGGCCGACGCCGATCCGGAGGTTGCCGCTGCGGTCGCGCAAACCGTGGCACCTGCGGCGTCGCCCACAACCCGCCAGCGCTGGCTTCGAGCCGGTCTGGTCCTCCTGCTGGCTGTCGCGGCCGGGCTGACTTTCGGCATGCTGAGCCAGGTTTCCGGCCGCGACTGCCGAACCGCCATCGGTGCGGCTCGCTACATCAGCGACCACCGAGAGCTTCTCGATTCCAGCAGGATCGGCCCCGGCGGGCCAGATCTATCGGAGTACCGAGGATGGTCAACTCAATTGGGCCGCTACGCCGACCGGGTCGATGATCCGGCCGTCCGCCGACATCTGCAACAGGTCAGTGACCTTTCGGCCGAGGTAGTCGACGTTGTCGAACAAGCCCGCACCCCCGGACTCTCCAACGAGAGCATCGGTATCCAAAAAATGTTTTACCTCAACACTGTTCAACGATTGGTCGACGCGGATACGCAGATGGTGCAGCTCTGCCAGCGGTAAACCACGCTCACGCGCCTGCTGGACCGCTGCGAGTGCCACTCGCTTGGCGCTGTCACCGCAGTCCTCCCCCGCGGGGGCGTTCAGCCACACCTAGACCCGCTCACACCGTCACGAGCACTTCTCCGTGTCGATGCGCACCACCCCGAAGTCGATTTTGGTCGACGTACCGAACGTCGACCCGGGCGGCGGCGTCGAACTGCACACCTGCCAGTTGCGGTCACTGATCTGCGCCCGGCCCTTCCCGGTCAGATCGGTCGAGCTGCTGAACCACACCTCGCCGTGCGTCAGCGACTGGATCGCGTCCTGTGCGCCCTGCAGATCCATCCCGATCAGATTCGGCATGGTCCACGACGGCGACGCCACCGCCGCCGGACTCGTCGCCAGAGCCACGGCGACCAGACCGACGACTGCCACCGATACACGCTTCATATCAACCTCCTGTTTGAAGTGAACCGCGCATCGTCGCACCAGCCACCGACAAGGCAGTTCCCCCTGGCGTGCCTGTGACGAGCGTGCAGACTTTCAACGCGATCTCGCAGTTCTGACGGAAAACACTGCACGCTCGTCACAGCGTCCCCCAAACAGGACATTGGAAGAGCGCGATCAGGCCGGGCCACGGCCGTCAGGTATCGACGACCATCTCGACGAGCACCCGTCGCAGCAGCTTGCCGGTGGCGTTGCGCGGCAGTTCGTCGATGAACACCACATCGCGGGGCACCTTGTGCCGGGCGAGGTTGTTCTTCACATACAGCTTGACCTCGGCAGCGTCAGGACTGGCACCAGGTTCGGCAACAATGAAGGCCCGCAACCGTTTTCCGAATTCGACATCATCCACACCGACCACCGCCACCTCCGCGATGTCGTCGCGTTCCTCGAGTAGGTTCTCCACTTCCTGCGGGAAGACGTTCTCACCGCCGGAGACAATCATGTCGTCGTCGCGGCCGTCGACGAACAGCAGTCCGTTCTCGTCGAAATGGCCCATGTCGCCGCTGGACATATAGCCGTCGATGATCTGTTTGGTGCGACCATCGGTATAGCCCTGAAACGGCGCGCCGTTGCGGACGAAGATCCGGCCGCGGCGGTTGGCGCCTTTGAGCCGCTGGTCGTTGTCGTCGTAGAGCACCACCTCGCAGGTCACGGGGGCACGGCCCGCAGTCCCCGGAGCCGCCCGCAGTTCAGCCGGCGTGGCAATGGTGGCGATGGCGCACTCCGTGGAGCCGTACATGTTGTACAGGACCTCGCCGAAGGCATCCTGGACCCGGGTGGACAACTCCGGGCTCAGTGCCGACCCGGCGATCAGGATCACTTTCAACGCCGACATGTCGTACTTACCGATCACCTCGGGGCCCAGTTCGACCATCCGGTGCAGCATCGTCGGCACCGCTACCAGCATGTCGGCCCGGTGCTCTGCCATCAGCTTCAGCGTGCCCTCGGCGTTGAACCGCCGCGCCGTCACCACCTTGTTGCCCAACGCGGCACCCACCAGGTAGGTGGCCCAGCCGGTGCTGTGGAAGATCGGTGAGACGATCACCATGGTTCCCTTGCGCGGGAACGGAACTCGGTCGACGATCTGCGCCGTCGCAAACGGGGACACGGTGTCACGCGGCGCCCCCTTGGGCAGACCGGTGGTCCCGCTGGTGAGGATGACCGACCCTCCGGGCTTGCTCGGTGGGGGCAGCGGTCCGGTCGGGTTCGCCGCCACGATGTCGTCGATTGTCTGTGCGCCGTCAGGCAACTCGGCGTCATCGTCCACCCAGGTCAGTACCCGAGGAAGTTCGGCAGGCAGCGCGTCGAGCAGTCCGAGGAACTCGCTGTCGTGCATCACCACCCGCACGCCCTCGCGCGCGCATACCTCCGCGAACTGCGGTTTGGCGAAGCCGGTGTTCATCAGCACCAGCCGGACACCGAGTTTGCCGCAGCCGGCCATCGCGATGATGAGGCCGCGGTGATCCCGGCACAGCAACCCGACAACGGAGCCTTCCTTGAGCCCCAGGCGTTGCAGTCCATGCGCCAACGCCCAGGATTGGTCGTCGACCTGCTTGTACGTCAATGTGCCACGCTCGTCGACAATCGCGGGCAGGTCCGCATACCGGCGCCCGCCCTGAATCGCCATGGTGGCCTGCGGCCCGTACTGCCGCGCAAGCTTGGCGCTGCGCACCACCGCGCCGATATCCAGGGGCTCGATAAAGCCCCGGTCGACGAGACGCGCGACCGCATGCACCGACTCGACAACCTGACCCAGCTGTTGCCGAACTCCGGCTATTGCGTGCATGCCCCTGCCCCTCGCCGATTGCGCTGGACAGTAGCAGTGCTCGGGTCGTCCGTCACCGGGTCGGACGCGTCAAACCGGACCCTCACACCAAATGCCCCAATAACAACCACCAGCAACATCCATCTCGGTAACGTCGGCAGAGATGCGGAGGGCACTGACGTGTTGATGGCGGCGTTACGCGATCTGCAGTGGCGACGACGGCGATTCCTGATCGCCGCCGTCGGCACCGGGCTGGTCTTCGCCATGACGTTGGTGTTGACGGGCTTGGCCCATGGTTTCCGCGTGGAGGCCGAACGCAGTGTCGACGCGTTGGGCCTGGACGCGTACATGATCAAGGCAGGTGCGGCAGGACCGTTCCTCGGCTCGGCACCGTTGCCGCTCAGCGACGTCCAACGTGCCGCGCGCCTGCCCGGCGTCACCACCGCCGTCCCGCTGGTCTACGGCTCCTCGACGATCCCCAACAACGGCACCCCGCGCAACGTGAATGTGTTCGGCGTGCCCGAGGCGGGCCCGGGCACGCCGGCTCTGAAGGACGGCCGGGCCCCACACACCCCCGACGAGGTTGCGGTGTCGACGACGATGGACCAGCCGATCGGCTCCGATGTCGCGGTCGGGGCGGCGAAACTACGCGTCGTCGGTCTGGTCGACGACCTCACCGCCCTGGCTGCGCAGGACAACATCTACCTGACGGTGCCCGGCGCCCAGCAGCTGCTGTTCTCGGGGCAGAAGCTGATCTCCTCGGTCGGCATCATCGGCACCCCGGGACCGCCGCCACCGGAATTCCGCATCGTCGACCGGTCGGGCGCCATCGACGACATGGTGCGCGCACTGCGGGGCGCCAACCAGGCGATGAGCCTGATGGCCGGTCTTTTGTGGGCGGTCGCGGTGTTGATCGTCGGCTCGGTGATCTATCTGTCGGCGCTGGAACGCACCCGCGATTTCGCGGTGTTCAAGGCCGTCGGCGTGGCCAGCCGATCCATCATGGCCGGCCTGGCGATGCAGGCCGTGACGGTCGCGCTCCTGGCTGCGGTGCTGGGCGCGGGCCTGTCATTGCTGCTCGGACCGCTCTTCCCGATGCGCTGCGACGTGCCCACGGTGGCATTCGTCGCGCTACCGATCGTCGCCGTCGTGGTCGGCCTCCTGGCCAGTGTGGCCGGCCTGCGCCGCGCCGTGAACGTCGACCCAGCCCTGGCATTCCGAGGACCCTGACATGGCCGACTTAGTCGTCAAAGACCTCGTCGTGGAGTACTCCAGCGGCGGCTACGCGGTACGCCCGATCGACGGGCTCGACCTCGAGGTCCCCGCCGGATCGCTGTCAATTCTCTTGGGCCCCAGCGGTTGCGGGAAGACCACGCTCCTGTCGTGTCTGGGCGGGATCCTCAAGCCGACCGCGGGCCGTATCGAGTTCGGCGACATCGACGTGACGACGCTCGACAAGAAGGCGCTCTCGGATTACCGGCGCGACACCGTCGGCATCGTGTTCCAGGCCTTCAACCTGGTGCCCAGCCTGACCGCGTTGGAAAACGTGATGGTGCCACTGCGCGCCGCGGGCCGGACACGGCGGGAAGCCCGCGAACGCGCCACCGAACTGCTCACCCGCGTCAACCTTGAGAGCCGATTGCATCATCGCCCCGGCGATCTCAGTGGCGGGCAACAACAACGTGTCGCGGTGGCTCGTGCCATCGCCCTCGATCCACCGCTGATCCTGGCCGACGAGCCGACCGCACACCTGGATTTCATCCAGGTCGAGGAAGTGCTCCGGCTCATCCGTGAGCTCGCCAGCGGCGAGCACGTCGTCGTCGTCGCCACCCACGACACCCGCATCCTGCCGCTGGCCGACCACGTGGTGGAGCTCGTTCCGCACGTCGCCGTCGAACACCAGAACACCGAGACCGTGACCATCGCGGCCGGCGAAGTGTTGTTCTCCCAGGGCGAGATGGGCGACCAGATCTACATCATCACCGAAGGTGAGATCGAACTGGCCCGCGAATTGGCCAGCGGTGGTGAGGAAGTCATCAAGGTCGTCGGCCCCGGCGACTACTTCGGGGAGATGGGGCCGTTGTTCAGCCTGCCGCGGTCTGCCACCGCGCGCGCGAGGACCGATGCTATCGTCGTCGGCTACACCATCCAGGCGTTCCGGGAACTGCTCGGCCCCACCGGCGCCCGCAATCTCATCGGGCAGCCCGAAGCCGAGGACTCAAATGACTGAACTCGACACCCGCGTCGCGGTATACCTCGACTTCGACAACATCGTGATCTCCCGCTACGACCAGGTCAACGGCCGCAACTCATTTCAGAAGGACAAAGCCAAAGGCCTCGAGGCCGACAAGCTCACCAAGGCCACCGTCGACCTGGGTGCCATCCTCGACTTCGCCTCGTCCTTCGGCACGTTGGTACTCACCCGCGCGTACGCGGACTGGTCAGCCGACCTCAACGCCGGATACCGCGAGCAGCTAGTCGGCCGCGCCGTCGATCTCGTGCAGCTCTTCCCCGCCGCCGCGTATGGCAAGAACGGTGCGGACATCCGGCTGGCCGTCGACGCGGTCGAGGACATGTTCCGGCTTCCCGACCTCACCCATGTCGTGATCGTGGCCGGGGATTCCGATTACATCCCCCTCGCCCAACGCTGTAAACGGCTGGGCCGCTATGTCGTCGGCATCGGGGTGGCCGGATCCTCCAGCCGCGCACTGGCCGCCGCGTGCGACGAGTTCGTCATCTACGACGCACTCCCCGGAGTCCCCACAATCACTCCCGAGCCCGAACCCAGACAGCAGAAGCGCAGCCGCAAGACAGAAGAACCCGACCCCCAGGCCGAGGCGACCGCGCTGCTCACCCGCGCCCTGCAGATCGGCCTGGAGAAAGACGACGACGTCGAATGGCTGCACAACTCCGCAGTCAAACGCCAGATGAAGCGGATGGACCCGTCGTTCAGCGAGAAATCGTTGGGCTTCAAGTCGTTCAGCGACTTCCTGCGGTCGCGCTCCGATGTCGTCGAGTTGGACGAGAGTTCGACGACGCGGATGGTCAAGCTGCGGTAGCACCGGCTGGCGTCTCACACCCCCAGTCGCCCCGACAATCGGTTCAGCCGGTCCAGGCTTACCCCGTCGAGCCCGGTAAACGACACAGTCTTCCCGCGCGACGAGTACTTGGTCCTGATCGCATCGAGACTCGCGACGGACGACGCGTCCCACACCGATACACCGGACATGTCGATCACCACCTCGGCGGGATCATCGGCGTAGTCGAATTGGTGCACCAGGTCATTGCTGGACACGAAGAACAGGTCTCCGCGGACCCGATAGGTCCGCGCGCCGTCCGGTCCGGTGACGGCCGTGACCGAGGTGAAGTGGGCGACGCGGCGGGCGAACGCCACCATTGCCGTGAGCACCCCGAGTGACACCCCGATGGCAAGGTTCCCGGTGGCTACCGTCGCGATGACGGTGATCACCATGATCAGGGTTTCACTGCGCGGCAGCATCTTCAGAGTCCGTGGCGTCACGCTGTGCCAGTCGAAGGTCGCGAACGACACCACGATCATGACAGCCACCAGCGCGGCCATCGGGATGCGTCCGACAAGGTCCCCCAGTGACACCACCAGGATCAAGACGAACACCCCGGTCAGCAACGTGGACAGTCGGGTGCGGGCGCCGGCCACCTTGACGTTCATCATCGTCTGCCCGATCACCGCGCAGCCGCCCATGCCGCCGAAGATCGCGGTGACCACATTGGCCATGCCCTGCCCGCACGCTTCACGGGTCTTGTTGGACGGTGTGTCGGTGATGTCGTCGACCAGTTTGGCCGTCATCAGCGACTCCAGCAGCCCGACGAGCGCCGCACCCAACGCGTAGGGCGCGATCACCTGCAGCGTGTGCAAGGTCAGTGGAACGTGCGGGAACCCGGGTACGGGCAGCGAATCAGGCAGAGCCCCTTGATCTCCCACGTCGGGCACGTGCCAGCCACACACCACGACCGCAAGCGTCAGCACCAGCACCGCCACCAGGGGCGCGGGCACCGCGGTGGTCACCTTGGGCAGCAGAACCATCACCACGATGCCCGCCACGGTCAACGGATACACCAGCCACGGCACGTCGACCAGATGCCGCAGCTGTGACACCAGCACCAGGATCGCCAGCGCGTTGACGAAGCCCACCATGACACTGCGCGGGATGAACCGCATGAGCTTCGCGACCCCGAAGAACGCCAGCAGCATCTGGATGACACCGGCCAGCAGGATCGTGGCGACGAGGTAGCCCACCCCGAATTCCCGGGATACCGGGGCGACGACAAGCGCGACTGCCGCGGTGGCGGCCGTGATCATCGCGGGCCGACCGCCGGTGAAGGCGATCGTGATCGCCATCGTCACCGTCGAGAACAGGCCCACTCGGGGATCGACCCCGGCGATCACCGAGAACGCGATGGCCTCGGGGATCAGGGCCAGCGCAACGACCAACCCCGCCAGCACCTCGGTGCGCAACACTGCCGGCGAACGTAGCGACGGCAGGCGCGGTCCGGTTGACGGCGCGCGGAATCCGGGGATGGCGATACTCATCGAATCTCCTTGGTGGAAAACCAGTTATGCAGCCGGGCGGTGACCGAGGAAGTCCAAGATGGCGCGTCGGCGCCGTTGGTAGGACTCCTCGAACTGCGCCGCGGGGGTGCGGGGCTGCTCGATCGTGATGACATCGGCCACGGTGGCGGGACGATGGCTCAACAGCACGATCCGGTCGGCCAGCAGCAGCGCCTCGTCGACATCGTGCGTGACGAACAACAGCGTCATCTTCTGCGTCTCCCACACCGACATCAGCAGCTGTTGCATCTCCAGGCGCGTCTGCGCATCCAACGCACCGAACGGCTCATCCATCAGCATCACGTGCGGCTCACACGCCAGGGTCCGCGCCAGCTGTACCCGTTGCCGCATACCGCCGGACAGCTGGCTGGGCAGGTGGTCCAGGTAGGCGCCGAGCCCCACCTGCTCCAGCCGGGCGGTGGCGGTGTCTTTGAGTTGCCTGCCACGCATTCCGCGGAGCTTGAGCGGGAACTGGACGTTTTTGAGCGCAGACCGCCACGGGAACAGTGCGTCCTCCTGAAACACCATGGCGCACTGGGCGGCATTGCCGGTGACGGGTGCACGGTCGACGGTCGCCGTGCCGCCCATCGGTTTGAGCAGCCCGGCCAATGCACGCAGGATGGTCGACTTGCCACACCCGGACGGGCCCAGGAACACGACGACCTCGCCGGGTTCGATCGTCAGGGTGATGTTCGCTGCGACGACGCCGTTGAAGCCGAGTTGCAGCTGCTGGAGGTTGACGGCACCGGTGCTCATCGGGAGGCCCTCGGCAGCCAGCGGTTGACCCGCCGTCCGACGCGCTCGACCAGCCAGGCCGTGCCCAGCCCGAGCGCACCGATGGAGATCATGCCGACCACCACGCCGGCGTAGTCCAGCAGCCCGTAGGCCTGCCACGTGTAGTACCCGATGCCGAACTGGCCCGAGATCATCTCCGCACTCACCACACAGATCCACGCGACACCCATGGACACCGACAGCCCGGCGAAGATGCCCGGCAGGGCGCCCGGGATGATGACGTGAAACAGCAACGACATCCGGCCCGCACCCATGGTCTGCGCGGCCTCCTCCCACACCTTCGGCATCGAATCCATGGCGTGAATCGTGCTGACCACCACCGGGAAGAACGCCGCGAAGAAGGTGATGAACACGATCCCCTGCTCGCTGGACGGGAACAGCAGGATGGTCAGCGGCACCAACGCAATCGCGGGGATCGGCCGGATCAGTTCGATGAACGGCCGCAACGTCATTCGGGCGATCTCGGAGCGACCGACCAGTACACCCAACCCGATGCCGACCACCGCCGCGAGGCCGAAGCCCAGCAGGATCCGCTGCAGGCTGGCCAGCAAGTCGTCGTAGTAGGTGCCCGAGCTGACCCGCGCCAGCAGGGTCTGCATGACCGCTTCCGGTGTCGGCATCCGGTTGAACCGCAACCAGGCCACGACATTGTTGGCCGTCAGCAGATGCCAGGCCACCAGGAAAACCGTGATCGGGATCAGCGGCAGCACCAGCGCAGGCACACGCCGGGTGACGGATGCGGGCAACAGGTCAGCGACGCTGCGCCGCATGGACTTTCCGGTCTTGCTGGTCGGTGACCACAACCGCGGTGCAGCGATCGTGGGCCGTGTCATGAGCTCGGTCATGCGGTTTCCTTTCTGGGAGGGGTTTAGCCGGCGGTGCGGGACTGCCCCACGGCAGCCGGGTAGGCGACGGGTACTGCCTGCGGATGGTTCGTCCGGTAGGTGTCGGCACCAGCGCCGGTGGCGAACGGCTTGTAACGCTGAGTGGGTGATGCGGCGGGATCCTGCAGCCACACAGCGTGATCGGCGAAGATCCTCAGCCCGGTGAGGGTGTCGGGCACATACGCGGCCCGCACCTCGGGCATCGCAGCCACCCTCCGCAGCAGGCACGTCGGGGTCGCGGCGGCATCGGTGGTCTCCGATCCCGACGCCCACACCTCAGATGCCTGCGCCGGATCGCCCACCGGCAGCCCGCACACGTCGTCGAAACCGGTGAGCGTCATGGGATTGGCCACGCTGGCGCGGCGCTGCGGGTACCGGTCTCCGAACAGCTGCCGAAGGTAGCCGTCGTTGACGAAGCCGGGAACGTCGAAATCCTTTGTCACCGAGCCCCGCCCGACCAGATAGTCCTTGACGGTCGCGAACGCGGTGAGGAATTGCTCCTTGAGGGTCATGTCGAAGCTGACCAACCCGTTGGGCCCGTTGTACAGGTAGATCACTTCGGGTTCGATGCCGGTCAGCTCCCCCACCCGCTTCGCCGCTGCGAGCGGATGAGCGACGATGTCGTCGGTGGTCGACTTCATCGCCCGCAGGAACGCCGCCATCACCTCGGGATGACCGCCGGCGAACTGCTTGCGCACGACCACACCGTGGAACGTGGGCACGTTGTTGTCGCCGCCGTCGTACAGCAGCCGCCCTTGGTTGCGGAAGATCACCAGCTGCGGCCACGGCACGAACTGCGCCAAGCCATCGACCTGCCGGCCGTCGATCGCCGATGCCCCCACCGACGGGTCCTGGTTGACGATGTGCACGGCGCCCTTGTCGATGCCGCTGTTTCGCACCGCCGACGAGAACATCCCGTCACCGGCCGACCCCAGGCTGGTCGACACCTTCTTGCCCGCCAGGCCGGCAAGCGTCTGGACAGTGGAATCCATCGGTACCACAACCTGATTCAACGAGCCGCGCAAGTTGTAGCCGGTGGTCGCGATCATCTCGGTCGCCGCGTCGTCGTATTTGCGGGTCTTGGATCCGTTGGTGAGCAGCGGATAATCGCCCATCGAGCCGATGTCGACGTGAGTGGCGATCATCTGCGCGGTCAGCGGGGCGCCGGAGGCGAAGTCCTGCCACACCACCCGGTATCTGGCGCCGGTCTGCGCGCCCAGCGCCTTGAGCTCGTTCTCGAAGTCACCGCGGTCACGCAGCAGGGTGCCGGCGTTCACGGTGTTGATGGTCTTGGATTGATAACCGACGTTGACCACCACGGTCGGCTCGGAGAGCAGGCCGCAGCCGGTGAGCAACTGCGCGCCGCCCACCGTGAGCGCGGTCAGCAGAGCAGCCGAACGGGCCCGCCACCGACCGCGTGGGAGCTGTTGTACCTGATCCATGCAGACAAGAGTCGACGGCTTCTGTTACCTCACTGTCATGTGAGGTTGCGCAGCAGTTACGCCATCCGCACACAAAGAACGCCCTGGTTACGCCACCACTACCACCCTGGAAACCCGCGCGTGTTTCGGAAACGCTTGCAACCGTGAGTATTCCGATCGAACCCGACTACAGGTTCACGCTGGCCAACGAGCGCACCTTTTTGGCCTGGCAGCGTACCTCCCTCGGGCTGCTCGCCGCGGCCGTCGCGGTGGTGCAATTCATGCCCGAACTGACAGTTCCGGGACTTCGGCACATACTGGGTGCGACGGTCGGGGGCATGGCGATCCTGACGGCCGTCGCGGGCCTGCGCCGGTGGGCCCAAGTCGATCGCGCGATGCGCCACGACGAGCCACTGCCCCGACCCGCCGCGCCCACCTATCTGACCGCCGGCCTGGCGATGATGGGGCTCGCAGCCGTGGTTCTGGCGATCACCGTCACCGTGCGATGACGCGCCGGGCACTGGCCGAAGACCGTGGGCTGCAGGCCGAACGGACGTCGTTGGCGTGGACCCGGACTGCACTGGCCGTTGCGGCCTCCGGGGTGCTGGTGCTGCTGCGGGACGGACACCTCGCCGGTGCACCGGCACGCCTGATGGTGGTGGCCACCGCGGCGCTGCTTGCCCTCGGCGTGTACTCCGTGGGCGCGCGACGACGCCACCAGTTACTGACGGACCCGCGGGGTTCGGCGGCGTCTGGCCGGGGATTCGTTCCAGGTGTCGGGCTCGCCGTCATCGCCGAGGCACTTCTGGTGATGACGTACCTGGCAATGCCCGCCGGGCCGTGATCTCCCGGTCTTGCGCAGCCCACACCTTCTGCCGCACCCGATCCGCGATATTCGTTCGGTCCACCATCGTTTGCGTCACCCACACCACCGCCCAGCCGTACGACTCGAGGTCGGCCGTTTGTGTGTGCACCCACGTTTGATGATCCGGAGAATCCGTTTCCTCATCGCATTCGACAGCCACCTTCCAGCGACGCCACCCCATCGCCACTCGGGTGCACTCCAAACCCCACTCGTCGTAGAACGGGATCCGCGTTTCCAGTCCCGGTATGCCGATGTAGCGCAGCCGAAGCCGAGTTTGCGTCTGGAGCGGCGTTTCGGCACCGCCGTCTGCGTCTACCAGTGATATCCGCAGCCGGTCGACGCCCCGAATCCCTCGATTCGCCTCGGCCAATGACCACACCTTCGCGCGGTCAAGCCCGGTCTTGTTCATCAACGCATCCAAGATCGGTACCGCTTGGGCGTACGGCAGCAGCCGGCCCAAGTCGAACGCTGTGCGCGCGACCGTGGTGACCCGCATGCCGTCGGACTCGCAGACATCCTCTGGGGCAAGGGCATACGAATGGACCCGCAACCCGGGCGGCGCGTGACGATTGGCTCGCACGACCTCGGCCGGCGCACCGACGTCCAGCCACTTGGTGCCATGGACCGCCGCGGCTGACACTCCGCTGATCACTGCGGATGGGCCGGCGAACAGCCACGCCGCCTGAGCCCGCAACAGCGGCGTCAGGGCGACCTCATTGTCCAGATACACATTGCGGTAAACGGCACGAAACTTCGTCTCGAGTTGGCGCGAGGTGAGCAGCCCCGCCCGGACCGCCTCGCGCCCGAGAAACGGCTGTCCGTTCATGGGGCAAGCATCGGCCGGCCGACCGACAATTCTCACGGCCCGGCCAGGGTTATCCACAGGGATGTCTCTGGGTTGTAGTGGGTGTCGGCGCACTGTGACGAGCGTGCAGGATTTCCGCGCGATCTCATCGTTGGGGCGGCAAAAGCTGCACGTTCGTCACAGGGGCCTGACCGGGATATACATGCCGGAGACCTCGGAGAAATTGCAGGTCAGGAGGTCAGACGTCGAGAAAGCGGATGTCTTTGGCGTTGCGCGTGATGAAACTGCGCCGCGCCTCCACGTCGTCACCCATCAGAATCGAGAAGAGTTCGTCGGCGGCCGCGGCATCGTCGAGCGTCACCTGACGCAATACCCGCACCGAGGGATCCATGGTGGTCTCCCACAGTTCCTTGGCGTCCATCTCACCCAGACCCTTGTAACGCTGGATACCGTCATCGACGTTGATCCGCTTGCCCGCGGCCTTACCCGCCTCCAACAACCCGTCACGCTCCCGGTCGGAATACGCGAACTCGGGTTCCTGACGCTGCCACTTGAGCTTGTACAACGGCGGCTGCGCCAAGAAGATATGCCCGTGCTCGACCAGCGGTTTCATGAACCTAAACAGCAGGGTCAACAACAACGTCGAGATGTGCTGACCATCCACATCGGCATCAGCCATCAACACGATCTTGTGATACCGCAGCTTGGCCAGATCGAACTCGTCATGGATGCCGGTACCCAGGGCGGTGATGATCGCCTGGACTTCGGTGTTCTTCAAAACCCGGTCGATACGGGCCTTCTCGACGTTGATGATCTTGCCGCGCAACGGCAGGATCGCCTGAAACATCGAGTCCCGCCCACTCTTGGCCGAACCGCCGGCCGAATCACCCTCCACCACATACAGTTCGGACTTCGTCGGATCGGTAGAGCGGCAGTCGGCCAACTTGCCCGGCAGCCCACCGATGTCGGTCGCGCTCTTGCGACGCACCAACTCACGGGCCTTACGCGCGGCGATACGCGCCTGAGCCGAGGAGGCGACTTTGGTGACGATCACCTTGGCCTCGGCGGGGTTGGCCTCGAACCAGTGGCTCAACTGCTCGTGACAGACCTTCTGCACAAACGAGCGAACACCAGCATTGCCCAGCTTGGTCTTGGTCTGGCCCTCGAACTGCGGCTCGGCCACCTTCACCGACACCACCGCAGCCAAACCCTCGCGGATGTCATCGCCGGTCAGGTTGGGGGCGTGGCCCTTGGCGCCGTCCTTGAGAAGCTTCTTGTCCTTGGCGTACTTGTTCACCACGGTGGTCAACGCCGCACGGAAACCCTCCTCGTGCGTACCACCCTCATGAGTGTTGATCGTGTTGGCGAACGTGTGCACCGACTCGGAATAACCGGCATTCCACTGCATCGCGATCTCGACCTCGTGACCGGTGCCCTTACCGTCGAATCCGATGATGCTCTGCTGGATCGGGTCTTTCACCCGGTTGATGTGCTTGACGAAGTCGATCAATCCGCCCGGATGGTGAAAGGTGCGGGTGTCACCGTCGGGCCCACGGTGATCGGTGAGCGTGAGGAGCAGTCCCTTGTTGAGGAAGGCCATCTCCTGCAGACGCCGGGCGATGGTCTCGGCGTTGTATTCGGTGGTCTCGAAAACCTCGGGGTCCGCCCAGAATCGGACCGTGGTGCCGGTGCGCTTCGAGGGGTTGCCGCGGGTGAGGGTGCCCGGTTCGGAGTGGTCGTAGTGCTGAAACCATTCGTGGCCGTCCCGGTAGACGGCCACTTCGAGGCGCGTGGACAGCGCGTTGACGACGGACACTCCCACGCCGTGCAGACCACCCGACACCTGGTAGGACTCGCCGTCGAACTTGCCTCCCGCGTGCAGTTGGGTCATCACGACGTCGATGGTCGGAATACCCTTCTCGTGCATGGCAACCGGGATGCCGCGCCCGTCATCAGACACCTCGACGCCGCCGTCGCGCAGCAGCGCGACGTCGACGCGGGTGGCGAACCCGGCCATGGCCTCGTCGACCCCGTTGTCCACGACCTCCCACACCATGTGGTGCAGTCCGCGTTCGCTCGTCGACCCGATATACATCCCGGGGCGCTTGCGGACGACGTCGAGCCCTTCGAGGATCGTGATCGATTGGGCACCATAGCTGGTGGCGGTCATGGCCGGGTCTCCTCTTCGGCGATTACTGGCTGCAGGCAGGCACGAAGTCGATGGGTGCGCCGGCCGGGATCAGCTCCTCCTGCTCGACCGTGGCATCGAACTCCTGAATGAAGCGGTACGCATGCTGCATCACCCACCACCGCACCCAGGTCTGATTGACCGCCTCCCGCTCCTTCGGATCCTCAAGGAGATTCGTGATGCGCGCGAACCCCAGCGGGATCTCCGGGTCGTGGAAATGCTGCTGACGTTTGAAGTTGATCTTGAACTGCGACCACTTCACCGCATGCAGCTCTTCGTTGAGCCACACCATGCAGCCCTCACGCTTGGATTCCTCAGCTCCAGAGAAGAATTCCCGCTGATCGATGCCGTCGATGACCCGGTCGTCGGGGATCTCGCAACCGACCCACCGCAGCAGGGTCGGGAACATGTCGGTGACGTGCACCATCTCGTTGCTCTCGCGCGGCGTAACCTGACCCGGCCAACGGATCAGGCACGGGGTACGGATGCCGCCCTCGGCGGAACTGAAGTACGAACCGTCGAAGAACCCTGCAGTTCCACGTCCGGCCAGATGATCCTCGGCACCGTTGTCACCGGCCATGATGACGATGGTGTTGTCCTCGATGCCCAGTTCGGTCAGCGTATCGAGGATGCTGCCGAAGTCGTGGTCGAGCATGAGCAACGAATCACCCCACGCCCCATTGGTGCTCTTGCCCTTGAACTCCTCGCGGACCTCCATCGGGAAATGCATCAACGAGTGGTTGTGGTACAGGTAGAAGGGCTTGTCCTCTTCGACGCTGCGCTTCATGAACGCCTTTGCACGGCGGTCGTATTCGCCGTCCACCTCGCCCTTGAGCTTGACCGTCAGCTGCTGGTCGGTGGTCCGGACGCCGTCGGCCTTGGTTCCCTCGTACATGTAGGAGTAGCCGTCGCGCTCGGCCTTGTACCAGGGATCGTCGGGCCACAGGCACTCGTCGTAGGTCCGGGCCGGGCCGTACCACTCGTCGAACCCGTGGTCTGTGGGCCATCGACCGTCCTCGGCACCGATGTGCCACTTGCCGAAACACGCTGTGGCGTAACCGGCTTCGGACAGAATGTCGCCCATGGTCCGCTCCCAGGCCACGATGCCGCCACCATTTCCGCCGAGCGCGATGGTGTGGTTGCCGGATCGGATCGGGTAGCGCCCGGTCATCAGCGCCGAACGGGTGGGTGTGCACTGCGGTTCGACGACGAAATGCGACAACTTCAGCGACTCGGCGGCGAAGGCGTCCATCCGGGCGGTGTCAGCGCCGCGCAGGATGCCACCGCCGTAGCAGCCGAGCTCGCCCATACCGAGGTTGTCGACGTGGAAATACACGATGTTGGGTTTTTTGGGCATGGTTGAACTACCTCTCTCTATACATGGGTGAAAACCGTTGGAGGTGAAGCGGAAAGCTGCCGGCTACTTTGGCGGCGGCGTCGCCTGATCAGGCGACCGCGCGGCAATCGTCATCAACGAGCACCGATCCCCGCGATAGCGCACGGTCTCGAAGTCGAACGGGGTTCCGTCTTCCAGATGGGTCAACCGATGCAGCAGCAACAATGGTGCACCGGACCGGATTTGCAGAAGCTCGGCAGTATTGGCGTCCGCGGAGACCGACTCCACCGTCATCTCGGCCCACCCCAGCCGCATGCCCAGCTCGCGTTCGATCAAGGCGAAGACGTCCTGGCGATCGAGATTGGCATCGACCGGGATCGCGCCGATCCGCAATGACGTGGTGTCGAGAGACAGCGGCACACCCCCGACCGACCGCAACCGCTCGATGAAGAGGATCGGGGCGTTCTCAGGCAGTTGGAGCTTGGCCGCGACAAATGGGGATGCGACCGATTCACGCACCGACAGCACTGTGTTCTCCACCGGTAGCTGGTGCCCGGCCAGGGACTCGGCCAGACCTTCGAGCCGATCGATACGCTGGCTCAGCTTGGCGCCGGTGACAAAGGTTCCCGCACCCTGCACCCGGGTGATCAGCCCTTCGCCGCGAAGTAGTTCGAGCGCCTCACGGATGGCATTGCGGCTCACCCCGAACTCGGCGGCGAGCTCGTTCTCCGACGGCAGCATCGGACGGGCCGCCGCCAATCCGCCGTACACCCCGTCAAGGATCTGGCCGCGCAGAACATCACGGGCCCACCGGGCGGCGTCGGCCCGGGTGCCGGCGTATTCCCTGGTCGCCGGACGAGGAAAGTCCTTCGGCGGGATGTGCGGGCGGCGGGTCATGACCTCACTGTGCCACCGCGGACACCAGGTGGCGATACGGCGCGTGTTACGCCACCTGTTACTTCGTAAAGCCCTAGGCCAGCGGCTATGAGGCAGCGTTTAGCCGCGACATCCGCCACCACGCTCTAGCTCGACACGCAACGAAAACCGATGTGAGTGGTCGCGCTGTCCTGTGATTGCGAGGACCGGGCGGCGGGGCGGTAGCGGTGGCAGTACTCAGGTGCGCACAGGTGCGACCCGCCCTTGAGCGTCTGCATCACCGACGGGTCGCCGACAGGAGCGGGGCAACATCCCGATACCTCGGCGACGGCACGGTGCCCAGGCATGAAGCGGGTGGCAGTCCACTCCCATACGTTCCCGATCATGTCGACCAGGCCAAAAGCGTTCGGCGGGAACGTGCCAACCGGTGAAGTTCCGATCCAACCCAGGGCCCCGTCGTTGCGGTACGGGAACCGGCCTTGCCACGTGTTGGCCATCAGCTGCCCGTCCGGTCGGACATCGTCACCCCAGGCATAGACAGTCGTCGCGCCTGCGCCGGCCGCGTACTCCCATTCATCTTCGGTCGGCAGCCGTCGACCCGCCCACGCTGCGTACGCCGCCGCATCCGGGTACGCGACCTGGACCACCGGGTGATCGGGCCGGTCGACGACCGTCGACCGGGGCCCCGTCGGATGCTTCCAACATGCCCCCTCCGCCCATGTCCACCATTGCCGCCAGTTCCGCAGGTCCACCGGGCCATCGGTCGGTTGGAACACAAGCGCGCCCGGGATGAGCTCTTCGGCGGGCACCCCAGGAAATGCCGCAGGATCCAGTTGCTGCTCGGCCACCGTGAGATAGCCCGTCTCAACCACGAACTCGGCGAACTGGGCATTGGTGACCGGATGCCGCTCGATGCCGAACGGTGCGACCGTCACGTCATGCACCGGCGACTCCTCGGGATAGAAGTTCTGCGATCCCATGCGGTATGTGCTGCCGTCAAGTGCGACGAGTTCGGTGAGCATGCGGACAGACTAGGTAGGTCCCGAACCTGGCGCAGCCCGGCTCATCTCCGGCCCGGCGCCACCGCCGGCACGGATCTTGGCTATCGTCGGCTCCGGATACCCTGCCCCGCGCACCGCCCGGAACACCTCCTCGCCGACCACATCCACCCGCTCCCCCGGCACCAGCGAGATGACGCAGCCGCCAAACCCGCCACCGGTCATCCGCGCCCCGAGCGCACCGGCCCGCACCGCGGTTTCAGCAATCAGATCCAGATGCGGTGTGGTGATCTCGAAGTCGTCGCGCATCGAGGCGTGCGAGGCGGTCCACAGCTCACCGACCGCCGCAAGGTCCGAAGAGGCCATCGCCGCAACACAATCGAGCACCCGCTGGTTCTCGGTCAGCACATGATGCGCGCGCCGGGCATCGACCGGATCGGTCACCGCCGCGAGCGCTGAGGCGGAAGAGATCTCCCGAAGCGAGGCCACCCCGAGATCGGCGGCAGCCCGCTCGCACGATGCCCGCCGGGCCGCGTATTCGCCGCCGGCATGCGCATGTCTGGCCCGGGAGTCGATCAACAGCAGCGCCACGCCGGACACCTCGGGATCGAAGGGCACCGACTGCACGCTGACGTCGCGGAAGTCGATCAGCATCGCCTTGCCGGGCTGACCGAACAAGGACGCCAGCTGGTCGAGCAATCCCGTTGGTGCGCCGACATATTCGTTCTCGGCCTGCTGAGCGATGTGCGCCTGATCGACGCGATCGAGTTCGACACCGACTGCGGTGAGCAGCGCACCGAGCACCGCGCATTCCAGCGCCGCCGACGACGACAGCCCCGACCCGACCTCGACCTCACTCGTGATCGTCATCGTCCCGCCCGGCACGGCAATCCCGGCATTCAGCAGCGCCCACACCACCCCGGCGACATACGCCGCCCACCCCGTCACGTCTCCGGGCACGGTGTCCACACCGATCCGCACCGGACCGTCTTCCGACGCGCTCGACACGTCCAGTACACCCGATGAGTCCGGGTCGAAGTCGACAAAGATCCGCTGCGGCAAGGCAATCGGCAGCGCGAAGCCCCCGTTGTAATCGGTGTGCTCGCCGATCAGATTGACCCGGCCCGGGGCGGAGTATCTGATGCGCACTAGCCCTGATCCACCCGATGGGCGCTGCGGAAGCGGTCCAGATAGGCCGGCCAGTCCCAACCGGACAGGAACTGCGTCGTCGCCGCGTAGCCCTTGTCGTACAGCGCCGCGGCCTCGTTGCGGCTGATGTCGAAGTCGAGCACCCCGACATCGGTCGAATCCACCTGGATCGCACGCGTCTTCACCCACGGCAGGCTCAGATGAGCCTGGTCATGACCGACCAGCATGGTGGTGAGCAGGCTTTCCAGGAATGTCGGTTCACCGCAGCGCAGCATCCCCAACCCGGGGATGAGCTGCTCGGCGGACGGCGCGGGCAGATAGGGCACCACCGTCACACCGAAGGTGGGCCAGCGCGGCTCCGCACCGTCGGGCCGGTCGAACGAGTCGATGGGGAAATTCGACAGCACTCCACCGTCCACCAACGTGCACGGTTGCCCGTCAGCGGTTTTCAATGTGACCGGATGGAAGAGGAATGGGATCGCCATCGAGGCGCGCACCGCGTCGGCGACGAGTTGCTCGTCGGGGTCCAGGCCGTAGACCCGGCGGTAATCCCAGGGCAGACGAACCAGTTGCCCGGTCGTCACGTCCGTCACCGTGACCACGAACCGGTAGCGCCGTTCAGGTAGCAGATGATCATCGGTGATCGCCAGATCACCGAAAGTCTTGACGCCCATGTTCTTCAGCTCGCTGCGGATCCAGTCGTAGGCGAAATCCCCGCGATACACCCCCGTCTCACGCAGTAGGCCCCACGCGGTGCCCAGCACCGGGATGCGCTCGATCGGCCCGCTGTCGCGGAACTTGCGGTAGGGCACGTTCAACGCCAGCTCGCGCAGCTGCGCACTGGTCAGGTCGTTGCGTTGCTCCGCCGCGGCCACCACCGCACCGACCAATGAGCCGGCCGAGGTTCCCGAGATCCGCTCGATCGCGTACCCGGCTTCCTTGAGCGCGACGACGGCGCCCACCAGGCCGATGCCCTTGACCCCGCCCCCGGAAAGCACGAGGTCGGCACGGTGCGGAGAATGTTTCGCAGCCATGAACCCAGCTTGGCACGCCAGACTGACACCCGACTACCGGATCGGCTGACGCGAGGCCGCCTCGGCCCGGCGGTGATCCGCCTCAACCGTGGGCTCGTGGACGGCCCGCACACAGATCCGCGCCCCGCGGTGCGGTACCAGGGTGACGTGCTTGACCCGCTGCCGTTCGTCCGCGGCGGCCGTGGCGAAAAGGTCTACCCGACAGAGGATTTCGCGCAGCACCACCCGCAGCTCGACCATCGCGAACGTGGCTCCCAGACAGCGGCGATTGCCGCCGCCGAACGGGAACCACGTGGTGGGGCCCATCGTCACACCGAGCATGCGGTCCGGGTCGAACCGGTCGGCATCGGGATACACGTCGTCGCGTTCGTGCACCAGCCCGATGCCCGGGGCCACCATCACCCCGGCCGGCAGCCGGTAGCCGGCCACCTCCACCGGCTGCTTCAGTACCCGGCCCACGTCGAACACCACCGGCCGGATCCGCAGGGTTTCCTTGGCGACC
Organism: Mycobacterium sp. IDUB_9; assembly: GCF_055419505.1. NCBI lineage: Bacteria > Bacillati > Actinomycetota > Actinomycetes > Mycobacteriales > Mycobacteriaceae > Mycobacterium > Mycobacterium sp. IDUB_9. The sequence continues at coordinate 111,459 of NZ_JBVAXU010000002.1, read as the reverse complement.
GCGTCGAGGTACTCGTCGTCGCCGGTACGCGCGGCCTGCACCGCCTTGTCCAGCACCGCGGGGTGACGGGTCAACCGTTCGAGCGCCCACGACAACGCCGTCGCAGTCGTCTCATGCCCCGCGACCAGCAAGGTCATCAGCTGATCGCGCAGCTCACGGTCGGTCATGGTGTGCCCGCGCTCATCGGTGGAACGCACCAGCATTGCCAGCACATCGGTGCGGGACGCCAGCTCGGGGTCGGCGCGACGCTCGGCGATCTCGGCGCCCAGCAGCCGGTTGGCCTCCTCGATGTTTCGCCGCAGGGCCCGCCACGGGCGTCGCTCCAGCAAGCCCGGCCGGGCGACCGCCATCAACTCCCACGGACCCACCCTGAGCAGCCGCGGCATCACCTCACGCAACGCGGCCAGCCGCGCCGGATCCGACGCCCCGATCACGGTTCGGAGGATGACCTCCAGGGTGATCTCGGCCATCTTCGGCGCCGCCGGGAACGTGGTTCCCACCGGCCAACCCGCAAGGTTCGCGGCGGCGATCTCCGCCATGATCTCGGTCTGGCGGGCGACGGCGTCGCGGTGGAACGGCGGCAACATCTGCCTCCGGCGTTCGTGGTGTTCATCCTCGTCGACGACCAGCACCGAACTGTCGCCGAGCAGTGCACTGAGCACCGAATTCGCTTCTCCGGCATGAAAAATCTTCGGGTCCCCGGCGAACACCACCTTGATGTCGGCCGGGTCCGCCAGGTACACCATCGTGCCCATCGCCGCGACCCGCAACGTGAACACGTCGCCATAGCGTCGCCGGCAGGCCGATACGAAGCGCGGCCAGTAGTGCATCATCGCCGCAGCCTGCACCACCGGAGGTAACGGAGGCCCCGGCGGTAGTGACGCGGTACCGGCCATAACCCCACCATACGAGCCGCCGGCCGCCCGCCAAAGGCCCGGACGCCGGGTCGCGTCCGGGCCTTGCCTCCCCCAGGCCTACTTGGCGTGGTTGCGCTGGTGGTGGTGATGGGTCGAGGAGCCGGGCTGGGGCATGTTGTGCTGGTGGGGGAAGGCCTGATGCGAGCTGACCGACGGCCCGGCGTTCAGGGTGGCGGAATCGGCGTGAGCAGTGGCGGCGCCCAGGGCGATCAGCGCGGGAGCGGCGGCCAGGGTGAATCCTGCGGCGATGCGGCGGGCGATGGTGCTCATGTCGACTCCTTTGTCGGATAAGGCTTTTGGTGTTCTTTCCGGTGTGTTCCGGCGTTGAAACAAGAATGCGCCGATCCGGCCCGCGGCTGTATCGACCGACCGGCCCATGGACCGGACGAATCTCGTGTCCCCCGATCGGGGGACACGAGCTGGGCTGGTTCTGCGCCGTTTGCCACCAGAGGGACGGCAGTGGTCGGCCGATCGATTACCGTCCGGCATACCCCGCGATCACGTCTAGGATCAGCAAACAGATCCAAGGGGGACCTGATGAGCGCTCATCGCAACGCGGCAGCCGGCCTGGTGCTGTGCGCTGCCCTGCTCACCGGCTGCACCCCCACGGTCCCCGATTCCGGCGGCGCTCACGTCGACGTGCTGGGCAGCATGATGGCCAGTGAATCCGAGATCAACACCGTGATGAACGCCGAAGTCCGGCCGAAGACCGCGCTGCGTTCCCCCATGACGAACGCCAACTACGAGCCCGTCTCCCGCCCGGAATGCATGGTCGTCATCGGCAACGCGATGGACTGGATCTACCGCGCCAGCGATTATCGCGAGTTCCGCGAAACCCAACTCGCCGACGACGCCGATGACGTGGAGGTCGACCAGGCCATCGCCAGGTTCGACACCCCCAAGGCCGCCGAGGCCGTGGTGGCTCACACCGTCGACATCTGGCGCCGCTGCGGCAACGACACCCTGACCTTCAGCTACGACGGCGGCAAAACGCGGGACACCCGCCGGATGGCCGTTCCGACCGTGCTCGACGGTGTCGACATCACAAACGACGAACCGGTCGACGTCAACGACCGCATCACCCACCGCGCGATCCTTGCGGTCGACAACCTCGTCGTCGACCTGCGGATCAGCGGCTACGACATCACCGCCCAGCAGACGGTGCAGCTGGCCAAGATCATCGCCGGCCGCACCGCGCTCTAACCTGCTGCGCTACAAAGGATTACAACCGATCCGGCGGTAATGTTGACACGGACCCCACAACGGCGTGTACTGGAGGTTCAGGGCGCGCCACCCCATGATCGACAGCTTCTCCCTGTTCGACTGACTGCGGCACAGGGACTGCAGAAGTAGCGTTCCTTTTCGGGATCCCGGTCAAGTGGGTGGCGCCGCTCCGAGCAACGACCGCCACCCCGCATTGGGCAGTGCGAGTTTGAAAATCGTCCGCAGCGTCTGCAGGTACTGGCGGCTGAAACGACCGCTGGTGTAGGGCAGATCGTACTTCTCACACACGCCGCGCACCCGCACGCTGATCTCCGCCAGGCGGTTACTGGGCAGGTCCGGGAACAGGTGGTGCTCGATCTGGTAGCACAGGTTTCCACTGGAAAATGCCAGTACCGGGCCGGCTTTGAAGTTGGCCGCGCCCAGCATCTGCCGCAGGTACCACTCGCCGCGGCTCTCCTCTTGCAGCGTTTCCGGGCCGAACCTCTCCGCACCGTCAGGAAAATGCCCACAGAAGATCACCAGGTACGCCCAGAGATTGCGCAGCACATTCGCGCCCAGATTCGCGATCAGCGTCCGCTTCCAGCGCCGCCCACTCAACACTGGGAGGACGATGAAGTCCTTGGTGAGCTGGCGCCCGACCTTGGCGTGCAACGCCTGTCGCGCGGCTGCCTTGCCGGCTTCGGTGTCCGCCCGGTCCCTGGCGGAGTAGAAGTCATGTAGGGCGATCCCCCACTCGAAGATCATGGCCAACAACACATTTCGCAGTGGCTGCACAAGATGTTGAGGTTCCCACTGCTGGTCGCGGCTCATCCGGAGAATGCCGAAGCCGAGGTCGTCGTCCACGCCCAGCACGTTGCTGAACACATGATGGTGGTAATTGTGCGAATACCGCCACTGCGCCGACGGGCCTACCTGGTCCCACTCCCAGGTGCTGGAGTGGATCTCGGGATCGTTCATCCAATCCCACTGACCGTGGCCGACGTTATGTGCGAGTTCCATGTTCTCAACGGATTTGGCGTAGGCCAGCGTCGCCGTCCCGGCCAGCAGGCCGGCCTTCGACCTGGTGCCCGCGATCAGCAGCCGTGCGGCCACCTCGAGCCCGCGTTGGAACACGATGGCGCGTCGAATGTAGGCGGCATCCCGCGCACCGAGTGACTCCTCGATGTCGCTGCGGATGGTGTCGAGCTCGGCCGCGATCGCGTCGATGTCCGCGCGGCTCAGCTTCGAGTATGCCGCGATATCTCTGATAGTCAGTTTCCCGGTCCGTCTGTGTACGGCGGCATGGTCCGGGCCACCTGGGTGAGAGTACCTTCAGCCTAGGTGCGGATGTGGATCCATGCCACAGCGCCAGGTCGGGCCCTTGTGACCAGTGTCGATGCCGCGCTACCCACGCAGTGCGCCCAGCAGTTCAGGCAGCGGAACGGTGGCAATGCGGATTGCCGCGTCACCGACCCCGAACGGCAACACCAAGGTGTCGGCGTGCACAAGCGCACCACACGAGTACACAACGTTGGGCACATAACCGTCGAGTTCGTCGTCCTCCGCACTCAGCAGCGGTTCAGTGAGTCGACCGAGAATCCGGGTTGGATCATCCAGGTCGAGCAGGATGGCGCCGATCCGGTAGGTGCGCATCGGGCCGACGCCGTGAGTGAGCACCAGCCAGCCATCCTCCGTCTCGATGGGTGGACCGCAGTTTCCCAATTGGAGCGCCTCCCAGGGCTGCGTCGGCTGCTGACACGGCAACGAGCTCGTCCACACCGCCGGGTGGTCCGAAAAGGCGACAGTGTTCGATTCCCGGTCGGATCTCGACATGGCCGCGAAGCGTCCACGGATCCGGCGCGGAAACAGGGCAAGACCCTTGTTCGCGGCGGCCCGACCGACCATCGGCACCGAGTTGAACGACCCGAAATCGGTGGTCGAAAGGAGCTGCTGGCTGATCTGCGAGCCGCTGTACGCGGTGTAGGTCGCGTAGTACGTGACCGCGCCGTCGTCGTCGACGAAACGTACGAAACGCGCATCTTCCATCCCGGCGGCTTCGGCGCTCATGGCGGGCCACAGCACACGCTCGGAGAGTGCGGTATCGCGCGAGAATTCGATCCCGTACGCGCGGTCAGCGATCGCTCGGATCAAGGCAATCGTGGCCGGTGCATGCCGGCGGGTACTGCGGTGTCGCTGCAACTGCTCGAGCCGCTCATCCAGGTCGGCACGGGTGAACCGATCACCGAGCGCATCGAGCACATAGTCGGAAGCCTCGCCGCCACCGTGCAGAAAGGCCAGCTCGCTGCGGAACACATCCGCATCGAGGAGCCTCGGCACGGTTGCACCGACGGAGGCGAACGGGACCGGGCCGTCGACCACGACGCGGCCGGCATCATCTACGGTGCCGGTCCGGAAGCCGATCGATGACCGGTGCCCCTCCCCGATGCCCCGCACACTCATCACGAATCTCACACTGCCGGTGGCAGTTCCAGATTGATCTGGGTGCACGACGATGCTGGGGTTGCACAGTGCAGCACCCTCGATCGCGTACTCGTTGGTGAACACCGCTCCGAGCAACAACATTCGAGATTCCGACAGCGTCGAACCGGAAGCGAGCCGGTCGGCGAGTTCGGCGGCGTGGCGCCGAAACGTGCCGACAAGGCTGCGGTGACGACCACCGTGCCGGAGAACGACATCGTCCAACGCCGCCTGCACCTGGGCCTCGTCCAGATCCAGGATCCGCGCCAGAACCTTGCCCGCCCGGGATTCCTGATGTTCGAAACCCTCTTGGCCCGCCACGAACAACTGTGTGATCACCCGCGCAGGGTCAGCTCTCAACCACAGCGAACTGCGCGTGAGCATCACCGGCTGGATCGCCGTCATGGGGCGACATGGGAAAAGCGTTGCGCCTGCTGGAAAGTCGATAGCACCGCCAGTGTCGACTCGGCGCCCTGATTACGATTCACCCCGTCGGCGTGCAACCCGTCGAATCCGCCACCGGTCTCCGGATCCCACATCAGCTCGCCGACGTCGTTGGCACCCTGGAACCAGGCGGCAGCTGCCCGCACGGTTTCCGGCCAGATAGTGCTCGGATCGACAGCGGCGGCGCGGGCACACGCATCCGCCAGTGCGGCCACCTCGATCGGTTGCTGGTCAAATCCCGGTCGCGGATCGTCGACGCCCCAGCCGCCCGCAGGCGTGACCGACAGGTGATCGTCCGCCGTCTCGCGCTCGACCAGCCATGCCAGCAGGTCCAACCCCCGTTTGCACAGCGCAGAGTCGTCGATCGCGACGCCAGCGGCAATCATGGCTTCGGCGAGTACCGCATTGGCGTAGGTGAGTCTCGGTTCGGGCCATGGCCAGGCCGGGTTGCCGGTGGGCGCCGGGATACCTGCGACGTAGTCGGCGATGAGCGAGTGGGCGGCGCTGTGCCCGGGGTGGGCGGAGAGCAGCTCAACTGCTCCCAGCACGGCGAACGCCATTGCCCGTGGCCACACCGACCTCTGCTGCGCGGCACGCTCGAATTGGTTGACGGCCAGTTTGCGGACCATTCCGACTTCACTGTGCGCAGCTGCCGTCCCCAAGCCCCACAGGCAGCGCCCCCACGAGTCCTCCAGCGCCGGTTCGTCGACCCACGCGCCGCTGATGTCCATCCGGTTGCGGCAAGCGCCGGTGAGGGTCTGCGCCTCGTTGAGGAAGCGCATCGCCACACCAGCGAGACGGTTCAAGTCCCGGTCGGGGCCGGGTGCACGGGTCGCTACGATCAGCACCCGCGCCATATCGTCTGTGCAATAACCGTTTTCGCATCTCGGTTCCGCCAGTCGGGCATGTTCGAAGGTGCCACTGCCGTCCGTCATCCGCAACAGGTGGTCGAATCGGGGAATCGGCGGGGCGGTCACTGCAGTTCCGACCGCTCGGCGAGAATCTTCCGCGCCGTCGACTGGTACGCATTGGCGACGACAGACCACGACATCATCGGCGCCAACCGACGCGCTTCGGCCGCCATCGCGCCGGCGAGGCGCGGTTGGGTGAGCACCCTGCGCAAAGCAGACGTGAGCGCCTCCGGATTCTCATGATCGACCACGATGCCCGCCCCACTCCCGAGCAGCTCGACGGCATGAGGAAAGGCGGTAGCGACAACAGGCCGCCCATGGGCGACTGCGTCGACCAACACCCCGGAGGTGACCTGCTCTGTCGAGTCGTAGGGCAGCACCACCACGGCCGCGGCGCGGACCAGCGCAGTCAACGACGTCCCGTCGACGTAACCGGAATCGAAGTGCACTGCGTCGGAGAGGCCACTCGACCGCGCCTTCTCGACGCAGAAGTCGCGGTAGTCCTCTCCATCTGCGGCGAGCACCTTCGGATGCGTCCGGCCGGCTACCAGATACCGTGGCCGGCCGTTGAGCTGATGGAGGTCACCCATTGCGTCGATGACGCGCTCGATGCCTTTTCCCGGCCCGAGCAAACCCCAGGTCAGCAGGGTGGGTCTGCCGGCGCGCTTGGTCTGCGCGTGTACCGGGACCATCGCACCATGCGGGATTGTGGTGACTTTTCTGCGTTCGACATGGAAGCCGAGACACAGTCGCCGATGCGCCGACTCGGACATGACCACGACCTGGTCGGCCAGCGCCGCGACCATCTCCAGCACTGAACGCTGTTGGGGTGTCGGATCTTTGGGGACGGTGTGCAGCACGACGATCGACGGGACATCGAGGTCACCGATGATGTCGACAACCTCGTCACCGTCAGAACCGCCGTAGATCCCGTACTCGTGCTGGATAACGGCGACGTCGTTCTGGTTGAGCAGATCCGAACTGGCCGCGACAGATGCCGCAGATCCGTTGACGAGCTCTCCGACGACCCGGCCGTCGCCAGACGACGAACCATCGGAGATCCGAACAACACTCACATCCGCACCGGTCGCCGCCAAACCGCCTGCGAGCGCTGCACTGAATGTCGCCAGACCACAAGGAGTCGGAGGGTACGTGCTGAGTATCCCAACCCTCAGAGAATCGGGACGGGTGCGCACCGACGAAGGGCCGGTCGGTAGGTGCAGAACAGATGCAGCACTCAAGATGTAGCCGACATCATTTGGGCGCGAAGCACTTCCATCGGTTTCACAGCCGCGACGGAAACATCCGAATCCTCAGCGCCTTCCGGCGTCGACGGTCCCATCTCTGCATGGTTGCCGATTACCCTCGGCTCGGTGATGTGCGTAATGATTGCCCTCGCTTCGGCTCGCGGCCGACCTCTCGGGCTGCTCCGAGCACGTCAAGACCGACGTGTTTGAACTGAACCGAATTTCGCGATATCGCAAGAAAACTGAATGCTCTCTGCTAGCGCATGGATCGATTGTGCCTGGTGGCGGGATCCGGGCCAGAACACCAGTCAACGCTGCACCCCAGGCAATGTCAACCGCGCCGACCTGTGCTGCTGCGCATAACCGGTCGTATGCGTAGGGTTCATGGAACCGGGACCGACACAGGCCCCCACATTCAAAGGGGCCGACATGGCCGACAAATCGCCGCGACAAAGCCTGGCCAAGAAGTCCGGCAAATCCCTCAAAGAAAAACGCGCTGTAAAGCGCGCAAAATCCGGCGATACGCCGTCAACGGACGACGTTCTGCATTCCAAGAAGCGTTAGGGCTCGACCCGGTAACCGGCATCGCCGGTTACCGGCTTCAACCGTGACCAGCGTCAACGGCGAAAACCCTTACTGGAACGCCCCGTTGATCACCGGCTGGGTGATCATCCCCTTCTCCACACCCCACATGGTGGCGATGGTGCGGTACTCGCCGGTGTCCATCACGTGCTCGAGCGCCAACCGCAACGACTCGGCCAGACCGGAGCCCTTGGCCACCGGCCAGCCGTAGGGCGCCGAGTCGAAAACTTCGCCGGCGGGTTCCAACGCGCCGCCACTGAGTTTGATCGCGAACCCGGTGACAGGCGAGTCGGCGGTCATGGCGTCCACCTCACCGGCGATCAGCGCGGCCGTCACCTCGTCCTGATGGGTGCGCACCACCTTCTCGATGGGCGGCAACCCAGCTGCGACGCACGCATCCGATTTGGCCGGGATCTCCTGGGTCTCCTGAATCGTGCTGTACTTCACGCCGACTCGCAGTCCGCACGAGGAACCCGGATCGGCCGATGAGCCGGGCCGCCGCGCCCACAGCGTGCCCGCCTCGAAGTAGGTGACGAAATCTGCCTGCTGCTCGCGCTCGGCGGTATCGGTGATCGAGGACATGCCGATGTTGAAATTGCCGTCGGCCACCGAGGGCAGGATCCCCTCGAAACCGGTCTCGCGGAAGTCGGGCACCAATCCCATGGTGCGAGTCACGGCCTTCATCAGATCGATGTCGAACCCGACGATCTCTCCGCTGGAATTCTTGAACTCGTTGGGCGCGTAGGGCACGTTCACCCCGATCACCAGACGGCCGGAGTCGCGGATCTCGCCGGGCACCGTCTTCGCGATGTCGTCCACCGCGCCCGTCGGCGCATGCACCGGGCCGGACCCAGCTGAACCGGCCACATTGGCGACCCGGCCCGAACCGCTGTCGCGCAGCTGCCACACCCCCACCGCGCACAGCGCCGCCACCACCACCGTCGCGCCAACGATCGCGGCCACCTTCTTGGACACCCGCACGCGGGTGGGAACGCGTTGCGCCGAATGCCGCCCCGAGCGGGCCGACGCGCGCACCGGCACAGGAAATGCTGTGAGCGCGTCCCGCGCCGCCGCCGCCAGGTCCCCCGCACTTTGATAGCGCTTGGACGGCTTCTTGGCCATGCCCTTGGCGATCACGTCGTCGAAGGCCGCCAGCCGCGGGTCCTTCTCGGAGGCCCGCGGGGGCGCTGACACCATGTGACCGGCGATCTGCTGTTCGAGACTGTCGGACGGATACGGCCGTTCGCCGGTGAGGCATTCGTAGAGCACACACGCCAGCGCGTAGATGTCCGACCGCGGATCGACCTTGCCCGCGTCGAACCGCTCCGGCGCCATATAGGCCAGCGTGCCCAGGGTGCTGCCCGCAGTCGTCATGCCCGAATCCCCCGCGGTGCGGGCCAGGCCGAAATCGATCAGGTACACGAAATCGTTGTGGGCGATCAGGATGTTCGACGGCTTGACGTCGCGATGGGTCAACCCGGCCTGATGCGCGCTGTCGAGCGCCTCGGCGACCTGCTCGATGATGCCCACCACGAAGGACGGGTCCAGAGGCTTGCCGGTCTTGGTGAGCATGGCGCCGAGGTTGCGGCCCTCGATCAACCGCATGTCCAGATAGAGCCGGCCGTCGATCTCGCCGTAACCGTGGATGGGCACCACATGCGGATTGCTCACCCCCGCCGCGGCGTGCGACTCGCGGCGGAACCGTTCCTGGAACGTCGAATCCTGCGCCAGGTGCGGCGGTAGGACCTTGAGCGCGACAATCCGGTCGGTGTCGGAATCGTAGGCCTGGTAAACCTCGCCCATCCCGCCCCGACCGATCAGCTTCTGCAGCTGATAGTGCCCGAATGGGGTTGAATCCACCGTTCAACTCCTCCGGAGCGGCCATTTCGGCGTCGGCATGTCGATCGAAGTTACATCACGTTGCTCGCATATGTCGGTCCGGATCACATCAGGCGAGCAAAAATTGTCGCCCGCGGTGACGGATGAGACCGATGTGAATTCGTAACGGTTCAGATCGCCACCAAATGCCGATATCGGCATCCGATCCCGCTACCTTGGTCGCGGGCTTCGATAGCGCGTCTCGATAACGGGCCGGAAAGGGGGAACATGCGCGTTGACGGACGGGACATCACCGTCACCGGCAGCCTCCTGCAACCGCCGACCCGTCGCACCAACGACATCCTGCGCCTGACACTGGCCGCGATCTTCCTGGCCACCGTCATCACCAGCTCACTGATCACCCGCTACGAATGGGTGGCGCTGGAGAAGTCGATCTCCGAGATCGTCGGCGTGCTGACCCCTACCCAGTCCAATCTGGTTTATCTGGCCTACGGCGTCGCGATCCTGGCCCTGCCGTTCGTCATCCTGGTCAGCCTGATCCTGGGCCGGCAGTGGAAACTGCTGGGCGCCTACGCGGCCGCCGCCCTGATCACCATGCTTTCGCTGTCGATCACCGCCAACGGCATCGCCGCCCCCAGATGGCATTTCGATCTCTCCGACCGGCTCGACTCACAGCTGTCGCAGTTCCTCGACGACCCGCGCTGGATCGGCATGCTCGCCGCCGTGCTCACGGTCTCCGGGCCATGGCTGTCCCGCCGGCTGCGGCGCTGGTGGTGGACGCTGCTGCTGGCGTTCGTGCCCATCCACCTCGTGGTCAGCGCCGTGGTGCCGGCCCGCTCACTGCTCGGTCTGGCCGCGGGCTGGTTCGTCGGCGCCCTCGTGGTGTGGATCGTCGGCACGCCGGCCCTGGAAGTCCCGCTCGACGGCGCGGTGCGCGCCCTGGCCCGGCGCGGCTTCGTCGTCTCGGCGTTCACCGTGGTGCGCCCGGCCGGCGCCGGCCCGCTCATGCTCGACGCGGCTTCCCAAGATCCGGACTCCAGCGCCGTCATCGAGCTCTACGGCCCCAACCAACAGAGCGGCGGCGCCGTACGTCAGGTGTGGCGAAAGCTGCGCCTGCGCTCCAACGAGACCGCACCCCTGCAGACCTCGATGCGCCGCGCCGTCGAGCACCGGGCACTGATGGCCATCGCCATCGGCGACCTGGGTCTGGCCAGCACCTCGACCATGTCGGTGGCCGCCCTCGACCGCGGCTGGACGCTGTATGCCCACAACCGCAAACGCGGTGTCCAGTTGGACCAGTGCACCGACGAGACCACCGTCGGGCGAGTGTGGAACGCGCTGCGCACCCTGCACGACCACCAGATCTCCCACGGCGACCTGCGCAGCAAGGAGATCACCGTCGACGACAGCGCGGTGCTGTTCGGCGGGTTCGGCAGCGCCGAATACGGTGCCACCGACGCCCAATTGCAATCCGACATCGCGCAACTGCTCGTCACCACCACGGCGCTGTACGACCCGAAGTCCGCAGTAGCGGCGGCAATCGAGGCGTTCGGTCGTGACGCCGTGCTGACCGCGTCGCGGCGGCTGACCAAGGCCGCGGTACCGACGCGGGTCCGCGACGCCGTCCCCGACGCCAAGGCCGTGATGGCCGCCGCCCGCGACGAGGTGAAACGCCAGACCGGTGCCGACCAGATCCAGGCCGAGACGATCACCAGGTTCACCCGAACCCAGGTGATCCAGCTGGTGTTGTTGGGGGCCCTGGTCTACGTGGCGTACCCGTTCATCAGCACCGTGCCGACGTTCTTCTCCGAACTGCGCACTGTGAACTGGTCGTGGGCCACGCTGGGGCTGACCGTCTCAGCGCTGACGTATGTGGGTGCGGCGGCCGCACTTTGGGCATGTGCCGACGGGCTGGTGAGTTTCCGCAATCTGTCGATCATGCAGGTGGCCAACACCTTTGCCGCCACCACCACACCCGCGGGCGTCGGCGGCCTGGCCCTGAGCACGCGGTTCCTGCAGAAAGGCGGACTGAGCACGACGCGCGCCACCGCCGCCGTGGCATTGCAACAGTCGGTGCAGGTGATCGTGCACGTGATCCTGCTGATCCTGTTCAGCACCGCGGCCGGAGCCTCGGCCGACCTGTCACACTTCGTGCCGAGTTCCACGATCCTCTACCTCATTGCCGGGCTCGCCCTCGGACTCATCGGCGCGTTCCTGGCCGTCCCCAAGCTACGGCGCTGGCTCGCGTCCTCGGTGCGGCCCAAACTCGAAGAGGTCACCGCCGACCTGGTCAAACTGGCCCGCGAACCTCAACGGCTGGCACTGATCGTGCTGGGGGCGGCGGGCACCACTCTCGGTGCGGCCCTGGCACTCTGGGCCAGCGTCGAGGCGTTCGGCGGAACCACCTCATTCGTCACCGTCACGGTCGTGACGATGGTCGGCGGCACCCTGGCCTCAGCGGCCCCCACCCCCGGCGGTGTCGGCGCGGTCGAGGCGGCCCTGATCGGTGGTCTGGCGGCATTCGGGGTGCCTGCCGGGATCGCGGTGCCCGCGGTGCTGCTCTACCGGGTGCTGACCTGCTGGCTGCCGGTGTTCATCGGCTGGCCGGTGATGCGCTGGCTGACGAAGAACGAGATGATCTGACGGCTCTGGGTCCTGGCACCTGTTGAGGAACGCTGTGGCGAGCGTGCAGGTTTTTCTTCAGATTGCGACTGTCGGCGGGATAACCTGCACGCTCGCCACAGGGGCTGGCGGAATGGTCTATCGGGTCCAGAGCTGTCGCAGCGGGCGAATCCGTGCACCCGGGCACAGTCCGACAGTGCAATGATGATTTGTCATGGACAGCGCCGACCCCGCCGAGCTGATCCGCCAAGCCGATGCGGCGCTCGCCCGCATTGGCAAACTTCGTGCCGACATCGCCGACCGCATCCATGCGAGCACCGACGAGGTGGTGACCCGGACGCTGCAGGCCGCACCGCTGGAGCACCTGCGCCCGTATCTGGCACGCGGCGCCCGCCTCGGTGGGCTGGCCAATTCGGAATATCGCACGGTCGCCGACATCCACACCGTGCCCGCCCGGCTGTTGACGCAGGTGCCCGGTGTCGACATCGAGGCTGCGCAATCCGTCCAGGCCGCGGCCCAGGCCATGGCCGACCACATCCGCACCACCACCCGCCCCCCGCTACGCAAAGAAGACACCGAGCTACTGACCTCGTTGCTGACGTTGGTTCACGCCGATACACCGGTCAAACAGTTACGCAGGCTGATGCCACGGCTGCGCAGCCATACCGCCTCCGATCAGCTGCGGGAATCGGTCGGAGAGCTGCTCGTCCGGATCGAGGAGGTCCACCACCCCCACGGGGACCCGTGGGCTTCATACCGCGCCGACCCGCGTCCGATCGACCAGGTGCTGAGTGAATTTGCCTCCGGGACAACCGATGTGGATGCGGCGCAGGGTTTCGTGGGGACGGAGGTGGCCGAGCAGGTCGAGAAGACCGTGCTGAACCGCGCACTGCTGCGGACGGAATTGCGCGGGTACCAGGAGTTCGGCACCCGCTATGCGGTGACGCGCGAACGGGTTCTGCTGTGCGACGACCTGGGGCTCGGCAAAACCCTGCAGGCACTGGCGGTCGCCGCGCACCTGGCTGCCGCCGAACAGCTGCGCCACACCCTGGTGGTCTGCCAGCCCAACACCGGAATCCATTGGGCCGCAGAAACAGCCAAGCACACCGCGTTACGGGCGATCGAAATCCGCGGCAGCCAACGCGACGCCCGCCTTGAGAATTGGAAGACCTCCGGCGGCGTGGCCATCGTCTCCTACGACACCTTGCAGCGCATCAAGCTGCCCGAACGCCCCAGCCTGGTCATCGTCGACGAGGCGCACCTGCTGCGCGACCCGAAATCGGACCGGGCCCGCGCCGTCCGCAACGTGTTGACCTCCGACAACCGTGTGCTGTTCCTGTCCGGCGTGGCGATGCACCAACGGATCGGCGGTTTCCGCCACCTCGCCGATTTCCTGCAGCCCGATGTCGCGGGCAAGGTGGCACCGAACGCGGGCGACCGCGGATCGATCGCATTCCGCCGCGCGGTGGACCGGGTATACCTGCGACGCGACTACCGCGATGTGGTCGACGAGCTGCCGGCGCGGATCGCCACCGAAGAATGGGTGCGGACCAGCCGGGCCGACCGCGAGCGCTACCGCCAAGCCGTCACCAGCGGCAACTTCAGCGCGATCCGGCAGGGCGCCTGGCCGTCCGGTTCACCGTCGCCGGGCGCCAAACTGGACCGACTCCTCGAGCTCACCAACGAGGCCCACATCAACGGGGCCAGGGTGGTGGTGTTCTCTCACTTCCCCGCTGTGCTCGAGGTGATTCGGAAAGCCTTGCCGGGAAACGTCTTCGGGACAGTCGATGCGTCAGTTCCCGATCAGCAGGCCGTCGTCGACGCATTCGCCACCGACCGCGGCCCGGCCACCCTGCTGGCCCACATCGGTGCCGGCGAGCTGGACCTGCGCCGGCTGAACGCCCCGGTCGTGTTCATCATCGCCGAACCCCAATGGCTGCCGCGCACCGAACGGCGGGTGATCGGACGCACCCAGCGGCTCAGCGAACTGCACACCGTGCGGGTCTACCGACTGCTGGCCAAGGGCACCGTCGACGAGCCGATCCGCCGCCTGGCCCAGCATCCCGACCAGACTCCCCCGCATCAGGACGAGGTGGTGCGCGCCGAGCAGGCCCGGCTCGCCCGGTCCGGGCTCACCGCCAAGTTCAGTGGAAACGGTTGATGATCGGGATGCGCTCGATGATCCGGTCCCGCAGCCGCGGCTGCGGATAGGTCACCGGCGGCGGCACGTACGGCGGAGGGCTGTACACCGGGGCCGGCGGTGGCGCATAGACGGGAGTGGGCGCGGGCGGAACGTAGGCGGGCGCAGGTGCCGGTGCCGGTGCGGCAGCGGGCGGCTGGTGTGCCGGCGGGCTTCCCGCCTCGACCGCCTGTGCCGGCGGCGGGGCCTCGGGTGTATGCGGCGGAGCCGCCGGTGCGGGCTTGGCCGCAGCCTTCTCCGCCGGCTTCTGTACCGGCTTTTGCACCGGCTTCGGGGCCGGGCCGGCCTCGGGGGCCGACTCGTGGAGACTCTTGGCCTGCGCGGTCTCCGATACCGCTCCGGGATGCAGATGCAGCCCGATCACCGCCGAGGTCGCGACGACGAGCGTCACCAACGCACCACCCACCACCGACGCCAGCGCGCCGACCTTGGTCCAGTGCACACCTTTGGCAGGCGCCGCAGCGGTATTCACCGCGAGTGCCGCGGCCAGGCCCGCACCTCGCGCGAACGCCAGGTCGGCCTCATTGGCGGTGATGACCGCTGCCGGGATGGACTCGGCCAGATCGGCCACGATCGGGCCGTGCGCATCGGAGCCCAGGACGAACATCGCGCTGATCGGCCGACCGGTGAGGGCCAGGAGCCCGGCAATGTCGGCGACGAACGTGTCGGAACGATCGATGCGGTCGGCGCTGACGTCGTCGGGCGTCACGATCGCCACCACCGCGGCGTCGGGTTCGACGAGACAGACCGCGATGTCGTCGTGCTCGGTGATCTCGGCGATGCCACTGGCCAACATGCCGGCCGCCTCGATCTCGGACACTGCGAAAACATTTCCGTAGCCGCGGGTATCGAGCGACTGCATGATGTGGCCGGCCAACGGCGCAGCGTCATTCGTCCAGGTCACGCCGATGGCGTGAATGCGGTGTCCGCCCTCGAGTTCGGTGTCGTCCACCAAGCCGCGCAGCAGGCCGTCGGGGTCATAACTGGCGGCGTCGTCGAGGGAGATCGCGCCGCGGTCGACGGGACGCCCCTCGCCCGTCGTGCCTTCGACAAGTACCCACCGAACGGCTCTCGAAGTCATCGCGAGGCCGAGCACGAGATCCATACCGATCCCCCGATCTGCCTAGTCAGTCATTACTCAGGTTACCGGTGTGACGCCGCTTACACGTGGGTGCGGCGATCTACGCGCAAACTCTCCTGCCCGGCAACGCACCACACCAGAACGGTTGCACCCCATAAGCTCGCTGCATATGAGGTACATCGCCGCCGTCCTGGCCACCACCTCCGTGCTCGCCGGTTGCGCTGTCGCGGGCAAGCCGATCGCGGCCCCGGTGACCGATGAGTGGCGGCAGGCCGTCATCGACGCCGTCGCCGGCCTGGGCACGCAGTTGGGTCCGATCGCCAATGCGATGGTGACCCCGGGCCGCATGACCAACTACGGCGCACTGCACAACGCATGCAGCGACCTACGCACGTACGTCGACTCGGTCCAGCCCAAGGTCCTCCCCGGGCCCGACGTCTCGGTCAACACCGCCTTGCAGGAGGGCTTCGACGGCTTCCGCAGCATGGCCGACCAGTGTGTGGAGTTGACACCGGCTAACAGTTCCGCCCGGCTGACGAAGTTGGGCGCCACGATGGACGAGGCTCACCTGCACATCAACGACGGACTCAAACGTCTCGGGGTCGACATCCCGAAACGCTGAGCCGGCCGGAGTTCCACCTAGGGCCCGCTGACGTGACCGAGAACTCAGCCAGTTAATTAGGTATTCGTAGCGATCGTGTTCAAGAATTGTTTACCGTGTCGTTACAGTTTCTCCTGCTGTGCATCGTCGTATTCACCGCATTGATGTTCGACTTCACCAACGGCTTTCACGACACCGGCAATGCGATGGCGACGTCGATCGCCAGCGGAGCACTCAAACCACGCACCGCTGTAGCACTGTCCGCCCTGCTGAACCTCGTCGGCGCTTTTCTGTCCACGGCCGTGGCGGCCACGATCGCCAAGGGTCTGGTCGATGCCGATCTGGTATCCCTCGAGCTGGTGTTCGCCGGACTCGTCGGCAGCATCCTGTGGAACCTGTTCACCTGGCTGCTGGGCATTCCGTCCAGCTCGTCACACGCACTCATCGGCGGCATCGTCGGCGCGATGATCGCCGCCGCAGGTGGCCACGGCGTGATCTGGCATGGGGTGGTCTCGACTGTCATCGTGCCCGCGGTGCTCTCGCCGCTGATCGCCGGCTTGGTGGCCTGCATCGCCAGCTGGCTTGTCTACCGGTTGATCCGCGGCCTGCCCAAGGACCGCACGATCGCCGCGTTCCGTTACGGCCAGATCGGCTCGGCCTCCCTGATCTCACTGGCGCACGGCACCAACGACGCCCAGAAGACGATGGGCATCATCTTTCTCGCCCTGATCTCCTACGGCGCGGTCGACGAGTCCGCGACCATGCCGCCGTTCTGGGTGATCGGCGCCTGCGCCGTCGCCATCGCCCTCGGCACCCTCTCGGGTGGTTGGCGCGTCATCCGCACCCTCGGCAAGGGCCTGGTCGACACCGAAGCTCCCCAGGGTATGGCCGCTGAAGTCTCCTCGGCGGCAACCATCCTGCTGTCCAGCCACTTCGGCTACTCACTGTCCACGACACACGTCGCCACCGGATCGATCCTGGGCAGTGGGCTGGGCCGGCGCACCGAGGTGCGCTGGGGCGTCGCCCGCAACATGGCCACCGCCTGGTTGATCACGCTGCCGGCCGCCGGGCTGGTCGGTGCGCTGACCTACTTCCTGGTGCACGGTATCGGCGGCTTTGCCGGGCCGCTGGTCGGATTCGTGGCCCTGATCGCCTCGACGGTGCCCATCTGGCTCAAGTCACGCAAACCGCCGATCGACCACAAGAACGTCAACGATGCGTGGCAGGGCAGCCTCACCGCGGTCGAGGGCAAGTAGGGACGGGGCAATCACATGAACGACTGGATCAACCTCGTGGCCGTCGGCAAGATCCTGCTCTTCGGCCTGGCAGTGGGCGCTTCGGTGCCCACCCTGTTCGCGATCGGCGTCCGGCTCCACATCGCGGGCGACATCGCAGGTGCCACCGCCGAGGGCTCCTCAGCTGTGGGCCGTCGCCGCCTGCTGGTGGGGCTCAGCTGGGTGATGTTCGCGTTGGTGCTGGTCGTGGTGGCTGCCGGCGTGCTGTACATCGCGAACAATTTCATCGGCCATCACACCGGCGTCTACCTGTTCGGCGACAACGCACACCACTAGGCCGGCTATACCGGGGCGATAGGCGGCGGCGCGGGCGCAGGCGCGACGGGCGCAGCCGGGCTCGGTGCAGCGGGACTCGGTGCTGCGGGACTCTGAGCAGGGGCCGGACCGGGAAGGTTCTGGGGCGCCGGGCCCATGTGTTGGGCGGGTTGCGGAGACTGTGCGGGCTGGGCCGACGGCACCCGCGACGGCTGCGATGGCCCTGTACCGACCAGCGTGGCCGGCGGCGCCGGCTGAGTTGCCTCCCGCGCCCAGTCGTCCTGCAGCTTGCTCGCCGCGAACGCTGCCCCCTGGTTCACCAGACCGGCCTCCGCGTACTGGGTATGGATACCGAAGCTCCTGCCCTGCGGGTCGCACACCAGATCGTTGTCGACGCAGAGGTCGATGGCTTTGGCGGTGTAGCCCGGTCCGACGACAACCGAGGGGTTGTTGATCACCTTCATGAATCGCGGTGACGGTTTCCCGAACAACGCGACGGCTGCCACATGGTCAGCGACATCGGGCGGCATGGGTGACGGTACGTCTGCCGCGGTAACCCCGTCAGGCACAACGCTGGCCGTCACGAAGCCGATGACCGCCGCACCTTGAGAGAACCCGCCCAGCACCATCTTGGTGTCAGGACAGTTGGCCGCGGTGGTCATGATGCGCGCCCGCGCGTCGGCGATGCCCTGGACCGCCGTCGGGAAGTCAGTGGTGGCCGGGTAATCGACGGGATAGACCTCCACCGATTTCGCGCCGACATTGGCACGCAATGAGTTAACGAATGCCTCGCCGGTATCGCCTACTCCAGGCGCTTCCATGGTGCCGCGGGCGAATATCACCTCGGCATCCGGACACGGTGCCGCATTGGCGGACGGCATCGCCATATTGCTCATCACGGAAGCCGCCCCCGCCATGACGGCAACTAAACCGGCACTTCCGAACTTTCCCACTAATTCACTGTGGCACAGCACCGCTATAAGCGCGCTCCGAGAATATGAAGCATAGAGTTCCCTCAAGAACCAAAGAGAACTCTCAGGAAGTGGGCCAAGGCGTTTGGCATCCACTCAGCCCCGGCACGCCCGGCGGACGCCACCGAATCACCTTTCCCGCAACAACTCTCGGCAATCGCGCGGCGAGGAAACCCGGCCACCCACCAGCACCCCACCAACGCGGTCCGTCATCGTCTGCCGGACACCCACATCGCGCATCAGATCGCACATCAGAAGGTGGGCATCACCGGATCCACCCCCCGTGGCGCCACTACACTGCGACCCATGGGTAGACCGCCGGTGGCCCCCGATGCGCACGAAACGCCGGGGCCCACTGCAAAGCCCCGCGGGCAGCGCACGATCCGCGGACTCGATGCCGAACAGCGTCGTGCCCATCGCCGCGAACAACTGTTGACGGCCGCCTTCGAACTGATCGCACGCGACGGATACCCGAACACCTCGATCGAGCAGATCTGCCAGGCGGCGTATGTCGGCAACAAAGCGTTCTACGAGGTGTTCGACAGCAAAGAGGACTGCTATCTGGCCCTGCTGACTCAGATCGCACAACGAATCGAGACGCAGGCGGTCGAAGCGCTCGCCGATGCGCCCGATGATCCCGACGAAACCGTCCATCGCCTGCTGTCGGCCTTCGCCCACGCACTTGTCGACGACCCCCGCGTGGCCGTGGTGGCTTTCGGTGAATGCGCCGGGATCTCGCCACGTGTCGAACGGCTCCGCCGCGAGAATCGTCGCTGGACCGCGGCCTTTCTCGAAGGACTGTGGCGCCAGCGCGAGTTTCCCTGCCTGCCCGCGAACGGCGCCGTGGACTACCACGACTTGGCGGTGTCCACCGTGGGTGGCCTGTTCGAGAGCGTGGCCGACTGGCTGCACCAACGCGAGATCAACCGCGACTCACCGCCGACCATCGACACCCTGATCGGCACCATGACGACCTTCGTCTCCGTGGTGCGCGCCGGGATCGCGGCCTCTGCGCGCTGACCTCGGAAAACAATTGCAACAAGAGTCCTTGTTTCAAAAAGTCATCCTTGCCATAACTTCTACCCACTGGTAACTTTCGGCTGCGTACGAAGTGGCGCCCGTCACATTCCGTCACTGATGTGTTGGCAGTCCCTCTGGAAATTGCGCCTGCGTCCGGACATCTGGCCGGCCTAACCAACGAGGAAAGTAGGAACGGCATGAACGGTCGGGGTCGCCGGGGGGCGCTGCCGCGTAGTGAGCGCCGGCAGCGCGGTTCACGTCGTTGGGGGTCGATGTTGATGGCCGGCGGAGTGGTCGTCGCCGTATCGGCCGGGGTCAGCGTCACCACCCCGTCCGCCACCTACAGTGCCGCGGTTCGTCTCGTCGGCACCACGATCGGCGTGGGGCCCTCATTCGACGGTTTCGGGTTGAGCATCCCGCTGTTCTTCTACGGCAGCACCGTCCCCGAAGGCGACTCGTTCCACACCGTCCCCTACCCGGCACAGATCAACCTCGACATCCCGATCATCTCCGATCTTCCTGGGCTGTCCGATATTCCGTACTGGCCGCACTCGCTCAAACGGTCCGAACAGATCGGGGCGGGCTACCTCCAGCAGGACATCGCCAACACACCGGCCGACGACAAAGTGACGATCATCGGGATGTCGCAGGGCACCCAGGTTGCCGAGATCGTGCGGGCCAACATGGCCAAGGACCCGAATTACGTTGCCAACGCCCAGAACTACGAGTTCGTGCTCATCGGCGACCCGTACCAGCCCAACGGCGGCATCCTCGCCCGCTTCACCTCGTGGAGCGACGTACCCGTACTCGGTGACATCTTCCCGTTGGGACGTCCCGGCCCGTCCGACAGCCCCTTCAAAACGACCTACTACCAGAACCAGTACGACGGCTTCGCTGATTTCCCAGCCTTTTTCAACGCGCTGTCCATCGCCAACGCCCTCGCCGGCATCGTGTTCCAGCATGTTTTTCCCGGCTACGTCCTGGAACATCCCGACGCGACCAACGCGGTGTCCACCCAGGTCGGCAACACCACCTACGTGATGCTGCCGCAATACCTGCCACTACTGGCACCGCTGCGGATTCCCGCATCCCTGATCGGCGCGGAGCGATTCGTCGACGCAATCGACCCGGTACTACGAGTGTTTGTCGAAATGGGATACGACCGCACCGCAGATCCCAGCCAGGTCAAGGAATTCGGTTGGATCACCCCCGACGAGAAGGTGCACGAGGCCCTGAACGCATTGCCCGGCGCGTTCCAGCAGTCACTGGCGATCCTGGGCGGCGAGAAGTACGTCCCGACCCTGCCCCAGCCTGTCGTCTCCGATACCGAACCGGAGACACCGGTGACCGAGCATCCGATCGATCCCGTGGGTACGTCGCCATTTGAACAAGGGGTACGCCACACCGTGGCCGACGTGGCGACGGCGCTGTCGGACGCCACCCGCCCGCTGGCCAAGGTGCTGCAAGCCATCGGCGAGCCGACAGCCCCCAAGAGCGCTGTCGAACCGGACGCCGGTACCGCGCCGAAGCCCACGCCTTTCAGTCGGCACGGGCGGCCGCGAACGGACTATCCCCGAACCGATTCGGCGCAGCGACGGCTGAGAGCGGTCCCGGATGCCGACGGTTCTGGGAAGCGCGACGTGACCACCCGCAGATCGACCCAGGACCAGGGATCGAGCACGTCGTCGGGAACCGATCGCCCCGACCGGGCTTCGGCTCGATCAGCAAGGCGCGCCGCTGAGCATTCCGCGAAATCGGTGGACGGGAAACGCGACCGACCGTCGAAACACGAGAGCACCCACGCGAGTTAGCCGTTGTACGGCGGATCTTTGAGCGCGTTGGATCATCGTTTGCTCCAATGACTCTCGGTGACGGTTTGGCGGAGAATTGCACGACCACCCGCCGGACACGGGAGTTGCCAACCTGACACGATCGCGTAGCAGGCTCGGACCCGGCGGCAGCGACCTTGGTGAACATGCCCGAATCTTGCTGCGGGCCAACGGGCTTGCTGGTAGCTTTCGGGCACTATGAGCGTCGGAAGTGGCACTGGGCACCTTCCCGGTTCGCGGCCGGCAGTGGGCCACAGACGTTGATACTCCGCCGGATCACCACGATGGCCGAACCCACCACGGTGGGGGAAGAAAGGTGCCGGAATGAAGGGTCGGGGTCTCCAGGGGGTACTGCAGCGCGGTAAAGGCTGGCAGCGCGGTTCATGTCGGTGGGGCTCGATATTGCTGACGGGCGGTGTCGTCGTCGCGGTATCCGCCGGGGTCAGCGTGAGCACTCCATCGACCACCTACAGCGCGGCGGTTCGTCTCGTCGGCACCACGCTGGGCGTGGGGGCCTCCTACGACGCATTCGGGTTGAGCATTCCGCTGTTCTTCTACGGCAGCACCATCCCGGAGGGCGACGCGTACCACACGGTCGCCTACCCGGCGCAGATCAGCGTCAGCTTGCCGATCATCTCGGATATCCCGGTGCTGTCCGATCTGCCGTACTGGACGCAGTCACTGAAGCGATCCGAGGCCATCGGGGCCGGCTACCTCGAGCGGGACATCGCCGCGGCACCGGCCGGTGACAAGGTGACGATCATCGGCGTATCGCAGGGGACACAGGTCGCCGAGATCGCGCGTTACGACATGGCGAAAGACCCGAATTACGTTGCCAACGCTGAGGATTACGAGTTCATCTTCATCGGAAACCCGTATCAGCCCAACGGCGGCATCCTGACGCGCTTCGGCGCGTGGAAGGACCTGCCGGTGCTGGGTGACCTCTTCCCGTTGGGCCGTCCCGGACCATCGGACAGCCCCTTCAAGACCACCTATTACCAAAATCAGTACGACGGCGTCGCCGACTTCCCGGAGTACCTCAATCCGCTGTCCGTCGCGAACGCCATTGCCGGGATGGCTTTCGGGCACGCCTTTCCCGGCTATGTGCTGGAGTACGCGGATGCCCCCAACGCCGTCAGGACTCAGGTCGGCAACACCACCTACGTGATGCTGCCGCAGTATCTGCCACTGCTGGCGCCGCTGCGCATCCCGGCATCGCTGATCGGCGCGGAACGATTCGTCGACGCGCTCGACCCGGTGCTACGAGTGTTCGTCGAGATGGGTTACGACCGCACCGCAGATCCCAGCCAAGTCAGAGAACTCAGCTGGACGACTCCTCAGGCCAAGTTCGACGAGGCAATGGACCGGCTGCCGGGAGCGTTCGCGCAGTCGCTGGCGATCCTGGGCGGTGAACCCTACGTCCCGACCCTGCCCGATCCGGTGGTCTCCGGCACCGGACCGGACGATCAGTGGACCGAGCATCCAGCGGCCCCGGTGGACACCTCACCGGTGGCCCAGGGGGTGCGCCACGTCGTGGACGAAATCTCGAGGTCGCTGTCGGATGCGACGAGGCCGTTGGCCGAGTTCATGAAAGCTTTCGGCGATGCAACGGCGCCGAGAAAAGCCTTTGAACCGGGCGACGCTCACGCCCCGGCGACTGCCACGGTGAACACCGCGATCGACACCGCGATCAACACCGCGGCGCCGAAGCGCACCCCGGCCGATCGTCCCGCGCGTGTGCCATCGGCCACTGCCCGCAGTGATTCCGCTTCGGCGCCACGGCGGTTGACATCGGTCCCGGATGTGGAACGTTCCCGGAGCGCTCATCGGACGGCCTTGCCGGCCCGTTCCTCAACCCGTGAACCGGCACCGAGCGCCAAGTCCGGACACGAGCGGTCCGACCGGACGTCGACTCGCGCGGAACGCCGCGCAGCGAAGCAATCCACGAAGTCCGTGGGTGCCCAGCACAACCGTCCGGCGAAGCAGAAGCGGTCGCACGCAGGCTAACCGTCCGTCGGTGGGCGCTGCGGACGACGCTGGATCCGCAGCGCCTGCGTCGGCACCTGAAGATCGGTCGTCGGCGGTGCGGCCAGCACCGTCGTCGAATCCTCTTTCAGGCGAACGATTCTCGGCACGGCCGCCGCACGAGGCTGCCGGGCGATGGTCGGGGGCGCGGAGTCTTCGACGCCCGCCTTGGGCAGCAACGTCGCGGTCGGTGGTTCGGGGATCACCGGCTTGGCCGAACGGGTTTCGCGTCGCACCAGATAGCCGGCGAACGGTCCGGTGAACACCATCACCACCAGCACGAGCAGGCTGAGCACACATACCGTGACGTCGAAGGTGCTGGTGATCTGCTGCGCCAGGTTGTTGCCATAGATCGCCGCGGGCGCAGGCCCGGCGTAGCGCGGCGCCAGGGCGACGCCGATGGCCACGTTCGCCACCGTGAAGACGAACAACACGGCGCTGAAGGCCGCCGCCACGGTCGTCGACGTCAGCCCCCTCTCCAACTGGCGGTGCAGCCAGCGCGCGACCAACGCGGTCACCAGGTTGAACACCGTCATCGCGACCGTGTCGTACAAGGCCCGCGGGAGGTCGAGCGACAGGGCGATCACGAAGTCGACAACCCGCAGCGCCGCCGCCGCGAACGCCCAGAAGGCGATCAGCGTCAGGCACTTCTGGGCGGCACCGCGGTAGGCACCGATGGTCGGCGGCCTGATCAGGAAGACGGCATACAGCGTCGTCGGCGCAACGATCGCGGCCGCGGCCGCCCAGGCGAGGTAGCCCTCGTAGCCCACTGCCGCCGTCGAGGTGTTCTGGGCGATGCCGTGAAACGCGTCGACATCACGGCCGATGCCGGCCAGCCACACCAATGTGGCGGCGATCGCACCCGAAACGCCGATGGCCGTCGTGGCCAGCCGTGCCGCCCCGGTCCGCTCGGTCAGCCAGCGTGAGGCGATGACCAGCGCGATCATCGCCTCCGCGCCGTAGAGCACCGTCGTGGCGATGACAGCGACATCGTGCGCACCGAACTCCACCTGGGTGACGAACAGGTACCGCAGCCGCCAGTAGACGTTGAACGCGACCGACAGCGTCGCGAGCGCAATCGACAGGAAACCGATCACCCGCGCGACGGCATACCAGCGCCGAAACTTGTTGTCCTCGACCGTGATCGACGTAATGGGCGGCTGCCCGGCGAGCAGCGCGCCCGCGACGCCGAGCAGCATGCCCGGACCCACCCCCGGCGGGACGGCCCCGGTGCCACCGCCACGCACCGTCTGCACCACGTGATAGCCGACGAAACAGATGACCACGATCAAGTAAGCGGCGCTGAGCACGAGCCGGATTCGGCTGGTGCGCCGAACATCCGACTTGTCTCCACCGAGCCGGAACGGACCCAGGTGCGGTGCGAGTGCGGCGGCGATCGCCAGCAGCGTCACGATGGCCAGCATGACGAAAGTCGACCCGGCGCTGCCCGGGACACCGACGCCGAATTCCAGGTTCCACGGGAGCAGCATCGCGATGACTAGCAGCACCACGGCGAGGCCGTCACGCACCCGGTTGGTCCGGGTGGGCACGTAGCCGACCCGCGGAGGACGCTCCGCCGCCGGCGTGGCCACCGTCGCCACCTGGACGGTGGCGGACGCGTCGTAACGCTCGTCGCTCACGTACCGATTCCTCTCTAGAAGTGACAACGCAACGGGACTCAACCAGCGTGCTCACTTTTGCTCCGACGCACAAGCAGCGCTGGCAGCCGCACCGTTTGACCACCAAAGTCCGTTGCAGCTGTGCGGTAGCTTGGAAATGTCCGTCGGGGCTCGACATATATCTGTGAAGCAAGGAGTGCAACCGTGGACGTAGTCCTCGGGGTGGCGGTCACCGGGCGTGTGGCGCGCTTGGCAATGATCGGATCGCCTGCGAGTGGCGGCCAGGTTCTGGATCAGTACGCGCTCGACCTGCCCGACGACCTGGTAGCCGAAATGTCGGAGCTCGCCGAGACCATCATCGGCACTTACCGCGCGGTGACCGAGTCCGGCAACCAAGTGGCCGCGACCCGACTGTGCCTGCCCGACGATTCGGCGGCCGACACGCTGCGCCAGACCGTGCTCGACGCCGGAGTGCCGAACGTCGAGGTCGTGACCGAAGGCGAAGCCGCTGCAGCCCTGGCCCGCAGCGTGGGCGCCGACGCGGCATTGCTGCTGGCCGCCGATGACACCGTGTCGCTGACCGTGGTCGGGGACCGCACGGCCGCACCGGCCCCGATATCGGCCACGTTGGCCACGATCCCGATCGGCACCGCCGGCGCCGCCGCAGCGTGCGCCGCGGCGCTCAAACGGGTACCCGCCGACGAGGCCCCCGGACGCGTGTTGTTGGTCGGCCAACGCCTCGATCTTGATTCGGTTGCGGCAGAGCTTCGTTCGACCGCACCGATCGAGGTGGCGCCGGACGCGGGCTATGCGATCGCCCGGGGCGCTGCCCAGTTGGTGGACGACATCGCGCCGGCCAGTGCATCCACTCAGATGGCACCCGTCGTCGGTGTGCCACAGGATCCGACCCAGATGGCGCCCGCCGCCTCCGATGCCACGCAGCTGGCACCCGCCGCCGCCGAGGCGACTCAGATGGCTCCTGCTGCCGCGGCGACGCAGATGGCTCCTGCGGCCTCGGACGCCGCCGTCGGACCGGACCTGGCGTACTCGCAGGATCCCGAGGACCAGCCTTGGGCCGACGAGATGCCGATGGACGCGGTCAACGAGTTCGTCCCCGAACAGGACGACGACCCGGACTACACGACCGTCATCGCGCCGCCACCGCCGCGGATGCTGCTCATGGGCAGTGCCCTGACATTCGTGGTGGTCGCCTTCGCCACGTTGGCCGTCACCGTCGCGATCAACGTCCGGCCGGCAGCCGATGTGCGCGCGCAGCCCGCGCCCGCCGAACAGGCGGCCACCGTACCCGGCAATTACCTTCCGCCGGTTCCGCACGAGCCGGATCCCGTCGCCCTGCCGGTCTCGGTGCTGACGCCGCCACCGGCGGCGCCCAAGGTGCGTCAGGCCCCCGTCAACCAGCCGGTCAACGAGGCTCCGCCGGTCGCGCCGGTTCCTGCACCTGCCCCGGCACCCGCACCCGTGGTGGTTCCGCCGGCTCCGGTGCCCGTGCCGATCCCGATTCCGGTTCCGATCCCGCTGCCTCCGGTCGTGTGGCCGACGGCGCCGACGTGGGTGCCGACGACGCCCCCCACCACCCCACCGACCACCACGTCGCCGCCCACGACAACAACGGCGCCCCCGACGACGACCACCGCACCGCCGACCACCACCACGGCACCGCCGACGACCACGACGGCCCCGCCCACCACGACCACCGCGCCACCGACGACCACGGCGCCACCCACCACGACAGCGCCACCCACCACGACGGTGGCGCCGACCCACACGTCCGCTCAGGAGACCGTGCCTCCGATCGAGGCACCGACCCACACCGCACCGACCTATACGCCGCCGGTCGAACAACAAGCTCCTGCGACGCAGGCGCCGGTTACGACGGTCGCGCCCCAGTCGCCGTTTGGTGGCGGCTCGCCCTACGGGGGCGGATCGTCATCCGGCGGTAGCTCGTCCTCAAGCGGCGGGTCATCCGGTGGCGGGTCGTCGAGCGGCGGCCTATTCGGCGGCGGGAGTGGCTCCGGCAGCGGCAGTTACGGCGGCTCGCCGGTGACGACGATGCCGGTCAGTCCATAACCGCTCAGTAGTCGTGGTTCGGGCAGGCGACGTCGACGTAGACCGTCACGAACGTCGTCGGACCCGGCGTCTGGCTACCGGGATTGTTGACGCCGGTGACCCAGCACTCCGACAGGGGCTTGGTGTCGAATCCGGTGGTCCAGTTGATGTGAACCGTGTAGCCCTGCGATTCCAGGTCGCGGATCACGTCGTCGGCTCCGGCGGACGCAACCGGTGCCGAGACGACCGAGGCGACGGCGCCCGCAGCCGTCAGCAATGCGGCATACAGAACCGAGGTCCGCGCCATGATCGCCATCATCCGCCGGTTCGACTGGAGGTGTCCAGTGCGTATCGGGCGCCACCACGTGGAAATACCTTGGAATATCTTGGGGGAACAACCGATGCCTCTCCCCCGAAAGGAACGCGCTCGTGGCCAAGAAGCGCTGGAATGACCTGTCGCCCACCGCCAAGACCGCCGTCATCGTGGTAGCCGCCGTCGATGCCGCGCTTCGGGCCTGGACGGCACGCGACCTCGCCGCCCGAGAGGCCGACCAGGTCAAGGGCCCGAAGTGGTTGTGGGGCAGCGCCCTCGGACTCCTGAGCACCTCGGGGGTGCTGCCGGTGATCTATCTGGTTGCCGGGCGTAAGTCCTGAGCTACGTACCCTTCACATTGAGCACCTGACGGAGCTCGTGTTCGATCTCGATCAGGCTCGCCGCGTCGGCCATGACGACGTCGATGTCCTTGTACGCGTCGGGGATTTCGTCGATCCACTGTTCGCCGTGGCGGTATTCGATGCCCTGCATCCGCTGGGCGAGGTCGTCTGCGGTGAAACGGCGACGCGCCTCGTTGCGGGAGAACCGGCGACCGGCACCATGTGGAGCTGAGCACAGGCCTGCGGCGTTGCCCTTGCCCCGCACCACATACGACCGGGTTCCCATGCTGCCCGGGATCAGTCCCATGACGCCCTTGTGCGCATCGATCGCACCCTTGCGGGTCAACCACACCTCGCGGCCACCGTGGTGTTCCTTGCGGGTGTAGTTGTGGTGGCAGTTCAAGCGTTCGACCTCGAAGTCGCCTGCGGTCTTCGGCCGATCCAGATGGGCGTAACCCATCCACGCGGCGAACACCCACATGTAGCGGTCCATCATCTCGGCACGGTTCTCGAAGGCGAAGCGCTGCGCCCAGTTGAGATCCCGCAGATAGTCGCCGAACTCCTGCGTGCCCTGGGGGAGGTAGGCCAGATCGGGGTTGGGCAGATCGATCCACCACCGCTTCATGAGCTTCTGCGCAATCCTGATGTGCCTCTGCGCGATCTTGTTTCCCACACCACGGGAACCCGAGTGCAAAAACAGCCACACCCGGTCGTCCTGGTCCAGGCACAGTTCGATGAAGTGGTTGCCGCCGCCGAGGGAGCCGAGCTGCTCGCGCCACTTGGGCGAGTGCAACAGGTCGATTCCGCCGTCCTTGGCCAAGTGCTCGAGGTCGGTGATGCGACCCGCCGTGAAGGGGAACCGGGCCAGCGTGTCGTTGTAGTTACCCGGTGACAGCGGAATCGCCGCCTCGATCGCCGTGCGCAGCGCCGCCAGGTCACGGCCCTTGATGTCGGTTGCGGTGAATTCGGTGCGAGCCGCGATCATGCCGCAGCCGATGTCGACGCCGACCGCGGCCGGGATCACCGCGTCGATGGTCGGGATAACAGTGCCGACAGCCGACCCCATGCCGCTGTGGGCATCAGGCATCAAGGCGACATGGGGATGCACGAATGGCATCGAAGCGGTCTGCTTCGCCTGCTCAATGGTGTTGTCGTCGATGTGGCTGGCGAAGTTCAACAGCTTGTGGTCGACGACGCGATGCGTAGTCATGCCGTCGATTCTGCCGATGCTGTCCAGGGGTTTGTTCGGCCTGTCCAGCGGGTAGACGATGCGCCGTACAGCCGAGCACCCCGCCCGATTTGACGGAAAGCGGTACGCCCGCACCAGAATAGAGTCCGAAATGACGTAGGCATTGTCGGTACGGGGGTCCCGATGAGAGTTGGCTGGTATGTGTTCATGCACCGCCCTGACGGTGGTGTGATGCCGATCGCCGGGTTCTGGCGCAAACGCACCGCGGTGCGGTGGGCGAAGGAGCACGCAGAACCGGACTGCCGACTTGAAGTCCGTCGTTTCGGCTGGTGGTCGGCCGACGCCGCCGGCCAGCGGGTGGTGGCGGAACCGGCGAGCAGATGCCAACCGTTCGACGGTCGCCGCTATCCGCCAACCTCGGCGTCCAGACCGTAGAAACCAGTCAGGCCCCCTCGAAAGGGGGCCTGATCAGGGTGGCAGATGCAGGATTCGAACCTGCGTAGGCGTAAGCCGACGGATTTACAGTCCGCTCCCATTGGCCGCTCGGGCAATCTGCCTTGCTGGTGCGCCGCCCCGTTTCCGGTTTGGTGCGACTAGCAGGGTACAACGAGGATGTACCCAAGTTACAAACCGGCAGCGTATCTGCGATGCGGACCACATTCTGCCGGTGTCGTAGGCGCGGGCGCTCGACCGTCTCAAATGCAGTAGGCAATTACCTATATCCCCATGTTGCGCGCGCGTTATTTTGTGCCGGCCAGACGTCAACTCCATGGAGCGAGGCCCTACATGCGACAGAACACCGCGCGATTCGACGGCAGACGCACGAGCGTGCTGCTCGCTGGGGTGGTGACCTCCGGCGCGTTGCTCGCCGGCCTGGCATATTCGGGGCCCTCCGCGAACGCGTCCTGCATATCGGCCTTCGGCCTCAGCAGCAGCGCGGATTGCTCCAGCGGTCTGGCCGACGTGGCGATCGCCATCGGCGACGGTGCCACCGCGTCCGCGTACGGATGGTTCACCGGGGCGCTGGCGATCGGCGACGGTGCATCCGCGGTGGTCCCTGCCGAGCTCCTGAGCCTCAATTCACTGAGTGCGGCACTCGCCGTCGGTGAGGGTTCGTACTCGACGGCACGAGGCGTCCTCACGTTCGCCTACGCGAACGGCTACCACGCGTACGCCCGTTCGGCGGGGCTTACTTCGCTCGCGGTGACCGACGGCGCCCAGGGACACTCAGTCACCAGTGGAATCGCCAATATCGCCATCAACCGCGGCGACCATGTCGACTACAACTGGGCCGAGGCATTCGGAATCGGCAACCTCGCGATCAACCTCGACGGTGACGGACGAGTCGTCGCCGGGTTCGACATCGACAGCTTCGCCTCCCTGGCGTTCAATACTTCAGGCACCAATACCGTTAAGACACAAGGTGGTCCGTTCGCCGTCGCCGGCGCTGTCGGGCAAGACGGCATCACCGTGAGCCAAACCGGTCCGGGTATCAACATCGTCGACAGTGCCGTCGCATCGGCGAAGGCAGTCGTCGCTGACGATCCGGCACCGATGAGATCCAAGGACGCCGCCGTGGCTCCGGTGGTGGCCCCGAAGTCAGCGAAACCCACCCCGGCTGCGACCTTCGAATCAAGGCCGCAGCGCACCGCGTCCAAGCTGCGGTCCCTGGTCAAGAAACAGTGGTCGAAGCGGTTGAACGGCTCCTCGGGCATGACGCGCGCCCGCGTGCCGCATCGCGCAACGGGGCTGAAGTCCGGAGACGATTCCGCTTAGCCGCCACGGCCCCTCCTGTGGTGCGGGCAGCAAGGTGCGACGAGGATGTACCTAAGCTACAAACCGGCAGCATTCACCGAGGGAAGAGGAGGGGCGTCCAATGGCGGATTCCAGCTTCGACGTCGTCAGCAAGGTCGACCGCCAGGAGGTCGACAACGCGCTCAACCAGGCCGCCAAGGAACTGTCCACCCGGTTCGACTTCCGCGGCACCGACACCACCATCGCCTGGAAGGGCGAGGAGTCCATCGAACTGGTCAGCTCCACCGAGGAGCGCGTCAAGGCCGCGGTCGATGTGTTCAAGGAGAAACTGGTCCGCCGCGACATCTCGATGAAGGCCTTCGACGCCGGCGACCCGCAGCCCAGCGGCAAGACCTACCGGGTGTCCGGGGACATCAAGCAGGGCATCACGAGCGAGCAGGCCAAGAAGATCACCAAGCTCATCCGCGACGACGGCCCCAAGGGCGTCAAAGCCCAGATCCAGGGCGAGGAGATCCGGGTCAGCTCGAAGAAGCGCGACGACCTGCAGGCCGTCCAGGCGCTGCTGCGTGGCGCCGACCTGGACGTAGCACTGCAGTTCGTCAACTACCGCTAGCGCAGTCGCCGAGCGTGCACTCAGATCACGGGTGACGACGAAATCGCGATCTGAGGGCACGCTCGGCGCTCTAGGCGGTGCTGGCCGCCGCCGTCGCGGTGTACCGGCTGGGCCGGTGCTCCAGCCCGTAGTGTCCGCGCAGGGTCGTCGCGGTGTAGTCAGTCCGAAACAGCCCGCGACGCTGCAGGATCGGCACCACCTGCTCGACGAAGTCCTCCAACCCGCCGGGCAGATACGGCGCCATGATGTTGAAGCCGTCGGCGGCGCCCGCGGTGAACCACAGCTCCAGGTTGTCGGCCACCTGCTCGGCGGTGCCGGCGAAGGTCCGGTGTCCGCGGCCGCCACCGAGTTTGGCGATCAACTGGCGCACGGTCAGCGACTCGCTGCTGGCCAGGTCCTTGACCAATTGGTAGCGGCTCTTGTTGCCCTGAATCTGCTCAATGGGTGGCAAGGCGGGCAACGGCGCGTCGAGCGTGTGGGCAGTCAGATCGACCCCGAGCATCTGCGACAGCTGACGCAGTGAGTATTCGGGCGAGATCAGGTCGGTGAACTGCTGTTCCAACTCACGGGCGGCCTCCTCGGTGGGGCCGATGAACGGCACGATGCCGGGCAGGATCAACACGTCGTCGGCGCTGCGGCCGAACTTCACCGCGCGGGCCTTCACGTCGCGGTAGAACGCCGTGCCGTCCTCGACCGAGCGCTGCGCGGTGAAGATCGCCTCGGCGTACCGCCCGGCGAAATCCTTTCCGGCCTCCGAGGACCCGGCCTGCACGAGCAGCGGACGGCCCTGCACCGACCGCGGCGAGTTCAGCGGGCCGCGGACGGTGAAATGCTCGCCGTGGTGGTCGATGCGGTGCACCCGGTCCGGATCGGCGAAGATGCCGGTGGACTCGTCGAGGACCAGGGCGTCGTCCTCCCAGCTGTCCCACAAAGCCGTTGCCACGTCGACGAATTCAGCGGCCCGCCGGTAGCGCCCGGCATGGTCGGGGATGCCCTCGACGCCGAAGTTGGCCGCCTCGTCCTCACCCGCCGAGGTGACGATGTTCCACCCGGCACGGCCGCCGCTGATGTGATCGAGCGACGCGAAGTTGCGGGCCAGGGTGTAGGGCTCGATGTAGCCGGTGGTGGCGGTGGCGATCAGCCCGACGTGCTCGGTGACCGTCGCCATCGCGGTCAACAGAGTGATCGGCTCGAAGATCGCCTGTGTGTTGTGCTTGACTCGGGGCCCCACCGCGAGCCCGTCGGCGAAGAACACCGAATCGAGCTTGCCGCGCTCGGCCAGCTGCGCCAGCCGCTGGAAGTGCTTGACGTCGGTCAGGTCTCGCACATCGGTGCGCTCGTGCCGCCACGCTGCCTCGTGGTGGCCGACCCCCATCAGAAATGCGTTGAGATGCAGTTGGCGTGGCAATGGTTCCCTTTCCTAAGTGGTGGCGCGCCAGCCCGACAAGCGCCCTTCGATGGCCACGACGATGCCGTTGAAGGTGACGCCCACCAGGGCGATGGTGACGATGCCTGCGTACATGTTGGGGATCTGGAAATTCAGCTGCGAGGCCGTGATCAGATATCCCAGTCCAGCCTTGGCGCCCACCATCTCGGCGGCGATGAGCACCAGGATCGAGGAGGCCGCCGCCATGCGCAGGCCGGTGAAGATGGTCGGCACCGCGGCGGGCAGGATCACCTTCTGGAAGAGACGGATCGGTGAAAGCCCCAGAGAGCGCGCCGATTTGATCAGTAACGGGTCCACGGTGCGTACCCCGGAGATGGTGTTGAGCAGGATCGGGAACGACGCCGCATAGATCACCAGCGCAACTTTGGAGGTTTCGCCGATCCCCAGGATCAGGATGAACACCGGCAACAGAGCCAACGCCGCGGTGTTGCGGAACAACTCCAGGATCGGGTTGAGGAATTCCGCGACCGGTCGGTACCAGGCGATCGCCACTCCCAGCGGAATGCTGACCGCGATCGCGATGACCAAACCGGCCAAGGCGCGCCCCAGGCTGGCCGAAACATGCTCCCACAGTTGACCGTTGCCCAAGAGCGTGAACCAGGCGCCGACCACCTCGGAGAACGGCGGCAGGAAGACCTTGTCCACCAGGCCGACCCGTGGCGCCACCTCCCACAGTGCCAGGAAAGCGGCGACGACCACCGTGGGACGCAGCAGACGCCACGCGAGGGTCTGCAAGCGGCGGCCACGATGCTCGGGCCCCGGCACCGGTGCCGGCGTCTCGGCCGGCTCGTCGACGGACACCTCGGCCGGGGCCACCGCGATGGCGCTAGACATGTTGAACCTCCTCGGACCGGGCCCGTTCCACCTCGTGGTGCAGAAGCGACCAGATGTGATGTCGTTGTGCCCGGAATCCCTCGCTGGACCGGATGTCATCGGCGCTACGGTCGATGTCGACGTCGACAACCTTCTTGATCCGGCCCGGCCGCGAGGTCAGCACCGCGACGCGCTGGCCGAGATACAGCGCCTCGTCGATGCCGTGGGTGATGAACAGAATGGTCTTGCCGGTCGCCTGCCAGATCCGCAGCAGCTCGTCCTGCAGAGATTCCCGGGTCTGGGCATCCAGCGCGGCGAACGGCTCATCCATCAGCAGCACCTCGGGATCGAACGCGAGGCTACGGGCGATCGCGACACGCTGCTTCATGCCGCCGGACAGCTCGTGCGGGTAGCGGTCGGCGAAGCCCTGGAGGCCGACGAGGTCGAGATACTCCTCAGCCCGTCGGCGACGCTCGGCCGCCGGCAATCCTTTTGCCTCCAGACCGAACTCGATGTTCTTTCGCGCCGTGCGCCACGGCAACAGCGCGTACTGCTGGAAAACGATGCCGCGATCCAGTCCGGGACCGGTGACCGGCTTGCCGTCGAGCAGGATCTCCCCCGACGTCGGCTGGGTCAGTCCGCCGAGCAGGTCCAGCAGGGTCGACTTGCCGCAGCCGCTCGGCCCGACCAGCACCAGGAACTCCCCCGCCGACAGATCGATGCTGATGTCCTGGATCGCGGTGAAACCGGTCTTCTCGCCGCGGATCGGGAATTGCTTCGTCACATTGCGCAGCCGCAGCTTGGGTTGGGCGCTCTCGGCTTGTGTACTCACTTGTGTGCCAGCGCTTTCCCGTCCGGCCCGCTGTCATCGGGATAGGTTCCGTTGGCATACGGGTTGAGGTCGTTGGTGTAGAGGTCCTTCGCCTTCAGCTGCCCTTCCTTGAGCTCGCCGTTGCGCACCAGCCAGTCGATCCAGGTCTGCAGTTCGCGTTCGGCAATCACCGCACCGGGCACCGGAATGCCTGAGCTGCGCCAGTATTCGATGGACTGTGTGTCCTCGTTGCGTTTGCGCTTGTCGATGATCTCGCGGAACTTGGCCACCACCTCGTCGCGCGGGGTCACCTGGGTCCACCGGATCGCCCGCGCGGTTCCTTGGACGAAATCGGCCACCGCATCCCGGTTCTTCGCCAGGAAATCGTCGCGCACCACAAAGGTGCCGTAGCTGAACGCCCCGAACAGCGACTTGTCGGTGAACAGCGGCCGGATCCCACCGCGTTGCTGCGCGGTCTCCCGCCAGATCCCGTTGAGCGCCGCGACATCGATCTGCCCCTCACGCAACGCCTGCTCGGTGTTGACCGGCGGCACCACGGTGAGGGTCACCGTCTTGATCTCGTCGTTGGTCAGCCCTTCCTTGGCCAGCCATTCCCGGGTCAGGAACTCATGATGCGCGCCAAGGGTGTTCATCCCGACCTTCTTGCCGATCAGGTCGCGAGCCGAGTGGATGGGGCTGTTCTCCAACACGAAGTATCCGGTGTACTCACCGTCGTCGGCGCCGTAGGAGCTGAGCACCGAGGTGATCGGTGCACCGGCGGCGTTGAGTTTGACCACGGCGCCGTTGAACGCCTCGCCCACGTCGATATCGCCGGTGGCCACGGACTGGATGTCCTGCGGCCCGCTGGTGGTGTTGCCCACCCAGTCCAGCTTGATCTTCTGGTAGTAGCCGAGGTCCTCGGCCAGTTCCTGGAATCGGACCTCGCCGGCCCAGCCCTGATAGCGCACCACGGTCTTGCCGTCCTCCGTGCGCGCCGTTCCCTCCGACGAACCACACGCGGTCAGTACCAGCACGAGCGCACTGAGCATCGCGAGCACTGAACTGAATAGGCGCATGGCCTCATGGTGGCAATGAAGCCGAAGCCGGTAACCCTTTAGCCTCGCGAAGAATCGAATACACCCAATGTGAAGAAGATTGCGAGATTCCTCGAAAATCTCGCAATCTTCTTCACACTGGGCGCCGGCTCAGGCTCAGGCTCAAGCCCCGCCGAACTGCGGCTGCAGCACCGGGGCGAGCGCGGAGAGCGGAATGTGCGCCTGCACCGTGCCGCCGTCCATCGCCCACTGCATCCTGGCCGGGGTGAAATCGATCGGGCTGTCGCGTCCTACCGGGTAGTCCGGCATGTAGAGGATGAGCTCGTCCGGGGTCAGCGCCCAGGCCTTGTACCCGCCCGAATACACGTTGCCCGGGGTCCAACGGTCCGCGGTGAAGGGATAGGTACCGGGCTGGTGCGGCGGCGGTGCGGCATCGAGCGCGGCGACGATGAACGCCTCACCCAGGCGCGGGATCTCGGCCCGGTGGTCGACGCCCGGTTTGAACAGGTCGGCCAGCTGCACCTGCCGCCCACCGGCGAACGTGAAGGTGCGGTACGCGTCGCTGACGATGGGGGCGTTCGGATGTGACAGCGCATCGGTACCGACCGTCCCGGAGTACATCTCGTGGAAGACGGCCGTCGTCGCGTCGCCATGCTGGAAAATCTCGAACTGCTCCTCGCCGAAGCTGTCGGCGGCCATCTTCTGAGCGGCGTTACGCCAGTTGTTCATCAGGTTGGTCAGGTACTGCCGGATGACCGGGTTTTCCACCAGATCGCCGGGCAGCGCCATCTTGATGTCACGAACCGCTTTTCGGTCCGAGGTCACCGACGTATGGCAGAACTGGCCATCCCACTGTCCGGCCAGTTCGTCGCAGAAAGTTGCCGCCGATGCCGCGGCAGACGGAGCGGTCGTGCCGGCCACCACCACAGAACCTGCCGCCAGCGCCACCGCGCCGATCAGCTTTCCGATGTGCAACATGTCAATTCCTCAGGGGAGTTCCACTTTGCTTGCACGCCACTGTCCGTCGACCTTGTCCATCGTCATCTTGATGCGGCTGCGGTCGATCCGCGGATCGGGCACGGTGCTGTTGGCCACCGATTGATCGACGAACAACAGCACCACGACCTGGTCCTTGCTCGCCGATTGCACCGCCGACTGCACGACCACGCCGTGTGCCGTGGCCTTGTTGTCGATGAGCAGCTGGCGCAGCTGGACACTCGACTGCGAATACATGTCCTTGAACTCGCCGGTCGCGCCGGCCAGCACCTGGTTGAAGTTCTCGTCGACCTTGGCGGAGTCGATGCTCGTCAAGATCTGGGCGTAGGCCACCGCGGCGTCCTGTGCCTGCTGGCCGGCGCGCGCCACCTGTTGGGTCTTCAACAGCTGCCAGCCGAGGAAACCGGAAAGTGCCAGGGAGGCAACGAAGACGACGGCCACCGCGCCGGCGAGCACCGGGCGAAGCCAACCTCGCGACGTGTCCTTCGACTCAGGCTCGGACTCTGCCACCTCTTCGGCGTCGTCCTCGGCTTCGTCCTCGGCTTCGTCCTTGTCGACCTCCTTGTCGACCTCCTTGGCGTCGGCATCCGACTCGGCCGTTTCTTCGATACCGATTGCGTCGTCGACGGTTTCGGTCTGATCGTCGTCGGTCTTCTTGTCAGTCGTCACAGTCACCGTCATCTCCTTCAGGTGAGGTTGGGTGGTTCAGCGGGGCGGTTCGATCGGGAGAGTCGGACCACCGTAGGGCGTCGGAATGGTGTAGCGACCCCGGGGTGTCGGATCGGTGGTGCGTCCGAGGTCGGCCCCGGGTGGCGGGCCTGCCGTGTCATCGCCGGCCGGACGTGGCGCATTCTTGGCGCCACGGACCAGGACGCCGGGATGATCGTCGCGGCAGTAGGTGTACATGTAGGGCTCGGGATAGTCCGCCGACGCCGGTGGCCGGCGAGGTGTTCCGTAGTCACAGCTGTAGCGCGGGTAGATGTCAGCGGTCGCCCACAGCCCGTTGTCATGCATGACGCTGCCCAGTGCGTCGAGTACCGAGGTGCGGTAGTTCGGGAACAGTGCGTTCAACGCCGGCACCCGCAGATACAGCAATTGCGAAGTGCTGGCGAGGCTTCCGAGCAGCTGCACCATGGTGTCGGAGTTGTCGGTGAACAGGTTGTCGACCGAGTTCAACGCTCCCGGGGTCTGATCCGTGAGCCGGCGGAAGCCGTCACGCATCTTGTTGATTCCGACAAACGTCGAGTCGAGATTGTCCGACGCCACTGCGATGCCGGCATTCTTCTCGGACATCAGGTTGAACACCACGCGGCTGTTACGCAGCACGCTCACCGTCTCGGGCAGCACCGAATCCAGTGTCGACAGCAGGAATGTGCCGCCGTCGATGACGTCGGCCAGCTTGCCCGGACCAGCCTGGGACATGCTCAGTTCCTTGCGGATCACCTTGAGTTTCTCGGGGTCGACCTGGGCCAGCGCACCGTCGGCGTCGGCGAGCAGCTGGGCCAGGCTGACCGGCACCGTGGCCTTGCCCAAACCGATCACACTGCCGTCGGTGAGAAACGGTCCGTCTGCCGTATTCGCCGCGAAGTCGATGTACTGCTCGCCGGCCGGGGACAGCCCGGACACCCGCACATCGCTGGACTTCGGGATGGATACCGCCGAGTTCACGTTGACGACGGCACTGACCCCGCTGGGCGTGATGTTGAGCCGTTCCACCCGCCCGACGCGCACACCGCGCAGCGTCACATCCTGATTGGGTAGCAGGCCCGCCGATTCCGGCAACTCGATGGTGATGCGGTAACTGGAGTCGAAGGGTGTGACCCGCAGCGCCCCGATCATCAGGTAGGCACCGGCGACTACCAGGGTCATCACGAGCGCTCCAGCCGAAAGCCAGGCGCGGCGCCGGTACACGGCCCGCACCACTCCGACGAGAAGATCCGCGAGTGCGTTGATCATCGCGGCACCTCCGCAGGCGGCACCCCGGCCGGGGTCTCGGCCGGAGGGGCCTCAGGAGGCGGTGCCACCGCGGGCGCCTCCGGAGGGGCTTCGGGAGCCGGCACAATCACGCCGGGCTCTGTCGGGCTGGGAATCACCGGCATCTGCGGCACCGACGGACCGCGCCCGACGACGCGCTCCTGCAGCCGCAATAACGTGTACTGCAAGGAGCCGACCAGCTGATGCCAGTTGTAGCGCTTGGGGCCGTGCAACCCCGAATCACCGGCGAACCCGATATCGGGAATCGAACCCAGGATGAGGCGGTCGATACTGGCGCGCACCGAAAGGCCACTGCCGGAAGTCGCTTTCACCAATGGCGGCATCATCCGGTTCAGCGCATACAGCGAGGCGTCCGGGGACAGCGCCACGTCGTTCCAGGCACCGGCCACCTTGTTGGCATCGGCGATCACGCTGCGTCCGCTGGTGTCGGTGCCCGCGACCGACGGGAACTTGCGTAATTGTGCCGACGTGTCGCCGATCTGGGTGATCAGGTCGGCGATCTGAGTGGTGTGTTCGGCCAGGGTGTCGGTGGCCGGCCCGGCAGCATCCATCAACTCACTGACGGTCTGGTTCTTGTCCTCGATCTGCTTCAGCAGCCGGGACGTCTCGGTCATCGCGGTCGAGAGCTGGTCGGACCGTCCGTTGAGGGTGCCCAACGTGTGGTTCGTCTTGGCGATCAGATTGCCGAACGCCTGCCCCTGATCGCCGGTGGCCTTACCCATGCCGTTGATGATGTTGGTGAAGTTACGCACCGCGCCGCCGTTGACCAGGATCGCCGCCGATCCCAGGAGTGATTCCACCGTCGCGGCCGCCCGCGTGGAATCCAGGTCGATAACGTCGCCGTCTTTGAGCAGCGGGGCGTTCGGGTCGACCGGGCTCGGGGGCCGTACCGACACGAAGACATCGCCCAACGGTGTCGCCGAACGCAATTCGGCCGTGGTGCCGTGAGGCAGCCGAACGCCGTCCATGATGCGCAGGGTGGTGACCGCGGTGTAATTGCTGGCCACCATCGACTCGAGCTCACCCACATCGGCACCGGCCAACTTGACCTTGGCGTTGGCCGGCAGGTTCAAGGCGTTGGCGAAGATCGCGGTCAACTTGTAGCCGCCCGAACCGACTCCGGGCGCCGGCAGCGGCAAGCTGGCCAGGCCTTCGGAGGCACATCCCGAAATGGTCAGACATGTCGTCATCACCACGGGCAGAACGTATTTACGCACCGGTTTGATCATTTCTGCCCCATCGCCGCCATGCCGTCGAGCATGTAGGACAGCCCGAAGTCCGGGCCGAAATCCTGCACCGTGCCGGTGCTGCAGCCGAGCTGACGCAGGCCCATCATGTTGCAAACTTCCTTGACGGTCTGCGAATCGAACAGCACCTTGTCCACCAGTACGTGCGCTCGCGCCGAGCCATTCTTCTGGTCGACGATGTTGTAGATGTTGTCCAGCGTCAGCGGGGTCAGGTCCAGGAACTCGGCGAGATCCCGCCGCTGATCCACCGCCGTGGTCAGCGCGGTATTGCCGTTGAGGACAATCTGTTTCACCTCGTCACGGTGGGCCTGCAGCACCTCGCCCACCTGGGTGATCACCTGATTGATCTTCCTGCCGGTGGTGCCGCTGCCGAAGTTCTCGTCGGCCAGGATCTGGCTGAGCTGACGTACCGTCGATCCGAATTCCCGCAGCGTGGCGTCGTTACGGGAGGCGGCCTCGAACAATGAACTGAGGTTGCGCACGATCGTGGTGAGCTGATCCCGGGTCACCGCTCCCCGATCGGCACTGAGCCGCAACGCGTCTGACAGCTCACCGAGGGCGTCCTTCATCTGCTGACCGTTGCCATCGGCGACTGCGGCAGCAGCGTTGACGACATCGCCGACCGGGCCGCCGCCCTTGCCGTCGCCCTTCAACGAGGACGACAACTTGTCCAAAACGTCGAGCACGCGGGCGAACTCGACCGGGGTCTTGGTGCGGTTCAATCCGATGGTGTCGTGATTCTGCAGGGTCGGACCGCCGTGGTAGGCCGGGGTCAGCTCGATCTGACGGTCGGTGAGGATCGAATTGGAGATGGTGACCGCCTGCGCGTCGGCCGGCACCGAGACGTCCTTGTCCACCGTGAACTCGACCTCGACGTAATTTCCCTTGGGCGTGATCTTGGTGACGCGGCCCACCTGCATACCCAGCACCGCCACGGTGTTTCCCTCGTAAAGACCGGCAGCGCTGTCGAATTGGGCCGTCACGGTAATGCCGTTGGTCCTCCCCTTCAGGAACCACCAGCCGACTCCGGCCACCGCGGCGAGCGCCAGCGCGCCGACGACACACAGCGCGAGGATCTTGCTCCTGAACAACCTCATTTACAGTCCTTGTAGTACTGGATCATGCTGAACTGCTTGGCGCGACCACTGATCGCGCACATCCAGGAGTCGATCAGCAGCCCGTTGCCCACGTGCATTTCTCCCGCGTTGCCGTTGCCGGTCGCGTTGGCGAGCCCGCGCAGGGCTACCGGACCCGACTGCAGGACGCTGCGCAGCAGATCGTCGTGCTTGCCCAACATGTCCGACAGTTCACGCAGATTCGTGAGCAGTTGCTCGAGCTGCGGCCGGTCGTCGATCGCGATATCGCTCAGCGTCTGGACCAGGTTGGTCAGCGACGCCATCATGGCTTGGAAGGACGCCCTGCGCATGACGAACTCACCGACGAGGTCGTTGCCCTGGTTGACCAGGTTGCCGATCGTGGACTGCTGGCGACGCAGCGTGTTGCCAACCACATCGGTGGTCTCCAGCAGAGATCCCAGTTGGTCACGCCGATCGGCGATGATGGTCGCGAGGGTATGCGTGTTCTGCAGTGCCCGCGGCACCACCGCCGGCAGACCCGACATCTGCTTACCGAGGATGCTCAGCGTCTCGGCGAACTTGTCGGAATCGACCTGCTCGAAGGTGGTGGTGACGTCCCCCAGCGCCTCCTGCAGGTCGTAGGGCACCTCGGTGTGGGTGAGGTCAAAGGTGTTGCCGGGCAGGGAACCCGAGCCGGCAGGCTGCAGAGCCAGATACCGCGACCCCAAGATGGTGGTGATCTTGATGACCGCCCGGGAGTCCTTCCCGAGCGGAACGTCGTCGCGCACCTTGAGTTTGGCCTCGACATGGTCGCCGGCCAGCTTCATGCTCTTCACCTCACCCACCGGCATGCCGGCAACGGTGATGGGGTTGCCCGCCTTGAGCGCAGCGGCCTGCTGGAACCGCGCGGTGTACTGCCGGTAGCCGACATCGGCGACCTTCACGATCAGCATCGCCCCGATCAGCACGGTCACCACAGCGATCGCGGCGATCCCGAGCCACGTCCGGTTGTAGCTCTCCAGCGGGCGACGCCGTTTCTTCGGCGGCTTGGGTGCCGCCGCTGTGTTCGCCTTCGTCAGTTGCTCAACCATTGGCCATGTTCCTGCATTTGGGGGTGTATGCCGCCTTGTTCCCAGGAGTCGCCGCGTCGACGATGATCGGTGTGACGTCGTTGAGGCCTGGGAAGAATCCGGTTGCGTTCAGGTCGCACGCATAGGTGGTGGCGTAGGCGCCCTCGTTGGTCATCCGGGCGAATCCCTTGAGCAGCAAGGGCAGATTGGCACCGGCGAACGCGAGTTGCGGTTCGATGCCCACCATGTGCGCGGCGAACCCGGGCTGGCGGGTCACGAGCTCGTTCAGCGGCGGGTACACCTCATCGCTGATGGTCGACAACTGCTGCACCACCTTGGAGATCGAACCCAGCGAGTCCACCATCTCGGGCCGGCGGGCATCGAACGTGGCGACCATGCCCTTGGTCTGGGTGATCACCTCGTCGAGACTGTCATTGTGCTGGGCGAGGTTCTTGGCCACCGCATTGAGATTGTTGATCACCTCTCCGAGTTCCTGATCCCGGCCGGCGAAGGAATCGGTCAGTTGCGCGGTCTGGTCGACAAGCCCGACGATCGAGGCGTTGTCGCCCTGCAGCGAGGCAATCACCCCTTTGGTCAGATTGTCTGCGTCGCGCGGGTTGAGCACGCTGAAGAGGGGCTCGTAGCCGTTGAGCAATGTCCCGACATCGAACGACGGATCGGTCTGCTCGACGGGGATCACGCTGCCGGCCGGAAGCGGGCCCGAGTCGCCGATATTGCCCAGCGACAGACCGAGATAACGCTGACCGACGATGTTCTGGTAGGTGACCGAGGCGGAGGTCCGGCCGAACATCGGCTGGTTGTCCTGCACCACGAACGACACCTTGGCCAGTGCGCCCTGCAGTTCGATCTTCTCGACCCGCCCGACCCGTACCCCGGCCATCCGGACGTCGTCGCCCTCACGCAGGCCGAACACATCGGAGAACAACGCCGCATACGGCACGGTCTTGCCGGCCACATCACGACGCAGCGTGACATAGACCAGCCAGGTCAGCCCCAGCGCGACCACCATGAACAGTGACAGGCCGATCATTGCACCGCGGTACTTCATCGGCCTCCCTCTCCTGAAACTGGTTGCGGCGCCTCAGCCGGTAGTAGCGGAGCGTCCGCTGCCGGTGCGCCGAGTGCCGGCGCCGACCCGGGCACCGATGCAGCCGGCGGTGAACCGGGCGGCCGCGGCGCCACGGGCGCGACCGGCGACAGCGGCACCGGCGGGGGCGGTGTCGGCATCAGGGCGGGATTTGCCGTCCCCGGCACCGGCCCGGCCGCAGGCATCCACGGCGGCAGCGGCGGATTCGGGTCGGACAGGTCGGGGTTCGGGTTCACCAACGGCGGGCCGACCGCGACGAGGTTCCCGTTGGGACCCAGGACCGTCCCGGCGGGCGGCATGAGATCGGCAGGCGGTTGAAAGTTCTC
This sequence comes from Mycobacterium sp. IDUB_9, assembly GCF_055419505.1. Classification (NCBI taxonomy): domain Bacteria; kingdom Bacillati; phylum Actinomycetota; class Actinomycetes; order Mycobacteriales; family Mycobacteriaceae; genus Mycobacterium; species Mycobacterium sp. IDUB_9. The sequence goes on along the minus strand of NZ_JBVAXU010000002.1, from coordinate 68,098 downwards.
CGGCAGCAACACATCCGGCAGTGACGCCCTGGTCGGCACCAGCGGGGCGGTGAAACAGCTGGGCCCCTTGAGCCCGGAGTACTGCGGGCAGTCGGCGCGGGTGTAGGCGTAGCTCGGCGTCAACGACAGGTTCACCCGCATGTTGCCGATGTCGTTTTCAGGCATCCAGACGTGCTCGAAGAACTTGCCCGACAGCTGATTGAGCTTCACGAAAGCCGGAACCCAGTTGTTGGACGTGTCGGCCAGCACCCCCAGGACCGGCGTCAGATTCGACGTGGTCTTGACCAGTTCGTCGGTGTGATTGTCCAACGCGGTGTGGGTGGTACCGACCGTGTTGATTCCGCCGTTGATCATCGTGTTCAGCTGTGAGCGTTGCTCGACCAAGGTCTGCATCGGCTGCACGGCTTTGTGCAGGGCGTCGAGCAGGTCGGGCGCGGTCTGCTGCAACCCCTGGGTGGCGTCGATCAATGCGGAGACGGTCGTCGGGCCGGGTTCGGAGGCCACCACCGAATCCAGCTGATCGACCAGCCGGTTCAATTGCGCTCCGCTGGTGAGCAATTCGTGACGGCGATTCTCGGTCGCAGCGTTCACGGCGGCCAGGATGCCCACCGTCTTGTCCTCACGCCCGCGCCCCGTCGCCGCCAGTACGTCACGCAGCTTGCTGATCGTGGTCTGGAACAGCACCGTGGGAAGTTCGGTGTCCTCGGGGATCCGGGCGCCGGCGGCGATCGGCGAGCTTGCCGGCCCGCCGGCGTCTACCAGTTGCACCGACGACACCGCGAAGACGTTGCTGGGCACGACACGCGCGGTCACCGTGTTCGGGATGGAGCCGGCGTATTCGGGTTTGAGATCGATATGGACGAAGTTCGGATCACCGTTGGCGGCCGGGGTGACATCGTCGACCATCCCGACGAGGACCCCGTGATACTTCACATCCGAGCGCTGCGGCAGACCGTCGCCGACGTTGACCAACGCGGCCACCACCGGCACCCGATCGTCCAGCTTTCCGGTGGCCTTCACCAGAAGAAACGTCGAAATCAGTGCTGCGACAACGAGAACCGCGGCACCACAGCCGAGCAGCTGTTGGTCGGACGGCCCACGCCCGTCGGTTTCCAGCGAGTTTCCCATCTAGCCGCCGAACCTCGCTCCCGAATCGACCGTCCACAGCGCCATGGTGAGCAACATGTTGACGATGATCACCACGGTGATGCTGGCCCGCATGGCATGGCCGGCGGCCACGCCGACGCCCACCGGCCCGCCCGAGGCGTAGAACCCGTAGTAGCACTGCACGGTCGAGGCGATCCACACGAAGATGACCGCCTTGAGCACCGAGTAGAGGATGTCCTGGCCGGACAGCATGAGGCTGAAGTAATGCAGATAGGACCCGCTGGAGCCACCGCTGATCAGGTACACGACCACCTGGGTGGTCAGGTAACTGACCGCCAGGCAGAGGGCGTAGAGCGGGATCACCGCGACCACCGCGGCCATCAGCCGGGTGGTGACCAGGTACGGGATCGGCCGGATCGCAATGGAATCGAGCGCGTCGATTTCCTCGGCGATCCGCATCGACCCCAACTGTGCGGTGAACCGGCAGCCGGCCTGGGTCGCGAAGGCCAGCGAGGCGGCGATCGGCGCCAACTCGCGGGTATTCACCAGCGAGGAGATGATGCCGGTGGCCGGGCCGAGCCCGAGCAGATCGAGGAAGTTGTATCCCTCGATGCCGACGAGTGCACCCACCGTGATGCCCAGTACCACCGCCACGCCGACGGTTCCGCCGCCGACCACGAGTGAGCCGTTGCCCCAGGCGATATCGGAGAGTAGCCGGACGAATTCTCCGCGGTAATGACGCAACGCGATGGGCACTGCCGTCAGAGCCCGGACGAAGAACACCATCATGTGGCCCAAACGCATCAGCGGCGCCGACGCCCGTTTGTACAGCCGCACAAACGGGCTGAGCAACGGTGGGACGAAAGTCGAGGCAGTCATGTCACAGCCCGACCCGGGGGAACAACATGATGTAGAGCTGGCTGATCGCCACGTTGACCACCATCAGCAACAGAATCGATTCCACCACCGCCGCGTTCACGGAGTTCGCGACGCCGGTCGGGCCGCCCTTGGTGGACAGCCCCTTCTGACACGACACCACGGCCACGATGGCGCCGAAGATCACCGCCTTCAGCAGAGCCACGACCATGTCGCCGGTGGTGGCGAACGAGGCGAAGGTAGCCACGAAACTGCCGGGGGCGCCGTTCTGGAAGTAGACGTTGAACAGGAAGCTGGCCAGGAAGCCGACGAAGCACACCACCCCGGTGAGCGCGACGCCGATCATGATCGCCGCGACGAAGCGCGGCACGACCAGGCGCTGAATCACCGAGACGCCCATGACCTCCATGGCATCGGTTTCCTCACGCATGGTCCGCGAACCCAGGTCGGCGGTGATCGCCGACCCCACCGCGGCGGCCATGAGAACGGCCGCGACCAGCGATGCGGCCTGCCGAATCACGGCCAGTCCACTGGCCGCGCCGGCCAGTGACGTCGCACCGACCTGCCCGGCCAGCAGGGCGAACTGAATCGAGAGGGTGACGCCGATCGGCAGGGCCACCAGCACAGTGGGGAGCACCGCGGTTCCCGCCATGAAGGCACCCTGGCGAACGAACTCCTGCCATTGAAAGCGGCCCGTCACAAGGTCGAGGAACAGGATCTGGACGGTGCGCACGCCGAGCACGAACTGGTCCCCGACCGTGGCGAGCGACGCCATCGGATGACGCCGGGCATAACCGGTGGCCCAGTTCTCGATGGCGTCGATTCCCCGTTGCGGCTCGACCCCATCAGCCACGCTCTCAGGCGGCGCCGTCATCCTCTCTCATTAAGCAGAAGAATGAACACAGATCAATACCTCCCCAGACCGAGAGATGGCCACCGCCGGCCGGATAACTCACAGTGGTTGGCACCGTAGCGTCGGCGCTCATCCCCCGTCAATGTTTTGCCGAATTATCATTCACTTATGGAGGTTGGCTCATCAATTTCCGGCAAATCCGTCGTCGCCGTCGGCGCACCGCCGGTTCCGCTCCGGCGCACGGGTGAGGGACGTGTCACTTCTCGTATCACGTGTAAATGCAGTGCATTCAGGCCGCAGCCAACGCCATGCGTATTGACGCCGACGTAAGGCGCGGAGTCGGATCGATCCGGGATTCGGGCCCTGCGGCCGAACTCACCACGGAATCCGCACCCCGCATGCGCGTTAACTTTGCGGATCGTGCCAGAACCGCGGAAGAAGTTGCCAGATTTGCCCGATCATGTTTCGCCCGGTACCTGGCGCGCCGCTGCGCCGAAGTCTACTGACTACAGACGATGTCAGTCGGGTTTCGGGACAAATCGGGCCCGCGACGATCGACCCAGTTCGACAACTTTCGCTCAGCAACCGCGCCTCGGCAATACTCTGATCGCCATGGCACCAGCGCAACGCGAACCCAACGTCGTCGTCCTCGGCGGAGGATCCTGGGGCACCACCGTCGCCTCCATCTGCGCCCGGCGCGGGTCGACGCTGCAATGGGTGCGCTCGGAGGAGACCGCCAAGGACATCAACGACAACCACCGCAACTCGCGCTACCTGGGCGACGAGGTCGCGCTACCCGAAAGTCTCAAGGCCACCAATGATTTCAACGAGGCAGCCAACTGCGCCGACGTGATCGTGATGGGCGTGCCGTCGCACGGCTTCCGCGGGGTACTCACCGAACTGGCCCGTGAACTGCGCCCGTGGGTTCCGGTGGTCTCCCTGGTCAAGGGCCTGGAACAGGGCACCAACAAGCGGATGAGCGAGATCGTCGACGAGGTCCTGCCCGGGCACCCGGCGGGCATCCTGGCCGGGCCGAACATCGCCCGCGAGGTCGCCGAAGGCTATGCCGCCGCGGCTGTGCTGGCCATGCCCGACCAGCATCTGGCTGCCAACCTGTCACAGCTGTTCCGCACCAAACGTTTTCGTACCTACACCACCGACGACGTGGTCGGCGTGGAGATGGCCGGGGCACTCAAGAACGTGTACGCCATCGCCGTCGGCATGGGCTACTCACTGGGCATCGGCGAGAACACCCGCGCCATGGTGATGGCCCGCGCGGTGCGGGAGATGTCCAAACTCGGCGAAGCCATCGGCGGGCACCGCGACACCTTCGCGGGCCTGGCCGGCATGGGCGACCTCATCGTCACCTGCACGAGCCAGCGCAGCCGTAACCGCCATGTCGGCGAGCAGCTCGGCGCGGGCAAGACGATCGACGAGATCATCGCATCGATGAATCAGGTGGCCGAAGGGGTGAAGGCCGCCAGCGTGATCATGGAGTTCGCCGACAAGTACGGGCTCAGCATGCCTATCGCGCGCGAGGTCGACGCGGTGATCAACCACGGCGCGAAGGTTCAGGACGCCTACAACGGTCTGATGATCGAAAAACCCGGCCACGAGGTGCACGGCTCGGGGTTCTGACGGTTGCCGTTCTGATCGCGCTGTGCGCCGAGAGTGACGCCAGGGTCGCTAAGCCGCGGTGACAGCGACCCTGGCGTCACTTTCGCGGAACCGTGCCCCGTCACTCACCGCGCACCGCGGCGCGGAAGTCCTCGGCCCCGACCGGCGGGGCGATGGTCCAGAGCACCTCGGCCTCCCCGTCGGTCGGGTTGTGCCAGTCATGCAGCTGGGTCGCGCCGAAGGTCATGCTGTCACCGGTGTCCAGCAATGTGGTGTGTCCCTCCACGGTGATGCTGAGCTCACCCTTGAGCACGTAGACGAAAACTGTTGCGGCTTCAAGCCGGTAGGCCCCGCCGGAACCACCGCCCGGCCGCATCACGGTGTGCATCACCTGCACATGGTGTTCGGACCTCGGGGTCAGCAGCTCCTCCCGGACGCCGAGTCCGCCCATCTCCAGCGGCGCCCCGGCCCCACTGCGCACCACCGGCGCCGAGGGGTACTCGAACAGGTCGCCGATGCCGATTCCCAGGGCCTCGCAGATTCGCATCAACACCGGGACCGACACATTGGTCATCCCCCGCTCGGCCAGGCTCAGGAAACCCTTGGTCACCTCGGCCCGGGCGGCCACTTCGGTCAGGCTGAGACCGCGCTGACCGCGAACCTCACGCAGCCGTGCCCCGGCCCGCCCCATGCCGGTTTCCGTACCGGCCTGCCGACCGTCCGCCACTGAAGCTCCCCCTTTTGTTGACGCCCACTCGTTTAGTGGTGTAAAACACGTTCATTGTTTTATGGCATTGAACCCTACATGTGGCGGTGCCCCCCGAAGCGCAGAAAGGTACGCGGTGTCTGCACCTGCAACCGAACCCAACGGCGAATCGACGCGGATTCAGGCCGCAGTCCTCGACGGCAACGGAACCATCAGCATCGAAGACGTCGACCTCGCCACCCCGGGGCCCGGCGAGGTGCAGGTGAAGATCGCCGCCGCCGGCGTTTGCCACTCCGACCTGCACGTCACTACCGGCGCCTGGGATGTCCCGGCGCCTGTGGTGCTGGGACACGAAGGGTCCGGCGTGGTCACGGCGGTCGGACCCGGCGTCGACGACCTCGAGCCCGGCGATCATGTGGTGCTCAGCTGGGTACCCGGTTGCGGCGAATGCCGCGCTTGCCAGGCCGGCCGACCGGCCCAGTGCGCGCTGGTGGCGTCGGTAGTGGCCACCGGAGGCACCCTGTACGACGGAACCACCCGGCTGTCCAACGAACGCGGCCAGATCCACCACTACCTCGGGGTGTCTTCCTACGCCGAGCAGGTGGTGGTTCCGCGCAGCGGCGCGGTCAAGGTCCGCAAGGACGCCCCGCTGCAGGACATCGCCATCGTCGGCTGCGCCATCGCCACGGGTGTCGGCGCCGTCCGCAACACCGCCGGGGTGGAGCCGGGTTCGACCGTCGCGGTGATCGGCTGCGGCGGGGTCGGCCTGGCCTGTGTGCAGGGCGCCCGGCTGGCCGGCGCAGACCGCATCGTGGCCGTCGACGTCGTCGCCGAAAAACTCGACCTGGCCCGCACCCTCGGGGCCACCGACACCGTCGACGCCTCGGCGGTCGAGGACGTCGTGGCCGCCCTGCGTGAGGTGCTGCCCGACGGATACGACTACATCTTCGACGCCATCGGCAAGATCGCCACCACCGAGCAGGCCATCGCCGCGCTGGGCCTCGGCGGGGCCGCCGTCATCGTCGGCCTGCCGCCGGCCGGCGAACGCGCCACCTTCGATCCGCTCGCGCTGGCCGAGGCCGACCAACGGATCCTTGGCTCCAATTACGGCTCGGCGGTGCCCGAGCGGGACATCCCCCAGCTGGTCGACGAGGTCATGGCAGGCAACCTCGACCTGGCTTCGATGATCTCCGCTCGGCGGCCATTGGCAGAAGCCGCGGCCGCCCTCGACGATCTGGCCGCCGGCCACGCACTGCGCCAACTACTCGTCCCGAACGCCTGAGAAGAATCGAGATCCCAAGTGACCGAAGATCTTCAGACCCGGGCCGAGACCTCGAGCGGAGATGCCGGCCTGCGCCGCGGGGTGATGGGCGGCGGCGAACTCGCCGCGCAGGCAATTGCCAACATCGCGCCCAGCGCCGTCATCGCGTTCACCGCTGCCGCCATCTACACCACCGCCAGTAACGGCACCTGGGTCTCGTTCGCGCTGGCCACCGTCGTCATCCTCTCGGTGGGTTACTGCATCTCGCAGTTCGCCAAGCGCCGTTCGAGTGCGGGCTCGCTGTACAGCTATGCCGCGACCGCACTCGGACCTTTCGGCGCCTACGTGACCGGCGTCAGCCTCATCATCGGATGCTTCGGGATTGCCGCGGGCTCACTGAGCGGCTCGGTGGCCTACACCGCCACCCTGCTCAACCAACTCGGTATTCCGGTCCACGGGGTGGCCGCACAGATCGTGCTGGCCGCCGTTCTCGGCGCGCTGGCCACCTTGTTCACCATCCGTGGTATCCGGCTATCGGCACGGGTTTCTCTTGTGCTGGAACTGGTTTCGGTGTCCATCATCATCCTGTTGCTGGTCTTCACCCTGGTGCACCTCGGGGCCGACGCATTCGACGCCGACCAGTTCGACCTGAGTGGCGCCAAGCCGTCGGGAATCGCGGTGGGCATGGTGCTGGCGATCCTGGGCTTCGTCGGCTTCTCCAGCGCAGATGCCCTGGCCCGGGAGGCCAAGGACCCCTACCGCGCGGTGCCACGCGCCATCATGTGGAGCGCGGCCGGCGTCGGTGTGCTGTACGTCTTCGCCGCCTACACCCAGGTGGCCGCATTGGGATCCGGTCTCGGCGAATCCGCCCAGCCGCTCAACGATCTCGCGACCCTGGTGGGCATGCCGGGGTGGTTCAACCCGATCCTCAACTTCGGTATCGCCGCATCGTTTTTCGCCGTGGTGGTCGCGCCGATGAACGTCATCGGCCGCATCCTCTACGTGATGGGCAAAGAGGGTGTGGTTCCGTCCGCGATCGGCCGGACCCACCCGACGCACCTGACCCCGCACCGCGCGCTGATCTCGGTCAGCCCACTCGTGATCGCGGTGCCCGTCGTGCTGTATCTGCTCGGCGTCGACGCGATGGATGTCGTGACCTGGGTGGACACCTACGGGACCTACGGTTACATGGTGGCCTACGCCGCCGCGGCGATCGCTGCTGTTGTTTTCCTACGCAGCATCAAGGTTCGCGTGCCACTCGTGTGGCCCGCCGCCGCGTTGGCCATCGGATCGATGGCATATGTGTTCTACGCCAACGTTTATCCGGTGCCTGCGTATCCGCTCAACGTGATCCCGTGGCTGTTCCTGGCCACGGTTGCCGCCGCGCTGGCGTGGTACTGGATACTGCGCCGCCGGTCACCCGAAGTGATTGCGAAGATCGGCACCAGCGACATGGAGACGCTCGAAGGAATCGCCTGAGGCCCCCGAGTGCGGATCAGCCGATCTGGAACGTGGGCTTGAAGTCCGACTCCTGCTCGCCGATGACGAAGCTGCCCGCCGGACTGATCACGAAACCCGCCTGATTGCGCCCGTCGATGCAGGACGTCGTCACGCCGTCGGTGCCGCAGCTGACCGTCTGATAGCTGAGCCGCGAATTCGCCGGCAAGGGCTTGGGATTCTCGACGACGGCGAACACCGGGGCCGGTGAACTGGCGAACCCGGGCACTCCCGGCCCGCCGCTGACCAGATTGGCTCCGTTGGGCGCGGCCGGGATCGGCCCGCTGCAGCCGTAGGTACCGTTGCGCTGGATCACGCAGGTGATGCCGTCGGGAACGGTGAACGCGTACCAGGTCTTGTCCATCACCGCGTATTCGGAGGTCTTGACCGGTGCGTACGCGTTGACGTTGGGGACGGCCGGAGCCGGGGCCGGCTCCGGCTCCGCGGCCGCCACCGGCGGCATGCTCATCACTGCCGCCCCCGCGGCGCTCACCAGGCCAATCACCACTCTGCTCAGCACGCCGCCACCCTAACCCGGGGCGATAGTGTGGTCCACCGCTCCGGGGCTGGGCTACTTACCCGAGCCGCAGGCGAGGTCGACGTAGACCGTGGTGTAGCGGACCCGCTCCTCGGTGTTGCCCCGCCGCGTGTTCTTGAGCTCGGTGATCTCCCGGCCCGGGCGCACCGCCTTGACGTCGCAGTTGCTGATCGAACCGGTGCCGACCCGGGACAGGATGACGCGGTAGCCCTCGTCCTCCAACTGCTTGATGGTCTGCTGCGCCGACCCCGTGCCACTCGGTGCCGCAGCAGCCGGGCCGGCCAGCGCCAGCGCGCCCACCGCCATGCCTGTTGCGACGGCGGCGACGGAAACAGTTTTCCAGATGTTCATCATTGAATTACCTGGCCTTTCTCTTGATGAGGTAGTTCCAGCCTAGGGAGCTATTCAGCCAGGGTCCATCAACTCAGGTTGAACACATACGAATTACCGCATACGGCCCTGCGGTCAAAGAAATTTCAGGCCTAATTCATATTTTTTGCATGGGCGGCAACCGTCTCCGGAGCGATCTCACCGGCGAGCGGGATCCGCACGGTAAACACAGTGCGACCAGGCTTTGAGGCGACGGCGACGGTGCCCTGATGCGCCTCGACGATCGAGGCCACGATAGCCAGCCCCAAGCCGGTACTACCCAATTCTCGCGATCGCGATTTATCGGCCCTGACAAATCTGCCGAAAAGGTTCGGCAACAATTCGGCATCAATTCCCGGGCCGTCATCGGTAACCGTCAATTCTGCGAATTCATCGGCCTCGGTCAATGCAATTGTGACGGTCACACCGGGCGGCGTGTGTATCCGCGCGTTCGTCAACAGGTTGCTGACCATCTGGTGCAGCCGGGCCAGGTCCCCGCGTACCCACAGCGGATCGTCGGGCAGCTCGGCGACCCAGTGATGTTCGGGCGCGCCCACCGCCACGTCGTTGATCGCGTCCACCACCAGATCGCTCAGGTCGATGTCGTCGGTCTCGAGTTCCTGCCCCTCACTCAACCGCGACAACAGCAGCAGGTCGCTGACCAGACCGGTCATCCGCCGCGCCTCGGCCTCGATGCGGGCCAACGCGTATTCGGTGGTCGGCGGCAGGTTCGCGCTGTCCTGCCGGGTGAGCTCGGCATACCCCTGGATCGCCGCCAGCGGTGTGCGCAGCTCATGGCTGGCATCGGTGAGGAACTGCCGGGTGCGCCGGTCGGAGTCGGCCAGTGCGGCCAGCGCGCTGTCGACGTTGGCCAGCAGCTGGTTGAGCGTCTCTCCCACCAGGCCGACCTCGGTGTCCGGATCGGTGTCCTTGTCCCGCACCCGCGTCGTGATGCGGTGATCGCGACCGTCCAGCGGCAACTTGGCCACCTTGGCCGCGGTGGCCGCCACCCGGCTCAACGGCCGCAGCGCGTAGCGCACCACGGCGACCGTGCCCAACGCGGTGACGATCAGGGCGATGACGATCATCACCCCGACGGTCACCGTCTTGCGGGCGATCACCAAGTTCGCGCTGTCCAGCGACACCCCCGACACCAGCACGTCACCGTTGTCCGCAGGCTGACTGGCCAACCGATAGGAGCCCAGTACCGGAAGCTTCACCGTGCGGGGGTGTTCGTCGGCCCAGGCGTACTGGTCGAGTGCGCGGGTCACCGCCGCCGGCGCCGGGTGCGGCTCACCGTCGGAGAACACCGCCGACTGGACGACCTCGCCGTCGTGCAGCACCGCGATCAGATTGCCCGGCGCCTGCCCGACGAAGGCCGTGAGCGCCTCGGCGTCTGACGCGAGCTGGTGGTCGGTCTGACTCTCCCGCCACTTTTCAAGGGAATGGCTGAACGCTGCCAACGACCGCGACACCTCGGTATCGCTCATCGTCGTCACATAGGTGTGCAGGCTGTACACGGACAAGGCGCCGACCGCGAACAGCACCACCGTGACGAGCGCACTGACGCCCAAGACCAATTGCCGGCGCAGCGAGCGCGGCCCCCACCGCCGGGGCGGCATCAGCGAGTCACGACGCCGGCCGCAGCATATAGCCGACGCCACGCACGGTGTGGATCATCGGCTCGCGGTCGGTGTCTACCTTTTTGCGCAGGTAGGAGATGTACAGGTCGACGATGCTGGACTTCCCGCCGAACCCGTAGTTCCACACCCGGTCGAGGATCTCGGCCCGGCTCAGCGCCCGGCGCGGATTACGCATCAGGTAGCGCAGCAGTTCGAACTCCGTCACGGTGAGATTGATCGGCTCACCGTCCCGGGTGACCTCGCGGCTGGCTCCGTCGAGCACCATGTCGCCGACCTTGAGGATCTCGTCGGCCGGCGGCGTGGTGTGACTCGAGCGGCGCAGCAACCCGCGCAGCCGGGCCACCAGCTCCTCGAGGCTGAACGGTTTCGTCATGTAGTCGTCGGCACCCGCGGTCAGGCCGGACACCCGGTCCAGCACCGAATCCCTGGCGGTCAGGAACAGCGTGGGCGTATAGCCGTCGGCCTCACGGACCCGCTGCAGAATCTGCAGCCCGTCGATATCGGGCAGCATGATGTCGAGGACCACGACATCGGGCTCGACCTCGTCGAACTTGGCCACGGCATCATGGCCGTTGTGCGCCACGTCGACCTCCCAGCCCTCATAGTGCAGGGCCATCTTGACGAGGTTGGTCAGCGCGGGCTCGTCATCTACCAGCAGTACGCGAATCGCAGATCCGTCGGCGCGATGGATCTTCGGCAACTGTCCGAGGATGGCCTGCCGCGGTTGCTGGGCACGAGGGGAAACGGACATCGTCGTCATATTTCCATTGTGCGGAGTACACAGACGGTTGTCACGGAGTTCATATGGAGTTCTAAGGGAATACCCCTTCTATGAGTCTTCTATGACGCTCGTCACCTTTGCGACCTGTGGTGATCCACATCAAAGACCTTGCGATACATACTGTTTCCAACGAATTGGTGAACACTTGGTGCCGCCGCGATTCCGGTTACGGATGATTAGCCGTGCGCACCAGGCATATTCGCGGAGAGACACATCTCCGTAACATTTGGGTTCTCTATGCATAGCCCAATCTTCCTTGCACCAGTTCACAGCGATAAATACTCTCGCTCATAGCAATTGGGCGTTGCCAAGCTTCGACGGGTCCAGAATGTGGCCCGTGTCGCGCTGCGCTCCAACACTTTTCGAAGTTGTTCAACGACAACGGCGTCAATAACTGTGCGCGGGCCCGCGATGAGGCGAGCTCGCGCATCACCAACTCCAGACGGAGGCGTTCCATGCAGCAAACCACTGATTTCGTAGGACGGGCCCGGTCCGTACTGCGATACGACCTGCCGGCGTCGCTGGTCGTATTCCTGGTCGCCCTGCCGTTGTCGCTGGGTATCGCAGTGGCGTCGGGGGCTCCGGTGCTGGCCGGCATCATCGCCGCCATCGTCGGCGGCATCGTGGCAGGCGCCCTGGGCGGATCGCCGCTGCAGGTCAGCGGACCCGCGGCCGGGCTGACCGTGGTGGTCGCCGGCCTGATATCGCAGTTCGGCTGGGCCGTCACCTGCGCCATCACCGTGTGCGCCGGCGTGCTGCAGGTGCTGTTCGGACTGAGCCGCGTGGCGCGCGCCGCGTTGGCCATCTCTCCCGTCGTCGTGCACGCGATGCTGGCCGGCATCGGCATCACCATCGCGCTGCAGCAGATCCACGTGCTGCTCGGCGGCAGTTCCAACAGCTCGGCCTGGGCAAACGTCACCGAACTGCCAGGTCAGCTGATCAACGCTCACGGCCACGGTGTCGTCCTGGGCGCGCTGGTGATCGCGATCCTGGTGGGCTGGCGCTGGGTGCCCGCCGCCGTCAAGAAGGTGCCGGGCCCGCTGGTGGCCATCGTCGGCGTCACCGCACTGTCGTTGCTGCCGGCGTTCGGTGACGTCACCCGCATCCAGATCAACGGATCCCTGCTCGACGCGCTGGCCCTGCCCGGCCTGCCCGAAGGCAACTGGGGCGCGTTCGCCGCAGGCGTGCTGACCGTCGCGCTGATCGCCAGCGTCGAGAGCCTGCTGTCGGCGGTGTCGGTGGACCGGCTGCACACCGGCCCGCGCACCAACTTCGACCGCGAGATGATCGGCCAGGGCACCGCCAACATGCTCTCGGGTGCTGTCGGCGGACTGCCCGTCACCGGTGTGATCGTGCGCAGCTCGACCAACGTCGCCGCCGGGGCCCGCAGCCGGGCGTCGGCAATCCTGCACGGCGTCTGGATCCTGGCGTTCGCCGTGCCGTTCGCCGGCCTGGCCCAGATGATCCCGACCGCCGCCCTGGCCGGCCTGCTGATCGTCATCGGCTGCCAGCTGGTCAAGCGGGCTCACATCAAAACTGCAAGGCTCACAGGCGATCTCGCGGTGTACGTGGTGACGGTGGCCGGCGTGGTGTTCCTCAACCTGCTCGAAGGCGTGCTGATCGGACTCGCGCTCGCGATCGCGCTGACCGTGTGGCGGGTGGTCCGCACCAACATCGTCGCCGAACCCACCGGTGCCGACACCTGGCGCGTCGCCATTGAGGGCTCCTGCACGTTCCTGTCCCTGCCGACACTGACCAGCGCGCTGGCGCGGGTGCCCTCGGGTGCCTCGGTGACCGTCGAGCTGTCGGTCGACTTCATCGACCACGCGGCCCACGAAACCATCGAAGAGTGGCAGCGCCAGCACGTGGCCACCGGTGGCACGGTCGAGATCCACGACTTGGGTTCGGTCGAGATGGGCAGCGCCGTCACCGGCCCGCCGATGCGTGGCTTCACACCGTTCGACAAGCGCTCCGGCGTGGTGCCGTGGAGCTCCTGGCAGCGCGAGGAGACGTCATCGGTGCTGCACGGCCTGGCCGCCTACCACCGCCGCACCGCCCCGGTGCTGCGCCCGCACATGCAGGAGCTGGCGCATGCCCAGCGGCCCGAGACGCTGTTCCTCACCTGTGCCGATTCACGGGTCGTGCCCAACGTCATCACGAGCAGCGGTCCCGGCGATCTGTTCACGGTGCGCAACGTCGGCAACATGATCCCCGCCGGCCAGGCCGACGCCTCGATCGAAGCCGCCATCGCGTTCGCCGTGGACAAGCTCAACGTCTCCTCGATCGTGGTGTGCGGGCACTCCAGCTGCGGCGCCATGACCGCGATGCTGGGCAAGACCGACGCGGGCGACAAGCATCTGGAATCCTGGCTGGCCCATGGTGATCCGTCGGTCGCAGCGTTCGACGAAGGCCGCCACCCGGTGGCACAGTCGGCGGCCGAGGCCGGTTTCGGCATGGTCGATCAGCTGTCGATGGTCAACATCGCGGTGCAGGTGCAGACCCTGCAGTCGCACCCGCTGGCCCGGCGCGTCAACGTGATCGGCCTGTTCTACGACATCGCCAGCGCCGACGTGCTGCGGGTGACGCCCACCCACATCGAGACCCTCGCCGACGCCGCCTGAGCGTCACGGATTGCACCGCGAGCGTGCGTGTCGGCTGCCCGGCACGCACGCTCGCGGTGTTGCTCGACGCGGTGTTGCTCGACCCAACGCGGTACTCGTCCTTCGTGACCACCGGCCATCCAGATAGAGCTCCGGCCTCCGCATGAGGTGCGCTGAACGTTGCGGCGAGCGTGCAGCCTTTCACGCCGATGCCACGCGCATCTGACCGGAAAGGCTGCACGTTCGTCACAGCGTCTGAATCAGGGCTGAATCAGGCCGAGGGCCACCGGACAGCCGAAAGGCCGGCTATGACACGCAGATCACGAAGAAGTGTGCAATAACCGGCCAGTCGTCCTTGCTGGAGATCAGTAGTGACCAGGGCCGCGGCCGGCCATGTCCTCCAGGCGACGGATCCGGTCTTCCATCGGCGGGTGGGTCGAGAACAGCTTGCCGATGCGCTCGCCGGCCCGGAACGGGCTGGCGATCATCAGATGTGCCTGATCGGCCAACTGGGGCTGCGGGGGCAGCGGCGCCGCCTCGACGCCACCGGAAATCTTGCGCAGCGCCGAGGCCAATGCCAGTGGGTCACCGGTCAATTCGGCACCGGACTGGTCGGCCTGGTACTCACGCTGGCGGGACACCGCCATCCGCACCACGGTGGCCGCGATCGGGCCGAGCAGCGAAACCAGCAGCATGGCAAGCGGATTCGTGCCTTCACGATTGCCGCCGAACATCCCCGCGAACATCGCCATGTTGGCCAGGGCAGTGATCACCGACGCCATGGCGCCCGCCACACACGAGATCAGGATGTCGCGGTTGTAGACGTGGGAGAGCTCATGCCCGAGAACCGCACGCAGCTCACGCTCGTTGAGGAGCTGAAGAATGCCCGTGGTGCAGCACACCGCGGCATTCCGTGGGTTGCGACCGGTGGCGAACGCGTTCGGGTTGGCGGTGTCGGAGATGTACAGACGCGGCATCGGCTGATGTGCCGTTGTGGCCAACTCCCGCACGATCCGGTAGATCTCGGGCGCCTGCACCTCAGTGATCGGCTGGGCGTGCATCGCGCGCAACGCCATCTTGTCGCTGTTGAAGTACACGTAGACGTTCATGCCGACGGCGAACAGCACCGCCAGGTACATCACGTTGCGGCCGAACAACGAACCGACGAACACGATCAACGCCGAAAAACCGACCAGCAACAGGAATGTCTTGATGCGGTTCGCGTGCGGGTTCCACGTCATCGCAGTTTCCTCCTATCAGGCAACTACTCGGCAACCATCGCTGATTAAACGCTCAGTTACCGTCCGTGGTTCCGGAATCAGCCGTGACGGTTGACCGTGTAGTCCACCAGGGTGGCCAGCGCGTCACGCCCGGGCCCGGCCGGAAGGCTGGCCAGCTCGTCACGTGCCTGCGCCGCGTACTGGGCCACCGTCTCCTTGGCGCGCACCATGCCGGCCGACCGCCGCAGCAGGGCCAACGCCTCGGCCACGTCCTCGTCACGCTCGACGGGCGTGGCCAGCAACTCGCGCAACCGGTCGGAATCTGGCCCCGACTCCCGCAGCGCGTACAGCACCGGCAGGGTATGTACGCCTTCGCGCAGGTCAGTACCCGGAACCTTGCCCGATTCATCGGGATCGCTGTCGATGTCGATGATGTCGTCGGAGATCTGGAACGCGGTGCCCACGATCCCGCCCAGCCGGTGGAGACGCTCGACCTGCTCGGCATCAGCGCCCGAGAACGTCGCGCCGAACCGTCCCGAGGCAGCGATCAGGCAAGCGGTCTTCTCATAGACCACCTTGAGGTAATGGTCGACGGAGTCGACATGCTCGGCCGCGCCGCGGGTCTCGCGCATCTGCCCCGTCACCAGTTGGGCGAATGTGTCGGCAATCACACGCACTGCGTCGGGTCCCAGCCGGGAAACCAGCCGCGAAGCCGTGGCGAACAGGTAGTCACCGGCCAGGATTGCGATGTTGTTGCCCCACCGCGCGTTGGCGCTCGGTGCCCCGCGCCGCATCTGGGCCTCATCCATCACGTCGTCGTGATACAGCGTGGCCAGGTGCACCAGTTCGATGACCGCACCGGCGATCGCGACCTCCGGATCGTCGGGCCGGGGCCCCAGAGACGCCGCGAGCACGGTGAACAGCGGGCGGAACCGCTTGCCGCCGGCCTGGAACAGATGCTGGACGGCCTCGGCCATGAGCTCGTCGGCTTTGCCCAGCTCGTCAGACATCAGTTGTTCGATCCTGGCGACGCTGTCCCGGACGTCGGCGGCGAACGCCGCGTCCCCGAAATCAACGCCTGCCACCACAGTCGCTGGTGTCCTCATTCGTCCAACATACTGGGAGCAATGGATATCAAGGCAGACGTGGTCGTCGTGGGCGCCGGGCCGGCGGGCTCGGCGGCCGCCGCATGGGCGGCTCGGGCCGGTCGCGACGTGCTGGTGGTCGATGCGGCGCAGTTCCCCCGGGACAAGTCCTGCGGCGACGGACTGACGCCGCGCGCCGTTGCCGAACTGGAACGGCTCGGCATGGGCCCGTGGCTCGACACCCGGATCCGGCATCACGGCCTGCGGATGTCGGGATTCGGCGCCGACGTCGAGGTGCCGTGGCCCGGGCCGTCGTTTCCGTCCACCGGAAGCGCGGTCCCGCGCACCGAACTCGACGACCGGATCCGTTCGGTCGCCGCCGACGACGGTGCCAAGATGCGCTTGGGCGCCAAAGTCGTTGAAGTCAGCTATGACTCACGTGGACGTGTCGAATCCGTGGAGCTCGATGACGGCGCCACGATCGGCTGCAACCATCTGATCGTGGCCGACGGGGCCCGCTCCACCCTGGGCCGCGTGCTGGGCCGCACCTGGCACAAGGAAACCGTCTACGGCACCGCCATCCGCGGCTACATCGCCACACCCCGAGCCGATGAGCCGTGGATCACCTCGCATCTGGAGCTGCGCTCCCCCGAAGGCCAGGTGCTGCCCGGCTACGGCTGGATCTTCCCGCTGGGCAACGGCGAGGTGAACATCGGTGTCGGCGCCCTGGCGACGGCCAAACGTCCCGCCCACGCCGCCCTGCGCCCGCTGCTGTCGTATTACACCCAGCTGCGCCGCGACGAGTGGGGATTCTCCGGGGAGCCGCGGGCCGCGCTGTCGGCGCTGCTGCCGATGGGCGGTGCGGTGTCCGGGGTGGCCGGGCCCAACTGGATGCTCGTCGGCGATGCGGCAGCGTGCGTCAACCCGCTCAACGGCGAGGGCATCGACTACGGGCTGGAAACCGGCCGGTTGGCGGCCGAACTGCTCGGCTCCGGCGACTATTCACAGGCCTGGCCCGCGGTTTTGCAGGAGCATTACGCCCACGGGTTCTCGATCGCCCGACGACTGGCGCTACTGCTCACCCTGCCCCGGTTCCTGCCGGCCTCCGGCCCGGTCGCGGTCCGCTCGTCCTTCCTGATGAACATCGCCGTGCGGGTGATGGGCAACCTGGTCACCGAAGAGGACGGCGACTGGGTCGCCCGGGTGTGGCGGGGCGCCGGCCTGGCCTCACGTCGGCTGGATCAGCGCAAGCCGTTCAGCTGAGCGCGGTCAGGTGCGGTTGAGCATCCAGATACGGGTGGACAGCGCCGTCGCGAAGGCACACCACAGCGGATAGGGCGCCAGCACCGCACCCGGGGCGCCCTGGGCCTGTACCGAGCGACGGGTCAGGTCGGCACTGCTGGCGGTCAAGGCGGCGGCGGTGACGGCCGCTGCTCCGAGTTGACGCCGGGAGAAGAACACCCACGACCAGGCGGCGTTGACCGCCAGGTTGCCGGCCAGCGCCACGGTGTAGCCGCGCGCCCGGTCGTCGTGACCCTCGGCCCGCAGCCGGTCGATGGTGCGGGCCGATACCACCGCGATGCCGGCGTAGAGGACCGGCCAGACGATCGGAAAGGCTTGTCGCGGAGGCTGAAACGACGGCTTACGCAGCAACTCGTACCACGTCGACTGTGCGGGCCGGCTGGCCAGTCCGCCGACGAGTGCAGTGGTCAAAGCCGCGGTGGCCGTCTTGGCCAGGGTGATGGGGCGCATGGGCGTTACATACCCGAATTGCCCGGCATCAAAAAGTTTGGCCCTGCGCGCCGCTTTCTACGGCAGGGCTGCGCTTCCCGCCTCGGAACAACCCTGAGGTAGAAAGCGGCGCACTGGGTAGGCGGCCGAGAGGCCAGCAGAGCCTCGCGTCAGCGGTACTCACAGAGGTAGGCAGTCTCGACCTCGGCGCGGACCTGGAACTTGCTGTCGGCGGGCACGGTGAATTGTGTTCCGGCCGCAAAGGTTTCCCACTGCTCACTGCCGGGCAACTTGACGGTCAGCGCACCGGAGACCACCCGCATGATCTCGAGCGCAGAAGTGCCGAACTCGTACTCGCCGACAGCCATGACGCCCACGGTCGCAGGGCCTTCCGGCGTCGTGAAGGCGATCGATGCGACGTCGCCGCCGAAGTACTCGTTGACCTTGAACAATGCGGCTCCTTGAATTCGGGTGAGCGGCCAGGATAGCCGGACGAGAAACCGCCGACACCAGCTACACCACGTACTTGAGCACCCCGAGCATCGCGTTCTCGTCGGCCGGCTCACCGGTGCACCGCTGCAGCCCGGCCAGTACCGCCGCAGGGTCCATCCCGGTGCCGATCAGCACCAACTCGGTGGCCGCCCCACGCCGCTTCTCGAATCGCAGCGAGCTGCCGACGAGCTGCAGCAGGAAGCGCTGAGCGCCGAAGTCGACGAAACCCTTGGCACGGTAGAGCCCTTCGGGGCGGTCTCGCAGGAACTCCATGAACAAGCGTGGGTTGACCGCGGCATCGGTGCGGAACTCCACACTCTGATACTCGGGATGCTCGTGATCGTGCTGCTCGTGCAGCAGCTCGTCGAACGACAGCTGGGCCTGGGGCGTCCGCTCAGGTGGATCGATCAGCAATTCGGGGTCGACACGGGCAAAGTCGGTGGGCAACACCGGAACCCGGGGACTGAACTCGCGGATCTGTGCGAGCAGACCGTCGGCGTCGGCGCACGAGGACGCCTTGTTGAGCACCACCAGATCGGCGACCGGCAGCCCGTGACTCAGGTCGGGTTGCAGGCCGTCGAGAACCAGAACCAGGCCGGCGTAATGGAAGCGGGGATCGTCGACGGTGACGATGGTGCGGGCCAGAGAGGCCGGTTCGGCCACACCGCTGGCCTCCACCACGATGAGATCGAGCCGCGGTTTGACGGCCGCGAGCTTGCCGAGCATCTCGCCCACTTCTTCCCCGTCGACCGCACAGCAGATGCATCCGTTGGACAGCGACGCCATCGCGTCGACCTGCCCGGCCACCAGCATGGCGTCGATGTTGACCGCCCCGAAGTCGTTGACCAGCGCCCCGATGCGGACGCCGCGACTATTGCGCAGCAGGTGGTTGAGCAGCGTGGTCTTGCCGGCGCCCAAGTGCCCGGCGACCGCGAGCACGGGTACGGATCCGGTCGAGGTCACCGGCCTATCGTAGGGTTATTGGTAATTGTTTTCAGTAAGGGGGGGTCAGGTCGGCCATCGGGTGTCGACGATGTCGAACGCGTGGGGCAACCTGGCCCGGTATCGCGCCTTGTCGGCGGCCTTGAACGGGGCCCACCACGGCGCCTGGAACAACCCGAGAACGTTGACCTTCGGCCCCTGATAACCCGACGCCATCAGCACCCCGTTGGCGGCGTAGCGTCCGCCCTCGTTGGCGCCCTCCATCGTGGTGACGTTCTGGTCGGTCTTGATCCACTCGCCGGCCAGGAACAGGTTGTCGATCCCGGTGACAGCCTCGGGCCGGCGCGCCCACGAACCCGGGTCCTGGATGAACAGCGGTTCGTCGTTGCGCACGTTGGGCGTGCCCGAGTCGATGATCGACGGGTCGAGGAACCACGAATGCACCATCGCGTCGGTGACCACGATGCTGGTGTCGTTGAGGTGCGCCTTGATCTGCGCCCAGGCCTCGGCGGCAATCTGCGGCGGAGTGCACTGCCTGGCACTGAGCCCGTTGAAATTTCCCTGCGTGCTCCAGTCCGAGATGATCGCCGACAGACAGTCTTTGACGGTGCCGTCCCCATAGGACGTCAGTGGCCGCTTCCAGAACTGGGCCTCGCTGATGGAGGTGAGCCCCCATCCGGAGTCGACGTAGTTGACGTGCCCCTTGGTGACGTCGACGCGCTCGCGCAGAAAGAACATCAGCCCGTTCATCCACTCGGTGCGTAACGCCGCCACCGAGGCGAGCTTGGGATCGGCGGCGACCACGTCGGGAGTGAGTACCGCCGCGAGCTTCTCGCAGGGCACGGCAGAGATGTACCAGTCTGCGACCACAGGTTGGGCCACCCCGTTGCCGTCCACCACTGTGGCCGAGGCGATGTGACGACCGTTCGGGGTCAGGCGGGCCAGCGCCTGGCCGAGCCGGAACGTCACCCCCAGCGATTGCAGGTGCGCCACCCAGGGATCGATCCACTGCAGGCTGGTGGGTCCGTTGAGCACCCGGTCGAATCCCTTGTTGTCGATATCGTTGCCCAGCAGCAGGATCGACCACACCGAGGCCTCACCGACCAGCCCGATCGAATGCGCGCTGGCGTCCTTGGACTTGGAGGCGGCCAGATTCCGGATGATGCCGTCGGCCAGGTAGCGGTTGTACTCCTTGCTCTTGTGGTCCGCCCCGATGTATTTCTCCCAGGTCATGTTGTCCCACTGACCGAGCTTGCGCTCGTCGCAGCTGGTGACGTAGACCGCGAGCTTCTGCGCGGCGTACACCGCCTCCAACGGCGGCAACCGGAACAGCGTCTGGAACACCGCGGCCACCGACTCGGTGAACGCCTTCGGGGTGATGGGGTTGGGCAGCGTCGGGATCGGAAAGGGCAGCGGAATGGTCAGATCCGCCCGCCCCAGCCCCGAATGCAGATATGACGTGGCCCGGGTCAGGTTCTGCCATACGCCGAAGGTGTTGCCGGCGAACGGGATACGACGCATGGTGTCGGTGACGTTGCGGTAGAAGCCCGGGAAGAACCGGAAGCCGTGTTCGGCCGGTAGCGCGCTGCCCGACGGCGACGGCGCCGGGATCGATCGCGCCTTGCCGCCCAAGGCTTTTCGCTCGAACACCGTGACCCGGTACCCACGCTCGGCCAGCTCGTGGGCGGCGGTCAGGCCGGCCACCCCGGCACCGAATATCGCGACCGTGGACCCGGGAGCTGCGCGCGCGGTTGCCGGCCCGCTCAGCGCCGCGGCGGCCACCCCCGCCGTGGCCGTTCCGGCCAGAAACGACCTTCGTGAAATGTGACGCTTCCCGACCCCACCAGCCATACCGATACCACCTAAGCTCGGCAATCCCCGTGGCCGATAAGTTAATGCCGATTCTCACGGAAAGCCGATCCGACACGCCGAGCGAATTTGAGCGGCATCGATTCGAGGCTGTAGTCACAAGCCTGCACTCATAACCGCTCTATACCTGAGGAGATAGGTTAGATCAGCTCGAGAATCGTCGTTCACTTAATCCTTGCGGCGGCGTCCCGAAATGTGACATGCTCCACATGCGGCCGGGGGGTCAGAACGATGCTCAACACAGCCGGTATCGCCGGCAGCCCCGCGCATGCCACGACAAGCGCGGAAGGAACTCGATGACCTACGAGCTACCAGCGTCCAAGGGCCCCGTTCGGGACGTCCTGATCCAGGGCGGCCACGTACTCGGCTTCTCGGTGCAGGCTCTGGTCAGCGTCGTCACCGCAGTGGTACGCCGGCGCCTGGTGCTCGACGAGGTCGTCAACCAGACCTTGTTCATCGGCCGGGTGTGCACCGGGCCGGCCCTGCTGCTGATGATGCCCATCGGCGTGTTCATCGCTGTGTCGGTCGGTGAGCTGGCGGGGCGCATCGGTGCCGGCGGCTATTCCGGCGCGGTGGTGGCGTTCATCATCGTCGGTCAGGCCGCGGCCCTGGTGTGCGCCTTGATGATGGCCGGTGTGGCCGGATCGGCGATCTGTACCGATCTGGGATCTCGCACCATCCGCGAAGAGATCGACGCGATGGAGGTCATGGGCCTGGACGTGATCGAGCGGCTCGTGGCACCGCGACTGGTCGCCGCCGTCATCGTGGCCCTGGCCCTGTGCGCGATCGTCACCTTCGGCGGCGTGATGGCGTGCTACCTGTACCACATCAGCGTGCAGCACCTGCCGGCCGGAACTTTCCTGGCCACGTTCAGCCAGTACGGCCAGGTGTCGGATTTCGTGATGGCACTGATCAAGTCAGCGGTGTTCGGACTCACCGCGACCCTGGTCGCCACCTTCAAGGGCCTGCACACCAAGGGCGGCGCCGGCGGGGTGGCCAACGCGGTGAACGAGGCCGTGGTGCTGGCCTTCGCCCTGGTCTTCATCCTCAACACCACCATGTCGGCGCTGTATACCGTCGTGGTTCCGGCCGTGGGCAGTTACCGATGACCGCACTTACCAGCAGTGCTGCCCTGCACCGGATTTCGCGCCCCGCAGTCGCCGGGTACGACGCGCTCGCGGTGGCCGGCCAGCACGTCACGTTCTACGCCAAGGTCCTGGGCTCCCTGCCGTATGCCCTGGTGCGCTACCGCAAGCACACCCTCGGCCAGATCGGCGAGGTCACGTTTGGCACCAGCTCTCTGCTGTCCGGCGGCGGGACCATCGGCATCGTGTTCGCGATGTCTCTGGCTGCGGCCATGATGCTGGGAGTCGAGACCCAGCGCGGCCTGGATCTGGTGGGGATGAACACGCTGTCAGGCATGCTCGCGGCGATCGCCAACACCCGCGAACTCGCACCCGTCGTCGTGGCAATCGCGTTGGCCGCCAAGGTCGGGACGGGCTTCACCGCCCAGATCGGGGCCATGCGGATCTCCGACGAGATCGACGCCATCGACGCCATGGCACTGCGTTCCATCCCCTACCTGGTGGGCACCCGCGTGCTGGCCTCCGTGGTCTGCGTCATCCCGATCTACATGATCGGGCTGCTGGCGAGTTATCTGTCCACCCGCACCGTGGTGGTGATCTTCAACGGTGCCTCCCCCGGCACCTACGACTACTTCTTCCACCTCGCCCTGGGCCCGCGCGATCTGCTCTACTCTGGGATCAAGGCGATCGTCTTCGCCATCGTGGTGGCCCTGGTGCACTGCACCTACGGCTACTTCGCCTCGGGCGGGCCGGCCGGGGTGGGGCAGGCCGCGGGCCGCGCACTGCGCACCGCGATCCTGGCGGTCGGCATCCTCGACGTGCTGCTGACCTTCGCGCTGTGGGGCCTGGTCCCCGAGATCCCCGGGATGGGAATGTGAAGCGCCGCACCGAGCCCGGCCGGGCCCGACTGGCGCTGCGTGGCCTGGCCGCCGCCACCGTGGCGGCAGCAGTGGCCTCCGCCCTGGTGGCCAGGGCGTCGGGACATCTGGAACGCAGTTCCGATGTGTTCGTCGGCGTCCCGGTGTCGGCCGGGCTGATCACCGGGGGATCCCCGGTGCGCTACCACGGTGTCAACGTCGGACGCATCGCCGACATCGAGTCGGGCACCCGTACCTCCCGGGTCCGGCTGGCCATCGAACCCGACAGTCTCGGCATCATCCCGTCCTCGGCCGTCGCGCGGATCGTGCCCCGCACCTTCTTCGGCGACATCTACCTGCAACTCGTCGACCCCCAAGGTAACCGGGCGACCACCGGGCTGAAGCCAGGTGACACCGTGGCGATCGACGACAGTCCCGATGCGATGGCGCTCTACGACGTGTTCACCAAGATCGTCGACCTGTTCTCGCAGATCAAACCCGAGCGCATGCAGACCGCCCTCACCGCGATCAGCCAGTCCCTGCGCAACCGCGGTACCGAGTTGGGCACCACGATCGACAACCTGAGCGCGAGCGCCCAGGTGCTGACTCCGTCGCTGGTGCGGTTCCTCGACACCACACCGCAATTCCGGGACGTGATGGCGTCGCTGAACACCGCTACCCCCGACATCATCTCCACACTGTCGGCGGCGACGTCGGTGTCCAACCGGATGGTCGACGACCAGAAGAAGTTCGCCTCGGCGCTGGACGGTTTCGCCCGGTTCTCCTCGGTGCTCACCGCATTCCTGTCCGACCATCGCGAACAGTTGATCACCGTCGTCGACTCGGCAGGCAAGATCATGGCGACCACCGCCGCCCAACCCCTGGGGCTGGTCGACACCCTGGCCGGCGCGCAGTCGTTCGGGGAGGCCGGCGCCAAGGTGTTCGCGACGGGCAAGTTCAACATCACCGCCGTAGCGACGTTCGCCGGGCCGATGCCGTACTCGCTGCAGGACTGTCCGGTGTACGGCAACACGGGAGGCGCCCGGTGCGCCGAATCCGCACCGTCGGGCGAGGTGCCGACGCAGCCGGAGGACATCCTGTCCCGACCCGCCGCCGACCTCCCGGTCAACCCATTTGCCGCCCCCGCACCGCATATGCCGACGCACTCGTTCCTGCCGCCTGGGCCCGGGCTGCCGCAGTCGGCACCCATCCCCACCGAACCCGGACCGCTTCCCGCCGAGGCGGTTCCGGGTGCCGCACCCGCCTCCGCAGTCGTCGACGCCGACGGCCAGGCCCACGCCCTGGCCGTGTTGCAGGACGAACTGGTGCCCCCGGCCGGCGGTCCGTCGGCGCAGCCGAACATCGCCACGGTGCTGATGCTGGGCCCGCTGGTGCGCGGCACGGAAGTGCAGGTCTCATGAACCGCAACGGTCGGTGGCAGTCGTGGGCCAGACTGGGCGCGTTCTGCACTGCGGGTGTACTGAGCGCGGTGTTGGTGATCAACACCCTGTCGGTTCCGGTCCGCGGTAGCACCGTGACCTACCAGGCGCAGTTCACCAGCGTCGAGGGACTCAATGTCGGAAACCCGGTGAGCATGAACGGCATTCGGATCGGGCGCGTGGATTCGATCCGGTTCGCGCCCAATCCCGACGGCACCAGCCGGGCCGACGTCGACATCGAGGTCAACTCCGATTTCACCCTGACAAGCAATGTCACCGCGGCGGTGCGCTACGGCGACATGCTCGGGGCCCGCTATGTGGCGCTGTCCGACCCCGGTGGCGCCATCATGGACGTCTCCACCGGCGAACCGCCCGCGCGACTGGCCGCCGGAGGAGTGATCCCACTGGCCCAAACCTCGCCCGCGGTGGATCTGACCGCACTGCTCAACGGTTTCAAGCCGCTGTTCGACGCGCTGGCACCAGAACAGGTCAACACCCTCACCCGGGGATTCGTCGAGACCTTCAGCGGCCAGGCGCAGACCTTGACGACGCTGCTGACCCAGATCGCCGCGATGACTTCCAATCTGACCGGGAACTCCGCAATTTTTACCCAGCTGATCGACAACATGTCGACCCTGATGCGCACCATGAACAGCCGCCAGCCCCAACTGGAACAGATGCTCAGCGGGCTCAACCGGCTCAGCGCCGCGGTGACCTCCGGTGACCGGCAGTTCGAGACGCTGATCGACCAGGGCAACGCCGTGCTGGCCACCCTGGCCAACACGGTCGACAACTCCAGCGCCGCGTACGGAGACACCATCACCAACCTCAACACCATGCTGCAGACGTGGCAGCCCAACACCGACGAATTCACCACGCTGCTGGCCCGGCTGCCGGAGTTCGGTGATGCGATCAACCGGACCTCCAGCTACGGCGGGTTCGTCAGCCTGTACCTGTGCAACTTCACCCTCAAGATCCGCAGCCACGAAGCCAACATCTTCGGCAGCAGACATTCCGAGGTGTGTCTGTAGATGTTCCTCGTCAAACTGATCGACCTCTTCGTCGGCGCGGTGATCTTCCTCTTCGTCAAAGATCAGCGCAAGCACAACCCGTCAATCCCCTTGGCACTGGGCATGATCGGCACGGTCACCCTGATCTCCATCATGGTCGTCTCGATCGGGATCCCCCGGGCGGTCTACCACGTGCGGACCAACGCGTATGTGGCCGAACTGGCCAATGCCAGCGGCCTTTCCGGTGGCGACCCGGTGTACGTCGCCGGGGTACCGGCCGGGCGCGTGGAAGATGTGGCATTGGCCGGTGACCGCGTGCGGGTCGGCTTCCGGCTGGACAAGGCGCAGGCCCTCGGCAACCGCACCACCGTCACGGTGCGGTTGCGCACCGTACTGGGCAAGCGGTTCCTCGACGTCATGCCGGCAGGGACGATCAATGGTTTGGATTCCAACGTTATCCCGTTGTCGCGCACCACAGTTCCCTACAGCCTCGACGAAGTCGGGCGCAAGGCCGCCGACACCGCCGAGCACGTCGACCCGCAGCCGCTGACAGCGATGATGAACACCCTGGCCGACACCATGCCCGGCAACAGCACCGAGCTCGGCCAAGCGCTGGCCGGAATCAGCGCCGCCAGTTCCGCCTTCGCCGCCAACGGCGACAAGATCGACGAGATCCTCCGGATCAGCCGCTCGATGGCCGAAATGCTGTCGCACCAGACGGATTCACTGGCCGACACCGCGGCCAACGCGCAGTACATCGTGGCCTCGCTGGCCGCGCGCCGCCAGGCCCTGACCGACATCGTCACCAACCTGACCGCGATCATGCAACACCTGGCCGCGATCTACACCGAGAAGCAAGCCGATTTCGGCAATTTGATCGCCGGCCTCACTGCGGTCACCGGAACCCTGAAAGCCAATGTGGACAAGATCGACCAGACCCTGCTCAAAATGCCACCGGCGATCCGTGCAGTCACCAACTCCACCGGCAACGGCAACTGGGCCGACGTGAACTCACCGTCCGTGGTGATGCCCGACAACCTGTTGTGCTTCCTCAATGTTCAGCGGGAGTGCCGGTGAAGCGACAGATCTCGATGCTGCTCATCGTCACCCTTTGCCTGGGCGCCGGTGGCTGGTACGTGTTCGGCCGCACCGACCGGGCCCGCACCGTGCATGCCGACTTCGGCTACATCAACGGCATCTATCCGGGAAGCAAGGTCACCGTGCTCGGGGTGCCGGTGGGCAGGGTCACCGCGGTGACGCCCCAGGGCACCACGGTGCGGGTCACCATGACCCTGCCCGACGACGTCGTACTGCCCGCCGAACCCGACGCCTATGTGGTGAGCCCGGCACTGATCAGTGACCGCAGTGTC
Source organism: Mycobacterium sp. IDUB_9 (assembly GCF_055419505.1). Classification (NCBI taxonomy): domain Bacteria; kingdom Bacillati; phylum Actinomycetota; class Actinomycetes; order Mycobacteriales; family Mycobacteriaceae; genus Mycobacterium; species Mycobacterium sp. IDUB_9. The sequence continues at coordinate 41,150 of NZ_JBVAXU010000002.1, read as the reverse complement.
GAACTCGGCCCGGCCTACAACGGAACGGGACCCACCCTGGCCGACGGGCACGTCATCGGAGCCGACCACAGTCACTCCCCGATCACCTTCGACAGCATGCTCGGCAGCCTGAGCACACTGACCTCGGCGATCGGGCCCGAGCAGGGCGACATCGGTGCGGTACTGACCCGCGGCGCCGACCAGTGGCGGGATCAGGGCAAGCTGTTCAACTCCGCGATGCGCAACCTGAGCGCGGCCAGTGGCGTGCTGGGCGCCCGGGCCGAGGACATCGGCGCGGTGGTGGACAACCTCAGCACGCTGATGGCCGCGTTCAATCAGCGGCAGGTGTCGCTGAACCAGATGGTCGACGAACTCGGCCAGGTCGGCGGCAGCTGGGCCGACGCCAACGTCGACATCGCCCAGCCCATGGCCGATCTCAAGGTGGTGCTCGACCAGGTCGACACCTTCGTCACCCAGCACGGCGACGACCTCGGCACCATCGCGGCCAACCTCAACGCCGTCGGTGATGTGCTGACCGCCAAGCAACCCCAGTTGGCCGAGTTCATGGACCTGGTGCCGCTGATGATGCAGAACCTGTCCAACACCGTCGGCCAGGACCGGCGCGGCCGGATCCGGCTCAACGTGTCCACGGTCCTGACCCAGTTCGCCGCGGCCCAAAATTTCTGCGACCGCAACATGTTGCCGATGTGCGTGGGTGCCGGGATCACCAACCCGATCTCCTACCCGATCAGCCGATCCGACCCGCTGGGCATCGTCTCCGCCGTCACCGGCAACGCCCCGGCGCCGAACCCGAAGTACCCGAGGTGAACGGTCATGCCTAGACCCATGCGCAAGCCCACTCTCCGGGGCGCCGCCACTTGCTGTGCGGTGGTCGTGGCCGCAACCGCCGTATGGGCGTTGGGCGATATCGGTATCCAGGACCTTCCGCTGGGTCGCACCTCCCCCACCGACACTCTGGCGGTCACGGTGGTACTGCCGACGGCCGACGGGATCACCATCGGCGCCGACGTCCGCAACGGGCAGAAGGTCGTGGGCCGGGTCAGCGGGATGAGCCTGGCCGCCTCGGGAGCCTCGGTGCAACTGAGCCTGGCCGACTCCGACGGACTGGATTCCGGCACCGTGGCCAGCGTCGAACTGCCCTCGGCCCTTGGCAATCCGTTCGTCCGGCTCAGCAGTGCGCCACAGGCGCCACAGCGTGCGCTGCGCGACGGCGACGTGATCCCGCCCAGCCACACCGAGCTCGGGCCGCAGATCGAAAGCGCGCTCGCCACCTTCGGGGCCCTGCTGAGCCGCAGCGGCGTCGACCAGTTGGCCACCATCGTCACCGAACTGGACAAGGCGTTCGGCGGGCGGGCGGACAAGGTGCGCGGCCTGATCGACTCGATGTCCATGCTGGCCGCCAAGGCCTCAGAGCACCAGGGCGAATTCGACCAGGCAATGCGCCTGGCAGCCAACATCACCGGACAGTTCGGCCACGAGCAGAAGACCGTGGCCGGCTACCTCGACGCGGTACCCAAGGTGGTGGCGATGCTCGATGTGCAGCGCGCCAAGCTGCAGACGCTGTTCTCCTCGACCACCGCGCTGGCCGCCACCGCCAACAGTGTGCTGTCCTCGACCGACCTCAGTGCCATGGTGACCGATGCCGGCACGGTCGTGCAGACGATGGGTGCCTTCAACGACCGGCTCGGCGGAATGCTCAATTCGATGAACGGCTTCCTGGAGAAGTTCGGAAACTCGGTACACGGCGACTACCTGATGTTCGATGGCGCCCTGGACATTCCGGGCACCATCGACAAACTGCTGACCGGAGGGCTGATCGTCAACGGCACCCCGATCACCGGGGACGTGGCGCTGGAGGGGTTCTTGTCGGGAGGTCTGAATTGAGACGCCTGGTAGTGGTTCAGCTGGCGATCTTCGCGGTGATCGCCGCAGTCGTCATCCCGTTCGGTATCCGGTATGTGGCCGGGCCGCAAGGGTTTCGAACTCCGATGACCCTGACCGCCACGATGACCGACGCATTCGGCCTGACCGCAGGCACCAGCGTCACCGTGCGCGGGGTACAGGTCGGCACCGTCGACGACGTCTGGCTGGCCCCCGACGGCACCGCCATGGTGCGGCTGGCAATCGACCCCGACACCAGGATCCCGCGCGACGCGATCCTGACCGTCGGCATGGGTACGGCCGCAGGCATCCAGAGCGTGGACATCATGCCCCAGTCCGACGCCGGCCCGTACCTGGCGTCCGGGGACACCATCGCCGCACCGTCCGACCGTCAACCGGTCCAGATGGACCGAATCATGGGTGACACCGCGCAACTGGTGAAAGGCATTGACACCCAGGCAGTTCGGGACGTCGGCACGGAATTGTCGAACGCCTTCGAAGGGCTGGGCCCTGACCTGGCCATGCTGATCGACAACGCGTCGGACATGTCCACCCGCATCCGCAGCCAGACCGGCCAACTGCAGCCACTGGTCGAGGGCACCGCAGCATTGGTCACCACCATGGCCGGCCAGGGTGACCCGTTCGTTCGGGGTATGGCAGCGAGTGCGCGGCTGGCCAACCAACTCGACGGCAGCGGCCCGGCGTTCCTGTACCTGACCGACCGGTCACCGGCCGCGCTGAAATCCCTGCAGCGGGTGCTGGATACCTATCAGGGCACCTTCGGCGCCACGCTTGCCAACCTGGCGACCGTTACCCCGATCATCGGCGACCGCACCGATTCGCTGCAGACCGGGCTGTCCACGATCCCGAAAGGCCTGCAGGATCTGACGTCGATCGTCAAGGTCGACGCCACCGGCCAGACCCGGGCGGATTTCTCGTTGATCGCCACCCAGGGGCCGGTCTGTAATTACGACGTCGACCGGCGGGCCATCGGCGATGTGAGTCCCACCGAACCCAACCTGGTGATGTACTGCCCGCCCGCACCCGACATGCTGATGCGGGGCGCGGTCAACGCACCCCGGCCCAACGACCTCGGCTTGCAGAACTCACAGACCCCTGGGTATCCGATCGGACCCGAGGTGGTCAACGACCCGGTCAAGATCCCGACCCTGGCTCAGCTGGCCTACAAATGGCGCAGCATCCTGAAAGGTGGCCCGCAGTGAGCAAATCCGACGACGACTGCATCGACGAAGATCGCAGCGAATCGGTACTGACATTGGAGAAACGCTCCGACGATTCCGAGGACCTTGAAGCCGACGAGACCGGTTCCGAGGACTCCGAGCCCACCCCGTCCGGTCGGCTCAAGCGCCGGGTCGTAACGGGCGTGGTCGCGCTGCTGGCCGTCGCCGCCACGGCCGCACTGGTGGTGTTGTCGATCGGCGAGTACCACCACCGCCGCGACGACGCGCTGCGCGCCCAGGCGGTGACGATGTCGCGGGACTATCTGGTGGCGATGGCCGCGTTCGACTACCAGAAGATGGACGCCAACCGCGAGCACATCGTCGCCAATTCCACCTCCGGGTTCGCGGCCAAGTACGACGAGATGGTCAAGGCGCTTCGCGACATCGTGGTGACCAGCAAGGGCGTCGCGACCGCCACGGCCGATCATGTGGTCGTCGACTCGCTCGACGGCGACACGGCGACCGTCGTCGCCTTCGTCGATCAGCACGTCACCAATGTCACAGCGCCACAAGGCAGTAACCAGAAGTACCGGATGGTGGCCAAGCTCGTGCGGAGCGGCGACCGCTGGATCGTCGACGACGTGCAGACCGTGTAACCGCACCATTCGCCCTGTTCGCCCCCGGAAGGAGTCCCATGCCAGCGACGTACGTGGACCTGGCCGCCGAGCCGCGGCTGACCATCGCCGACACCCGCATCACCGTCACGCAACGGGTGCCGCGGTGGATCAGAAAGAAGGAGGTCGACCTCTCCGACGCGCTGGACTTCTGGTCGGCCGCCGGGGCGGCGGCCAACGTCATCATGCAGATGAGCTGGCCCGAAGTCGGCTACGGCGTCGCCGAAAGCCGGGTGGAATCCGGAAGTTTGGTGCACCACCCATGGAAGCGGCTGCGCACCACCGCGCAATACCTGACCGTCGCGATCCTCGGCACCGACGAGGAGAAGAACGCCTACCGGGAGGCCGTCAACGTTGCGCACCGGCAGGTGCGGTCCACCGAGGACAGTCCGGTCAAGTACAACGCGTTCAACCGAGAACTGCAGTTATGGGTGGCCGCCTGCCTTTTCATCTTCTACGAGGACACCCATCAGCTTCTGTACGGGACCATGACCGAGGAGCAGGCCGAAACCTTCTATCAGAGCGCGATGACCATCGGCACCACCCTGCAGGTCCTCGAGGAGATGTGGCCGGCCACCCGGGCGGACTTCGATGCGTACTGGAACACCGCATGCGAACGCGTCGAGATGACGCCGTTCGTCCGGGATTACCTCATGGTTCTGGTGGAACTGCGGATGATCAACTGGCCGATGCGGAAGATGCTGGCACCACTGCTGCGGTTCTTGACCATCGGGTTCCTGGCGCCGGTGTTCCGCGACGCGATGGAACTCGAGTGGACCGACACCGACCGCCGTCGCTTCGAACATCTCTTTCTGTTCGTGGCGTTCGTCAACCGCTTCCTGCCGAAGTCGCTGCGCAACGGCAACTATGCCGTGCTGATGAAGGATCTGCGTCGACGGATCCGCCGTAAGAAGGCCCTGATCTGAGCGAGGTGGCAGCCGGACTCGGCCCGGACACGCAGCTGTGGCGCTACCTCGAGGATCGGCGGTTCCTGTTCACGCTGCCTCGTGCGGTGTGCCTGCAGTCTCTACATCCGACGATCGCCACCGGAATCACGCAGCATGCGCTGTTGCACCGACGAGTCTGGCTGCACCACAAACGCACTGTGACGCAGGCGATCAGAATCGCCCACTCCAACGTCGACATGCGGCCGTACATCCGGTTCGCGCACGAAGACGTCAAGGGCCGCGACCCGGCCGGGAACAAGTACCACGCGCTGAACCCCGACGTGTTCCACTTCCAGCACGCCACCTACGTGGAAAGCCTTGTGATGATGGTGAATACCTTCATCCGGAAGCTGGACGACGACGAACACGAGCAGCTCTACCAGGAGTGCTGCGCGTGGTACCGGCGCTACGGCATCTCCACCCGCCCGATGCCGGCCAGCTGGCCCGGGTTCTGCACGTACTTCGAGAACGCATGCCGCTCCCAGTTGTCGGCGGGCGAGCACTTCGAACCGTTTCGCCGGCAGATGTTCGCGCCGACGGACTGGTGGCCACAGGCCGTGCCGCACCGGGCGATCCGGGCCATGCAGCATCCAGTGGCGGCCGAGCTGACCGGAACCGTGGTCAGCGCTCGCGATCGGCGCTCCCTACGTCGGTTCGCTGTGGTCAGCCGGGCTTTATCCACGCCGAAACGGCATTCCAGCAGCTAGTTACTCGAATAAATCCTGCCGGAATGCCGTTTCGGCGGAGGTCAGGGGCCCCGGGTGCTCAGGTAGACGGCTTCGTCGCCGCGTGCAAAGCGACGATGCCACCAGTCAGGTTGCGCCACTTGACCTGTGACCACCCGGCATCGGCGATGCGGCGTGCCAGCTCGTCCTGATCCGGCCAGGCCCGGATCGACTCGGCCAGGTACACATAGGCGTCCGGGTTGCTCGACACCGCGGTGGCCATCCGCGGCAGCGCCTGCATCAGATATTCCTTGTAGAGCGTGGCGAACGCACCATTGGTCGGCGTCGAGAACTCGCACACCACCAGTCGGCCACCGGGCCGCGTCACCCGGGCCATCTCGCGTAGCCCTGCCACATGGTCGACAACGTTGCGCAGCCCGAAGCTGATGGTGACCGCGTCGAACACCCCGTCGGCGAACGGCAGCCGGGTGGCGTCGGCGCCCACCTTCGGCACGGGGCGTGAGGCCCCGGCGGCGAGCATGCCCACCGAGAAGTCCGCGGCCACGCACCACGCACCCGATGAGGCCAGCTCGACCGTCGACACCGCGGTGCCCGCGGCCAGGTCCAGCACCTTGTCGCCGGGCCCGATACCGAGTGCTGCCCGCGTCTGCCGGCGCCAGAACCGGTCCTGCCCGAGCGAGAGCACCGTGTTCGTGAGGTCGTAACGCCGTGCCACGGCATCGAACATCGATGCCACTTCGTGGGGGTTCTTCTCCAGGCTCGCGCGACTCACGTCGCCGACGGTACCCGTACCGATCCCTGTGAACTTCCTGCGACCGGGAATTGGTGCTCGGCGGGGCGCCTTGAACCTGATCATGAGCGAAAAAGTGTGGTTCATCACCGGTGCATCGAGAGGCTTCGGCCGTGAGTGGGCAATCGCCGCCCTCGACCGGGGCGACAAGGTGGCCGCCACGGCCCGCGACACCGCGACGCTGGCCGACCTGGCCGACAAGTACGGCGACGCACTCCTGCCGCTCCGGTTGGACGTCACCGACCGCGAGGCGGACTTCGCCGCGGTCAATCAGGCGCACGACCACTTCGGCCGGCTGGACGTCGTCGTCAACAATGCCGGCTACGGACAGTTCGGCTTCATCGAGGAACTGTCGGAGGCCGACGCCCGCGATCAGATCGAGACGAACGTCTTCGGTGCCCTGTGGGTCACCCAGGCCGCGCTTCCCTACCTGCGCGCCCAGGGCAGCGGGCACATCATCCAGGTGTCCTCGATCGGTGGTATCACCGCATTCCCCCTGGTCGGGATGTACCACGCGTCGAAGTGGGCGCTGGAAGGGTTCTCGCAGTCGCTGGCCCAGGAGGTCGCACCCTTCGGTGTGCATGTGACGCTGATCGAGCCGGGCGGGTTCTCCACCGACTGGGCCGGATCCTCGGCCAGACACGCTGCCCCGCTTGCCGATTACGACGAGGCCCGCGCCGCCGCGCAGCGCGCCCGCCAGCAGCGCAGCTCCAAGCCCGGTGACCCCAAGGCCTCCGCAGACGCGGTGCTCAAGATCGTCGACGCCGAAAACCCGCCGCTACGGGTGTTCTTCGGTGAGTTGCCCCTGCAGCTGGCCAAGGCCGACTATGAGGGCCGGCTGGCGACATGGGAGCAGTGGCAGCCGGTGTCGGTCCTGGCGCAGGGCTGATTTTCAGCGCGCGTTTTCCTCCACGGACCGTTTCGCCCGGCGGTGGCCGGGGAAGCCTGTGAACATGCCGGAGAGCGTCACACAGAAGTTGATCGGTTCGCATCTCGTCTCAGGGTCCATGACACCCGGAGAGGAGATCGTCATCCACATCGACCAGACGCTGACCCAGGACGCGACCGGAACCCTGGTGATGCAGGAGCTCGAGGCACTCGGTCTCGATAGGGCCCGCACCGAGGTCAGTGTGCAGTACGTCGATCACAACTTGCTGCAGACCGACGAGAAGAACGCCGAGGACCACGAGTATCTGCGCACCGCGGCGCAGCATTTCGGGCTGTGGTTCTCCAAACCCGGCAACGGGGTCTCCCACCCGACACACATGCAGCGGTTCGGCATACCGGGCAAGACGATGGTGGGTTCGGACTCCCACACACCGGCGGCCGGCTCGTTGGGGATGCTGGCGATCGGTGTCGGCGGGCTCGAGGTGGCGCTGGCCATCGCCGGTGAACCCCTGCACCTGCGGGCACCGCAGGTATGGGGTATCCGCCTGGAAGGTGAGCTACCCCAATGGTGTTCGGCCAAGGACGTCATCCTGGAGATGCTCCGGCGCCATGACGTCAAGGGCGGCGTCAACCGCATCATGGAGTATTACGGCCCGGGACTGGCGGGCCTGACCGCCATGGATCGGCACGTGATCGCCAACATGGGCGCCGAGCTCGGCGCGACCACCACCGTCTTCCCCAGCGACGACGCGGTGCGCGAATTCCTCCGCAGCGAGGATCGCGGCGACGACTGGATCGAACTCGTCGCCGACGACGGTGCCGAATATGACATCGATGAGGTTGTCGACCTTTCACAGCTGGAGCCGCTGATCGCCAAGCCGTCGTCCCCCGGCAACGTGGTCCCGGTGTCCGAAGTCGCCGGCGAACCCGTCGCTCAGGTGATCATCGGCTCCAGCGCCAACCCCGGCTTGCGGGACTTCGCGATCGCCGCGGCCATGGTGCACGGCCGGCAGACCTCGCCCGATGTCAGCTTCGACGTCAACCCGACCTCGCGCGAGATTCTCACCGACCTGACGCGCATGGGCGCCACGACCGAGCTCGTCATCAACGGGGCCCGTATCCACCAGGCCGGCTGCATGGGCTGCATCGGCATGGGCCAGGCCCCTGCCACCGGCCGCAACTCGCTCCGCACCATGCCCCGCAACTTCCCCGGCCGGTCCGGCACCCGGGAAGATTCGGTGTGGCTGTGTTCACCGGAAACCGCTGCGGCATCGGCGATCACAGGCGTCATCACCGATCCACGACAATGGGCTGCAGACAACGGCATCGAGTACCCCACGCTGGATCTGCCCACGCACTCCAGCGTCAACACCGCCATGCTGGTCGCCCCGTCCACGCCCGAGCAGGCGCTGGCCGTCGACGTCATCAAAGGCCCCAACATCTCCAGCCTGCCCGAGCTGACACCATTGCCCGACGAGATCGCGGCGCCGGTCCTGCTCAAGGTCGGCGACAACATCTCCACCGACGAGATCTCACCGGCGGGTGCGCGCGCCCTGCCGTTCCGGTCGAACATCCCCAAGCTGGCCATGTTCAGCTTCACCCAGATCGACGAAACCTACCCGGACCGGGCACAGTCCGCCGACGACGGCCACATCATCGTCGGCGGAGAGAACTACGGCCAGGGCTCGTCGCGCGAGCACGCCGCGATTGCGCCCCGCTATCTCGGGCTGAGGGTGGTGATCGCCAAGTCCTTCGCCCGCATCCACTGGCAGAATCTCGCCAATTTCGGTGTGCTGGCACTGGAATTCGTCGAGCCCACCGACTATGACACGGTGGCGCAGGACGTTGTACTCCACCTCACCGACCTCCGCCAGGCATTGGCCGACAGCCTTCCGATCACGGTCACCAACACCACGCGGGGCACGACTTTCGGGGTGCGCCATCGCCTTTCACCGAGGCAGATCCAGCATGTGCTGGCCGGTGGCCTGATCCCGTGGCTGGCCGCTCAGCGCTAGCTTTTCCTCACGAGCAGACACATATGTACCCGACACGCCATGGTTTTGGGTACATATGTGTCTGCTCGCGAGGAGAAAGTCAGGCGGCGCGCAACTGACGCAGGCCCTGCACGTCCTCGTAGTGGCCGATCAGCTCGTCGCAGATGGCCGGCCAGGTGCGGCCGAGCACACTGCGCCGGGCTGCCACCGAATAACGCGGCCGCTCGGCGATCAGATGCTCGACAGCCGCAGGCAGCGCCGAGTCGAATTCGTCTACCGGAAGCAACAATCCGGTGCGGTACGGCGCCACCAGATCCCGGGGCCCGCCGGCGTCGGGCGCGACCACAGGCAGACCTGACGCCATCGCCTCCTGCACCGCCTGGCAGAACGTCTCATGCTCGCCGGGATGGACGAACACGTCCATGCTGGCGTAGGCCGCGGCCAGGTCCGGCCCGTGCAGCTCGCCGGTGAAAACCGCGGTGGGCAAAGTGGTTTGGAGTTTATCCCGGTCCACCCCGGCACCGACCACCACAAGCTGCAAGTCGTCGCGGCCGGCCAGCGCAGCCAGCCGTTCCACGTGCTTCTCCGGGGCCAGCCGGCCGACGAACCCGACGATCGGCCTGCCGTCGGCCGACCACGACGCCCGCAACGCCTCATCGCGGGCCGACGGGGCGAACCCGGTGATGTCCACTCCGCGTCCCCACTTGAATACGCGGGGAATCCGGTGGGCCTCCAGGTTTTCCATCGCCGAGGTGGACGGGGCCAGAGTGCGGTCGGCCTTGCTGTGCAGGCGACGGGTCCAGGCCCACGACGCCCGCGACAGGACGCCGACCCCGTAGCTCTCGGCGAAGCCGGCGACATCGGTCTGGAACACGGCCACCGTCGGCACGCCCAGGTAGCGTGCGGCGTGCACGCCACCCCAGCCGAGGAGTGCGGGCGAAGCGAGGTGCACGACGTCAGGGTCGAAACCGCGCAGCACATTCACCATCCGGGGCCGCGGCACGCCCAGCGGCAGCGAGGTCACCTTGGGAAACATCCGCGAAGGCACCCGGTGCACACGGACACCGTCATGCACACGTTCGGCCGGCGGCTGACCCCGCGGGGTGTCCGGGGCGATGACAAGAACCTCATGGCCGGTGCGGCGGAGATGCTCGATCACCCGAAGCACCGAGTTGGTGACGCCGTTGACATTCGGGAGGAAGGACTCTGCAACGATCGCAACGCGCACCCCTCGATGCTCCCAGCGGCACCTGTCCCCTAGGTAGCGTCCGGGGATACGACACGCTAAAACCTGATGCCCGGGTCTAGGGTTGGCGAATGCGATTCCCGCGCGTTGCTGCAGCGATGCTGGCCGTGGTGGCATTGTCCGTTGCCGGGGCAACCGCCGGTTGCACTCGGCTGGTCGACGGCACCGCGCAGGCCAACGGCAACAAGCCCGGCAGCGAGATCACCGACGACGGCTGGGGTGTCCAGATCGGCTTTCCGGATGCGTCTGCCCGGATCGAGTTTTTCACCGAACCGCAGTGCCCGGCCTGCGCCCACCTGCAACACGAGTTCGGCGATGCCCTGGCCGCCGCCATCGGCCAGGGCCAGCTGGCCGTGACCTACCGGCCGCTGACCTTCCTGGACGGGTCGAGCACCGAGTACTCAGCCCACGTCGCCAACGCCCTGTTCCTGGCCGCCGGGCCCGGCACCACCGGGACGGCATTCCAGGCATTCGTGCAGGACCTCTGGGGTCACCAGGAGCCCGAGGGTTCACCCGGCCCGACCGACGACGCAATCGCGGCGATGGCCTCCGAGAGCGGGGTCGGCGACGAGCAGACCGACAAGATCGCAGCCGGTGCGCAGGCCGTCGACTCCGAGCAACTCAACGAGGCCAACGCCGAACTGCTCAGCGAAACGCAGGACTCGGTGTCCACGCCGACGATCTACGATCTCGTCGGCGAAGAGGTCGTCGACACCAGCGACCCCGACTGGCTGGCCAAACTGCTCGCTACGCCAAGGAGTTGACGTTTCCGGCGCCGGTTGAGCGGGGCCGTCGCTGCAGGAAGGCCAGCAGAGCCAGCGCCGCAGCCGCCACCAGCCAGCCCACCACCGCGATCGATCCGGCCGGGATGATCGCCAACGACGCATCGCGGTCACGCACCCGGACCAGGTCCGGATTGTTCTTGTCGTACTCGACATAGATCCGCATCCCCGTGTCGAGCTCGGAGGGATACAGCACCCCCAGCTCGGGGCGGTAGGTCACCCGGTCCGGCGTGACGAACTCGATGGTCGAGCGCCGCGGCCCGGCGCTGAGCACCTCGGCCGCAGCCACCCCCATGTTCCGCTCGATCTGCTGGTCGTTGCGCCAGGCGCCCATCACCAGCAGCGAAGACTGCAACGTGACCAGGCAGGCGGCGATCACCACGCCGATCCGCACCCGCCGGATGATCCGCTGCGAGCGCGTCTCCCCCGGTTCGCCGTACAGGTGTGGGATCAGTGGCTGCACCATCGCCCGGAAGCGCGCCGCGATCTGCGCGGGACTCACAGGGCCGCCTTGATCGACGCGTGCAGGGCACGCAGCGACGACCGGTCGGCCTTCACCTCCAGTACCCGCATACCGTCGAAGGGTTCGTCCAGCGCCGCGCCGAGCGCATCGGCCTCAACCTGGCCGAACTCGACGTGGTAGGCCCGGCACAGCGCGGCGATGTCGACATCGTGCGGCGTGCCGAAGATCCGCGACGACACGTCGGAGAACCGCGGATCGCCCTGCTCCAGCAGCTCGAAGATGCCGCCGCCGTTGTCGTTGGACACCACGATCGTCAGGTTGCGCGGCGTCGGCTCGGTGGGCCCGATCAACAGCCCTGAGCTGTCGTGGACGAAGGTCAGATCCCCGATCAGCGCGACGGTCCGACGCGGCCCGTTCCCGTCACCCTCCCGATCGTGAGCCAGCGCCGCGCCGATCGCCGTCGACACCGTGCCGTCGATACCGGCCACACCGCGGTTGGACCGCACCTTGATGCCCTCGGCATTCAGCCCGACCAGCGCCGCGTCGCGCACCGGGTTGGATGCCCCGAGCACCAGCTGATCCCCGGGGCGCAGTGCGCCGGCGACCACCGCGGCCACGTGTAGACCCGTGGTCAGCGGATGCGCCGCCAGTTGTTGGCGCACCGCCGCCACCGCGTGCCGATTGACCTCTGCGCAGCGGTTCAGCCAGGCCGGGTCCGGGGTGCCGGTGGTCACCGCCCGGGTACCGGTGGCCATCGAGTTGCCGGATACATCGGGCCAGCGCGGACCCGTGGTCAGTGCATAGACCGGCACCGCCGGGTCGGCCAGCAGCGCCGAGACCGGCCGGTGCAGGGTGGGCCGCCCCAGCATGATGACCTGCTTGGGATGCACGAGGCGCAGCGCCAGCGGGTGCAGCGGGTTCTGGGGCAGCGGTGCGGTGGGCTCGGCCACCGTCGGCAGCCCGGCCAGGTTGGGGTGCACTCCGGCGCCGTGCCCGGCGATCACCACGGTGTCCGGGGTGAGGTCGATCTCCAGCGGCTGATCAAACGTCACCGCCGGGGTGTACGTCCACGGTTTGCCGTCCGGGCGGCCTTCCGACCAGCGCTCGCGCGAGGAGCCGACAAGCCCGGGGGACGACGCGTCCCCGTGCGCACTGTCGGGAACCAGCGGCTCGCGCAGCGGGATGTCGAACTGCACCGGGCCCGCGTTGGCGGTGCGTGAACCGGTAGCCGCCGCCAGCACCCGGCAGGTCGCCGATCGCCACTGGGCGTTGAGGGAATCAAGCTGTTCCGGGCGGTCTTCTGCCAGGCCGAGACTGACGTTGGCACGCACCTGGGTACCGAAATACCCCAGCTGTTCAAAGGTCTGATTGGCGCCGGTGCCCAACATTTCATAGGGCCGGTTGGCGCTCAGCACGATCAGCGGCACCCGGGCGTAGTTCGCCTCCACGACCGCGGGGCCGAGATTCGCCACCGCGGTACCCGAGGTCATCGCGATGCAAACAGGGGACCGTTCGTCTGTGCCTCCCCCGAACGCCAAGCCGATCGCCAGGTAACCGGCGGTGCGCTCGTCGATACGGACGTGCAGACGGATGCGGCCGGCCCGGTCGGCATCGGACAGCGCGAACGCCAGCGGGGCGTTGCGCGAGCCCGGGCACAGCACGACATCGCGGACACCGCCGCGGATGAGTTCGTCGACGACTACGCGCGCCTGTGCCGTCGATGGGTTCACCACACCACCTTATTCTTCAGTACTGCCCGGTCTGCCCGGCCTGCCCCGCGAGAAACTCGAGCAGTGCGGCATTGACCTCGTCGGGCTTCTCGATGAAGCCGAGGTGGCCCGTGTCGGGGATCTCCAGGTAGCGGGCGGTGGGAATCGCATCGGCCACCTCACGGCCCAGATGCGGAGGCAGCACCACATCATCGGCGAACCCCATGACGAGCACCGGAGCGGTGATGGCCTGGTACGCCGGCAGCCGGTTGCCCACCGGACCGGCGTCGGACTGTGCCGCGAGACCGGGTGTCTGCTTGGTGGGCCACATGGTGAACATCTCGCTCCAGTCGCGCACCAGCACGTCGTTGTTGAGCGTCTTCGGCGAGAAACTCTCCATCATCCGGAGCTTGGCGTCGAACGTCGGCGGCAGCTGCACGCCCGAGGCCGCAAGGTCACGCTCGGCAGTACGGAAGAACTCACGCGCCCGGTCGTGGCGGCCGCGGGTGGCCATCAACACCGCGGATCGCACCAGCTCCGGGCGGGCCAACATCAGTTCCTGCGCGATGAACGAACCCATCGACACACCCACGACGTGCGCCGGAGCCGCCCCGAGCTTCTCGATCAGCTCGGCGGTGTCGGCCACCATCTGCTCGGTACCGAACCCCTGGGCGTTCTCGGTCGCCCCGACCCCGCGGTTGTCGAAGGTGATGACGCGGTAGCCGGCCCGCTGCAGCGCTGGGACCTGGTGCAGGTGCCAGGTGCGGCCGGCACCTCCGCGACCGGCGATGAACAGCACCGGATCGCCCTTGCCTCGCTCCTCATATGCCAGATTCACCCGGCCGACGGTACTCGATCGCCGCCTGAGCGCTCACGCGCTGCAGCTGTCTGAGCGCTCACGCGCTGCGCAGCGAACGGACCTTGCGGATCGCCTGGTCCCACGCCAACAACACACTTGCCTTGAGCGGCTCGGGCTTGATCATGTCCTTGCCCAGCAGGGCGGTCGCGCCGGCCTTCGTCGTGCCCGAAGCCTTCGACATGTGCCCCGAATCGAACGGCGGCTGCGGGTCGTATTCGATCATCAACTGGATGGCCTTGGCTTTGGCTTCTCCGCCGATCTGACCGGCCAGCCACAAACCCAGATCGATACCCGCCGACACCCCTGCCGCGGTGATGACGTCATCTTCCTGCACGATGCGCTCATCGCCAACCGGTGTGACGCCGAACATCTTCAGACTCGGCAACACCGACCAGTGCGAGGTGGCCCGCTTCCCGTCGAGCAGGCCCGCTGCGGCCAGCACCACTGAACCCGAGCACACCGACGCCATCCAGGTGGTCCCCGGATACACCTGACGCAGCCAGTCGAGCACCTTTTCGTCGCGGGCCGCCATGGTGGTGCCCGGTCCGCCAGGCACCAGAACCACGTCGGGCGAGAGGGTTTCGTCGAAACTGTGGGTGGCCCCCACCACCAGCACACCGGAGTCGGCGGTGATCGGGCCGGGCTCGTGCCAGACGAACCGCACGTCCGCGTCGGGCAGGTTACGCAGCACCTCGTAGGGTCCGATGAAATCGAGGGCGGTGAAGCTGGGATACAACACGATTGCGAACTGCATGGTTATTCCTTTCACGCGAAGGTCTTACGGTACTGGTCAGGTGAAATTCCAAGGCGCCGAACGAAGTTGCGCCGCATTGTTTCGGCGGTACCGAACCCGCAGCGAGCGGCGATGACGGTGACGGTGTCGTCGGATTCCTCGAGTTGACGCCGCGCGGCGTCGGTGCGGATCCGTTCCACGTAGGCGCCGGGCGCCTCCCCGACCTCGTCGGTGAACACCCTGGTGAAATGCCGTGGACTCATCGCCGCGCGCCGGGCCAGATCGGAAATACTATGTGCCCCACCGGGTTCTACCTCGATGAATTCCTGGACCGCGCGGATCGGGGCGCGTTTGGCCCGTGGCATCCACACCGGCGCGGCGAACTGTGTCTGACCGCCGGGCCGGCGCAGGTAGAGCACCAGGTACCGGGCCACCGTCTGGGCGAGATCGGTGCCGTAATCGTCCTCGACCAAGGACAACGCCAAGTCGATGCCGGCGGTCACCCCGGCCGCGGTCCAGACCCGCTCGGAGCTTCTGACGAAGATCGGATCGGGATCGACTGCCACCTCGGGGAACTCGTCGGCCATCCGGCGCGCCGAGGACCAGTGGGTGGTGGCGGTGCATCCGTCGAGCAGTCCGGCCTGCGCGGCCAGGAACGCGCCGGTGCAGACACTGACGACACGGCGGGCGTGGCTCGCGGCGACGCTGATCCAGTCGATGACCGCCGGGTTGGCCCGGGCGGCATCGGCGCCGATCCCACCCGGGATGACGATGGTGTCGATCGGACCGTGGGGGTCAGGCAGTGGTGCGGCGACGAATTCCAAACCGGTGAGGGTGCTGACAGGCCGGCCGTCCACCGAGGTCACCGTGACGGCATAGCCATCGGGTTGGCCCAGACCGGCCAGGGCCAGCGTGGCGGTGGAGAACACGTCGAAGGGCCCCACCAGGTCCAGGGCCTGCACGCCGGCATAGCCCAGGATCACCACCGATCGCGTCACGTCTTCAGTGTTCGCGACGTAGGCGATGGCGTCTACGCCACGTACCCCACAAATCAGGACATCAGCTGGCATCCGGAGTTCTAGAGTTTCTTGATCCCGCGCACCACCCGGTAGAACGACGGCACCGTCGCCACGCCGCGCCGCAGACCGCGCTGCATCAGGCCACCATTGATCAGCACCAGGTGTCGCACCCCGCAGTCCCGCCATTCGGCGACCCGGTCCAGGATCTCGTCGGGCGTGCCGATCAGCCCCATGTCCCGCATCAGGTCAGGCGTGATGCCCTTGATGTGCGAGAGCGCGGTCTGCTCGTCCCAATCCTGGGGCAGGATGTCCTGACCTCCGGAGAAACCCACTCCCAACGGGTGCTCTGCGCCCCGCCGCGCGAAGTACTCATCGGATGCACTGAGGCAACCCGCGCGCATCACTTCGGATTCCAGGGCATCGTCGACTGATGCCGAGCGGTAATCGCGCGAGGCGGTTTCGCGCGGCGAGTTTCCCCAGCATCGTCCACGGTTCCATGCAGGCGTCGACTGACGGAACCAGCTTCGCTGCAGCGCAGTACTTCTCCTGCCACAATGCGCGGGGAAAGATCGCGTTCAGATGATCGGGCACCCAGAAGGAGTCGACCCGGGCGCCCACGGCCGAGAGATAGTTGGCCTGGGTGAAGGTGTCCGCCGCCGGCCTGCTCGCGGTGATGAGGTCCAGTAGGCCGATCTGCAACCCGCCCATGGGGTTCAGAGCTTCTTGAGCTTGCGGATCACCTGGCTGAACAGCAGCTGCGACGCCAGCCCCTTGCGCAGACTGCGCTGCAGCGGACCCATGTTGACCACCACCAGATGCCGGACACCGCAATCGCGCCACTCCGCCGCCCGTTCGACGATCTCGGCCGGCGTCCCGCTGAAGTACATCTCCTGCAGCAGCGACCGCGGAATCGACTTGATGTAGGACAGCGCGGTCTGCTCGTCCCAGTCTTGGGGCAGGATGTCCTGCGCGCCCGAGAAGCCGACACCGAGCGGATGTTGTGCCCCGTGGCGGGCATAGAAATCGTCGGTGGCGATCAACGCACCCGCTTTGACGACCTCGGATTCCAGCGCCTCGTCGACGTCGGCGCGGTTGCGCCCCGGCACCACCATGCACCACAACGCAGGTGTGATGGCCATCGGATCACGCCCGGCATCGGAGGCCGCCGACCGCACGACTTCGAGACGCTGTGCGTATTCCTGCGGCGCATGCGGGAACGCTGGGAAGAACCCATCGGCATACCGACCCGTCGCCCGCAGCATCCGCGGTCCGTGCGCGGCGATCCAGATCTCCGGCCAACGGCCCCGATAGGTCGGCAGGTCGAAGATCGCGTTCCGCAGCGGGAAGTACGGCGAATCACGGTTCACCAGTTCACCATTCGATTCCCACAGTGCCCTGATCGTGGCCATAGCCTCCTCGAACCGGGCCACGGGTTTCGTCCACTCCACGCCGTAGGGTTCGTTGCCCTCGCGTTCCCCGGTGCCGATTCCGAGGATGAATTTGCCTTTCGTGAGCAGGTTCATCGTGGCCGCGGCCTGCGCGGTGACGGCCGGGTTGCGCCGTCCGGTGTCGGTCACCGAAACACCCAACCTGAGCCGGGCGATCCGGTTGCGGGCGGCCAGATTACCCAGCATCGTCCACGGCTCCAGGTAAGCATCGGCCGAGGGAAGCAACTTCGCACCACCGCAGAACTGCGGCTGCCACAGCGTGCGCGGGAACAGCGCGTTGAGGTGGTCGGGCACCCAGAACGAGTCCACGCCCCCGGCGACCGCGCTCAGATAGCTGGCCCTGGTGAAGGTGTCAATCGCCGGACGTGAGGCGATCGTAGGGTCCATGATGCCGACGCGAAATCGAGTCATCCAGCGAGTCTCGAACGCCTGGACCGGTTTGCTTAGAGTAGTGACCTACTCCAATATCAGTGGGTAGCACTCCCGTACCCGATCGATCCACCATTGCCGACGCTCCGGCGTCGCTGCCAACGCGGACAGCCGGGCGGGGTCCGGCACCACGTTCCCGACGGGCAGGTACCCGTCGACCGGCGCCGACACGTCTGCCACGTCCTCCACGAAGAATCCGCCCGTACCCAGCCCGCAGGCGTGGTGCAGCGAGGGCAGTGCCGCGGCCGCCAACAGTCCGCGCGCGATACCCACCGCGGAATCCAGGGCGCTGGACACCACGACCGGGATGTCGATCTGCGCGGCGATGTCGAGCATGCGTGACACCCCGCCCAGCGGCGCCACCTTGAGCACTGCGACGTCGGCCGCGCGGGCCCGCACCACCCGGAGCGGATCGGATGCCTTGCGGATCGACTCGTCAGCGGCGATCGGCACCGACACCTGCCGGCGCAGTGCGGCCAACTCGTCGACCGTCGCACATGGCTGCTCCAGGTATTCGAGCGGTCCGTCAGCAGTCAGCGCCGCGGCGGCAGCGACGGCCTCCGGCACCGTCCAGCCGCCATTGGCATCTACCCGCACCACCGGAATCTGCGCGCGCACGGCGTTGACCCGCGCGACGTCGTCAGCCAGCGTCTGCCCCGGTTCGGCGACCTTGACCTTGGCCGTCCGCGCGCCGGGGAAACGCGCCAGCACGTCGGGCACCTGGGCGGCCGGGACCGCGGGCACCGTGGCGTTGATCGGGACACGATCGCGCTGCACCGCCGGCGCCGGCAGGTATGCCGCCTCGATCCCGGCGGCGAGCCAGGCCGCGGCCTCCGGCGGCGCGTATTCGAGGAACGCGCCAAACTCACCCCATCCGACCGGGCCGTCGATCAGCGCGACCTCACGAACGGTGATGCCGCGGAAGCGAACCCGCATCGGCAGGGCCACCACGTGAAGACGCTGCAGGAGGTCGTCCAATGCCGGCGCCGCGTCCATCACGCCGTCAATGATGCCCAACCCGGTCAGGCAGCGCCCAACGTCCGCTGAATGTCGGGCTTCATCTGGTTCAGCTGCGCGCCCCAGTAACCCCAGGTGTGGGTGCCGGTGGGCGGGAAGTTGAACACCGCGTTGTTCCCGCCCGCGGCGACGTACTGGTCGCGGAAATTGAAGTTGCTCTGCAGGGCCGTATTTTCGAGGAAGGTCGAGGCGACGTCATTGCCGCCCAACTCCCCGGGTGTCCCCGAGCCGCAGTAGACCCAGATGCGGGTGTGGTTCGCGGCCAACCGCCCCACCTGCAGCGTCGGATCGTTGCGTGCCCACGCCGGATCACCGGGCGGTCCCCACATGGCCGCTGCCGAGAAGCCGCCGGCGTCACCCATCGCCAACCCGATCAGCCCGGGCCACGGGCCGGCCGAAGGATTCAGGAACGCCGACAACGACGCCGCGTACCGGAACTGCTGCGGGTAGTAGGCGGCCAGGATCAGTGCCGAGCTGCCCGACATCGACAGTCCGACCACCGCATTGCCCGAGGTGGACACCCGCTTGTTGGCCGCCAGCCACTGCGGTAACTCGCTGGTCAGAAACGTCTCCCACTTGTAGGTCTGCGTGCCGCCGTTGCCCGCCGCCGGCTGGTACCAGTCGCTGTAGAAGCTCGACATGCCACCGACCGGCATGACCACTGACAGCCCAGATTGGTAGAACCACTCGAAGGCTGGGGTCTCGATGTCCCAACCGTTGGCATCATCGCGGGCCCGCAGTCCGTCCAAGAGGTAGACGGCGTGCGACCCGCCCGCCCTGGATGTCGGCGCCGGAGCGCCTCCGTCCTGGAACTGGATCTTGATGTCGCGACCCATCGACGCTGAGGGCACCGACAAGGTTTCGACCGGTAGACCGGCTCTTGACCAGGCAGTTGCCGTCGGCGGTGGTCCGAGTAGGCCGGCGGTCGCCGCCAACATCAGGGCCGCGGCGATCACCAATCCGCGGGAAATTCTCGGCAATCCGAGCGCATCTGCCATGTCCGCACCCCACATCTCCGCGCACACATATGGGGTCGAAAATACTCCGCTCAAAACGGGAAATGAAGGGCCGCCGGTGGCCGATTGCTACACCGTGGCGCGGTCGCGGCCCTCCCAGTACGGCTTGCGCAGATCCTTCTTGAGGATCTTTCCCGTGGGATTGCGCGGCAACTCATCGACGATGTCGACCGACTTCGGGCATTTGTAGGCAGCCAGATGTTCGCGCGCGAACGCGATCAGGTCCGGCTCGGAGGCCTCGCCTTCCAGTGTCACAACGG
Source organism: Mycobacterium sp. IDUB_9 (assembly GCF_055419505.1). NCBI lineage: Bacteria > Bacillati > Actinomycetota > Actinomycetes > Mycobacteriales > Mycobacteriaceae > Mycobacterium > Mycobacterium sp. IDUB_9. Next base: position 21,128 of record NZ_JBVAXU010000002.1, on the reverse strand, counting down.
CTTTCACCGACTCACCCCATTTTTCGTCGGGCACTCCGATCACCGCGACGTCGACGACAGCGGGGTGTTCGGCCAGCACGCGCTCGACCTCGATCGAGTAGATGTTCTCTCCGCCGGAGATGATCATGTCCTTGAGGCGGTCTTCGACGAAGATGTACCCGCCGTCGTCGACGCGGCCGATATCACCGGTGCGGAACCAGCCCTCAGGCGTGATCGACTCCGCCGTGGCCTCCGGCCGGTTCAGATAGCCCTTCATCAATTGTGGTGAGCGGAACCATAATTCACCCTGCTCACCGATGGGTACCTCAGCGCCGGTGTCAGGGTCGACCACCCTGACCTCGGCGCCGGGAACCACGGTGCCCGCACTCATCAAGCGCGCTTCACTGGCCGCACGGTGGTCGTCGGGCCCGAGCCGGCTGATCGCGCCCGCCACCTCTGTCAACCCGTACACCTGGATGAACTCTGTCTCGGGCCAGGCCTGTAGCGCAGAACGCAACAGCGGCAAGGGCATCGGCGATGCGCCGTAGGCGAACGTCTTCAACGCACCGAAGAGCTTCACCGCATCCTCGCCGGTGTCGAACACCTTGGACAGCACGGCGGGCACGAGGAACGTCCGATTGGCCCCGGCCAGAATCCCGCCGGCCAACGCCATGCCGTCGACGTCACGCGTCATGTACGTCGGCGCCCCGTGATACAGACCCCACTGCATGTAGGACGACCCGCCGACGTGGAACAGCGGCATGGCCACCAGACTCTTGTCTCCCTCGGAGAGCGACCAGCCCTCGAAGGCATTGAGGGTGTGGGCGATGACGTTGGAGTGGGTGAGCGCAATGCCTTTGGGCCGACCGGTGGTGCCCGAGGAGTACATGATGATGCACGTGTCGTCGGGCTGAACATCGGCCGAGCGACCGACGGGCGACGCACCGGCGAGCAGCGTCTCGTACTCGTCGCCGTCACTGCCCTCGGGCGTCACCGTCACGACATGCTCGACGGACGAAAGGCGATCGGCGATCGCGTCGAGACCCGGGCGAAGCTCCTCACCGACGACCAGCACCTTGGCCCCGCAGTCGTTGAGCACATAATCCAACTCGTCGGCGGCGAGCCGGAAGTTGATGATGGCGTTGGCCGCACCGAGCGACGCCGCCGCGAGCGTCAGCTCCACACACGCCACATGGTTCTTGTCGAGGAATGCCACCACATCGCCACGCCCCACGCCCCACGTACTCAACGCGCCGGCCAGCCGCTGGACCCGGTCGTACCACTGCGACCAGGTCCAGGTGCGGCTCAGATAGGTGACCGCCTCCTCGTCAGGTTTCGTGGCCGCCCAGTGGGCGACGCGTTCGTCGAGAAACTGCGGAGCCGGCAAATCTGACATGCCCCGAGCGTGCCACGGCGCGCGGGCGGTCAACCGGCTTTCGGGTAAACCTGCCGGCCCGCCAGGAATGTGGCCCGTACTTCCAGGTCGGCAATGCCCTCCGGGGCCGTTTTGCGCGGGTCGGCCGAGACGATCACGAGGTCGGCGTACTTGCCCACCTCGAGCGATCCGATCACGTTGTCGGCGAACAACTGCCACGCCGCATCGATGGTCTGCGCCCGGATCCCCTGCTCGACGGTGAGCCGCTCCTCGGGCGCCAGGACGCGCCCGCTCGGTGCGGTCCGCGTGACGGCCACGCTGATGTTGCGCAGCGGTTCCTCCGGAGTGACCGGCGGATCGTTGTGAAGCGAGATTCGCATGCCCGTGGCGACGGCCGAACCGGCTGGCATCCAGCGTCCGCCGTGCTCGGGGCCGAAGAGCCCGTCGACGAGGATGTCGCCCCAGTAGTGCAGGTGGTCGACGAACAGGCTGCACGTGACCCCCAGCGCGTGCGCACGCTGCAACTGCTCGGGCGTGATGGCGCCGACGTGTTCCAGACGCAGCCGGTGATCTTTTCGTGGCCAGCGCTCCAGCGCCTCCTGGTAGACGTCGAGGATGGTGTCCACCCCGGCATCGCCGTGCACGTGACAGGCCAGCTGCCAGCCCTGCGGAAAGAACGTGCCGACGATCTCGGCGAGCTGCTCTTTCGTGTAGTTGGCGTGCCCACAGGAACCGGGCACCACGCCGATGGTCCGGGTGGCGTCGGTATCCAGATACGGGAATGTCAGGTCGATGTTGCCGATCCACGGGGACCCGTCGACCCAGATCTTGATGCCGACCTGGCGCACGATGTCGTCACCCTCGGATGGGCTGGCGTCGGTGTGCAGCGCCGCCGTGGACATCTCGTACGTGCGCAACCGCACCGTCAACTGATCGTGCAACTGCGCCAGCAACGGCCGGAACATCGGGTCGAACGCCATCTCCGAACACGTGGTGAGCCCGGCACGGTTCAGCCGTGCGCATTCGGCGGCCAACATGGCCGGATAGTCGCTCACCGAGATGGCATCGCCCAGCAGCGGGAACACCGCTCCGGTCTCCTCGGCCGTGCCGTCGAGATTGCCTCCGGCATCGCGGCCGTACTTGGCCCCCTTGGGGTCCGGGGTGTCTCTGGTGAGTCCCGCGCGGCGGGCCGCGGCGCTGTTGAAGAAGGCTTTGTGGCCTGAGTTGTGCACGATCACCAACGGCGTCTCGGACGCGATGCCGTCCAGCCACGCCAGGGTGGGATCGGGCAAACCGCGCTGCAGCAACGGATCCCAGCCGTTCAGAAATGCACCGTCGGCCCCGCGTTCGGCGACCTCGGCAGCTATCGCCTCGAGCACCGCGCCCGCATCCGGCAGGGTCACCGGGCGGATGTCGACGATGCGGCCGGACAACGCCACCGCCTCCATCAACGGATGACCGTGCGCCTCAACGAAACCCGGCATGACACAGCCGTCGACCTCGCGGACGTCGGTGTGCTCCCCCACCCAGCCTGCCACGTCGGCCCGGGATCCGACGGCGACGATCCGCCCGCCGGACACTGCGAGCGCCTCGGCAGTGGGTTGCGTGTCGTCGACCGTGAGGATGGTGCCGTAGAGAACGAGATCCGCGGACTCGGTCGGGCTGGTCATGCTCGGATGCTAGAGGGTGGTGACGTTTGCCCGGGTACGTCCCCAGAAATCCGTGACACCGCGGATGGAGAACATTTCAAGAAGTTTTTCGGGCCGTGTCGATTCCGTGGGGGTGCCGTTCGACGTACTAACGAGGGCACGATAGACGAGCCCCTTCCCGACGTCAGAAGGAGACACACAATGTCGCGCTACATGCTGATCATGCGGTCCACCCCCGAGGCCGAGACCGCGATGGCCGAGCAGAACATCGACTTCGACGAGATCATCGCGTCGATGGGCCGCTACAACGAGGAGCTCATCAAGGCCGGTGTGCTGCTGGCCGGAGAGGGTCTGACCGACCCCGAGGAAGGCTTCGTCGTCGATTTCAACGCCGATCCCCCGGTGGTCACCGACGGTCCGTACACCGAGGCCAAAGAACTGTTCAACGGGTTCTGGATCCTCGATGTGTCCTCCAAGGAGGAGGCCAAGCAGTGGGCACGGAAATGCCCCCTGGGATGCGGGGTGAAACTGGAGGTCCGTCGCGTCAGCGAAACCGACGAGTTTCCGCAGGACAACGAGTGGGTTCAAAAAGAGATCCAGTGGAAGGCCGACCTGGCCGAGAAGCTGGCTCAACAGGCCCGCGACGCTGCCAACCGCTGATCCGGGCACAAGCCCCGGCGGTCCCTAACCCGCCGGGGCTTGGCTCCGCCCCCCACAGCTGAAACATTAAGCAGCGCGAACTGCGTGGACGCGAGTACCGCACTACCTGTATTTCGGTCCGCGACGACCTCGTGTTACGCCCACATCGGGGGATCGGCTCCACACTTTCTGGAACACGTTCTAATCTGGACCCCATGAGTGATGCGCTGCTGCACCATCCCATCCATTCCGGCCATCTCACGGTCGGTGCGCTCAAACGCAACAAAGACAAGCCCGTGCTGTTCCTCGGCGACACCACACTGACCGGTGGCGAGCTCGCGGAACGCATCAGCCAGTACATACAGGCCTTCGAAGCGCTCGGCGCGGGCGCAGGCGAAGGCGTCGGCCTGCTCTCGCTGAACCGGCCCGAAGTGCTGATGATCATCGGCGCGGGTCAGACCCAGGGCTACCGCCGCACCGCACTACACCCTCTCGGTTCGCTGGACGACCACGCCTACGTGCTGGCCGACGCCGAGGTGACGACCCTCATCATCGATCCGACACCCGCGTTCGTGGAGCGGGCCGTCGGATTGCTGGAGAAGGTGCCGTCGCTCCGCCAGGTGCTGACCATCGGCCCGGTGCCGCCCGCCCTGGAGGGCGTGGCGACCGATCTGATCGCCGAGGCCGCCAAGTACTCCCCCGTGCCGCTCGTCGCCGCCGAACTCGATCCCGACCACATCGGCGGGCTCACCTACACCGGCGGCACCACCGGCAAGCCCAAGGGCGTGATGGGCACGGTGCGCTCGATCAACACCATGACCACCATCCAGCTCGCCGAGTGGGAGTGGCCGGAGAACCCGCGCTTCCTGATGTGCACCCCGCTCTCGCACGCCGGTGCGGCATTCTTCGTGCCGACGATCGTCAAGGGTGGCGAGATGATCGTGCTGCCCAAGTTCGACCCGGCCGAGGTGCTGCGGGTCATCGAGGAGCGTCGCATCACCGCGACCATGCTGGTGCCGTCGATGATCTACGCGCTGATGGACCACCCGGATTCCCACACCCGCGACCTGTCGTCGCTGGAGACCGTGTACTACGGCGCCTCGGCGATGAATCCGGTGCGGCTGGCCGAGGCACTCAAGCGCTTCGGCCCGATCTTCGCGCAGTACTACGGCCAGTCCGAGGCACCGATGGTGATCTCGTACCTGGGCAAGAAGGACCACGACGAGAAGCGACTGACCTCCTGCGGCCGGCCCACCCTGTTCGCGCGGACGGCGCTGTTGGATGCCGACGGCAAGCCTGTTGCGCAGGGCGAGGTCGGTGAGATCTGCGTGTCCGGGCCGTTGCTGGCCGGCGGTTACTGGAAGCTGCCCGACGCCACGTCGGAGACCTTCAAGGACGGCTGGTTGCACACCGGCGACATGGCCCGCGAGGACGAGGACGGCTACTGGTTCATCGTCGACCGGGTCAAGGACATGATCGTCACCGGCGGGTTCAACGTGTTCCCCCGCGAGGTGGAAGACGTTGTGGCCGAACATCCTTCGGTGGCCCAGGTATGCGTGATCGGCACCCCCGACGAGAAGTGGGGCGAAGCGGTGACCGCGGTGATCGTGCTGCGGCCCGACGCCGCGACCGACGACGAGGCAGTCGCCAAGGTGACCGCCGAGATCCAGGCCGCGGTCAAGGACCGCAAGGGCTCGGTGCAATCGCCCAAGCAGGTGATCGTGGTGGATTCGGTTCCGGTGACCGCACTGGGCAAGCCCGACAAGAAGGCCGTGCGGGCCCAGTTCTGGGAGGGCGCTGCCCGCTCGATCGGCTGACGTTTCCTGCGCCAGTTTCCTGCGCGAGCAGACGTAAACCTGCCCTGAATTCACGGATTCAGGGCAGGTTTGCGTCTGCTCGGCAGAATGGGTGGGGTGCCCACCACCTCTGCCGACATGCAGAAGACGCTCGACGCGGTGTGGCGGATGGAGGCCGCCAAGATCCTGGCCACGCTGACGCGCACGGTCGGCGACGTCGCTCTGGCAGAGGACCTGGCCTCCGAAGCCCTGCTCGACGCGCTCACGCGATGGCCGCAGACCGGCGTACCGCGCAATCCCGGCGCCTGGCTGACCACAGTGGCCAAACGCAAAGCCATCGATCACTGGCGGCGCGCGGAGAACCTCGACGCCAAGTACGCCGTGCTGGCCCGCGATCTGTCCGAACACTCCGAGGACACCTGGGATCCCGACCGCATCGACGACGACGTCCTGCGGCTGATCTTCATCGCCGCCCACCCGGTCCTGTCTCGTGAGGCCCAGATCGCGCTGACGCTGCGCATGGTCGGCGGATTGAACACCGACGAGATCGCCCGGGCCTTCCTGATCTCGACCGCCACCGCGGCGGCCCGCATCACCCGCGCCAAAAAGACGCTGGCTCAGGCCAATCCGCCGTTCGAGATGCCGCCCCGCGACGAGTACCCGAAGCGGCTGTCGGCGGTGTTGTCGGTCATCTATCTGATCTACAACGAGGGTTACTCAGCCTCCGTCGGGCAACGCTGGATCCGCGACGAGCTATGCACCGAGGCCTTGCGTTTGGGGCGGGTACTGGCCGCGTTGGTACCCGAGGAACCAGAGGTCCACGGTCTGGTGGCGCTCATGGAATTCCAGTCCTCGCGCTTTGCGGCCCGCACCGACGCCGCGGGCCGGCCCATCCTGTTGGAAGACCAGAACCGGGCCCGCTGGGACCGTGCGCAGATCCAACGCGGTGTCGCCGCTCTTGAGCGCGCCAGTGCCGCACGGCAGCAACGGGGTTGGGGCCCATATGCGCTACAGGCCGCGCTCGCCGAATGCCACGCCGTTGCTCCGAGGGCCGCCGATACGGACTGGGCTCGCATCGTCGCCCTCTATGACGCTCTGCTGCAGATCGCGCCCTCCCCCGTGGTGCAGCTCAACCGCGCTGTCGCCATCGCCATGCTCTCCGGCCCACAGGAGGCACTGGCAATCGTCGACGGTATCGAGGGCCTGGACGGCTCCTACCTACTGCCCAGTGTGCGCGGCGAGCTCCTGTCCCGACTGGACCGACGCGTTGAGGCGGCCAAAGAATTCGAGGCGGCCGCCGCACTGGCCGACAACGAGCGGGAACGTGAGGTCTTGACAGACAAGGCAACCCGCGAACGCGGCTGATATCCGCCACCGTCGTGGCACGATGGCGGGCATGGTGTCGGCCGTGTTGTTCGACTTCTCCGGGACGCTGTTCCGCCTCGAGGAACAGGACAGCTGGTTCGCCGGGATGGCCGTCGACGAACGCGAGGTCGACGGGCACGTGCAGGCCGAACTGATGCGCCGGCTCACCGCCCCGACCGGGCGCTCCGTGACGATGACCGACGAGCAGTACCGGGCCTGGGCCAACCGTGACCTGGCACCGCACCTGCACCGTGAGGCGTATCTGCACGTGCTGCGGGAATCCGGTTTGGCCGACCACCACGCCGAATCGCTGTACAACCGGGTGATCGATCCGGCCAGTTGGACGGCCTACCCGGACACTGCCTCGGTGTTGAAAAACCTGAAGGGACAAGGAATTCGGACCGCCATTGTGTCCAATATCGCCTTCGACGTACGGCCGGCCTTCACCGCGATCGGTGCGGCCGAGTACGTCGACGAGTTCGTGCTGTCCTTCGAAGTGGGCGCGGTCAAACCCGACCCTGCGATTTTCACCACTGCGCTGCAGCGCCTCGGCGTGGCCGCTCGGGATGCGCTGATGGTCGGCGACAGCGAGGAGGCCGACGGCGGCGCCCGTGCGGTGGGCTGCCGGTTCGCGCTGGTCGATCCGCTGCCGACCGCCGAGCGGCCCGACGGGCTGATCACGGCCCTGCGGGATGTCGGTATTCGCGCCTAATGTGAAAGTCATGGCTGACGACCGCATCCGGCCGCCGTGGTGGCTCAAGTACGTCAACAAGGTGATGATCGGGCTGAACAAGCTCGGTGTCGGCGGTGACAAGGGGCCGGTGGTGCTCACCGTACGGGGCCGCAAGACCGGGAAACCGCGGACGACGCCGGTCACCCCCATGACCGTCGACGGCCACCGCTACATCGTGGGTGGCCTGCCGAAGGGTGATTGGGCGGCCAACGCCCGGGCTGCAGGCGAGGCCACCGTGCACCAGGGCCGCAAAGAGCAGCGGGTACGCGTCGTGGAGATCCCGCCCGAGCAGGCCCGGCCGTTGTTGCGTCAGTTCCCGGTCCTGGTTCCGACCGGCGTCGGCTTCATGCGCAACGCCGGCCTGGTGACCGGGCCCAACCCCGACGAGTTCGAGGCCCTGGCCGAGCGCTGCCCGGTGTTCCGGCTGGACCCGATCTAAGCCTGCCCGTCAGCTCAGAGGTGCGGGGATTCCTTGATCTTGGAGTCCTGCTTGCCCACCGTCTGGCAGAAGGCCTGCACCGACAGCCGGGTTCCGGTGATCTCCAGCTGGGCCGCATCAGCGCCCTTCTCATCCTTGAGCATCTTGGCCACCGCTTCGTTCTGCGTCTTCTCGTCCTGCCCGATGAAGTCCTTGCACTTGGTGTCACCGCCGGTGACTGCGGGTGAACATCCGACGAGCGCAAGCCCGACAACCAACCCCGAGAACAACACACCTGCCGACTTCTTCATTGTGGTCAACGTGGCCTCTTTCTGATCTGGAGATGCGCCGTACGCATCATCGCGCCAGGTTTGGTACCCCGCGACGGTACCTGTGAAACGTCGCGTCGCTCTCGCTCTACAGTCGAGCACGTGAGTGCAGACAACCCGTTCGACCCGACAGCCTGGGAGCCGGTGCCCGGTTTCGACGATTTGACCGACATCACCTACCACCGCCACGTCGCCGACGGCAGCCGGCAGCCCACGGTGCGGGTCGCGTTCGACCGGCCCGAGGTGCGCAACGCCTTCCGGCCGCACACCGTCGACGAGCTGTACCGCGTCCTCGACCACGCCCGGATGTCACCCGATGTCGGCGTGGTGTTGCTGACCGGCAACGGCCCGTCGCAAAAAGACGGCGGCTGGGCCTTCTGCTCCGGCGGCGACCAGCGCATCCGCGGGCGGTCCGGCTACCAGTACGCCGACGGCGAAACGGCCGAGACCGTCGACCCGGCGCGGGCCGGGCGGCTGCACATCCTCGAGGTGCAGCGGCTCATCCGGTTCATGCCGAAGGTGGTGATCTGCCTCGTCAACGGTTGGGCAGCCGGCGGCGGGCACAGCCTGCACGTCACCTGCGACCTGACCCTGGCCAGCCGTCAGCACGCCCGGTTCAAGCAGACCGATGCCGACGTCGGCAGCTTCGACGGCGGGTTCGGCAGCGCGTATCTGGCCCGCCAGACCGGACAGAAGTTCGCCCGCGAGATCTTTTTCCTGGGCCGCTCCTACGACGCCGAGACCATGTATCAGATGGGCGCGGTGAACGATGTCGTCGACCACGCCGACCTCGAATCCGTCGGCTTGCAGTGGGCGGCCGAGATCAACGGCAAGTCGCCCCAGGCGATCCGGATGCTGAAGTTCTCGTTCAACCTGATCGACGACGGACTGGTGGGCCAGCAGGTGTTCGCCGGGGAAGCCACCCGCTTGGCCTACATGACCGACGAAGCTGTCGAAGGCCGGGACGCCTTCCTGGAGAAGCGCGATCCGGACTGGAGCGGTTTCCCACGCTACTTCTGAGTGATTTGTGTGCGTTTACCGGCGGTCAGCGCCGGTAAACGCACACAAATCACTGGCTCAGATACGAAAAACCGTCTGCCCGTGGGGCGACTTCGCGAATGCGAGCACTTTGGCCGGAGTGACTTCGTAGACGATCGCCGCCTCGCCCTGCGGATCGAAAACCTCGTCGTCGCAGGCGAAATCCCAGTCGTCGCCGTACTTGCTCCGGTAGGCGTCGGCCAGGGCGGTCAACCGCTGCAGGCCGGTGACCCGCGCCGCGGTGCCCTCGACGACGACGTCGAGGCCGGCGTTCCACGTATTGGATCCGGTCGTGACCGCGACGGCTGCCCCGGCCTGCAGGTTGCGAGCCTTCTGTTCGGTGGACCCGGTGCAGAACACGAACCCATCGTCGACCCACACCCCCACCAACGGGGTGACATGCGGGCGCCCGTCGCCGCGCACGGTCGTGAGCCAGTACAGCCCGGCACTTTCGAGCGCGGCCGTCGTGGCCGGCCAACTCGTCGCTTCGGTCGCTTCGCTGAATCGCTGGTCGAGCTTGCCGGTGATGGTCATAGCGGTACCGACTCCGCGGGAGCCGACAAGTCATCGCGGCAGCGAGGCATGCGGGATATCGAGCAGAAACGTAGGCCACCTAAACTCAGCGCATGAGTAAGAACCCGCTGCGTCGGCTGTCTGAACAGTTGCTGCTGACCAGCATGCGCCCGCCGCTGACCGAACGACTGCAGGCGCGTGACGACATCGACGTCGCCGGCAAGCGGATCCTGCTGACCGGCGCCTCCTCAGGGATCGGTGAGGCCGCTGCCGAGAAGTTCGCCGCGAAGGGGGCCACCGTCATCGCGGTGGCCCGCCGTCAGGAACTTCTCGACGACCTCGTCGGGCGGATCTCCGCCAAGGGCGGCGACGCCCAAGCTCACGCCGTGGACCTGTCCGACCTCGACGCCATCGACAAGCTTGTCGCCACCATCGAACGCGACCTGGGCGGTGTCGACATCCTGATCAACAACGCCGGCCGATCGATCCGGCGCCCACTGGCCGAATCGCTGGATCGCTGGCACGACGTCGAGCGCACCATGACGCTCAACTACTACTCGCCGCTGCGGCTCATCCGCGGCCTGGCCCCGGGCATGCGCGAACGGGGCGACGGGCACATCATCAACGTCGCCACCTGGGGCGTGATGAATGAATCCTCACCGCTGTTCGCGGTGTACAACGCCTCCAAGGCCGCGCTCGCCGCGGTCAGCCGCGTCATCGAGACGGAATGGGCCTCTGTCGGCGTGCATTCCACGACGCTGTACTACCCGTTGGTGAAGACCCCGATGATCGCCCCGACCCGCGCCTACGACGGGCTGCCCGGGTTATCGGCCGCCGAAGCCGCCGAGTGGATGCTGACCGCGGCGCGCACCCGGCCGGTGCAGATCGCACCGCGGATGGCGGTGACCGCCAAGGCCATCAACACCGTGGCGCCCGGACTTGTCGACGCCGTGATGAAACGGCAACGGGTCCAGCCGGTCTGACGTGTCGCATCGCCCCGAACCCGGGTGCGGTGGTAGACAAGGGCTATGGAGATCCTGGCCAGCCGGATGTTGATCCGGCCGGTCGACTACCCGAAGTCGGTGGCGTTCTACCGTGACGGGATCGGTTTGGCCATCGCGCGTGAATACGGTGCAGGCACAGTCTTTTACGCGGGGCAGTCACTGATCGAGTTGGCCGGCCATCACAGCCCGACCGAATCCGGGAACTTCCCCGGAGCGCTGTGGCTGCAGGTGCGCGACGTGTATGCCACCCAGACCGAACTGGAAGGCCGCGGTGTGGCCATCGCCCGGGCCGCGACACAGGAGCCGTGGGGTCTGCACGAGCTGCATGTGACCGACCCCGACGGCATCACCCTGATTTTCGTGCAGGTTCCCGAAACTCATCCGCTGCGCCGGGACACCCGCGACTAGTTTCGGGCGTCGTTTTCCACACCCGGGTCGTTGATCGGCACTGACAGCAGCCCGGAGGTAGAAATCGGCGACGCGACGGGATGCGATGGCATCACGATGCGCGTCAGCGCGTCGGCGCCGCCAGCGGCCAACCCACCGACGCCAGCCGCGAGGCGACCTGGTTGATCTCTTCTGGAGTGGGGTCCTTCTCGATGACGCTGCGCACCGCTACGCGGATGGCGTCATCCGTCACCGGGCTGTCGCCGTCGCTGGACCGCAGGATGTTGTGAGCGGCTTCGACCACCTCATCCTCGGTCAGTGTCCGCGTCAGCAACGCCAGCAGAGCGAACTGATCCTTGGGCGGAACCCCTTCGGGGTAGCCCGCACGCAACCAGCCCAACACATTGTCCAAGACGCTTGTCGACTCACCCATGGATACTCAGCTCACTTCTTGGGCAGGAACGGGAACAGGTCGATGCCGGTGTGGTGGATCATCGTGGTCCGGGTGATCCACGCGATGGCCACCAGGATCACCAAACTGACAAGGGCGAACAGCGCCAGCCCGACGAACTTCAGCACCGGGTTTGGAGCGTGGGTGGCGCCGTCGGCGGTTGTGCCGCCGGCCCCGTTGGAGTAGGCCACCAGTCCCGCGGCGAAGACCGCCGGCAGACCGGCACCCAGGATGAGGCCGACCACGAGCACTTTGAAGATGGATTCGAGATAAGTCATTGCGATTCCTTGTGTTCGCTTGTGCGCGGGACGATCAGACGCTGGCTTTGTCGGCGCCGGGGTTCTTCTCGGCACTCGGCGTGCCGGGGTCGGTGGCCTCACGCACATCGGCGGGCACCACGGAGTTGGTGGAGTGGTCCCAATCGGCGTTGACGTTGCTGTGGTCAACCTTCTGCTGCTGGGCGCGCCACCACATGTATCCCGACAAGGCGACCAGAACCAGGAAGATCAGCCCGTCACCCGCGAGCGCCGAGGAGGTCAGCGCCTCGACACCGTGGGACAGCCAGTACGCGAGCGCGCCCACGAGGCCCGCGGCGGGCAGCGTCACCAGCCAGGCAACTGCCATGCGGCCGGCCACCGCCCAGCGCACCTCGGCGCCGGGCTTGCCGACGCCGCTGCCCAGGATCGAACCGGTCGCCACGTGGGTGGTCGACAGGGCCATGCCGGCCGCGCTGGAGCTCAGGATGATCGCGGCCGACGATGCCTCGGCGGCCAGGCCTTGCGGGGACTCGATCTCGACCAGGCCCTTGCCCAGGGTGCGGATGACCCGCCAGCCGCCGATGTAGGTGCCCAGGCCGATGGCCAGCGCGCAGGAGGCGATGATCCAGAACGGCAGGCCGTCGTTCTTCACGTCGCCGCCGAGGTGGCCCGTGGTGATGAGGGCCAGCGCGATGACGCCCATGGTCTTCTGCGCATCGTTGGTTCCGTGCGACAACGCGACCAGCGAAGCGGTGGCGATCTGTCCCCAGCGGAAGCCCGTCTCACGCCGCTTCTGCGCGACGTTGCGGGTGATGCGGTAGACGAGCCAGGTTCCGCAGCCGGCCACCAGGCAGGCGATCACCGGGGCGGCCACCGCCGGGATGAGTACCTTCTGGCTGACGCCGGCCCAGTTCACCCCGGACAGGCCGATCGCGGCCAGGCCGGCACCGATCAGACCGCCGAAAAGTGCGTGCGAGGAACTCGACGGGATGCCGAACAGCCAAGTGAGCAAGTTCCAAAGAATGCCGCCGATCAAACCCGCGAAGATGATCGTCAGGCCCGTCGAGGCGTCGATCGAGGGGATCAGCGCACCGGTCTTGGAGTCCTGGATCTTCAGCACCGAGCTGGTGACGGTGATCGCGACCTCGACCGACAGGAACGCACCCACCAGGTTCAGCACCCCGGCCAGCAACACCGCCGTCTTGGGCTTGAGAGCGCGGGTGGCGATCGAGGTGGCCATGGCATTGCCGGTGTCGTGAAAGCCGTTGGTGAAGTCAAAAGCCAGTGCCGTTGCTATCAACAGCACCAGGACGATCAGCTCAGCGCTCATGGCCGTAATTCTGTAGGACCGCAGGCGCTTTTGACCAGCCGGAAACACCTCGCTGAGCTGGGAATTCGGTTAGCCTGCGAATGAGTTCACCGAGTGTTCATCTGCCCACCCCGGATTGTTCGCCGGGGCGCTTTGCCGATTCCCGAGCGGCCGATACGTTCACTGCGAGCCAGAGTCGGCTGGCACAACTACCATCAATGCGGTCTTCCGGCTCAAACTCGAACGGCCGGAGGAACCTCGCTCGGGTGCATCAGGAGTAGGCACAGTGAACGCTTTTCTCGCGAAGATCGCGGCCTGGCTGAACGCCGGGTACCCCGAGGGGGTGCCCGGACCAGACCGGGTGCCGTTGTTGGCGCTGCTGACCCGGCGGCTGACCAACGACGAAGTCAAAGCCGTCGCACGGGATCTCATCGATCGCGGTGATTTCGATCACATCGACATCGGCGTGGTGATCACCCAGATCACCGACGAGCTGCCCCGCGCCGAGGACGTCGAGCGGGTGCGGCAACGACTCGCGGCCAAAGGGTGGCCGTTGGACGATCCGCGCGACGGCGAGGACGTCAACGACACCGGCAATGACGGTGGTGGCAGTGGCGGTGGCGATCCGAAAGAGCCTGGGGGCCCGGCATAGCCGTTCTGCGCCCCGTCACCGTCGGATCCGCGACGGACGCGTTGCTGAGGGTCCTCGATGACGTCCTGACCGGACGCGGGACGGCCATCCTGCCGGTCCCCGCCGACGACGAACGGGCACGCTCCCTGCTGACAACCACTTTGCGCGCCGGCGAGGAAATCGACGACGATGTTGCCCTGGTGATCTCGACCTCGGGTACCACCGGCAAACCCAAAGGTGCATTGCTGACCGCGGCGGCGTTGCGATCCAGTGCCGAGTCCACCCACGCCCGATTGGGTGGCGACGGGCGGTGGCTGCTCGCCCTGCCCGCCTATCACATTGCAGGACTGCAGGTCCTGGTGCGCAGCACGCTGGCGGGCACCACGCCCGTCGCCGTCCCGCCTTCGTTCGACCCGAGCGAGTTGCCCTCTGCGGTGGCCGCTTTGGGCAGTGGGCGGCGCTACGCCTCACTGGTGGCGGTGCAGCTGGACAAGTCCCTGCGTGACCCGGCCGCCGCGGAAGCACTCGCCGACCTCGATGCCGTGCTGATCGGCGGCGGGCCGATGCCAGCCGGGGTGGCCGAACGTGCGGAGGCGGCAGGGGTGAACGTGGTGCGGACCTACGGGATGAGCGAGACGGCGGGCGGATGCGTGTACGACGGCGTGGCGCTGGATGGGGTGACGGTGCGTATCGACAATGCCCGCATCGTGCTGGGTGGCCCGACCGTGGCCAAGGGGTATCGCAACCCGATCACCCCTGACCCGTTCGCCGAGCCCGGCTGGTTCCGCACCGACGACCTTGGAACTGTGGATGATTCGGGCACATTGCGAGTTCTGGGCCGGGTAGACGACGCGGTGAGCACCGGCGGTCTGACCGTGCTGCCGCAACTGGTCGAATCGGCTCTGGCCGGCCATCCGGCGATCGCCGAGTGCGCGGTGTTCGGCGTCCCCGACGAGCGGCTGGGCCAGCGAGTGGTGGCTGCACTGGTGCTGACCCCGGGTGCGGTGGCCCCCGGTGTGGCCGAACTGCGGACCCAGGTGGCACAGACCCTCGATGCCACGGCCGCACCACGTGAGCTGCACATCGTCGACGCCTTGCCCCGCCACGGCATCGGCAAGGTGGATCGCCGGGCGCTCATGGCGCGATTCGGTGCCTCATAAACCATTGGCCATCACAGGCATGATGGAGGCATGCGCCGAGAAGTGACCTCCGCGGATGAGCTGCGTGCCATCGTCGGGCAACCCACCGCCGCCGTCGCCAAGAAGGTGACTGCCCGACTGTCAGAAGCACAACAGGGCTGGCTCAAACAGTCGCCGCTGGGCTTCGTGGCGACCACCGATGCGCACGGCCGCGTCGACGTCTCTCCCAAAGGAGATCCTCCCGGCTTCGTCCAGATCATCGATGACACCACGATCGCGGTTCCCGAGCGGCCCGGCAACCGGCGGGTCGACGGTTTCCTCAACTTGCTGCAGCGCCCGCATGTCGGCACGGTCTTCGTCATCCCCGGCCGCGGCGACACCCTGCGGATCAACGGGACAGGCCGGATCCTTTCGGACGCAGATTATTTCGATGCCATGGCAGTGGGCGGTAAGCGACCGATCCTGGCACTGGAGATCGCCATCGAAGAGGTGTTCTTCCACTGCCCCAAGGCATTCCTGCGCTCTGACACCTGGAAGCCCGAGACCTGGAATCCGACGGCGGTGCCCTCGGTGGCGCAGATGGCAAAGGCCTTCAAACCCGACCAGAGCCAGGAGGAACTCGACGCGTATTACCGCGAGGACAACCTGCGCAAGATCCTCTACTGAACGTCCTCAACAGGTTTCACCAAAATCGCCCGCGTGTAGAGCAACTGGAAGCCCCAGCGCTGCACGTTGTGTTGGGACTTCGAGCCGGGCGCTGTCGTCACCACGGCGATCTCGCATCCGGCGGCGGCGGCCTCGGCCAGCCGCGCCCCCAACAGCGCGGCCTGCACGCCACGGCGACGGTAGGCCGGCGCTGTGGCCGCACCGGCCAGCTGAGCGATCCCACCGGCCAGCCGCATCATCCCGCCGCCGGCCACCACTCCGTCACAGAACGCGATATACGGTGTCGCCCCGGCTTTTTCGATGTCGCGCTCGGCTCGCTCGATGATGTCGGCGGGGAACTGCTCGTGGCTGACGAGCCCCTCGCCGTCGGGATGCGCAAAGCCTTCGACCACCACTTTCACCCACACGTCGAGATCGTCGGCCCGGCGCACCTGTATGTCGGTCGCCGGCGCCTCCTCGATGCCGATCGGCCTGCCGAGCACGTTTTCGAACTCGACCAGCCGATAGCCTCGGCCGGACAACAGCGCGGCGATCTCGGGATCGGCCAGATTGGACAGCTCCACCCGGGTCGAGCCGCCCCTGGCCGCGAAGGCCCGTTCGATCTCCCCCAGCACGGCCTCGTCGGGCACACCGTCGAAGCCGAGGCCGACCACCTTGTTCATCGGCGACTCGGCTTCGGCGAAGCAGGCGAATCCACCGGTGACGGGTAGGACCAGCCCGTCGCCGCCGCGGTGCCCGGCAGCGTGCGTCGCCGCGGTGATCAGGTCGGCCTCGGCCTTCTCGATACGTCGGGCCAGATCGATACCGCAGAACAACTGATCCGAGCCCGCATCCGGGTCACCGTAAATAGTCACGTCGATATTGTGCCCGCACAGGCATTTCCGAAACGCCCCGCCATCGTGTCGGTCAGCGCGGCGGCCCGGCCGGCTCCCACGACTGCATCGCGGTGTCGAGCTCATCGGCATCGAGCGCCTTCACCGGAATGGGCGATTGACCGGCGTGGTAGCGCATGCCATCCAGCAGGATGGCCACGTAGCGACGCCACAGTTCGGCGTCGACATTGCCGGCGAATTCGCTGACCGTGCCGGCCAGAAGCCCGAAGATCGGCATGTCCGTGGACGACAGCTCCGGGCGGAGGTACCCGTCTCCCTGGGCCCGCTCGACCAGTTTGGTCAGCGCCGGGACGAGTTGTTCCTGGCAGGCCTTGACCCGCTCGCACCCATAGGCCTTGCTGAACGCGATTTCCCGCAGTCCACGGTCAGTCGCCGTGACCTCACACATCTTCTCGACGTACCACGCGAACCCCTGCCATGAATCTTCTTGTCGCAGCGCGGATTCAGCCAGCGCGGTGAGCTGCTCCATACCGTCCACGAAGATCGCCCCGATCAGCTCCTCCTTCGTGGCGAACCGCCGGTACACCGTGCCCACCCCGACATTGGCGTAGCGCGCCACGTCGTTGAGCGTCGCTTCGAGACCTTTCTCGGCAAACAGCTCCCGCGCAGCGTCGAGCACTCGCTGTCGGTTGCGCTCTGCATCCTTGCGCAGGGCGGGGCGTGTTTCCTCGGTCATATCTCTCAGTTCAAGTGAGCGGCGTCATAAGTGGATTGATCCTATCCACTTATTCCGATAACTTTACCCTTCGAAGTGCGTAGGCCGCCTGAAAGCAAGGTCGTCGCGAACGCATCGAAACGTCGGGAGGCCCTACCAATGACAGCTGTCATCGACATGCCCGCCGCGGGCCTCCCCTCGGGACAGCCGCAATGCTGAAGGCCATCAGCCGAATATGGCTACCCGTACTGATCGTCATCGCCATGGGGGCAGGCGTGCTGATCGTGATGAACGTCCGCAAGGTCTTCGGCGCACATCCGGTCATCATCACCGACACCACCTCGGACAACGCCGAGGACTTCAACCCCAAGTTCGTGAAGTACGAGATCTACGGCACGGGCAGCACTGCCGTCATCAACTACATGGACCTCGAAGGCAAGCCCCAGCGCACCGGAGAGGTGCCGCTGCCATGGACTTTGACACTGCAGACCACGTTGCCGTCGGTACAGCCCAACATCCTGGCGCAAGGCGACGGGAACAGCATCAGTTGCCGAGTCACCGTCGATGACAAGGTCAAAGAAGAGAGAACGGCTACTGGATTGAACGCGCAAACTTTCTGCTTTGTGAAGGCAGCATGAGCAGCCCGAAGGAAGAGACCCAGACCGACGACACCCCGACCGACGCCATCGCCACGGGGCGCCACGCGGCACCTCCCCGTCCACCGATCCCGCGACTGATCCGGACGCTCGCCCTGCCGATCATCCTGGCGTGGATCGTGATCGTCGCACTGCTCAACACCGTCGTCCCGCAACTCGAGGTCGTCGGAAAGATGCGCGCGGTGTCGATGAGTCCCAACGACGCCCCGTCGATGATCGCGATCAAAGAGGTCGGCAAGAAGTTCCAGGAGTACGACACCAGCAGCTCGGTGATGGTGGTACTCGAAGGCGACAAGCCGCTGGGCCTCGAGGCGCACATCTTCTATGACCAGATGGTGCGTGAACTGCGCGACGACACCACCCACGTGCAGCATGTGCAGGACTTCTGGGGCGACACCCTGACCGCCAAGGGCGCGCAGAGCCGCGACGGTAAGGCCGCCTACGTGCAGGTCTACATCGCCGGCGACCAGGGCGAGACGCTCGCCAACGATTCCGTCGAGGCCGTACGCCGCATCGCCACCGAAACGCCCGCACCCGACGGCGTCAAGGCGTATGTAACGGGATCCGCGGCGTCGAGCACCGACCAGAACATCGTCGGCGACGAGAGCATGGAGCTGATCGAGCTCGTCACCTTCGGCGTCATCGCGGTGATGTTGCTCGGCGTCTACCGGTCGATCATCACCACACTGATCGTGCTGGCAATGGTCGTACTCGAACTGTCCGGCGCCCGAGGAATGATCGCGCTCCTCGGATACCACAACTTCTTCGGTCTCACGACGTTCGCGACCAACATGCTGGTGACCTTGGCCATCGCCGCGGCCACCGACTACGCGATCTTCCTGATAGGCCGATATCAGGAAGCCAGACGCAACGGCGATGACAAGGAAGCCGCCTACTACGACATGTTCCACGGCACGGCCCATGTCGTGCTCGCGTCGGGTCTGACCATCGCCGGCGCGACGTTCTGCCTGCACTTCACCCGCCTGCCGTACTTCCAGACCATGGGTATCCCACTGGCGATCGGAATGACCGTCGTGGTCGCCATGGCACTGACCCTGGGGCCGGCCGTCATCTCGGTGTTCAGCCGATTCGGCAAGATCCTCGAGCCCAAGCGGCATTCGAAGTCGCGCGGATGGCATCGGGTCGGCACCGCCACCGTCCGCTGGCCGGGCGCAATCCTCGTGTGCGCCATCGTGGCAGCGTTGGTGGGCCTGCTCGCCCTGCCTGGCTATCACACCACTTACAACGACCGCATCTTCCTGCCCAAGGACGTCGGTACGAACATCGGCTACGACGCCGCGTTCCGGCACTTCTCGCAGGCCAAGATGAACCCGGACCTGATGATGATCGAGTCCGACCGAGATCTGCGGAACCCGGCCGATTTCCTGGTGATCGACAAGATCGCCAAAGCGCTCAAGGGGGTGCACGGTATCGCCCAGGTGCAGACCATCACCCGCCCCGACGGCGAGCCGATCAAGCACTCCACGATCCCGTACACGCTGGGCCAGAGCGGCACGACCCAGCTGATGAACAACGACTACCTGCAGAGCAATCTGGACAACATCCTCAAACAGGCCAACGATCTGCAGACCAGCATCGACTCGATGACCGAGATGATGAGCATCCAGACCGAACTGGCCGCGGTGTCGCAAAGCATGGCCGACAAGATGAAGAAGACGTCCGGCGACATGTCCGAAGTACGGGACCACCTGGCGGATTTCGACGACTTCTTCCGGCCGATCCGCAACTACTTCTACTGGGAACCGCACTGCTTCGACATCCCGGTCTGCTGGTCCATGCGGTCGATCTTCGAAAGCCTGGACGGCATCAACACGATGTCCGACGACTTCCAGGAACTGGTTCCGGAGATGCAGCGCATGGCCGACCTGATGCCGCGGATGGTGGCCGTGTTGCCGGCGCAGATCCAGACCATGAAGAACCAGAAGCAGATCCTGCTGAACCAGTACCAGGTGCAGAAGGCCCAACAGGACCAGACGATGGCGATGCAGAACACCGCCACCGCCATGAGCGAAGCGTTCGATACGGCCAAGAACGACGACTCGTTCTACCTGCCACCGGAAGCCTTCGGGACCGAGGACTTCCAGCGCGGCCTCAAGCTGTTCATGTCGCCCGACGGACATGCAGTGCGGTTCACCATCATTCACCAGGGTGATCCACTGACCCCGGAAGGCACCGCACGCATCGCACCGCTCAAGGTCGCAGCAGCCGACGCGATCAAGGGGACACCGCTCGAGGGATCCAAGATCTACCTCGGCGGCAGCTCGGCGACATTCGCCGACATGCAGCAAGGCGCCGACTACGACCTGATCATCGTCGCCGCGGCGGCACTGATCCTGATCTTCATCATCATGTTGGTGCTCACCCGGGCCGTGGTGGCCTCTGCGGTGATCGTCGGCACGGTGGTGCTGAGTCTCGCCTCGGCCTTCGGGCTGTCGGTACTGCTGTGGCAACACATCGTGGGAATCCCACTGCACTGGATGGTGATGCCGATGTCGGTGATCGTCCTGCTGGCCGTGGGCGCGGACTACAACCTGCTGCTCGTCTCACGAATAAAGGAGGAGATCCACGCCGGGCTGAAGACCGGAATCATCCGGGCCATGGTCGGCACCGGTGCCGTGGTCACCTCCGCCGGCTTGGTCTTCGCCTTCACCATGGCCTCGATGGCGGTCAGCAGTTTGATCGTTATCGGTCAGGTCGGAACGACAATCGGCCTAGGCTTGCTGTTCGACACCCTTGTGGTTCGGTCGTTGATGACGCCGTCCATCGCCACGCTGCTCGGGCGCTGGTTCTGGTGGCCCCAGCGGGTCCGTCAACGTCCGTTGCCGCAACCGTGGCCGAAGCCCGTTCAACGAGATCCAGAGGAGGCCCTGGCCTGATGAAACGCCTCATCATTGCCCTGTCGATCTGCGCCGCAACCGGTCTGGCCG
This sequence comes from Mycobacterium sp. IDUB_9, assembly GCF_055419505.1. Classification (NCBI taxonomy): domain Bacteria; kingdom Bacillati; phylum Actinomycetota; class Actinomycetes; order Mycobacteriales; family Mycobacteriaceae; genus Mycobacterium; species Mycobacterium sp. IDUB_9. The sequence continues at coordinate 298 of NZ_JBVAXU010000002.1, read as the reverse complement.
TCTCAGCGCCGGCCTATGCCGACCCGGACACCGATTTCGCCAATGAGCTGCACACATTCGGTATCTACGGGCAGCGTGACTACAACGCCTGGATCGCCAAGATCATGTGCAAGCGGTTGCACAACGGGGTCGATCACACCGCCCAGGACTCGGTCGGTTTCGTGAAGAAGCAACTGGCCAAGGACAGCACCGACGCCCAGGCCTGGCAGTTCACCGGCACCGCCATCAATTACTACTGCGTCGATCAGCGCGGCGTTTACGAGCAGGCCGCGCACTAACCGACTTTGGGAGCGACATG